>NZ_CP042325.1:0-1200000 GCF_007904105.1 Corynebacterium sp. sy039 | reverse complement strand
CGTGGACATGAAGGTCGCGGCATTGGGATTACCGCTAAATTGCAGGCGTATCATCTCCAAGATGAAGGGATGGATACAGTAGATGCTAATACTGCATTAGGTCATCCTGTTGATGCACGTGATTTTGCTGCAGCAGCACATATACTGAAAGATCTTGGCGTAGCGGAGATCGCGCTGCTGACAAATAATCCACATAAAGTTCAGGAATTGGGTGACGTGGGAATTTCTGTTGTTAATCGGATAGCATTGCCAGTAGAAGTAACTTCAGATAATCACCGTTATTTACGAACGAAGAAAGAGCGTATGCATCACGTTTTACCGTGGGTAACGCATATTGATAGCGATGGACCACACCTCTTAGCTGAATCATTGACTAAACCAGGAGAATCTATACATGAGTAAAGAAGGATTACCATCAGTTAATGCCATTGATGCAGAGGGTATGCGGGTGGCCGTCGTAAGTAGTATGTGGAACAGTGAAATTTGTGCGCAGTTGCGTCGTACAGCGTGTGAAACAGCACGTGCACATGGGGCAATCGTGGAGAGTTTCGAGGTAGTAGGTGCTTTAGAGATTCCTGTTGTGGCGCAAAAATTAGCAGCCTCGTTTGATGCTGTTGTGGCATTAGGCTGTGTTATTCGTGGGGGAACACCCCATTTTGACTATGTATGTGATTCTGTCACTCAAGGATTGACTAGGATTGCATTGGATACCTCAACCCCAATTGGTAATGGTATTTTGACTGTTGATACTCAGCAGCAAGCGATTGACCGAGCAGGATTTCCAGATTCTACTGAGGACAAAGGCACTGAGGCGATGATTGCAGCACTACATACTGCGCACGTGCTCAGAAGCATAGTTTGATAGATGTGAGATAGAAGATAGAGCATGATTACTGCACCTGATGATAATACAGCTAGGGAAAGTCTCAGTGAAGACCAAGTACAGCGCTATGTAGCAGCAGATGCTGCATTGACTACTTCTTTGCCGTGGGAGCTAGAAATAACAAGTAAAAAAATGAAGTTTCTGGCTATTGTTGCGGCAGTAGTAATCGTCGTCATTCACATTGTATTAGCAGTGCTTGTTGCTATCGGTGATACTGGTACCACAGTAACTCTTATTGACCAATGGGGTTATGCGCTTGTCGGGTGTATTTTCGCTGGAGTTGCTTTCTTCGGGCTTAGGCGACCACGAGTTCGCGTTAACGCAGATGGCGTTGATGTGCGCAATTTTATTGGTTCTCGTTTCTACCCTTGGTCGGTAATTTATGGTCTTAATTTTCCTGAGGGAGCGCGTATTGCTCGCTTAGAATTACCAGATTTCGAGTATGTACCCATGTGGGCGATTCAATCTGCAGATGGCGTGGAAAGCGTGAAAGCAGTTACTGCTCTTCGTGAATTAGAACAACAATATATGCCAGAAGATTAAGGACTAATTATTTATTGTGGCTGATCCAACTACTTATAAACCAGCTCCAGGAACCATTCCCACTGACCCAGGTGTTTATAAGTTTCGTGATGACTCACGCCGTGTCATTTACGTCGGTAAAGCAAAAAACCTGAGAGCACGTCTATCTAATTATTTCCAAGACTTATCCATGCTGCACCCGCGTACGCGGCAAATGGTGACCACAGCTGCAAGCGTGGAATGGACAGTTGTTGCTAATGAAGTAGAAGCCTTGCAACTAGAATATACGTGGATCAAGAAATTTGATCCACGGTTTAATGTGCGCTTTCGCGATGATAAAAGTTATCCGGTATTGGCAGTATCGGTGGGGGAAGAAATACCGCGTGCTTTTTTATATCGCGGTCCAAGGCGCAAAGGGGTACGATACTTCGGTCCGTATTCGCATACTTGGGCAATCCGAGAAACACTAGATCTGCTTGGCCGTATTTTTCCAGTTCGTACCTGCAGCAAAGGAGTATTTAACCGGCAAAAGCAACTAGGGCGTCCATGTCTTTTAGGCTATATAGATAAATGCGCTGCACCGTGTGTCGATAGAGTTACCCCGGTACAGCATCGAGAAATTGTAACTGGGTTTTGTTCTTTTCTCGCAGGAAATACTGATGCCGTAGTACGTGATTTAACTGCGCAGATGCATCAGGCGGCGGCGGATCTTGACTTTGAGAAAGCGGCTCAATTGCGTGATAAAGTCGAAGCGGTCAATAAGGTAACACAGCAACAAGCTGTGGTTCTTGGTGACGGCACCGATGCTGATGTCATAGCAGTAGAAGCTGATGAGCTTGAAGCGTCGATTCAGCTTTTCCATGTGCGCTCTGGTCGAATTCGCGGACAGCGCGGTTGGATAGTGGAAAGAACTGATGCTACTGAACAAGGTCTTGCTGAGTTGTTGAGTGGCTTTATTATTAGTTTTTACACCGATGCTACTGAGCAAGAAAAGCAAACTTTTGCTAGTGAAAAAGCAGTGATAGCTGGCAGCATTGACGCAGATGAGCAAACGCTTGCTGTCGACGATGCTGCTGGGGTCAATGATGAGAAACTTTACGGAACCCACCACTATAGTGTGATACCTAAAGAAGTTCTGGTGGATACTGAACCACTTGATTGCGATGCGCTTATTGAAACACTTAGTCAACTTCGTGGCACAAAAGTTGATGTGCGTGTGCCTGTTCGTGGTGAAAAACGTGCATTGAGTGACACTGTGCGTCGTAATGCTAAAGAAGCATTGCGGCAGCACAAATTAAAACGCGTAGGAGACTTGACCGCGCGTTCTGCGGCATTACAAGAAATTCAAGAAGTATTGGGTATGGCTCAGGCGCCGTTACGCATTGAATGCACAGATATTTCGCATATTCAAGGTAGTGATGTTGTGGCTTCATTGGTGGTATTCGAGGATGGGATTGCAAAGAAATCCGATTATCGTCGCTACAAAATTAAAGAAGCCGCAGGTGATGGTCATTCTAATGATGTTGCCTCCATTGCAGAAGTAGTCCGACGCAGATTTTTGCGGCATAAGCAAGATAAAACTTTTATGCCACAGTTGGACGCACAAGAGACATCTTTTACTGAGGAATTAGCCGAGTCGGCCCAGCAACATGACACTGCACGTTTTGCATATCCACCACAGCTTTTTATCGTCGACGGTGGTGCTCCTCAAGTTAATGCAGCTCAAAAAGTTTTTGATGAATTAGAAATTGATGATGTGATGCTTATTGGCATAGCGAAGCGCTTGGAAGAGATCTGGCTACCTGGAGAAGAAGAACCGCTTATCTTTTCGCGTAATTCTCAAGCATTATTTTTGTTTCAACACATTCGTGATGAGGCGCATCGTTTTGCGATTAATTTTCATAGGCAACAGCGCTCTCAGCGTATGAGACACTCTCAACTCGATGCTATTGCTGGTCTGGGCACTCAACGACGGACTGACTTGGTAAAACATTTTGGCTCACTCAAAAAGCTCAAAGAAGCAACAATTGAGCAAATACAGGAAGTAAAAGGGATCGGCCCAGCATTATCAGCGACGATCTTCCATGCGCTACATACTGAAGAAGGTGCAGACACACACGAGCACTAAGAGCTACAATCGCTAGTATGCATAGCAATGGATTAACAAACGAACCCAAAACAGCAATTCCACCAGTGATTGTTACTGGATTATCCGGGGCAGGATTGAGCTCAGCCGCACGTGTGCTGGAGGATATGGGTTGGTATGTGGTGCAGAATCTACCACCGCAATTTGTTGTGGAATTTTTAGAAAAAACCACAGATTCAGCAAGCCCCACAGATAAGATCGCATTGGTATGTGATGTGCGTTCTCTTGAATTTCACGGCACGTTAGAGCAGGTAATACAAGAGTTAGCGCATAAAGGTTTGGCACCTTTGGTTCTTTATATGGATGCTCGTGATGACGTGCTTATTAAGCGGTTTGATAACTTGCGTCGTACTCATCCACTCCAAGGCAGCGGTACTTTGCAGGTAGGAATCAATCGTGAACGTGAGATTATGTCTGTGATCAAAGAAACAGCAGATGTAGTAATTGATTCTTCTGATTTATCTGTTCATGATTTGCGACGAGCTATTGAGGCTAATTTTTCGTCGATCGCTAATAAATTGCAACACGTTACAGTGCAGTCTTTTGGATTTAAGCATGGTTCGCCTCGCGATACAGACATCATGGTTGATGTGAGATTCTTACCCAATCCTTTTTGGGTACCTGAGTTGCGACCATTTCGTGGTGTAGATAAGCCAGTGGCAGATTATGTTTTGGCACAACCATCAGCGCAGGCTTTTTTGGATAACTTTGAGTCCTTATTTGGCGATATGCGAGAGGGCTTTAAGCATGAAGGAAAAAATTTCATCACCATTTCTATTGGGTGTACTGGTGGGCACCATCGTTCAGTAGCTATTGCAGAGGAATTGGGGCGAAGATTTCGGGAGCAAGGAGATTTAGACGTTACCGTTATCCATCGTGATATCGAGAATAATTAAAAGCATTTACAGGAACGAGGGGCAAAAGAAACAGTGGAGAAAGCGAAAACTCCAAAGAAAATTGTCAGCTTGGGTGGTGGACATGGACTATTCCAAACGCTTAGAGCAGTACGTTTAGCGTGTCCAGATAGTATTACTGCCGTTGTGACTGTTGCCGATGATGGTGGTTCTTCGGGGCGTATTAGACGCGAGTTAGGGCAGATACCACCAGGTGATTTACGCATGGCTCTCTCTGCCTTAGCGCCTATGGACGATGCAGGACACTTATGGGAAAAAACATTGCAGCATCGTTTTTCTGGACATGGTGCGCTTGCTGGGCATGCCGTCGGAAATTTGTTGATCGCTGGCCTGTATGAGGTACTAGGTTCGCAGGTGCAAGCACTTGACACTGTTGCACAATTGATTAGAGCACAAGGCAGAGTGCTACCTGTGTGCGATGAACCTTTGGACATCGAAGCTGATGTTTCTGGTTTGGATGATGATCCTCGTATTATGCGCCAAGTGCGTGGTCAAGTTGCAGTAGCTTCGACGCCTGGTCAGGTGCGTCGAGTGCGAGTAATTCCTGAACAACCACCGGCAAGCAAAGAAGCATTGGCAGCTATTGCGGAGGCTGATCTTATTACGCTTGGTCCTGGCTCTTGGTTTTCAAGTGTTATTCCACACGTATTAGTGCCAGGAATTGCGCAGGCTCTTGTTGAGAGTAGCGCAATGCGGATTGTAGTCTTGAACCTTACTTCTGAGCCAGGGGAGACATCAGGTTTTTCTGCTGAACGTCACATCCACATCCTTACTCAACACGCACAGCAATTGCAGGTAGATGTCATTATTGCTGATGAAACTACATTGCCTAACGCTAGCGATCGACGCCATCTTGAACGTGCTGCTGCTGTGATGGGAGCTCGGGTTGCGTATCATGATTTGAGGTTTGCATCTGATTATGTGCATCATCGTGATCGTCATGATCCAGAAAAGTTGAATAAAGCAATCCTCAAAGAATATGCCGCTGGCTAAACTACTATGATGATAGCTTTGATGAAATAAAAGTGATGAGACATCAGATGCTGTTGAATTTTATACAATAGTGTCTCAACGTTTTGGCGGAAGGTGTTTTTATGAGCGTCTCTACGCTTACTACAGAAGCAAAAGAAGAGTTAACAAAAGTACGTGTGAGTCGTACGAGCGCTAAAATAGCAGAAATAGCTGCAATTATTCGCTTTGCTGGCACAGTTGATGTGATGGCTGGCAAGGTGGTTATTGATATTGAACTGGATAATCAATTAGTAGCAAAGCGTGTATCACAAGAATTACATGATGTGTTCGCTAGCGACGTTTATTTCATGGATCTAGGTCTTTCGTCTTCGCGTAAAACGCATAAACATTTATTGCGGATTAGTGAAGAAGCAGATGTGCTTATGCGTCGAGTGGGCTTAGTGACTCGCTCTGGGCATAAAGTTATTGGGTTACCGCCGCAAATTATTACTGGAACTATTGAAGATGCTGAGGCCGCATGGCGTGGTGCATTTTTGGCATCAGGTCACTTGTCTGATCCTGGTCGTTCTTCTGGTTTGGAAGTGGCATGTCCATGTCAAGAAGCTTCATTAGCGTTAGTCGGTTGTGCTCGTCGTCTTGGTCTTAGTGCTAAAGCTAAAGAAACTCGTGGTGTGGAAAAGGTATCTTTGCGTGATGGGGAAGCTGTTGGTGCGTTATTATCGCGCATGGGTGCCCATGCTACTCGGTTACGCTGGGATAAGAGCAGGCTCAAGCACGAATCTCGCCCTTCAGGCAATCGTTTGGCTAATTTCGATGATGCTAATTTGCGACGCTCAGCACGGGCAGCGGTTACTGCTGCCGCTAGAGTGGAACGAGCAATGACGATTTTGGGTGATGATGTACCAGATCACTTGGTGGAAGCAGGGCAGTTGAGAGTGCAGCATCGTCAGGCGTCATTGGAAGAACTAGGTCGTTTGGCAGATCCACAGATGACTAAAGACGCAGTGGCAGGACGTATTCGTCGATTGTTATCTATGGCTGATAAACGTGCACAGGAACTTGGCATTCCTGATACTCAAGTTGCCGTGACTGATGATATTCTCAATGATCTGTAGGGCAGAGATGGTGTGCTGATGATGGACGCGGGGATTTCGTGAGTCTTGAGGACATCGGAGACTATGAGAAAAATCACTTATGGTTTGAGTGGAAAATAGTCATCTGTGCGTTATTGTGATAACTTTTTGTTAGCTACCCCTGTTAAGAGGTAGCTTTTTGTTTTTAGGGGGTAAATTTTCCGTTCGGAAATAGTTTTTGCCAATAGGGAACTATAGTCTACCCCCATTTGGTTGGGAATAGAATGGCAAGTGGGGGATATTCAATGGTAGCGGCGCACTTTCATATTTCTAGCTCTGCACATATATCTGACTCTGCGTAGAATTAGTGTTGGAACTGAGCTGGAAATAAGCAACATTAGATAAACAAGAACGCTCAGTGGAAACAACATCGAGTTGAGGAGAATTTAAGATGACAATCCGTGTAGGTATCAATGGCTTTGGACGTATTGGTCGCAACTTTTTCCGCGCTATCCAACAGCGTGGTAGCGATATTGAAGTTGTCGCAGTAAATGACCTAACTGATAACCACACTTTGGCTCATTTGCTCAAGTACGACTCTATTCTTGGGCGTTTAGGTGAAGACGTAACCTATGATGAGCAGTCTATTACTGTGGGGGGCAAGCGTATTAATGTTACTGCAGAACGCGAACCAAAGAACCTTGCTTGGGGAGAACTTGGCGTAGACATTGTTATTGAATCCACTGGTTTCTTCACTGATGCTACGGCTGCGGCTGCACATATTGAAGCAGGTGCGAAGAAAGTTATCATTTCTGCTCCAGCGAAAAATGAAGACGCTACTTTTGTTGTAGGGGTCAACCATACTGAGTATGATCCAGAGAAGCACCATGTTATTTCTAATGCATCCTGCACCACAAACTGCCTTGCGCCGTTGGCGAAAGTGCTTGATGAAAAATTTGGTATTGAAACTGGTTTGATGACAACAGTGCATGCTTACACAGGCGATCAGCGTCTGCATGATGCACCACACCGTGATTTGCGTCGCGCTCGTGCTGCTGCTCAAAATATCGTTCCTACTTCGACCGGTGCAGCAAAAGCGGTGGCTTTGGTGCTACCACAGCTTGAAGGTGTACTAGATGGCTACGCATTGCGCGTTCCTGTTATTACTGGTTCTGCGACTGACCTTACATTTACTGCTAAAAAAGAAGTATCTGTTGAAGCTGTCAATGCTGCCATCAAAGAAGCAGCTGAAGGTGATCTCAAAGGTGTGCTTGCTTACACTGAAGATCCTATTGTTTCCACAGACATTGTTACTGATCCTCATCCATCAATTTTCGATTCTGGCTTGACCAAAGTAATCGGAAACCAAGTAAAAGTTGTGTCATGGTACGACAATGAGTGGGGTTACTCTAACCAGCTCGTTGCTTTGACCGAATACGTGGGAGAGCGTCTCTAAAATTTAGTATTTTCCTTTGACAAAGAGAGCCTGGGATATGGAAACATAATCTCAGGCTCTCGGTGCATAATATGTCTTAAAAAATCCCCTAGAATGGTAAGGGAACAAGAAAACCAAGGAGAAAATATGGCTGTAAAAACTCTGCAAGATCTACTCAAAGAAGGCGTTGCTGGTAGGCATATCCTCGTACGTTCTGATTTCAATGTACCGCTTGATGATGAAGGCAACATTACAGATTCAGGTCGTATCATTGCTTCACTCCCAACTATCAAAGCCCTCATTGAGGCCGACGCTCGTGTGATTCTTATGGCTCACCTTGGTCGCCCCAAAGGCACAGTAGATCCTCAATTCTCATTAGCTCCTGTTGCAGAAGCACTCTCTGAAGCCTTGGATCAATATGTGCCTCTTGCTGCAGATGTTGTTGGCGAAGATGCCCATGAGCGTGCCAATGGGCTTAACGACGGTGATGTGTTGCTACTAGAAAATGTACGTTTTGATCCACGCGAAACCAGTAAAGACGTGCAGGAGCGAGTAGAATTTGCACAGCAGCTTGTGGCACTCACCGCTGAGAATGGTGCTTTTGTTTCAGATGGTTTTTGGCGTAGTACATCGTGCCCAGGCATCGGTCTATGAAGTAGCTCAGCTTCTACCACACTATGCTGGTGGGTTAGTGCAAAAAGAGATAGATGTGCTGCAGCGTATCGTCGACAAGCCACAAAAGCCATATGTAGTGGTATTAGGTGGTGCAAAAGTGTCGGATAAACTTGGTGTTATTGAGGCATTGGCACGCCAGGCAGACAAGCTCATCATTGGCGGCGGAATGTGTTATACCTTTTTAGCTGCACAAGGATATAACGTGGAGAACTCTTTGCTCCAGGAAGAACAGATTGAAAAATGTGCACAGTTATTAGAATTATATGCCGATAAGCTGGTTCTTCCTGTTGATTTGGTTGCTGCTGAAACCTTTGCGGAGGATGCAGAACACATAGTTGTTTCTTTGGACGCAATTCCATCGCAATGGCAGTCGCTGGATATTGGACCGAAAACTGTGGAAAAATTTGCAGAAGTTCTTGCTCAGGCACACACTATTTTCTGGAATGGACCTATGGGAGTCTTTGAGTTTTCTGCCTTTGCACAGGGAACTCGTGGTGTTGCAGAAGCAATTATTGCAGCAACTGATCAAGGTGCGTTCTCTGTGGTTGGTGGCGGCGACTCAGCTGCAGCAGTGCGGTTACTAGGACTGCCTGAAGAAAAATTTAGCCACATCTCCACGGGTGGCGGCGCCTCCTTAGAATATCTGGAAGGAAAAGAATTACCAGGTGTAGCAGTTCTGGAAGCATAAATAACTACTCGACATAGATTCTTGCCGGGAAGATAAAAAGGAAGCTGAAAATGGTTAATAATAAGCGCAAAATACTCATAGCTGGTAACTGGAAAATGAATCTCGACCACTACCAAGCTATTGCAGCAGTGCAAAAACTAGCTTTTGCACTACCTGAGAAATACTATGATGAAGTTGATGTTGCTCTGACTGTTCCGTTTACAGATATTCGCTCTGTCCAAACGCTCGTACATGGTGACAAACTTCGGATCAGCTATGGTGCGCAAGATGTTTCTCCTCATGAATCCGGAGCCTATACCGGAGAAATATCCGCAGCTATGCTGGCAAAACTGCAATGTGATTGGGTTGTAGTAGGACATTCAGAACGGCGTGAGTATCATCAAGAAAATGACGATGTGGTGGCAGCGAAAGCACGGGCAGCCTTGTCTCAAGGAATAAGTCCCATCGTGTGCGTCGGAGAGCCTCTTGAAATTCGAGAAAACGGTACTCATGTTGATTACGTTGTAGCACAGACTCGTGCTTCTCTTGCTGGAATAAACAAGGAGCAACTTGCACGTACAGTCATTGCCTACGAGCCTGTGTGGGCCATCGGAACTGGCAAAGTTGCTTCTGCGGCTGACGCTCAGGAAGTATGCGCTGCTATTCGAGAGGTTATTGTAGAGCTAGCCGATCAAGAAACAGCAGATAGCATCCGTATTCTCTACGGTGGTTCGGTAAAAACTGGCACAGTTGCAGAGATCGTCGAACGCCAAGACGTAGACGGGGCTTTGGTTGGTGGCGCGTCCTTGGATGGTGAAGAGTTTGCTCGACTCATTGCGCATTCTGTAGGAGAAATGCTCTAAGAACACTTGTAACACTGTATTACTATGAAAATAGTGTATAGTTTTCCTGAGATACAGAAATACATAATGCGCATCCATGTGCTCCTCATTAGTTAGTGAGCACTGGGTGGATAATAATAAAAGAAAAGGTAGTTATGGCATTAGCGCTTCAGATCATCTTGGTTATTTCCTCTCTGGTAATGACGCTCTTTGTGCTGTTGCACCGTGGTAAAGGTGGCGGTCTTTCTAGTCTTTTCGGTGGTGGAGTTCAATCAAATCTTTCTGGCTCTACTGTAGTAGAAAAGAACCTTGACCGAGTTACGATTTTCACAGCGATCATCTGGATCGCCTGCATTATTGGGCTAAACCTGATTCAGGTATATGCCTCCTAAAAAATAAGTTCGGGAGCTGTAGTTTCTACTACAGCTCCCGCTTTTATGACCAGATGTTAGAGTCTGCTACTTGCGTCAGCAGAAACAATGAGTAATGTTTCTGTGCGCCCTTCCACACCAGCAACTGGATAGTCAAGTGCTGGTGCACGGTGGACTGCATGATATACGGCCTCGGCCTTTTCTGCACCAGATACTAATAGCCACACTCGTTTGGCAGAATTAATTGCAGGAAGAGTAAGCGTTACTCGCTGTGCCGGAGGCTTGGGGGAATCATGCACGGCGACGACCAACTTTTCTTCTTCTTTGGTCGCATTACTATGTGGAAATAGGGAGTTAATATGCCCTTCGCCACCCATACCGAGCAAATGGAGATCGAAGCCATCGGGAGCAAAATCCTTGAGCGTATTTTCGTATGAACGCGCTGATTCTTCGAGATCTACTCCGCCAAGACCATAGCCGTGGATATTTGCTTCTGGGATATCAATCTTTTCTAAAAGGACTTCACGAGCTTGCCCCTCATTGGAATCAGGATGTGAAACCGCAACATTGCGCTCATCTCCAAAAAAGATGTGTACTCGATCCCATTTAATATCTTTATCCACTAATTTAGCCAATGTGCCAATTCCGGCACCGCCACCAGTGAGCACAACACGTGCAATACCATCACCTGACACACCACCTTCTTTGATAATGTGACGAATAACCTGGGCAAAGCGATGCGCAGCTTCATCAGTAACCCCTGCTAAATCCTCAGTATGAATAATATCGATGTGGTTCATATGCGTAGTGTTGCTTTCATTTCTCATGCTAGTTATTTGATTGTTCGTGAATATGCTCTAGTGCATTGAGCGCATGTTGATACGCAGTATCAGGATCTAGATGACGCAGTTCTTCGGCTAAACAATCAGCGATTGTTCGCGCTGGGAATGCTACCAAAGCAGGCTTTCTCTTTGGGAAAGACACGGAAAGCGTGTCGTTTTCCTCGAGCAGTTCGACAGATAATGTGCCGGAATCACGATCGAGCTCTATCCGACGAATAGTCGTATCGAAAGATTCTTCACTATTGATGTGCTTATCTTCGTGGACTAATCGTACTGGCACCTCTAATCTTGCACTGAGCCATGCAGTAATGAGATCGAGACTTGGTGAGTTCTTCAAGCCATATACGCGTACTGCATTGACACGTTCATGAGGGGGTTGGTCAAGGACAGAAGCTAATACGCGTCGCCAAGGACTTAATCTAGCCCAGCTCATGTCACTGTCACCAGGCATATAGTTTTCCGAGCGCAATGCGAGTAAGTTCTCATGTGACTCATGAAAAGCATCAGTTATACGTCGCCATGCAATTTTCCCAATAGGATCCGCTGCAACATTGGTCGGAGCATGATACGGCCACCATGCCACAATAGGAGTATCAGGCAGCAATAAAGGGGTTACTACATGCACGAGATGCTGTGAAACCTGACCAGCTAACTGCATGATAATTATTTCTGACGCACCAGCATCACCACCGATACGTACCTGTGCATCAAGGCGTGACTGGGCTTGCTGATTGTTGCTTTGTACTAGAACAATGACACGCGAAGGATGCTCACGAGATGCACTATAAGCTGCGTCGATAATGGTATCAATATCGTCGGCATCGTGCGCAATGATAATCAGTGATAGCACACGACCAGTGGCAATTTGACCACCAGTATTTTGTTTTCGGACAAGAGTTTTAGCTATTTCTCTTGTGCTGGTATCAGGCAGATCAAAGATCACAATGCTTTCCTTTGCTTCTCATACTTCTCGTGCACGATGATGTCAGGTATAGGGCATTCTAAGGACGACGCCATTGTCTTCCTTCCCGTGCCATCATGCGATCAGCAGACTCTGGCCCCCAGGTACCAGCGGCATATTCTTCTGGTTGACCAGATTGAGCCCAATATTTGAGAATGGGATCCAAAATTTTCCAGCTTAACTCGACTTCTTCATTGGTAGGGAAGAGGCTTGCTTGATCAAGCAGCGCATCCAAGATGAGTCGTTCATATGCTTCAGGTGATTCTTCGGTGAAAGATTCAGAGTAGGAAAAGTCCATGTTTACATCACGAACTTCCATTGCCGAACCTGGTACTTTCGACCCAAAACGCATGAGCATACCCTCATCAGGTTGCACCCGAATAACAACTACATTTTGTCCTTGCGCATGGCGACTACCAGCACCAAATGGTTGGTGTGGCGCGTCCTTGAATACAAGCGCAATTTCGGTAACACGCCTTCCTAGGCGTTTACCAGTACGCAGATAAAATGGGACTCCTGCCCATCTGCGTGAATTGATTGATAAGGTACAAGCTGCATACGTTTCTGTTGCTGATTGAGGATCAAAACCTTCTTCATCACGCAATCCTGGAACATACTCAGAGCCTTGCCATCCTGCACCATATTGACCACGCGCGGTGGTATCAGCAAAAGGTGTTACTGGTTGAGTAGCGCGAAGCACTTTAATTTTTTCTGCCTGCAATTGCGCTGGGCTAAAGTCGATTGGTTCCTCCATCGCAACAAGCGCGAGTAATTGAATCAAATGATTCTGGATTACGTCGCGAGCAGCACCTATGCCATCATAATAACCAGCACGACCACCAAGACCAATATCTTCTGCCATGGTGATTTGCACATGGTCAATGTAGTGAGAGTTCCATAGCGGATCAAAAAGTTGATTAGCAAACCGTAGTGCCAAAATGTTTTGCACGGTTTCTTTGCCTAAATAGTGGTCAATACGGAAAACTGATTTTTCTGGAAACACAGAGTTAATCACATTATTGAGTTCTCGAGCAGATTCTTGATCATGCCCAAATGGCTTTTCGACGATCACCCTACGCCATGAACCCTCAGGAGCATGTGCCATTCCTGACCTATCAAGTTGGTGACACACTGCAGAGAAAGAAGAAGGCGGAATAGATAAGTAAAACGCCCAGTTTCCTGCGGTTCCACGAGATTGATCTAGATCATACAATTTTGCGGCGAGACGGTCGAAGGCAGCATTATCATCAAAGTCACCACTGACAAATTCAATACCCTCAGCGAGTCTTTGCCAGACATTTTCTCTAAAGTCAGTGCGTGCACTGGCTTTTACTGCCTCGAGAACATAGTCCTCGAACTCTTTTTTTGACCACTCACGACGTCCATAACCCACTAGACTAAAACCTGCTGGTAATAAGCCACGATGAGCAAGGTCATAAACAGCTGGTAAAAGTTTTTTACGAGCTAAATCACCAGTAACCCCAAAAATAACCATGCCAGAAGGCCCAGCAATGCGGGGGAGTCTTTTATCATGATCGTCACGTAGCGGGTTGAGCCACTGATCATTGTGCTCTGAAAGAGAGCTTTTTGTATTATCACCGTCACTGCTTAATGGTTCAATCACGTTCTTTAACTTTACCTTTTAACAATATGAAATGCATTACTCAGAAAGAAAAATACAGCCGTGGAGTGCACGGCTGCGATAAAAACTTTAACTAAGGCGTTGGCTCATGGAGTCGAGAAGTTCATTCCATGCTGCAACAAATTTTTCTACGCCTTGTTCTTCGAGTAGACGAAAAACTTCTGCAAAATCAATACCAGCGTCAACTAATTGTGCAAAAATATCTTCTGCTGATGCTGCACCATTGCTAAGCACATCAGAAATATCAGTGCTATCACTTGCGAGGACTGCATCAATGGTTGCTTCAGGCATGGTATTCACAGTATGAGGACCAGCAAGGTTGCTGACATACATTATTGGGCTATAGTCTGGGTTCTTTACTCCAGTAGAAGCCCAAAGCGGACGCTGGATATTGGCATTATCCGGTAAATCAGCAGCGTCGAAAAGCTCTAAAAATGCTGCATAAGCACGTTGTGCATTGGCAACGCCTGCTTTGCCTCGAAGGTCGAGTGCTTGTTGCGTTCCGATCTCATTGAGTCGAGCATCAACCTCAGTATCAAGACGCGAGACGAAGAAAGACGCCACTGAATGAATTTTCGAGACATCAAGACCTGCTTGTGCAGCACGATTAATGCCATCGATATATGCGCTAACGACCTCTCTATAGCGAGCCACAGAGAAAATCAAGGTAACATTAACGCTGATTCCTTCTGCGAGAGCATCTGCAATAGCTGGCAAGGATCCATCAGTAGCAGGTATTTTAATCATGGCATTAGGGCGATCAATGCGCTTCCATAATTCACGTGCTTGTGCGATTGTAGCATCACGAGAATCGGAAATACGTGGGTCTACCTCAATAGATACTCGACCATCTAGACCATGCGTGCGCTGATAAATATCAGCAAATAGGTCACAAGCAGCTTGCACATCTTCAATACTCATGGCATAGACGGCTTGATCAGCAGGAGTTTGCTCAGCTTTGAGCTTGTCGATGCTTGAGTCATATGCATTTCCAGAGCTCATGGCTGCCGCAAAAATGGCTGGGTTAGTAGTAACACCAACAATGGATTTTTCTTTGATGACAGTAGCGAGGTTTCCTGATTCGATTCGTTCGCGTGAAAGATCATCGAGCCAGGTAGAAGTTCCTACATGAGCGAGAGTATCAATGGTATTCATCGTGTAGTCCTTTTCAACTGGTTAAGAGAAGTGATGATAGGGCAGTAGTCGAGTTTTCATTGTGCTGGCACACTAGGATGCCAATGATTCCTTTGCTGCTTTAACTACAGCGTCAACAGTGATACCAAATTTTTGGAACAACTCTTGATAAGGAGCAGAAGCACCAAAGTGCTCCAACGATACTGCACGTCCCTGTGAACCGAGTAGGCGATACCATGGCATTGCAATACCAGCCTCAACACTGACGCGTGCACGCACTGCCTGCGGTAAGACAGATTCTTTATATTCTTCGCTTTGTTCCTCAAACCAATCAAGGCAAGGAACAGATACTACACGAGCAGCAATTCCTGCTTCTTCAAGTTCTTGCGCTGCCGATACCGCAAGCTGTACTTCAGATCCGCTAGCTAACAAGATCACATCAGGGGTTGCTTTTGATCCTTCAACAAGGATATATGCACCACGAGCGACACCGTCGAGAGCTTTTTCTTTTGTTCCTTCAAGAACTGGAACATTTTGACGGGTAAGTGCTAGTCCTTTTGGTCCTTCCTTATACATCAAAGCTGCACGCCACGCCGCACTGGTTTCATTTGCGTCGGCAGGACGCAACATTGAGAAACCAGGAATAGCACGAAGAGTAGCTAGCTGTTCTACTGGTTGGTGTGTCGGACCATCTTCACCCAAACCAATGGAATCATGTGTCCATACATAGTAGGCATCTGTCTGCATCAGTGCAGCGAGACGCAAGGCAGGGCGCATATAGTCGGAGAAAATTAGGAATGTACCACCATAAGCGCGGGTACCACCATGCAAAGAAATACCATTGATAATTGCTCCCATTGCATGTTCACGAATACCGAAATGAAGGTTACGTCCTCCAGGAGTTGCTGACCAAGTGTCAGTACTGATACTTTCTGGTCCGAAAGACGGTGCACCCTTGATAACCGTGTTATTTGAGCTAGCTAAATCAGCTGAACCACCCCAGAGTTCTGGCAGTGTGGCACCGAGAGCTTGCAAAACAGCTTCAGATGCTTTACGCGTAGCCACTCCTTTTTCATCTGCGTCCCAGCTAGGAAGATCGCAGTCAAAATCTTCTGGCAATTTACGTTGTGCAAGACGCTCAAAGAGCGCATTATTTTCTGGATTATTAGCTGCCCACTCATCGAAAGACTTTTGCCACTGGGCACGTTTTGCGGCACTACGTTCAATAAGTTTACGAGTATGCGTAATGACAGCATTGTCGACGTAGAAATGTTGCTCTGGATCAAAACCTAATTCGCGTTTCGTTGCAGCAATTTCTTCTTCACCTAAAGCTGCACCATGAACAGCACCGGTATTCATCATGGTTGGTGCTGGATAACCAATGATTGTTCTCAAACGAATAAAAGTTGGGCGAGATGAATCTTTTTGTGCTTCACGAACTGCATCTTCGATCGCTGCAACGTTTTCACCGCCTTCAATCTCAAGGACTTGCCAACCATAGGCTCGGTAACGAGCCACTACATCTTCTGTAAACGCAATAGAGGTATCTTCTTCGATGGAAATGCGGTTATCATCCCAAAAGACAATAAGATTACCAAGTTGCTGTGTACCTGCAATAGAGCATGCCTCGGCAGTAACTCCCTCTTGAAGATCGCCGTCGGAAGCGATGACATAAACAAAATGATCAAAAGGAGAAGTTCCTGGTGCGGCACTTGGATCAAAAAGCATACGCTCTCGACGAGCTGCCATTGCCATACCAACGGCAGAGGCAAGACCTTGACCTAATGGGCCAGTAGTGATTTCCACGCCTTTGGTATGGCGGTATTCTGGATGACCTGGTGTAAGTGAACCCCAAGTACGAAGAGCTTTGAGATCGTCGAGTTCCAGACCAAAACCACCAAGATAGAGTTGGATATATTGGGTCAGCGAAGTATGACCGCAGGATAACACAAAACGGTCGCGACCAACCCACTGGTCATCTGTAGGGTCAAGGTTCATGACGCGTTGGAACAAAGTATAAGCCAATGGAGCAAGAGACATTGCTGTCCCCGGATGCCCAGAACCACATTTTTGTACAGCATCTGCTGCTAGAAGTCGCACAGTGTCTACTGCACGAGTATCAGTATCAGTCCAATCATCAGGGTAAGAAGCAGTGGTAAGAGTCTGTAGCTCAGGTGACAGCGACACGGAAAAATCCATCCTTTGGTTTATCTAAGAAAAAGTATTAAGACTATCTCCATTTTTACCATAGATAAGAGACAATGCGGCAGATATTTTTTCGCGTTGATTACACATTCGACTATGCCTCCCCAGCGTATTTAGCTTCTGCTGGTAGTAGGGCGGGATAAGGGGAAAACTGTGGATGTTGTGCACCAAAAAGTTTTCCATAATGGTGTCCGCAGTGTCATTAGTATTTAATGCCTAAGGTGACTAACATGATGTGAGCATAGATTGATCTGAAAGTTTTTGCGTACGTGGGAACTTTCTTGTCTTTTTGTGCGACATATATATGGACTATGCTGTGTTTCCGTCATTTTCGCAGTAGTTTTGTACCTTTATGTATGTGATGCTGCGGTAATTATATAGGATGATATGGCAGAAATGATTTTGATCAACTTTTCTGGAGAGGACAACCCTTGGACGTAATCAAGGCCTATATTGCATTGACAAAACCTCGGGTTATTGAGCTTCTCCTTGTTGCAACCATTCCAGCTATGCTGCAAGCACAGCGTGGTGAGAATAACATCACCCTTATTTTGCTCACAGTCATTGGTGGTTGGATGGGTGCAGCTGCAGCCAATACCTTTAATATGGTTGCTGATTCTGACATCGACCAAAAAATGGGTCGTACTCGTGCTAGACCACTGGTACGTCATACTGTATCTAATCGCCAAGCAACAATTTTTGCCTGGATACTTACCGTAGCTAGTTTTTTGTGGTTGTGGTTGCTCTGTCATTCTCTTTTAGCCGCAGTCTTTGTCATGGCGACGATTGCCTTTTATATTTTTGTCTATACGAAATACCTCAAACGCCGTACCCACATGAACATTGTGTGGGGTGGTGCTGCAGGCTGCATGCCAGTAGTGGTTGGTTGGGCAGTGATTGTTGATAATATGCCTGCAGAATTACCTGATAATTGGTGGCAAGCGTTTGTTCTCTTTATGATCATTTTCTTCTGGACGCCACCGCATACCTGGGCATTAGCCATGAAATATAAAGAAGACTATAAGGCTGCTAATGTTCCTATGCTGCCCGTCGTACGCCCGGAAAGAGAAGTAACCCGCCAAATTGTGTGGTACACTGTCGCAACCGTCATTACCACATTATTATTGCTCCCAGCAGCTGGTTTACTCTATGCAAGTGTTGCAGTCATATCCGGTATCTGGTTCTTAATTATGGCCCTAGTCCTCCATGACGGAGTGAAAAAAGGTGGAGAAGTTAAGCCACTGAAGTTGTTTATTCTGTCCAATAATTATTTAGCTATTCTATTTGTCGGTCTTTCCATTGATGCCGTGCTGAACTTAGCTCCGCTCAGTACATTGGTGCGCTAAGCCACACCAAGCTCTATGAGTTTTTTGGAAGTTGCGCCGGAGAAATAAATACTAGAAAAGGAATTATGCCTGCGGTTGATTGATCATTCGCAGGCATAAGTTCTATTGAGTTTTATTGCTTTTTTAGGGAAAAACTGGTGTAGACCTTTCGGAAAAACCAAATTTTTGATCACCAATTCCAGAGCCAGTAACCCAGTCACTACCATCTTTTCTAGTCATAGCAACTGCCCATAATAAAGCACTAAGGGCTACGACACAGGAGCACAGCCCAATATGAAGCGGAATTGACCAACTAGGCACTCCAAGTCGATACTGCAATACACCTACCAAGCCTTGCACTATAATCGACAGGAGTAGCCAACCACCAAGGTGGCGGGCGCGTCGAGGTGCTTGCATGAGCACTAGACCGCATACCAATAGGATGCTTAATGCGAGATACGCATACATAGTCCAAGCATGAACATGCGCCATCCAGTCGATATCAACTTCTAATCGCCCTTTCATACCGTCGCCAGCGTCTCCTGAATGTGGACCTGCTCCAGTAACCATGGTTCCGGTAATAAGAACTGCACTAAGCAAAATAGCGCTAAAAGCAGATAGCATTCTCAGAGATTTTTCATATGTACGTGTGGGAGTTCCGTCGTCAGGCTCGGCAATTCTGACATACATTACTGCTGCACCCCATACCAACATCATTGATGGCAAAAAATGTAATGCAACACTATACCAAGCAAGATCAAGGAGCACAGAGATACCACCAATGACTGCTTGGACAACAATTCCAGCACCTTGGAAAAGCGCATAAAAAATGATTTCTTTTCTGCGATGAGCTGCTAGAACTGCAACAAGTACGAGAACGGCAAAAGCTAAATCAACAAAAGTGAGCATTCTGTTGCCATACTCAATAAGCTGGTGAATCCACGGCGCAGCCCCTGGCACAGGTACCAAAGAACCTTCATGACAATTTGGCCATGTATTACAGCCAAGACCTGAACCAGTCACACGCACGATAGATCCGGTAATGGTAATTCCTGCTTGTGCCAGCAATAAGCAAAACGCTAGACGACGCTGCCGCGCGATAGTTGGTGGAAAACGTCTAAGAAGAGGTGAATCAGCACTAAACACATTGTTAATAGTACACTGCTTAGTGCGCAATTTTGCTTGCCGTTATGCGCAAAAGGAGTGCTGATGATGTCTTTATGCAAAGAATCACATTAATCAAACTTAAACCACTTGACAGCACTGGCAACGCCCAAGCCTGTCCAACCTAAGAGCATAAAAATTTGAGTGAGCGGAATATGCCCATCAAAACTAGACACAAGACCTTGAGTCAGCGCCACGCTAGGAATGTATTGAAGTAGCCAAGACGGCGAGCCACTCATTCTGAAAAGGTAAAAGGACGCAACCCCTACCAAAAGAATCCAAATCAGATTGCTAATTCCCAATACAATTTCTGATGATAATGCACCACCAATTGCCATGCCTAAAGAAGTAAAACAGCAGACGCCAAGGAAGAAACAAAGCACACTCACCGGTAGTCCAATTAAATGTGGGTGCCACCCCAAAAGCAGTGCGCACGAACTAAGCAAAATAATTTGGAGAATACTCACGACGAGTACCCCAAGTATTTTTCCAAGCACAATGGTCGTACGAGAAACTCCACTAGCACCGGATCGCTTGAGCGCACCATAACGACGATCGAAAGCTAAAGAAATTGCCTGGCCGGTAAAGCCGGAACTCATGGCAGCAATAGCCAGCATAAGCGGTAGCCCTTTCTGAAGGGGATGCGGATCTTCAACGAGTGGCAAAAATGCAAGAGCGATGAGCATACCGATAGGAATGATGAAACTCAGTAGTAATTGCTCGCCATGACGCAGAAACAAAAGTGATTCAATTTTTCCTTGAGCAATAACCATCGTTTGCGTACGTGCAGGTTGTGGAGCAGGGGAGAAAGTTCCGGCTGGAAAATTAAGTGCGTTGGTATTTTTTTCCGAAGAATTAAAAGACAAAGACACAGGGGTAGTATTGGCACTGTTATGGGACATATATGATCAACTCCGCACTGAATGATGAGTGATATCAAGAAAAATATCTTCTAAAGAATGGCAATGAGTAGAAAACTCTGTGATGAGAACATCCTGCTTGGCCGCCTCTTTACTGAGCTCGGCAAGTATCGTGGGGTTCAGTGGATAAGGAACAAGTGCTTTATAGGAAAGCGGCTTTTGTGCTATCACGTTTAAGCGACTTAAAAATTCGGATTCAGAGATATAAAGAGGTTGCGCTGTGGAAAAATGAATTGCTACTTTGTTACCCATGCCAGCAGGCGAGTTATAGGACGCAGCATGCTGTTTTCTCAGTTCTTGCAGGGTACCTTCAGCTACAAGTGTGCCCTTATCAATGATTGCGACACGATCTGCTAGCGCTTCAGCTTCATCCATAAGGTGAGTAGTCAAAATAACTGTCACACCATCGCCACGCAATTGATCGATGAGTTTCCAGACTAACAGACGAGATTGCGCATCCATTCCCGCCGTTGGCTCATCAAGGAATACCAGCTCAGGGCGACCAATCAGAGCAAGAGCTAAAGATAGGCGTTGTTGTTGCCCACCGGATAAACGTCGATAAGTAGTATTGCGGACGTTGGCTAAACCGAGTATGTCAAGTAACCATTCTGGATCAAGAGGATTAAGGCTATAAGAAGCACTGAGCTTTAACATTTCGCCAACACGAATACCAGAGTAGCTACCACCACTTTGGAGCATGATACCAACTCTTTGCCGTACCAAATCTGGATGGGTGACCGGATTGAGTCCAAGCACTCGTACCTCGCCAGAACTAGGTTTGGTGAAACCTTCACAAATTTCTATCGTGGTTGTCTTGCCGGCTCCATTAGTTCCTAAAAAAGCAAGAACTGTCCCACGGCGAACCTTGAGAGACAGGTTATTGACAACAGTTTTAGTGCCGTACTTCTTGACAAGATTATGAATCTCCAGGGCGTTGTCGACTTGAGTTCCTGAGCCCTCGGCTGCAAAAGACGTGAAGGCTTTTGCTGTCTTTGCTGCCGGTAAAATGTGATTATGCTCTTGTGCCACGGTGTTCTAGTTTAATCCTAGGGGAGCTGATTTTTTTAATACCCGCCAAAAAATCAACAATAAAATGCTTGAACAAGTAAGTGCCGTTGCATAGATCGAGAATAAAGTACCATCAGGCAAGCCCATACCTCGGGGAAGGACAAAGAAAGAAAGCAGTATGGAGTAAGCGATGACTGCAAGACGGAAAATGTGGCGATTTGCCCAAGCCGCCAATGGAAAAATTGCCCACAAAAGATACCAAGGCTGTACTACAGGGAAAAAGATGACTAATACAAAGGTCGAGATTCCTAGCGCGCCAATTGCTGCGATAGTGCCTTTATAGGTAGCAAAAAGCATACGCAGCATAAAAATACCGGCAATAATTAATCCAAGACTTCTGGTAAGGATGAGAATCATTGCGGTGTGATCACCTAGACCTAACCACATTCCCAGGAAACCAGAAAAAGCTCCGACAGCTGTAGTGATTGAGCGCAATGTAAAAACTTGAGCAGCTCCACCTTGAGTATGCAACCAACCAATTCCTACGCCACTTATACTGCTGACAATTGCGATGGTGATGACCATAAGGACACTTTGGATGATGATTGCCGTAAGGAGAGATAATATATGGCGCACCACTATAAAGGATGTGGTGTTATGTTTTCTCATCTCGGTCCAGCGCAAAAAAAGAGCACGTGCTAGTCCTGTGCCAACAAAGCCTAATCCCATGAATCCGGTGATTTTAATTAACCCAGCGCAACTGATAAGAAAGGCGCTTAAAGCTAATAATGCTGCAATTTTCCCTACGTAGAAGGGGGAAAAGCGTTGCGGACTCCCGTTGATTTTTTCAATTGCCCGAAGCCCATACTCCATTCCCGCTAAGAGCAGCCCTAATAAAATAGCTTCATTGTGAATTCCTGCGATGAGATGCAAAAAGGTGAGTGGGTTGAGAACCCCCAGCCACATTGCTGCTTGTGGAGCGACTGAACATCGTTGAGCTAAGCGTATCGTCGCCCAGCCTGCTAAAGCTATCCCTAGGATGGAAAAAATACGGTGGAGTAACACTGCCCATACAATCGAATCATGAGTAATGCTGCTGATCAACGCACCAATTCCTAAGGCTAATGAGCCATAAGGAGAAGCAGAATGCGCCCAAACAAAAGGAACGCTGCGTGCAAGGGGATTGTCAGAGCCTAAAAGATCAATTGGGCCTGCTGAGTAGGGGTCTAGACCTGCTCGTACGATGGCGCCATTTGCTATATATGAGTAAATGTCCTGCGTGAACATAGGGGCGCTGCACAGTAATGGCAATGACCAAGCAATAAAGGTACGACGAAGAACGTAGAGATCTACATAAGGGGTCGATGAGCGTTCTGTTTGTTGCTTGAAACTGACTCCGCAAAAAGCAGCAATACCAATCCATGCAACTACTAACAATCCAATTCCAAGGACACAAATGACAGTAGAAGTCTGAAACATTCTGGCAAGGATATTGCCTAGGGGTGCTGTGACATAGGGATTATTAACAACGGGTAGTGCTCCTGCACCTAAGCCGCCTAACCCTAGTAACAGACTTCCACTTGTGCCTAACCATCTAAACAATCCAAAACGTCGAAGTTGCGTGTGGGCTAAGGATTTCTTAGTAGAAAGGGTTTGGTGTTGATGAAGTGAAGCTGATCGTGATCCGGCAGCGCCAATGCGCGGCAGCTCGTGTGCAAGCGCTTGTATGAGTCGAAAAGGAGATAGCTTCACAGATAATGAGTGTAGTCAATCATTCTTCCGCACGGAATAACAGAATACCGGAATGGTTGGATAACTATGATGACTATGCAGTCGTAGTCGGTTCACGTTGAAGCGGATGATAAATAGATGATGAATAGAAGATAGGGGCACGATGATAATTCCTTATTTTATTTAGGTAACACTAATGTTGCTAAAAGTGATAAATGGCGTACTCTAGTAGCAGGTCTATTACAAGGAGGTGACATAGCGCCATGAATAATCCTGTTGCACATGCCGATTCTCGTTCCACTGAAGGGGAAACACGCAGGCAGATCATGAAGATCCTGTTGCAACACGGCCCTATTTCTGCTGGTGAATTAGGGAAAATTCTTGGACTATCAGCCACTGGAATACGTAGACACCTTGATAGCCTTGTGGATAATGGAATTGCTGAAGCAACAGATAACCTCACAACTGTACGCAGTGCTCAGTCAGGAAAAAAGCGAGGTCGACCAGCGCGAGTATATCGGCTTACCGATTACGGCAGAAGTAAGTTTGGACATCACTATGATGTTCTTGCTGCGGCTGCCTTATCGTCGTTGAAGCAAATCGGTGGACAACAAGCACTTGATGATTTTGCTTATCGACGCGCAACCGAAATACTTGAAACTGCTGTGTTACCTAATAAAGAAGATGCACAGTATGTCGAGAAAGCAATTGAAGCGATCGTGGCGGCATTTAGCTCTCATGGATATACAGCATCTATTGATAATGCAGGACAGGGAGTGCAGATATGCCAGCATCATTGTCCAGTAGCTCATGTTGCTGCACAATTTCCTGAGTTGTGCCAAGCAGAGCATGAAGCAATTTCCGATATCCTTGGTTATCATGTGCAGCCCTTAGCCTCCATCGCAGATGGAAATGGTATCTGTACTACAAATATCCCTATTAAAGCTATAACTACTGATTTACACTCACCTGTATTTCCCTGAGAAAGGAGCGGTCATGACTCAGACAACACCAACGACTGATGATGAAATTATTGAATCAATTGGTCCATATAATTATGGCTGGCATGACTCCGATGCGGCTGGTTTCTCGGCACGCCGTGGTCTTAATGAAGAAGTTGTGCGCGATATTTCCGCGAAAAAAAATGAGCCGGAATGGATGCTAGAGCAACGTCTTAAAGCATTAAGCATTTTTGATAAAAAACCGCTTCCAACTTGGGGTGCTGATCTTAGCGATATTGATTTCGACAACATCAAATACTTTGTGCGCTCTACTGAAAAGCAGGCTACGTCATGGGAAGATTTACCTGAAGACATTAAAAATACTTATGACAAATTAGGTATTCCCGAGGCAGAAAAACAGCGCCTTGTTGCTGGCGTGGCTGCCCAGTATGAATCAGAGGTTGTCTACCACCAGATTCGTGAAGATTTAGAAAAGCAAGGCGTTATATTCTTAGACACCGATACCGGTTTGCGCGAACATCCTGAGTTATTCCAAGAATACTTCGGCTCTGTTATTCCCGCAGGCGATAATAAATTCTCCGCGCTGAACACTGCTGTATGGTCAGGTGGATCGTTTATTTATGTTCCTAAAGGCGTGCACGTTGATATTCCTTTGCAGGCCTACTTCCGTATCAACACGGAAAACATGGGACAATTTGAGCGCACGCTCATCATCGTCGATGAGGACGCTTATGTGCACTATGTAGAAGGTTGCACAGCCCCCATTTACAAAACAGATTCCCTCCACTCTGCAGTGGTAGAGATCATCGTGAAAAAGGGTGGCCGTTGCCGTTACACCACTATCCAGAACTGGTCCAATAACGTCTACAACTTGGTGACTAAGCGCACCAAGTGTGAAGAAGGCGCCACGATGGAATGGGTTGATGGAAATATCGGCTCCAAGGTGACCATGAAATACCCTGCCGTATGGATGACAGGTCCGTATGCAAAGGGCGAGGTACTATCTGTTGCCTTCGCCGGTGAGGGGCAATTCCAGGACACTGGTGCGAAAATGGTTCATATGGCACCGCACACAAGTTCTAACATTGTGTCTAAGTCCGTTGCCCGTGCAGGTGGCCGTGCTGCGTACCGTGGTCTGGTGAGAATCAATGCTAATGCGCATCATTCAACATCAAATGTTGAGTGTGATGCGTTGCTGGTGGATAATATTTCTCGTTCGGATACCTATCCCTACAATGATATTCGTAATGATCACGTATCCTTAGGGCACGAAGCTACAGTATCTCAAGTATCAGAGGAACAGCTTTTCTATCTTATGTCTCGTGGCATTGCAGAAGATGAAGCAATGGCAATGATCGTTCGTGGCTTTGTGGAGCCTATTGCTAAAGAACTTCCTATGGAGTATGCCCTGGAACTTAATCGACTTATCGAATTGCAGATGGAAGGATCAGTGGGATAAGCATCATGACATCATCACTTACTCCACAAAATGCCACAGTGCATAACACAAAGGGCGATCTATTCAGCTCGTTCAAGGTTGAAGATTTCGCTATACCTAGTGGTAAAGACGAAGTATGGCGCTTTGTGCCATTGCGTCGTCTCCGTGGACTTCATAACTCAGAGTTTGCTTCAGCAGTTGCTCCTGATGTGAATATCACCATTCCATCTACTGCACAGGGAGTGAGCACTACTCAACTGGCAATGGATGACAAAAAAGTTGGTGCGACGGGTGCTCCCATTGATCGAGTAGGAGCCCAAGCCTTTAGTGCTGCAGAATGTGCTCACCATATTCGTTTTTCTGCAGATTCTATCAATACTGAACCTGTGGAAATTCGAGTTACCGGTCAAGGAACAGAGGTCACGTCTTTTGCACACATTGTTGTTGAGGTGGAAAAAGGCGCTGAAGCAATTGTTGATTTGCGGTATTCAGGTTCTGGTACTCACGCGGATAACGTCGAGTTTCTCATTGCTGATAATGCAAAACTCAGTGTGATCGTCGATGCTTCCTGGGCAGATGACGCAGTTCATTTATCTGGGCAACAAGCTGTTCTGGGACGTGATGCAACCTTGCGTCATACTGCTGCTGTATTTGGCGGCGATGTCGTCCGCCTTATCCCACGTGTGCGTTTTGATGCACCTGGGGGCGACGCTGAAATGCTTGGTGTTTATTTTGCCGACGACGGTCAATTCTTTGAGCAGCGACTTTTGGTAGATCATGCGGTACCAAATTGTCGTTCCAATGTGCTCTATAAAGGTGCGTTGCAGGCAGATCCTACTTCGGCGAAGCCAGAAGCACGTACTGCTTGGGTTGGTGATGTGCTTATCCGTTCTGATGCACAAGGAACAGATACCTATGAGGCAAATCGTAATCTAGTGCTCACCGAAGGTGCGCGTGCTGATGCAGTTCCTAATCTAGAAATCGAAACTGGAGAAATAGCAGGGGCTGGTCACGCTGCTACTGTTGGTCGTTTTGACGATGAGCAAGAGTTCTACCTCAAATCACGTGGTATTCCTCCTGAAGAAGCTCGTCGTTTGATCGTACGCGGATTCTTTTCAGAGGTCATTGGTCGAATCCCAGTAGATGAAATTCGTGAGGAACTAGAAGATCGCGTAAGTAATGAACTAGAAACATTACGCGCTCGTCAAGAACAATAAAATCCTTATCCATAACTTTTGCAAAACTGAAAGTGTAATAATGAGTACTTTAGAAATTCGTAACCTTCACGCCCAGGTTATTCCGAACGACGAAAATGCAGAGCCGAAACCAATCCTCAAGGGAGTTAATCTCACCATCAATTCTGGTGAAACTCATGCAATAATGGGACCAAATGGTTCTGGAAAATCCACATTGGCATATACTCTTGCCGGTCATCCTCGCTATGAAATCACCGAAGGAGAAGTGCTACTCGACGGCACTAATTTGCTGGATCTTGAAGTGGACGAGCGTGCTCGAGCTGGTCTATTTCTTGCTATGCAGTATCCTACTGAAATCCCTGGTGTGTCTATGGCAAACTTCTTGCGCTCTGCTGCCACTGCGATTCGTGGTGAAGCACCGAAATTACGTGAATGGGTGAAAGAGGTGCGTGGAGCACAAGAACAGTTGTCTATTGCTAAAGAATTTTCTGAACGCAGCGTTAATGAAGGCTTTTCTGGTGGTGAGAAAAAGCGCCATGAGGTTTTGCAACTAGATCTGCTCAAGCCAAAATTTGCTGTTATGGATGAAACCGACTCTGGTCTTGATGTCGATGCATTGCGCATTGTTTCTGAGGGAATAAATCGTTATCAAGAGCAAACTGGTGGCGGTATTCTCATGATTACGCACTATAAGCGAATCTTAAATTATGTGCAGCCTGATTTTGTCCATGTATTTGCTAACGGACAGATTATTACCTCTGGTGGTCCTGAACTCGCTGATGAGCTAGAAGCTCATGGTTATGATCGTTTCCTTGGATAGGAAACCTGCTTTGAGCAAGTAGGCGCACACTGTGCTTTAGTACATCATGGCACTGGCATGCTCTACTGCATGGAGCATGCCACCAAGGTACTTGGGGAATATAACTTCTACTAAAAGAGTTGAGATGAATATGTCAGCTACATTGACTGCTCAGGAACAGCAGCAACAGGCTTGTATAGATGTGCACGCATTAAGACAAGAGTTTCCCATTTTTTCACGGACTGTTCGTGGCGATAACCCTTTGGTCTACCTTGATTCAGGAGCTACTGCACAGCGTCCTGAGCGAGTATGGCGCGCTGAGGAAAATTTTGTCCTGCACACAAATGCACCTGTTCATCGTGGGGCATATCAACTTGCAGAAGAAGCAACAGATGCGTATGAGACTGCCCGTGAGAAAATCGCACGTTTTGTGGGGGCGGATAACCATGAGATTGCCTTCACTAAGAATGCTACAGAGGCATTGAACTTGGTTTCTTATGCGCTGTCTGATGATCGTAGCGGGCAGCTGACCCTTACTGCCGAAGATACTGTGGTGGTTAGTGAGTTAGAGCATCATGCAAATCTTATTCCTTGGCAAGAAGCATGCCGACGCACTGGAGCAACATTGCGTTGGTATAAGCTAACTGATGATGGCCGTATTGACCTTGATTCCCTTGAATTAGATGACAGCGTTAAAGTTGTTGCAGTCACCCATCAATCCAATGTTACTGGTGCAGTTACTGATGTAGCAGAAGTAGTACGCCGTGCTAGGGCAGTCAATGCCCTAGTCGTGTTGGACGCGTGCCAATCTGTGCCGCATATGCCAGTAGATTTTCATCAATTAGATGTTGATTTTGCAGCGTTTTCGGGACACAAGATGTGTGGTCCTACTGGGGTAGGTGTGTTATATATAAAGGCTGAGCTTGCTCAATTGCTTCCACCATTTTTGACAGGCGGTTCCATGATTGAGGTAGTGACCATGGAGAAAGCTACCTATGCTAGTATTCCACAGCGATTTGAGGCGGGTACTCAAATGACGAGTCAGGTGGTTGGGCTTGGTGCTGCAGTAGATTTTCTTAGCGAAATTGGTATGGATAATATCGCTGCCTATGAGCATCAACTCACAAGCTATGCCTTGGAGAAATTGCAGGGCATTGAGCACTTGAAAATCATAGGTCCTGCGGTTTCTGATGCGCGTGGTGGAGCTATCAGCTTTAGCGTCGAGGGTATTCATCCTCATGATCTTGGACAATTGCTTGATGACCAAGGCATATGTATTCGCGTAGGACATCATTGTGCTTGGCCAGTGCATCGTGCTTCTCACATACAGGCTAGTGCGCGGGCATCTTTTTATTTCTATAACACCTTTGCAGAAATCGATCAGCTTGTTGCGGCAATAGAAAAAGCAAAACAATTTTGGGGAATCGAGTCTAAATAGTGAATATTGAATCCATGTATCAAGAAGTGATCCTTGATCATTATAAAAATCCACAGCATTGTGGCTTAAGAGAAGATTTTAATTCTGAAGTACATCACGTTAACCCAACCTGTGGTGATGAGATCACGCTTCGCGTTTTGCTTTCCGACGACAAAGCTACGGTTCAAGATGTTTCTTATGACGCGCAAGGCTGTTCTATTAGCCAAGCATCGACCTCTGTCATGGCAGAAGAAATAATTGGTTTGCCCGTTGCAGAAGCAATGGAAAAATTAGCCGATTTTGAGAAAATGATTACTTCTAAGGGGCAGTACAGTGGTGATGAAGATCTTATCGGAGATGGCATTGCTTTTTCCGGTGTTGCTAAGTACCCAGCGAGGGTGAAATGCGCGCTATTAGGGTGGAAAGCATTTCAAGCAGCGACAACTCAATCACTAGAAGAAAATTAACCACACAATAAGCACGCAGTAAGGAAAATAATGATGACTGAGGATAATGTGCACCTAGACAGTGCTGAGCCACTAGAACAAGAAAAACCGCCACAAAGTGAAGCAGATCTTGCAAAAGCAAGTGATGTCGAAGAATATATGCGTGATGTGATTGATCCAGAGTTAGGGATCAATGTTGTTGATTTAGGTTTGGTCTATGATATCTGGATCGAAAATGAGAACGAAGCACATATCAATATGACCCTTACCTCACCAGCTTGTCCATTAACTGATGTTCTAGAAGATCAGGCACAAGACGCGGTTGTTGGTCGTGGCGTGGTAGATAAATTGGTATTGAATTGGGTATGGATGCCGCCTTGGGGGCCACACATGATCACTGAAGAGGGTCGAGAGCAACTACGCGCACTGGGCTTTTCTGTTTAATTTTTAGAAAGGAATGCAGCAGAACATCATTGCTGTACGATGACACATTATGATAGTGACCAATGATCTTGAGGTGCGTGTTGGTGCTCGAACATTGCTCCATGCTCCCGGGCAACATCTTCGAGTGCAAGCAGGGGATCGGATCGGACTAGTTGGTCGCAATGGTGCAGGAAAAACGACAACGATGCGTATTCTTGCTGGTGAAACTCAGCCCTATGGCGGTAGTATTACGCGCTCAGGAGCTATTGGATATTTGCCACAAGATTCTCGTGAAGGAAATCTTCAACAAACAGCAAAACAACGGGTACTTGCTGCTCGTGGGTTGGATAAAATTCGCATCTCGATGGATCGTCAACAAGCTATTATGGAGCAAACCGACGATGTATCGCAGCGTGATAAAGCTATTGCTAAATACTCACGCCTAGAAGAGCAATTTCATCAATTAGGTGGTTATGAAGCTGACGCAGAATGCGCACAAATTTGTGACAACCTTGGATTGCCAGCGCGTATCTTGGAACAAGAATTGCATACTCTTTCTGGTGGACAACGCAGACGAGTAGAATTAGCGCATATTCTTTTTTCTGCAACAGCTGGCGCAGGTAAGTCTGATACGATTCTGCTCCTTGATGAGCCAACAAACCATTTAGACGCTGATTCTATTAATTGGTTGCGAAGTTTCCTCAAAAAGCATGAGGGCGGTTTAATTCTGATTTCGCATGATGTTGAATTGCTTGGTGAAGTATGCAATAAAGTGTGGTTTCTTGATGCAGTGCGCGCTGAAGCAGATATTTACAATATGAGTTTTAGTAAATATAAACAAGCACGTGCAACAGATGAGGCACGTCGACGGCGTGAACGCGCAAATGCAGAGAAGAAAGCAAGTGCATTGCGTAGCCAGGCAGCAAAACTTGGGGCGAAAGCAACAAAGGCTGCTGCTGCGAAACAAATGTTAGCTCGTGCTGAGCGTATGATGACTCAACTAGATGAAGTACGTGTGGCTGATCGCGTTGCACATATTTCTTTTCCTACTCCGGCTCCTTGCGGAAAAACCCCTCTCTACGCCAAGGGCTTAACAAAGATGTATGGTTCTCTTGAAGTCTTTGCCGGTGTTGATTTGGCAATTGATAAGGGATCCAGAGTGGTAGTGCTCGGGTTTAATGGTGCAGGAAAAACCACATTGCTTAAGCTCTTGGCTGGGGTAGAGCGTACTGACGGCGAAGGCGGCATTGTAACGGGGCATGGGCTCAAAATTGGTTATTTTGCGCAGGAACATGACACTATCGATCCAACCAAGACCGTATGGGAAAACACGGTGCATGCGTGTCCTGAAGCAGGAGAACAAGATTTACGTGGTCTATTGGGAGCGTTTATGTTTTCCGGCGAACAATTACAACAGCCAGCTGGCACATTGTCGGGTGGCGAAAAAACCCGATTAGCCCTTGCTGCTCTAGTATCTTCACGAGCAAATGTGTTGTTACTGGATGAGCCAACAAATAACTTAGATCCCATTTCTCGTGAACAAGTCCTCGACGCATTACGTACTTATGAAGGCGCGGTAGTCCTTGTAACACATGATCCTGGTGCAGTAAAAGCATTGGAACCAGAACGGGTTATCGTGTTGCCAGATGGCGATGAAGACCTATGGAATGATGAGTACATGGACATCGTGGAATTAGCTTAAGGAACAGAAAGGCTGAACGTGATTATGGATTTTCTGCACTCTTGGTGGCGTTCTCTATCACGATCCAAGCGTATTTTTTGTGTAGTGTTTGCTGCAGATATATGTACAAAAGCTATTGCTTGGCACTTTTTGTATCATTTACCTGCAACAAAAATTCGTGGTAATAAGCGCACGTGGTGGTTTGTTACCACAGTGGTCAGTGTTGTGGGGCCGCTGAGCTTTTTAAGTACAGCAATAAAATAACACAAGCGTTTGATGGGGAAAGGTTAGTTTCGGAAACCATGAACAGGTGCAGGAATAAAACCTCCACGACGAATAAACTCTGAGTTATCCACGGTAGAAACTGGAATAACCGGGGCATATCCTAGTAATCCACCAAAGTTGATTTCATCCCCAGGTTGAGAACCAGGAACAGGAATAACACGCACCGCTGTGGTTTTATGATTCATTACGCCAATAGCTGCTTCATCAGCAATCATGCCAGCAATAAGTTCAGCAGAAGTATCGCCAGGTATAGCGACCATATCAAGTCCAACTGAGCAGATGGAAGTCATCGCCTCAAGTTTGTCAATGCTGATAGACCCGGCACGTACTGCATCAATCATACCTTTATCTTCAGAGACAGGAATAAAAGATCCAGATAAGCCACCGACACGAGAACATGCCATCATACCGCCTTTTTTCACAGCGTCGTTAAGCAACGCTAATGCAGCAGTGGTGCCGTGGGTACCAACTTGTGCTAGCCCCATATGCTCCATAATATGTGCAACTGAATCTCCTAATTCAGCTGTTGGTGCTAAGGAAAGATCCACGATGCCAAATGGGACATCAAGCCGTTGTGACGCAAGAGTGCCTACTAATTGACCAGCACGGGTAATCTTGAAAGCTGCTTTTTTAATCTCCTCAGCAACCTGGTCAAGACTCGCGTTATCGAGGTTGCCTAAGGCACGATTAACAACACCTGGTCCAGAAACACCGACACTGACGACGCAATCTGGTTCCTCTACACCATGAAACGCACCAGCCATGAAGGGGTTATCACCAACTGCATTTGCAAAAACAACGAGTTTTGCACACGCGATAGCACTGTCATTTTTAGTTAGCTCAGCAGCATCTTTGATAACCTGACCCATCTTAGCAACCGCGTCCATATTGATACCGGCACGCGAAGATGCGATATTTACCGAGGAACACACGATGTCTGTTTCACTTAGCGCCTCAGGTATAGATTCTATGAGTGCGGTATCTCCAGGGGTCATGCCTTTTTCGACAAGAGCTGAGTACCCACCAATAAAATTCACACCTACTTCATGTGCTGCGCGGTTAAGGCTTTTTGCAATGTCGACGCAGCTCCCACTCACGTTTTGATTGAGCAGTGCAATGGGAGTAACAGCAATGCGTTTATTAACAATAGGGATACCAAGCTCGCGTTCAATTTGCTCACATTGTGCTACTAGATTGTGAGCTTTCGTGACTATTTTGTCATAGACTGCTGCACAGGTGTGCTGCATATCGGTACGGACACAATCAAGTAAGGAGATACCCATTGTGACAGTACGAATATCGAGACGATACTTCTCGATCATGTCAATGGTATCGAGAATATTTTGATTGGAATGCATGATATTCATTGGTGTTTATGCCCTGTAGCTATGATCTAAAAAACTTAGATGGAGTTCATTGCGTCAAAAATTTCTTGAGACTGGATTCTGATAACCAGTCTTTCTTGTTGCTCAACCTTAGCCATTTTTTCTTGGATATCGCTAATATCTGTGGTGGCTTCATCAAAGGAAACGTGCAAAATCATGGTGAAATATCCATCCATGAGGGTTTGGGAGACATTGTTGATATTTACATTTAATTCTGCACATGCAGTAGCGACAGCAGCAATAATTCCTGTGTGATCAGCACCAGTAACAGTCATAATGGCAAACATATGTCTATGGTAGGCTACCCAGGGAAATTTATGCGTATGAACAGCAGTAAACAGATAAGAAAAATACTGATTTATGCTACATCCTGATCGCGTAGTGCAAAGTCTAAAAAGTTTTGTAGCACAGCATGAGAATGAGTAGTAGTAACTGCAGGTAGCGCAGCTACTATGGAGTCATAATCTTCGGGAGAAAAATATCCATAGTCCCAAAAGAAGTCCATGCGCGTTTGTAATGCCTGAGCATCCATTTCAGCATGGAATTGACTTGCCCATACATGATCGCTGTAGCGAATAAGCTGAACAGGGCAGGTTTTTCCTGTCGCTAGTACTGTCAGTTGCGAACTTATGTGCGCGATATTTTCAGTATGACCTGTTAACGCGTGGAAAGTAGTGGGCAAAGTTTTTGTCAGCGGGTCCTTACGACCGGCATCAGTGAGCTCTACTAGAGTAGGACCTGAGGATTCACTAAAGGATTGGTCTACTGTCCCACCCGTGGCGTCGGCAAGCCAGCTAGCACCGAAACAAATGAGAAAAACTGGAATTTTTTCTGGATTATGAATCAGGTGTGTGAGCTCCCGATGGATATGTTGTTGCCATATTTCATAGTGTGTTGTGCTGATATTTAATGAGCTACCACCCACAATAATGCCTTTGTACTGAGTGATATCACCGATGGAGGTATGAATATCTGCAAGTTGCTTGTGATCAAAATAGTCTGAAGGTAATTGGGTGGTTCGGATGATGTCAGCTAATTCAGCTTGTGCGACGTTAGTCTCTAGCTCTGAATCTGAGCGCAACGAGATGACAAGAAAAGGTGCAGATGAAGTAGCCATGAAAACTAATGCCTTAGCTGAAATAGGGGACAAGAGGGAAAAGGGGGGCTGATGCTTGGTTACTGCTTACTGGGGGCGACGGATGGATTCTTCAACTAAATCCAGAACAGAGCTTAGATCTTCCGTTACTCCAGTAGTAGCTAAGCGTGAGATAAACCCATCCAAGACAGTTTCTAAATAAGTGTGCAATACTTCGATGGGCATATCAGTACGCATAGTGCCCTTGTTAGCATTGTCCTTGAGACGTTGATGAATCGCCTGGTCAAGTATTTGCTGGTGACTATGCCATTTCGCGCGAAATTGTGGATCGGTGCGGAGCATTTTTGAGATTTCTAGACGTGTTATCAGCCAATCATGGCGATTGGGATGTGCAAGAATATCGCGCATGACTTCGATAAGCCCTTGTCGGGCAATAATATCGGCCATGCGTGCTGCGTCTTGTCTGGCGAGTGCAAGAAAAAGATTTTCCTTATCGCCAAAGTGATGGAAAATTGCGCCACGAGATTTTCCGATTGCATCTTCTAGCAAGCGAACTGTTGCACCTTCATAGCCGTGTTCGGCGAAACAGCGGCGTGCACCTTCAAGGATCTCATCACGTCGTTGTACAAGTTCAGTGCTACTGACTACTGGCATTGACGACTAGGATCCTTTCATAAAAGAATGAGGTTTGAGATAAAAGAAAGTATAAAGAGATGGGCTGCACCAATTGAGTTGGTACAGCCCAATTGTCTTTATGCGTTATGCGTTTAGCAAAACCTTGACGAAGAACGAAAAGGTTTAGCCTTTAATCATTTGACGCAAGACGTATTGCAAGATACCACCATGACGGAAGTAATCAGCTTCACCTGGTGTATCGATACGAACATCAGCATCGAACTCTACTTTTTCACCAGATTCCTTGGTTGCTGTGACATGAACTGTCTTAGGCGTAATACCATTGTTGAGTTCTTCAATACCAGTAATATCGAATACCTCTGTACCGTCTAAGCCGAGTGATTCATGCGACTGACCAGCAGGGAACTGCAGTGGAATGACACCCATACCGATGAGGTTAGAACGGTGGATACGCTCAAAAGATTCAGTAATCACTGCACGAACACCTAGAAGGTTGGTTCCCTTCGCTGCCCAGTCACGAGAAGAACCAGTACCATATTCTTTACCGGCGATGACTACCAATGGGATATTTTGTGCCTTGTAGTTCTGGCAGGCGTCGAAGATGAATGCCTGTGGAGCGCCTTCTTGAGTGAAGTCACGAGTATAGCCACCTGCAATATCAACCAGCTGGTTCTGCAAACGGATATTGGCAAAAGTACCGCGCATCATTACTTCGTGATTACCGCGACGGGAACCAAGGGAGTTGTAATCATTACGTTCCACACCATTAGCATCAAGATACTGAGCTGCAGGGGTACCTGGCTTGATCGATGAAGCAGGGGAAATGTGGTCAGTAGTTACTGAGTCACCAAGTTTAGCGAGGACGCGTGCACCTTTGATGTCGCTGACTGGTTCTGGCTCAAGTCCCATGTCATCGAAGTAAGGAGCTTTACGGATGTATGTAGATGATTCATCCCACTCGAATGTCTTTCCTGTTGGGATATCAAGGTTTTGCCATTGCTCATCACCCTTAAATACATCTGCATAATCTGCTTCATAGAGTTCACGAGAAATAGCCTGCGCAATAGTTTCTTCAATCTCCTCAGTAGAAGGCCAGATATCCTTGAGGAATACATCGTTACCTTCTTGGTCTTGACCAAGCGGCTGAGTATTGAAATCAAAGTCCATGGTACCGGCAATAGCATAAGCGATAACCATGATTGGAGATGCGAGGTAGTTCATTTTCACGTCTGGAGAAATGCGACCCTCGAAGTTACGGTTACCAGAAAGCACAGCAGTAGCTGCTAAGTCATTCTTGTTAATTGCTTCTGATACTTCATCTGGCAGTGGACCAGAGTTACCGATACAGGTAGTACATCCGAAACCAGAGAGGTAGAAGCCAAGAGCTTCTAGGTCTTTCCACAAGTCTGCGCGTTGGTAGTAACCATCAACGACCTGGGAACCAGGAGCACAGATGGTCTTTACCCATGGTTTAGCCTTAAGACCTTTTTGCGCAGCCTTACGTGCAATCAGACCAGCACCAATCATTACAGAAGGGTTAGAGGTGTTCGTACATGAGGTGATAGACGCAATAGCGACCATACCGTGATCGAGAGTATAGGAACCACCATTTGGTGACTGAACAGTAATTGGATTTGATGGACGTCCTTTAGCTCCTGCAGCTGCGGATTCACCTGCACCACGACGTGAAGAGTTATACCCAGCTACCTCAGCTGGAGTTTCCTCTACATTTTCGACGTCGCCGCCTTCGCTTTCCATCTTCTTTGCTGGCAGAGAATCATCAACGCATACTTCGTCGCTAGTGTATGTACCAAGATCTTTACGGAACTGCTCTTTAGCTTCATCGAGCAAAATACGATCTTGTGGACGCTTTGGACCAGCGATGGAAGGCTTAACAGTTGATAGATCAAGTTCAAGGTACTCAGAGTATTCAGCTTCTGGCGCATCTTGCTCAAGCCACATTCCCTGTGCTTTTGCGTATGCCTCAACAAGTGCAATCTGCTCTTCTGGACGACCCGTAAGGTGCATATACTTTGTGGTTTCTTCGTCAATAGGGAAGATCGCACAAGTAGAACCGAACTCTGGGGACATATTACCAATGGTTGCACGGTTAGCTAGTGGAATTGACTTCACACCATTGCCGTAGAATTCAACGAATTTCTGTACTACACCATGCTGGCGCAACATATCGGTAATGGTCAATACCACGTCGGTTGCGGTAACACCGGCAGGGATTTCTCCAGTGAGCTTGAAACCAACAACTTTTGGAATCAACATAGAGACTGGCTGACCAAGCATTGCAGCCTCAGCCTCAATACCACCAACACCCCAGCCAAGAATACCAAGACCATTTTCCATAGTGGTGTGAGAGTCGGTACCGATACAGGTATCTGGATAAGCGAGTCCTTCATTATCGAAGACAACGCGAGCAAGATACTCAATGTTTACCTGGTGCACAATTCCTGTTCCAGGTGGTACCACACGGAAATTAGAAAAGTTCTCTGCACCCCAACGCAAGAACTGATAGCGTTCCTCGTTGCGTTCATATTCAATGTCAACATTCTGTTTTAATGCGTCAGAAGAACCAAATGCTTCAACGATAACAGAGTGATCGATAACCATTTCTGCTGGATTAAGCGGGTTAACTTTGTCTGGATCTCCGCCAAGAGTTTTCACAGCTTCACGCATGGTTGCCAAATCGACAACACAAGGCACACCTGTAAAGTCCTGCATAAGAACACGGGCAGGTGTGAACTGAATTTCGATGCTTGGTTCAGCAGTTGGATCCCAGTTTGCAATAGCTTCGATATGCTCGGTAGTGATGTTTGCACCGTCTTCCGTGCGCAAAAGGTTCTCACCGAGAACTTTTAAGGAATACGGTAGTTTCTCCATGCCTGCAACCGCATTGAGTGCGAAATAGTCATATGACTTATTGCCAACTTCAAGCTTTTGCTTGGCATTAAAGGAGTTCTTGCTTTCAGTCACAGTTGCTCCACTTCAGATAATTGTCAGATAAATAGGTGATCAGTTTGGATTAATCTGTTCACACACGAACGGCTGGTATTCATGTGATATGCATGCCATCGTTATTGACTTACCAGACAATAACGTCGCCTGACGCATAGTTTAACAATACAGGCGTACTGTTGCCGAATTAGACACCCCCAATTGGTTAGCCGCTTTTTCCTTGAACTTATATATGCTTAGCAATGGTAAATGTTGTAGAAGTTTTGATTGTGAGAGTATAGAGCCAATGATTCCTAATAGCGTTGATCTTGAAGGGCTAATCACGCAGTTAAATGAGGATCACGTAGCTTTCGATGAATATAATGCGCCGCTCAATGACGCTATGCGTGAATCTATTGTTGACGCACAGAATCGTGGGTTTGGTGAGTTGGGGGCCGTCATTCTTAGCGATACAGAACTAAAAGGAACCGAAGTGCGTGATACCGCCCAGCATTTACTTGATAACTCTGAGGTAGAAACGCTTATTTTTATTTCCCCTGGCACGGGGGCGGTGATGAGTAGCAAATACTCCAGAGCTGAGGTTGAATCGGCTCAAGTGGATTTTCTTGGCAAACCGGATTTCCCACGCGCAACAACTCAGTTGGTGGATCATATACTTGACGATCCTGTACCAGGGACAGTCTTATTATCATCGGCAGTATTGATCGTTGTGCTGGCTATTGTGGGCACTCTTATTTTCTTGCGACGATTAACTCCGCACTCCTTGCGCGATAATGTTTAAGCATATCCGCGTTATTGCACTTACTGCCTAGGTCTTAAACCCTCTTGACGTATCCAGTCAAGAGGGTTTTGTCTACCTTGTAGACTTGACTATATCTAAAAGAGCGCCACTGTGATGCTATGTGACTTTTATCACTAAAAAAATAGCTATCTCATTTATGCAGCTCAAGGGGCAAAAGTTTCTATTGTTACTACTGTGAATCAAGGTAACTCATGAAGCTAATGAGGAAAATGCTAAGTAAATAATCTAATGTTTAACACATTGACTCATGAGTCGATTTCAGAAGCTTGACTATCTCCTTTATGGAGGATGTGCACTATTGGAAATTGGGTATGTGGGGAAGCATGCGCGCAATTGCTAATAGCTGTAGTCGGGTTGAAAGTATGTACGTGGGTCATGCTCATTAAATCGGTCGTTGTTACGACCATTGATTGAGTGTAAACCGATCGGGAGTCTTGCCCTCAGGCTTGACTTTGGGTAAGAATGCAAGGAGTTTAGGTGCGTAAATACAACTTCGGAGACAGTACGGCGAGGTCTGTATCACGTAGTGTTGTTGCGGCAGCTCTGTGTTTGAGTTTTTCTGCAGGTCTTGTTCCTGCAACAGCACAACCTGTGAATCCTTCTGATGAAGAAATTTCTTCAGCACAAGGGGCTGTTACTGGTGCGCAGGGCAAGGTTGCAGATCTCGCTGCATCTATATCTGAATCTGATTCAGAATTAGCTGCACTAGAGTTAGAGATGGGCGCGTTGCGTGAATCTGTGAACAAGAGTCTTGTTGATTTGCATGATGCTCAATCTCGAGCAGAACAAGCTCGTCGTGGTGTTTCTGCCGCTCGTTCCAATCTTGATCATACTCAAAGCGAGATTGAGCAAGCTCAACAGCAGCTCGACGAAATCTCACGTACTGCTTATCGTCAAGGTGCGACCTCGGCAGGGGTTAGCGGTATGTCTGGAAAAGCTAATTCTGAAGACTCCCTTGATCGCCAGACATATTTGAGGACTACTGCTGAAAAGCAGCGTGAAGCAATCGACGAATTAGATCGTTTGCGCACCGAACAGGCTAACGAAGAATCTAGGTTACGTGTTGCGCGTAACTACGCAGATGAGCAAGAGGCAGAGGCGGAGGCTGCGCAGGAGCGCGCGCAGGCAGCGATTAGTGAGTCTGCGGCAAAAATTAAGCAACGTCAGGTTGAGCATGATGAGTTGGTGGCAAGTCGTGCTCAGGCGCAAATTGAGTTAGATGAGGCTAAAGGCAATGTCTCAAACTTGACTGGGCGTCGTGCTGAATACCAGGCATATGTAGAAGCTGAGGCCGCGCGTAAGAAAGCTGAAGAAGAAGCAGCACGTGCGGAAGCTGCACGTAAAGCTGCTGAGGAAGAGGCCGCACGCAAAAAGGCTGCTGAAGAGGCGGCACGTGCGGAAGCAGAACGCAAAGCTGCTGAGGAAGAAGCTGCACGCAAGGCTGCAGAAGAAAAAGCCGCAGAAAAGGCAGCGGCTGAGGCAGCTGCAAAGAAGGCGGCAGAGCGTGCTGAAGCAGAACGCAAGGCACAAGAAATGGCTGAGGCAGCTGAGGCCGCGCGTAAGAAAGCTGAAGAAGAAGCAGCAAACGCACAATCAGCACAACAAGAAAGTGAGCAAGCTGATTCTTCGGCCACCCAGGCTGCTGAAGCACTTGTGGCTGCATCGCAGCCGGATCATACAGATACTTCTACTCCTGCGAATCAGAATGTGAGTGATAGTACTGAACAGGCAAGCGTGCCTGCAGTGCAAAATGCAGCAGTAGCTGAATCAGTGAATTCAGAACTTGCAGATTTGGATGTGGTGAAATTAGAATCATCTGAATCTGTTAGCCAACAGACTACACAGCTTTTGAGCGGTAGCTCTAGAGAGCAGCAGATTGAAACTGTTATTGCTCGCGCTATGTCTCAAATTGGTATGCCGTATGCTTGGGGTGGCGGTAATGCCTATGGTCCTACGCTAGGTATTCGTGATGGTGGAGTTGCTGATTCATATGGGGACTACAATAAAGTTGGCTTTGACTGTTCTGGTTTAACTCTTTATGCCTACGCGGGTGTTGGAATATCTTTGCCGCACTACACTGGATACCAGTATGAACGCGGTACAAAAGTATCGCCAGAAAATATGCAGCGCGGTGATTTGATTTTCTATGGACCTAATGCTGAATATCACGTTGCCATTTATTTGGGAGATGGCACGATGATTGAAGCGCCACAGTCGGGTTCTACAGTTCAGATTTCTCCTGTTCGTTGGAGCGGAATGAGTCCTTATGCAGTGCGTTTGCTCTAAAAAATAAGAGTTGTATTTTGCCAGTGAACTTTTATGAGTTCGCTGGCAATTTTGTTTCTGGTCAGTCGGTGCTACGGTAATTTTATGAGTTCATATGAACAAGACTCCCCATATTTTGATTGTGTCACTAGTCAAACTTTTGATTGGTCAATTGCGGATGTTGATGCCCTTTTGGTTCTTTCTTTTGGCGGACCAGAGGGGATGGAAGATGTTCGTCCTTTTCTAGAAAATGTAACTCGTGGTCGAGGTATCCCTCCTGAGCGCCTGGATGAAGTAGGAGCCCACTACTACCATTTTGGTGGAGTAAGTCCGATTAATAAACTAAACCGAGAACTTATCTCAAATATCGAAGCAGAGCTTGTGCAGCAAAATCTTGATATTCCGGTTTTTTTCGGAAACAGAAATTGGCATCCATTTGCTCACGACGTCGTGAGTGATATGGCAGCACAAGGCATTCGCAATGTGTTGGTTTTCGCGACAAGCGCGTGGGGAGGCTATTCGGGATGTCGGCAATATGGTGAAGACATAGAAAAACTTGTTGATACATTGGCTGCACATGATGCACCGAAAATGAATTTTGTTCGTATGCGGCAGTTTTTTGATCATCCGGTATTTATTCAGGAAAATGCCCAGGCGATTCGTTGCGCCTTTGCTCAACTTCCACAGCAGCTGCAAGAGGAAGCACGGCTGGTTTTTAGCGCTCATTCTATTCCTATTGTTGCGGATAAGGCTTCAGGTACCGTTGAGGATGGTGCCTTATATTCACGACAAGTCAAACAAGCAGCAGCATTAGTTGCGCAAGAATTGGATATTGATAACTACGATGTTGTCTGGCAATCGGCTTCTGGTGATGGGAAAATACCGTGGTTGGGACCAGATATCGTCGATCATGCTCACGACTTAGCACAGCAAGAAGTAAAAGCTATGGTCGTATGCAGCATTGGTTTTATCTCTGACCATATGGAAGTGGTATGGGACCTCGATCATGAGTTGCAAGATGCAGCGGCCCAACTAGGGATGACTGTTGTTCGAGCACGCACTATTGGTAGTGAAAAGCGTTTTGCACAACTTGTAGTGAGTCTCATGAATGAAACACTACATCCCGATATAGCGCAGCATTGTGGTTCAGTAGCCTCAAAAGGGGTTTCTTTCAATGGCGCCCCTTGTGAAAAGGGTTGCTGCAATATGCCCAAAAGGCCTACAAGACCTACTAGAGAGAATAGCTAGCCGGTAATTTTAGGTTCGTGCCCATTCGAGAAAAGCATAATTTACTGCGCTCATTCGTGCCTGGCGAATATGCTGCCCTAAAGGGAACAAAATGTGATCAAAACTGTGGTCGCCGATGCGGGAGACAAGCGCTTCGACGATGGCAGCAACATTATTTGCTCGTGCAATGAGTTTTTCGCTGCGCACAGGTGTCATGGGCGGTATTCCTGGAGCTTCATAAAAATCATTGAGAGAGCCTACCAAAAGCCTTGGTTGGGACGCCTTAAGCGCATGAGAATCTGCATGGATCTTGGCGGCAGTGGTATTTTGTTCAATGCTCTTTACTGCATCACGTGTTGCGTCACTGAGCATTTTATCGGCTTGACCTGGTAAAAGATAAGATGGTGCAGGTGCGATTCCTTGACTCTCATGCCAATGCCAGATAGTTGAGCCATCTGTTTCAACAGGGATCAGCGTAGCGTAGTCGAGATCTGCTCCACTAAAAAATAATGCGCCTGTGCCCTGTTTGACAAGCTCATACGCAGGATGACTGGGGGCGATGCCAATAGGATTTCCTATACCCCCAAGTGCAAAAGATACAGGTACTGTGTAAGTATTTTGAGAAAAGGGCTGATGGTATTGCCTTATTCTTGCTAGCAAATCGATAAAAGGTTCCCCGGTGGCAGATTGCTGGCTACCAGAAAGCTCATCTAATGCTTCTAAAAGGTCATCATACGAGACGTGATTATATAACCAAGCTACTAGCCATAGTGCCATATTCTGTATCGGTGAATAAACCTGAGAACGAAAATCCATAGTGCTCATAATTATGGCAAGCCTAATACAAACACGCACACAAGTTGGTTAGGCTAGTGCCTTATGAGTTTTGATGACCGGTACGCGGGAGATATTTTCTCTGGCCATGCACGCAATAAAACGCCAGAATACCCAAAAATTGAGGCACAACCCGGCCTCGTCGTCGAAGTGCTTGCCGACGGTTTCGTTGGTGCGGTTATTAACTTTGAGCGCACATATGACGGTGATTTTATTCGTCTGGAAGATCGCTACGGGGTGCAGCGGTTATTCAAGATGCGTCCTGGTGCTTTCTTGGTTGAAGGGCAACGCGCGACGCTTATTCGCTATGTCCCAAAGCAACAACCGAAACTTTCTCATTCGGGCTCTCGACGAGTAGAAAATCTACAGGCACGAGTAGCACTGCCTTCTCGTATTTTGGTTGAAGGAGTCCATGATGCTGCTTTAGTAGAAAAAATATGGGGACATGACTTAAGAGTGGAAGGCGTTGTGGTGGAATATCTGGAGGGTCTTGATAATCTTCCTAGCTATTTAGCCCAGTTTAAGCCCAACCCACAGAGGCGTATTGGTGTATTAGCAGATCACCTCATCGAAGGCTCCAAAGAAACTCGACTCACCCAGAATCTAGGTCCGGATGTTGCGGTGACTGGACATCCGTATATTGATATTTGGGCAGCCGTGAAACCGCAGAAACTCGGCATGCGAGCATGGCCAGAAATCCCTTATGGAGTTGATTGGAAAACAGGTGTATGCCAAGCACTTGGGTGGAGTGATCCTCGAGAAGGATGGAATAGGGTATATAACGCTGTAGAAAATTATAAGGATCTTGACTCCTCCCTAATCGGAGCGGTAGAGCGGCTTATCGATTTCGTCACCAATCCGCATTTAACAAAAGAAGACATCATGTAGTTTCTTTTCCCATCTACATAACTTTGTGCTGCCTAATCCATTATGCTGGTACATGTGGGAGCAATTATTTGGTTGGTTATAGCGGCAGTGCTAGTAATAGCAGAATTAGCAATTGCTGGTGAATTAACTGCTCTTATGTTAGGAGCCGGTGCTTTAGCTACTGCAGGCATTGCGCTTTTGCCAGTTCCACTGTGGGCTGAATTAGTGTGTTTTTCAGGTGTTTCTTTTGGCTTATTATTTTTCCTCAAGCCGATATTAAAGCGGCACATGACCAAGAACATCGGATTGGATACGTCGCCGCGTGCATTACTCGGGCAAAAAGCTCTTGTAGTAGAGCCATTCAGAAATGGTCGCGGTATGGTGCGTCTTGATGGTTCATTGTGGAGTGCTCGCACAGCTGACAGCACCGATGAGGCTAATGACTATGAAATCGATCAAGAGCTACAGGTTGTCGACATTGATGGCAATACTGCAGTGGTATGGAAAGGAGTGTAGATGATAGTCGCAGCAGTAATCATTGTTCTGGTGTTATTGCTTATTTCCCAGACAATAAAATTAATTCCACAAGGTCAAGCGGCAGTGATTGAACGTCTTGGCAAGCACATTAAAACTGTTGATGGTGGAATTACTTTCTTAATCCCGATGATTGATAAAGTACGCACCAAAGTTGATACCCGTGAACGCGTGGTATCTTTTCCACCTCAAGCGGTAATTACCAAAGACAACCTCACAGTTGCTATTGATACCGTGGTGACATTCCAAATCAATGATGCTGCAAAAGCAATTTATGGCGTAGACAACTATATCGTTGGTGTTGAGCAAATCTCTGTAGCGACATTGCGTGATGTCGTAGGTGGTATGACCTTAGAAGAAACCCTTACCTCACGTGAGATAATCAACCGACGCTTGAGGGGCGAACTGGATGACGCTACCACAAAGTGGGGGTTGCGTATTAGTCGTGTGGAACTTAAAGCTATTGATCCACCTCCTTCGATTCAGAAATCGATGGAAATGCAGATGAAAGCTGATCGTGAGAAACGCGCCATGATTTTGACTGCTGAAGGTCGTCGCGAAGCAGACATTCGTACAGCTGAAGGTCAAAAGCAAGCGATGATTCTAAGCGCGGAAGGCGAAAAGCATGCAGCAATTTTGGCTGCTGAGGCAGAACGTCAAGCAACTATTTTGCGTGCTGAAGGTGAGCGTGCGGCGAAGTTCTTAGCTGCCCAAGGTGAAGCTCGAGCGATTCAGAAAGTCAATGCTGCTATCCGTTCTTCTCAGGTCACACCAGAGGTACTTGCTTATCAGTACTTAGAAAAATTGCCAAAGATGGCACAGGGTGAGGCTTCTACAATGTGGATGATTCCTAGCCAATTTGGTGACGCACTCGAAGATTTTGCCAAGGCATTAGCTAAAAAAGGCGATGATGGTGTGTTCCGCTATGAGCCTGCCGACGCAGCTGCACAAGACAAAGAAATCCTTGAGCGTGATGCAGATGAAGATTGGTTTAGCACTGAGTCTAATCCAGAGATTGCCGCTGCTGTAGCAGCAGCAAATGCGGTAGCCAATAGTCCCATGAGTGATTCTCCCATGGGTGCAGAAATCTCTAGTGAGGCAGTAGTTGCCGATGACCAGCTAAATACCTCTGAGTCATTACCTGAAGAATGAGAGCAATATAGCTAGTGCTCTTTGATGACTCGTTCTAATAGGCTAATGGCTTGAGTGTACCCGGCCATTTCTGCTTGCCAGCCAGCTGCTTGTAGGCGTTGGCTCATAGCCTGTTTAGAAATACCGAGTTCGTGAGCTGCCTCATTCTGGTTAAGTCCAGATCGTACCAATGAGGTTGCCTCACGTCCTTCAGCGGTACGCTTGTTAAGTATAAAAGCGAGCATGGTAAAAGCAGCCTGGATGTCCTGTGCCCAGGCTGCATCTTTTTTCTTATCCCGTTGTACTACTACTTTTACAGTTCCACTGCGGGCATGAGTTCCTAAGCTGCGTGTAGCAAGTGAGCGAACTTTTTGTTTTGTTTCTTCATCGTTTGCTGTGTCGTCGCATGATATGGCAAGTGCTATTGCCCAATCATGGGCAGAAAGCAGTGCCATGATTGTGTCACACACACCTTCTGCAGAGTCTATTGTGGCTGCAATATCTTCCACACCGATTACGTGAAAAGAGTCAACACCATTGAGCGTTGAGAGAGCCTGTGCAGAGCGTTCCACGAGTTGTGCTCTGCGACGTTCTTTCCCTCTATACCTAGCATGAATTGCAAACATAGACTATCTTTCTGAGATAAAATACCGCCAAGTAAAATCTACTCCGGAGACTTGACTTTTCTTTTAGAGTCTAGCACTAAAATAGTGCAACCAATGATAGCGAAGCTAACTACGATAACAAGATAATACGGATTTGTGTCCCCGGTTAAGGAGTGTGCAAGTAAAACCGTGGTGATTGTTCCAGGTGCTGAACCAAGTAAAGTTGCAAGCGCAAAAGTAACAAGTGGCACACTAGTCAAGGCTGCAGCATAGTTCATAATGGAAAAGGGAATACCAGCTATCATACGCAGTGAAATAATAGGTAACCAACCACGAGTTTTTAAGCGCTCATTGATGCTATAAACCGCAGGATGTTGCAGACGGGGTGCGATCCATTCACCCAAGAAGCTGCGCACGATGAAAAGGGATAGAGCTGCTGAAAGCATTGTTGAACTCAGTGCGACGATACACCCTAATAAAGGGCCGAATAAAATCCCCGAGGATAGCGTCAAGAGGGTACGTGGGATGGGGAATTGAGTGATGATGATATAAAGCAACGCAAATACCAGAGGAAAAACTGATCCCAGATCATGCGCCCATTGTTGTAGTTGGGCAAGTGGAGGAGCGTCAATACAGACTGTAGCGACGATAAACAGCGCTACTAGGCCGATGACTATAACTTTTTTGGGAATTGACCAGGATCTGAACGAAGCAAGCGCATCTTTAGAAAGTTCAATGCAGAAATCGAAAATGGTGGAGAGAATGCGCATAACCTATCATCCTAGCGTGCTTTTTAACATTGTGGGAGAACATGATTCGTAGTGTTTCCTCATGGTTTTCACCTGTACGGGGGTGTTTTTTACGAAAAAGAAAATAAGACTTCCTGTATTAAGGGGTGGGAACAGTAGAATAGCTAGTGATTTTGCGAGTGAGAACACTTAGTGAATCTAAGCAAATATAGGTCACACAGTGGCGGACCATCACTCCGATAGCATATGGAAAAGTGCAAGGTTTCTTAGCAAAATCGGTGCCAAATAGAAGGAAGAGTAGGTTTCGCGTGGTCGATACACACTATCAACTCGATGAAAATTTTAGCGAGAGTCAACAAGCGTGGTATAAAGCTGTCGCAGGTGTTTTTGCGCGTGTAGAAAAGAAGAATGTCGAAGATGTTTCTCTCGACTCTTGGCGAAAACTCATAAAAACCACATATGACGGGATAGAAATTAATCCACTCTATACCAGAGAAAATGAATTAGATGAGCTGCAAGCTCCCGGTGCTTTTCCCTATACGCGCGGCGCAAAGAACGCATCTACTGCTCACAATTATGGGTGGGGTGTCACTGAGACTTTTGACGCCAAGAACACAAATGAGCAACTTCTTGACGCGATGGCTAATGGTACTACCGATATTGTCCTTGCTGGAAAAGTTTCCGTCGCCCAGCTGCTAAAAGGCGTTATGCTTTCGCTAGCTCCAGTTCGTTTAGCAGCTGGCAACGATACTCTGGCTGTTGCAGAGGAATTATTAGAGTTTGCCGATTCTCAGGAGCATATGCCAGTTTCCCTAGAGTTAGGTGCCACACCACTTTCTTCGCTTGTCGACGATTCGCCAAGTATTTCGCTGACAGAAACTATTGCCCTTGCGCAAAAGGTAGTTGAGCGTGACAACGTCCGCCCAATTCTTATTGATGCTGTTTCCTTTGCCAATCAGGGCGCAACTGATGCGGAAGAAGTTGGTTTAGCACTTGCCGCAGGCGTGGAATATGTGCGAAGTCTTGAATCAGCTGGGATAGATATTGATAAAGTTCTTGATCAACTTTCGTTCCGCTACAGCATTAGCGATGATCAATTTGCGCAAATTGCTAAGCTCCGTGTGGCTCGCAAACTATGGGCTAGGGTTGCTGAGATTCTGGGGTATCCAGAGCATGGTTCTGCACCACAGCACGCTCTTAGCGCGCCAATCATGTTTAGCCAACGTGATCCGTGGGTCAATATGTTGCGTTGTACAGTAGCTGCTTTTGCTGCAGGCGTTGGTGGGGCAACTGATGTCGAGGTTCTTCCTTTTGACTGGGCAATACCTGGTGGTTTAGCTAAAACCTCACGTACCTTTGCCGCGCGTATCGCTCGAAATACTAATCTATTACTTCTTGAAGAGTCTCATCTTGGTCATGTTCTTGATCCTGCCGGTGGTTCTTATTATGTCGAAGAACTAACCAACCAGTTGACCCAAAAAGCATGGCAGGTATTTAGTGATATTGAAGCTCAAGGCGGGTTCTTAGCTGCTCATTCTGCTGGAGCAATCAATGAATTGCTTGACTCATCATATGCGGCAATACGTGCGGATATTGCACATCGTCGTAAGCAAATTACTGCAATCAATGAGTTTCCTAACCTAGCTGAAGCGCCATTAACACCACAACAACGTGTAGAGCCTGACCACGTACGTAGATGGGCAGCCGACTTTGAGGCATTACGCAATCGTTCTGATGCGTACTTAGAAGCACATGGCCAACGACCATGCGTTGCGCTTATTCCGTTAGGACCTTTGGCTAAGCATAATGTTCGTACAGGTTTTGCTACCAATTTACTTGCCTCAGGTGGGATATCGGTTGTCAATCCTGGTGCCATTGAGCTTGGCAGCGAGGAATTTAATGCTGCAGCTTCAGAAAGCGACGTGCTAGTTATCTGTGGCACCGATCAAGAATATGAAAATAGTGGTGCCCGAGCAGTTGAATTACTCAGAGCACAAGGAGAGAAAACGATTTTATTGGCTGGTTCTCCAAAAGCAGGTTTAGCCGTCGACGGGCACCTAAATCTGACCATTGATGCAGTAAAGACACTATCTGAGCTATTGGAACAGTTGGGAGCATAACGATGAGTACAATTCCAGATTTTTCTCAGTATTCACCAGAGCCAGAAAAAACTCTTGACGCGACAGCTGCAGGAACAAATGAGGTTTGGTCTACTCCAGAGGGCATTGATGTTCCCCGAGTTTTCACGCGCAAAGATCGCAATGAAGAAGTATCAGCTGCTCAACTTGATTCTTTTCCTGGATTGCCACCTTTTATGCGTGGTCCCTATCCAACGATGTACACCAATCAGCCGTGGACAATTCGCCAATATGCCGGTTTTTCGACAGCAGCAGAATCAAATGCGTTCTATCGTCGCAATCTTGCTGCTGGTCAGAAAGGTCTTTCTGTTGCTTTTGACCTAGCAACACACAGAGGATATGACTCCGACAATGAGCGTGTTGTTGGCGATGTCGGTATGGCTGGTGTAGCGATTGACTCAATCCTCGATATGCGTCAGCTATTTGAGGGCATTGACTTAGGCAACGTATCTGTGTCGATGACTATGAATGGTGCTGTGTTGCCAATTTTAGCGCTCTATATTGTTGCTGCTGAAGAACAAGGCGTAGCACCAGAGCAATTAGCTGGTACGATCCAAAATGATATTCTCAAAGAATTCATGGTGCGTAATACCTATATTTATCCACCAAAGCCATCAATGCGCATCATCTCTAATATCTTTGAGTACACCTCATTGAAGATGCCACGCTTTAATTCCATTTCTATTTCTGGCTACCATATTCAGGAGGCGGGTGCTACAGCGGATCTCGAACTTGCTTATACTCTTGCAGATGGTATTGAATATATCCGTGCTGGTCAGGAAGTAGGGCTTGACGTCGATAAGTTTGCTCCGCGCTTGTCATTCTTCTGGGGTATTTCGATGAATACCTTTATGGAAATTGCCAAATTGCGTGCTGGTCGACTTCTATGGAGTGAATTAGTCGAGCAATTCGAGCCAAAGAATAAAAAATCGCAATCACTGCGTACCCATTCCCAAACCTCTGGTTGGTCTTTGACAGCTCAAGATGTGTTCAACAACGTTGCGCGTACTGCAATCGAAGCAATGGGAGCAACCCAGGGGCATACGCAATCTTTGCACACTAATGCTCTCGACGAAGCATTAGCGCTGCCTACTGATTTTTCTGCACGCATTGCTCGTAATACTCAGCTTTTACTGCAACAAGAGTCAGGCACTGTTCGTCCTGTAGACCCATGGGCTGGTTCCTATTATGTGGAATGGCTTACCGAGCAGCTCGTACAAAGAGCACGCAAGCATATTGAAGAGGTTGAAGCTGCTGGAGGAATGGCACAAGCAACAGTTGAAGGTATCCCTAAACTACGCATCGAGGAGTCTGCTGCGAGAACACAAGCTCGCATTGATTCTGGTCGTCAGGCATTAATCGGCGTAAACAAGTATATTGCTGTCGAAGACGAGGCCATTGAGGTACTTAAAGTTGATAACTCTAAAGTACGTGCTGAGCAACTGGCAAAGCTAGAAAAACTACGTGCAGAACGCGATGAAGATCAAGTACAAAAAGCTCTCGCAGCACTAACTGCAGCAGCACGCAATGAGCACAAAGAACCAGGTGACTTGGAACAGAATCTGCTCAAACTTTCTGTCGACGCAGCGAGAGCCAAAGCAACCGTCGGTGAGATTTCTGATGCATTAGAGGTCGTATTTGGCCGTCATGAGGCAGAAATCCGTACCCTATCGGGTGTGTACAAAGATGAAGTATCTAAAGAAGGAACCATGAGTAATGTGGCTCAGGCTATTGCCTTAGCAGATGAGTTTGCTAAGCAGGAAGGCCGTCGTCCACGTATTTACATCGCCAAGATGGGGCAGGACGGGCATGATCGTGGTCAGAAAGTGGTTGCTTCTGCTTACGCTGATCTTGGCATGGACGTTGATGTTGGACCACTATTCCAAACTCCTGCTGAGGCTGCACAGGCAGCAGTCGACGCCGATGTGCACGTCGTTGGTGTGTCTTCTTTGGCAGCAGGACATCTCACCCTAGTTCCAGCGCTCAAGGAAGAACTGGCTAAACTAGGGCGCGAGGATATTATGATTACTGTTGGTGGTGTTATCCCACCTGGTGATTTCCAAGAATTATATGATGACGGTGCAGTAGCAATTTATCCACCGGGAACTGTTATTGCTGAATCTGCAATTGATTTGATTACAAAACTTGCAGATAGTCTAGGCCTTGACCTAAACAGCCCAGAATAATAGTTGTACTTGTCATGCCAGCTCGCCAACGCGCAGCTGGCATGATTCGTCTGGCAAGGAAAAGATATGTCTCCCCATGATTTTTTAGAAGAAAATTTAGGTACATTGAGCACCGTGGCGGGTACAGCAATCGGAGCACACTATCGCGTCGCACCTGAGCGAGTGCAACAAGCTCGAAAACGAATTGATGTTCCTGAACTATTTGATGGCGTGCGTTCCCATAATAGGACGATACTTTCCCGGGCGATTACTCTTCTAGAATCAACAGCACCGGCACACCGCGTTCTTGCACAAGAACTATTAGTGCAACTTTTACCCTTTAGCGGTAATGCTTTGCGCGTAGGAATTACTGGTGTACCTGGTGTAGGAAAATCGACCTTCATTGAAGCACTAGGAACAAAATTAATTGCCGAAGGGCATAAAGTGGCAGTACTTGCTATTGATCCTTCGTCAACTAAGACAAGAGGGTCAATTCTAGGCGATAAAACGCGTATGCCGAAATTAGCGCGTAGCACAAATGCTTTTATCCGTCCATCACCTTCTGCTGGAACACTTGGTGGCGTAGCCAAAGCTACCAGAGAAGCAATAGTAGTGTTTGAGGCAGCAGGATACGATGTCATATTGGTGGAAACAGTAGGAGTAGGGCAGTCTGAGATTGCAGTATCGCAAATGGTTGATTGCTTTAGCTTTTTAGCGCTAGCTGGTGCAGGAGATCAACTACAAGGTATTAAAAAAGGCGTTTTAGAGATGGCAGATATTGTTGCCATCAATAAAGCTGATGGTAACAATCTCAAAAATGCCAAAAGAGCAGCGCGAGAACTGGCAGCAGCCCTAAAGATGGTAAGACCCGAACAAGATATATGGCATCCCCGTACAATGACACTTTCAGCAGTGGAAAATAACGGTATTGATCAATTTTGGGATGCTGTCCAGCAACATCAGAAAATAATGCATGAGAAAGGTGTTTTTGATAGAAAGCGGCGGGAACAGCAAGTGCAATGGATGTGGTCAATGGTTCATGAAACTATTGTGCAGCGGCTTAATAGTGATCCATCAGTAGTAGAGGCACAGAGTATTGTGGAGCGACAATTAAGAAATGCACAAATTACGCCAACCTTGGCTGCCGAGAAAATACTGGCTGCTTTTGATGGGAAATAAAAAATGCTGTGAGATGATCTCACAGCATTTGAGTGCCCGAGGGGGGACTTGAACCCCCACGTCCATTAGTAGGACACTAGCACCTCAAGCTAGCGCGTCTGCCATTCCGCCACCCGGGCTTAGGGTGTTTTAAGGCTGCAACAGCCTGGCACTCGCTAAACTATAATGACCCAACGAGGATTTATGCAAATCGCAATGTCAGAGGGGCATTTATTCAGTTGTTGGCATGTTTTTCTGCTCGGTCAATATAGTGCACTGCAGGTTGCTTAATCCGAGAAAACGAGATGCAGTGCCTCACATTTGGGGGTGAAAATGGTTCTTGATGTTCGATTTCCTTTGCTTTTTCTATCCAAGAAACAGATTAAGTAGTAATTATCCCCACTAATAAGGTAAAAAGTGAGGCATGAGTAACTATGCTGATGATTCCCGTTTTCCAGGTCCTGATCCCTATGCGCCATTAAAAAAATTACCCAGCTTTGAGTTGCACTCTGATGATTTCTCACATGGCGATAAACTCAATGATATCCATGCAGCGCCACAGCATATTTCACCTCATTTAGCATGGTCACAATTACCAGAAGGTACACAGTCTCTTGCCATTACGTGTTTTGACCCAGATGCGCCGACTGCTGCTGGTTATTGGCACTGGGCAGTGTTTAATATCCCAGTTAGCGTCCAAGAAGTATCCCAGGGCGGTAGCGTCGATCTTGCGCAGCTTCCTGGAGTAACGGAGCTCGAAAATGATGCAGGCACAATAGGGTACTATGGTCCACAACCACCTGCTGGACATGGACCACATCGTTATCTTTTTGCCGTTCATGCTGTCGATGTCTCCGAACTAGATATCACACCAGAATCAACGCCCACTGTGCTAGGTTTTAATCTTTATTTCCATTCAATCGCGCGTTCGATTATCTGGGGTTGGTATGAAAACACCTAAAGAAGAGCAAAGAATAGAGTTATCATGGCAAATGCGTATTGCCGGTGCATTCATGGCAATGGGATGCGTATTAGCTCTTTTCTTTGTTCTGAATGTGTTACAACACGGATGGGCATGGGATGAGCCGTTTGCTGTGACTATTCGTGTTGTCTTGATTGTTGTAGCTTCAGGGCTTTTTGGAGCCTTTGCTACTGTGAGCAAATATCAAGAGGGGCGTAAAAGCCAAGTTATTGCATTATCACTAGCGATTACTCTTATTGCTGCTGGTCGACTTATAGATAATACCGTGCTGTTTCCACTAGAGATACTGTGGTTCATGAGTATCACTTTTGGTTTTATCCTTTGCGGGCTCATAATTCGTTCTCGTATGTAGCTGTTCAAGGATAAAAACCCAAAACTGATGCTCTAATCAAGTGTCCACGGTTTTTCGCATCCTATTGCTTCAGCGATAGAACCAAAACCGTATGCTCGCAATTGCTGGGCAATACCGAGATGAATGTCCCTAATCCAATCAGGACCACCATAAATAAGTGGGGTATATCCTTGGAGCAGCGTTGCACCTGCAGCAATTCGTTCCCATGCTTGTTGAGGAGTGCTGATACCGCCAACAGAAATTAGTACCAATTGATTGCCAACCCGCTGATAGAGTCGTTTGAGCACTGCTAAAGAACGTTGAGCCACTGGTGCGCCAGAAATACCACCAGCACCTAACTCAGCTATTTTTTTAGCTGGTGTTGCTAAGCCATCACGCGAAATAGTGGTATTGGTGGCAACAATTCCAGCAAGTTTCAGTTCAAGTGCTAAATCTGCTACTGCATCAATATCTTCATCACTAAGATCTGGGGCAATTTTAACCAGTACCGGAGTTGTGGTTGCTGCTTGCACTGCAGAAAGAATTGGTTTTAGGGACTGTACTGCTTGTAAATCTCTTAAACCAGGAGTATTAGGAGAAGAAACATTAACCACAAGATAGTCGGCAAGATCACCTAGTAATGAAGCAGAACGACGATAATCAGCTTCCGCTTCTTCTAAAGGAACAATTTTAGTTTTGCCGATATTAATGCCAATGAGGTCATCGAATTTTCGCCGACGCAGATTATTAGCTACTTCGGCAGCGCCTGGGTTATTGAACCCCATGCGATTGAGCAAGGCTTTGTCGGCGGGCAATCGAAAAAGCCGTGGGGTAGGGTTGCCTGGCTGTGGCGACGCTGTGACTGTGCCTAGTTCTGCATATCCAAAACCTACTGCAGCCCACACATCGGGGCAGTGTGCTTCTTTATCAAAACCAGCAGCTAAACCTAGTGGTCGAGGGAAAGTTTTACCGAAAACTTCCTGCTCTAAGATAGGGTCGGTGACCGCAAGATTTTTTGCCAAAATACGATTAACTGGGCTGAGAAATTGGAGAACATCGAGTCCACTATTGATCAGACTATGAGTTTGTTCTGCGGGAATTCTAAACAGAACCTTCAGTAGCGCATTATAGAGCTGTGTTCGTATTGGATGAGTTGTCATGGGAACCTTCTACTAATTTTTTTTGTGGGGAAATAAACTCTAACGCAACATCAGCGGTAGAAGCGAAAACCAGTCTGCCATCCGATAAGACTGCCATATTTCTTACATCCGCTATGGTTCCAAAAGATTGTTTTTGGATTAAATCACCAGAGCTTGGATCATAACTGAATGCTTTATTGTGAGCACCAGCATGAACCCATGCTGTGTTTGTATTTTTGTCCCAAGCAACTGCCCAAGGAGCATCATAGACACCAATGGTTTTTTGCAATCGGATGACGTCGTCAGCGAAATATAAGGCCAACTGGTTGCCAACATTATCAGAGGCTAACAGCAAACCATCTTCTGCGGGCTTAATGCTGCCTACACCTTTGCCAACTCGCAACATCGCACCTGCTTTTTTATTTTTCCAATCTAAATCTTGGATAATGGAATACTGACGATTAATACGCACAAAGGCATCGCTTTTTTGCTTATCCTTTTGCTTTTCGTCCTTATTTTTAGTGTCAATCGGAACGCTGATGAGTTCGTCGGTAGGATAAGAAACAGGAAATTGCGCTATCTTCTTTTTCTGCTGAGCGTCTAATAACACTACTTCAGCAGTGTCTTTTATTCCTGCAGCGATTGTGCCATCACTACTTAGTGCCGCAGTATTGAGTGGTTGCTCACTAGGGATAACATTATCTAGCTGTGGTTTTTGTGCATCGATCAATGCAACGCCAGAAGGACAAGCAAGTACAAAAGTATCCTTTGTCGCTGTTAAATCACCACAGGATTTATCGATTTCTAAAGTAGTAAGATCCGTATCGTCCGGGGCAGGATGAGCGTCGAGAAAAGCATCCGCCTTAGCGACGATCAATTTATCCTGACTGCGTAACGCAAGAATATCGCCAGCCTGTTCCATATCGATAAGTTCAGCATTCTCATCAAAAAGATGCTTAAGAGAGACAACCTGTCCTTCTGGTTCATGCATCACCGCACCATGCGCAGGAGTTGCGTTACCAACGACGGCCTCCTGTGCTTTTTCGCTTTTTTCTGTAATAGCATTAGGCAAGGAACAGCTACTGAGTACGACAGTAGAAATAATGGCAACGCTACCTAAAGCGAGTGCGCATTTCGATGAAGAACCACGTAACATCTTTTTCACACTTCCACACATTACCAGCTTTCACGGTATGCATTTTTGATTGACTTTTCTTTGCTCATAGAAGATAACTGTGGTTTCTTCGCAAGGTAAACGACAAGTGTGTTGCTGCTTTCTAGTTCAGTAACAGGAGAGTAGCCTTAACTTCGTGATTGATATGACTTTTCTTGCACAGACGGAAAATACACCTGGTATGTCGTGGGTTCAGACGATTGTATTATCCATTGTTCAAGGTTTAACTGAGTTCTTGCCAATTAGTTCCTCGGGTCATTTGCGTATTATCTCAGAGCTTTTGTGGGGGCAAGATGCAGGTGCATCCTTTACCGCGGTAGTACAACTAGGAACGGAAGCAGCAGTATTAGTGTATTTCGCCAAAGATATCTGGCGTATTTTTGTAGCGTGGTGTCAGGGGCTTGTGAATAGAACAAAGCGCGGTTTCGACTATGCGATGGGCTGGATGGTAATTTTTGGTACCATCCCGGTGGCAGTTGTTGGTTTTCTTGCTAAAGATCTTATTCGAGATAATTTGCGTAACTTATGGATTACTGCCACAGTGCTCATTGCTTTTTCCTTTGTCTTTATCCTTGCGGAAAAAAAGGGAACAAAGCACAGAAGTTTTGAGCGCTTAACTATGAAAGATGCGCTTATTATGGGCTGCGCACAGTGTTTGGCTCTTATTCCAGGAGTGTCTCGTTCTGGTGGCACCATCTCTGCTGGTCTTTTCCTTGGATTAGAGCGTGAGGTAGCCGCTCGGTTTAGTTTCTTGTTAGCGATTCCAGCGGTGTTAGCGTCGGGATTATTTTCTTTAGGTGATGCGTTTAATCCAGAAGCAGGGCAGGCAGCTTCAGGTATGCAATTACTTGTTGGGACCGTAATTGCCTTTATCCTTGGCTACGTCTCTATTGCCTGGTTATTAAAGTTTGTATCGCATCATTCATTTAATTGGTTCGCTGCATACCGTATTCCAGTGGGCATTATTGTCATGATTTTGCTTGGTACAGGAATAATGACTGCGTAGTAACTGGGCTTAGCTCAAAAATATCCCATAAAGTGAAAGGCGAAGATCATAAATGTATTCCTGGCGTTATCCGACTATTCCCGCCATTGACGGCAATCCAATTCCACTGAGTTTGTATGACACTGCAGATGAAATTATCAAACCAGTGTTGGTTAAGGATCAACCGGTAGGGATGTATGTGTGTGGTATTACCCCTTATGATTCCACTCATCTTGGTCATGCTGCTACGTATGTTACATTCGATCTTATTTATCGCCAGTTACTAGATAATGGGCACAAAGTACATTATGTGCAAAATGTTACTGATATTGATGATCCACTCTTTGAGCGGGCACAACGCGATGGCGTGGATTGGAAAGAGCTTGGCAGCGATCAGATTGAATTATTCCGGTCAGATATGACTGCATTATTAATTCTTCCCCCTCAGGATTACGTCGGAGCTATGGAATCTATCGACGAGGTTATTGCTATGGTGCAAACACTTCTCGATAAGGGTGCTGCGTATATTGTTGATGATCAGCGTTATCCCGACGTCTATGCCAGCATTGCCGCGACCAAAAATTTTGGGTATGAATCGCATTATTCCCGTGAACAAATGGATACTTTTTTTGCTGAACGCGGAGGTGATCCACAGCGCTTAGGGAAACGCGATAGTCTTGATGCTCTCTTATGGCGAGCACATCGTGAAGGTGAGCCTTTCTGGGATGCTCCTTTTGGTAAAGGCAGACCGGGATGGCATATCGAGTGCTCAGCAATTGCTACAACTCGCCTTGGTGCCAGCTTTGCCATACAAGGCGGTGGCAGTGATCTTATTTTCCCACACCATGAGTTTTCTGCTGCTCATGCAGAGGCAAGCTGTGGTAGTTCTCGTATGGCTGAGCATTATGTCCATACCGGCATGATTGGTCTTGATGGCACAAAAATGAGTAAGTCTTTAGGGAATCTTGTTTTTGTCTCTGCGCTACGTAATCAAGGTTATGCTCCCTCAGCTATTAGACTAGGGATTTATGCTGGTCATTATCGTCAGGATCGAGATTGGTCTACCACAGTACTAGAGACTGCTCAACAGCGATTAACTTTGTGGTCACGTGCTGCTAAGTATGAATACGATTTTGAGCGTGCTACCCGTATCGTGCAGAAAATCAGAACGGCGTTAGCACATGATCTTGATACCCCCACAGCCTTAGCACATAGTGATCAGTGGGCTCAGGAGGTTCTTAATAGTGCTGCCGCTCAAGGGGAACCTGTAAAGACAGAGGCAGGTGCTTTCGTGGCTGATGCGTTTAATGCACTACTTGGAGTAGTGCTTGATCACTAGGTGGGATATGATCCAGATGAAGGTAAAAGCATCGTACCCCTCAAAGATGGATAGATTATGAGCCCTCTATTATCAGATACTTTCCAACCACGTATTGATGAGTTTATTGAGTTTTTATCAGACTTTGGATCAGGAACCTATGTACGCGATGCGGAGGTGCCAACGTGGTCGCAACCTTTTGATGTTTCCGCATTGCCAGAATTAAAAGCCCTCATTGAGCGTTATGTATTGAGTTTGGATCATCACTGCGAGACAGATGAATCTTTGACGCAGCATATTAGTGAGTTCTATCAGCAATTAATGCTTTTTAATGAGCGACGTTGCCCTGAGGCTCCTATTGTAGAAGACGAAGAAATTGCTGATCTTGAAGTAATTATCCATGATGCTCTTCGTCATCTTGGTGTTTCTTCAGAGCGTATTAGTGCGATTCCTTCCTGGGAGGATCTGGCAATGAGACACGATAGCTTCGATGAAGTCGATGGGGAAGACTGAAATTATATATTCATTTTTAGACTGTTGGTTTAATGCACGTGCACAAACATACTAAGCTGTCTATTTGATGGATATTTCAGCACTAGAACTAAAATCAGATTTTCTCGATGCCCTACATGAGCGCGTTCTTATCGGTGATGGCGCTATGGGAACGCAATTACAAAGATTTGATCTCGACGTTGAACAAGATTTTCTTGGCTTAGAAGGATGCAATGAGATTCTCAATGACACGCGTCCCGACGTCGTGAGTTCTATTCACCGTGCCTATTTTGATGCTGGTGCAGATCTTGTTGAAACAAATACTTTTGGCTGTAATCTCCCCAATCTTGCTGATTATGACATAGCTGATAGATGTCGTGAATTAGCATATAAGGGAGTAAAAATTGCCCGCGAGGTAGCGGATGATTTAGGGCCTGGACGTGCGGGAATGCGTCGTTGGGTGGTTGGTTCTCTAGGACCGGGAACAAAACTTCCTTCTCTAGGACATATTTCCTATGCGGAGATTAAGCAGTACTATGCGCAAGCTGCATTAGGAATGGTAGAAGCAGGTGCTGATGCCATTTTAGTAGAAACGGCTCAAGACTTATTGCAAGTAAAAGCTGCGGTACATGGTTGTCGTGAAGCGTTTTTTGAGTTGGGTCTGCGGCTGCCCATTATCTGCCATGTCACAGTAGAAACCACTGGAACGATGCTACTGGGATCGGAAATTGGTGCTGCATTAACTTCATTGGAACATATCGGAATTGATATGATCGGGCTTAACTGTGCCACTGGTCCTGATGAAATGAATGAGCATCTGCGTTATCTATCTCGGCATGCTCAGATTCCTATTTCGGTGATGCCTAATGCTGGTCTGCCTATTCTTGGTAAGAATGGAGCTGAGTACCCATTATCTGCTGCTGATTTAGCTCAGGCATTGCGTGGGTTTGTGCTCGATTATGGTCTTTCCATGGTTGGCGGATGCTGCGGGACTACTCCGGAGCATATTAGTGCTGTACGAGACGCAATTGTGGGTAGTGCAGATGTAGCTGGAGTGGAAAAAATGCAGCGCGAAGTATCGGCTGATGATGCTGTATCTTCGCTCTATACCAGTGTAAACCTTACTCAAGATACTGGTATTACCATGATTGGTGAGCGCACTAATGCTAATGGCTCTAAGGCCTTTCGCGAAGCAATGCTTGCTGGGCAGTGGGAAACGTGTGTTGATATTGCAAAGCAGCAAACCAGAGATGGCGCGCATATGTTAGATCTTTGCGTGGATTATGTTGGGCGGGATGGACGCGCAGATATGGCGCAATTAGCGTCTTTACTGGCGACGAGTTCTACATTGCCAATCATGCTTGACTCTACGGAACCTGAGGTGATTCGCACTGGGCTTGAACACCTTGGTGGACGGTGTGCTGTTAATTCGGTGAATTTTGAGGATGGTGCTGGTCCGGACTCACGATATCAACGCATTATGCGGTTAGTGAAAGAACATGGGGCAGCGGTTGTTGCACTGACTATTGATGAACAAGGACAGGCACGTACTGCGGAGAAAAAAGTAGAAATTGCTCAGCGTCTAATCCACGATATCACGCATACCTGGGGATTAGCCCAGTCAGATATCATCGTCGATACGCTCACTTTCCCTATTTCTACTGGTCAAGAAGAAACACGGCGTGATGGTATTGAAACTATTAACGCTATTCGAGAGATAAAGAAACGCTATCCTCGCGTACATACCACTCTTGGGTTATCAAATATATCTTTTGGGCTTAATCCTGCTGCGCGTCAGGTGCTTAATTCTGTTTTTCTTCATGAGTGTATTCAAGCTGGTCTTGATTCTGCGATTGCACATAGTTCTAAAATTTTGCCAATGAATCGCATTGATGCACGTCAACGCGAAGTAGCTCTGGATATGATCTATGATCGTCGTCGTGAGGGATATGATCCCTTGCAAACGTTTATGGAACTATTCGAGGGAGTTTCAGCTGCTTCAGCTAAAGATGCCCGTGCAGAAGCGTTAGCTGCCATGCCATTGTTTGAGCGCATTGCACAGCGCGTTATCGACGGGGAAAAAAATGGGCTGGAAGCGGATTTAGATGCAGCAATGCAAGAAAAAAGTCCGCTCGATATTGTCAATGAAGATCTTTTGGCTGGCATGAAAACTGTTGGTGAGCTATTTGGTTCTGGACAAATGCAATTGCCTTTTGTGCTGCAATCAGCGGAAACGATGAAAAAAGCTGTGGCCTATTTAGAACAATTCATGCACGCACAGGATAATTCTGGTTCTAAGGGGACAATTGTCATTGCGACTGTCAAAGGCGATGTCCATGACATCGGAAAAAACCTAGTCGATATTATTTTGTCCAATAATGGTTTTAACGTAGTCAACATTGGTATTAAGCAACCAATTGGCAATATCTTGGCAGCAGCGCAAGAGCATAAAGCTGACGCCATTGGTATGTCAGGTCTTTTAGTGAAATCCACTGTGATTATGAAAGAAAACTTACAGGAGATGAATGACACCGGTAACGCTGGTTATCCGGTGATTCTTGGTGGGGCAGCGCTAACGCGTGCTTATGTCGAAGATGATTTGACACAGGTTTATGAGGGCGATGTTTTCTATGCAAAAGATGCTTTTGAGTCATTGCGCTTGATGAATGAGTTTATGGCACGCGCTCGTGGTGAAGTTTCGAGCCTGCATGATGAACAAGCTGTATTAGCTGCAAAAGAAAAACAAGAGCGTAATAGGCAACGTCGTGCGCGAGCTAAGGAAATTGCTGCTGCACGCAAAGCAGAGCAAGAACCCATCGTGGTACCTCAGCGAAGTGCTGTTGCTTATGATACTGAGCTAGCGACACCGCCTTTTTGGGGAACGAGAATCGTGAAAGGCATAGCGCTATCTGAGTTCTTACCTCTTGTTGATGAGCGTGCGTTATTCATGGGACGTTGGGGGCTTAAAACAAGTCGTGGCGGCAATAGATTAAGCTATGAACAATTAGTAGAAACTGATGGACGTCCACGCTTACGCTACTGGATTGATCGACTCAAAGCTGAAGGTATTTTAGATCATGCGGCTGTGGTGTATGGATATTTTCCAGCTGTTTCTGAAGGCGATGAGGTTATCATTTTAGAAGAACCAACCCCTAGTGCTAAAGAAATTGCCCGTTTTACTTTCCCACGTCAGCAGCGAGGAAAATTTTTATGTATTGCGGATTTCATTCGCAGTAAAGAACTAGCGCAGGAAACCAATAGTGTCGACGTTTTTCCCATGCAACTAGTGACGATGGGCAATCCTATTGCAGAGTTTGCTAATGAGCTTTTTAGCGCAGATAACTACCGTGATTATCTTGAAGTGCATGGCGTCGGAGTGCAATTGACTGAAGCGTTGGCTGAGTATTGGCATGCTAGAGTGCGTAGTGAATTGCGTTTTTCTGATGGTCGTTATGCTGCCGACGAAGACGCTAGAGATTTGGAGCGCTTTTTCGATCTTGACTATCGCGGAGCAAGATATTCCTTTGGCTATGGCTCCTGTCCTAATTTAGAAGATCGTCGTACATTGGTGACATTGCTTGATGCACAACGCATAGGTGTGGAACTCTCAGAGGAATTGCAGTTGCATCCTGAACAATCGACGGATGCCTTTGTGCTGTATCACCCTGAAGCAAAATACTTTAATGTGTGATGTGTGTGATACCCAGTGAGTGCTATTGACTGGGTATGTACTGTATGTGCCTGTATGCGGTGAGCTTTTGATACACTAATGATCATGCTCAAAGCGATTATGTGGGATATGGATGGCACACTCATTGACTCAGAGTATTTGTGGGAACAAGCATTAATTGAGCTAAGCGAGAATAAAGGTAAACGCATAACTTCAGATCATCTTCGACAAACTCGGGGCGGGAATGTTAATTTCAGTTTCGATGTTATTTCTCGCTATATCGGTTTAGATCCAGAGACTATTGATCGTCAACAATGGCGCGAGGAACTGTATGCGCAGGTCATTGCATTGATGAATGAGCATCTTGAGATTCGTCCTGGTGTAACTGAGCTACTCAAAGATCTACGTAGCGCAGGGATTCCTATGGCATTAGTTACTAATACTGAGCGTGCTGTAGCAACAACAGCAATGCAAATTCTTGGTGATGAGTATTTCGATTTCGTTATCTGTGGTGATGAAGTAGAATCTCCCAAGCCTGCACCCGATATTTATCTTAAGGCTGCTGAACTACTGGGATTTGCTGTGGAAGAGTGTCTCATTTTTGAGGATTCTTTTACAGGAATGACGGCAGCTATAGAGTCAGGTGCTCATGTTATTGGGTTGCCGGAACACTGTGATGATCCACTCCCACAAGGGGTGTATCCCATGCGTGAACTATGCGGTTCCATTAGCTTTGAGTCAGTGGATGCTGCTCTGGTGCAACAGTGGTTTGCTCGCATCAGCCTAAATTCAGTGCTGTGATTTTTTCGCAGCTACAGACTCTGCACCTTATGTGCGATAATACACAGTGTGAAAAACCTCGAGACTTTATTTAATGAATTAGAGCAACGCGCACAGCAACGACCTGAAGGATCTGCTACTGTGGCAGCTCTTGATGCTGGTGTTCATACTTTAGGGAAAAAAATAATTGAAGAAGCAGGTGAAGTATGGCTAGCTGCGGAATATCAGTCTGATGAGGAATTAGCAGAAGAAATTTCTCAGCTTATGTACTGGACCGAAGTCATGATGATTAAACGTGGCTTAACACTAGAAGATGTGTATAAGTATCTTTAACTTTTCACTCTGAACATATGTATAGGCAGTAAAAAAATTAAGGTGAATCCATGCTTAAAATCGCTATTCCTAATAAGGGGTCTTTATCAGAGGCGGCAGTAGAAATACTTGCAGAAGCAGGGTATGCGCGCAGAATGGAAGCGAAACAGCTCAGTGTTCGAGATCAAGTCAATAACGTTGAGTTCTTCTTTCTACGCCCTAAAGATATTGCAATTTATGTTGCTGGGGGGCAACTCGACCTAGGAATCACAGGTCGAGATTTAGCAGCCGATTCCCGTGCGCACACAACTGAAATTATGCAGCTCGGTTTTGGTGCATCAACATTTCGATATGCAACTACAGCAGGTAGTCAGTGGAACATTTCTGATCTTCAGGGAAAACGCATCGCGACGTCCTATCCACATTTGGTTAAAGCTGATTTAGAGAAACGGGGCATTAGCGCTGACGTCATTCGCTTAGATGGTGCTGTCGAGATCTCGATTCGCCTTGGCGTTGCTGATGCTATTGCTGATGTGGTTTCTACTGGTCGGACGCTACGCAAACAAGGTTTAGAACCTTTTGGTGACGTCATTTGTGAGTCTGAGGCCGTAGTAATTGGGCGCCAGGGAATAGCGATTAGCGACGAACATCGTATTTTCTTAAGGCGCTTAGAAGGTATTTTGCATGCGCAAAACTATCTCATGCTCGATTACAACATTTCTCGTGATGTACTAGAGAAAGCAAGAGAAATCACTCCAGGATTGTCTGGGCCAACGGTGTCGCCTTTAGCCCGAGAAAACTGGATTGCAGTTCGTGCTCTAGTACCACGTAAACAAGCAAATACTGTTATGGATGCCTTATCTGCATTGGGTGCAGAGGCTATCTTGGCTTCTGAGATAAGGATTGCGCGCATTTAATTTCTCTGTGCTACCCCTTGAATGGGGTAGCATTATTGTTTATTTATCAGAAAAGATTTTTCTGAGTTTCATTCGTTCTATAGAACGTGCTGGTACAGTTAAAAACGCTTTCATTCCTATAGATTTGCAGGTAAAAGAGACAGCTGCACGCCTACCCCTCATCACTAAATCGGTCTACGCTTGGTTATTGGAGCTATTTTTCAACCCCGTAACATAAGGAAGATGACGCATAGTAATGCCCAAAGCAACTAAAACTACTCAGTCTGAAAAAGCAGAAAAGTCTTCAGCACCAGTGGCAGAAGAAAAATCTACGAAAGCAACCAAGAAAGCACCTGCTGCTCGCAAGGGGTATCGCTTAGAAGAAGATCTTTTGGGCGTTATGGAAGTACCCGATGATGTGTACTACGGTATTCATACCATGCGAGCGATTGATAATTTTCAGATTTCTCGCACTACTATCAACCATGTTCCAGAATTTATTCGCGGTATGGTACGAGTTAAAAAAGCAGCAGCATTGGCTAATCGTCGACTTCATACCTTACCTGCGCAAAAGTGCGATGCAATTGTATGGGCCTGTGATGAAATCCTGGAAAAGGGACGTTGCATGGATCAATTCCCTGTGGATGTTTTCCAAGGAGGTGCCGGTACTAGCGTTAACATGAATACCAACGAGGTTATTGCTAATTTAGCACTCGAGCATCTTGGACATCCCAAAGGTTCCTATGACATCATCAATCCCAATGATGATGTGAATATGAGCCAATCCACTAATGACGCATATCCAACTGGGTTCCGCCTTGGTGTATATGACTGTATGAATAAACTCATTAGTCAAATTGATGAACTCCAAAGTGCGTTCTTAAATAAATCAACAGAGTTTGTGGATATCCTCAAGATGGGTCGCACTCAACTTCAAGATGCGGTTCCTATGACTCTCGGTGAAGAATTCCTGGCCTTTGCACACAACCTTGCAGAAGAGCAATCTATCCTACGCAGTGCAGCTGATCGACTATTAGAAATCAATCTTGGTGCAACTGCAATTGGCACCGGTCTCAATACACCAGCTGGTTATCGTCACCAAGTTACTGCCTCGCTATCTGAGGTAACTGGTTATGAGATGAAGTCTGCTCGTGACCTTATCGAAGCAACCAGTGATACTGGGGCATATGTGTTAGCTCATTCTGCTGTCAAGCGTGCAGCTATGAAGCTATCGAAAATTTGTAATGACTTGCGTTTGCTTTCCTCTGGTCCTACTGCAGGTTTACATGAGATTAACTTACCAGCACGCCAGGCAGGTTCGTCGATTATGCCAGCTAAAGTTAATCCGGTGATACCTGAGGTTGTTAATCAAGTATGCTTTAAGGTATTTGGTAATGACCTCACAGTTACCATGGCAGCAGAAGCAGGGCAGTTGCAGCTTAATGTTATGGAGCCTGTCATTGGTGAGGCACTATTCCAGTCGATTCGTATTCTTGGTAACGCAGCAGATGTTTTGCGTGAGAAATGCGTCGTAGGCATTACTGCAAATGCAGATGTGTGCCGTGCGTATGTGGATAACTCCATTGGAATTGTTACCTATCTTAATCCTTTCATTGGCCACCATAATGGCGACATGATTGGTAAAGAAGCTGCGGCTACCGGGAAGAGCGTTCGGGAGTTGGTGCTTGAAAAAGGACTCATGGATGAAGAAACCCTCAATCAGGTACTTTCTCCTGAGAACCTCATGCACCCTATGTTCCGAGGCAAACTATATCTAGACAATTGATAATGAGTGCATCGTAGATTAAGTGTCTTTAGTATTATCAAAGCTAAAGGCACTTTTTATATGTTGTATTCTCTCATTCCTATTCCCGCCTAGTTCCCATTAAAATAAAACGATGGTTTCACTGATGAAAGGAAACATATGCTCACTGATGTTGAGATTGCACAGCAGCATCAACTAGAAGCAATCACAGACATAGCCGTGCGTGCTGGTATCAATCAGGATGAATTAATCCCTTATGGTACGACGAAAGCTAAGGTAGATGCAGCTGCTATCGCTAAGCGTTGTGGTCAGGGACAAGAGCAAAAGGCAAAATTAGTTCTTGTTACAGGAATGTCGCCTACGCCAGCTGGTGAGGGAAAATCCACAGTACTCATTGGTTTGGCTGATGCGCTAAAAGAACGTGGACATCGATCTATCGTTGCTATCCGCGAACCCTCTTTAGGGCCTGTAATGGGAATTAAAGGCGGGGCAGCAGGGGGTGGATATGCTCAGATTGTGCCAATGGAAGATATCAACTTGCACTTTACTGGTGATTTTCACGCTATTACATCTGCTACTAACACTCTTGCAGCATTAATCGATAACCACATTCATCAAGGTAACTCTTGCGGTATTGATCCGCGGAAAATAACGTGGCAGCGTTGCTTGGATGTTAATGATCGTTCTCTGCGTCATGTCGTCACCGGTCTCGGTGGGGCACCACATGGGCTGCCAGCGGAAACAGGATTTACTATTACTGCAGCAAGCGAACTTATGGCAGTGCTTTGTTTGGCAAAAGACAATGATGATTTGCGTGAACGCATTTCACGTATTGTTATTGGGCAAAGTTTCTCTGGAAAAGCAATAACGGTAAAAGACATCAATGCTCAAGGAGCACTATGCGCACTACTTCGCGATGCTATCAACCCTAACCTTGTGCAAACATTAGCAGGTACTCCTGCATTAGTACATGGCGGTCCTTTTGCGAATATCGCTCATGGCTGTAATTCAATTATTGCTACGCAAACAGCACTTTCATTGGGGGATATTGTTCTCACCGAAGCTGGTTTTGGATCGGATTTGGGGGCAGAAAAGTTTTTTGACATTGCCAGTCGTGCTGGCAATTTTGATGTTAACTGTGTTGTTATTGTGGCTACAATACGTTCTATCAAGTACAACGGTGGTATCGACAAAGGTGAGTTAGCCGAACTCGATATCGATGCATTGCGTAGAGGTATTGTCAATGTAGAACGTCACATCAGCAATATCGCCAAGTTTGGTATTAAAGCAATTGTGGCGCTTAATCTGTTTAACAGTGACCATGAAGAAGAAAAACAATGGCTACAGCAATGGGCGGCTGATCGCAAAGTTACAGTAGTTCAGACGCGTGTATGGTCACAAGGAGGAACAGGCGCTTTAGAGCTTGCCGACGCAGTGCTAGAGAATGTGGCTGCCCATGCCAAACCACTCTATGATCCTGCAGCTGGTATTGAGTCGTCAATAGCAACTATCGCTCATGAAATTTATCATGCTCACGACGTAGCATACACTGCACAGGCTCAAAAGGATTTGGCATATATCAAGGAACAAGGTTGGGATACTTTAGCGGTATGTATTTCCAAGAATCAGTATTCCTTTAGCGATAATCCCACGGAACGTGGTGCTGCTTCAGGACATACTCTTCATATTCGTCGCTTGTTGCCACGCCTTGGTGCTGGTTTTATCGTTGCGCTGACCGGTGATGTTATGACGATGCCAGGGTTGCCCAAGAAACCAGCAGCAGAAAACATTGATGTCGTTGACGGAAAAATAACAGGATTATTTTAATCAATCACTATGAGTTGATTCCTGTTGTGTCGCGCTTTCGACAGGTAAACCTGGATATTCAGGAGGGACACCACCGAAAGCGGGACACAGTTTTTGGAAATGGCACCAACCGCAGAGCACTGTTTTATGCGGACGAAAATCTCCGGAGTTAACGTCGGCAAGAATTTTCCCCCATAAGTGCGCTAAATCTTTCTCGAAATACTCTAATTCCTCTTTCGAGGGAGTCAAGAACAGTGAATCATGTACTTTGAGATACATAAGTCGTAGCTGAGTTGGAATAACACCATGTATCCGCCAATAAACTAAAGCATAAAAAAGCATTTGGAACTGTGCAGATTGGGCGTATTGAGGTTTAGGTTTTTTGCCTGTTTTATAGTCAACTACTCGTACTTCGCCAGTAGGGGCAATATCTACCCGATCAATAAACCCACGTACTGGAACTCCATTAGGAAGTTGCGTATCGACATATAGTTCACAGGCATGGGCATCAAATGCTTGTGGGTTCTCCATGTAGAAATACCCTTTAAGCAGCTGGCGCGACTGTACCAAGAAGTCATAGGTTTCCTGTTCAGGTACTAACTCCAACAATTGTGCATCTTTGGTACACATTTTTTCCCAATTAGGTTTGAGCCTTTTTACTACTGCAGGATAGGTGCGTTCTTCTCTATCCCATGAATGCATATCCTCCAAACACGAATGTACTAAATTGCCCATTACCTGCGGAATTGTTTTAGGCTCAGGTAATTTGTCAATCACACGAAAACGATATCTCAATGGACACTGGCGATAATCTATCGCACGAGAGGGGGAGAGAGCAAGAGAGTTATTCATAGCCTCTTCCAGCATAGTCGCTATGCGCCAAAACTGTATGGTGCACCCCCTATGTACAAGTGAAAATTTTTATAGCTAAAGTGATACCCATGAGTACGAAAACATCGATCGAATATGAGCATGCACAAGATTTTTTGGATTTTATCTCTTGTTCGCCTAGCTCCTACCACGCTGCTTCTTGCAGCGCGTTTCTTTTGGAAGCGGCAGGTTTTATTCGACATGAAGAACAACAAGCATGGGATGTAACACCAGGTGGACACTTCATTGTTCGAGGTGGTGCCCTTATGGCATGGTATGTTCCAGATGGCGCAACTGCAGAATCCGGGTTCAGAATCATTGGTGCACATAATGATTCTCCTGGTTTTAAGCTAAAACCCAAAAGCGATTTTACAAGTCATCAGTGGCAGCAAGTCGCAGTGGAAGTATATGGCGGTCCGCTACTAAGTTCCTGGTTTGATCGTGAACTCAAGATAGCAGGAATAATCGGGCTTGCCGACGGCAGCACACAGCTCATTTCCACACAACCATTGCTACGTATCCCGAATTTGGCTATACATCTTGATCGTAGCAATTCGGTAGAAATTGATCGGCAGCAACATACTCAACCAATTTTTGCCGTGTCACAACCACAGAGCAATATCCTCGAAGTAATTGCCAAAGAAGCAAATGTTGCAGCATCTGATATTGTCTCGCATGATCTCATCACCGTCGATGCGCAACCTGGACAAATTTTTGGTACTCAGCAGGATTTCCTTGCAGCGGGAAGACTAGACAATCTTAGCTCTGTTTTTAGTGGTCTTAATGCGCTGATACGTGCGAGTTACGATGCACAGACGAATGATATTTTAGTTTTTGCCGCTTTTGATCATGAAGAAATAGGTAGTGGTTCAGCTACTGGTGCCGCAGGTCCTATTTTGCATGATGTACTCGAGCGTACTGGGTATGCGTTGGGGGCAGACGCAGAACAATTGCATAGAATGTATGCGCGCTCTAGCTGTATTTCTGCAGACGCAGCACACTCGATACATCCAAACTATGCGCACAAGCACGATCCTGCTAACCATCCAATACTTGGTCAAGGGCCGGTATTAAAGACTAATGCTAACCAGCGCTATGCCACTAGTGCCTCCATGCAAGCATTGTGGCATAAGGTTTGTCGCCAGGCAGGATATAGTTCACAGATTTTTGCTGGTAATAATGCAATACCTTGTGGCTCTACCATCGGACCTATTACTGCCACCCGACTTGGTATTCCGACTGTTGATGTTGGTATCCCATTGCTATCAATGCACTCTGCGAGGGAATTAGCTAGTGCACATGATATGTATGTCTTCACTGAAATTCTTTACACATATCTGGTAGGTTAATCGCTCATGGCATATTCTGGTCCTTTTCAAGTAGGAGATCGGGTACAACTGACCGATCCAAAACGCAGGCATTCCACCATCGTTCTTAGTCCTGGTGAAAAATTCCATACGCATCGTGGTGCCATTCATCACGATGAGATTATCGGTGCCCATGAAGGAACCGTCGTAAAGTCTGATTTGGGAACGGAATTTCTTTGTTTTCGTCACCTCATGGTTGATCACGTGCTATCCATGCCACGCGGGGCAGCTGTTATTTATCCAAAAGATTCTGCACAAATTCTCGTCGAAGGCGATATTTTTCCAGGCGCTCGGGTACTAGAAGCAGGCGCAGGATCTGGGGCGCTAACTATGGCTCTTCTGCGTGCAGTAGGTAGCGAAGGAAGCGTTATTTCTTATGAAGTACGCGAAGATCATCTTGAATTCGCACAAGCTAATGTTGACGAGTTCTTTGGCGGACGACCAAGTAATTGGTTTCCTCACTTACAGGATGTGCGAGAAGCCACTGTAGCAGATATCGGCGGACACGTTGATCGTATCATTCTGGATATGCTGGAACCTTGGGAATGTTTGAGCACCGTAAAGGACTTACTGATCCCGGGGGGAGTCTTCCTTACTTACGTGGCAACAGTGCCTCAGCTGATGAAAGTTATGGAGGGTATTCGAGAACAAAAATGCTTTACTGAGCCACGTGCATGGGAATCATTGATTCGCGATTGGCGCGTAGAAGGTCTAGCTACCAGACCAGAACATCGGATGAATGCACACACTGCTTTTTTGGTTATGACAAGGCGCTTAGCTGATGGTGTCACACCACCACGTCCGCAACGTAAGGCACGAAAATAAGCGACAGTCATTGCGCGTATGCGCATCTCATAGCTCAGGTGAGGGAATACTAACTTTCATGCAAAAAGCAGTATGCTAATAAGCATGAGTATTCCCCTCAACTCGCACACCGACAGTACACGTCCTGGTTCGCACAATAGTGATTCTAGCTCTGCAGAATTGCAGCGCACTGTCAATGAACTTGTGCAACGTAACCAAAAGCTAGCACAACTACTCAAGGCTTCACGGGATAAACTCAGTGTGCTCACTGCACAAGTGGAGGAATTAGCTACTCCGCCCTCCACATATGGCACATTCTTAGAACTCTCTCCATCTTCAACGACAACATCTTCCACAACAGCCGAAGTATTTACTGCTGGTCGAAAAATGCGATTAGCTATTTCGCCTTCAGTAGATACATCTGCGTTAGTAGCAGGGGTACAAGTTCGTCTAGGAGAAGCAAACCAGATTGTTGAGGTTTGTGAATTTAGCACTACAGGGGAACTAGCGACGCTCAGCGAAATGGTGGGATATGAGCGTGCTCTTGTAGCGGATAATAATGGTGAAGAAAAAATAGTGCGCCTTGCTGCACCTTTATTAGACGGTATGTGTCGTCGTCCCAGAGCTGGCGATACTCTATTAGTTGATCCTAAAGCAGGCTATGCCTTTGAGATCATTCCGAAAACAGAAGTGGCTAAATTAGCTTTAGAAGAAATACCTGATGTTAGTTATAAGGATATTGGCGGGCTAGCCAAGCAAATTGAGCAAATCCATGACGCAGTGGAACTCCCGTTTACTTATCCAGAGCTCTACCAAGCCTACAATCTACACCCGCCCAAAGGAATTTTGCTCTATGGGCCACCCGGCTGCGGCAAAACACTCATTGCCAAAGCAGTAGCGCATTCCTTATCGCAACGCGTAGGCAACGGAACAAACAGCTATTTCATCAATGTAAAAGGACCTGAATTACTCAATAAATACGTTGGCGAAACCGAAAGACGCATTCGACTCATTTTCGAGCGTGCACGTGAACTCGCCGAAGACGGTCGCCCAGTCATTATCTTCTTTGATGAAATGGAGTCCATTTTCCGCACTCGCGGTTCGGGAGTCAGTTCTGATATGGAAACAACTGTTGTCCCACAGCTACTCACTGAAATTGACGGGGTAGAAGCACTATCAAATGTCATTGTTATTGGTGCTACAAACCGTGAAGAATTAATTGACCCGGCAATTTTGCGACCAGGACGTTTGGACGTGAAGATAAAGGTAGGACGCCCAAGCAAAGAAAACGCCCGAGACATTTTCACTAGACATCTCACAAGCGCTATCCCACTTGCTCACAACGTACCAAGCATTGATTATCTCATTGATAACACCGTCGATAAGCTTTTTAGCGATAATCCTTATGTCGAATTGACTCTGGTCACGGGAGAAAAAGAATTATTGCACTATCGGGATTTTGTATCCGGTGCCATGATCGCCAATATCATTGATCGCGCGAAGAAAAATGCCATTAAGCAGCACATACAAGGCACAGAAAAAGGCATGACTCTACAACATCTTCTTGACGCCGTAGAAACAGAAATGCAAGAAAGTGAGGATCTGCCCAATACGAGCAATCCAGATGAATGGGCTCGTATCATTGGGCGTGGTGGCACTCACATAGTTCATGCGCGAGTAGTAGGGCGATAAGCAATGACTCGTTTCCTTGGAACCGAAACAGAATACGGAATCGTAGCACCGAGTCATGCTGCTTTATCCCCAATAATCACTTCCACGCATCTCGTAGTTGCTTTTGGCATGGCTAAGCGATGCGCCACTGGTGCACGGTGGGACTTTGCTTCTGAGCATCCACTACGAGATACTCGTGGTTTTGATCTACGCAGATACCAGAGCACACCAGTCATTGACCCCAGTGCTATTGGTATGGCAAATGTGGTGCTCACCAATGGCGGCCGATTCTATGTCGATCATGCGCACCCAGAGTATTCCAGCCCCGAGACAACAAATGCTTTCGACGCCATGCTCTACGATTGCGCAGGTGATGTGATTTTATCGAGTGCTTGTGCACAAGTAGCGCATTTTAGTGCACGTAACCATTCCGTCCTCGATAATCATCAGCCATGTCCTGCATTAAAAATCTATAAAAATAATGTGGATGGTAAAGGCGCTAGTTATGGTGCACATGAAAACTATTTTTACCGCAAAGATATTGACTTTGATGCTATTGCCCGAGGGCTCATTCCATTCTTCGTAACGCGCCAAGTAATTATCGGTGCTGGTAGAGTCGGGAAAGGGGTATCTGGGCAGGAGTCTGGATTCCAAATCAGCCAACGAGCTGATTATATTGAACAGGAAATCTCCTTGGAAACCACCCTCAACCGTGGCATTATCAATACTCGCGACGAACCTCACACCACTGCCGATCGTTTTGGTCGCTTGCACGTTATTATTGGCGATGCGAATATGTCTCAAATAGCCATTTTCCTTAAACTCGGCATGACTTCTCTGGTTCTTGACGCTATTGAAGCAGGAGTTGATTTTAGTGACTTGCAGCTCAAAGATGCAGTGGCTGAGGTAAAAAATGTCTCTTATGATCTTGGTCTAAAGCACGCATTAGCACTTGCTGATGGTCGCAGCTTAACTGCATTAGAAATTTTGTGGCACTATCATCAACGAGTAAATCCGCAGACACAGGTTGATAGGAGCGTACATCAATTATGGGCAGAGGTTCTTGAGTTATTAGCCCAAGGACCGCATAAAGCTGCTCATATGTTGGATTGGTGTGCGAAATATAGTTTGCTAGAGTCTTTCGCTCAGCGCGGTGTATCAGTGCACAGTGCAAAAGCACAGCTCATTGACTTGCAATATAGCGATATTGATCCTCAAAAAAGCCTTTATCATGCTTTAGTGCATAAGGGAAGAATGCAACAATTAGTCTCCGCACAAGACATTAGTGCTGCTGCGTGGACCCCGCCACAAGACACCCGTGCTTATTTTCGTGGCACAATGGCAGATACTTTTGGTAGCAGTATCTTGGCAGCAAATTGGGATTCACTTAGTACAAGGTGTGGTAACCAAGATGTGCGTATTTCTTTTCCAGGATTAGCTGATTTTACTGCTCAAAAAACAAAGCACTATTTTGATAGTTTTGGCCAGGATCAGCTCGAACAATTATTACAGGCATTATCGGAAGATATGCCCAATGATGCTCTAGAGTGGTTGTAATTTATAACTGTTGTGAGCGTGTTGTAAGAATTAAGAATGTGAGAAATAAGGAAAGAGAAAAATATGGCTGGGACACAGATTAATCACCACTCTGGTAACTCAGGTGATGCCGACGAAAATGCTGGAGAGCTCAACAACACACAAATATCAATCAACACTACAGGCGTTGATGACTTATTAGATGAAATTGATGGTCTACTCGAGGCTAATGCAGAAGAGTTTGTCCGCTCCTATGTACAAAAAGGTGGAGAATAAGAGTGGATATTTTTACCCGCCGTATCATGGGGCTAGAAACAGAGTATGGTATTACCTGTGTAAGCGATGGTGCACAGCAATTGAGTGCTGATGAAGTGGCTCGGTATATGTTTCGTCCAGTTATTGAGCGGTGGGGAAGTTCTAATATCTATCACCCGAATGCTTCTCGGCTTTATTTGGATGTAGGATCACATCCAGAAATAGCGACAGCAGAATGCGATAGCATCGATCAGCTTATCGCTTATGATCGGGCTGGTGATCTCATCGTCGATGAGCTTGCGCGTGAAACAGAAAAAACTTTAGCACTACAGGGAAAAACTGCACGAGTATTTCTGTTTAAGAATAATCTTGACTCACAAGGTAATAGTTATGGTTGCCACGAAAATTATCTCATCAGTCGTGATGCAGTAATTAAGACATTGGCAAAAAAATTCCTTGGGTTTTTAGTTACTCGCCAACTAATTGCTGGTGCGGGAAGCATTAAAAATGGACAATTTCGCCTTTCACAACGCGCTGATCATGTGTGGGAGGGAATCTCCAGTGCCACGACACGCTCGCGCCCTATCATCAATACTCGCGACGAACCTCATGCGGATTCTTCTCGTTTTCGTCGATTGCACGTCATTGTTGGTGATTCTTCTATGTCTGAAGTCACCACTGCACTCAAGATTGGCACAACGCTATTGGTCTTGGAGATGATTGAGGCAGATTTTGAGCTAGCAGACGTAGAACTTGGAGAATCCATCGCAGTGATTCGTGATATTGCTGCTGATCCTACAGGTAATACCCCTGTTCAACTGGCTGATGGGACTACGTGCAGCGCGCTAGAATTGCAAACACGATATCTACGTGCTGCGCAGCGTTGGCTAAACCATCGTCAAGAATCTTATCCAGGTACCAGTAACGTAGATATGCAGCGCATTGTAGGCTTATGGGAAAAAGTGCTTAATGCAATGAGCAAAGAAGACTATGCTGCTTTAGAAAAAGATGTCGATTGGGCGATTAAATTATCACTATTGCGCAGCTATCAACAACGTTTGGGGCTGGCTCCGCATGATTTTTCACATCCCAAACTTGCCCAAATTGACTTGGCTTATCACGACATTCGACCTGGTAGAGGTCTTTTTAAGTTATTGGAGCATAAAGGAATTGCGCACCGTTGGCTAGAGTCAGAACAGGTCATGTATGCCTATAATCATGCTCCTCAGACAACACGAGCTCATCTTCGTGGGCAGTTTCTTAGCGCTGCTCAAAAATATAATGCAGAGTTTTCAGTGGATTGGTTGCGGTTAAAAGTCAATAGACCAGAACCACAAGTAGTGGAATTAGCAGATCCTTTTGCTAATAGCGACACGCGTGTTGACGACTTGATAGCGTATATGCAGATGCATGATCAACCTGAATCACAGTCATCATGAGCAACTAGGGGAGGAGAGCTACATTGCCAGTAACGCGTTATACCGAAAGAGCCGTGAATCTTGTCTTTGCTTTTCTGAATGCAGAAAAATCAGGTCAATCATATTTGACTACTAAATGGATTATCGATCATGTTGCTGGTTATAGCAAAGATGAACATAATAGACCGCGCTCGCAGAAAACAGCAGAGAAACTCGTCGAGCGTGATAGAAATGTGCTGGTTAAAGTAGGGGTTCCGATTGAAACCATTTCGATTAATTCGCAGGTTGCTTATCGACTGCAGGCAGATGCATATCACTTACCTCATATTGACTTCACCCCGGAAGAAGCTACGGTTCTCGCTCTTGCTGGACAAATCGGAATGGGCGATGAGCTCGCTGCTTTTTCGCGTTCTGGCTGGACAAAAATCGCTGCTACTGGCGTGGAAAGAGATATAAAAGCAAAAGTAGCATTGACTGCCATTAATGATTGGAGCTCTTTGTCAGCACAATCACTCGACGTCATCCTATCTGCTGTGCAGGATCATGGTCGGTTGTCTTTTCTCTATACATCTTCTCATGCTTATGAGCCGCAAGAGCGTTGGCTTGATCCTTGGGGGCTGGTCAATATGGGCGATCGACTCTATCTTGTTGGCTTTGATGTAGATAGAGAGGATGTACGGGCTTTTCGTACCAAAAAACTTTCTGAGATCACTACACTGGAAATGAACAAGCAGCATATCAGTGTATATGGCGAGTTTCATCATGCTCCTGAGGGGATAAATCTGCAGGAGATCGTCGAAAAGCAATTGCGTGGCACAAGAAAAATTATTGATGCTACTTGTCGTATTGCACATAATGCTGAAAATGAAATAACGCTGCGCGCACAGAAGAAAGAGAATGATCTTTGTGAGCTTCACGACGTCGATCGCGATTGGTTAGTGCGCACAGCAGCTGCCTTAGCACCAGAGGTTATTGTATGCTCGCCTGCTGATGTCGTCGCTGATGTTCGTGCACTATTACAGTGTGCTCTTGATCCCAGCCAAAAGGGAGAAAACTGTGGCTAAATCGTATAAAAAACTTGAAGACCTTGTGCGGATGCTTAATCTCATTCCATATTTTAAGGCGCATCCGGGAAGATCAGTCATGGAAGCGGCTGCTGATTTGGGTATGCAGAATAAACAGCTACTTGAGGATCTCAATAGTCTTTTTTGTTGCGGTCCAGGTTCTCTTCCTGATGAATTAGTCGATATGGACTCAAGTTTTCGTGCAGTAGAGATCATTAATTCTCAAGGGATGGATCAGCCACTTCGCCTTACTCAGACAGAAGCAGGAGCTTTGCTTTTATCCTTGGAGTATTTGGAGTCAGTTCCTGGCTTAGTCGATGCCTCTGCGGTACGCAGTGCTGCGCATAAGTTACGTCAAGCGATGGGCGATGATGTTTCTGGTGTTTTTGATACAAAGATTGCTACTGATACATCCACTGAGATAGAGAAAACTATGGGGACTATTCAAGAAGCAATGATGGAGCACAAACAAATTATTTTTGATTATCTGCCCGCAGATCAGTCCAAAGAAAAGAAGCAACGAGTAGTAAGTCCTATACGCATCTTTACCCATGACTTGCATTCTTATCTGTGTGCGTGGGAGGACAGCGTAGCTGATACCCGTAATTTTCGACTTGATCGCATTCATCATGTAGAGATAAGCGACGACAAGGCAAAGAATAGTTCAGACTTTAATTTCGACGACAGTGATCCTTTTGGATACGCAGCTGTGGCAACTCAAGCAACACTGATTTTTCATGATCATGCAGTATGGTTGGCAGACACTATCCCTGGTGCTTTTGGAAATTGGGAGCGCTATCAAGGAAAGCAATGCTATGTAGTGCAGGTGCCTATTATTTCGCAACAATGGCTGGTGCAATTTTTGCTGAGCAATGCTAAAGATGTCTATGCAATTGAGCCTAGTAGTTTACTTGACGCGGTTCGTAAACAGGCACATCAAGGCTTAGCAGCATACAATGGCGCATAAGTGCTACAGTCATTAGTGAAGTTAATAAAAATGAAGGCTCAAGTAAAAATCTGAGTTTTACAGAAAGGCTAGTATCGTGGGTTCTCTCGGTGCACCAGAAATTATTATCATTGTTCTTGTTATTGCTTTGCTCTTTGGTGCCAAAAGACTGCCAGATGCAGCACGCTCTTTGGGGCGTTCCATGCGTATCCTCAAATCTGAGGTAAAAGAAATGGGCAAAGACGACGAGCAGCAACCTAAGCAAATCGCTCAACCTGTGGTATCAGATCAACATACATACCAGCCGCAAAATAATCTCACAAATCATAATTCTATTCAGCCACAGCCTCAGCAAAATACTCCTGAGCAATAAGTCATTAATGTGGTACCTCTTAGTACAATTGTGAGATATTTTTTGGTGTCGGAGAAACCAGCATATGTCTGAAACTACTGCGTCTAAAAAACGTAGCTGGCGAAAAAAGAAAACATCCGATGGCTCCATGGAGCTTATAGAGCATTTTCAAGAACTGCGTCAGCGGTTAATTAAATGTATCTGTGCCCTTTTTGTAGGATTAATCATCGGTTATATCTGGTATCAGCATTCTTTATTTTTTATTCCTAGCCTTGGCGACATTATGCTCAAACCCTATTGCGCCTTACCCGTTGATAAAAGAGCATTTAGCGGAGCAGACGGGCAATGTCGTTTTTTGGCTACAGCACCTTTTGACATGATAATGCTCCGGATCAAAATGGGGGCAATCGCTGGAGCGGTACTGGTATCACCCATATTTTTCTATCAAATTTGGTCTTTCATTACTCCTGGTTTGATGAAGAATGAGCGTCGTTGGGCAAGGCGCTACGTCAGCTGTGCAGTGTTGCTATTTCTCGCTGGTTGTGCACTTGCATATGCAGTGTTGTTCTTTGGTCTTGAACTCTTACTTACTATTGGCGATAAGTTCCAAACGGCAGCGCTAACCGGAAAGGATTATTTTTCCTTCGTCCTCAATATGTTTTTATTGTTTGGTATCAGTTTTCAAGTGCCACTATTACTGGTGCTACTCAATCAGGCAGGATTACTCAGTTACAAAGCAGTAAGTAAGCGACGTGACATCACGTGGATTTTATTAGCAATTTTCGCTGCTTTTATGACACCGGGACAAGATCCATATGGCATGGTCATCCTCGCAGTCACGCTATGTATTATGGTGGAGTTTTCTTTTCAGATCATGCGCCTTAATGATAAGCGAAGAAAGAAAGACCGACCTGATTGGCTTGATACTGCAGATGATACAGCTTCATCGCTAGCACCTACTACACACGAAGGTGCTGATGAACACAATACAGCAGATTCTTTTGACTCCAGTATTCCTCCCGCACAGCCCATTAAGCGTCCTCAGCCTATTGCAGAGCCGAGTGAAGATATCCATACCTCCGGCACAGATCATTCCACCAACAATAGCCATATATCCCATCCATTTGATGATGTTATCTAAGACGGTATTATGACCACTAAGCATTTAGATTTTTTTCAATCTTCTCTGTCATTCTCCATGGATGATTTCCAGGTTCGTGGTTGTGAACTGATTGAAGAGGGAGAAAATGTTTTAGTATGTGCGCCTACTGGTGCAGGAAAAACAATCGTCGGTGAATTTGCAGTTTCGTTAGCTTTAGCACAAGGCACAAAATGCTTTTACACCACACCGATTAAAGCGCTCAGTAATCAAAAATATCACGATCTTGTTGCAGATCATGGTGCAGAAAACATTGGTTTATTGACTGGTGATGTATCCATCAATCATGATGCTGATGTTCTTGTTATGACCACAGAAGTATTGCGCAATATGATCTATGTGCAGTCGGAGACGCTGACACGACTTAGCCATGTTGTCATGGACGAGATCCATTTTCTCTCAGATAAAACTCGTGGCGCAGTCTGGGAAGAAGCAATTTTAGGTCTTGATCAGGATGTATGCCTTATTGGTTTATCAGCGACAGTGAGTAATTCTGAAGAATTCGGGCGCTGGCTCCATAGCGTTCGCGGCAGTACGTCAGTTATTGTCAGCGAACATCGACCAGTTCCGTTAAAACAATGGATGCTCGTCGACAAGCGCTTGCATCAATTATTCGATGATGATGGTGTCAGCGTTAATGAGCGGTTGCAGCGACACGTCGCTAAGTTGGAAGAAAAGGGTTTCTCGGCTAATTCGCACGCTAAAGCTGGCGGATTTCGTTCCCGAAGTGCTCACACTAATGGCATAGAAAAATTCTCAGCGCATGCACAACGCAAAAACCACCATGCCTTTCAGCCATTAAGCCGGCCTGATGTATTAAAAATATTGAATGAGCAAAATATGCTGCCGGCCATCACGTTTATTTTTTCGCGTAGTGGCTGTGACAGTGCGTTATATCAGTGTTTGAGGGCACGGTTTTCGCTCACTACGACTGAGCAGGCACAAGAAATCGCTCGTATCGTTGATAGAGCTGTTGCAGATATCCCAAAAGAGGATCTGAGAGTTCTTGATTTTTCTCGCTGGAAAACTGCTTTACAGCGTGGTTTTGCTACCCATCATGCTGGAATGCTACCGGCATTTCGTCATGTTGTGGAGGAATTATTCAGCAAAGGGCTTGTGCGTGCCGTGTTTGCAACAGAGACATTGGCGCTTGGGGTGAATATGCCAGCACGTACTGTGGTGTTAGAAAAACTGGTGAAATTCAATGGCGAATCTCATGTTGAATTATCCCCAGGTCAATATACACAACTGGTAGGGCGTGCTGGTCGACGCGGAATCGATACTATCGGACACGCAGTTGTCATGTGGGCACCGGCTCTAGATCCGAAAACTGTTACTGAACTAGCCTCTACCAGGACTTATCCTCTCAACTCTACTTTTGCACCGGGCTATAATATGGCGGTAAATTTGCTGGGCACTATTGGATTTGAGCCAGCACATCGGTTATTAGAAAAATCTTTCGCCCAGTATCAGGCAGATGGTTCAGTGGTAAGCGAAGTACGTGAACGTGAACAAGCTGAACAGAATGAAAAAGAGTGGGCAGAAAAGTTGCATAAGCTCATTCAATCAATGGCTCCGCCTAGTGAGCACCCTGAACAGGAGCTTTTAGAATATATCCAATTGCGTCGTACGCTCAAAGATGCAGAAAAGCAGGCGAAAAAACAAGCTGGTATTGAGCGCGAAAAAGAGGTTATTCGTAGTTTATCCAGGTTGAAGCTGGGGCAAGTTATTGCTTTGCCAACAAAGAAACGACCAGTGCTTGCTGTGGTCGTGCAACCTGCTAAAGATAATCACGATCCTCATCCTTGGGTCACAATGGAATCTGGTTGGTCAGGGAAAATCTCGGCAGATAGTTTACGAATGCCACCGATTATTGTTGGGACCATGTCGTTGCCGCGCTTGGCTATTGCACGCCCGAGAAAAGGTGCTGCAAGTGTGGTGAGAGCTTTTGCACGGCATCATTTTGATCGTCCCAAAAAGATGAAGCTAGAGGCAAAAGCTCGATCAAATCGCAGAGTTCTTGCCTTGCGTACCCAGCTACGCCAAAGCCCTGTTCATTATTGGGCTGATTTGGAGGCAGCAGTTTTATTGGGTGAAAAGCTACTGAAGGCGCGTCGCACAGTTGCATATCTATCTGAAAAAATTTCTTCAGCCAAAGATACTCTTGGACACACTTTTGACCGCATTATCGAGTTACTGGCGGAACTAGACTATGTTGAGTTCGTTGAAGATAGCAGCAGCGGCACACGCCTACCACAGATTACCGATGAAGGAACACGGCTCGCGCACATACATACTGAATCAGATTTGCTTGTGGCACAGTGTCTCAAGCGGGGTATTTGGAATGAACTTGATCCTGCAGAACTTGCTGGTGTGGCGAGTATGTGCTGTTTTGAGAATCGTAAAGAGACTCGTGGACAACATAGGCAAACAGTTCAGGCTGCCAGTGAAGCAATGGAAAATGCTATGAACAATACGATTAGATTGTGGGATGCGTTAAGCACCGATGAGCGTCGTTATCGCTTGCCCATAACTCGTTTTCCCGATGCGGGTTTTGCTTTGGCTATTCATCAATGGACTGCAGGTGCGCCTTTGGATTATTGTTTGGCTGCTGCAGCCGAATCAGGAGCCGAGCTCAGCCCTGGTGATTTTGTTCGTTACGCACGCCAAGTTGTTGATCTTTTAGAACAGATACGTACTACTGCATACACCGATGAAATGCGCTATAGTGCACGACAAGCAGCAGATGCTATTCGACGTGGTGTAGTAGCCATCGGTGATTAAACCAGACAATCGTGTCCATTATGAATAGTGGATTTGAGATATTGGATCGTGAGTAAAAGGAACGAAAACTATGACTGAACAAAAATGTTTTCCAGCACACGTTTATCAAGAAAGACTCAATAAAGCGCAAGAGATTTGCCGCCACAAGCACGTAGACGGTCTTATTATTTCCAGCGGGTCACAATTTGCTTATCTGCTGGGTACATATATGCACACACACGAGCGTTTTTGTGCTCTTATTATTCCTGCTTCTGGACAACCGGCACTGATATTGCCTGATGTTGATAAGGCGGAATTGGCTAAAGGCGTTGTCGGTGCGTTAGATATCAAACTCACCGGATGGCAAGACGGCGAAAATGCATATGCTCTTGCATTATCCGTATTGGCTGCTCAGCATGATTCAGGTGATGGTGAACTTCGTCGTATAGGGGTTGGTCCTGATTTAACTGCTGATCATTTCCTTAAGATTCGCACGCATTTGCCACATGCTGAGTATGTACTTGCAACCACGTTACTTGCAGAGTTATTTGTCCAAAAAGATGAAGAAGAAATTGCGCAGTTGCGTCGTGCTGCTCAGGCTATTGATGCAGTTCATGCACAGGTTCCTGCTTTATTAGTTGCAGGTCGTACTGAAGCAGAGGTTGCCGCACAATTACATGAACTTATCGCTTGCGAACATGAACATATTGATTTTGTCATTGTTGGTTCTGCAGAAAATGGTGCGAATCCTCATCATGACTATTCTCAGCGAGTATTAGCCACCGGCGATGTTGTTGTCGTCGATATTGGTGGTACTACTGATTTTGGTTATCACTCTGATTGCACCCGTACCTATGTTGTCGGTGGTAGTGAGACTGTTGATGCTGAGGTTGCGCGTCGTTATGCTATCTTGCAAAAAGCACAAGCTGCCGCGTTAGCTGCTGTCGCACCTGGCGTCAGTGCGCATAGTATTGATCAAGCTGCTAGAGATATAATCGCTGAGGCTGGGTTTGCCGATAATTTCATTCACCGAACTGGGCATGGCATTGGGTTATCTGTGCACGAAGAACCATATATTATTGCGGGTAATGAGCTGATTTTACAGCCAGGAATGTGTTTTTCTGTAGAACCAGGTATTTATTTTCCAGGTGAATTTGGTGCACGCATTGAAGATATTGTGGTGGTTACCGAAACTGGATGTGAGACTCTCAATAATCAACCTCGAGGCTTGCAATGACACCCACTATTGTTCTTCTTGGCGCTACCAGCGAAATAGGCAGTGAACTTGTACTTCGCATCTGTGCACAGCATCATGTTGTCCTTGCTGCTAGACGTATCGACGCATTAGCTGATTTAGAAGAAAAGTTATTGGATCGAGGAGCACTTAGTGTTGAAAAACTATTCTTTGATGCTCAGGATCTAGATTCTCATCGTCCGTTATTCGAGCATATCGTGCATAATGCACCAGGGTATATTCACCATGTTATTGTTGCTTTTGGTATTTTAGGCGATCAAGAAAAAGCACAGGTCGATGAGTTACATGCAGCTGAGATCGCTCATATCGACTACACTGCACAAATAGTGTCTCTTAGTGTGGCTGCTGATGTTTTGCTCAGCAACCAAGAAGTATCAACACTTACTGCTTTTTCTTCTATCGCTGGATGGCGTGCTCGTCGCGCAAACTATGTTTATGGTTCGACTAAAGCTGGACTCGACGCTTTTTGCCAAGGCTTGACGGATAGATTGCATGGTAGTTGCGTAAACATGATTACTGTTCGTCCTGGGTTTGTCATCGGTGCCATGACCACAGGGATGAAACCGGCGCCGTTATCAGTTGATGCAGCTACGGTGGCAGATACTGTAGCAAAGACTTTGACTCTGCCAGTGGGGAAGTTGCGTAGTAGAACTTTGTGGGTACCAGCACAGTTGCGACTGTTGGCATGGGTCATGCGGATTATTCCTCGTGGCGTGTGGCGAAAAATGCCTCGTTGATTTCCATACTAGGATCAGAATTATGTCTAGAACTGCGCTTTCACCACACCTTAAGGCATATAGCAATAGCGATGACCATAGTATGCAGCAACAGTATTGTGCGGTCGTTGGTATAGGAGCTGCTGGTTTTTCTGAGCTAGGTTATAAAGCTCAGCAGCTCATTATCAATGCCGACGTGGTCGTGGGATCATGGCGACAACTGCATTTAATACCTGATGATGTTTCAGCTGATAAACATCCTTTGCCAGCGCCACTGTTACCTGCGCTACCAAAGTTTTTTGCCCGTCTTGAGGAACAGTATCGTCGCATTGTTTTTTTGGCTTCTGGTGATCCTCTGTTTCATGGCATTGGCAACACCTTATTGCGATTATTTCCTGATAAAAGTTTTCATATCATTCCTGCTGTTTCCAGTGCTAGCCTTGCGTGCTCTCGACTAGGTTGGTCAGTGGCAGATACTTCTGTTTTTAGTTTGGTATCCAATGACATTTCTGTGCTTCATCGTGCACTAGATGAGAATCAGCGTTTCCTAGTATTAGGCAGGGATGAACAAAGTCCACATGATATTTGCCAATTGCTATCCCAGCGCCATTTGTCAAATAGCAGGGTAACAGTGCTCAGTGACCTGGGTAGCGTCGATGAGCAGATTATTTTTTCTAGTGCGCATACACCACCCGAGGTGACAAGTTCACTTAATGTCATTGCTGTAGAACCTCATAGTGATGATCTTGGTCAGGATAGTATTCGCTCCTTAACCCCAGGACTAAGCGACCACTGCTATCAACATGATGGGCAACTAACTAAGCAGCACATTCGTGCTTTAACAGTATGTGCACTTCAACCTCGTAATGGCGAAACTCTATGGGATATTGGTGCTGGTGCTGGTTCTGTTGCCATTGAGTTTTTGCGTACGACGAAAAACTCTCATGCAATTTGTTTTGAGTCTATTCCAAGTAGACAAGAAAATATCATGACCAATGCGCATCGCCTTGGGGTAAAACGCCATATTGCTATTCAAGGACAAGCACCGCAAGCCTTTGATTCTGTACCAGATGCGCCCGATGTTATTTTCATCGGTGGTGGGTTGACCAATGAAAATCTATTTCATCAAGCATGGTTGAGGCTCAAGCAGGGGGGTAGGCTTGTTGCCAATGCAGTGACAATTGAAAGCGAGCAATTACTGTGGCAGCTGCATAAAAACTATGGCGGCGACTTAACAAAAATCAATGTTGCAACGCAACATAGCATTGGTTCTTTTTCTGCATGGCGCCCTGCGTATCCCATTACTCAGTGGGTTGTGGTCAAAAAAACCTAGCATAGTTCTTGAAAAATTTTTAATGCACACCCGTGTGTACGACTAAGATAAAAACCAATCATTAATTTGGCAAAGGATTTTTTGTGACTGTTTATTTTATTGGTGCAGGTCCAGGTGCGGCTGATTTGCTTACTTTGCGGGCAGATAAGCTCATTCGCTCTTGTCAGGTGTGCCTATATGCAGGCTCAATTGTGCCTCAAGAGGTTTTAGAACATACTCCAGAGGGAGCACAAGTAATAAATACAGCACGAATGCCGCTTGATGAGATTATTTCTTTAATCATTGCTGCTGATGAGCAAGGGCATGACGTCGCGCGCTTGCATTCTGGCGATACATCTATTTATTCAGCACTTGCTGAACAACTTCGTCGCCTTGAGCAGCATAAAATACAGTACGAAATTGTTCCTGGGGTTACTGCTTTTAGTGCGGCGGCAGCAGTATTGGGGCGAGAATTAACAGTACCTACAGTTGGACAGACAGTAATTCTCACGAGGGTTCAAGGGCGTGCTTCGCGTATGCCAGTGGGGGAGGATCTCCACAGTTTGGGTCAAAGCCGTGCAACGATGGTTATTCATTTGGCGGTGCATGATATTCGACGAGTCGTTCGTGAACTCACACCGAATTATGGTGATGATTGTCCTTGCGCTGTGGTCGCCTATGCTAGTCGCCCAGAAGAAACTATCTGTCGTGGAACTCTCCAAGACATTGCTGAGAAAGTAGAAGAAGCACAGATTCAACGCACTGCAGTGATTATCGTAGGTAATGTGCTCACTGCAGATACTTTTAGCGATTCATATTTATATTCCCTGCATCGACCTCGTGATGAAGAAGGACGAACCATCCCATGCGTGCGTTAATTCTTGGTGGCACTCATGAGGCACGACAACTAGCACAAGAACTCTATGAGTATGGTTGGTATGTCACCAGTTCGTTAGCTGGCAGGGTGACTCATCCTCGGTTGCCTGTCGGGGAAGTGCATATAGGTGGCTTTGGTGGTCCCGCAGGTCTTGCTGCCTGGTTATTAACGCATGGCATCGAACTCATCATTGATGCTACACACCCTTTTGCCGAGCGTATTAGTATCAGTGCTTCTGAAGCAGCACGGGCTACTGGGATTCCGCTTATTGCTTTGCGACGCCTCGGCTGGCAACCACAAGCCCGAGACAAATGGGTCAGTGTTGATTCCATGAGCAAAGCAGCTCAAGTATGTGCTCAGCAATTCCACCACATTTTCCTAACAATTGGGCGCCAACAGCTTACTCATTTTGCCCATGATCCTTATAATCTCTACGTCATTCGCTGTGTGGAAAAACCTTCGTGTCCTTTGCCTCCACGCCATCGGCTAATTTTATCGCGTGGACCTTTTGAGGTATCTACTGAGAAGAAGATAATGCGTGACAATCAAATTGATTGTGTTGTCACAAAGAACTCTGGTGGACAACTCACCCAGGCGAAACTAACAGCAGCACGAGAATTAGGGATTAGCGTTGTTATGATTCAGCGCCCGATTCTGCCTAAAGCAAGCTATGAGGCAACAAGCGTTGACGATGCTATGCGCTATATTTCTATGCTTGCATGAAACTATGCGGGATAACGTCGTGAAGTAAATACTCGTGTTGTATCGTGCGCACGATACGTGCGAGTAGTTGAGGCACCAATAATGATCATGGTGCGCATATCGACAATGCTAGGATCAAAATGCTCAAGATCAGTAATAGTGATGTTTTCCTCAGCACTTCCTACTGCTCGCGCGACGATCACCGGGGTGTGTGGTTGCTGATAGCGGCACACAATATCGCGCAATCGTGTCACTTGTTCACGACGTTCCCGTGACGCTGGGTTATATACCGCAAAAGCCATATCTGCCTGGGCAAGTGCATGAATTCTTTTTTCAATAACGCTAAAAGGCTTCAACCTATCGGACAGGGAAATCATGCCGAAATCATGACCAAGCGGTGCACCTACGCGTGCAGCAACTGCTTGAGCAGCGGTCATACCAGGAACAATACGAACTGACACATCAGCCCATTGGGGATCATCTGCAGTTTCTAATACCGCAGCTGCCATCGCAAAAACACCAGGATCACCAGAAGATACAACAGCCACCCGACGCCCTCGCTTGGCTAAATCCAACGCCATTGCTGCTCGTTCTGCTTCCACTTTATTATCACTAGCGTGTCGACGCTGACCAGGAATCTTTGGCACGCGGTTAATATAGGTGGTGTAGCCAATAAGGTCAGTGGCGTATGCCAGTTCCTCTGTAGCTTCTGGAGTTGTCCATTCAGACGCACCAGGTCCTAATCCAAGAACGACTACTTCACCTCGTCGCTGGGTTATGTTTTCTGTGACAATGTCGTCTTTTTGTGCCTCCAAAGATGGTACGACAGCAACAGAAAAATAGGGGACATCTTTTTCTTGCGCGTCTAGTAAGGGGATGTGCTTTTGACCTGCCATTCCTACCCGGACGACAACATATGCTCGCTGAGCAACCCCAGCCTGAATCATAGCGGCCTTTACCTTGTTAAAGGTTCTGCCTAGCTTCATGATGACTGCGCTCTGGCACTGTGATAATGCTTGAGTTATTTCTTCCCGGCTGCAAGTTCCCGGAATAATACTAAGGATTTCTTTCTCCTCTGCCAGTGCCAGGCCAAGATAATCTGCAGCAGCAGTAATGGAGGGGATACCCGGTACGATTTCTGCGGCATAATCCTGTGCCAAAACCCTATGCAAATGCTGATATGAGCTATAAAGCATGGGATCCCCAAGAGCAAGCACCGCCACAGTCTTTCCCTCAGATAAATGCTGTGACAATCGCTGACTAGCTTGATGATAGAACTCAGCCATTGCGCCTGCATAACCACCTGGATGCTCAGTGATACCCGTGGTGACTGGATATTCCAGTAATTCTAAATGTTGATGGCTTTTGATATGCTCTTTCACAATCTCATAGGCCGTTGACTCACCTTGTGGTTTGGCGTGAAAAGCAACAACATCAGCGCTTTCTAATGCTTTTATCGCTTTGATGGTGAGCAACTCCGGGTCACCAGGACCGACACCAATACCGATTAGTTTTCCACCAAAATTATTGCTCACGACATAATCTCCTCAGGATGAGCTAGGGCATTGAGTGCAGCACAGGTAATTGCTGAGCCACCCCGACGACCATGCACAGTGATATAGTGCGTACCGAGTTGCTCTGCCATACGAGCCAGTGCCAGTTTTGATTCTGCTGCACCCACAAAACCAACAGGAATGCCAACTATAGCAGCGGGACGCGGTAATTCTGGTGAGGCAGCAAGCTCATTGAGCAAATGAAAAAGTGCGGTTGGCGCATTACCAATGGCTACCACTGCATGTGCTAAATCAGGTTTCCATAGTTCCACAGCTGCAGCACTGCGTGTCGTGCCTAATGTGTGTGCTAATTCAGGAACTGCTGGGTCGTGCAACAAGCATCGAATATCATTATGTGCAGGTAATCTCATGCGTGTGATACCTGTGGCAACCATGGTAACGTCGCACAAAATGGGTGCTCCTTGGGCTAGTGCCGCATAGGTATGTTCAACAACATCATCACTCATAGCAATGTCTTTGGCTAGTGCGGTATCACCAGCAGCATGAATCATACGCACTGCAACTCGTGCTTGGTCTTCAGAAAAATCTCGAAGATCAGATTCAGCACGGATCATTGCAAAGGAACGACGATAAATAGCATTGCCGTCAGTGATATATTCCTGTGTTACATCATTGAAATAGGGGGCTACATGAGGATAAGCCACATCATTTTTTTCCATCATCGGGTACTGACCTCATATTCTGCGTCGGAAATAGCTAAAAATTCTGTATGAGTATCTAATGGGTGGCCGCATCTACGTTGGCAACCAGAAAAATGTACTAGTCCCTCAACCTGAGTCTGTTGCTGAGCATAGGCTGCGGCATCATGACGTACATTAGATAGTGCCTGTGTGCATCCAGGTAATCCGGTACACGCACTGAGGGACAACCAAGGAGATTGTTCGTCAAAAATCATTCCCATAGGAGCCAAGACTTTAACTATCGCTTCTGCTACGCTTTCAGACACATCATGCACAATGACACTTGCCCAAGGCGTTACCGTCGTGGGCGCACCAATAGCTGCAAGAATTTGTGCGATAGTGGCATCATATTGGCCAAATGCACTAGCGAACCCCAATGTTACTGAACCATGCTCATTATCGAACCAACCAACACGTCGCTTCTGACTTTGTTCCTGGGATAGCGCTGGCATATCGTGCTGGTCGAGCATGGTCAAGTTGTAGGTGTCTACCAAAAAGTCAATTGTGTGTTGTGAAAAAGAATCATGCTCATGCACACGCCATAGTTGTGCCCGTTCCTGCTGCCACTTAACTGCTGCTGCAAGCAAAATTTCATTGCTATCTTGAACGCGATCAATGGCTACGCGTGTAAGTTCTCCTCCCAGAATGAGTAACGAACCATACTCAAAGTGCATCATGCCAAAGTCTGGTTTTTGGCTGAGGATATCACCTTCGCCTGAATCAAAACCAAAAAGAATCCGACCAGGTAAACCCACAATTTCATCGTTAGCTAATAATGCAGCATCAAACTTGGCGACTACCTCCCATAGTTGGGTAGAAAAAGGCGAAGCAATGATATTGCGCAATCTATCATGAGCTTTCGACGGTACAAGCCGCGCCTGGGATACAGCATTGCTAAAGGCCAAGGGGTCTTTTATCCCACGTATTTGGACGTTGCCACGAGAAGTGAGATGAAAATGAGAATCACCATGTTCGGCTGCGAGTTGATGGATTGTCTCCCAATTTTCTGGTTGCACAAGACCACCCGGGAATCGAAGACGACCAACATATCCGTCGGCAGCTTGGTGCAGGGAATGGGCACCAGGACATCGATCGGTACGAGAACCTCGTATAACGTTTTTTTCTTTTTTCGTCTCGTCACTATTGCTATCCCTCGATGGGGACAAATGTTTTCGGGCAGTCACATATATCAGTTTAACTTACTGCTCATGCTATTCTGTGACATATAAGCCACCTGCATATTTATGTTTCTATGGAAGTCGGTGTAATTCCGCGCGGTCGCGCCACTGTCATAGTCAGACCTATGGGAATATAAGCGGTAGTTTTAGCACCTCATCGCCTAAGGGCGCGTTACCCTTCTACGATTTCTATAAGGACCATAGTGATTACCTTACTTTCCACTTCAGACACAGATTTATTAACTGCACAAGCTGCTAATGCACACGAGAATGTGCACTTCAAGTATGCTAATCCAACGTCGATTAGTATGTCGTGGTTAGACGAACATATCCGCAGCACTGATGTGTTTATTGTCAGACTACTAGGTGGTAAAAGAGCATGGGAGCAGGGGATAGAAAAGCTCCTTGACTCTGGGGTACCCACTATTGTCGTCTCCGGGGAACGCGCCATTGATGCTGAACTGACACAGCTATCAACAGTTGCCTCTGGTACGGTAACAACAGCCCATACATATCTTGCTGAAGGCGGAGTGGAAAACCTCGTTAACCTCCATCATTTTCTCTCCGACACCATTTTGTTCACTGGCTTTGGCTTTGCACCACCTCAGCATATGCCACTGTGGGGATATCTTGATCGCACTGATAACACCGCTCATAGCAACTCTGCTGTAACTAAAGCACAAAACCCCATACCACGCATCGGCATTGTGTACTACCGCGCACAACACCTAGCAGGAAACACTGCCTATGTTGAAGCACTTGCACAAGCAATCGAAGAACGTGGTGCTCAGCCTGTGGCACTCTATACTGCATCATTGCGACAAGCACCCGAGCAACTTCTTCAAGAACTAGCAACCTGCGATGCCCTCATCACCACTGTATTAGCTGCTGGAGGCACAAAACCTGCTGCTGCAGGTGCTGGTGGCGATGATGAATCATGGGATGTCGCTGCTCTGGCAGAACTAGATATTCCCATCATCCAAGGTCTTGCGTTAACTAATTCTCGCGCACAGTGGGAAGAAAATGATGAAGGACTATCCCCAGTAGATGTTGCAAGCCAAATTGCAGTACCAGAGTTCGACGGCAGAATCATCAGCATTGCTTTTTCGTTCAAGGAATACGATCACAACGGTCTGATCTCATATGTACCCGATCCAGAGCGGTGTCGTCGACTAGCTGGTATCGCATATCGTTATGCAATGCTCCGCAGCATAGACAATGCAGCAAAGAAAATTGTGCTCATGTTCTCTGCTTATCCCACTAAACATGCACGGATCGGAAACGCAGTAGGCTTAGATACGCCGTTGTCTACGCTAAAGCTACTACGCGAATTAGAAAAAGCTGGTTATGATCTGGGAGATACCACCCTCATCCCGGGATATACCAGTTCAGATGACCAAGGTTCCTTAGATGGCGATGCACTCATGCACGCTATTATCGACGCCGGCGGCCATGACCCACAATGGTTAACCCAAGAGGTACTTGAGAATAACCCACTCAAATTAAGCAAAGAAAAATACCTTGAGTTCTTTGCTACATTGCCTGCTGATATGCAAGAAGAGATGACTGCGCACTGGGGGCAAGCACCAGGTGAGCACTATGTCAATCCTGACACTCAGGAAATATATATTGCTGGCTTACAGTTTGGCAATGTCATCATCATGATCCAACCGCCACGAGGATTTGGCGAAAATCCAGTAGGCATTTACCACGATCCAGACTTACCTGCGAACCATCATTACCTTGGTACATATTATTGGTTGCGCGAAGTCTTTGGTGCCGATGCCATTGTTCACATGGGTAAACATGGAAATATGGAATGGCTACCTGGAAAAAACGCTGGACTTTCCGCGCAGTGCTATCCCGATCAGGCAATCGCCGACTTGCCACTGATCTACCCATTCTTAGTTAATGATCCAGGTGAGGGGACACAAGCAAAACGTCGTGTCCATGCCACTCTCATCGATCACATGATTCCGCCTATGGCACGTGCAGAAAGTTATGGCGATATCACCCGTCTGGAGCAGCTTCTCGACGAACACGCCACAATTTCCGCAATGGATCCAGCAAAACTTCCTGCGATTCGCCAAGAAATCTGGACACTGCTCCAAGCAGCAAAAATGGACTCTGATCTAGGCTGGGACGAACGCCCCGATGACGATGCCTTCGACGATAAGATGATGGAAATCGACGGCTGGCTTTGTGAAATCAAAGACGTTGCTATCCGAGGTGGACTCCATATCCTGGGAGAGGTACTCAACGGAACCACACGTGTAGAGCTAGTCCTAGCAATGCTACGTGCCCGTCAACTATGGGGTGGGGAAGAAGCAGTACCAGGTCTACGCGAAACACTCGGCTTATCAGAAACCGGACAAGAAACCCGACACCGCGTTGACGAAATAGAAAAAATTGCATATAACCTGCTAGAGCAACTAGAAGATAAGCAATGGCACGTACACAGTATTGATCAGATTCTTCAGGCCACGCCATTACCACAAAGCACTGACCATGCCGCGCTACGCAAACTATTAGTATTTAGTTGCCAAGAAATTATTCCGCGTCTTGAAGCAACAAGTGCAGAACTTCATCAAATTATCCGAGCACTTGACGGACGGTTCATCGAAGCTGGACCATCAGGTTCACCTATGCGCGGATTGATCAATGTACTACCGACTGGACGTAATTTCTATTCCGTCGATCCCAAGTCAGTGCCTTCGCGCCTAGCATGGGAAACTGGTCAGCTGCTAGCTGATTCGCTTATTGAGCGGTACCAGAAAGAACATGATAATGCTTATCCTAAATCAGTAGGGCTAAGCATCTGGGGTACTTCTGCAATGCGCACCTCAGGCGATGATATAGCAGAAGTCTTTGCGCTCTTAGGTATTCGTCCCATTTGGGATGAAGCCTCCCGTAGAGTAATCGATTTGGCCGTTATCCCTTTGGAAGAACTTGGTCGTCCACGTATTGACGTGACAGTTCGTATTTCCGGCTTTTTCCGAGATGCTTTTCCTCATGTTATCGCTTTGCTTGACGATGCTATCCAACTCGTCGCTAGTCTTGATGAAGCACCAGAACATAATTATGTTCGTGCTCATGCAATGGAAGATGCCATGCCGATTCGACGTATCTTTGGTTCCAAACCAGGTACCTATGGTGCAGGTCTACTAGAGCTTATTGAATCTGGTAACTGGCGCAATGACCAAGATCTTGCCGCAGTATATAGCACCTGGGGTGGTTATGCCTATGGACGCAATCTTGATGGGGTTCGAGCTGAACAGGAAATGCATAATGCTTATCGACGTATCCAAGTAGCAGCGAAGAACGTCGATTCCGCTGAACACGATATCGCTGATTCTGATGATTACTTCCAATTCCACGGTGGCATGGTTGCAGCTGTGCGTGCACTCACCGGTGAGTCTCCTGATGCTTATATTGGCGACTCGACGAGACAAGAAACAGTAAAAACTCGTACCTTGCATGAAGAGTCTCGTCGCGTATTCCGTGCTCGTGTTGTCAATCCTCGCTGGTTAGAGGCAATGCGCAATCATGGTTACAAGGGGGCGTTTGAGATGAGTGCTACTGTGGATTATCTCTTTGGTTATGATGCGACGACTGGACTCATGGACGATTGGATGTATGAAAAACTAAGCGAAACCTATGTTGCTGATCCGACTAATCGCGAGTTTTTTGAGAATTCTAATCCGTGGGCATTGCGTGATATCTCGGAACGACTGCTAGAAGCTGCAGAACGTGGTCTATGGGAGAATCCTACTCAGGAAAGTCTTGATACATTGCGCACTACTTTCCTAGACATGGAAGGCACTATTGAAGATCGTAACTAATAGTAGTTTCAGCGTAGTCTAGTACAACGCAATGCTTAGAACAGGTACTATGGCAGCTATGCCGTTGATTATTCCTGCACTTGTCTATATTGTCGTTGAGTCTGTGGTCTTTTGGCTAGTGGCACACTTAATTGGTACAGGTTGGGCATTACTATTGCTTATTGCATTTTTCTTTTTAGGGCTCATCCTAGCGACCATGCAAATGCGCTCAATTGCAGCCCGTCTGGCTCACGGCAAAGCAACCCCAGGTAAGGCACTTGGGAATCTAGGTTTAGTAGCTGCCGGTTGTGTTTTCATTACGTTACCTGGCTTTGTCAGCAGCGCCATTGGTTTTTTACTGATTAATTCTGGTACGCGCTCTGTCATTCAGACACGACTATCAAAGAAAATGCGTAAGAAAATTGAAGATCTTGGTATGCGTGGTTTTGAGGCAACTAACCAATATCGGCAGCGATCCTCCTATGGTTATTTTGCTGATACGCATACTGATGCAGCGCCATCGTCACCATCTGAGGAAGACGAAACTAGCATTCGCATTTGGTCCCAGCACGTTGATCCAGATGATTTCAAGGAATAGCCACTTTCAATAATGAAAACAGTTTTTCCTCTTTTACTCAGGACAGGTGCAGCCGCATTATCTGGAATTTTAATCTATGCGTCCTATGCGCCTCTCGGCTGGTATTGTGCTGCCATTATCGGGGTGGCACTACTTTTTCTCGCATTGGCACCAGCGACTCTTATCAGAGAGCTTAGTTCCTTTGCGTTGCGCAACAAGCAGCCTCTGAAAAAAACAAAACACAAGGCCACAACGAAAAAGAAAACTCCCATATCAACTCTGGATCTGTCTGGGCGCACCAGATTTTTCCTTGGGTTTGTTCATGGCATGGTTCTTTATTTGCTGCTTTTGCCGTGGATCGGCGAATTAGTTGGCGCGTTCCCTTATGTGGCTCTATGTGTCTACCTCAGCTTATGGTCAGGGCTATTAGGTGTATGCTTCTCGATTATTAGCAAAAAGTTCGTTCGTGGGGCATTAGTATGTTTCCCTTTTATCTATGCAACAATCGAGTGGGGCAGAAGTACCATACCTTTTGGTGGCTTTGCTTGGGTGCGCTTAGCATGGGGACAAGTAGACAGCCCGCTCGTGTATTTTGCCCCTTGGGGGGGCGCTCCTTTGGTCAGTTTTCTTACTACTGGTATCGCAATGCTTTTTCTTGCGCTTTGCCTCTCTCAATTTTTTAGAAAAGTGCTTATCAGCCTCATTGTCTTTGGTCTTATTAATGTGAATGCATGGCTTAGTGGTGGCAGTGCTGACCAAGGGCATATAAAGGTAGCAGCAGTTCAAGGCAATGTACCGCAACTTGGTTTAGAATTCAATGCACAACGTCGAGCGGTATTGCGTAATCATGTGGTAGAAACTGAAAAAATCACTCAACCTGTGGATGCTGTATTTTGGCCGGAAAATGCCGCGGATGTTAACCCATTCAGTGATACTCAAGCTGGGCTTATGCTGGGTCAAGCCTTGGATCGCGTTCAGGCACCGATTTTGCTCGGTACGATTACCGAGGATGCTTCTGGGCTCCATAACACTATGGTTGTGATGGATCCGCGCACTGGTAAAGGAGATGAGCATAATAAAAAATTTCTCCAACCATTTGGCGAGTATATGCCGTGGAGAAGTTTTTTCCGGATGTTTACCCCTTTAGTAGACCTCGCCGGTGATTTTAAGCCTGGTAATGGTACTGGTACTGTCGCAATGCATACTGCGCAATCCAATCAAAATATAACCGTAGGCATAACAACTTGCTATGAGGTAGCTTTCGATCAGGCAGGGCATAGCGCTATCAATGCCGGCGCACAAATCCTTACAACCCCGACTAATAATGCGACTTTTGGCTTTAGCGATATGACTTATCAGCAATTGGCAATGAGCAGAATGAGGGCTATTGAATTAGACCGAAGCGTCATCGTAGCAGCTACTTCTGGTGTTTCTGCGCTTATCGATCCAGATGGCGTCGTAAAGCAAAAAACAGAAATTTTCACTTCTGATACGCTTATCGACGATATGCCTTTGCGGTCTTCTGTTACTTTTTCTGCGCGATATGGTCATTTTGTTGAACCGATCCTTGGCTGCATCGGGATCGTGCTATTGGGGATCAGTATCTTTTCTCAGCGTGTACGTAAGTAGTGCTAGAGCATAAATCAGCTATTATTGTTTTTTGGTGTTAATCCTTAACCAAGGAGTAAAGAACTTTAATGTCAAAGCCCAGCGAGAAAACTTTAGTAATTATCCCCACGTATAACGAGTTGGAGAATCTACCACTCATTACTGGTCGAGTACGAAGCGCTACGCCTGATGTTGATATCCTTATCGTTGATGACAATAGTCCAGATGGTACTGGTGCAGCGGCTGACGAGTTAGCAACAAATGACGACCATATCCATGTACTACATCGTCAGGGTAAAGGTGGGTTATGCGGCGCATATGTAGCTGGTTTCCGTTGGGGATTAGAGCGTGATTATACCGTTCTGTGTGAAATGGACGCAGATGGCTCTCATGCCCCTGAGCAGCTTTATTTATTGTTACGCGAAGTTGATGATGGTGCTGATCTCGTCATTGGTTCTCGCTATGTTCCTGGTGGTGAGGTAATCAATTGGCCTAAAAAGCGTTGGATTTTATCTAAGGGAGGAAATATCTATATTTCCTTAGCACTTGGTGCAGGCTTATCCGATATGACTGCTGGTTATCGTGCTTTTAGACGTGAGGTTCTTGAGGCAATTAATCTTGATGAGCTCTCTAATGCTGGATATATTTTCCAAGTTGATATGGCCTTTAGGGTTGTGCGTGCTGGGTTTGATGTTCGCGAGGTTCCTATCACTTTCACAGAACGCGAAATTGGTGAGTCAAAATTATCCGGTAGCTTTGTCAAGGATTCACTTTTAGAGGTAACTCAATGGGGTTTTGCGCATCGAAAGCAGCAGCTTAGCGATTTCATCAGTGATTTTTCTGGGCTGATAAAGCATGAAATTCAAGAAAAAATGCGTAACAAATAACTATTCTTTTTCGCTATTTATATACAGAATATCCATCCTCAAAAAAGAGAGTTACCTATGAAAAAATTTCTCTCAGGCTTATGTGCAGCAATACTCGCTATGAGCATTGCTCCTCTTGCTAATGCAGTTGAGTTAGAATCTGCTCCACCACAACGTACCCAAATCGCAATTGTCTATGACACTGGTGAGGCAATCGGTTCTGCAAATCAGCATGAAGCTCGTCCTGCGTTGTCGTTGTCAAAACTTTATCTTGGTATGTGGGTGTTACGCAATGGAGATAATGCTGATAAAGCCAAGGTAGAAAATATGATTAGGTTCTCTGAGGATGCCACTGCATCATACCTTGATCGTAAATATCCGCAGGCAATATCCGAAGTCATTGGAAACTATGGTTTGACCCATTCTCGCTATGGTGGGGCATGGGGGAATAGCACTACGAGCGTGTCTGATGTTGCTCGCTTTGTTTCAGCTATCAAATATGATCCTGTAGCGGCACCAATCATCCAAGGAATGCGTACTGCAGCTCCGATTGCCGCTGATGGTTACCCGCAAAATTATGGTACTTCACAGCTACCTAGTTCTGAGGGCACCAAGTTTGGTTGGTCTGATAATCATAATGTCAATGGCACTGTTTCTTTTGGCCCTGGTTATGTGGTTGCTGCTTCTACTTTTGGCTCAGCAAGTGATAATACTTCAGATGTGAAAAGCTCTATTCGAGATACTCCTGCAGGTATTCCTGGTATTCCAGATATTCCTGGCGTTTTGCCTGGCTTTAATGGTGGTGCTGAGCTTAAGCAGCGTCTACGTTGTCTTGTCCCTGAAGAAGCTGGGGCAGCAGTGGAGCAGATTATTCCTGATAATGTGCCGATTCCACAACAGCTGGTTACTGTCTTGCCACAGTGTCGCTAGAAATAAAAAATCCAGTCAATCACTGACTGGATTTTTTATTGTCTGATTAGCTTTGTTTAGCAGCTTCTTCTTGTTGCTGTTTAAGCAAACGTTGCGCATTTCGACGACGCTTGCGTAATTGATCGATACGTTCTTCAAGAAGTAAATCTAGTTCTTCGATAGAGCGACGCTCTCTGAGCATATCCCAGTGTGTACGAGGCGGTTTGGTGACTTTTGCTTCGCTGCCTTCGCCCTCCATGAGGTAACCAATTTGCCCATTTTTGCATAGCCAAGTTGATGGTATCTCCGCATCATCAGCGAATGGTACTTCATAAACCTCGTCAGTTTCAGTTTTGTATCGAACCAATTGGCGTGGTGCCAAATCATGGTCACGATCTGTTTCATAACTCACAGCACCCATGCGGCTGCCGCGAAGAACACGATCTGCCATATGGTGATCAGTCCTTTCGTCGTAAATAATTATCGAGGCAAGCTAAAATTTTCTTACCTAAGATCTACTACTATAACGCATGAACCCTCTAAAAGATTCCTTAATATCGGATATTGATATTATTCTTGTTTTATTATTTTCTTATTCTATTGCTTTTCGACGTTATCTTTTAGGTTATGATTCTTCCTAATTGCTTCCTTATGCGACTAGACTTATCTAGTGATGGTCACAAAGTCTTATAACAGTGCTGAGCGTTTGCCTACCTGCAAATGGTGTGGAAAAGAAATGCCAAGTAGTGGACGTGGGCGCCCACGAGTGTATTGCAAATCCTCATGTAAGCAGCGAGCTTATGAGCAACGCAATGCTGTGACGGTCACACCAATTTCGGATCAGGCTGTTGTATTATCGCCAGAGAAGGTAGAAAATCTACGTGATCTGCTTTTTCAGATTCGCTGTGCTGCTGAAGATATCGCAACTGCTTATCGCGAAGATGCGAGTCAGCAGGAAATTCAGCAATTGTGTGATGAACTGGTGGAGTTATCCCTTTCAGCTGAGTCCATACGATAGAGCATAAAGAACGGATATAGACGGATAAAATCATGGATAAAAAACGCAAAATCATTATATTCTCTACTGTTGCTGCAGTTATTCTGCTATCAACTTTTGCTTTAGTAACTGTTCTTTATCCGTTATTCAATGGTCCAGGAATTAAGACAGAAGAGTTAGACGCCTCAAAAGCGCAGCCGGCAAGCACTGATGTTGATGGACATTGGCAGATCGCATATGGTTCTGCGCCTAATATCAGTTCAGTTGGTTTTACCTTTCATGAGATACTTCCTGCGGAAAAGCGGATAACCTCTGGTTCGACGCAGAGCATACGCGGAAATGTTTATGTTGAAAACAAAACTTTAACATCTGGGCGTATTGAAGTTAATATGGACGACATCAGTTCCGATCAGGAAAAACGTGATATCAATGTTCGGAGTAAAATTTTCGAGACAGATAAATATCCCACGGCAACATTTGATGTAGCAGAAAAAGTTGATCTCAGCACAATTGGTGATCATGCGGAAGTCGCAGAGATTGACGTTCCAGGCGATCTCAGCATTCATGGAAAGACTCACAGGGTCGTACCAACGTTTAAGGTTGTGCGTAGCGGGAAGCAGATTATTTTATCGACTACGATTCCAATTAATCGCTTAGATTATGATGTGCAAACTCCTGAATTTGTTGCAGCGAAGATTGATGAAAATGGCGAAATCAATGTGCGATTAACTTTAGAGAAGTAATACGTCAATTACTTGCACACACAGCCCAGCCGCTTAATTGCGTCACAGTGACATAATTGAGCGACTCTACTTCACATCGGGCACCTACCCCAAATGTCCGATAATATACATTATGTCAACTTAGATTCTCGGCACACTCTCCACCATAACGCGTTATACGTTTCGTCGCCGACTTGGGCGCACTGCAACTAGCTGCACCACATCAAGAAGTCCAGAATGTATCAACGCTTCTTTCATTGACAGGTAATACACCCACATACGTCTATACACGGCATCAAAACCATCTGCCGCCGCCTGACGTTCCTGCGACTGAAACATTTGACGCTGTAGCGCCAACCCACGTGCATAATGATTAGCGATATGCGTCTGGGAAATGACGCGCAAATTACTGTGTGTATCAAACAACTTGCGCAAGGAATCAAGATCGCTAAACTCTTGCGCTGACCACAAATAAGCCTTACCTAAAGATAATGCAGCCTCAGCTTTTGTACGGCTTTTTTCTCGTGAAACAATAGTTTGAGAAACAAAAATACCAGAGTGGTTTAGCAACCGATCAATTTTGCGAATATATTCACGCTTCGTGCGTTGATCCATGTGCTCTAGCTTCTCTACACAGCTGATTACATCATAGTCCACAGACCATTCTCGTGGATCTACTAGAGGCGAATCGCTGAGCTCAATATGAACATTATCGCTTACTTTTGCCGCATGTATTACAGAGCGAATATCTTGGACAAAGTCAGCATCTGAACTAATTGCATCCACAATAGCTTTGCGACGCGCAGCCATAATTGCTAAAGAGCCACCTGAACTCGGAAAATCCAATATATGACTGCCCTGGCGAACATGCGCCGCATCCAAGAGCATGGCTATATTATGCAGCTGAGCACCTGAAAGATCTTGTTTCTCTACATATGTAGGATCAGTCAGTGTTGTGTCATCGATATAACGCTGTGCAGGCTGTCGAACCTTCGTTACTTGTGCGGTTTTTGCAGTTGCTGCGTAGTTTTTCACTGCAATGCGCTCTGTAGTAGGCACTCCTGAAGAAAAAACTGTACCCGAGGCACTCATACCGTCGCCAGAAAATAGACGAATGAGCTGTGGTGGCAATTCCATACCGGTATATGAATCACTGATGTCAGCAGCAAGACGACGAGGAATTCTTGGATTGTAACCGGCTCGAATAAGTTTTTCCAATACCACAGCTAAGTTATCTGATTCCCACTCGCCTGCCATATACCCTTCTGCCAACCCAAGCCAACCGCCAGCAGCAATACGGGCAAAAAGTGAATCCTCCACGATGGTCAAATCTGCATCGTTGCCAGATAATGTGAGCTCAGCTTTTGCAGCTGCAGCTGCGAATTTTGCTTCTGCAGCACGTGCTCTCCAGGCAGTCCAGGTGCCATCTGGAACTTGTGCAATACGCGGCCATGTCTGAGCGTCAATGGAAAATTGTGCACGCGAATAAGTATGTTGCGCTGTATTATCCATAGAGCATTCTCCCAGAGATGATTTTTCCGGTATATACCGTGTCATTCCTGCCTTACTTTATCTATGTAAGGCGGATAAAAAAGCGTTACGCGCCGATAACACATCCTTAATGAAGTTTATAAGCAAAAATGCTGGTTTTATTAGTCTTTATTAGCCGTAGAGATGAAAAAACTGAGCAAAAATTGTAACATGGTGTCGATCACTAAAATAACTATCATGCAATAGTGTTTATAGGTACACAAGGAGACTTTTTATGTCTGAGACTGCGTTTCGTCCAGAAAGCGGACGTCACCATGTAGTTGTCATTGGTTCTGGATTCGGTGGTCTATCTGCCGTCAAAAACCTTAAAGATGCAGATGTCGATATCACACTTATTGACCGCACAAACCATCATCTATTCCAGCCACTACTCTACCAAGTAGCAACTGGTGTTCTTTCCTCAGGCGAAATCGCTCCTGCTACTCGCCAAATCCTTGCCGGACAAGACAATGTTAATGTTGTCAAAGCAGAAGTCACAGATATTGATACAGCAAGCAAAACAGTAACTGCGACCCTAGAGCAGCACAACAAAGTTTTTGCTTATGATTCCCTCATTATTGCTGCTGGTGCTGGTCAGTCTTACTTTGGTAATGATCACTTTGCGCAATATGCGCCAGGCATGAAAAGCATTGATGACGCACTAGAGATTCGTTCCCGCATTATTGATGCTTTTGAGCGTGCAGAACTAACCGAAGACCCAGCTGAGCGTGAGAAGCTACTCACTTTCGTGATTGTCGGCGCAGGTCCAACCGGTGTTGAGCTTGCTGGACAGGTCGCTGAATTAGCGCATCGTACTCTAGCTGGAGCTTACTCTCGTTTCAACCCAGCAAATGCAAAAATCATTCTTCTCGACGGTGCGCCACAGGTATTGCCTCCTTTCGGAAAGAATCTTGGGCGAAAAGCACAGCGTCAATTAGAAAAAATTGGTGTTTCAGTAAAACTCAACGCAATTGTGACTGATGTAAACGAGACATCTGTAACTTATAAGTCCACAGCTGATGACTCTACCCACACAATCGAAGCATTCTGCAAAATTTGGTCTGCTGGTGTTGCGGCATCACCACTGGGCAAACTTGTTGCTGATCAACTCGGTGTCGAAGCAGACCGCGCAGGTCGTGTATCTGTTAATCCAGATCTCAGCGTTGGTGCTGAGAAAAATGTGTTCATCATTGGCGATATGATGTCGCTCAACCGTCTGCCAGGTGTTGCACAAGTTGCAATCCAAGGCGGTGCATATGTAGCAGAACAAATCGCTGCTGAAGCTGCAGGACGCTCCGCTGAGGAACGTGAGCCTTTCGACTATTACGATAAAGGTTCTATGGCGATTATTTCACGTTTCTACGCAGTAGTGAAGATGGATAAGACCGAACTCACTGGGTTTGGTGCATGGCTAATGTGGCTTGCTGTCCATGTCGCTTTCCTTATTGGTTTCCGCAACCGCGCTGGAGCAGTATTCACGTGGTTACTTAACGCAGTTGCCCGTAAGCGCTGGAATATGGATACTACTCGCCAGCAGCTACATTCTCGTCTAGCACTCGATAAGAAAGCCGACGAGAAATAACACACAACATTATGTTGCTATGGGGTACTTATATCTAGTACCCCTCTTTTTCACTCTATTCATAAAGATGTTCTTTAATATATTAGGATTCTATCGACGCAACTAAGGCAGGTGTTTATTGTGGTAGAAAATAAAAACAATGGTCAACGCGGACCTATTTCTAAACTACGCCCTGCTAAACCCGCACATACTACACAATCAAAAATACGTGTCCCTGTTGAAAGGGTCATCGATCACTGCTGGATGTATCTCAACGGCATACGTCAAAGTGGTAGCTGCCATCATGCTTCTGCTCTCGAAAACCTGCGTTCGCGCATGACTGAAGAAGATCAAGGTTTTATTTGGTTAAGTCTCAGCGGCCCGTCGGAAGAGCAAATGCACAAAATTGCAACCGAGTTTGGGGTTCATCCTCTTATCGTAGAGGATGTCGTTGGTGCATATCAGCGCCCAAAGGTAGAGCGCTATGATGATCAATTGTTCATGGTTATTCGTTCGGTGCAGTATTCCGACTTTGGTCATCACCCACGAACCGTTCAGTCAGCTCGCCAAGTTATCGAAACTGGTGAAATGCAGATCGTCGTCGGGGATAATTTTGTGATCACCATCAGGCATAATACTTCCCTACCTGACATTGACGACCGGATCAATGACACAACGACATTAGCAAAGCATGGTCCAATGTCTATTGCCTGGGCAATAGCGGATGTGCTTGTGGATGACTACGTATTCATTAGTACAGAATTAGCTGACGACGTCGACTATCTAGAAGAAGAAGTCTTTACCCCTGGAGCGCGTATCAATGTAGACCAGATATATTTGCTCAAACGTGAGGTACTAGAGATGCGTCATGCCATTGATCCTCTCGACCCTGCCCTAAAGATGATGATTGCGGGTAATAAGGACATTCTCAACAAACAGATGCGCTCTTATTTTCGTGATGTCCTTGATCATGAAATCAGAGTTAAAGATGATATTGCCAGCCATGACGAACGACTCATGACACTGATCAAAGCGGCAGAAACCAAGGTAAGTATCCAGCAAAATGCAGATATGCGTGCCATTTCTGCATATGTTGGCATGGCAGCAGTACCTACCCTAATAGCCGGAATCTATGGCATGAATTTTGATAATATGCCTGAGTTGCATTACCGGTATGGCTATTATGTTGTGCTTTTTATTATTGTCGCGGTTGTATGCATAATGTGGTGGTGGTTCCACAAACAAAAATGGCTATAAGCATTAGTAATTTGTAATGTCTAGCAAAGTGCAGCCATAAGAAAAGCCTGGGAGATATCAATCACCCAGGCTTTAATATCCTTCATATTATTTCTTGCCAGAAATTAACTTGAAGATCCAGAGGAACAAGCAAGACCCGACCAAGCAGGTCAAGAAGCTAAAGAACTTACCGCCACCAGCAACATCAAAACCAATCAGCGATAGCACCCAACCGCCAAGGAAACCACCGATAATACCAACGAGGATATTGAGTCCGAGTCCCATTTGGCCATCGGTTCCCATGATCTTTGAGCCGATCCAACCAGCAAGACCACCGATAACAAGCCAACCAATAAAACTTAATGCAGGCGCACTAGCTGCAAGATATGTAACACTTTCCTGTGCTTGAGATAATAAAGTCATACTTACAATCATGCCTACACTTATTGAAAACTTCAATAAACTTTTGACAACATTTCCTTATAGGAAGGATAACGATCTATTGCGGAACGAGCAATGTGCGTAACGTCGAACGCGCAACCAATTTCTCCTGATTAAACATCTCGATAGAAATCAGCTGCGTCTTGCGCCCTGCTTTAATAACACGCGCCTGTGCTTCAATAACTCCATCAGCAACTGAGGAAAGGAAATCGGTGCTGTTGTTCACGCCTAAAACCACAACACCTTTAGAAGCAATAAGTCCCATAACAGAACCAATAGTTTCTGCAATAGCGCAATAAACACCGCCATTAACCACACCTGTCACCTGTAGGTGATTCTCCTTAACCGGTAACTGAGCGCATACTTTTTCAGAATTAGCATGCGTGAACAGTAACCCTAAATGGTTAGTAAATCCCCCACTATATTGTTGCACTATAGATAGGTCTTCCTGGCTCAAACCTTCACTAGGTATAGTGCTTAAAAGTTCAAGAATATCTACCGTTTTTTTAGAAATAGACATCATATCCCCTTTGAGAAAAGCGATTAGTAGTTATGTACCTATGAACGTTTCATAAGTCTTTTCTTTAATCTAGTTGAGAATATGTTGCTGCCGCTTAAAAATCAGATAAAAAGTCGACAGCAATAAATCCCATATAGCAACTCCTCCAGTGGCAAGGTAGAATGCAATGCTATGACTGTAAATAAAGAGTTGGCTCATATTGGTGTTATTGGTCTTGCGGTAATGGGCTCAAATTTGGCCAGAAACTTTGCGCGTAATGGGCACAAAGTAGCTGTTTTTAACCGTTCGTATAACAAAACACAAGCGCTCATTGATAATTACGGTAATGAAGGATCTTTTATTCCTGCACAGACCATCGAAGAATTTGTTGCTTCACTAGAACGACCACGCCGAGCAATTATTATGGTGCAGGCTGGTGCGGCGACAGATGCGGTCATCAACCAACTCGCTGACCTAATGGAAGAAGGAGACATTATCATTGATGGTGGTAATGCCCTTTACACGGATACCATCCGACGCGAAAAAGAGATATCTCAGCGTGGTCTTAACTTTGTTGGAGCAGGTATCTCAGGTGGTGAAGAAGGAGCCTTGAATGGTCCTTCTATTATGCCTGGTGGACCAGCAGAATCTTGGGAGGCATTAGGATCCCTTTTCGAGTCAATCGCCGCTAAAGTTGATTCAGTTCCCTGTGTAACCCATATCGGTCCAGATGGAGCTGGTCACTTCGTCAAAATGGTGCATAACGGCATTGAGTACGCAGATATGCAGGTAATCGGAGAAGCATATCAGCTTTTGCACTCTGGAGCAGGACTGAGCCCTCAAGAAATCTCTGATATTTTCAAGACATGGAACCAAGGTGATTTAGATTCTTATCTCATCGAAATTACCTCAGAAGTATTGGCACAAGTAGATCAAGAAACTGGAAAACCACTGGTGGACATAGTAGTCGACGCAGCTGGCCAGAAAGGTACCGGGCGTTGGACAGTAAAAGCAGCTCTTGACCTTGGTACACCAGTCACAGGTATTAGTGAAGCTGTATTTGCTCGTGCATTGTCAAGTGCTAGTGCACAGCGTCAAGCAGCTAATAATCAATTACCTGGTGGCAGCCTCACGACCATTGAATCTTTGGGCATTGATCGAGAAAGCTTTATTGAAGATGTGCGTCGAGCGCTTTATGCCTCAAAACTTGTTGCCTATGCACAAGGTTTTGACGAAATTAAGGCTGGCTCAGATGAACACGACTGGGATATTGATCCGCGAGGATTAGCAACTATCTGGCGAGGCGGATGCATTATCCGTGCACAATTCCTTAACCGCATTGTAGAAGCCTATGATAATGATCCACAGGTAGCATCTTTGCTTTTAGACCCTTACTTCCGATCAGAGCTAGCTCAGCTCATTGATTCCTGGCGTAGAGTTGTGGTTGTTGCTACTCAAATAGGACAACCAATCCCTGTGTTCTCTTCTAGCTTGTCGTATTATGACAGCCTACGTGCAGATCGCCTACCAGCTGCGTTGATCCAATGTCAGCGTGATTACTTCGGCGCACACACATACAAGCGCGTTGATAAACCAGGCTCATTCCATACACTTTGGTCCGGCGACCGATCTGAAGTCCAAACAGACTAAGGTTATTAAAAACTTCGGTATGAGTGTCAACACCACCTCTGACTTTGCAGAAATGGGGCTATCCACTCCACTTCTGCAGCAACTTAAAAAACAAGGTATTACTGCTGCTTTTCCCATTCAAGCAGCGGTTATTCCAGATATTTTATCCAAAAGAGATGTATTAGGGCGTGCTCCTACTGGCTCTGGAAAAACCTTAGCTTTTGGGTTGCCGTTATTAGAGAACATTGCCAAAGGTGGTATATCGCAAACGCATCATCCTCGTGGTTTAGTCTTAGCACCAACCCGTGAACTGGCTACCCAAATCTATGAAACACTTGCTGACTATGCGGCAGTGCTGGGACTGCGAATTTTGCATGTTGTTGGCGGTGTAGCAATCAAAAATCATATCCGCTCCCTGGCAGCTCCAGTCGATGTTCTCATCGCAACTCCTGGACGTGTACTCGACTTGATGAAGCAGAAAGAACTTTTTTTGGATCAAGTTCAGGTTAGCGTATTAGATGAAGCCGACCAGATGGCAGATTTAGGGTTTTTCCCACAGGTACAAAAAATTCTGTCCCTCACTGAGCCCACCACCCAGCGCCTACTTTTCTCTGCAACTCTTGACTCAGACGTCGATAAGCTGGTAGCACAGTTTATGGTTGATCCCGTCATTCATTCAGTAGTCGATGCTGCGGCGAATACCACGCACACCTTACCGCGCAAGGATTATTGCTTTTTCGTAGAAAATATCAGTACACGCGACGCTGTACTTGCCCATATTGCAGCACGCCGCGGCAGAACAATAGTATTTGCGGGTACAAAAATCGCAGTGGATCGGTACACGCTGCAATTGAGGGAAAAAGGAATACATGCAGCTGCCCTGCATGGTGGCAAAGGACAGCGCATGCGCGAGTATATCCTCGAAGAATTCAGCAGCGGAAGGATATCAGTCTTAGTAGCTACTGATGTCGCTGCGCGTGGCATCGATATTTCTGCAATAGATCTAGTTGTTCATGCAGACATTCCAGCTGATCACAAAGCATATATACATCGTTCAGGTAGAACAGCTCGGGCGGGGGCAAGTGGAACTGTTATCACTCTTGCCTTAACGCAGCAGCATAATCGATTCATGCAGCTTTTTCGACAAGCACAGTGCAACCCTGAAGAGCATACTGTCGACGAGCATTCTAGCGTGCTACGACATATAGCAGGTGCTCGTGCTCCTAGCGGAAAAGCACTAGCCCCACTAGTACTTCCAGAAAATGACTCAGGAAAAAAGAATGGGCGCCCAATTTCTGGCAATGGATATGATAAAAATCCAAGAAATGTTTATGGACGCAGTTCATATAAAAAATCATCCAAAAAGAAAAACCGCTATAGTTCTACTAAGAAGCATGGAAAATAATTGTTATGTCTATGCCGCCTGTCATTGAGAAAACAGAAAGAGAAGGTATTGCAACTGACGTCGCGTAGTTGCTTCTAATATGGACATTGTTATCAGTATTATCTCGCTTGTCGGTTTTATTTTGCTCACCGCAAGTACCGGTTTATTTGTTGCCGTCGAATTCGCTCTAACGGGTTTGGAGCGTTCCACCATTGATGACGATATAGCTCAACGCAACGATAAATCTGCTCAAAAAGTCAAGAATGCTTTTCATAATCTCTCTTTTGTACTTTCAGGCGCACAACTTGGTATCACTATCACTACCCTAGCCACCGGCTATCTAGCTGAGCCAATTCTAGCTAGTTACTTTGGTCCTTTGCTCGAGCTACTTCATATTCCGCAAAGCGCAACTACATCTATTGCTTTAGTCTTAGCTCTTATCGTTGCTACTACCCTATCCATGGTTTTTGGTGAGTTAGTCCCAAAAAACATCGCTATCACCAATCCCATGGACACTGCTCGTATTGTTATTGGACCAGTTAATTTCTTTAATGCCTGTTTCAGTGGTTTCATCAAATTGCTTAATAGTACAGCTAACCGAGTCGTCCGAAAGATGGGGATTGAACCATCTGAGGAGCTCGCCAGTGCACGTTCCACACAAGAATTAACTGCATTAGTACGGAATTCAGCTAAAACAGGCGGTCTAGAAAAAACTACTGCACTTATGCTTGACCGATCCTTGAAATTTGGTAATAGCACCGCTGAAGAACTCATGACTCCGCGGTCTACTGTGGAATCGCTTGCTGCTGAAAGCACTGTCACAGATCTTATTACTCGTACCATCGAAACAGGACATTCACGTTTTCCTATTATCCGCGGTGATCTTGATGACACTGTTGGAGTTGTTCATTATAAGGACGCTTTTTCTGTGCCCAAAGAGGATCGAGATAAAACACAGCTCAAAGAATTAGCGCGCCCCATTCCTGTTGTACCAGCATCTTTAGACGGTGATTCGGTACTCGATACAGTACGTTCAACTGGTTCCCAAATCATCTTAGTTGCAGATGAATATGGTGGCACTGCTGGGTTGATTACCATCGAAGATGTAGTCGAGGAGATACTCGGTGAAGTCTATGACGAACACGATGATGCCGAAGCAGAACGCGACTTTCACAAGTTTGGCAGTAGCTGGTCTGTTTCTGGGCTTGTCCGACTAGATGAACTAGAAGAAAAAATTGGTTATAGCGCCCCTCAAGGTCCTTATGAAACTCTTGGCGGTCTGGTTATGGCACAGCTAGGACGCATACCTGCTACTGGTGATGAACTATTACTGCCACATAATGATACTTCTTTCTTGCCAGATTCCGAACCAAGTAATAGTCAATGGTTAGCAAAAGTCGCTGCCATGGAAGATAGACGCGTCGATACAGTTATTCTCTCACCTGTTTCTGATGCAGAGGCTCATGCCGTTTTACAGAACATCACTGCGTCGGCGGCAAAGAAATCACGGGAGAATACATAGTGTCTGTTATAACCACCACGTTGTTAATCATCGTTCTACTGCTAGCTAATGCCTTTTTTGTTGCTTCCGAATTTGCATTAATCTCCTCACGCAGGGATCGCATCGAAAACCTTATCGCTCAAGGAAATAGGCGTGCACAGCGAGTTCTTTATGCGATAGAAAATTTGTCAGTGCTATTGGCAGCATGCCAACTAGGTATCACCATTGCTTCATTGATTCTTGGTAAAGTTGCTGAACCAGCTATCGCTCATTACATTGAAAAACCTTTTCAGGCTCTTGGCTTGGCCGATCATTTACTTCATCCGTTTTCCTTTGTTATTGCGCTAGCAATCATTACCTTTTTGCACATATTACTTGGCGAGATGGTTCCCAAGAATATAGCACTAGCTGGACCGGAGATTCTTGCGCTTTGGCTAACCCCGCCTTTGCTTGCGTTCATGCAAATTTCTCGTCCTATTGTGGAATTGTTGAACTGGATTGCACGTATTACGTTGCGGATGTTCAATATAGAGCAAAAAGATGAATTGGACGCCACAGTAAATCAAACGCAATTGGCAAGTATGATTGCAGAATCTCGTAGTGAGGGATTATTGGATGCGGAAGAAACCATCCGACTTCGTAAGGCCTTAACTTCAGAATCTCGTTCCGTCACCGAAGTAATGATTCCGCTTGATAAAGTGCGTACCCTTGATTTTACTGGTAGAGGATCTCGGTTGAGTGACGTCGAAACGGCTGTCGCAGAAACAGGTTTCTCCCGCTTTCCGGTAAAAGCAAAGGATGGATCTTACATGGGGTATATCCATGTAAAGGATGTGCTAGATCGTCTTGAGGATACGCAACCAGATCAATTAGTCCACCGCTCAGAAATCAGACCACTGTCGATAGTTGATGCTTCTGGATCACTTGAAGAGGCATTGCATCTCATGCATCGTAAATCAGCGCATATGGCTCAAGTGCGGGATCGTGGAGAGTTACTTGGTGTCATTACTCTCGAAGATCTTATCGAGGAATATGTAGGTACCTTTTCCGACTGGACTCATGGACAACACACGTAGCATGATGGATTTCACTGTATTGTCTGAGCAACAATGGCAAGAAAGCATGGAGCAGCATCACAGACGTACTGATTCTTTTACAAAAGATCACCTTGCTAGACGACGTGCTGGTAAGCACCACCCTGTATATGATTTCTTGTTTGAGTATTATCCTGTTCGCATTGCGCATTTACATAAGTGGCATCCAGGATTTGGTGTTGCTCTATCTGGTTTGCCACCACATAAGGATTGGAAGTTCTATCACGTCAGCAAAGAAGTCACCAGCATAGATAGCCAGAGCTTATGGGCACAGCGCCACAAAACTATCAAGTATATTCGAGAGCTATTAGCAAAAACGAATACTAATCCAGCTCATTTCGACTGTTTCGGGTTGCATGAGTGGGCAATGGTCTATCAAGCAAACTCCACCAGGCATGAGCTTCCACTTCGCCTTGGTGCTGCAGGTACAAATGAGGTTGTAGAAAATAATACTCTGCGCTGCACGCATTTTGATGCTTTTCGATTTTTTACGCCACCTGCTCGCCCGTTGAATTTCACCATATTGACCAGAGAAAAACAGCCACAGCAAGACCAATGTGGTTGTTTGCACGCCAATATGGATATCTACAAGTGGGCAACAAAATTACAACCACTGATACCAGGTTCATTGTGGCTTGATGCTTTTTCTTTAGCATGGGATGCCCGTGTACTTGATATGGAAGCCAGTCCTTATGATTGTCGAGATTATGGTCTAGGAGTGGTGGCCATAGAAACTGCCGAAGGAAAGGCACACTATGTGCGTCGACAGCGTGAACTGGCGGTACGGGCAAATCAACTGCGCGAGAGAATTATAAAAATAATCGATGATTTTTGTCTCAGTATCTCTACAAACAAATAATCATCGATGGTAATTAAAGTTTTGACCACGCAAGAAAAAAGAAAAACTTAATCAGGAGCTCTTGCGCTGACGACGAAGTGCAAGTTCGTCATCAAATCCAATCACGGAGTGATTCTCTGCAGCATAATCATCAATGCGTTCTGCTGGGAAGGATGAGATAGTACCGGTGAGTTCTTTGACAATTCCAGGTACGGCAATTCCAAATACGCCCTGACCGCCACCAAGCAAATCAAAAACGTCTTCGGGAAAGCGGCATTCGTAAACGGTATGCCCATCAGAGACTAAAGTAATCTGCGCTAGATCATTGACCCCTAGCTCGTGAAGTTTTTCTACCGCTAGTCGTATATTTTGCAGAGAAATGCCAGTGTCCAATAAGCGCTTAACGATTTTGAGAACCAAGATGTCCTTGAATGAGTACAGGCGCTGTGAACCTGAACCACGAGCAGTGCGAATACTTGGTTTCACTAAGTTTGTCCGTGCCCAGTAGTCAAGCTGGCGATAAGTAATGCCAGCAACTTGGCACGCAATTGGTACCCTGTACCCTACTTCTTCATCTGGCCCTAGATCAAAAAGTGAGTATTGTGATGATTGATCTGTCATAGCTTTTCTCCTGCATGCTCTGCTCGCAATTATACGGGCAATAGTATCTTTGTGCTTTCTCAGCCTAGAGTATTTTCCACCTTCCCTTTGGCGACACACCCTAAGTCTAAACTTTAACTTTAAGTTTAGACTGAAATTACACCTTTGTCATCTTTAGTCACAAATATGCACATAATTCACATCTATATCAGAAAAAGATGCCTCTCCATCACGGTTTCGCCAAGAGCTCCAAAAACACTGCGAATAACTTTTAGACATGAAGCGTTAATTCTTATCCTCATGATCAGAAGAATCTATATCAAAAAAATCATCGACAAAAATATCTGACTCACGCACCCCCATGCTCTCCATGAGACCAGAAAAATCATCATCTGCCAGTGAATTATCTGGCAATGCAGTATCGTCGTCTGTCTGTATAAGAGGTTCTAAGCCAAGATATGCTTGCAAGTCATCATCAGAGACATAGATGCTGGCTTGGTCAAGCACCTCAGGCGAAACCTGAATGGGAATATCAAGCAACCGAGAGATAATAACTGCATCAGTTGCACGCGCATCTAGCTCTTCCCCGTTATCCAATACGAAAGAAGCAATAAACACACCTTGGTAATAACTAATAATGCGTATCTCATTGACACCACCCGCCGCGTCAAGAGCATCGATAAGCAAATCGTGCGTCTGCGGCCTTCTAGAGGTCTGTCCTTCTTCACGCAGTGAAACAAAGGCAGCGTCCTCCGCCGCAATCCATATTGGTAGATAGCGGTTGCGTTGTGTCCATCGAAAAAGTACACAAGACTCTAATTCTGGCGGTAGAAAGTGCACTCCCTGGTATTCAACTTCAACAAAATCCATAATCAGTTTTTACTACCAATCTTTCTAGACACTCATGGTGCATTACCATGCCTAGTTGCTTAGCGACGAGAATTACGCAAGAGAGATTTAACGAAATTAGTATGCAACGACACCACAACAGCCATCATCTCTTGGGTCATCTCTTCGGCACGCTCAGCACCACCATCTTTAGTTTTAGCCATAGGCAATAGAGCACGCTCGATAAGATCTGCCTGACGGCTTGCAGTATTGCGTAAGGATTTTAGATGTCGAACATCGAAACCAAATTCTTTTAGCTGAGTAGCCGTAATGACAATCGCGACATCATCTGCAGTAAAAAACCCAGAAGCATCTGGCACGATGATACCCGCATCGATGTACTCAGTGACCAGCGATGGATCTACTTGAGCCTGGGAAGCAATATCACTATCAGTAAGACGAGTGGCTACTGGAGCCCGAAAATTCTCCGGATCTACAACAGTTGCTGATCTTTTTGCACTACTCAATGGAGTAATTGCACCAGAGTCCATAGCTTGCAACTGCTCACGGATCACTTTCAGCGGAAGGTAATTATCACGCTGCGTAGTTAAAATAAAACGTAACCGATCAAGATCAGCCTGGGTAAAACGTCGGTATCCAGAAGAAGTACGCTGTGGGGAGACTAAGCCCTCAGCTTCTAAAAAACGAATTTTTGATACTGTGACATCGGGAAACTCTTTTTTGAGTTGTTCAAGCACTACGCCAATGGACATAGTTTTTGTCGATGATGTTCTTCTGTTCAAGGAAGAATGTGAAGGTAACGCACTCATAAAATTTTCTCGATGTTTTCTTGAATATCTTTGGGTTGACAGGTTCTGTGTATGCCAAGACAAACAGAACACTACTAACTACTCAGTAGTGTTCTATTTTCATGGGGTTTATTCTTCAGCACCAGCTAGAAAAACTAAACGAAACTTACCGATTTGTATCTCGTCGCCAGTAGAAAGCTGTTGTGCATTGCGTGGCTCACGATTGACGTAAGTTCCATTGAGACTTCCCACGTCAACAACCTGGAATACTCCATCCTCAAGGCGAAATTCCGCATGCCGACGAGAAACAGTAACATCATCTAAGAAAATATCACTATCGGGATGACGACCAGCTGTCGTAGTAGGTTGATCAAGCAAAAAACGTGCACCAGCATTAGGACCACGCTTAACCACGAGCATGCCTGCACCAGCAGGAGGGGTAAGGTTAGCACCAGTAGCTGGTGCAGCTGCACCATTTTCCATTTCCTTTAATAAATCAGCACGAAAAACTGATGTAGTCTCTACTTGCACCTCAGGTGCAGCAGTGTTGTCACTCATTCCAACCTCCTAGTCAAATATGGACTTGTGATCCTTGTTATGAGAAGTTTTCCCGTTAAGATAGCTCTTCGCTTAGTATAGCCTGCTTCATATAAAACTTTTATCTACATGATAGCTTCAGAGTACCTCAGCGAAGAATCCACAAAACCATATTGATGAATCTATGAATCCCATCATAGCGCCATTAGTTTAGAAACAGATAGACAAAATTTTCCTCAGCGAAAAATAAAAGGGAGTTGTCTAGGCTTTTTCATCTATTACCCACTCCTTGAATTAAAGATTTACATACTTTTATCAGCACTTATGCAAATTTATTAACTTTTAATAACATTTATCATCGAAATGTCTCACGCATTTTCTTGGCAAAAGATTGACCAAATGTAGATAAAGGATTATCGCTGACCATATATGTCCATGTTGCAGATGGCCGAGTTAAACCGACATCAGCCAAATGCGCTCCATCTTCGTCGATAAGCACTTTTTGGAATGTAACAACCGCTTCATCGACTGCACGGTGTACCAGCCTCTTAAACTCACGGACAGCTATTCGGTGATATTCATCTATCGGAGTTTCTCGCGCAACAGCACGCAAATGTATCGATTCACGAACATCGCTCATCATAGCCAAATGCTCACTCCAGCACTGGTCAAGGTGGAAAAGCATAATTTCTCGTGCAGCTTGTTCTAAAACATCTTCCGCGATATGACCAGTCAGTTCTTGAGCGCGCTGCGGTGCTCGTTGCGATAATTCCACCCATGCTTGATCGCTATCGAGCAGCTTGCTCCGACGCTGATCAATAATATGTCGTTGATCAGCAAGTAATTTATTATATCGCCACGTCTGTGCATGGATTTCCAGCAATTGGCCTTCTGTTACTCGTTGACAATGCTCGACCCAATCATAGATGCGCTTTGCGTCTATTCTTCCTTCTTGATCAGGATATGCTGTTATTTCTTCACCAGCCCCTCCGCTTATGAGAACATCATCTTCAAGACTGAGAAAAAATACGGAACGACCTGGATCGCCTTGTCTACCTGCCCGACCGCGCAATTGATTATCCAAGCGCGCTGTACGATGCCGGGAGGTACCTATGACTACGAGACCTCCACGCTGAACTACCTGATCATAGTCTTTTTCATCTGCTCCCCCAAGCCTGATATCAGTACCGCGACCTGCCATTTGCGTTGAGATAGTCACCCGACCAAGGTCACCAGCCTCAGCAATGATGCGTGCCTCTTGCTCATCGTTTTTAGCGTTGAGCACACTTACCTCTATGCCGGCTTCTCGCACCAACTGCGCAAGTTCCTCTGACTGCGCGACATTGAGCGTACCAACCAGAATCGGCTGCCCAGTGGCATGAATCTGTTTAATTTCAGCAACCAGTGCACGCATTTTTTGCTCTTGCGTCGCATATATTCGATCAGGTTCATCAATGCGTACTAAAGGTTGAGCCCGCTCAATGACAGAAACACGCAAATCATAGAATTGACGTAATTGATCTGTTGCTTCTACTGCGGTTCCAGTCATACCACAAACTGTGCCATAGCGATTCATTAATGCTTGAATCGTGATTGTGTCGAGCACTTTGCCACGCTGGCTAATATTTAGTCCTTCTTTCGCCTCTACCGCCGCTTGGATACCATCAGGCCAACGCTGTAAATCAGCAACTCGTCCCTTGGAAGAATCAACAAGAGCTATTTTCCCATCACGCACGATATAATGTACGTCTTTAATCAATAAGGCATGCGCATGTAGTGCTAAATTAACCTGAACTAATGTTGTACCGACGTGTTGTTCGTCATAAAGATTTTCGATGCCCAAATTACGCTCTATGAGCTTTGCTCCCTGCTCATTAAGAAATACATTGCGACGATCCTCATCAACATCGAAATGAATTTTCTCTTTGAGGGCACGTACCGCGTTAGTAATTTTTTCCTGAGGTGCATGGTCATCCTCACTGCCTGCTAAAACAAGAGGTACTAATGCTTCGTCAACTAAAACTGAGTCTGCCTCATCAACCAATGCAATATCGGCACCATGTTGTATGGCATCGCTGCGACTATAAATCAATTGATCACGCAAGACGTCAAAACCTATTTCATTGACTGATGCATAAACAATATCTGCAGTATATGCTTTACGACGCTGCTGCTCGTCCATTTCTTCACTGATAGCTGCTACGCTGCAACCAAAGAATTGCGCTAACGGACCTACCCATGTGGCGTCACGCTGTGCCAAGTAATTATTGACAGTGATTGAATGTACTCGTTTATTCATCAAGGCAAAACCAGTATTGGCCATAGCACCTACGAGAGTCTTTCCTTCGCCTGTTGCCATTTGGATTACATCTCCCTCAAGCAATCTCAAAACAGCCTGCAGTTGGACGTCGAAAGGCACAAGGGACAAAGTGCGCTGTGACGCAATAGATAATAAAGCCAGGAATTGTGCTGGATCAATAAGTTTATCTCCGGCGATACATTCGTGAGCCTGTGCACGTAATTGCTGGTCACTTAATGTTTCTAAGCTGCTGCGTCGTGACTGGGCCTGAGCCACGATGGAAAGACTACGCTTTTGGTTCCTTCCTGAGCGCGCGCCCATCGTTTTCCAGAACCAATCAAATCCAGCCATATAGATTCCATACCTTAATTTGCATTTGTTTCACATTCATTTTTCTCACTGTGAGATACATTGCAACTATAGCAAGAGCTTAATTAAGTAAACATTTCTAAACAGTGCAGAAACAAGTTGAACTGCCTAGACTAATAGGTATTTCACCTCATAAACCTTTAGAAACTACGAAAGAAGAAAATAGTGCATTCAATAAGTGTAAAGGTACCTTCTAGCAAGGGATATCAGATGGCTGGAACACTCGATATGCCTGATACTGAGCCAGAAGCCTTTGCCATTTTTGCTCATTGCTTCGTCGGATCACGTTTTACCCCAGCTGCTGCCCGAACCTCCAAACAACTAGCACAAATGGGTATTGCGTGCTTGCGCTTTGACTTTCCAGGTCTTGGACAATCAGAAGGAAATTTTGCCGAAACATCTTTCAGCGAAAACGTCGAAGATATTATTGCTGCAAACAACTGGCTTACGCAGCATTACTCAGCGCCACAGTTACTCGTTGGACATTCCCTTGGCGGCGCTGCGTCCTTGAAAGCTGCAACAAAAATCAAAAATCTCAAAGCAATAGCTACCATTGGTGCTCCATTTGATCCTGCTCACGCAGTGTTGCACTTTGCTGACCGTATCGGAGAAGTCGATGAAGCAGGTTCAGTAACACTCAACCTTGGCGGTCGTGAGATTGTCATGTCTCGTGAATACCTGGAAGATCTTGCAGAGACAAACGTCGAAAGCTATCTGCCGAAACTAAGAAAGCCACTCCTTGTGATGCATTCCCCTATTGATCAAACAGTGGGAATCGACAATGCCATTAAAATTTACACGCTGACTCGTTACCCTAAATCACTTATTAGCCTCCATAAGGTAGATCATTTGGTGACTCGCCCTGGTGCTGCGCAAGAAGCTGCAAAAATGATTTATACCTGGGTTAAGCAGCATATCGTTCCAGAAAATACCGAATACAACAGCGATGTCATTCCTGAAGGTGTTGCCATTGCTACTTCAACGAAGGCCGGAAAATACACAGATATTATCCGTACTGGTACTCGTATGCTGGAAACGGATAAAGAAAAAGCTCAAGGTGGAAAAAACCTAGGCTATAGCCCTACTTCGCTCATTGTCTCGGCTTTGGCAGCAGCAACTAGCCAGGCTATTCGTCATGCTGCACGGGAAGGAAAAATCACTGGCTTAGATGATGTACAGGTAAGTGTTTCGCGTACACTCAGCAGTGACAACAAAGTACACTTGCGACGAGAAATCACTCTGATTGGTCAATTGACTGATGAACAACGGCAGGAATTGCTTACAGCTGCTTCGCATAATGAGGTACAGGATATGCTTTCGGGCAATACTATGATCCAGGATGAAATAAAGAAGTAGCTTTCTAGTGGCTCATTGTATGCACTGGATAGTAGAAACAACCAGCTGATTAGTTCAATGAGCACTGACTGTTGTAGGCTAGGTTCGTCGTCAATAATCACAGACTCACTGATATATCTGTATATCTGGTTCAGCGTATGTGAAACATTTATGACGGTGCCATCGGGATGTGGCGCAGTTTGGTAGCGCACTTGACTGGGGGTCAAGGGGTCGCAGGTTCAAATCCTGTCATTCCGACAAGTTATTCGAGTGGTTATAGTGTGCTATAACCACTGTTTAGTTTTTCTTTTGTGGGAAATTTATGTATATATCTTTTCACTCTGTACTGAGTGTTGTAGATGTTCTATGGATAATTATGTAACATTTTCATAACACCCCCAAAAAGGTGAAATAAAATCCCATATGGTGAAGCACCATTATTAAACCCTCTGGCGTATATCAGAGGTTTGCCACCACAATCTTGGCTAGGCCTTGAGAATCAATACAGCTAGGTCCCCCTATCACTCCGCCCTTATTCTTGGAACTCACAAAACTGTTTGGGAAGATATTTGGTGCACGAAATCCGTTACACACATGACATTTCTGAGAAAATCCTAATAAATCGTTATCTAGCCGTTGCAATCAAATAAATATACGCATATTATTCTTTCTTGAGCACATACTCCATGCCTTTCCATGCGTTCAGTAGGGATAAGGATAAGAGTGAAGTGTAATGAAAACTTTTCGTATAGTTCTTAGGAGAACACTATGGATTTCCTCCTTCAGGTTCAGGAATTCGTTGAAGGTCCAATTAAGGATCTTTTGGTAAAGCTAAATCTTGGTTCCCTTTTCAACCTCAACCTTCCTGCTGTACCTGCACCAGCACCAGCGCCAGTTGCAGATAACGCAAGCTCAGGAGAGGTTGCTGTTTCAGGAAACAACCTCAACTTCGGTTCTTCTTTTGGAGACATCACCTTCGCTCCTTCTCAGGGCGATAGCAGCACTGAGTTCTTGACCAAAGGCGACACCACTTCTGGTGATACTGAGTTCTTGACCAAGGGCGATACTTCTACTGCTACCGAGTTCCTTACCCGAGGACACTCGCTTGACGCAGATGTGGATGCAGACGTTGATACAGGCGACAAGACCACCAACACTGAATTCCTCACCAAGGGTGATACTACTTCTGGTGACGTAAGCGCTCTTAACAGCACCAAAGGTGACACCGCTGTAGATCTCAAGGGTGCTGACACCATTCAGCCAGAGACTACTGTAACTGGTATCACCGAGCCTAAGACCGACGTAACCGGTATCGCTCAGCCTGACACCGATGTAACTGGTATCACCGAGCCTAAGACCGACGTAACCGGCGCAGATATCCACGATCTCTTGGGTATCCCAGGTCTTCCTAGCCTTCCAGGTTCTGGTGAATAAGCTAAAAATTCTTTAACTCTACATCGAGTTAGATACAACACCAATCCCATGCCTCTGCTTAATGCAGAGGCATTTGATTATTATCATGACCTTTCCCTTTGATTCATCTACAGTCACACTTACTGCCCCTCCTATTTCTCGAAAAGATCAGCCAAAATTTCATAATGAACACCAACGAAAGCGCTCAGCACAGGCTTTCAACCATAATTCGGATTTATACGATGACATTCGTCCAGGCTATCGTGAGGAACTGCTTGATCTACTACCGCGCACGCCACAGAAAGTCATAGATTTAGGCTGTGGAACAGGAAAACTGAGTAGTCTACTAGCAAGCAGGGATCATGACGTGATTGGTATTGATCCCAGCATGGATATGCTACGTGTATTTAGCAGGAAGATGGCTATGCCATGTATCCAAGCCACTGCAGAAAACACTGCTCTACGTGATCACAGCGTTGACGTTATCACGTGTGCACAAACATGGCACTGGGTCGATAGTTCATTAGCTTCAGCAGAATGCGATCGTATTTCGACAAGTAACGCTCGCTTAGTCCTGGCATGGAATAGTCTCGACGTAACAATTCCCTGGGTACATCGCCTTAGTCGTATTATGCACGCAGGTGATACCCTCAAAGAAGGGTTTTATCCGCACGTGGAAACTCCGTGGTCGCTAGCCCAAGAACTGCGATTGCGCTGGAACCACAACGTAGTTCCAGAGGATATAGAGAAGCTGGTACAAACTCGTAGTTATTGGCTACGATCAAATGAACATACTCGTGCAAAAGTTATGCACAATCTGCAGTGGTACCTCTATGACCACCTTCAATACGAAAAAGGGAAGTCAATACAACTTCCCTATCGCTTTGATTGCTTCCTTTATCGGAAACAATGATTGTGCCGCTCTATTTCTTTGATCGGCGTTCTCTAACACGAACCGCAATTTTTACTGGTGTTCCCTCAAAACCAAATGTCTCTCGGAATTTTCGCTCGAGAAAACGTCGATAGCCTGCGTCTAAGAACCCTGTGGTAAACAGAACAATAACTGGTGGGCGCGTTGAAGCCTGAGTAGCAAAAAGCACACGAGGCACGCGTCCTGATTTCATAGGTGGTGGGTTTTGCGCGATAGTAGCGCGTAACCAGTTATTGAGCTGACCGGTAGTAACACGTTTATCCCAATTCTCTAGAGCTTCTATCATATATGGCTCAAGTTTTTGCAGCGCACGTCCAGTTTTTGCAGAGATATTGACTCGTTTTACCCAGGGAATGTGTTTTAGCTGCTGATCGATCTCGCGATCCAACTCCCATCTACGATCCTCATCCATGAGATCCCATTTATTGAAGACGAGGACAAGCGCCTTACCGGCTTCAAGTATCATTCCCAAGACGCGCTGATCCTGTTCGGATACTGGTTCTGAGGAATCAATCATGAAAATACATACCTCAGCTGCATCAATCACACCACGGGTTCGTAGAGACGCATAATACTCATGGCCTTGCGCATTTTTTACTTTTTTACGTAACCCTGCCGTATCAATGAACTTCCACAGATTTTGTTCCAATTGCACTAGCGAGTCAACCGGATCAACTGTAGTACCAGCAACATTGTCAACAACTGAACGGTTTTCTCCCGTTATTTTATTGAGCAACGATGACTTACCCACATTGGGTTTTCCTACCAAAGCTACTCGACGCGGTCCTTCAACAATAGAAGTTTGTCGAGGTTGTTCAGGAAATAAACGCAGCACTTCCTCTAAAACATCAGCGCCACCGCGACCATGCAATGCCGAAACTGGCCAAGGATCGCCTAGCCCCAATGCATAGAATTCTGCCATATCACCATAGAGAGTCTCAGAATCAAACTTATTCGCCACAAGAATCACTGGAACCTGAGAACGCTGCAAATTACGCGCCATGACTGCATCAGTTTCTGTAATACCTACTTTGGTATCAACAACCATGACAATCACATCTGCAGTATCCATTGCTACTTCTGCCTGCCGGGCAATAGCACCATGAATTCCCTTAGCATTTGGATCCCAGCCACCAGTATCTTGCACCCAAAACCTACGACCGCCCCAATCTGAAAGGTAGGAAATTCGATCGCGTGTGACTCCTGGAAAATCCTCCACAACAGCTTCTCGACGACCGATAAAGCGATTAACCAAAGTTGATTTTCCAACATTAGGTCGTCCAACAATAGCAACGGTGCAAAGATTTTCCTCCAAGTGCTGCTGGGGTGACACACCAAAAGCACGCTCTAAATCTTCCCACTGCTCCTCGGTGTATTCTTCACCAAAATCCAATGAAGCAAAGTCATCATCGACATACTCAAAAGTGACATCGGTGTCTTCGTGTTCACCGAACTCATCGATGTCATTAAAAAACTCATCAGACATATGCTCATCACTCATGAGTTGTCCTCCCTGCTTGTTTTTCAATCAAAGTAATTAAGGTATCTATCACTTGTTCTAAGCTAAGCGCCGAGCTATCGACGATAATCGCATCCTGTGCTGGACGTAAAGGTGAAATTGCTCGATTGGTATCTAACTCATCACGACGAAGCACATCAGCGAGAACAAGAGCATAATCAGTCTCTATTCCTTGTGCACGCTCTTGCTCATAGCGTCGTTGAGCTCGAACCTCTGGCGAGGCAGTCAAAAAGAATTTAGCCGGTGCATCTGGTAACACATGGGTACCAATATCTCGACCGTCGAGAATGCATCTACCAGCTTCTTTCGCTAGTTCACGTTGCTTATGTACCAGATTAGTGCGCACTTGGGCAATGGCAGAAACTGCCGAAACATTCTTATTGATCTCCGGGGTACGAATCAACTCAGATACATCGTGTCCGTCCAATAACACTTCCCGTGAGTAAGGATCATCATTAATTGTTAGCGGAAGAGTATGCGTTAATTCAATAACTTTTTGGGTATCAGCGAGGGCAACACCTTGTTGCAGCACATACAAAGTAGCCACCCGATACATTGCTCCTGTATCGAGATATTTTGCCTCGAGTCTTTTAGCAACAGCCCGACAAACAGTGGATTTTCCAGCTCCTGCCGGACCATCCACAGCTACGAGAAGACCGTGTTCTCCAGTATTGGTTATCAAGCTCATCACATATCCACCGCTTTATAAAGACTGGTAAGCTCCGCGTTATTCAAGGCACGGAATGCACCAGGTGTCTGTTCTCCTAGCTGAACAGTATGCAGTTTAGTACGTACCAGGCGCAAAACTGGATAACCACATTCTTTGAGCATACGACGAACAATATGTTTACGCCCTTCATGCAATTCCACACGAATCAACGATTTACCTTGGTGAGTATCAATGATTTGTGCATAATCTGCCTGTGCCACACCATCATCTAATTCCACTCCTTTACGCAAGGTCGTCAGCAAAGAACGATCTGCTTCACCTTGAACAGTGGCAAGATATGTTTTTGAGATCTTATAACGTGGGTGCATGAGTCGGTTCGCTAACTCACCATCATTAGTCAAAAGAATGAGCCCCTCTGTATCTGCATCCAGACGCCCCACATGGAATAGACGCTGCCCTGCACTTATGCGCTCTCCGACGAGATCGCCAATACAAGGACGCCCCATTTCATCGTGCATCGTTGAGTGCAATCCACGAGGTTTATTGAGGATAAAATAGCGATGTTCCTCATTAACATTGACACGCACACCATCAACACGAATGACATCAACATTTGGATGCACCCGCATCCCTTGTTTCATCACAATGTTTCCATTGACCTCGACACGACCAGCATCAATAAGAATCTCAGCATGACGCCTTGAGGCTACACCTGCCTGCGCCAATACTTTTTGTAAGCGAATACCCTCTGAAGAATGTTCAGATCCAGATTGCAGCTCACTGCGCTTTACGTGCTGCTTCTTTGCAGGTTTTGCATGAGAAATGATGAGATCCTGCACGCTTTTTCGCTTCTGCTCAGACCCAGAACCTGATTGCGCTTTCTGCCCTCGATGTGGTCTTTTTGCTTGGCTGTGCGAAGCTGAAATTCGAGTTTTCTTTTCCGGTGTGCCATCTCGGCGAGCGGTATGTTTCACGATAATCCTATCGATAAATATGCGGTTATAAATACTCGCTTATTCTAGTAGAGTATCCTCTCTTTTTCCAGCTGCCCCAGTTGCACCTCGATGAAAGAATATGCGACACCGCTACAGCTGCTCATCAATTCCATCAATATCAGGTAATAATGGTGCTAAATCAGGAAGACGATCCAAGGAATCAATACCCAATTGTTCCAGGAAAAGTTCAGTGGTGACATAATAATGAGCACCATGTGTTTCCTCAGGGATATCAGCTTCTCGAATTAAACCACGCAGCTGCAAAGTACGGATAACACCATCAACATTTACCCCTCGAATAGCAGCTACTTGCGCCCTCGTGGCTGGTTGTCGATAAGCAATAACGGCAAGAGTTTCCAGAGCAGCACGGGATAATTTAGTGTGAGTGCCATCCAGCAAAAACTTCTCTACCACTTCTGAATTCTTTTGCAACGTGTAGAATCGCCAACCTTCATCACTAAAACGCAAATCAATGCCGCTACCACGGTGCACTAGCTCTTCTTGTATCTCTTTTAACACAGCACGCACTGATGCTTCTTCACTATTAGTCACTCGTGCAATGTCTTGGCTACTCACTGGAGTATCAACAACAAGTAAGATGGACTCAACCTGTGATCTTAACACTGATATTTCTTGCATAATCACCCTTTAGTTTACGTAGCACAAGTACATGACCCGTGCCTATGCTCGAACACGTTTTTCAGTCACGATGATTTGAGCATCAATTTCTTTTAGCACATCATCAACAATTACTGGATCAATATGCCGCTCACGACGCGCCTGCAATAATTCCTGTTCTGCAGCACGTAATGCCTCCAAGTGGATACTATTCATCACAACACCAACCTGTTTTATTTTTTCTGCTCGTTCTTCAGCACTGAGCTCTTGGAACTCCTCAAGTTCCATGGTCGAGTTTTCAAGGACTCGTTCGCGAATAACGCTCATCATCTCTTCAGAAATATCATCAGAGTGAGTCTTCATGCTTTCGATTGCTGCTTTACGCGCCCGTTTAACTAAAAGCTCACGGGCTTTATCACCAAAGGGATCAGGGCCAGCATTGAGATTAAGTTTTTTGGTTAACAGCGGTAAGGTCAGTCCTGGAATTACCATTGTTAAAAACAGCACGACCAAAGCAATAACACTTAACTCGTTATAAAGTGTAAAACCCGCAGTAGAAGGCACAGAAAGTACCAGCGCCAATGTAACCAGGCCACGCATACCACCCCAGGTCAGCAAAAGCACCTCTTGGAGTCGTAGCGGAGCTCCTGTACGAGCATTACGTCGAATGTTTTGTCGATAAATGACATAGAGCCATAACCCACGCACCAGAAAAGCTACCAAAGAAAGTACGGCACCAAGCCAAACCGCATGCCATAAATCTGTTCCTACCGCTTCAACTGCACCACGCACAGTCAAACCAATAAGCCCGAAAGCAACACCAGTAAAGAGCAACTCTACTACTTCCCAAAACGCAGCACCTGAAAGCCTGTCCTCTGCTTCAATTTGCACGCGAGAATTAAATTCAATCGCCGCTATGACAATTGCAATAACACCGGATGCGTGTAATTCTTCTGCTGCTATATAAGTAGTAAACGGGATAATCCAGGTAAGAGCATTGCGAGCAGAAGAATTTGTAGACCAGTTAGTGATATATGCACTAATTCTTCCAATGGCAATGCCGAGCATAATAGCGATCACCGCGGAATAGAAAAAGGTGAAAAGTGCTTTGTACCAGGTTATTTTCTCACCCATGGTTAATGCGTGAAGCGCAAGGTTAAATACCACGATGGACGCAGCATCGTTAAATAAACCTTCAGTTTCTAAAGCATTAGTTAAGCGTCGTGGCACGCCGGCAGGCTCTGCAACCGCATCGACAGCAACTGGATCTGGCGGAGAAATCGCCGCACCAATGATAAAAGCACCAGCAATACTCAATGAAGGAACAAGAAGATAAGCCGTAAACCCAATGGTGATCGCGCTAATAATGGTGAGCAGAATTGATAACAATAAAATAAAACGCCAATTATTTCTAATTGAAGACCAACTCGTCCGTCGAGCCAACGCCCATAGCAATGGCGGAATGAAAATTGGGAGCATCAACTCTGCTGGTATTTCTACCTGCGGCATCCAAGGAATGAAAATGCCCAAAGCAATCACAACTGTGAGTAAAACTGGCCAAGGCAGGCGGAATTTATCACCGATAGCAATCATAATCACTGTAGAAAAAAGCAGTGTTATCAACCCGATGAGCACTTCCACACTAAACCTCTTTTCTTGCGATCGAGTCTTACTCAATCATTATCATTTGATTTCATTCGATTTCTGGCAGTAGTAATTGATTTTCTACCATTCTAACGAATTCAGTGCGGCTCAATTGGCCGCTGCCTTCTGGGATACATCCCAATAATTTTATTCCGGTAAGAACTTCCAGCTCAGCTATATTAAGACGCGTTGCTAAATCAGGTTCTGCAGGCATAGAACCACCAATAATCCCTCGTACTGATAGCCCACGATGACGTGCTGCTTCAATTGTTAGCTCTGCACTATTTAATGAACCCAGTCCTAAAGAACTCACGACGATAAGTGGTGCCGATAATTCCTGTGCAATATCTGCAATCGAAAACGTATCTGCGAGACGCACCAATAAGCCACCTGCACCTTCTACCAAGAGAATTCCTGTTTCCCCTAGACGTGCATGATGATCGCGAATCTGTGACATTATCCAGCGAAAGCCAACTTGTGGCAATCCGGCATAACGTGCAGCTAGATTGGGTGCTAATGGATCAGGATACCGAACCAAATCCTGAGCCTTCACTCCGCTTAAGCGCTCAATAGTTACTGCATCACCACTACCATGTACTTCACCAGTCTGAACAGGTTTGAGCACCTCAACAACATATCCTGCCTGTTGAAACTTCACTGCCAAAGCAGCGGTAGCAATAGTTTTCCCAACATCTGTGTTAGTACCGGTAACGATGAAAATACTCATAGCTATGTGTCCTCATCACTTTGTTATCATTTTCTCATGCTCTTCAACAAGGGTTTGTATTGCCGTAATAATTTTTTCTACTTGTTCATGCGTAGAAATAAACGGCGGCATTGTATATATCAGCGTGCCAAAAGGACGTAACCATACCCCTTGTGCTAGGCACACCCTACTGACCATTGCCATATCAATATCCTCTTTGAGTTCTACAACCCCAATCGCACCCAACACTCGAACATCAGCTACCGCAGGAGAATGAATACCAGCTAATCCCTGTTGAAGTTGCTGTTCAATACGTGCCACTTGTGCTTGCCACTGGTTTTGAGCAAATAGCTCGACACTGGCCTTGGCTACAGCACACGCTAGAGGATTTGCCATAAAAGTCGGACCATGCATGAGTGCGCCACCACCTTGTGGTGAGTTGATTGCCTGTGCAATTTCTTCCGTGGTCAATGTAGCAGCCAAAGACATAAAACCACCGGTCAAGGCTTTTCCTAAGCAAAGAATATCAGGGCATACACCTGCTCCTTGAGTGGCAAAAAGCGCACCTGTTCGTCCAAAGCCAGTAGCTATTTCATCAGCAATAAAAACAATTTTATGTTTGTCACATATACGCCGAATACCTTGCACGATCTCTGCATCATGAAAGCGCATACCGCCTGCACCCTGCACAATTGGTTCGATAATAACACCAGCTGTGGTTTGATCAACAAGCGACTCAAACTGAGTGAGATAATCGTCGATTGTTTCTTTATCACTACCCTGTGCAGGCGGTTGTGGGGCAAAAATATGTTCCATAACAAGATCACCCCACATACTGTGCATACCAGTATCTGGGTCGCAAAGACTCATCGTGGCAAAAGTATCCCCATGATACCCTCGACGCCATGTCAAAATTTTCTTCCGCTCAGGTTTGCCCATTGCTAATGCATATTGAAAACAAATTTTCAGAGCAACTTCAACTGCTACAGACCCCGAGTCAGAAAAGAATACTTTGGTCAATGCAGAATCCGTAAGCTCAATGAGCTTTTGCGCCAATTCAATGGCGGGGCGATGAGTAAGACCGCCAAACATTACATGGCTCATCTGATCAATTTGCTGATGCGCTGCTGCTACAAGATGTGGATGTGAATGTCCATGAGCAGCTGCCCACCAAGAACTCATAGCGTCGATAAGCTGTGTACCATCACTGAGCTGCAAATACACTCCTGATGCAGCATGAACAAATAGCGGATCCACTTTTGCGGGTGAACTACTGTAGGGATGCCAAATATGCTGCTGGTCAAATTGCACTAAGGCAATAGAATCATTATCCACAGGCTCTGCCTTCCATATACTTTGACTTGCCCTTAAGACCAATTGGATGAAGCAACAACTGCAGGGTCTACCTCTAGCCCTGTCCAGGAAATGTTCAATTGTCCTAGCGACTCTTCTTGCCCGACATCAATTGCTTTAGCTTTATACAGCTCTAACAAGGCTAAAAACCTACCCACAATGTGCATCGATACCTGGCAGTCTCTGGTAAGAGTATCAAAACTCAGCCACTGATTTTTTCCGATAATTTTAAGGGTATCTAAAATTTTTCCTGCTTGTTCCGGCACAGAAACTGCCACATGATGAATATGGCCTGTAGCCACAGTTTCTGGTGGTTTAGGTCGAAATACGCTAGCAGCTAACTGGGCAAAACTTGCAGGCGTATGTTTTATCTCTACTGGCGGAATAATCGAGGAGAATTGTTCTTCAACACTGACTGCCCGTGGATAGCGTCGTTGAGCGTGTTCTTGCCATGTAGCAAATAAATCAGCGACACTTTTATACGCTTTGTACTGGAGCAATCGAGCAAAAAGAAGATCGCGAGTCTCTAATAGTTCCAGATCTTCATTGCTATCGACCTCACCGCTAGGTACTAACCGTGCCGCCTTAAGGTCAAGTAAAGTTGCCGCGATCAGCAGAAATTCTGTAATTTCATCCAAATCAGCATGCTCACCCAGTTTTTTTGTATAGGCAACAAACTCATCAGTAACTTCCGACAAAGCAATTTCAGTGATCTCTAATTTTTTGGCTGAAATCAACTGCAACAACAGATCAAAAGGACCTTGAAAATTATTCAGAACGATACGAAAACCTTTTTGTGTTTCTTGTGCCTCGTCCTTTTCCTTATGGTCTAGCTGATCTTGAGGAAAATCTACACTGATAGTCATGACTGTCTAATGCCTATCAGTACGCTCAATCACCTCACGCGCTAGTTGGCGATATTGTTGTGCTCCTGGTGAACTAGGAGCCCAGGTGATGATGGGTTCTCCCGCTACCGATGTTTCCGGAAAACGAACTGTTCGCGTGATGACAGTATCGAAAACCTGATCAGCAAAAACCTCTACCACGCGTGACATCACCTCACGAGCATGGGAAGTGCGCCTATCAAACATTGTGACCAAAATGCCAAGAATCTCTAAATTAAAGTTAAGGCGATCACGTACTTTCTCAACAGTATCGGTAAGCAGCGCGAGCCCACGTAGAGAGAAGTATTCACATTCCATCGGGATAATAACTCCCTGAGCACACGCCAGTGCATTCACAGTAAGTAGCCCTAAGGAAGGTTGGCAATCCAGAATAATGAAATCATAGTCTTTCATTACAGGGCGCAATGCTCGAGCAAGAGTTTGTTCTCGACCTACTTCATTAACTAATTGGATTTCGGCAGCTGATAAATCAATGTTAGCTGGTACAACATCTAAACCAGCGACGGCTGTTTTATGGATTGCATTAAAAATGGAAGCATGATGGTCAACCATGAGGTTATATACTGTGATGTCGAGTTCATCATGCGGAATACCTAAGCCAGCCGATAACGCACCTTGAGGGTCTAGGTCGACAAGAAGCACTTTCCTGCCGGCTTCTGCTAAGCAAGCACCAAGGTTGATTGTTGATGTAGTTTTGCCGACACCACCTTTTTGGTTGCACATTGCCAAAATTGTGGCAGGCCCGTGTCGATCAAGTGGCTGTGGTTCCGGGAATTCGCGCAACGGACGCCCAGTCAAACCAACTTTATTGACAGGCGCTCCAAATAAGCCCGAATCACCCATAATCTACCCTTCTTCCTTGACTATACGCAATGCTCAACTTTGCACTATCGATACACCCACATTACACACATCACTACCGATGATTATAAGCAATAAATCACGAAGCGGCACAATAAAAAATTACAGTGATGTCATTAATTCTACAATTATCCACATAAAATATAAGAACAAGAAGGAATATCAAGCTCTAGGGGTTTACTTTGCCCGAGGATGTGCCTCTGCCCATATCTGTCGCAAACTATCCGCAGTAATATGCGTATATATCTGTGTTGTCGTGACAGAAGAATGTCCCAATAATTCTTGAACAACACGTACATCAGCACCCCCCTCTAAGAGGTGCGTCGCATAGCTATGCCGCAACGTGTGCGGTGATATATCCTTGGCCAACCCAGCACGCTGTGCAGTATTTTTCAGAATCGTCCAAGCACTTTGACGCGATAACCTTCCACCACGCTTATTCACGAAAAGTGCATGGCTCTTACCATTACTGAGCACCGGTCTACTACGCACGAGATAACGCTCCACCGCTGCTAACGCTTGCGAACCAATAGGAACAATTCTTTGCTTAGCACCTTTACCAGTAATTTTTAAGATACCAGTTTCCTTTATCCCCGCTATATCATCAAGATTAAGCTGCATTATCTCACTGATGCGTGCACCTGTGCCATACAGTAACTCGAGCAATGCCGCATCACGTAAATCTAATACCGACGCAGCTTCATCAACAGCGATTGCAGTAATAAGCTCCTCTACCTCAGCAATGCTTAACGTATCGGGCAGATGCCTACCACTGTCAGGTACCGCAATATCAGCTGCTACATTAACATCTACTACCCCCTCTGATAATGCGAATTTATGGAATCCTCGCACAACCACCAAAGCCCTACTACTCGACGATGCTGCTAAAGGCGCTATTCCCTGCTCCTTATTCCCTGTACGCAACTCAATGAGATAGCGTTCAATATCTGTTGCTTTGACCTGCGCTAAATCAGTAATTCCCTCGCGCTCTAAAAAGTCACAATAGCGTATTGCATCACGACGATAATTGCTCAACGTATGCTGACTAGCTCCTTGTTCAACCCCCAAATGAGTGAGCCAGATTTTTAATAGACCACGTAGCGCTTGCTTTTTATGAGTCACTAACAATAGCTTTCTTTTTCTCTGGTAACACCAAAACGCCTGATTGTTTCATGTCATCATAGCCTTGCTCACGACGTCGACTAGCTAAACGAGTAGGTTGTACTGCAAAAGCTGATGTGGGCTCCGACAATTCACAACGATTCTCAAGGGCATAATATGCAGCAAGAATCGCAGATACGCTGATTGCATTATAGATCTTCCCCTCGAGAATCAACTGCACAGCTTGCTTTAATGGTATCCACACAATCTCTGCATCTGCTTCTTCCTCGGTAACGTGAGGGCGTGGTACACGAGATAAATCTGTAGCGAAAAACACCCGTACTGCTTCATCACAAAACCCTGGGCTGGTCATAAGGTCGATCAATACATTCCATGTTTTCGCTGCTGCACCTATTTCTTCACGCAATTCCCATTGAGCACATTCATAGGCACTCGCATGTGCATTATCAATCAATCCTGCAGGTACTTCTAATAGACGTCGCGCTACGCTATGTCGATACTGTTCAACAAGTGCAATCGATTCAGTTGCTTTGTCATAAGCAATAATTGCAGCGCCGCCAAAATGTTCAACCACCTGTCGGTAACTCGTAGTGCCTTCTGGCATTGTCACGCAATCATTGCGAACGGCAAAAATAGGCGTCTCAAGCAATAAATCAGAACTGATAACCGAAAACTCAAAAGCCATGGTCATTATTTTTCAGCATCACGACGTTCCAAAGCAGCTGCCATCAACCCCTTGAACAGCGGATGTGCACGATTAGGACGAGATTTATATTCAGGATGAGCTTGCGTTGCCACTAAGAAAGGGTGCACGGTCTTTGGATATTCGACAAACTCAACAAGGTTCCCGTCGGGAGATGTGCCAGAGAAAACCAAATCAGATCCTGCACTAATGCGCTCACGATACTTATTATTGACCTCGTAGCGATGGCGGTGACGCTCACTCACATCGGTTGTCCCGTACAGCTCAGCTACTACCGACCCTTCTGCTAACACAGCTGGATAAGCACCCAACCGCATGGTACCACCTAAATCTGCGTTACCCGATACTGCTTCTTCCTGCTCTTGCATCGTTGCAATCACAGGCTCAGTGGTATGCGGATCAAACTCTGTAGAAGATGCATTGTTAATACCTGCATGACGAGCAGCTTCCAAAACAGTACACTGCAAACCAAGGCATAAACCAAGCAGAGGTATATGGTTCTCACGGGCATATCGGATTGCGCCAATTTTTCCCTCAATACCACGAATACCAAATCCACCAGGAACTACCACTGCATCAACATCGGCAAGTTGCTCATGGGCGCCACGATCTGTTTCACAGCTATCTGACGTAACCCAGATGATTTCAGCTTTCACATGGTGAGCAAAGGCAGCAGCACGGATTGCCTCTGCAACAGAAAGGTATGCATCGGGCAAATCAATGTATTTACCGACTAAAGCCACTTTTACTACTGAGCGAGGATTATGCACCCGAGTAAGCAAGTCACTCCACGCAGTCCAATCAACATCCTGGAATGGCAATCCCATTTTTCTGATGATAAAGGTATCAAGGCGTTCCTTGAAGAGCACCTCAGGGATATTGTAGATTGATGGCGAATCAGGGCAAGAGATCACCCCATCATCTTCGATATCACACATCAATGCTATTTTCTTTTTAAGATCTAGGGGCACCTCACGATCACAACGAAGTACCACAGCATCCGGCATAATACCGATAGAACGCAGTTGTGCAACGGAATGCTGAGTAGGTTTCGTTTTTAATTCACCTGAAGGTGCCAAGTACGGCACGAGAGAAACATGAATGAAAAAGATGTTTTCGCGTCCGACTTCTTGGCGAACCTGTCGTGCAGCTTCCAAAAAAGGCTGAGACTCAATATCGCCAACAGTGCCACCAATTTCGGAGATAACAATATCAGGACGATTGCCTTGTTCATCCGGCTGCGCCATAGCAAGAATACGTGATTTAATTTCATCTGTAATATGCGGAATAACCTGCACGGTCTTTCCAAGAAACTCACCACGACGCTCTTTGGCAATCACTGTGGAATAGACTTTTCCAGTAGTGACATTAGCGTTTTTTGTAAGATTTCGATCTAAAAAGCGTTCATAATGGCCAAGGTCAAGATCTGTTTCTGCCCCATCTTCAGTAACAAAAACCTCACCATGCTCAAAGGGATTCATTGTGCCCGGATCCACGTTGAGATAAGGATCAAGTTTTTGCATAGTCACGCTCAAACCGCGTGCAATCAATAACTGACCCAAACTAGCTGCTGTGAGTCCTTTACCTAGAGAGGAAACAACGCCTCCGGTCACAAAAATAAACTTTGTTGTATGCTCACTATTGCGCTGAGGCATATGGCTTTCCTTCTCTCTATCACAATCTTTACTTGTATAAATTTTGCCAAGGCACCTTACAGTACAGGCATTATGTGTTATGTATGTCCTTGCGGAAAATCTATATAAATAAAGAAAACCGTAGGTGCATACAATAACCTACGGGCTTTCAGTCTAACATTACTGAGCACAGATTTCAATTACTCAATAGAAAACGGCTTGTTAGCTTTCAGAACGCTGCTCTCACTGAAGTTGATCACTTGCGTTCGATTGATGTGGCACAGGTGATGTAGCATCAGCATTTGCTGCAGCCCCATAAGCTCCAACTTGCCCTTCTAGCTGTTCGCGCAGTGCCAATACACTTGCAATCCGTCCCCATGCGCGGTTCACTGAATCAACAGAGGAAACTAAATTGCCTTTATTTTTTTCAGAACGGACAATACCAATCGCTCCAGTATCGCTTGCTGTGTTAATCTCACCAGCCATAACAACTGCTCGGCTACGACTCTTAAGAGCCTGCGCAAATTTAGCTTGGGCATGAGCCGTATAAGAATTTCCACTGCCATCATCATTGCCTAACACAATAATCGCAGCTTGAGCTGGCAAAATAGTACCCTCTTGATATTCCAAAAAACCAGCTTCTTTTAGACTATCCAACACAATTGCGCGTTCTTCATTGGTTGCCTGAGCAGCATTATCAGCAGAAAGCATTACTGCACTACCAAGAGATTCGCCAGAATGCGTCCCAGCATCACGTTGTTGCACAGATAACTCTGCACCTGCAGGCAGCGTATTCGATACGATATTTTTTAGACTATCTGCACCATCTTGGTTAAAGAACTTATCCTTAAGCTCAATAACTCCCGCTTCCCTTGCCTCAGCAGCGTCAAGCAAGCCACGCAGTGCATCAACATCATTCTGATTAGCGTCGGGAGCAACAAAAAGCATGACCGCTTGGTCTTTAAGCGTAGCAGCAACTGTTGATAATGATAAGGTATCGATAAAGGTATCGGCACTGCTTGCTTGTGCTTGTGCAATATCCAATTGCTGCTGAGCTTGATCAATATGTGCTGTTTGTTGTGCCTCATGTTGATTAGCACCATCGGCAAGATTAGGCGCTAATGCAAACACACCTAATGCAATTCCTCCAGCAAGGCCAAAAGCTAAACCGGCAATCACACCACCAGAGTTTTTATTTCTACCTGTCATGCAGCACCTACTTAAAAAAACCTTGAACAGTTACGGCAATGTTATTCCATGTATCAATGAGATTATCAACAAAAGAACCATTTCCGTTAAGTCCGGCAATGAGAATAATGACTGCCACAAGGACTAACAAACCAAAAAATGCCCATAGCCACCCCACTCCTGCACTTGAACGCACTGTATAGAGGTGAGATATAGCTGAAGCGTCGACAAGCTTCTCACCTAGTTTGGTTCGAGTGATCAAGGAAGAAGGCATAGCCGAGTCTTTACCAGCAAAAATTGCATCCAAATCAAGAGGAGCACCTGCATTAACAATCAATTCTGCACCATGATAATCAGCAAGCAACAATGCTAGATCGGTAGCAGAATCTATTGCTGCTGGGAAAGTCATTGCTCCAATACCAAGATCTTGAATACGATCTAGTCCTGCTGCGTGTCCATCTGGTTCTGCAGGAAGAATCACTTGCGCTCCGCTACGCAAGGCTTCAGCACCTATTCCTGATGGATCTCCAACAATAAGCTCAGGAGTATATCCCATGTCCACAAGAGTATCCGCAGCAGAATCCACGGCAATAATAGCTGGTTCATATTCACGGATGAAATTGCGCAACTGATCAAGCTGTTCCTTAAAACCAGCTCCGGGACTAACAACCAGAACTTTTCGATGCGCTAAAAATTTTCCTGAATCCGGAATCCCCAAACCATCGATAAGCAAAGGCGCTTCAGACTGAATGAACTGAATTGTGTTACCAAAGTAGGCTTCCATATGGTCTGTCAAAGATTGCTGTGCGTCAACAAAAATTTTGTCAGCAGACTCTAATTCTAAGACGTTACCAGCAGCAATGGTTTTGTCACCATAGAGCAATTCGCCTTGCTCTGTAAGGAGGATTTTTTTACCATCCTTAAACTTGGACCAGATCTCTTTTCCCACTCCTTCAACAAGCACAATGCCTGCTTCGAGCAACATTTGCGGACCAAAATTAGGAATCGCACCTGTAGAGAATTGCGCTGTATTGACCACGGCAATTGGTTTCTCATCAATGAGATACTGCGCAAAAGACCTCGAAATATCTGGGCAATCAATAACGGCAATATCACCTGCAGCAAATTTTTTCAGCCCTTTAGAGGTTGCACGACAATCGCGGGCTGTGCCAGAGATACCCGGAATATCAGAAGTACGCGAGAACAGACTCATGCTCCCTATTGTCTATAAAAAAGTTTTCCTATCGTGGCAGACGCGCAGAAAAAGTAACATTTTTCCTTACATTTTCAGACTCTTTCTCATTCCTGCAACTTCAGTTTGTGCTTTCTGCAGTAATTCTTTAGCATGAGCTCGCCCTGTATCAGTATCGTCCAGACCTGCCAACATACGTGCCAACTCTTCAACTCTTTCTTCATCGCTGAGGGTAGTGACCACTGAACTAACTGATTCATCCCCTACTTCTTTAGAAACATGTAAGTGAGTATCCGCAAACGCTGCTACCTGTGGCAAATGCGTTACGACGATCACCTGATTCTTCGTCGCCAAGCGGGCAAGTCGACGCCCAATTTCCACTGCTGCTCTGCCACCAACACCAGCATCAACTTCATCAAAAACTAAGGTATTACCGTGATTTCCCGCAGATAAAATCACCTCTAAGGCAAGCATTACTCGAGAAAGCTCACCACCAGAAGCTGAGTTATGTAATGGTTGCGGCGCCATAGCTGAATTAGCAGCTAATTGAAACTCCACCTCATTACATCCGTACTTATGTAAGTCAGTATCAGTTAGTGCAACATGAAAGATAGCTTTTGGCATAGATAACCCATGTAGTTCTTCGGTCACTAACTCCGCAAGTTGCTTGGCTGCTGCACGACGCTTCTCAGTTAAGCTAGCCGCTTTTTCCTTGGCTTCAACATAGGCAGCATCAACCTCCTGTTTTAGTTTTTCCAATGCTTCTGGAGAAGAATCTAAACTAGCTAATTTGGTTTCAGCTTTAGCTAACCATGCAAGAACCCCATCAATATCAGGAGCATATTTTCGAGTAAGCGTTTTTAACTGTTGTTGACGAGTCAAAAGTTGTTCTAATTCCTGAGCATCAGTAGGCAAGTGCGATAAAAAAGTACCTAGCTCTGCTGATACTTCACCAAGAATAACTCGAGCTTCAGCAAGACGAGACGCCAACTGCCCTAATTGAACATCATCAGCTGAACTTAGAGCAGCTTCCGCTTGCCCCAATAAATCTGAAGCTGCCGATTCCCCATTATCTGGAAAATCGCCGAGAGAATCAGAACCATCAAGCGCTACTAATGCTTGAGTAGATGCTTCTCGCAGTTCATCAGCATCTTGTAAACGTCGAATCTGCTCTACTAGCTCTTGTTCTTCACCAGGTTGAGGATCAATATCCGTTATTTCCTTGATAGCGTATTCTAAGCGATCAGCTTCTTGTGCCAATTGCATACGAGACGCAGTACGTTTTTCTAGATCTCGCGATAATTCCCGCCAGCGGAAAAAACTTTCCTGATAGGAAGATACTAATCCCTTTATGCTTGGGTCTAGGCGATCAAGTGCATCACGCTGTTTATCAGAATTCAATAGTCTGAGCTGATCATTTTGCCCGTGAATAGTTAATAGCTCAGTGCTAAATTTTCCTAAATGCGCAGCAGGAATCGCTTTACCGCCCAAATATGCTTTAGAACGTCCACTTGCTTTAACTACTCTACTTGCTAGATATTCTCCATTCTCATCAACAATTGCCCCCAATTGCTGTGCATACTCATCAATTTTCCCTGCTTGGTCAGCATTGATCCCCTCAAAGCTAAAAGTGCCATCAACCACTGCTTGTTCGCTACCTACTCGAACACGAGCAGAATCAGCTCTGCCACCAGTCAATAATCTTAGACTGGTGATGATCATCGTTTTACCTGCACCAGTTTCACCAGTGAGGACACTAAGCCCCTTACTTAGTTCCAATGATGCATGAGGGATGACACCTAAATTTTCAATCGCAATTTCCGCGAGCATACTGAACATAGTACAGCATGAAAAACAATCATGCGAAAATATGTGCGAGAATTTTTACGCTTTATCATTTGCCATTGATTCATTGATCCGATGATTCAATAATGAATAGCAATGGTTTTTAATGCGAGTTATTAACGCCACGCCAGCCTTCTACCGGTAGGTGCAATTTACGCACTAAACGATCAGTAAAAGGCAAATTATCCAAACGAATCCATTTCACATCACGCGCACCACGACACACTTCAACTCGTGAACCTGGTGGCATACTAATTCTGCGGAATCCATCCATAACCGCAGTAGCAGTATTGGTCGTCGCTGCGCTTTCTATGGCTACTGTCGAGGCCGGACTCACCACTAGAGGCTTCGTAAAGAGAGCATGAGCATTATTCGGCACAACAAGAATGGCATCAAGTTCCGGCCATAGGATGGGGCCTCCTGCAGAAAATGCGTATGCAGTCGAACCGGTAGGCGTCGAAACAATAACGCCATCACAACCATAAGAGCTTACTGGTCTGCCGTCGATACCGAGAATCGCATCAAGCACTCCACTTTTATTGCTATTTTCGATTGATACCTCATTGAGCGCCCAACTTCTACCAATGACATCATTATGCTCATCGCGCACAGTAATATCTAAGGTCATACGTTTTTCGATCCGATAATCTTCTTGCGTCACCCGAATTACTGCCTCATCTAACACATCTTGTTCCCATTCCGCAAGGAAACCAATGTGCCCCAAATTGATCCCTAGGACAGGTATATCCGCATGATGAGACAAATCAGCTGCCCGCAAAAAAGTGCCGTCACCTCCCAGCACCAGGACTAATTCAATTCCATCAGTTGCGTGTTCATTATGTGGCACTTGCGGAAAATGTTTGAGCACCGGATGATCAGCAACACCTGGATTGTTATCCGGCACAACAATGCGCACACCAATACGTGCTTCATCCAGCATAGTTGCAGCTAGAGCCGCAGATTCAACATTAGTGGCTCTGCCACAATGCGGCACTAATAATACTTCACGCTTTTTTTGTGCAGCCATCTGTCTAAGGTCCTTCCTCTACGGCTTTACGCACCAACCGCTCAACAGCTGTCAGCTCCATTTTTCGTTTTCTGTTATCTTTTTTCAACCATAAAAAGTATTCAGCATTACCCGATGGACCTGGTAATGGACTAGCGACAACGTCGATAAGGCTAAGACCAAGTGTTTGTGCGTACTCTGCTACTTTGGTTGTTACCTCAACACGCAAGTGAGGATCTTTAACAACGCCAGTGTGACTAAGCCGTTCTTTTCCTACCTCAAATTGAGGTTTGACCATAGGCAATAAATCAGCCTCATCGTGCAATACGCGTGCAATAGACTCCAGCACAAGAGTAAGCGAAATAAAAGATAAATCACCGACCATAGCATCGCATAAACCATTCGTATCCGATACATCGAGATACCGTATGTTCATAGCATCGATGACTACTACGCGTGGATCCGACTGCAATCGAGGTATGAGCTGATCGCGTCCGACATCCACCGCAACCACTTCTCGTGCCCCATGACGCAGCAAAACATCAGTGAAACCACCGGTAGATGCTCCAGCGTCTAAAAAACGCTTCTCAGCTACTTGCAGTCCTTTTTTCTCAAAATGAGCTAATGCACCCAATAATTTATGAGCCCCTCGAGAAGCCCAGGATTCCTGCTCAATCGCATCAATGATAATGTGCGTTGTCTCATCTACTTGAGTGGCTGGTTTTATCGTCGAAAAGCCTGGTAGAGATACTTTTCCTTCTTTAATGAGCAATCGTGCTCTTTCTCGTGAAGGTGCAAGACCGCGTCGTACAATTTCTGCATCGAGCCTAGCAGTGCTCACCTAATTCTTACCTTCCTACTAGCCCAATGCCTTATGGAGCACAGAATGCGCCTGGTCAAGCCTCATATATTCTTCTTGTAAAGAGGTAGCAACCTGTGAGAAAAAGGACTCAAACTCCTGATTAAGTTCCTCTACAGTTACCTGATGAGTTTTCCTGGGATCATGTGGCTTTGGCGCAGCATTCATAGGTTTGTTCATGGTTCATCATGCCCATTCTTCAAGTATCTGCTGAGCACGAGGACTCTCAGCAATAATGTTTCCCTCAAATTGCTCATCCTCCCACGCATATGCCACAACACTACGCAATGCTTCAATGCTATGAGACTGTTCACTACCACCGGAGAGAATAATGTCTCGGGCATCTCGACGCACGATAAAGCCACCTTGTTCTTGGGGTGTTAACCGATCTCTATCCTCATGCAATGCCCGTAGATCTTGAGCGATATATGTTGGTCGCTGAGAGCTTTTTGCGTGAATAAGCTCATAACTTTGCGAAACACCAGTCAGAACGTGCAATGTGTCCATGTGAGCAGCAACGCCACCAGCAATATCCGTATCAAGACGATCACCAATCACAAGCGGACGACGCGCAGCACATTTTTGTGCTGCTTGATGAAACAATGTAGGTTCGGGTTTACCTGCAGAAATAGGTTGCTGACCAGTGGCCGAAACAACTGCAGCGACCATTGAACCATTACCAACCATAAGACCACGTGGTGACGGCAAAGAAGCGTCTAAATTACTCACAAAGTATTTGGCACCACGTCGAATAGCCAAGGCTGCCTCTGAAAGTTCTTTCCAACCCGTTTCTGGACTATGCCCTTGCACTACAGCCTTAGGATTATCATCAGCACTATCCACCACGCGATATCCAGCTTCATGCACAAGATCTCGAAATGAATCAGCCCCAAGCACAAGCACCGTGTCCCCTGCCTGAAGGTGCTGCGTAGCAAGATTGACTGCTGCCTGTGCTGCCGTCAGCACTTGATCAGTGCGAGTCATAATGCCACATTCATTCAATAATTTAGTGACTTCTTGTGCACTACGCGAAGCATTATTGGTGATATAAAAAATATGAGCATCAAGTGCATTGAGGACAGAAACTGCGTGTGGCAATGCAGTCGTGCCCTCCCAAACCGTGCCATCAAGATCGAAGAGCATTGCATCATAATGCGTGCACAAGCTCATATCACTACCCACTTAATCTATTAACCTTAGCCGTTTACTGCAATTCTTCGAGACGCTCAGATGCATCAAGCAAGCCATCAATATCTTGCTTATTTGCGTTCCGGAACCATTCTCGCGCTTGTTCAATACGACCAGCTGCCACCAACGCATCAGCATATGCATAGGAAAGGCGAGCGTAAGAAATGCCAGTGCGACGAGCAGATAAAGGTGCACGCTCCAAAGTAGCAAGAGCAGAGTCATACTGCCCTAGGTCTTGTCGCGCACCTGCGCTAACAATCGCTAACTCAATTTTTGTTTCTAGATCCAGTTGAGATTGATCTTGTTCTCGCGCAATCTCAATCGCCTTTTCTGGACGACCTAAACCACGTTCACAATCTGCCATGACCGCAACAAGGCCTGGACCATTTCCCATCCTCCGTGCAGCCCGCAGCTCAGATAATGCTTCTTTCCATTCTCCGGCGTGATATGCAGCAATACCAGCTGTTTCCCGCACAACTCCCACACGACCAGCACGATCCTTAGCCGCACGAGCATGGCGCAAGGCCAGCTGTGGATCATCAACCAGCAGTGTTGCCGCCATGATCAGATGCTTAGCTACAATATCCGCATTGTCTTTAGACAACACACGCAAATCCTGCAGTACCAATGGATCTAAATCTTTTATGTCAATATCGCCTGGTAAATCAGGTTCATTCTGTCGTTTTGCTATACGCTCATCGCGATATCCAGCACGATGTGGTCCATGAAAATTATCGCGCCCTTTCCCACCACGCTGCGAATGCCGCGTCCGACGTTTTGATCCGGCATAGCGAGAGTGCTTTTCGTCATCGCGCTGCTTAGAATTTTGATCATTATGACGCTGATAGCGAGATGGGCGTTCTACGTCAGATTTCTCATGCCGATCACCATGATGTTGTTTGTTTCGAGAGGTACTCTCGGATTTCTTATCGCCACTTCGCGTGTATCGATGTGAATTATATTCAGGCATATTCCTCGTGCTAATTCTTGTAGATAATGTAGGTTTTTCTTGAATACCAACTAGCTTTTCTTCAAGCAAATAATGATTGGATTCTATCACAGCTCACTATGCACAACTTCTTTTAAGTGCGCCAAAATCTCTTAAGCTGTAGAGAAAAATTAATACGGACTATCACAATCTCGCGATTGTCTATCCTATTTCAAGGCTCCTAGCGGTGTTGAAAACTGTCAATCGTGGCGAGACAGACCAATAGCTAATCCAATAACTGATGACGTGCAAGCTCCTGATACACAGAACTACTACGCATCAAAGTCTCATGCGTACCACGAGCAACAATACGCCCCTGATCCATAACAATAATCTGATCAGCATCCACAATCGTTGATAACCGATGCGCCACCATCACAAGAGTGCGCCCCTCAGAACGATCCGCAATAGCGTCAAGAATAAGCTGCTCATTACGAGAATCCACCGCACTCGTCGGCTCATCCAAAAGCAAAATAGGAGTATCCATCAACAACATACGAGCCAACGCCAACCTCTGACGCTGCCCACCAGAAAGATTAATCCCTCGCTCACCCAAAAAAGTCTCCAACCCCTGAGCCCCAGAAAGTTTATCCTCCAAACCAACCTTCCGAATAACATCCCAACACTGCTCATCCGTGGCATCAGCATGACCCAATAACAAGTTCTCCCGTATAGTTCCCGATAAAACAGAAGCTTCTTGCTCCACAAAACCAATACAACGACGCACCGAACTGCGGTTATAATCAAAAACATTCTGAGACCCCACAAGAATCTGCCCCTCACACGGGTCATAAAAACGCTGTATCAGGGCCAAAATAGTGGATTTCCCTGAACCACTAGCACCCACAAAAGCAGTGGTGGTACCAGCAGGAATATGAAAGTTCAGATCCTTGAGAATCATCTCTGATTCTTGATCGTAACGAAAACTGACATTCACAAAAAATAAATCCCCCGAAGGCTCTATATCAGGCCCCTCATCAGTCTCTGCCGGGTACGACAGAACTTCCTCTATCCTTTCAACAGCCCCCATTGCTGAGCGGATCGTCGTAATTGAGTGAAACAACATTCCCAACGGCATCGCTAGCGTAAATAAATACATCACAAATGCAACCAGATTTCCCAGGCTCATGGACCCTTGAGCAACACGAGTACCACCAACACCAAGAACCATGAGAAAACATAATTGAATAGCAATACCTGTAACTGGGTATAAGATACCCGCGTATCGAGCAATTTTCTTACCCTGATCCCATGCGCGCACGGACTGCTTATCCAGCTCAGCCTCTACCCTATCCTGCGCATTAGCGGCACGAATTGAACGAACAGCAACCAGAGCCCTATTCATATCCGCACCCACATCTCCCACTGCTTCTTGAAGCTGCTTGGTGTACTTCTGCATCTTGGATGACTGGAACAGGACAATTACCACACATACACCCAGTACAGCAGCGACAACGGCAAATAACAGCGGATCGACGATCACCATAAAGGCAATGGCACCTATCATTGTTACGACACTGGCAATGCCATCCACAAACCCGTCGATAAACGCAGAACGAATAACAGTAGTATCCGAGCTTAGTCGTGCAACAAGATCACCTGAACGCACATGATCTAAGCGACTCATAGGCAAACGCAGCACTCGAGCGATAAGAGCACGCCGCGTGATATACACAGATCGCTCCGCGGTTTTGTTAAGCAAATAAATCTGTACTCCACTACTTATGGCACCAATGAGAAGTAATGCGATTAAGAGAACTACCGAAGAACTAACCGGCTTATCCCCCAAATTATTGATCATGGTGTTAATAATCATTGGCTGAACAAGATTGACCGCCGAGGCAATAAGCGACAAAACAATTGCTACCGTTAGCACAACACGATGCTTCAGCATCATGGTAAGCAAAGTCATAAAAGAGGGCGATGGGCTCATAAAATTAATTTTAGGTAAAATTTCTTCAGTCGCATTCCAACAAAGAATATCAAGCACTAAAATCCTGCCTATGAGTACACCATCTCAAACTAATAAGGCAGTTTCACCATCCTCTGTTACTGTCCAAATTTTTAGAAAAGTGGACACACACGCCGCAGAGAAGGTTGCACCCTGGTTTAGTATAGGGCAAAGCATCATCATTAATTTCCCTGGTTACCTAGGATCTGGGTTTATCCGGACTCAACCCAACTCTGACCTGTGGGTGATGATTTATCGCTTTGATTCCCCAGAAAACCTAGCACTCTGGGAACAATCAGAGGAACGTAAGCTCTGGTCACAGCGCTTTAAGGAACATATCCAAGAAGAAAAAGCCCATAAGCGCACAGGTGTTGAAGGTTGGTTTGATAGCCCAATCATCGATGATGATTCTCATGGTATTCAAGCTACGGACAACGTCGACAGCTTTATAGAAGATAGAGATGGGGAATCACATACCAGCGCTCCTACAGCTGCAGAACAAGAAAGCATCATTCCCCCACGCTGGAAACAGATGATTGTTATTTTCTGTGGTTTCTACCCCATGACCATGACCATCAATATCCTCCTATCAATGCTTCTACCAGCAACAACACCACTTCCTGTGAAAGTTACTCTTGCTGTGGTCATCGTGATGCCACTGATGGTTTACCTGATCCTTCCGTTTCTAACTCAGAAGTTTCACCCCTGGCTCACGAAACCACGGAAGAAGAAACCAATGCACTAGCATGGGAGACTATGAGTATCTTCCGTGACATTGACGGTGCTGGTTTTGGCGCATATAAACGCCTCCGTGGGCGCTGGGATATTGACCATGACACTGATCTATTTATTGACCGAGTCCAATCAGACCCCTATGCTGCCCCTTCACTAGCCAGGATCAGGCTCAATCTCACGGAAGCAGTAGTTGACCCTACAGTCATAGCAGAACTATCTCGCTGTAGCCGACCTAACCAACACCGTGCCGCCTATCACGCCGCAACAGATTTTATTGCACGACGTTTCGCCCGTGAAATCAAAAAATACCGTTTCACAGGCAATAAAGAACATGGCTCTATTGCTATTGATATTCCTGGGCAGGAAGTTCTCCAGCGGGCTGCCGTCGTACTCACAAAAGAATATGCTGAGCTGCGGATTGAGGTGGCATTGCCGGCGAGGGGGCGTCGTATCCGGGGCTATGCGGCAGAAAAATTACTCTACGAGACTCTACCGGATCTAGCGCAAGCAGCTGTGTGGGATATGGATGCTCGGGAACTCCAGGCACATATCCAATTGGTCTGTGACCAGGAAGATCTACGGAGCCAACTTGCGGGCAGGGGGCTTGTGGCTTTTCTGGGTGATGGCAGTGTGTTGCCGCGTGCTGCGGGGAACTCTAATCTGCCATTGGAGGGAGCACGGGAGTTTTCCTCACCTGAATCTTTGCGCACGACGATACGCCTGGCGTCAGGGCGTGAGGTCACAGGCATGGGTGTGCCGCAAGGAATTAGTGTGATTATTGGTGGTGGCTATCACGGTAAATCCACTGTGTTGCGGGCTATAGAGCGCGGTATTTATAACCACATTGCGGGTGATGGGCGTGAGTGGGCAATCACCTGCCCTGATGCGTGTGCTATCCGTGCCGAAGACGGGCGTAGTGTGGCGCGTACTGATATTTCTCCTTTCATCAATAATTTGCCCTCGGGCACTGATACCCGCCATTTTTCTACTACGAATGCTTCGGGTTCTACCTCCCAGGCTGCGTCTTTGATGGAGGCGTTGGAGGCAGGTGCTGATTGTTTGCTCATTGATGAGGATACGTCGGCAACAAACTTTATGATCCGTGACCAACGGATGCGCAGCATTGTTCCTGCCCATAAGGAGCCTATTACCCCTTTTATTGACAGGATTCGTGCACTGTACACAGATTGTGGTGTTTCGACTGTTCTTGTTGCCGGTGGTTCTGGGGATTTCTTTGATGTGGCGGATCATGTGATCATGATGGATTCTTATGAGCCACAGGATGTGACGGAGCAGGCGCAAGGGCTAGAGCCAACTCTGAGGGCTCAACCAGCTGTGACTCAACCAAGTACTAGTCAGCCAACTCCCACCCAACCAGCTGACACTCAACCAGTTGCAGCAGCGCAGACTTTTGAGCTTCCTGCAGCACGACGCTTACGCCAAGGCGGTTTAGCTAAAAGCGAAAAGTTTGGCAAACATGGCGCTAAACCCCCAAAGGCGCAGTCCAGGGATAGCATTATTCTTGGTCGCAGCGTTATTGATCTTAGTGCCGTGGCACAGTTAGTTGATAGATCACAGACCCAGGCTATTGCGCGGATTATTGGTGTACTCAAAGACCGTGATGATGATACAACGCCACTGGTAGAGCAGGTTTCAGAGCTTATTATGCGGGCGCAGCAGGAGGGCATGGATTCTTTGAGCGGTGGGGAACGTCGAGGAGGTCATGGGACTACTCACCCGGGGCATCTTGCTCTACCCAGGGTATTAGAAGTCATGGCGGCTATTAACCGCTACCGAGAGTTGGATGTGCGCTAAGACTTTGCTTTTTTGTCTGCCTTCGACGCCACCCTAGGGCACAACATAACCCAATCGCTAACGCTATGAAGGAGATGGCGTTAGCGAGCATTGTAGAAAAATCTAATAGGTTAGTGCTGTAAAAAATAATAATGAATCCCAGCCCCAGTAAAAGAGAAGATAGAGCTGCAATGGTAAGCAACCAATCACTTTTACTCATATGTCTCTCCTTAAAGTAATTCAGACTAATTCCTGCGTCGAAAGCCAGGCTGTTGTGTATCGAAATACACCAATAGCTATGCAGAACATAACAAGCGAACAACAAATAATTGTCGATAGTGAGGCCCCCGAAGGTCCGTTGGCAAACCCATTTGCTACAAGCATAGAAAGACAGAATGAGACTAAAATTGCACCTGAATCACTTGCCCACCGCACTCCACAAGAAACTGCGATAACTGATATAGAGGTTGCTAGAATCGCGCTGAAGATCATACCAATGCTGACTGAAATGAAAACTTCGGAAGATGGATGCACAAATAATAGACCTACACCCATAGGGATGACTAAACCACAGAAGTCAATTAGTGCTGTGTATAGCCACATTCTGCGACAATCTTTAGCAAAATATGCTCCAGATTTGGATGGGTAGCTGATAAAAATAGAGAGAAATTTGCGATTGTAAAGCTGTAGCAATTTTTCACGCTGTGCAACAGTATTGACGACGGAAAACACCCACACGCCAATAGCCAATGATAAAAACCAAGGTAATATCGATGTTTGGATATTCATCTCTGATTCACTTGGCTCAGCAATAGAAAAGAAAAGTAGCGCGAGAAAAATAACAGCACTGAATACTGCACAACGGCACACAACTTCTTTTGTCGATATAGTATATGGATAATTCATATGTTCTTCTCCAGATGGAGAAAATCCCATCTATTATCATTCGCCATTTTCTTTAGTAAATCTTTATTATGCGTCGCAAGTATGCATATCCTGCCAGAATCTAATTTCTTGTTTATTTCTTGAAGCAGGATATTCATTGCAACATCGTCGAGAGCGTTATCTGGTTCATCAAGAATCAATACATCTGGATTAGTTATCCACGCCCTCGCCAGCGCCAAGCGCATTCGTTGTCCCAGTGAAAGTTTTTCATGCGACGCATCTAAAACTTGTTCTAGACCAAACTTTTTAAGTGTGACGTCCACTTCCGACTTCCCATCAAAATGCGCTGCATGAAATCGAACTACTTCTCGGCAGCTTTGACCGGGATAGAATACTGGACTTCCGAGAACCATTCCAATATGCCCACGAGCATTTTCAGCTCTGATTAACTTTTTGTCTTTGAGATAATGCACAGTCCCGGTAGATGGTGTGAGAACCCCAGCACAAATTTTTAGTATCATAGTTTTCCCTGCACCATTGGCACCTGTTATGCCTAATGCTTTTCCCGAGGAAAGACAAAAAGATTGAGACTCTAAAATCGCTCGGTGCTCTATATTCAGCGAAATATTCTCTACTATAAGTTCAGTAATCACTATTATCCTTAGACAGGTTTTCCCACTTCTAGCTCAAATTTTCAAGCACAACAAGATGTAACGAAAACTACGCATTCTACTCTATAAAGATGGTGTCCCCCCCCCCATCAAGTTCTTCTACAAATTCACTAAGCTACAGTGAAAACCATCGCTTCGCAGGTGCATTCTTCTTTCCTCCACATAGGCACCCTACGAGCTATTTTTGCAGCAACTCTGCTGAACTATCCCTCTTACGATCATCACTGCCGCAAGAGTATCTTCATACCAACACCCGACGTTTAGTGTTTTAGATGCGCTCTGCCACGATTGAAATATGAGGACGAGCATTATCTGGGTGCCGTTTCTGAACAGAACAAATACAAAAACCAGCTACTGTTAGCAGTTCAGATAATCTGTCTTCTGAGAAATAAAAAGCTTGAGTAATTGCATGGTCAAAAGCCTGGTCATGGTCACCAAGAAAAGCACCCACAAGAATAGTTCCACCCGGTTTAAGAATTCTAGCCAATTCCTTTAATGCGTAAGCGCAAGTATCTGATTCCATGTGAATAAGCGAATACCAGGCCAGAACGCCATCAAAAAGAGAATCACGAAAAGGTACATTCAAGATATTTCCGTAAACAAATTCAACATCAGGAAAATGCTGAGCAGCAGTAGTCACAAACTCAGGAACCATGTCCATTCCATAGACATCACATCCACATTTTTCTAATAATCCACTCCAATGCCCTGGCCCCGCTCCCGCATCGAGAATAGCGCCTTCCACATTACAACCCCAATCTTTAATAAGGGCTATATCAAGAGGGTCCATACCTTCAATGGAACCTAATACCTCAATATATTCAGTTGCACGTTGAGAATATGAGCTTATTGTACGATCCAGCATGGGTATCCTGTTACAAATTAGAATCTGACTAAAAATCCAGTAGACAGCTTACCTTTAGGAGACCCCTACGATAAATGCAACCACTAACCAAGAGGATCATTCCTGGTGTGCCTGGTGTGCCGCACCCTCACACACACGGCACACCCAGACGCCACTTGCCGTACCCTCACGGGTAGCGTGCCCCCGCACACGTGCTGTTGGGCTGTGTTCTACCAAAATTGACTATAGATCTTACCCATAAAATATATAGATATTTTCCTGGTATTTTACTAATTAGAGAGTGCGGCACCTCCGTCAACAACGTGAAAAAGAGGACACTTTATGCCAGGTTGTGTCCCTGTCTGTGCAGGTGAGGGGGTATGTTAGTCTATGTCAATTTTGGTAGAACACAGCACTTTATTTACCCACTGCAGTGCGGCCTTTTGGCTAGTTTCCCTCTATTTTATCCCGGTTTGAATTAAGTTTCGTCGGGATAAATAGATGGGTAACTGCAAAAATGATAGTAACAGCACGTGAAATGTCATTGGGCAATGCTATGGAAATGAAAATGATTGCCATGAAAAATGACGTGGTGCGAATCTGCTCTGCCCACCTGTCCTGTAGATTCCTCTTCGCATAAACGGCCATACCGAATGTTGCAAGCAGGACTATTGCATACATCCATGGGTACCAAGAATCTGCGAGAAAACCGGAAAACCCATGAACCTCTATGATGGAAGATGCGCAGACTGCGAAAACTGCACCAATCAACTCATAGATTCGAGATGTGAACCCAGTAGACGATATCATATTAATCATCCTCGATTTCTGCCCTGAGCGGCGGGAAGCCGCATTTGCTATAGAAGGTTATCCCCTTACTCTGTGCGACAGCTCCAGTGATTTTAAGAGCGAGATCAGCGAAGAAAGCAAAACCAAGTGCACCACCGACTGAGGCAACCAGTGTCCCAATTGGACCTGCTTCGATGAATGCCCAGGCAATGAAGGCTGCCTCTAAGGCATAGGGACCCGCTTCGGCTGCAACAACGAGAGTAGCTGCAGCACCGTACTCGAGATCGTTATTACTGATATGTCCAAGACGATGGTCATATGTTGTGACAATCCGCTTATCATTCTTGCCGCGATCAAGGGTCTCTCGATCGAGATTCATGATTGCGTGAAGCTGCTCAAGTTCGGAATCTGAGAAATCGTAGTTTGACTTGATTTCCTCATCGGTCAGGTCAACAGTTAGCTTTCCGTCTTCTGCTCCCTGGTAGTGCTCTCCGATGGAAGCTACCTTTTCGACAAACTGGAGATCCTCTTCCGATATATTTTCTAGCGTTTCTGCTATTGCATCTTCCGACCAGACGGTTTCTTTTTCATTGTCAGTTTCTGCACCTGCGATGCTGTGGAGAAAGCTTAATGCGAGAGTGGTACTTAGTGCAATTGCTTTCATGGTTTTTCTCATTGCTTCAACCTTTCTTGGTTTCAGTAAAGAAAAAATTCTGGGTACGCTTTTATTTTCGATTCTCTATGCTGCATCGCCTTTCTGTTGAATTGAACCTTAGAGCATTATCTTGACCCTTGCATGGAAACGGAGGCGTATCCCCCATTATAGGTGTGTACGAAAATCGACCTTCCTGGTGAGCCGGGTCATATAATGTGCAGATTTTATGGTGACATCATGGGGTTCAGGTGGTGGGGTGAGTTGGGGGTCTGCGGGGTATCGGTGTCCTCTAGATGCTGTGCTCTACTAAAATTGACATCAAACACCAGTTTTTTGTTGAACTGCAATAGGACGAATCAACATCACACAACACACACCCGGACAGCCCCCACACACCCGGGTAGCACACCCCCACACCCCTGTGATCCTGCACCCCTTGTGTGCACACAACAACACAAGCACAAAAAAAAGGGGGGTATGCACAACGCACACCCCACAACACAATATTAAAAAACCAATGTTGGCAGCGACCTACTCTCCCACACCCTCCCAGATGCAGTACCATCAGCGCAATCAGACTTAACGACCGGGTTCGAAATGGGACCGGGTGTACCCCTGACACAACAACCACCAACACAACCACAAGAAACACCACAAAAGGATGCCCCCCATGCCATGCCAGACACTGCACAGCAAACACAACACAACTCTTTCTTCACCACCACACAACACAGCACAGCAGCACACACATCTACCCCAAATGCATCCCAACAACCATATATTTTCCCATTATTGTTGTTTTTTTTATCGGCCAATTAGTACCAGTCACCTCCACCACTCACATGGCTTCCAGACCCAGCCTATCAACCCCTCATCTACAGGGAACCCAAACGAAACCTCATCTCAAAACAGGCTTCCCGCTTATGATGTCTTTTCGCGGTTCTCCCTCCCGTACGTAGCCAACCAGCCATGCCCCTGGCGGAACAACTGGCACACTAGAGGTACGTCCGTCCCGGTCCTCTCGTACTAGGGACAGCCTTCTTCAAGTTTCAACGCGCGCGGCGGATAGAGACCGAACTGTCTCACGACGTTCTAAACCCAGCTCGCGTGCCGCTTTAATGGGCGAACAGCCCAACCCTTGGGACCTACTCCAGCCCCAGGATGCGACGAGCCGACATCGAGGTGCCAAACCATCCCGTCGATATGGACTCTTGGGGAAGATCAGCCTGTTATCCCCGGGGTACCTTTTATCCGTTGAGCGACACCACTTCCATACGTAGATGCCGGATCACTAGTCCCGACTTTCGTCCCTGCTCGAGCCGTCACTCTCACAGTCAAGCTCCCTTATACACTTACACTCACCACCTGATTACCAACCAAGCTGAGGAAACCTTTGGGCGCCTCCGTTACACTTTAGGAGGCAACCGCCCCAGTTAAACTACCCACCAGGCACTGTCCCCAACCCGGATCACGGGCCAAGGTTAGATGCTCAATACAATCAGAGTGGTATTTCACCAACAACTCCACCACAACTAGCGTCACAGCTTCACAGTCTCCCACCTATCCTACACAAACCGCACCAAACACCAATACCAAGCTATAGTAAAGGTCCCGGGGTCTTTTCGTCCTGCCGCGCGAAACGAGCATCTTTACTCGTACTGCAATTTCACCGGGCCTGTGGTTGAGACAGCAGGGAAGTCGTTACGCCATTCGTGCAGGTCGGAACTTACCCGACAAGGAATTTCGCTACCTTAGGATGGTTATAGTTACCACCGCCGTTTACTGGGGCTTAAATTCTCCGCTTCGACCACAAGGATCTAACAGGTCCTCTTAACCTTCCAGCACCGGGCAGGCGTCAGTCCGTATACATCAACTTCCACGTTTTCGCACGGACCTGTGTTTTTAATAAACAGTCGCTTCCCTCTATTCTCTGCGACCACCACCAGCTCAACACGTCGTTCACCAACAGTGGCCCCCCTTCTCCCGAAGTTACGGGGGCATTTTGCCGAGTTCCTTAACCACAGTTCACCCGAACGCCTTAGTATACTCTACCTGACCACCTGTGTCGGTTATGGGTACGGGCCATACACACACTCGCTAGAGGCTTTTCTCGACAGCATAGGATCACCAACATCCCCACAACGGGTACGCATCACGCCTCACCCACATGTACACCGGATTTACCAAGCATACGGGCCACACGCTTACACCACAATCCAATAAGTGGCTCGGCTACCTTCCTGCGTCACCCCATCACTTGACTACTACCAGCTCAGATCCCACGCATCCACACACAACAACACAAAGCCATCACATGCTTCAGGGCAGTTAGTATCACCGATTCACCACTTGACGCGCATATACGGGTACCAGAATATCAACTGGTTATCCATCGACTACGCCTGTCGGCCTCGCCTTAGGTCCCGACTCACCCTGGGAAGATTAGCTTAACCCAGGAACCCTTAGTCATCCGGCGGAAAAGTTTTCCACTTCTCATTCGTTACTCATGCCTGCATTCTCACTCGCACACAATCCACAACCCATCACCAGACTGCTTCACACCATGCACGACGCTCCCCTACCCAAACAACAAAAAAATTGCTTGCCGCGGCTTCGGCGGTGTACTTGAGCCCCACTACATTGTCGGCGCAGAACCACTCGACCAGTGAGCTATTACGCACTCTTTCAAGGATGGCTGCTTCTAAGCCAACCTCCTGGCTGTCTTCGCGATCCCACATCCTTTCCCACTTAGTACACCCTTAGGGGCCTTAACCGGCGATCTGGGCTGTTTCCCTCTCGACCAACGGAGCTTATCCCCCGCAGTCTCACTGCCATGCTCTCACTTCACCCGCATTCGGAGTTTGGCTGACATTGCTAAGATGATAGTCCCGCTCAACCAACCAGTAGCTCTACCTCAGGCAAGAAACACACAACGCTGCACCTAAATGCATTTCGGGGAGAACCAGCTATCACGGAGTTTGATTGGCCTTTCACCCCTACCCACAACTCATCCCCTCAGTTTTCAACCTAAGTGGGTTCGCGCCTCCACAACCTCTTACAGCTGCTTCACACTGGCCATGGGTAGATCACCCCGCTTCGGGTCCAGAACATGCCACTCACACACCCCATTAGGATTCGCTTTCGCTACGACTACCCCACACGGGTTAACCTCGCGACATGCCGCTGACTCGCAGGCTCATTCTTCAAAAGGCACGCCATCACCCCAAAAGGCTCTGACGGATTGTAAACACACGGTTTCAGGTACTATTTCACTCCCCTCCCGGGGTACTTTTCACCATTCCCTCACGGTACTCATCCGCTATCGGTCAATGCAAGTATTTAGGCTTACCAGATGGTCCTGGCAGATTCACAGCAGATTCCACGAGCCCGCTGCTACTCGGGTAACGCAACAACCCATGACACACACACTTTCACGTACGGGACTCTCACCCACTACGGCAGGCCATTCCAAACCACTTCCGCTAACACACATGCCACAAGCAACCAGCAGACAGACCAGTCACATCACACACCCACAACCCCCATCATGCAACCCCTGCCCGGTATCACACACAACAGGTTTAGCCTCATCCACGTTCGCTCGCCACTACTAGCAGAATCATTATTATTTTCTCTTCCTACGGGTACTAAGATGTTTCACTTCCCCGCGTAACCCCCACACCACCTATACATTCAATGGCGGGTAACCACACATAACTATGGCCAGGTTTCCCCATTCGGACACCCTCGGATCAACGCTCGATTGACAACTCCCCGAGGACTATCGCGGCCTTCCACGTCCTTCATCGGCTCACACTACCAAGGCATCCACCGTGTGCCCTTACACAAAAACAACAAACAAAAACAAAAAACAACTAAGACACAAAAAAGAATAGACACAAAAAAAAATTGCATCGCGTCCACTATACAGTTCTCACACAACACAAGAAACACCCCACACACAAAACCATGCGCGCACAGCAGCATCCCCACCAAGGACAAACACACAGTGCCATCCCAGACACCCAACAATGCACCAACAACAACCACAATCCAACAATCAACCAACACAAACCAACCACACACACAAAACCATGCGCGCAGCATCGTCCACAAAAAACAACACCCCACAAACAACAAAACAAAACAAAAAAAGGGGGTGCACAAAAAACTCCCTAGAAAGGAGGTGATCCAGCCGCACCTTCCGGTACGGCTTGTTACGACTTCGTCCCAATCGCCAATCCCACCTTCGACCACTCCCTCCCAAAAGGTTAGGCCATGGGCTTCGGGTGTTACCAACTTTCATGACGTGACGGGCGGTGTGTACAAGGCCCGGGAACGTATTCACCGCAGCATTGCTGATCTGCGATTACTAGCGACTCCGACTTCATGGAGTCGAGTTGCAGACTCCAATCCGAACTAAGACCGGCTTTAAGGGATTAGCTCCACCTCACAGTATCGCAACCCACTGTACCGACCATTGTAGCATGTGTGAAGCCCTGGACATAAGGGGCATGATGATTTGACGTCATCCCCACCTTCCTCCGAGTTAACCCCGGCAGTCTCTCATGAGTCCCCACCACACGTGCTGGCAACATAAGACAAGGGTTGCGCTCGTTGCGGGACTTAACCCAACATCTCACGACACGAGCTGACGACAACCATGCACCACCTGTATACAGACCACAAGGGACAACACATCTCTGCGCCAATCCTGCATATGTCAAGCCCAGGTAAGGTTCTTCGCGTTGCATCGAATTAATCCACATGCTCCGCCGCTTGTGCGGGCCCCCGTCAATTCCTTTGAGTTTTAGCCTTGCGACCGTACTCCCCAGGCGGGGCGCTTAATGCGTTAGCTACGGCACAGGAATCGTGAACAACCCCCACACCTAGCGCCCACCGTTTACAGCATGGACTACCAGGGTATCTAATCCTGTTCGCTCCCCATGCTTTCGCTCCTCAGCGTCAGTTACTGCCCAGAGACCTGCCTTCGCCATCGGTGTTCCTCCTGATATCTGCGCATTCCACCGCTACACCAGGAATTCCAGTCTCCCCTACAGCACTCAAGTTATGCCCGTATCGCCTGCAGACCCGAAGTTAAGCCCCAGAATTTCACAGACGACGCAACAAACCACCTACGAGCTCTTTACGCCCAGTAATTCCGGACAACGCTCGCACCATACGTATTACCGCGGCTGCTGGCACGTATTTAGCCGGTGCTTCTTATCTAGGTACCGTCACTTACGCTTCGTCCCTAGCGAAAGAGGTTTACAACCCGAAGGCCGTCATCCCCCACGCGGCGTCGCTGCATCAGGCTTGCGCCCATTGTGCAATATTCCCCACTGCTGCCTCCCGTAGGAGTCTGGGCCGTATCTCAGTCCCAATGTGGCCGTCCACCCTCTCAGGCCGGCTACCCGTCGACGCCTTGGTAGGCCATTACCCCACCAACAAGCTGATAGGCCGCGGGCTCATCCTCCACCGAAAAAACTTTCCACCACACACACTAAAGCATGGTCCTATCCAGTATTAGACCCAGTTTCCCAGGCTTATCCCAGAGTGAAGGGCAGATCACCCACGTGTTACTCACCCGTTCGCCACTCGAGCACCCCGCAAGCAGGGCCTTTCCGTTCGACTTGCATGTGTTAAGCACGCCGCCAGCGTTCGTCCTGAGCCAGGATCAAACTCTCCACAAAAACACTCACAAACAAAAAAGTAAGCAAGCACAGGCCGTGAAAAGCCCAATACCCAACAAAAAACAAAAACCAGCAAACCAACCAACCACACCCACACAACACACAACCATGCCATGCAGCGCAATCAATCAATCCACCAAAAAAACAAATGAAGAGCATCCCATCGACGAGACAAAAACACTCCCCACAAAAAACAATGTTAATCAACCATCAAAAAATGATCACTATCAGTACACTATCGAGTTCTCAAACAACACCCACCACCAAACACCAACCCCCAACAAAGAAGCCAGCACTCAACAGCAGCGAAAATAAACAATACAAACAACACCCCACCACTGTCAAACACACAGCACACAACAGGTTTTTAGAAAAAAAATCGGAGCAATATACTTGCTCCGATAACGAATTAGGGTCTATGAAAAGTGAATACCAGCAAAATTCTTCTTCCCTTTGCGCAACACTAACCATGCATCATGCAATAAATCCACTGACTCAGGTTGCCAGTTCTCATCGCTAATCCGCTGATTATTAACATAGGCGCCACCTTCTTTGATTGTTCGTCGCGCAGCTCCCTTAGAATCAACTAGACCACTTTCTACTAACAAATCAATAATTGTGTAGCCATTGTCTAGTGATAATTCAGCAACTTTTGTTTCATGCAAGGCTCCGGAAAGTGTTTCCTCATCAAGATCCGCTAATTCTGCGCGTCCGAATAAGGCAGAAGCAGCTAACTCAACAGCATGGGTGGCAGTTTCACCATGCACTAGATTAGTCATTTCTTGCGCTAGTCGTCGTTGAGCTTCACGCAAATGCGGACGCTCCTGCACAGCAACTTCATACTCGGCAATTTCTTCTTGAGTCAGGAAAGTAAACCAACGCAGATAATCCAAAACAACTGAATCACCCGCATTAAGGAAATACTGATACCACGCATACGGGCTAGTTAATTGATCGTCAAGCCATAGTTTTCCGCCACCAGTAGACTTACCAAACTTATTTCCCTGCGCGTCAGTAACCAAAGGCACTGTTATTCCATGCACCTTTGCACTATCAACACGACGATTCAGATCAACACCAGAGACAATATTTCCCCATTGATCCCCGCCTCCTACTTGCAGAACGCAATCATACTGACGACGTAACTGCACGAAATCATTAGCTTGCAGCAGCATATAGGAGAACTCGGTGTAAGAGATGCCGTCACTTTCCAAACGACGCTTCACAGTATCGCGATCAAGCATGGTATTAAGTGAAAAGTTTTTTCCAACATCACGCAAAAATTCAATTACAGACATACCAGAAGTCCAGTCAGCATTATTGACCATGAGTGCTTTATGTGCTGTTGTACCAGTCTCACCACCATCAAAATCAACGAAACGTCGAAGTTGCTTTTTGATGGACTCCAAATTCTGGGCAACTTTTTCTTCGGTAAGCATCACACGCTCACCTACATCACGTGGATCGCCGATCATGCCAGTAGCCCCACCAGCCAACATAATAGGGCGATGCCCATATTGCTGGAATCGGCGCATGATGAGCATAGGAACTAGATGTCCAGCGTGCAAAGAATCACCTGTCGGATCAAATCCACAGTATAACGTAATTGGTTTTTCACACTCTTGGCGCAATGCCTCTATATCGGTTGAGTCGTTAATCAAACCGCGCCACTGCAGCTCATCAATAATATTATCAGGCATAGAAATCCTTTTACTTACATCAGTATGTTTGTGAATTATGAATTTTTATTCCAGTCAAAGGCTTTCTCGGCAAGAAGCACTGGAATATCATCTTCGATTCGATATGCCTTCCCTAAGCGTTCATTGAGAAGAACATTATCTTCTGGAATATACGTCAGATCACCTTTGTCAATAGGACATACAAGAATATCCATAAGCTCAGCAGAAATAGCCATGTGTTCCACCCTACTCTAGAAGACCAAAGACAGGTGCGCTAATCGCGTACACCATGCTCAGCCCACTCTTTGTACTGTGCATTAAGTTCATTCACGCGCACACGCTGTTCATCCACACAGGGCTGCGCAGTGCCACCACGCGTACTACGGGCAGCAACTGCGCCTTCTACAGTAAGCACTTCTCGAACAGCTGGATGAAGTCGCTCATCGACGCTAGCGAGTTCTTCATCGGTTAATTCATCTAATTCGACACCACGTTGCTCAGCGATACGCACGCAAGCTCCCGATGCCTCATGTGCTTCTCGGAATGGTACTCCCTGACGCACCATCCACTCTGCCAAATCGGTAGCCAAGGTATATCCTGCTGGTGCTAACTCCAACATACGATCTGGATGGAATACCAGAGTAGATACCAACCCAGTCATTGCTGGCAGTAACAGCTTAAGCTGAGTAACTGAATCCACAATAGGCTCTTTATCTTCTTGCAAATCACGATTATATGCCAATGGCATCGCTTTCAGCGTAGCCATAAGACCAGATAAATTGCCAATAAGGCGTCCAGTTTTTCCACGCGCCAATTCTGCAACATCCGGATTCTTTTTCTGCGGCATAATAGAGGATCCCGTAGACCAGGAATCATGCAAAGTTATATACCCAAACTCTGGTGTGGACCATGCAATGATCTCCTCGGCAAGCCGTGACATATCAACCGCAATTTGAGCCAAGACATATGCAGTTTCAGCTGCAAAATCACGCGAACTTGTGGCGTCGAGAGAATTATCGGCTGCACTATCAAAACCAAGTTCAGCTGCAATCGCCTCTGGATCTAACTGCAGCGATGAACCCGCTAATGCACCTGATCCATAAGGACTGACTGCCAAACGCTTATCGAGATCTTGCAATCGCTCGATATCTCTCAACAATGGATGTGCATGAGCTAAGAGCGCATGAGCTAAAAGCACTGGTTGAGCTGCTTGAAAATGTGTCTTCCCTGGCATAATAACACCAGGGTGCTGAGCCGCTTGTGCAGATAATGCATCTACTAACTCACTAACATCTAATGCCAATGCGCGGATTGCATCACGCACCCACATACGAAATAGTGTGGCAACTTGATCATTTCGGGAACGTCCAGCTCTTAATCGACCTCCCACTTCAGCACCGACTATATCAATCAAGCCACGCTCCATTGCCCCATGCACATCCTCATCAGTAGGCAATGGTGCAAAACTACCATCTGCGACAGCTTTTCCAAGCTCATCAAGTCCAGACAGCATGGTATCGAGGTCAGCATCACTCAAAAGCCCAGCCTTATGCAAAACCTTTGCATGAGCCTTCGACGCCAACACATCATAAGGAGCCAATACCCAGTCAAAATGTGTAGACACACTCAAGGCAAACATTGCGTCGCTTGGTCCGCCTGAAAAACGACCGCCCCATAATGCACCTTGATTTGTGCCATGCTTTTCCACTGCTATCAAGCTCCTTAATTCATCCTCAACGCTTAGTTTTCAGCGCTATTCTAGCAAGATTTATTCAGCTGATTTGCGATCACGGCTGTTAGCGATCTTAGATGATAAACCATGCAATTCGACGAAACCTTTAGCCAAGGTCTGGTCGAAAGTGTCGCCGGTATCATATGTTGCCAAGTTAAAGTCGTAAAGCGATGAAGCTGATCGACGACCATTGACCACACATTTTCCAGCATGAAGCACCATACGAATATCACCGGTAACGTGCTGTTGAGTAGACTCAATAAACGCATCAAGTGAGCGTTTTAGCGGTCCATACCATAAACCGTCATAGACTTCTTCAGACCAACGCGCGTCAATACCGCGCTTATAACGAGCAAGCTCACGCTCAACAGTCACATCTTCAAGTGCTTCATGAGCAGTGATTAAGGCAATCGCCCCTGGCGCCTCATATACTTCGCGAGACTTAATACCAACTAAACGGTCCTCAACCATATCAAGACGACCAACGCCTTGCGCACCTGCGCGGCGGTTAAGCTCTTCAATTGCTTCAAGCACAGTCACTGGACGACCGTCGATTGCAACTGGAACACCAGATTGGAAAGAAATGATGACCTCATCAGGTGCATTTCCTAATGCAGGATCCTCGGTATATGCGTAGAGGTCTTTCGTTGGTGGATTCCACAAATCTTCTAGGAATCCTGTTTCCACAGCACGACCCCATACATTTTGGTCAATAGAGAAAGGAGACTTTTTGGATTGCTCAATTGGTAGATTAATCTCTTCTGCAAACGCAATAGCTTTATCGCGCGTCCAAGCATAGTCACGTGCTGGAGCGATAATCTCCAAATCGGGAGCAAGGCTACGGAAACCAACCTCGAAACGCACTTGGTCATTACCTTTACCAGTGCAGCCATGAGATACGTGCGTACCACCATGTTCTTGAGCTGCCTGCACCAGGTGTTTCACAATCAATGGACGTGAAATTGCAGATACCAGTGGATATTGTTTCATATACATACCATTGGCTTTGATCGTCAGTAAGCAATAATCTTCTGCAAATTCATCTTTAGCATCGATCACGATGGACTCTACGGCTCCACAGTCAAGGGCACGCTGGCGAACATTTTCCATGTCCTCCCCGCCTTGACCAAGATCAAGCGATACAGCAACCACTTCTCCCTGAGTCATCTTTGCCAAGTATGGGATTGCTACGGAGGTATCAAGGCCTCCTGAATATGCGAGCACTACACGATTTGTCATTGTTTCTCCTTAATTAATAAATTAATACTTAATTAGCACTTATTTAATGAACTCTATTGCTTCTTTGCGTCGACCGACTCTGTATCAGGCATCCGGTACTTTCGCTGACTAATGATTTCACTGAGCTCTTTGCCGGTCATAGGATCACGTGCCAAAACAAACACAGTATCATCACCTGCGATTGTTCCCACTACTTCTTCCATGCCAACTCGATCAATAAAACTAGCTAAAAACTGAGCAGCTCCCGGTGGAGTACGCAAAACTGCCATATTCGCAGAATAGTCCGTGGAAACCAAAAGATCTTCAAGCATTTTCCGCAATCGTTCCCAGGTACCACTCCCCGCATTTACTTGAGGATTTTCTAATTCACCTACAACATAAAACGAAGCACCATTATCAGGACGTACTTTTCGAGCACCAAGCTCGTCAAGATCACGCGATAGTGTTCCCTGGGTAATCTCTGCACCCTTTTCTTTTAACAAGTCAGATAATTGTTTCTGACTTGTCACCTGCTGCGTCTCCAAAAGATCCACAATCAATGCTTGACGCATTGTGCGTGTCATCTGCCCCATAGCCATTAATTAGTATCCTCAATTTGTAGCAATCATTTGACATAAAGCCATGCATAATATGGAAATATCTGGCATAAGACCTCGGTTAAGCGAATGTCATCAAGCCGATAAGTATTCATATTATTAAAGAAATGGAATAAATACAACTTGCTTTCGGGGAACACACATCACCCTTTACATGGGTACGATGTCTAAAACACACAGCAGAACCATGCGCAGAGAATGCACATATTATTGTGGCTGATTCTCAATCAACCATACCATTAAGGCCTTTTGTGCATGCAATCGATTATGCGCTTCTTGAATCACCACCGATTGTGGACCATCAATGACACTAGCAGTTACTTCACTACCTCGATAAGCCGGTAGACAATGCATAAAAATGGCATTCTCACCCGCTTGAGCCATAAGTTCATCATTGACTTGATAAGGCAAAAAAGGCGTACGACGATCAATGCCATCATTTTCCATTCCCATTGAAACCCACGTGTCGGTAATCACAACATCTGCATCACGCACATGGGCTACATCATCAGTGACTAGCACATGAGCACCAGTAAGTTCAGCGCGCTGCCGTGCTCTATCGACAAAAGACTGCTGGGGTTGGAAACCAGCCGGTGCAATGACTGTGATATCCATACCTGCCGTCGCAAAACCAATTAAATAAGAATTAGCCATATTATTATTGCCATCGCCAAGATAGACCGCCCGCTTATTTTTTAATCCTGCAACACCTTGCTCAGGACAGAGCTTTTCCACGCAGGTCACTAAGTCAGCAAGAATCTGACAAGGGTGCAAATCATCGGAAAGCCCATTAATGACTGGAACAGTTGCAGCTTCTGCCATATCAACTAAGTTTTGGTGAGCATAGGTACGCCACACAATCGCAGAAGTATAGCCAGACAAAATCGCACCAGTATCTTGTGCTGTCTCGCCTTTTGTCAATTGAGTGGAACCAGGTTCGACCATGATTGCATTGCCACCCAATTCTGCGATTGCCGCGCCGAAAGAAAAACGAGTACGAGTCGAACTTTTATCAAAAAGCACCGCTACTGATTGTGGTCCCGCAAAAGTTTTCTTCACATAAGGATTCTTTTTTAATTCCAAAGCAAGTTCAATAACTTGTGCTTGCTCTGCTGGACTAAGATCATCGTCAGCTAAGAAATGGCGTACTTGTGTACTTACTTGTTGTTCCATTTTGTTACTTTCCTGTTCTAAAACTACACATCCATATTTTTCTATATTTTCATGCTGCATGAACATCTGCTAATAAAGCCGCAAAACGTTCTAAAGCATCATCAATCTCTGCCGTACTGATGATTAATGGCGGAGTAATCCGAATAACATCTGCACGAGGAGCGTTAAGTATCAACCCATACTGAGTAGCTTTTGCCACCAATTGCTGCGCAGTTGCTTTTTCCAGCACAGTATTATCAAGCACAACACCAAGCATAAGTCCACGTCCACGCACATGCGCAACGCCTGCTAAAGCAGACAGCCCATCGATGAATCGCTGCCCTTTGGCAGCAACTTCAGCGCAAAAATCTTGATCTACTACGTCCAGAACTACATTCGCAGCTGCACACACCACTGGATTACCACCAAAAGTTGTTCCATGACTTCCCGGAGTAAGCAAACTAGCCGCCGCACCAGTAGCAATAGTCGCACCAATAGGTAACCCACCGCCTAAGCCTTTAGCCAAGGTAACGACGTCAGGGGTCACATATTCATGTTGGAACGCAAAAAAATCGCCAGTTCTGCCGACGCCTGTCTGCACCTCATCAACGATGAATAAGATATTGTGCTCGTCGCATAGCTGCCGCACTTGTGTTAGAAAACCGTGAGGAGCAGGAATAACACCGGTTTCTCCTTGAATAGGCTCCAAAATAATGGCGGCAGTATCCGCAGGATTAAGCTCAACCAACTTTCGTAAGTATTCACTATCGCCATAAGGATAGAACTCCACCCCACCAGCCAAAGGCTCAAAAGGAGCACGTTTTGTTGGTTGCCCGGTAAGGGCTAATGAACCAAGAGTCCTTCCATGGAAACCATGATGAGCAGCAAGAACTCTTTTCTTTCCAGTGAGTCTAGCTATTTTTAGGGCTGCTTCATTGGCCTCTGCACCAGAATTACAAAAGAAAACCCGAGTTTCTTGCATAATCTTTTCATTTTCCGATGCGAAACGTTCAATAATTTTTTGTGCTGCCTGCACCACTGGAGCTGAAATGAAAAGATTAGAAACATGACCTAGAGTTCCCAATTGCGTATTAACTGCTTCAATAATCCCAGGATGTGCGTGTCCTAAAGCATTAACTGCAATTCCAGCAAGCAGGTCTATATGCTCACGACCTTGACTATCGCGCACCATGACACCCGAACCACCAACAAGTTCTAGCTCCGGAGTTCCATAGGTATTCATCAAGCTATCTGTCCATGCTTGTGAATAAGAATTCTGAGCAATAGCCTCATGTGTAATGTGTTGATTCATTTTCATATTCCTTTGAGGTTTTATCCGTTATGCGACTAAATTACGAGCTACATTACGAGCGGAAAATAGTGGTGGCATGGAGTTTATCTTGATACTCATCAGGCAAGACCATTGTGCCGATTCCTCCAGTAGTAAGTAACTCAAGAACTACAGCGTGCTCTGTTCTCCCATCAATAACGTGTGCCGCCGAAACCCCCGCACTGACTGCTGATAAGCACGATTCCATTTTCGGGATCATGCCAGAATCCAGTGTAGGCAAAATGGCAGCAAGCTCGCTCACCGATATTTGCGATACCAAAGAACTCTTATCGGGCCAGTCAGTATATAACCCTTCAACATTGGTAAGAATGACTAAGCGTTCAGCGCCTATAGCACTAGCAAGGGCACCTGCTGCAGTATCCGCATTGATGTTATACACTTGCCCATCGTCGCCAGGCGCAATGGTAGAGACAACAGGGATACGTCCCGCTTCGATGATATCCATTAAGCTACTGGCATCCACGTGCGTGATATTGCCCACTAAACCAATGTCCGTTGGTTCTCCATCAACCTCGACTAAGCGCTTATGGGCTCGAAAAAGTCCAGCATCCTCACCAGATGTTCCCACTGCGTAGGGTCCATGAGAGTTAATGAGTCCGACTAAGTCTCTGCCCACTTGTCCAAACAGCACCATGCGAACTACATCCATTACCTCTGGCGTTGTAACTCGAAACCCACCCTTAAACTCACCAACAAGCCCAAGTTTATCGAGCATGGCAGAAATCTGTGGTCCACCACCATGCACAACTACTGGTTTCGCCCCAATGGTACGCAGCAATACCATGTCTGCAGCAAAAGCAGCCTTAAGGCGTTCATCAACCATAGCGTTTCCGCCATACTTAACGACGACAATTTTATCGCGATAGTGCTGCAACCACGGCAAAGCCTCGGCAAGAACCGTTGCTCTTTGCGCTGCACTGAGTGAATGTGATGCTGAGGCTACTGAATCTGTCATAATGTGTCCTTTCTTTGGAACACGTTGCTCAAAAGAAATTAAAGCCAGTGTCGGTGACCTGTAAAAGCAATTAACGCAACAGCATTAAGTTGAATAAGCTGAATTGATTTCAACATACGCATGAGAAAGATCTGTCGTACGTACAAAAGCTTGCCCGCTGCCACCAGTGCCTAGATCAACTCGAACTGCAATATCGCTACCACTGAGATCGACGGTTCTTGCATCAGCGGTACCACATGAAGATAAACACACTGCGTGATCATTGAAGAAAACTGAGATATTATCTGGATCCATTTCAGCATCTGCCATACCAATTGCTGCTAGTACACGACCCCAATTGGGATCTGAACCAAACATTGCACACTTAAATAAGTTATCCCGACCAAGAGTACGTGCAGCATTAAGTGCTTGCTGGTCATCACGTGCACCAGTCACAGTAATCCTCACACGCTTTGTTACTCCCTCTGCATCAGCTTGTAGTTGATCAGCTATATTCGCACATACTTTTTCTAATGCCTGCTCAAACTCCGCGTCCGACGGACTAACGCCTGAAGCACCATTAGCCATAACTAATACAGTGTCATTTGTAGAGGTGGAACCATCAATATCAATGGTATTGAATGTTTTATCGCATGCTTTTGCTAAGCATTGCTGCAAAAAGTCTTTTTCCACATGAGCGTCTGTGGTAATACACACCAGCATCGTTGCCAAAGACGGAGCCATCATACCTACTCCCTTACCCATTGCAGCAATAGTCCACTGTCCCATATCAATAACAGCTTCTTTCGCAACTGTATCTGTGGTCATTATTGCTTCCGCAGCATCATGCCCGTTGCGATCAAGACGAGGAACCAACTCAGCAACGCCGTGCAGTAGTTTAGGCATTGGCAATGGCTCACCAATGAGTCCTGTAGAACAAATAGCAACATCAGTGGTATCCATTGCCAGTTGTTTTGCTACTTCCTCCACAATACCCGTGGCATCTTCGTCGCCTTGCTTTCCAGTACAGGCATTGGCGTTCCCTGAGTTATAGATAATTGCCTTGAGCTGGGCGTCGGCAAGCACTTTTTTTGTTATTTTTACTGGTGCAGCCACAATACGATTGCGGGTAAACACACCTGCTGCATGAAACTCAGGACCAGCATTAACCACTAACGCCATATCTTTGTTTCCAGATTCTTTGATACCAGCAGATATACCAGCTGCACGGAATCCTTGGGGAGTAGTTATTCCAGTATGGGCACTATGCTCTAAAAAAGTCACTGTTCTCGCCTTACTTTCTCTTATGTTATGGTGCGACGCCTACCAGCGGCAATCCTTGGGTTTCTTCCCAGCCAAGAGCGATATTCATGCACTGCACCGCAGCACCAGCTGTGCCCTTAGTGAGGTTATCAATAGCGCTCGTAACGAAAAGGGTATGGGCTTGTTCATTGACCGCCACTTGCACCTGGCATAGATTCGATCCGAGAACTGACTGAGTTTGCGGCTGCTGCCCTTCCGGTAGCAATTGCACGCATGGTTCATTAGCATAAATCTGCTCATATACAGCGCGAACTCGGGCACTGCAGTCAGAAATATGCTCTCCATCAAGCAGCTTCACCGGTGCCGTGGCAGTGCTGAGAATGCCTCGGGTAAGTGGCGCCAATACTGGAGTGAAAGATACTCTATGCTCAATTCCGCTTAGCTCATAAAGATTTTGCATAATCTCTGGAGTGTGTCGATGTGTTCCAGCGATGTTATACGCTTTTACTGAGCCCATGGTTTCTGCGCCCAGTAAAGCAACAGAGGCTTTTTTCCCGGCACCTGAAACCCCAGTCACTGAGACAATAGATACTTCTGGTTCAATCAATCCAGCTGTTACTGCTGGTAATAGAGCTAAAGTTGCTCCCGTGGGAAAACAACCTGGCACCGCTATTCGACGAGCACCCTGTAATTTTTCACGCATACCAGGCATTTCTGGGATGCCATAGGGCCAGCTACCAGAATGTTCGCTGCCATAGTATTTTTTCCATGCCGCTGCGTCTTTAAGTCGAAAATCAGCTGCACAATCAATGATGAGCACATGAGAATCAAGTTCTTGTGCAATTGCTGCAGAGTGTCCATGTGGCAACCCTAGAAAAACAACATCATGCTCGTTGAGTATCTCTGAAGTTGTTTCTTCAAGCACACGATCTGCAAGTTGGGAAAGCTGTGGTTGCGCTTGAACAAGCGGTATCCCAGCATTCGTTGCTGCTGTCAAGGCGCCAATCTCTAGTTGCCCTGATAAATAGGCAGGATGAGACAAAAGCAGGCGAAGAATCTCTCCGCCTGCATATCCGCTAGCGCCTGCGACTGCAATTTTTATGCTCATGCAGGAAGTATGCCACACCACACACTTTTATGCAAATGAATGAATAATATGCAATATGTGTTGGTTACATATCACGCACGCATTTCAGCCCCAAAACGCTGTGCTGCTAATTCAACCGCAGCCATTCTACGCTCCGAGCATTCGTCATCGGTTAGTGTCCGATCCGGAGCACGGAAAGTTAAGGAGAAAGCCAAAGATTTCTTTTCTGCTCCCAAACGTTCTGAACGATACACATCAAAAAGTTCCACCTTCTCCAGAAGATCCCCAGCTGCTTCATGAATCGTACGACGAACTTGTTCCGCAGGAACCTCCTCATCAACAACCAAAGCAAGATCTTGGTTAAGCGTCGGGAAAGCAGAAAGCACAGGCGCTGGCATAGGCTCGCGCAGCGGCATAGCACTCACATTCATCTCCATAGCGCATACACGCGCAGGCAGTCCTAAACGATCAAGCACCTGTGGATGCAATTCACCTGCATAACCAACAACTTCACCAGCAACCAATAATTGGGCACAGCGACCAGGATGCCAAGGTAAATAACCATTTTCATCAGTATTGGCAACCTCAAGCTCGACTCCTGCCGCACGAGCCACAATACGTGCTGATTCAATAGCATCTGCATATGTGTAGTCACGACCAGCTCCCCACACACCCTCAGCATCAATTTTTCCAGTAGCAATAGTAGCCACATGCAGCGGCTGAATTGGTAGGGATTCCAATACCTGCGCTAATTCTGCCTCGCTTGGGCGATGCTGCACACTAGGCATCGGAGAAGACTCTTTATGTGCAAAAGCCACCTGCTGCATACCAAAAATGCTGACATCACTGTGACCACGAGCGATATTGCGACCTACAGTCTCACACAAAGACGGCAACAGCGTAGTACCCAGCACAGAATAATCTGTATCTAGTGGATTTTGTACCTTCACGACCTTACGACGTGGATCATCAGCCGCTAACTCCCAAATATCAAAAATATCGTTACGAATAAAAGGCGTAGGAATGACCTCCACATAACCGTTATACGCAAGACTGTGCCCTATAGCTCGTTTACGCTTTTGAGCAGGACTTAATCCACGACCAACTGGTGCTTGCGGCATAAGTGACGGAATATCCTCTAATCCTTCAAGGCGTAACACTTCCTCCACAAGATCCGCTTTTTCATTAAGATCAAGGCGCCATGTTGGTGGCGTTACCTCAAGTAATTCACCGTTTTGAGCGTCGCGACGAACATCGCAAGCAATTTCTTCAAGGCGCTGGATCACTGTCTCTGGGCGATAATCCACACCAGCAACAGTGCCAGGTCGCGTTATCTCCATAGAAATACTTGGGCGTGATTCTGCTGTTCCGTAAATACTACGAGCGCTGTCGACTGTGCCACCAGCAATATCAACTAATAAAGCACAAGCATAATCGAGAGCAATTTCTACTAATGCTGGATCTACCCCACGCTCAAAGCGCCTAGATGCCTCCGAGCTTAACTTATGCCGACGAGAAGTGCGTGCCGTAGTAATCTGATCCCACGTAGCAGCCTCAAAGTACACATTGGTGGTATTTTCGGAAATCTCAGACAATAATCCGCCCATAACACCAGCGAGAGATTGAATACCTTGCTCATCGCAAATTACAACGTCTTCGCTATTTAACGTGCGTTCAACATGGTCGAGAGTCTCAAATTTCTCACCTTCGCGAGCAGTTCTGATCTCTAGCCCACCAACAATTTTATCGGCGTCGAAAGCATGCATCGGCTGCCCCAGCAACAACATGATGTAGTTTGTCACATCAGTTGCTGCATTAATTGGTCGCTGGCCACTCAACATAAGTTCACGCTGCAACCAAAAAGGAGACTGTGCATTTGGATCGATACCACTAACTTTGCGCAAACCAAATCGACGTGCCTTAGTTGCTTCCGATACTGATATAGCAAGCAACTCCCCTTGCACAGCTGGTACTACAGATAGATCAATACCTGCGGTAGCTGCGTCGTAAGCTGGATCAGTATAAGCGAGGTTGAAAGCAGACGCTAGTTCTCTAGTCAAGCCACGAGCAGATAACGCATAGCCACGATCTGGAGTGATATTCACATCGAAAATAGTGTCATCAAGACCAAGGATTTCATATGCACTATCCCCTGGTACGCCATAAGAATCATCTAAAACAATAATTCCCGAATTCTGTTTATCGGCTAAACCTAATTCTGCTGCAGAACAAATCATTCCAGCAGAAATATGATCATAAGTTTTCCGAGCACTAATCTCGAAATTGCCAGGTAGTACCGTGCCTGGCAAAGCAACAACAACCAAATCTCCTTCTTGAAAATTGCGTGCCCCGCACACAATAGGTTGTAAATCACCAGTGCCATTAGCATCAGCAACATTTACTTGACAAAATCTAATGGGTTTCTTGAAACCAGTAAGTTCTTCGATCTGCTCGACACGACCTAGAACTAATGGACCTGTGGTTTCTGGAATCGATGTATAGCCTTCCGTCTCAAAACCAACACGCACGTAACCTTTATCTAGTTCTGCAGAGCTAACTGACCAACCAGAATTGGCTTGGTTCAATAATTTGGTTACCCATTTTTGCGTGATAAGCACGATATTTTCTCCTTAAATATCAGAAATGTTAGTTTGCTTTTCGTCTAGCTATGCGTCGGCAAGCTATCAAGAATCAGTACACTTTTAGGCCCGAATACCAAAAGGCTGTGTGAAACGAATATCGCCCTCGACCATGTCACGCATATCGTTGAGTCCATTGCGGAATTGCAAAGTACGTTCCAATCCCATACCAAAAGCAAAACCAGAATATATTTCGGGGTCAATACCAGCTGCACGCAATACATTTGGGTTCACCATGCCGCAACCACCCCACTCAATCCAGCCAGCTCCGCCCTTTTTATTCTCAAACCACACGTCAACTTCTGCAGATGGCTCTGTGAAAGGGAAATAATTAGTGCGCATACGAGTTTTCGTTTTCTCACCAAAAAGGCTTTTCGCCAAGTGATCCAAAGTACCACGCAAATGCGCTAGAGTAAGCCCCTTATCTACAGCCAGCCCTTCTATCTGATGGAACACAGGAGTATGCGTAGCATCTAATTCATCAGTACGGAAAACACGACCAGGACATACAACATAGATAGGTAATTGACGAGAAAGCATAGTGCGCATCTGTACCGGTGACGTATGCGTACGCAATACTTGCTTGGAGCCAGGCTCTGATACATGGAAAGTATCTTGCAAAGTACGTGCTGGATGATCCGGAATAAAATTCAAGGAATCGAAATTAAAGTATTCTGCCTCTACTTCCGGCCCTTCAGCAACTTCGTAGCCCATAGCAAGGAAAATATCAGCGATATTTTCACTCAACGTGGTAATCGGATGAAGTGCACCAACACTGCGTCGGGTAGTCGGCTCAGTAACATCAACACGCTCTGCTTTAAGCACTTCTGCATTGCGCTTTTGCTCTAAAATTATTTTTGTTTCGGCATATTTTTTCTCAATTTTACCGCGAGCGATATTTACGATACGACCCGCTTCTTTACGCAATTCCTTCTCAATGCTTCCCAATGCTTTACGTGCAGAAGGAATAGGTGCATGATCACCAAGATGTGCTTTGCGAGCCTCTAATAACTCTTCTAAATTACGAGCTTCCTCAAATGCTGCTATTGCGCTATCTGCAGCAGCATTCAGGCTTTCCTCAGTTAGTTCAATGGGTGAGTTATCAGCAATATCAGACACTTAATGACTCTTTCTTGTCTTTACTTTATTCTTTCGATCTTTAGCTATTCTAGCGTGCACAAAGACATTGTCTATCTTATATACACTTACCTACACAATCAGACTCGACGCTGAGATGCCTGGACTTTTGCAGTTTCATAAACACAAATAGCGGCAGCGGTAGCAAGATTAAGCGATTCGGCACGGCCGCGAATAGGAATGCGAACTCGATAATCTGCTTGTGCAAGTAACTCTGGGTGCAGACCATGTGCTTCATTTCCGAAAAGCCATGCCGTCGGCTGTGCCAACAATTCATCTGCCTCATCCAGGCTAACTTCACCGGTAGCCGACGTAGCTATTATCTGCATATTTTTTGCTCTGACTTGTTCTAGCACTTCCGCAACATCAGGATTCTTGGCCACAGGTATATGGAAAAAAGAACCTGCAGATGAGCGAACCACTTTGGAGGCTTGAGGATCAACACAATTTCCAGCAAAAATAACTGAATCCGCCCCCATTGCATCTGAGATACGCACCAGTGTTCCAGCATTTCCTGGATCATTTGTTTCCACCGGAATACTTACTATCCTTGGCGTATGCCCTAGTGCCTTTCGACTAGACCACAACACCGTTTTGCACACAGCAAAAATACCCGTTGGTGCAGTTGTATCAGCTAAGTATTTAGCTGCTTTCTCAGATATAGGATGAACATAAATCCCCAAATGTCCTGCTGTCTCTATAATTTCGCTAAAACGTTGCGCAGCTTGTTGTGTAACAAAGATATCTGTTGCTGCAGCAGTAGCGACGGCAGCATCAACTGAATTCTCCCCCTCGACAATAAATTGCTTCAGCTTACGACGTGTAGCAGATCGATGCAGCTTAGCTGCATGAACAATGCGTGGTGTTTTTTCAGTAAAAGGTTGGCTGAAATCTATCAACATAAAAATCCTAGAACATGGCGCATAATACTTTGGACGAATCACTATGGCTATAATTGAAATCTAAACGCCTAATTCTAGCACTCACAAAGCGAGAAAATAGAAAACTCCGTTTATTTTCAAGCCTTCTCGACTTTAGAATAAACGGAGTTTTAATACTAGATACTGTTACGCAGCTTTAGGTGCGTTTACATCCTCTGGCAATGCAGCCTTTGCGGTTTCGCAAATTGCAGAGAAAGCAGCAAAATCATTAACAGCTAGCTCAGCTAGAATCTTGCGGTCTACCTCTACTTCTGCAAGACGTAGCCCCTGAATAAGACGATTATACGTGATGTCATTCATACGAGCTGCAGCATTGATACGGGTAATCCACAATTTGCGGAACTCTGACTTACGCGCACGACGATCGCGGTAAGAGTAAGTCATGGAATGTAGCCACTGTTCTTTAGCCTTACGGTAGAGGCGAGAACGCTGACCACGGTATCCCTTAGCTGATTTGAGGATTACGCGACGCTTCTTCTTAGCATTCACTGAGCGCTTTACACGTGCCACTGTGATACTTCCTAACTGATGAAATGGTTGGTAATTCTTGGATAAAAATTGGGAAGAAAATTAACGAAAATTAAGCCTTGCCCAGGAGACGTTTAACACGCTTAGTGTCAGCCTTTGCTACATCCTCAGTACCCTTCAGACGACGAGTACGAGTTGATGGCTTACCTTCGAGGAGGTGGCGACGGTTAGTTTGCTCACGACGCAATTTGCCGGAGCCAGTGGTCTTAATTCGCTTAGCGGTGCCCTTATGGGTTTTCTGCTTCATGGAATATATCCTTTGACTTCTTCTCTAGGTATGTTACTTTTTGCTCTTACGAGCTGGCCCCAAAACCATGGTCATATTGCGACCATCTTGCTTTGGCCTTGCCTCAACAATCCCAACTTCTGCAACGTCTTCAGCAAGTCGCTCCAACAAGCGCAAACCAAGTTCAGGACGAGATTGCTCACGACCGCGGAACATAATGGTCACTTTGACTTTCGATCCTTTTTCCAGGAATCGAACGACATTGTTCTTTTTTGTCTCGTAATCATGGTCGTCAATTTTAGGACGGAACTTTTGTTCTTTCACCACGGTTTGTTGTTGGTTCTTACGAGCCTCACGCGCTTTTTGCGCTTGTTCGTACTTGAACTTACCGTAGTCCATGATCTTGCAAACCGGTGGCTTAGCATTAGGTGCAACCTCAACTAAGTCTAGGTCTGCATCATAAGCGAGCTTACGAGCATCATCGATGCGCACAATGCCAACCTGTTCTCCGTTAGGACCAACAAGACGCACCTCAGGTACTCGGATACGCTCATTAATGCGAGCTTCAGCGCTAATGGGGACTCCTCAAGTAGCAGATGGATATGACATACCGTTGTCGAAAGCTGGATCCCCTATTGGCGGCATAAGAAAACCCGTCACCTCGATAGAGATAACGGGAGATCACACCACATTGGAAATGAAAACATTAACCAATACCTTTTACCTATATCCAGCCAAAAGCGGAATAAGGTGGGAAGATCTCCACTTGCGACCCAAGTGCATAGTAATACGCACTGGGCGGTAGTAACTTGGATGCTATCACAAGAATGTGCACAAACCAAAATCGATCTTATATGTCCCCATTCATTGGATCCAACCAAGTGCTACGCAAGAATATCAGCCAAGAATTGACCGGTAAATGACTCTGGTACTTGTGCAACCGATTCTGGTGTTCCCTGTGCAATCACAGTACCGCCACCAGATCCACCTTCCGGCCCCATATCGATAATCCAATCTGCTGACTTAATCACATCCAAATTATGTTCAATGATTATGACAGAATTTCCTTTGTCTACTAGCCCCTGGATGACCAACATTAGTTTGCGAATATCCTCAAAATGGAGACCAGTAGTAGGTTCATCAAGAATATACACCGTACGCCCATTGGATCTTTTCTGCAGTTCAGACGCTAATTTTACTCGTTGCGCCTCCCCACCAGATAATGTAGTTGCTGCTTGCCCAAGGCGTAAATAGCCTAAGCCGACGTCGCTTAGCGTACTGAGATAACGATGAATCGATGTGATCGCAGAAAAGAACTCTGCTGCTTCAGAGATAGGCATATCAAGAACTTCTGCGATGGATTTACCTTTGTATTTCACCTCGAGTGTCTCTCGGTTATAGCGCGCACCTTGGCATACTTCACACGGGACATATACATCAGGCAGGAAATTCATTTCGATTTTAAGCGTGCCATCTCCTTGGCAGGCTTCACATCGTCCGCCTTTAACATTAAAAGAAAATCGACCAGGTTTGTAACCCCGAGTTTTTGCTTCAGTAGTTTGAGCAAAAAGAGTACGAATCTTATCGAAAACTCCTGTATAGGTCGCAGGATTAGAACGTGGGGTACGACCAATCGGCGATTGGTCAACCTGAACCAATTTGTCTAAATGCTCTACCCCCTCAACACGTTGCACTCGCCCAGGAACTTGCCGTGCTTTGTTGAGTTTATTTGCCAGGGTTTTTGCCAAAATTTGATTGACTACTGTTGATTTACCAGATCCAGATACTCCTGTTACGCAGCACAATACCCCTAATGGCACAGAGACATTGATATTTTTCAGGTTATTTTCTTTGGCACCAATAATCCTGAGCATACGTTCTTTGTCAATAGGTCTACGTTGTTGAGGGACACCAAGTTCTTTTCGTCCCGATAAATATGCACCGGTTAACGATTCTTTATTTTCTAATATGCCTTCTGGTTTCCCTTGGTAAACAACATTCCCGCCATATTCTCCTGCCCGAGGACCAATGTCAACGAGCCAATCTGCCGCCCGAATAGTGTCTTCATCATGCTCTACCACAATGAGCGTATTTCCGATATCACGTAAATTCTCTAAAGTTTTGATAAGCCGCTGATTATCACGCTGGTGCAAGCCTATCGACGGTTCGTCAAGAACATAAAGCACTCCTGCTAAGCCTGAACCGATTTGCGTTGCTAATCTGATTCGTTGGGCTTCCCCACCTGACAACGTACCTGCCGCACGGTCTAGCGTCAGATAATTAAGACCAACATCAAGTAAAAATTTGAGTCTGGCTTGTATTTCTTTCAAGACAGCCGCTGCGATCATCTTTTCTCTCGAGCCCAGCATCAAATTATCCAAGAAACGCGCAGCTGCGTCCACAGATAATTGTGATAATCCTGCAATAGAGAGCTCACCATGTCCGGCTGAGCTCAAACGAACTGAAAGAATCTCTGGACGTAACCGGGTTCCAGAGCAGGCTTTACACGCGACCTCTCGGGTATATGCCAATAGCCTTTCTTTTGACCAATCAGAATCAGCTGCCTCTAATTTACGTTCCAGGTACCCCATAACGCCCTCGAAAGGCGCACTCCAATTACGTATCCGACCATAGCGGTTCTTATAACGTACAGTGATGATCTCATCACTACCATAAAGAAAAGCTTTCTTATGCTGCTTGCTCAAATCTTTATAAGCAGTTTTGGGATCAATCCCCAAGGACTCAGCAAAGCCCCCCACTAATTTCTCAAAATATCGGGCGTTTGGGCTTGAAGTCCAAGGCTGGACGCATCGAATAATGGGAGCATCCTCATCAGGAATGAGTAACTCAATGTCCGGTTCTGTCTTTGTACCAATTCCGTCACAGACCTGACATGCACCATAAGGCGAGTTAAAAGAAAAGGCTCTGGGCTCTAGCTCATCAACATTCAGTACATGCCCATTTGGACAAGACATTTTCTCTGAAAAACGTCTATTGCGCTGTGGATCATCTTCTGGCTTATCGACGAATTCTAAAATAACTACACCATCTGCCAAATTAAGTGCAGTTTCCACCGAATCAGTCAATCTTTGTTTTTGCGATTGCTTAACCTGCAGCCTATCAACAATTACTTCGATATCATGCTTAACTTGTTTCTTTAATGTAGGTGGTTCCGACAGAGAATAGTTTTTCCCATCTACCCGCACACGCGAGTACCCTTGAGCAGCTAACTCTTGGAATAGCTCAACAAATTCGCCTTTTCTCGTGCGTACCACTGGAGCAAGAACTTGAAATTTTTCCCCCGCAGGCATATCCAGAACCTGATCAACAATTTGTTGCGGTGTCTGCCGTTCTACTTTTGCATCACATTGTGGACAATATGCTGTTCCCGCTCGCGCATACAAGAGACGCAAGTAATCATATACTTCAGTAATAGTGCCCACAGTAGAACGTGGATTGCGATTAGTTGATTTCTGATCAATAGATACTGCAGGTGATAACCCATCAATGAAATCCACATCAGGTTTATCCATCTGCCCAAGGAACATTCGTGCATATGAACTTAACGATTCAACATAACGACGTTGCCCCTCAGCAAAGATAGTGTCGAAAGCAAGAGAGGATTTTCCAGAACCTGATAAACCGGTAAATACAACTAATGAATTACGAGGTAAATCTATATCTACACCTTTGAGATTATGTTCTCGTGCTCCTCGGACAACTAAGCGCTCAGCCATGAAATTGCTCTTTTCTTGCCTTGAGATTTTATCTAAAAATATCTACTAATTAACCACACTATATCAGAATCGAACATACCAGCGAATTATTTTCGGTTATCCTAGTAAACTATGAATAATAAAATCGCTCATCCGTTATCACTTGCACATATAAGTGTTTCGGAGATGGATAATAACTGCTATTTACTCCACGCTAATAATGAAGGATTACTCATTGACGCAGCAGATAACGCACAAGAAATCCTAGAATTAGCTCATAACGCAGGTGTCACTATTACAAAAGTCTTAACCACTCATCGACATTGGGATCATAGCAGGGCACTAGCTGATGTCATCAAAGCAACTGGCGCAACCCACTACGCACCGCATCTTGATGCCCCTGCGCTACCGGTTCCCGCTGATGTCGAGCTGCATTATGGCGATACTATTGAGTTTGCTGGACATGACCTCCCCATTGTGATTCTTCGTGGACATACCCCAGGCGGTGCGGCACTCATTGCTCCCATTGCGGGAACAACAAGTATTTTTTCTGGAGACAGTCTCTTTCCAGGAGGTTTAGGAAAAACATCAAGTGAAAGCGATTTTGAGCGCTTATTTCATGATGTCACCAAATATATCTTCGATGTTTATCCAGATGATTCAATTGTTTATCCTGGTCATGGCAAAAGCACCACCCTGGGAGAACAGCGACCACAGCTTGATTCTTGGTGGGAACGTCGCTGGTAACGGGTTGATAACTTTCCTGCCTCTTTGCTAAGAAAATGGGTAAAATTAAAAAGGACGCTTTCTATCTTCGTCTTTTTATCATGCTAGAGCATTACGATGAAAAGAGATTGAGTAAGCTAAAAAACGGATTCGTTTAGTGAATCATAACGATAAGTATTGAAATAAGGAGCGATCTTTTATCATGATCCGCAAACTAGCACGTCCTATGCTTGCTTCTGTATATGTTGCAGAGGGAGCAGATACTGTTCTTAATTCTAAAGAGCATCTCGAAGAAACACAGGCTCTTGTTAAGCAAGCGCGCACTGTACTGCCGCGTAAATATACTCAATATCTTCCTGAAGATCCTGAGCTTATTACCAAAGCACTTGGCGCTACTAAGGTTGGTGCAGGTTCTCTTCTTGCTATTGGTAAGGCACCACGCTTATCTGCCGCAACGCTAGCCCTTTTGAGCGTCCCTACCCTTTTCACTCGTCATTCCTTCTGGACTGCACAAAATAAAGAGCAGAAACAAGCCCAGCGTCAAGGTTTCATCACTAATGTTGCCCTTCTTGGTGGTCTCGCTATTACCTCTGTGGATACCGCTGGTAAGCCTGGTCTAAAGTGGCGCGCAAATAAGGCCGTTTCTCGAGCTAATAAGCAGGTAAAGCAGGCCCTTCCAGGAAAATCTGAAACAGAAAAATTCAGCGAGGCTGCTTCAGAAAATGCCGCTGCCTTTGCGTCAACTGCAAAAGGATGGTTTGGCGAGGCAACTGAAAAAGTATCGGAATATGCTGATCGTGTTCAGGACTATGTTGACGAGAATAAGGCAGACTGGCTAGAAACAGCCCAAGACGCTACCCAATCTGCGCGTGCTTCGCTTGTCCAGGTGGCTGATTCTGCCCAAGATTTCTTCAAGGATAACAGTGGAGATTGGCTAACTGCTGCGCAGAAAAACGCAAAGGTAGCTAAAAAGCGCCTCGTAAAATCTGCGGTAAAAGCGCAAGAACGCGCGGATAAAGCTCTGGCCAAAGCAGAAAAGCGCTCTGGGCGTTCATCAAAGAATGCGCACAAGCATGCTGAAAAACTTCGTAAAGAAGCTACAAAAGCTATCGAAAAAGCACAAAAGAAAATCAAAAACTTTTCTTAATTAGTGTTTTTCTTTGACGAAGTTTGAGCCTATATTATGCCGCCTCATGTGTATTCCTTGAGGCGGCCTTGAGTCTAGACTGAAAATAACATGACACTCAAGGAACAATTATCCCATGTCGCTAGCGAATGATGAGAATACTGCTGCCACAGGTGCGCGCGAAAATCATAGCCATGCACCACTTCAAGCAGAAATTGCTCGTGAACAACAATATGTTGATTTTCTTTTTGGGCGTTTGGATCAAGAAGTAGCTCAGGCACAAGAAAAATTACGACAGGTACAACTTGGAATCGATCCTGCTCACCCTGAGGCAGAAGTGTTGATTCAACGTGAAACTGAGTACCATCTCCTCAACGAAAAAATTGATCGCCTCAATGTCGCTGGCCTTGGTCTTGTTTTTGGTCGAATTGATGTACGCGTATCCGACCCTAGTATTGCGGATAATCTCGTTCCAGATATGGAAAATATCGATAGGCGCTATATCGGACGTATGGGTCTTGATGACCGTGCTGATGATTACCGCACACTGCTACTCGATTGGCGCGCTCCCCTAGCGCGTCCGTTCTATTTAGCGACGACGGCGCACCCAAGCGATGTCGTGCATCGTCGTCATATTCGCACCACTGGTCGAGTGGTAACTGGAGTTGATGATGAATTTTTCACTCAACACAATCCCCATGACATGGGCATTGCCGGTGAAAATGCATTATTTCATGCCATGCAGCGTGCTCGTACCGGTCACATGGCGTCAATTGTAGAGACTATTCAGCGTGAACAAGACAAAATTATTCGTGACGCTACCCGTGGTGTCATGGTTGTCGAAGGTGGTCCTGGCACTGGCAAAACAGCTGTAGCACTCCACCGAATTGCCTATTTGCTCTATACTTGGCGCAAACAACTCTCTCGCACGGGAGTCTTGATAATTGGTCCTAATCAATCATTCTTAAACTACATTTCACGAGTATTACCTGAACTAGGCGAAACTGGCGTTGTGCTCTCTACCATAGGCGAGCTTTTTCCAGGAGTAACGCCTCATTCTGTCGATTCTTTACTGGCTCAAGAAGTCAAAGGCAGCACAGAAATGCTAGTTATTCTTGATCGAACGATCAAGACTTATCAAACCATTCCGCATAGCCCACGAAGCATTCTCATTGACGGAATCGCTCTAGAAATAAATAGTGAAATAATTAAAACTGCCCGCACCAGAGCACGGCGTGGGCGACGTCCACATAACCAATCTCAATCCTTATTTAAGGAATCTCTGCTGAGCCAACTAGCAGAACAAATGGTACAACGTATTGGTGCAGATCCACTTGGTGGCAATAATTTGCTTTCCGACGCTGATCTTGCCCATATTCACGATGAATTGGCTGAAGAAAAAGCTATTGATCAGATTGTCGAGGAGTTTTGGCCATTACTTGATCCTGAAACTGTGCTGGCACGCCTTTTTGAGAGTAAGAAACTCATCGAAACTGTTGCTTATGACTATGACGTAGAAACTCAAACAGCACTGTGGCGTGAAAATGGTACGCAGTGGACACACAGTGATACAGCACTGTTAGATGAATTAGCCGTACTCATTGGCTTGGCGACTCCAGAGCAAGAGCGTGAACAAGAACAAAGGCGATGGGAAGAAAATATCGCTGATGCACAGGAGGCCTTAGACATTCTCGCCAGCTCTGCCAACTCTGACCTCGATGATGAAACAGAAGCTGAGGTTCTTTCTGCGTTCGACGTTATCGATGCCAAGGAACTAGCACGTCGACAGCAACAACAAGATTATCGTACCACTGCGCAACGAGCGAAAGCCGATTATAGCTGGGCATATGGTCATGTGATCATTGATGAAGCTCAAGAATTAACGCCTATGGAATGGCGAATGATTATGCGACGATGTCCAGCCAAATGGATGACTGTTGTTGGCGATACTTCACAAACATCTGCACCAGCTGGCGTAGATTCCTGGGCACAGACCTTGGAGCCATTTGTGAAGAAACGTTTTAAGATACACGAACTAAGTGTTAATTATCGAACGCCTGCTGAAATTATGGATCTTGCATATGCAGTGCTACAGGTCATCAATCCTGACGCAAAGAAACCACTATCAATGCGGCAAGCAGATATGGCTACTCCCATACGTTTCTTAGCTGCACATACCGACCCTCATGAAGTGGTGCAACAACTCCAAGAACAAGATGAAAGCAGATTGTGCGCCATCATTGTTCCAGACAGCGACGATATCAGTCAGGAAAATACTTACAGCGTCAGTGATATTAAAGGATTAGAATTTGATCACGTTGTAGTAGTTAATCCCCAGGAAATTGTGGAACAGTCTCCGCAAGGCTGGCAGAATCTTTATGTCGCCTTAACACGAGCAACCCAGTCATTGGTGATCATTGGTGATTTTCCAATAAAATTTCCAGTAGCAAGCTAATACGCAAGCCATACGCAAAAGGCGCGCCAGGTCACGGCACGCCTTTATTGTTCATAAGAAAGAACTGCTAGCTTACTGTGTGTACAATCATCACATCGCAATCAGATTGACGGGCAACATCCGCTGGCACAGAACCAAGCAATCGACCGGTAAGCGAATTGATACCACGATTACCTACTACTAATAGATCAGCGTTATTCTCGTTAACAATCGCCATGAGTGCCTCCACTGGAGTACCAGGACGAATAGCAGTGCTGATTTTTTCTGCACCCACTTCCTTGGCATGTGCAGCGGCTTTATCTAAGTTTTCCTGAGCTGGATCTGTACCTAAAACAGTGATGGAGTCTTGACGCAATGTCTTGGAAGCATCTTCTTTGCTCTCATAATAGGCACAACCGATAACAAGCGTTGCATCAAAAGCCGCAGCAATGCGTGCAGCTCGCTCAACAGCAAGCAATGATGACTTTGATCCATCAGTACCTACAACAATGGTGGAATAATCACTCATGAGAACCTTCCAAATACGAAATTATATTTTCTACAGCAAGCCAAGGCTATTGTTACCTAGTTTAACAGCAAAAATATCCCTTATCAGCTTTCTCGACTTATCCAGAGTATGTTGTTGATTAGTTTTGCCGAACACTTTTAACATACATCACAAACCCGTGTCTTTGAGTCCACGCAATTCTTTCTTTAAGTCAGCTATTTCATCACGCAACCGACCCGCGAGCTCAAACTTCAATTCACGCGCTGCGTCACCCATTTGCGCTGTCAGATCGTCGATAAGCTCTTGAACTTTCTGTGTAGGCATAGCGCTAATATCAGGTTTATCGCCAAGCGCTACATCTGCCTGAGCCCCTGAGGCACTTGACGTAGCATTGTGATCCTGCTTTTGCTCATTAACTTGATCCAAAATATCAGCAATTTTCTTACGCAATGGTTGTGGATCAATACCATGCTCCTCGTTATAGGCAATTTGCTTTTGCCGACGACGCTGCGTTTCTTCAATAGCTTGTGCCATAGAATCAGTGACTCGATCCGCATACATGATTACTTCACCAGAAACATTACGAGCTGCACGACCAATGGTCTGAATAAGCGACGTAGTTGAACGCAAAAAACCTTCTTTATCTGCATCAAGAATGGCTACTAAAGAAACCTCAGGCAGGTCTAAGCCCTCGCGCAACAGGTTAATACCCACTAATACGTCAAACTCGCCAAGACGTAATTGTCGTAGTAATTCAACTCGTTGCAGCGTATCAATATCAGAGTGAAGATAACGAACCTTAATGTCATTCTCCAGAAGATAATCGGTCAAGTCCTCTGCCATACGCTTGGTAAGAGTAGTGACCAAAACACGTTCATCCTTTTGTGTACGTTGTCTGATCTCATCAATAAGATCATCAATCTGCCCTTGGGTAGGCTTGACACGTACCTGTGGATCAACCAGACCTGTTGGTCTAATCACTTGCTCAACAAACTCTCCCCCAGTTGCTTCTAGCTCATAAGAACCAGGAGTTGCTGACAAATAAACAGTTTGCCCCACCCGCTTCTCAAACTCAGCCCATCGTAATGGCCGATTATCAAGTGCAGATGGCAACCTGAAACCAAACTCAACCAAATTGCGTTTGCGGGACATATCTCCCTCAAACATTCCACCAATTTGTGGCACAGTCACATGGGACTCATCAATAATTGTCAAGAAATCTTCAGGAAAATAATCCAACAATGTAGCAGGTGCGCTACCTTCTCCACGACCGTCAAGATGCCTGGAATAATTCTCGATTCCAGAGCAAAAGCCCATCTCTTCAATCATTTCGAGATCATATTCAGTGCGCATTCGCAAACGCTGCGCCTCTAATAACTTGCCACGATTTTCTAATTCAATAAGCCGCTGTGCTAATTCTTCACGAATATCACGAACTGCTTTTTCCATACGTTCAGGGCTTGCGACATAATGCGTCGCAGGAAAAATACGGATATTTTCTACTTGGCGGATAACGTCGCCAGTAAGCGGATGAATGTAATACAAGGCGTCAATATCATCCCCAAAGAACTCTACGCGCACTGCTAGTTCCTCATAAGCTGGGATAATGTCAACAGTATCGCCTTTGGCTCGAAAAGTTCCTCGAGTAAAACCAATATCATTGCGCTCATACTGAATATCGACTAGGAGACGCAAAAAACGATCTCGCTCAATTTCTTCTCCAACGCTAAGAGTCACAGAACGATCTAAATAAGATTGCGGTGTACCCAGACCATAGATACACGATACAGAGGACACCACTACCACGTCTCGACGAGACAGCAAAGAACTCGTCGCCCTATGACGCAATCTTTCTACATCATCGTTGATAGAAGAATCTTTTTCAATATACGTATCTGTCTGCGCGATATATGCCTCAGGCTGGTAATAGTCATAGTAAGACACAAAATACTCAACTGCATTATGTGGCAATAATTGCCGTAGTTCATTAGCCAACTGTGCAGCAAGTGTTTTATTAGGCGCCATGACCAAAGTAGGACGCTGCTGTTTCTCAATGAGCCATGCGGCAGTTGCTGATTTACCTGTACCAGTAGCACCCAATAGCACTACATCGCGCTCTCCGCGGTTAAGACGCTCATCCAATTCTTGAATTGCTTGTGGTTGATCCCCAGCTGGCTGATATTCAGATACCACCTGGAATTGTCCAGGTGCTCGTTCTACATCTTCCACATGATGTAATGCAGTGCTATCTTCTGGGTGTTCTGCAGCAAAAGCCATACCTGTAGTGTACCGATACTAAGGCTTATTCGACCAGTTTGTCGATGACAGCGAGAGTTTGCTCGCGTAATTGTTCAAGCGAACCATTATTGTCAATCACATATGTTGCCGCTTGCCGACGTTGCTCATCACTTATCTGAGCATCAATACGCTGTTGAGCATCGGCTCGACTGAAGCCTCGGTACTTCATGAGTCGTTGGATACGCAGCTCAACAGTAACATCCACCACGATCACACTATCCATGTCTGTGTGATAGCCCTTGTCCACCAGCAAGGGCATATCCCACACTGCTAACTCATAGCCTTTGCTTTCTGCTTCTGCGAATAACTGTGCTGTACGTTGCATGATGTGAGGATGCGTAATGGAGTTCAACATAGCAGTATGCTGTTCATCGGCAAAAGCACGCTGAGCAAGCAATCCCCGATCCAAACTACCGTCTGCAGTAATAATATCTTTGCCAAAGTGATCTGCGAGTTCTGCCAGCACAGGGCTGGCAGGCTCGACAATCTCTCGTGCAATTTTGTCTGCATCAATCACAGGAAAGCCACGTTCGGCAAAAATTTTTGCAACTGTAGACTTTCCACTTCCTATTCCACCAGTTAGCCCAATACGCTTCATATCTTCATACTACTCAGACAACTGCGATATTTTCTTGAATACTATTCTGCACGTTCAGGAGCAGTAGTGCGGATAATCGTAGTGGAGTCATCCACACTGTCAGCAGGAAAAGACACAACTTCGGCAAATTTCTTTGTATTGACCACAAGTACCGGCGTAATCAAGTCATAGCCTTCTGTTTTAATATATTTAGGATCAAAACTAATAAGTTTTTGACCAGCCACTACTCTTTCTTTGCGTTCGACGTGTACCTCAAATCCCCGCCCGCCTAGCTGTACCGTATCAATGCCAATGTGGATAAGCAGTTCGATCCCATTATCAAGTCTCAGTCCTACCGCATGACCACTCTTTTGCACACTGATGACCGTCGCTGGTGCAGGTGCAACTACCTGATTTCCCGTAGGGTTAATCGCTATTCCTTTGCCTAGTTTTTCAGTAGCAAAAATAGGATCTGGTACCTGAGAAAGTGCTACTGCCTCGCCTTCAAGCGGACTAGAAATATCAGTCTGTGTTCCAGGAACCAATGCAGTCTTTACCGCTGGTTGCAGAGATACTGATTGTTCCGCAGCTGTACCAGACTCGACATCCGATTGACTATGCTGCACGTGGTTCGTATCCATTTTTTCTTGACTAGCATTGTCCACCAGGTGTGAGGTGGGCTTATTCTCGCTATTGGCAGCAGTAGGTTTTGTTTCTAGCTTATGAGGTTCAGCATTGTTGTGTTGGTTTAGTCGTGCCAAAATTTCTTGTTTTTCTGCTTTGGCACGGTAATCAAAGGAGACCACTAAGAAGAAGGAAGTAAAGAAAGCCACAAGTAATCCCAGTGCATATCCACCGCCGGGTGTCATTGCACCCACTGAGAAAATAGAACTAAACACAAAGGCGTTGGCTTTTACGTTAAAGATACCCATCACTATGCCACCGATGAAGCAGCCAGGCAACAAGCTGAAATAGGTTTTCTTGAATCGAAGAAGAACACCATACAGTGATGGTTCAGAAATACCGCCAAAAAGACCTGCCATTAAGCCACCAAAAGAAACTTGACGCATTGCGGTATCTTTTTCTCGGATTGATAGCAACAATACTCCTGCTACCACACCAAAGCATGCAAAGTTCCATGCCCCCATCGGACCTTGAATGAAATCATAACCAAGTGTATTGATATTAACGATCATGATGGCGTTAAGTGGCCAGTGTAACCCAAGCGGTACTAAGAATGGATACAGCAACGGAATAATGATCGCCATAATAAATGGTGAGAAAGAATTAATCGCATTGAGCATATGGGAAATACCGTTACCGATACCTATACCAAATGGACCAAGAAGAAACGCCGTGAGCGGAATCATAATAAGCAATGAAAAGAACGGTACAAAAACCATTTGTACTGCTTCAGGGAAAATTTTTCGCAATATCTTTTCCACAAAAAATAACCCTATAGCTGCCAAAATAGGTGGGAAAACTTGCCCACTATAACTATTGAGTATCAGTGGGATACCAAAAATCTCTACTGCTTGAGCTTGTCCACCCAAAAAGTTTATCTTCTGTGCGATATCGCTTAGCCCTATAAACTCTGGTGTTAATAATGCAGCAGGAATTGCTGCTCCAACCCATTCATTCACGCCTAGTTTCTTTGATGCTGTAGCACCAATCATGATCGGCAGGAAGTAGAATACTGACTGATACATTGCATGAAGTAGCTGGTAACCAGCAGGTTGCGTCGACAAGTCAGCACGAAACTCTTGCCATCCCAAGGTGTCTGCAATAACAAGAAGAGTAATAATAAGTGACGCACCCAGCAATGCCCAGAGTATTGGACGGAAAGTATCAGATAAGAACTCAAAAGAATAGTCGAGCCATGAGTATTTTTCCCGGACTCCACCATATTCTTTTTTAGTGCGTGTAGCTGATGTGCGCTGTGAATCATCATCTTTGATCGCACTACTCATACCTGGTAGTTGCACAATCTGCTGATAATAATTCGCAACGCCACCTCCCATAACTACTTGCAACCCATTATTTCCTTGTTCTACGACACCAAGAATATCTGGATGCTGATCGAGTTTTTCTCGATCCACAAGTAAGCGATCATTAAGCTGGAATCTCAATCGAGTTGCACAATGCGTGAGCGAAGAGATATTATCTGCGCCACCAACATGCTCTACGATAAATTCAGCCGTCTGTGCTACGGCTGTTGCCATGCGATACCTCCTAAGATAGTTACCAAGATAGTTACACTGACATATCTTTATCATCAATAAAAATCGATGTGAACAGAATCTAAGATACCGCAAAAAGTGTAGAAAAAAACAAAAAATGACCACATAAAATGTGGTCATTTTTCATGCGTTCTATCGCAAAAACTGGAACTTAATTACCAGCTAGTTTTTCGCGTAATGCAGCCAATTGCTCATCAGATGCCAATGAACCAGCATCTGCAGCTTGCTCTGCTGTATCAGCAGTAGCAGCGTCATCTTTAGACTCTGAGGAGTAGTTAGCATCCTCGCCTGCTTCAGCAGCAGCGGCAGCAGCTACACGGTTGCGTTCAATTTGTGCAGTGTGGAGCTGGAAACGACGCTCAGACTCAGCATAACGAGCTTCCCAATCAGCACGTTGTTCCTCGAAGCCTTCGAGCCATTCATTAGTCTCTGGATCGAATCCTTCTGGGAAGATGTAGTTGCCCTGCTCATCATAAGAATCAGCCATACCATACTTGGATGGATCGAATTCTTCGGTGTAGTCCTCGTCAGCCTGCTTGAGGGAGAGAGAAATACGACGACGCTCGAGGTCAATGTCAATAACTTTAACCATTGCCTCATGTCCAACAGTAACAACCTGATCTGGAACCTCAACGTGGCGTTGTGCCAACTCGGAGATATGTACGAGTCCCTCGATACCTTCTTCAACACGAACGAATGCACCGAATGGAACGAGCTTGGTAACACGACCAGGAACGATCTGTCCAACTGCATGAGTACGTGCGAATACACGCCAAGGATCCTCTTGGGTAGCCTTGAGTGACAAAGAAACACGTTCACGGTCGAGATCAACATCAAGAACCTCAACAGTGACCTCATCGCCAACGGTAACTACCTCAGTTGGGTGATCGATATGCTTCCAAGAAAGCTCGGAAACGTGAACAAGACCGTCTACACCGCCAAGATCAACGAACGCACCGAAGTTGACGATAGAGGAAACAACACCCTTGCGTACTTGACCTTTTTGTAGCTTGTGGAGGAAGTCAGAACGAACCTCAGATTGGTTCTGCTCCAACCATGCACGACGAGACAAAACAACATTATTACGCTGCTTATCAAGTTCGATAATCTTCGCTTCAATTTCCTGACCGATATATGGATCAAGATCACGAACACGACGCATCTCAACAAGAGACGCTGGCAAGAAACCACGAAGCCCAATGTCAAGGATCAAACCACCCTTAACAACCTCAATAACGGTACCAGTAACTGGCTCGCCTTTAGCTTGTAGCTCTTCAATAGCGCCCCATGCACGCTCGTACTGTGCACGCTTCTTGGAAAGAATAAGACGACCTTCTTTATCCTCTTTGGTGAGAACAAGTGCGTCGATTTTATCGCCGACCTGAACAACCTCTTCAGGATCAACATCGTGCTTAATTGATAGCTCGCGGGATAGAATGACACCTTCGGTCTTGTATCCGATATCGAGCAGCACCTCATCATGATCAACTTTCACCACGGTACCTTCGACGATGTCTCCATCGTTGAAGTATTTGATGGTTGCGTCGACTGCTGCGAGGAATTCCTCAGCGGAACCAATATCGTTGATGGCTACCTGAGGGACATTATTGGTTGGCATTAAATGCTCCGAAAATGTAGGAATAGTTGATGGACAGTTCTGTGTCTCTCATAACGCATTACACATATTATGATCCCGCATTTTCACCTCGTACTCCTCCTACCTGAAGACAAGGAAAAAATTACATAGACACGCTTGTGCGATTTTAGACTATATCTCCTGCTAGAGCAAATAGAATCCTTGGCGTGTCTCGGACAATGCTCTAGTGTGCGGCTTCTTGCCAGTTTTTTCCAATTCCAGTTGAAACTTCAAGCGGTACACTCAGCTTGATCGCATTATCCATTTGAGTTTCCACAATGGAACGCACTGTTTCTAATTCTCCATGTGCCACTTCTACTACTAATTCATCATGCACCTGCAGTAGGACTCTGGATTTTGTCTGCGCACGACGTAATTCTTTATCCACTCGCAGCATAGCGACTTTAATAATATCTGCCGCAGTGCCTTGAATCGGTGCGTTCAGGGCAGCCCGTTCAGCATTTTCACGTGCCACACGATTAGGTGACGATAACTCTGGTAAATATCTTCTCCTACCAAAAAGCGTGGACGTGTAACCATCTTTACGTGCATGAACAACTACCTGATCAAGATATTCTTTGACTGCACCAAACCGCTCAAAATAGCTTTCCATAATCTCTTTAGCCTCTAATCGAGGGATATTGAGCTGTTGCGATAAGCCAAAAGCAGACAGACCGTACACCAAACCATAAGACATGGCTTTTACCCTGCGTCGTAGCTCTGGGGTCACTTGATCTACCGGAACATCAAACACTTGTGAGCCCACATAATTATGGAGATCTTCGCCCTGGCGGTAGGCGTCGATAAGCCCCGGATCTTTAGAAAGATGCGCCATGACTCGCATTTCAATTTGAGAATAATCAGCAGTCAAAAGCGTTTCATAACCTTGCCCAACGCAAAAAGCCGAACGAATTTTTTGCCCAGCAGCTGTACGCACTGGGATATTTTGCAAATTCGGTTCCGTAGAAGACAACCGTCCGGTAGAAGCAACTGTCTGCTTAAACGTTGTATGAATTCTGCCATCGGAATTAACTGCTTTAATAAGTCCTTCAAGAGTAGTCTTTATTTTCTGATACTCTCGGTGCGCCAATAGATGATCCAAAAAAGGATGTGGATGATTCAGCGCCAGCATCTCAATTTCTTTAGCCGCAGTGGAATAGCCAGTCTTAGTCTTCTTGGTTTTCGGCAAGCCGAGCGTATCAAACAAAATAACTTGCAACTGCTTTGGACTTGATAAATTCAGATCAGGGGCACCGGCAAGTTCCCTCGCCGCAGCTTCTTCTTCGCGTACTTGCTCTACAAAAATCTCTAGTTGTTCTTCTAAAGTTGGAACATCGACGCTAATTCCTGCCTTTTCCATGCGCGCCAGAATACTTAACAAGGGCAATTCCAAATCGGAATACAACTCATACGCATCAATATCTTGCAACTGCACAATCAATACTTCAACAAGGTCGAGCACAGCTGCCGCGTTATACACCAACTGATCCAAACTCACCATGTCTAAAAGCGATAACTGCTCTGATTGCTCAATATGTAATACACGCTGCACATGGCGCTGATAGACATCTTTTAGCTCATAGCTGCGCTGTCCAGGACGCAACAAATAGGCTCCTAGAACGGTATCGTGTGCGATTCCGTTAAGCGCGATACCCCGCGCATCAAACATATGGAATGCTGCTTTTGCATCGTGAAAATATTTTGGCGATTCACTTTCTAACCATGCAGCAACAAGTTTCTCTTCTTCAGGACCAATTTCTGCCAAATCAATGGCAATACCATGTCGTTGGGTATCGACAATCCCTAAGCGCCATGCGTCTCCCCCTGCAGGTATTCCTTCACCTTCAACAAAAACTGCTAGAGGCTCACAAGATTCATAACGAGGCTGTAGCCAGGACATCAAAGGATCAGCGTCGATAGTTGTTTCCATACCTTCAACCGCTACAGGAGTCGGATTGTCCGCAGCAAAAGCACGTAACACACGCTCACGCAAGTTGGTACCAAATTCGAGTTCATCAAATTTTTCCCCCATTGCGGTTATATCAACAGTGCTAAGTTCCAATTGATCTGGAGTGACAGCCAACGCAAGATCCTTGACCATCTCAGTCAATTTGCGATTGAGCTTTACTTGTTCAATAGATTCCCGAAAATTCTGCCCGACGACACCCTTAATTTCATCAGCATGCGTGATGAGATTATCCAAAGATTCATACTGAACGATCCACTTCTGAGCAGTTTTATCCCCCACCTTTGGAATAGAAGGAAGATTATCTGATGGATCACCTCGCAATGCAGCAAAATCAGGATACTGCTGCGGAGTCACCAGATACTTCTCTTTTACCGCTTCTGGAGTAAAACGCTTAATCGACGATGTACCTTTAAGCGGATAAAGAACTGTTGTTTTCTCATTAACTAACTGGAAAGAATCGCGATCACCAGTCAAGATAGAAGTTCGGAAACCAAGAACGCCAGCAGCAGTAGCTAGCGTAGCGATAATATCATCAGCTTCGTAATTTTCTTTTTCAATACATACAACTCCCAAAGTAGCCAAAATCTGTTTAATCAGTGGCACCTGCCCCTTAAACTCAGGTGGAGTTGCTTCACGCTGCGCCTTATATTCAGGAAAGAGATCAGAACGAAAAGTTTTCCGCCCCACATCAAACGCAACCGCCACATGGGTGGGCTGCTGCTCCTCGATGACATTAGCAAGCATGGATAAAAAACCATACACAGCATTTGTGGCTTGCCCGCCCGAGGTGGCAAAATTTGCTGCTGGCAATGCATAAAAAGCACGGAAAGCCATGGAATGTCCGTCGATAAGCATCAAGTGCTTGCGAGAAGTGTTTGCGTTAGTCACAATCTTCTAGTCTAATGAAAGTTCGCTGCTCCATGTGAGTTTCTTTTAGAATAGACCCTATGGAACTTACTGACCAGCGTCTATATGATTTTGCTTGCCAGGTAAGCACGAGTCTTACCGATGCACAGTTATATCCTTTTAGCGACAATTTCCAAGCAGCACGAGTTGCAGGAAAATGGTTTATGCTCACAACCATTCTGAAAGGTAAAAGAATCCTTATTCTTAAAGGCACACCTGAAGATGTTAAGGCACTACAGCTTTCTTATGCCGATATTCTTCCTGGCTATCATATGAACAAAAAGCACTGGTACACCGTGCAAGCAGGTCCGAGCATATCGGAAAAATTATTAGAAGAATTAATCACTGATTCTTATCTTTTGGTGGTAGAAAAACTACCGAAGAAATATCGACCATTGGGATGGACTGCACATTTACCGCAGAACTCAGAATAAGCCAGCAATAAAGAGAAATAATAAAGACATTTGGGCACTTCACAAAATTGTATGCCGCTTCATGCCTCTAGACCCAGCATTCACGCTGATAATGGTGCCCCAGGTGAGACTCGAACTCACACTGGACGGGTTTTGAATCCGTTGCCTCTGCCAATTGGGCTACTGGGGCGGTACAGATGACTATAGTAACCCATCATCACAAAAAAAGTTAATCCACAGCTAGAGGGCATTTTTCACATAAAGACAACGCCATAAATCATCATTCTTTCACGATCTTTTTTACAGACCCTTCAAGCCAGTCACCAAACAGCAATTATGCATAAAACTCAATAATATGTGATACTTCTTCTATGAATATAGCCGGACGCTCTCGGATTATCACCACCGTGATAAGCACTATTGCGATAATCGTTTTATCACTAAACCTTAGTGCTTGTGTCACAAATGAGGAACAAGGCTATCCGGAAAACTGGGAAGACATCCAACCTGCTGCAGTACCAGAAATTGCCGCTTTAGTTCCTAATGAGTTAGCACAACGTGGCACCCTTGTCGTCGCAGCTTTCCCACCCTACGCCCCTTTCATGTTTAAGAATTCACGCAACGAAATCATTGGCATGGAGATGGATCTTTCTCGTGCCGTTGCTCACGTTATGGGATTGGAATGGCAAGTAAAACAACTTGATTTTTCCTTGATTTTACCTGCGCTATCAGCAGGAACCATTGACCTAGGTGCAAGTGGTTTTACCGATACCATCGAACGCAGAGAAAACTATGACTTCATTGATTTTCTTTACGCGGGTATTCAATGGGGACAGCGCGTCGATAAGCCAGTAGACAGAAATAATCCCTGTGGACTCAGTGTGGCTGTGCAGCGCACTACAGTCGCAGAAAGTGATGATGTTCGCCCACTGAGTGAGCAATGCGTTAAAGAAGGGAAAAAACCAATTGAAATCCTCAGCTATGCGACTTCTGACCAAGCAGCAACAGCATTAGTATTAGGACGAGCAGATGCTTTCGCCTCCGACTCCCCTGTCCTAGCATGGGCAATTGAGCGTTCCGACGGAGCACTAGAGACATCAAGCGAAATGTTCCAAGCTGCACCTTATGGTTTTGCAGTGCCAAAAAATTCTCCCCTAGGTCCTGCTATTGCTGCAGCACTACAACACCTTATGGACACTGGCGATTATGAAAGAATCCTCAATATCTGGGGTGTTAAAGAAGGGCACTTAGACAAAGGACAAGTCAATGGACCACTTCAGCCTGAAACAGAAACCATAGCAAGCTAATGAGTGACGATTGAGCAAGAAAGAAAAAATATCATGAGTTCTCCACAACCGATTCATGCACGTCCCTTACGCCACCCTGGGCGTTGGATCGCAGCAGGCATTATCTTTGTCCTTCTCATTCTCTTCTTCATCAGTGCAGCTCGCAATGATGCATATGGGTGGGATACCTACCGTCAGTATCTTTTTGACACTCGTATCGCTAGAGCTGCATTAAACACATTGCTGCTAACAATTTTTTCGATGCTGCTTGGAGTTGTCCTTGGCACCATAATCGCGGTCCTACGGATGTCTCCTAATCCAGTGTTGCGTAGTGTTTCTTGGCTCTACCTCTGGCTTTTTCGAGGCACTCCGATTTATGTCCAATTAGTGTTTTGGGGTCTTCTTGGTTCGATATACCAAACGATTAATCTAGGTATTACTCAGATATCCTTAGAGACACTTCTTTCTAATACGTTTTTGCTTGCCATAGTCGGTCTAGGTCTTAATGAAGCAGCCTATATGGCAGAAATCATTCGCTCTGGTATTCAAGCAATTCCTGAAGGACAAGCAGAAGCCTCAAAGGCACTAGGTATGAGCTGGTGGATGACTATTCGTCGCACGATTTTACCTCAAGCAATGCGCATTATTATTCCCCCTACTGGCAATGAGTTTATCTCCATGCTAAAAACCACTTCTTTGGTTGTAGCAATTCCTTATACCGCAGAACTCTATGGACGATCCACAGATATTGCTGCCGCGCTTTTCGACCCAGTGCCACTGCTTTTAGTAGCTGCAACATGGTATCTCGTCATTACTTCCTTACTCATGGTCGGACAGCACTACCTGGAAAAACACTTTGCTAAAGGTGTGACAAAACAATTGACTTCTAGGCAACTAGCTGCCCTTGCTGATGCAGAAGCTACGCTACCGCGCAATGTCGATATTGTTTCCCCATAATTGTTCAACACTGGTCTTAGGAATTTTTACTATGGTTACACAGCTACACACGCAAACAGCGCATGAGCAGACACAACCGGCTATCATGATTGACGCGCAACAGGTATGTAAATCTTATGGAAATCTGCACGTTCTCAAAGGTATCGATCTCCAAGTCCCCACCGGAACAGTCAGTTGTTTGCTTGGCCCATCTGGATCAGGAAAATCTACCTTTCTCAGATGTGTCAATCACTTGGAGAAAATTAGTGCTGGAAGGCTCTATGTTGATGGCGAATTGATTGGCTACCGGGAGAAAAATGGCGTGCTCCATGAGATTTCCGAAAAGGAAGCAGCCCGCCAGCGCAGTGAAATCGGGATGGTTTTCCAGAATTTTAATCTTTTCCCCCATCGGACTGTCCTCGAGAACATCATCGAAGCACCAGTTCATGTCAAAGGGATCTCAGTTGATGAAGCGCGACACACAGCTTTAGAACTGTTGGATCAAGTTGGTCTTAAGCACAAAGCACAAGCCTACCCACTTCAATTATCAGGTGGACAACAGCAACGAGTAGCCATTGCTCGCGCTGTAGCAATGAAGCCTAAACTAATGCTCTTCGATGAACCTACCTCAGCTCTTGATCCAGAACTTGTCGGCGAGGTATTGAGAGTTATGCGTGAACTTGCTGCCGACGGCATGACCATGATGATTGTTACGCATGAAATCAACTTCGCACGTGAAGTTGCCAATGAAGTAGTCTTTATGGCAGATGGGGTCGTCGTAGAGCGCGGCGAGGCTGCTCAAGTTATTGACGATCCTCAAGAGGAACGCACAAAAGCATTCTTATCTAGTCTGCTCTAAGCTCAGAACCATCTTGGTTAGCGATATTTCTTTTTCATGGCTTCCTGCACACCTGCTGGGAGCATATCGGATACATCGCCTCCATATTTTGTTACTTCTTTACAGAGAGTCGAGGAAATATATCCGTATTTTGGATCAGTCATTAAAAAGAAAGTATCAATACCAGAAAGATTTTTATTCATTTGTGCCATAGGGAGTTCATACTCATAATCCAAAGAACTCCTTAGCCCTTTGACTAATACACTAATGGAATGAGCATTAGTGTAATCCACAAGCAGTCCACCCCAATGATCAATTTTTACATTATGCAACCCCGATAATGCCTCACGGATAAGTTCCTTGCGCTCCTCAATGCTAAACAACCCAGTGGGCTTATTGGGATTAGCTGTTACCAGGACTGTCACTTCGCTAAAACACGCCGCTGCCCTGCTAATGATATCGACATGTCCCATCGTGATGGGATCAAAAGATCCTGGGCATACTGCACGCACGCTATCGCCATTATTCATTGTTATTGTGTCTTTTCTCTTATGCTTTTATGATTCTTGCACTGCCGTTGCTCGATCAAAAACAGCCATGTCCATGCGCGCAATACCAAAGGTGCGCTTTTTTAGCTTCTGCGGAGTTGGTTCATAGCCACGCGGCCACGGAGTATGCTCTGAATCCACATGGCGTTCTACCACGACTACTGCTCCGTCGATAAGCAATGGTTGCAGTGCTTCCAGCATCTCGACAACAGATTGTGTGTCAAGCTCATAAGGCGGATCTGCTAGCACAATGTCAAAATGACGCTGAGGTGCAGTCTTGACATATGTTGATACTTTCATCTCCTCTACGACAATATCTGGATGTTTAATCAGTGCAGCATTGTGTCGAATAATTGCCGCGGCACTAGGGTTATTTTCCACCAGAGTCACGTGTGCTGCACCACGACTTGCTGCTTCTAAACCTAACGCTCCTGAGCCAGCAAAGAGGTCAAGCACCACAGCATCTTGAAAACCAAAACGTACTTGTAATGAAGAAAAAAGACCTTCTTTTGCTCTATCCGATGTGGGACGAGTACCAGAAGGTGGGACTTTAAGTTTTCTGCCTCGCGCAGTACCAGAAATTATTCTTGTCATTCCCATATCTTTATGTTCCCAACTGTGCAAGGGTCATTAATGTTGCCCCGCCGACGACATCATCGAAATCATCATAACCCAGTTGTGTTACCACCCCAGGTCCAGGTGCCAGGATGCTTGATTCTAACTTCAGTGCTTCAACACTTGCGAGTTCTTGTCCTGTTTTTACTTGATCGCCAAGCCGTACCTTGTAGTGCACGATACCGGCAAAGGGGGCACAAATATTCATCTCTTCCTTTTATATCAGCCTTTTACATCAGCACTATATCGACTTTTATCAGTGCATCAGTGATTAAGTCTTATCAATAAAATCTTGAGTATAGCTATCAATATCACTAACTAACTGACGTGCTAGCTCAATATCAGCACTAACTATAGTCTGAGCGTCTGCTCGTGTTCTTTCGATAATGTCGCTATCGTGGATAATACTCAAAAACTTATGACGCTTAGAACTACCTGATTGTTGTGTACTGAGAATATCACCTTCCTGCCGATGCACAAGATCAATTTCCGCTAAAGCAAAACCATCATTAGTAGCTGCTATAGCGGCTATGCGAGACATCGCTTCTTCAGTTACTTGAGCACCAACATGGAAAAAACAAATAGAAGCATTGCGTCCTCTGCCCACACGCCCACGTAACTGATGCAATTGCGACACACCAAAACGTTCTGATTCGCAGATCATCATAATGGTTGCAGTAGGCACATTGATACCGACCTCGATGACAGTTGTTGCGACCAGCAAATCCAATTGTTGTTGGTTAAAAGCGCGCATAACGTCTTCTTTTTCTTCTTGGGCAAGCCCACCATGAAGCATACCCACTCGAAAATCAGAGAAAAGAATATCCTTGCAACGCTGATATATTTCTTCCACACCGCCTGCGCCTTGAATACGAGGGCACACAATATATACCTGATGACCAACTCGCATCTCCTCGCGCATTCGCTCAAACGCACGTTGCATCCACTCAAAATTACTCTCCTGGAGCACAAAACTCTTAATTTCTTTGCGCCCACCTGGCAATTCCTTGAGGGTAGAGAGTTCGAGATCACCAAAGGCGGTCATCGCGATAGTACGCGGAATAGGTGTTGCGGTCATAACTAATAAATGAGGCGTGGTCCCCGCTTTGCCTTTTGCCTGCAAATAATTACGTTGCTCTACCCCAAATCTATGCTGTTCATCGACTACGCTCAGGCCAAGATCAAAAAACTCCACGTTATGCTGCAAGATCGCGTGTGTCCCAATAATGATCTGTGCTTGTCCAGAGACTATATCTAATAGCGCCTGCTGTTTTTCTTTCGTGCTTAATGAACTTGTCAGAACCACAACGTGAATATCCACGCCACTATCAGCAAAAATTTTTTGCATGCTCTGAGCGTGTTGTGCAGCTAAGACTTCAGTAGGCGCTAGAAGAGCACTTTGTTTACCACTATCTAGCGCTTGCAACATGACAAGAATACTGACAATTGTTTTCCCAGATCCGACTTCGCCTTGAAGCAACCGCATCATCGGCGTGTCATGCGCTAAATCAGCAGCGATTTCTTCCAGTGTCTTTTCTTGCCCAGCAGTAAGCGGATAAGGCAAGTTATCCAGAATTTTCTGGCGATAGCCTTGTTGGTGAACCGGCATGAGAGCAGCACGACGAGTATGCGCCTCATGCTTGCGCAGTGCCATGATGAGGGAAAGCTCTAGCGCCTCATTATATTTCATGCGCTGAATATACGGCTGTGCCCCCCGCTTGTCTGGTTCGAGTACACCTCGCAGTGCAGTATCAAAGCTGGGGAGATCTTGTGGCGCATATTTTTGCAGTGGTTCAGCATAGGGTGGAGTAACACTTAATACCTGATGAATCGCACCAAGGATACGCCATGTAGGCATCCCGACTTTAGCCGGGAAAATTGGGATGAAATCCAAGGAAGATAGCACACGAGAAATATCTTCAATATCGCCATAGTGCGATAGTGCGCGCATAGAACCACGTGCTTTCTTTGCGACGCCATCCTTATGGTTTTTATCGGCAGGAGAAATGCGCTCGGGTATCACCATATAATCCGGATGCTGCAGCTGTGGTTTACCTTGATAATGTTTCACTTTCCCGGTAAACATCGCACGTACTCCCACAGGCAACACCGTCGGGAGCCATTTAATTCTAAAAAAAGTAGCTGCTATGCGAGAACATCCATCATCAATCTGAATACTGTAAATGAGATGTCCGTTTTTGTCATAGCGTTCATCTGCGCGAACAACTGTACCGATGAGAGTCGCAATATCCCCATCTGTGCTTTTTCCTGAGGCAATATCTGCGCCTTGAGCTGCATACTGGCGTGGATAGTGTCTTAACAAATCTTCTACAGTATGGTAGCCAAATTTTTTTGCTAGTGCCTTTGCTTCTGATTCAGGCAATAAGGTAGTCAATTTTCGATCATCATGCCAGCCCAGCATTATTCGACTCCTTTTCCCAAGAGCTACTACCTTGTGTATCTTGCGATACTGCTTTTTGCTCTCGCACATATGCCTCTGTAGCAATTGCCATCGACATATATTTTATAGTCGCCAATCTACTGGAGAACTACCTTGTTGCTCTAATAATTGGTTGACTTGGCTAAAAGGACGCGATCCAAAGAAACCTCGACTCGCCGATAAAGGTGAAGGGTGGGCAGACATAACACAAGGAGTTTTACCGAGAAAAGCACGGGTTGCTTGAGCATCACGCCCCCAGAGCAATCCTACTAATGGCTTATTGCGCTGTGCTAAAGCACGCAATGCAGTTTCTGTTATTTCTTCCCAGCCACGCCCACGGTGAGAACCTGCATTACCTGGTTGTACAGTAAGCACTCTATTAAAAAGAGCTACCCCCTGCTCTGACCAAGGGGTAAGATCGCCATCTGTTGGAGCAGGAATACCTAGGTCATCGGATAATTCCTTAAAGATATTCACTAAACTACGCGGCAGTGGACGGACTCCAGGTTGCGTCGAAAAGCTCAATCCCATTGCGTGTCCAGGAGTTGGGTAAGGATCTTGCCCAACAATAATCACTTTTACCTCGTCAAAAGGATAATGAAAAGCGCGCAATACTGACGATCCACTAGGCAAATAACCACGACCAGCAGCATTTTCTGCGCGAAGAAAATCCCCCATTAAATGTATTTTCTCTTCCACAGGTGCTAGTGGTTCTAACCAAGATTCATGCACGGGTAAAGATTTTTTACTCATGAATACTCATCTCTTTCCATAACTTGTCCAACCACTATCATAAACCGGTTGTTGCTTATCGACGCTCACCAGTAGCTCGCAATTGCTTTTTTCCACTACCCCTATTTTTCTGAAACCAGTTGGCGGATCATAATCAGTGGTTCCCATGAGTGTATGGTCTTCCCCACCACAAAGCACCCACTCCCACGGATCTGCATCAAGAAATTCCGCAGCTTGATACATCAACGCAGTAGGAGCGAGCACTGATGAATCAAGATTTATGCTTACACCTGATTTAGCAGCCATCGTAGAAAGGTCAGCAATGATTCCATCTGAGTTATCAGTCAAAGCACTTACTCCAGCTGCTCTGGCAACAAAACCACGTCCAGGAGGAATAACACCTGAACAATGAGCTTGTAGCAGTGGATAGAACTCTGCAGGAATTTCCTCACGATTACAACGATTGAGCAATGCCAATCCCGCTGCTGATTCGCCTATAGCACCAGAAGCAATCACAATTTGCCCAGGTTTTGCTTTATCAAGAGTTAACGCCGGTAACGAACCACCTAATTGCCCAATCGCCGTTATAGAGATAACGATAGCTTCCCCGTCGGTAATATCACCACCAACTAATTCTGCACCATAATCACTTACTCGCTGCGAGATACCCCGTGCCAGTTCAGAAACAAAACCAAGGCGTGTGTATCCTGGCACCGATAAGGCCAATAGTGCAGCTACCGGACGAGCACCCATTGCTTCCAAATCGGCAAAATTTTGGGTAATCGCTTTACGACCAATCTCTGCTGGAGTGGACCAATCTAGACGGAAATGACGGTTTTCAACCAACATATCTGTACTGACAACAGTACGAGAGTTTGGTGCGCCATGCGCTAGGACTGCGGCATCATCACCATTCCTTGAACTCGGTGCATGAGCCACAATCACATTAATTGCTGCCTGTTCGCCCACTTCTGCCACAGTAGGGTTGAGCGGCTTAGCTGGTGTCGCGGAGTAACTACTCATAGTGTCTTAGAGCTTAATACGATTAGTCGGTTTGGGAGAACTATGGTGATAATCTCGCATATTCGCAAACATAAAATACCCAGTATTGCTACACTGGGCTGAGTGAATACGCACACTACAGAAAACAAAATGCAGAATGAACACTATAAAACCATTCCCATTGTTATTGCTCTGGTTTTAGCTATTGCGCTCGTTATTGCTGTGTTAGTTGGTGCGCGTGTTGTGGCACACCGTGCAGCACACCAACCAGTTGCAATGCCGGTAATAGACTCTCCAGAAGCAGAATCTACTGAATGTGCTGATTTTATTTCTGCATTACCAGATACTTTCCTTGGTCATCGCCGAGCGACGATTGCCGATCCTGTTCCTGCTGGAGTAGCAGCATGGCAGTCAAGTTCCACAGAAAGAATAACCCTACGCTGTGGCGTAAATTTACCCTTGCAATATAGTGAACTTTCTCCACTGCAAAATTATGGTGACACACAATGGTTGCGTGTAGCTGATCCCACCCCACAATCCTCTATGCAAAGCTGGTACAGCACCAATAGGTCGCCGGTTATTGCTATTTCTGCGGATGCTCCGGCATTAAACAAAGAGTTCAACCCTGCAGAACTCAAGGATGCTCTGAATAAATTATCAAAGAATACAGTGCAGCCTTACCCGATTGCATTAAATAACCTTGTCCCGGCGCAACTGACTGATCAACAGCAGCAACAATGTTCTGCTTTTTTAGCTGCATTACCTCCTACCTTAGGAACCGAACCACAATATTCTGCTGTACCTGAAGCAAAATTAACTCAACGGGCAGTAAATAATATGGCAGCGTGGGTTGTGGATGGCTATGAACCTATTGTTGTTCGCTGTGGAGTAGAGTTTCCTGAAAAATACCAAGCAGGAGCACAAATTCAACAGGTCAATAATGTTGCCTGGTTTGAGGATACGAGTGCAGAAAATAGCACCACTGCGTCGACCTGGTTTGCCGTCGATCGCAGTATAACTGTAGCTGTTTCAGTACCACAATCAAGTGGTAATGCTGCACTTGTATCCATAACCCAAGCCCTTGACGAGACTATTCCTGTGCGGTAGAGCACGTGCTAACATGCTCTTATTCTGGGCTGAGACAGATATGCAGATTATGCCAGTGCGTTAGCGATTAGTTCGTTAAGCAACGTTTCATAGGAAATATCGCTCGCTGCCAGTACCTGAGGATACATTGATATTGGTGTAAAACCTGGCATTGTGTTTATTTCATTAATCAGTGGACCGGAATCCGTAACAAAGAAATCTACTCGAGCCAAGCCTTTACAATTAAGTGCACGAAATGCTCTAAGCGCAAGTGAACGAATAAGCTCTATAGTTTCTTCAGGCAAGTCAGCGGGTATTTTTGCTTGAACGATATTATCAAGGTACTTGGTGTCAAAACCATAAAAGCCTTCTTCGCCTTCGTTAGTATCAAGCAATTGTGCTGGTACCGAGGCAAGTAATTGCCCTTGTGCATTTTCTAATACACCGCACTCTACTTCAGCACCGATAATCTCTGCCTCAACGATGACTTTATCGTCATGCTCACGGGCAAGAGTTATAGCTTGTTCGAGATCATCCCACTGTTCTACTCGAGAAATACCAATGGAGGAACCACCCCGAGCAGGTTTCACGAACACTGGCAAGCCTAGATATTCTTTGTCCTCAGCCGTGAGCGTATCTGCACCAGATACAATCACTTCTCGCCCAATGGGCAGCCCTGCCACTCGCAAAAGTTTTTTGGTATATTCCTTATCCATTCCGCAAGCAGAACTGAGCACTCCAGTACCTACATAAGGTAGCCCAGATAGCTCTAGCATTCCTTGAATGGTACCGTCCTCCCCATACTTTCCATGCAGCACTGGGAAAACAACATCCACATCAGCATAGGTTTGCCCGTCGTTGAAGCGGAATTTTCCTTTGGTCTGTGGATTTACTGATAAGTTCAGTTCTTTCGTTAAAGTCACTTCAGGCATACGCCTATCGACGATCTGTAGTTTCTTAGGGTCACTCTCCCCTATTGTCCACACACCATCTTTGGTAATGCCTACTGGATAAATCTCATATCGTTCTGGATCAAGATGTGCCATGATAGCACCTGCCGACACACACGATACGCTATGTTCTGAGCTCTGCCCACCATAGATAACAGCAATTTTTATGCGAGAATCTTCATGAGTTTTCATCGTTGTAAGTTTACCCTTTTCCTCATGACAACGCTGTTATTCAGCTTTCATCGAATGTCCCATGAGAGCCTCTATGAGCTCATCGACGTGTGTTCCCTGATGGCACACCCCATATACCGCCTCAGTAATAGGCATATCCACATGATACTTTTGCGAAAGTATAAAAATTGATTGGGAAGAAATAACCCCCTCGGCAACTTGTCCGTGAGTGGCAGCACGAGCAGCATCTAATGTCTCCCCCGCTCCTAGTCGCTGCCCAAAACAGCGATTCCTCGACAAAGGAGAAGAACATGTAGCAACCAGGTCACCTAGACCAGCCAAACCGGCAAAAGTACGAGCATCCGCTCCCATAGCAAGCCCAAGGTTAGTAATCTCTGCCAAGCCACGAGTAATAAGCGTGGCAAGCGTATTTTCGCCTAGTCCTCGTCCAAGTGCCATGCCACACGCCAGTGCAATAACATTTTTTGCCGCACCTGCTAATTCACACCCAATAACATCTGTATTGGTATAGGGACGCAAGTAAGAAGAATCTAATGCTCTTTGTACTATTTGTGCTCGTCGCTGGTCATTACAAGCAATCACAGTTGCTGCAGGCTGTTCCTGTGCTATCTCCTGTGCCAGGTTTGGTCCCGATAACACCGCAATAGTTTCTACAGGTCGTCGTATAGTTTCAGCGATAACTTCGCTCATGCGTAAATACGTATTCTGCTCAATGCCTTTGGCAAGACTCAGCACAATTGCTTCCTCAGGAATTGCCTCTGCCCACTGAGACAGATTTGCTCTCAACTGCTGTGAGGGAATGGCTAGCACAACAATGTCGCTATCTGCGAGCACTGTCAGTACATCATGATGAGCTGTGAGGTTATGCGGTAACTCAATGTCTGCTAAATACGCAGAGTTTCGGTGGTTATGATTGATCTCTTGAGCTACTTCGGTTCTTCGCGCCCATATGCATACTTGGCACCCTGCATCAGCAAAAACCTTTGCTATTGTAGTTCCCCAAGAACCTGCGCCCATTATGGCAACTCTCATCTTTTCCCATTCCTTGCTTGTAGGTGTTATCGCATTGTAGACCTGCGTAGCAGAATGCCATGCGACAAACAATGCTGTCTATCATACAAAACCATGCGTCCTTGTAGGGGATGCGGTCGACGTTTTTCCCACTTATCCAGTTACCTAGATATCTAGGCGTGCCTATGCAGGCTAGAGCTGCAAATGTAGATTAACGTTTATGAAAAGGCTAACGAGTGCATAGGGTAAGTAATTATGACCAAAAAGCTACAACAGGTATCACACGAAACTACAAAAGATAATCAATCTGGATTAGCAATAACCGGACGTTATCAAAAAATTGATGCACAACCAGCTAAAGAGTATAAGCGCTCTACTATTGCTGCTGGTGCAGTATTGTGGCGCGGTGATAAAGCTGATCCACAGTCACATGAAGTAGCAATCATTCACCGTCCACATTACGATGATTGGTCTTTAGCCAAAGGAAAAGTCGATCCTGGTGAATCTTTAGCCACGACGGCAGTGCGAGAGATCAAAGAGGAAACAGGATTTGATGTTCGGCTTGAAAAACTACTAGGTAAAGTGCATTATCCAGTGGGCGACCGTATGAAGATTGTGTACTACTGGACAGCAGAGGTTGTTGGTGGAGAGTTTGAGCCAAATAATGAGGTCGATGAAATTCGCTGGTTAAGCGTCGAAGAAGCCAAAAAACTGCTGAGTTATGACGTTGATCGCAACATATTAGAAAAGGCACAGAAACGTCTTAGTCTACCTACGACTGCACGAGTGCTTTATGTTCGCCATGCTCATGCCCATAAGCGCTCGTCCTGGGCGGGTAACGACAATATCCGACCTTTGGATCGGAAAGGACGTCGACAAGCTGAATTATTGGTTCCGCTGCTCAAGGCGTATAAACCAGAGGTAATTTATTCTGCGTTGCCCGATCGTTGCCAGACAACAGTACGCCCACTTGCCGAAGATTTAGCTCTTGAAGTGCACATTGATGAGCTTTTGGGTGATGATGGCTGGTTAGAAAATATGAAAGGCGCAAAGAAAGCCTTTGACGACATCGTCGCTCAAGGAGGTGTAAGCGTTGTCTGTAGTCAAGGGCTCACAATCCCAGATATGCTTGGTTCACTGTCTGCTCGGGGACGACTGCCACTCGAGCATATTCGCGCTAAGAAAGCTAGTGTATGGGTGCTTTCCTTTCATGGTTCGGAATTAATCGGAGCGGATTACATCGAAAGCCCACTGCCAGTGAAATGAAATACAGGAGATGACCTGGTTGTTCCATGACAACCAGGTCTGTATGTGCCTATTTACTGTGCTTACTGTGTTCGAGGCTTAAAAGCGGGACGACGTTGCTCAAAAGCCTTAATCTCTTGCTCCTTTTGCAGGGTCAGGCCGATATCATCAAGTCCTTCCATTAGCCTCCATCGAGTGTAGTCATCGACGTCGAAAGAATAGACATTCTCACCACAGCTGACTGTTCGGTGCACCAGATCGACAGTAATTTCTTTTCCTGGTTCCTGCTCAAGCTGTTTCCACAATAATTCAATATCTTCTTGATTCATCTGGGCTGCCAGCAAACCAGCTTTGCCAGAGTTTCCACGGAAAATATCAGCAAAACGAGACGATAACACCACTCTAAAGCCATAGTCCATGAGTGCCCACACCGCGTGCTCACGTGATGATCCAGTACCAAAATCAGGTCCTGCGACAAGAACAGTACCGTGCGCATAGGCAGGCTGATTAAGCACAAAGTCTGCCTCATTACTACGCCAGTTATTAAAGAGTCCATCCTCAAAACCACTACGGGTTACTCGCTTGAGATATACCGCTGGAATGATCTGGTCAGTATCTACATTAGAACGAGTCAGTGGGACTCCAACACCTGTATGTGTCTCAAATTTTTCCATAATGACTTTTCACCATTTTCCTAAAGATAAAACTTTTAGAGTAAATCAGCTGGAGACGATAATGTTCCTCGAACAGCAGTAGCAGCTGCTACTTCTGGAGAAACTAAATGGGTGCGCCCACCTGGACCCTGCCGCCCCTCGAAATTACGGTTTGAGGTAGAAGCAGAACGCTCACCTGGAGCAAGCTGGTCTGGATTCATCCCAAGGCACATAGAGCACCCTGCAGTTCGCCAATCTGCGCCTGCCGCAATAAAAATTTTATCCAGCCCTTCTTCCTCTGCCTGCTGCTTAACCATCGCCGACGAAGGCACAACCATCATGCGCACCGAATCGGCAATTTTGCGACCATCCAATACCTGTGCTGCCGCACGCAAATCTTCGATACGCGCATTCGTACAAGAGCCAAGGAATACAGTGTCAATTTTTATCTCACGCAACGGTGTTCCCGGAATGAGATCCATATATTTTAAGGCTTTTTCTGCAGCTGCTTTGTCATTATCATTGGTGAAATCCTCTGGTGACGGCACTGTGGCATCGAGTGGCAATCCCTGACCAGGGTTAGTGCCCCACGTAACAAACGGAGTTAGAGCACTACCATCTATGTCTACCACGGTGTCAAACTCTGCGCCTTCATCTGTGGGCAATGTTTTCCAATACGAAACAGCAGCATCCCAGTCAGCACCTTGAGGTGCCAACTCACGACCTTTGAGATACTCAAAAGTGGTTTCATCGGGAGCAATCATTCCTGCTCGCGCACCTGCTTCAATGGACATATTGCATATGGTCATTCGTGCTTCCATAGACAATTTTTTAATGGCTTCGCCGCGATATTCGATAACGTGCCCTTGTCCACCACCTGTGCCTATTTTGGCAATGATCGCCAAAATCAAGTCTTTAGCTGATACCCCGGGCTGCAATTGACCACTGACGTTAATCGCCATTGTCTTAAATGGTTTCAGCGATAATGTCTGGGTAGCCATAACGTGTTCTACCTCTGACGTACCTATACCAAAGGCCATAGCTCCAAACGCACCATGCGTTGAAGTATGGGAATCACCGCAAACAATGGTCATCCCTGGCTGCGTAGCTCCTAATTGTGGTCCTACTTGATGCACAATTCCCTGTTTAATATCCCCCATTGGGTGCAATCGCACACCAAACTCTGCACAGTTTTTACGCAATGTCTCTACTTGAGTACGAGAGGTGGCATCTTTAATTTCTGTTAATGCTCCTACCTTAATTCCAGTGGTAGGCACATTATGATCTTCGGTTGCTAGATGTAATTCAGGGTGACGTATTGTACGCCCTGCCAAGCGTAAACCATCAAAGGCTTGTGGTGAGGTAACCTCATGCAATAATTGCAGGTCAATGAAAATAAGATCAGGGTCGCCCTGTTTGCCTTGAGAAACAATATGATCGCGCCATACTTTTTCAGCAAGGGTTAGTTTATTTTTCCCCTCTTGACCTGGCTTATGTGTATTATCATGGGAATCCATGGGGCTGGTCATGGAAAGCACCTCATTCATCTCATTACGTCTTGTTATTGTCTTTTATAATGAACCTGGGATTGTGCTCATAGCGAGACTCTTTTATTGCGTACTCACCAATTGCTAATCCCATATATTGAGATATATAATATCACAATATGGGACAGCTTAACATACCTTCCGAGAAACACACGCATCATGACAGCACTGCCATATCTGCCGATATTGAACATGCGACAAGTGGAATTAAAGTGCTTGACCGAGCAGTTCTCATTATGTTTAGCGTTGCCGGGCAACCGCGTTCCCTCGCTGAACTTGCACAAGAGACACAATTGCCACGTGCAACAGCGCATCGCTTAGCTACTGCCCTCGAAGCACATCATCTTCTTACTCGCGGTAGCGATGGTCGATGGCGCATTGGTACTGCATTAGCATCACTGACTAATCAGCACTCCACCAGGCTTATCGACGCCGCGCATAACACAATGACCCGTCTCATGGACACCACTCATGAATCGGTACAACTCTATCAATTAGCTGGTACAACACGAATGTGTATTGCAGCTCAAGAACCAGACTCAGGATTGCAAAACACAGTACCGGTAGGTACACGACTTACCCTCCAAGCAGGCTCCGCAGCAAAAGTATTTCTCGCTTATGGTTCATCAGAACTCAGTGAACGCATCCTACCTGCTGCACAGCACATCACTCCAAGTGATTTGGAAACAATCAGACAGAAAGGGTGGGCAGAATCAATATCCGAACGAGAAATAGGTTTAGCGAGCTGCTCTGCCCCAATTTTTGACTCCGCCAAACAACTTATCGCTGTGCTATCCATTTCCGGTCCGTCGGAAAGGCTTAAGCCATCACCGGGACAACTGTGGGCAGAACAACTCATACAAGCAGCTAATAATGTTACTGCGCTCTTAGCGCAGTAGTGTTACTCTCGGAGGGTATGAACACCTCGCACAATCAATCGACCGCATCGTTTCGCAATGATCCTGCACAATTTCTACCTGAGGCATTAGGCGGTTTCATTGCTGGACATCCCGATGCATCTTGGCATGACAATGGTTTTATTGGTCGTACCTCCCCTATCACTACCGATGCTGGTGCACCGGCTGTAGCGCTTGTGTCAGGAGGTGGTTCTGGGCATGAACCACTGCACGCAGGATTTCTCGGTAGCGGCATGCTCAGCGCCGTGTGCCCAGGTCTACTTTTTACTTCACCAAATGCAGTTCAGATTACTCAAGCAACACGGTGGGCAGACCAAGGTGCTGGTGTAGTGCACATCGTCAAAAACTACACCGGTGATGTCATGAATTTTCATGTAGCACGCCAAGCCACACACGACGTAGATACCGCCGTCATTCTCGTCGCTGATGATGTTGCTACCGACCTGGGTGATGACGATACTAGACCAGGACGACGCGGTACCGCAGCAACTATCCTCGTAGAAAAAATTGCTGGTGCTGCTGCTCAGCGTGGAGATAACCTGAGTGAAGTAGCACGCATTGGACAATGGGTTGCCGATAATTCTCGTAGTATGGCAGTTGCGCTCGCTCCCGGACACAATCCAACTCATGGTCGCACTACCTTTGATCTTCCTCATGGAAAAATGGAGGTCGGAGTAGGTATTCACGGTGAGCGTGGCGTGGAACGCGTTGACAGCAAAGCCGCTCAAGAAATCGTTGCACAGCTTCTCGACGACATCATGCGTGGGCTAGAACTCAATCACGATGAGAAAGAACTTATTTGCATTGTCAATGGTTTGGGCGGGACAACAGCATTAGAGCTATCACTTATTTTTGGCTGCGTCGTAGAGCAATTAGCTGCCCAAGGCATTCATCTTCGCCGTGCCTTAGTGGGCAGTTATGTTACTGCAATGAATATGGCAGGTGTTTCCATAACGCTAACGCGCAGCACAGATGAAATCATCCAACTGCTTGATGCCCCTACTAGCGCCCCAAATTGGCCACGAGTGATTGCCGGCGACAAAGAACACCCTATTGAATATAGCGCTGCAACTATGCACTTCGACGACGCATTACCATCCGACGGTACTGAAAATACTTGGTTGAGCAACTTTATTAGTAGAGTTCAAGGCGCTATTTCTCAACTTAGCGAACTCGATCGCTTAGCTGGCGACGGCGACTTCGGTGACAATATGGCAGCAGCCTTTGGCACTATTGATTTACCACTTCGAGGCAGCAATGCCGATGTTCTTGAAGCACTAGCACAGCGATTATTCATCCGCGCGGGCGGCACATCTGGTGCCGTATTCGGTACACTTTTCCGAGAACTAGCTGCTGCAATGCATACAGCGCATAATGACGTTATAGGTCTTAGCACTGGCCTTAGCGCAGCACTCAACGCTATTACCGAGCTCGGCGGAGCTCAACCCGGCGACAATACCTTGGTAGACGCATTAGCACCTGCTGCCCATACAGCTAAACAAACACAAGAACAAGGCTGCACCAATTTTGCTCAATTGCTAGAACACTGCTATCGTGCCGCAACGGAAGGTGCTAAGAGCACTCGTAATATGGCAGCAAAGAAAGGTCGCGCTAGTTATGTTGGTGACGCTGCCATAGGAGTCGTCGATCCAGGAGCTATTGTGATGTCTTGGCTCCTCGGCGGCAGCGGAAAGGTAAGCGATTTCACATAATCACGATACGGCCCCTACGCTGGTTGTACGCATAATTTTCTCTACCTAACTTTTTACGACCAGCTTTAGTTGGGAACTTTTCACTACACCTATCCGACATCTATACGTGTCTACGTTCTTATCTTTTTCCCAACCCCAAGCAATGCGATTTCGCGCTGGATTAGCGCGTATGCACAGTATTGCCGGGATTTTCGTCGCACCGCTGCTCATAGTTGCTACGGTCAGCGGTTTTTTCTATGCACTAGCACCGTCAATTGAAAAAATTGTGTACCGAGAGCAACTAACTGCTAGTTCCACGCATCAAGCACAACCGCTTTCTGCTCAAATTGCAGCTGCACAAAAAGTTCATCCTGAGCTTTCCTTTGCCGGAATACAAGTATCTGATAACCCACGCGACACCACTCGAGTATTGTTCCATGATCCTCGTCTACCTAGTCCTAGTTACACCCAAGCAGTTTTTGTCGATCCAGGTGATCTTGCTATCAAAGGGGATCTGGTTCAGTATGGTAGTTCTCGAGCACTGCCCATTCGCACCTGGCTTTCACAAGGGCATCGCAATCTATGGCTTGGCGACCTTGGGCGCCTCTACTCAGAAACGGCTGCCTCATGGTTGGGAATGCTCAGTATCCTCGGCTTATTTTTATGGTTGAGCACTAAGAAACAAAAGAAAGACCACACACGCCCTCTATCGCAGCGCAAACGACTCGTCACAGCACATTCACGGCTTGGTTTATGGTTACTACCTATCTTTCTTTTCCTAACCATTACTGGTTTGACCTGGTCATTAGTGGCAGGAAATAATATCGCTCTCCTACGCACACAACTGAATTGGGTGGAGCCAAAACCTGTGGTAGCTCTAGATGAAATTCCTGCTGGCGCATCTTGCCACGAGGATCACATAGTGAAAAACATCGAAAGTTCGCCTGCAGAATATATGCGAGTCGATGATATGGTACGCACTGCGCGCCAAGAGCACTTAAAGGGCATCCTCGATATTCGCATTGGGGAACCAGAACAAGCCTGGACTATCAAAGAAACACGTCAGCCATATAAACTTGCTAACTCTACTATTTCTGTTAATCCGCATACTGCGCAGCTTGTCGATAAGGTAAATTACGCAGATATTCCACTTGCCGCAAAACTAACAAATTGGCTTATCCAACTGCATATGGGTATGCTCTTCGGGCTGATAAACCAGCTTGTCCTGGCTGTGGCAGCGCTGGGATTGCTCTACATGATTTTCCAAGGGTACCGAATGTGGTGGCATCGAGGTAAAAACAAAAAGCCAGGACGACTACCACAACCAGTCGGTCTAAAAAATATACCCACTGGTTTAGTTATCGCCTGGACTGTTTTTCTCTTATGTTACTGCGCTCTAGCTCCACTTTTTGCAGCAAGCCTACTATTATTCTTGCTTATCGACGCTGCCATTAGGCGAATAAAGCGCACATAATTATTCTTATTCTTTTCTGTCCATTTTTCGCAGCACTCTATTACGCAAGGGTTGGGTGGCTAATACCGCACAAAATGTGGTGAGCCAACCAAGCCCGAGTAATACCCCAGCGTTGATTAACTGTAGATGGAAATCATCGGTGCCCATACTATTGGAAAAAATGGCGACACTCAACAGCGCTCCAATGCAAAAACCAAAAAGACTCACTACGATAATTGGCCCCATGATATTTGCATAGGCAATTGCAGATTGCAGGGATTTTCTCATTCCGATTAGTTGCAAAGAACGCGATAATTCTGCTTGCTCAAAGATGTCATTGGCTTGTCCAAGGAAAATGGATACTGCACTGATGGTAAAACCAAAAGCAAGTGTGAGCAGGATACCAGTGTTAATATCACCAAACATGATTCTGCCACTGGTATTGTCTTCGCCTAGCAAATCAGAAATGTTTCCATCTCCCAGCGGCGAACCCACCATATAACCAGATAGCACGCCAAAGAATGCAAGAGCACTGCTACGACGCCACACCAACCGAGCATTAGCGCTGATACGTCGACAAGCAATAAAATGCGCAGTTCCTGGTAAGAAGGAAGCAAGATAAGCAAGGAACTGCAAAATGAATGGCACAACAAGATTTATGCCTAGCGCGTTGATCAGCAGCATCAAGAAAAAGATCATCATCGCCCATGCTGATGGCCTTCCAATACTTATGCTGTTTAAGACGACGAACACAATCACAATAAGTGCAATAAAAACAAACAACCGCCATGCTTTCATTGCTGCAGGTATCTCTCGCTTTGCAACGCCCAAAGGAGTTACTCGCACTCGTTGTATGCCGATAAAAGAAGCAACGACGCTGAGCAACATTAAAATAACCGCCACTGAAACATCACCCCACCAAGGGAGAAGCATCTCAGAAACACTGATATTTTTGCCTTGGAAAGACAGTTTCGTAAACAGCGGTAGCGACACCACGCTCAGTAAAAAGCCAAGAAAAATACCAATGAAAGACTGGATGGCTGCTTCTATCAGTGCCATAGCCGTAATATCAGTTGCGGATAGACCGACGAGCCTTAACACAGCTAAGCGACGTTCACGTGCCGAAGCCCCCAATACTGCAGATTGCGCCGTAAGACTGAAAATAGCTGGAAAGAGAAAACTACACGCTATGACAGCTAACCATAAGAATATAGCCAGAAATATACGTGCGTCTTTAGGATCCTCTGCCCACATTTGTTTCATTGCTGCACTTGCTGCTTCTGGATGATTCATTCTCTGGTAAAACATCCAGGTGCCGCCAACAACGATAAACGAGAAAAAAGCACTAACAATCATTGACACAATGGCGAATATATTAATCAGCCCTGTGCCTTCACGATTACGGATACTAGCTTTTTGGAGATCCCAAACTAATTGCGCAGTTTTCATCTCAGTTCTCCTGTCGCACAGTACGCTGAGTTAATCGACGATCAGAGTGAATAATGCCGTCTCGAATTTCAACAAGCCGATCTAACCATTGCGCAACGTTTGCATCATGGGTCACCATGATTAATGTTGACCCAGTTGTCTTAGTCATGGTGGTCAATAGCTGCATTACTTCATGACCGGTACTTTGATCTAATGCACCGGTCGGTTCATCAGCAAAGATGATTGCAGGTTGTGTTACTAGCGCACGCGCAATGGCTACGCGTTGTGCTTGTCCGCCGGAGATCTGACCAGGACGACGCTGTGCCAAGTTTCCGATGCCCAGTTGGTCAAGTAGATGTTGGGCATGTTGTTTTGCTTTGTTTCTACTTACTCCTGCCAACATTGCTGGTAATGCAACATTTTCCATATTAGATAGCTCAGGGAGTAACTGCCCATCCTGGAATACGAAACCAAAGTTATGCAATCGGATTTTGCTGCGTTGTTTATCAGTCATCGTGCCGATCTGAGTATCACCAAAAGTAATAGAACCACTGCTAGGAACCAAGATACCTGACATACAATGCAACAGGGTTGATTTGCCCGAACCAGAAGGACCCATGATCGCTACGCTCTCGCCAGCGTTAATCGTTAAAGAAATACCGGATAGTACCGGACCACCACCAAATTCCTTGGTGAGCTCATGTAGTTGAAGTGTTTGACTCATGACCCCTATTTCAGTTGAAAAACCTTCCTTGCGCCATACTGCTCACAATTATTTTTTAGGTAGTGCCAGCACTACCCCCATGTTCATGACTATGATGCTGTGTGGTGTAATAAATCTAAATGCGCAATAGCATTATCCTTAGATTCTAAGAAAAGTAACGAGAATAACTCGCAACTATCAACGGCATAAGGGCACATAGGCAGGAGGAATATGCTGCGACTATTCAATCGCTTGTTAGATCGTCGATTAAGCAATGTCGATGGTCGAGGCACATACTCTGCAGAAAAGACTCAAGCAGAAAGAATAGCGGAACTAACTGCCTCGCGCCGTAAAATTGCCGATGCCTATGAACGCGAGCGCCAACGCATCGAACGTGATCTCCATGATGGCGCACAGCAGTATCTCGTTGCAGCAGCTATAAAACTAGGAGAAGCCTCCTTAGACGCTCAGGGAGAAAGTGCTCAATTAATTGAAGCGGCCAAAAATGATATTCATCATGGTCTTGCCGCATTGCGTGAAACTGTTCGTGGTATTCCACCGCACATTTTGCGCGATCGTGGTTTAGTGGCAGCAATTAGTGAAGCCGCGAGTAAATATGGCAATCATATTCATGTTTATGCCCCTCATCCTCTTCCAGTTTTATCGCCTAGTGTTCTAGCTGCTGGCTATTTCTTTGCCACTGAAGCGCTCACTAATGCTGCCAAATATGCACCAAATAAACGTGTTTCTGTGCTTATTACAACAGACCAAGATCTAAAAATTTCTGTTGTCGACGAAGGATCAGGTGGCGCACGCATTATTCCTGGTCGTGGAATTCATGGTTTAGCAGAACGACTTGATTCTTTTGGTGGTACGCTCACCTTAAACTCACCATCAGGTGGTCCCACCCAAATAATCGGCACTATTCCCCTCTTGCTCGAACGTGGACAAAGCGCTATTTCTTCTTTCACGCCATATATGGACACATAAGGACATCACTAATCATGAATACTGCACAGATACATACTGAACCGCTATCAATTGTTATTGCTGATGATTCCGTCTTGTTAAGAGAAGGATTAGCTGGACTATTAGAGCGTCGTGGGCATCATGTAATCGCGCAACTAGGTACAGCTACTGAATTGCTTGAGTTTTTTACTCAGGATCAATCCCATGAATGCGAACCAGATCTATTGATTACTGATGTGCGTATGCCACCGAATATGACCGACGACGGACTACGTGCTGCACTAGAAATTAGAAAAATTAGGCCTCAACTAGGAATAATCGTACTGAGTCAGTATGTCGCGCACACATATGCTGTTGAACTTTTTGATAAAGCTACAAGTGGTACAGGTTATTTGCTCAAAGATAGAGTATCTGAAGTAAAGAACTTTCTCGACACACTTTATATGGTAGTTTCGGGAGGAACAGTCATTGATCCGACTGTTGCTGGTGCATTGATATCCGCACAGCGTACTGGTCTTGGTAGTCTTTCGCCTAGAGAGAAAGAAGTCCTTGGTTTAATGGCTCGTGGACAATCAAATAGAGAAATCAGCAAAGAACTTGTTCTTTCTCAAGCCGCTGTTGCCAAACATGTATCAAGTATTTTTATGAAACTACAATTGCCAGCGACAGAAGAAAATCGTCGAGTCAAAGCAATTCTCGAATATCTTGCCCAACCAATCTAGGCCTTATTCCGTAAATAAGAAACTTCTTCTTTCTAGATGTATGATGTTTCTCATAACTGTGTTTTCTCCTATGAAATAGAATAGGAGAGAATTACTACTTTTGTGTGAAAGGATATCTCCTTATGGTGGCTAAATCTCAGAGTCACAAAGCTAAAGTAACTGCTGCAGCGCTTGGTGTGATCTGTGCACTTTCTTTATCTTCTTGTAGCTCCCATAATGTATCCAACACCCCAGATGCTTCCACTTCTGTGCAACAAGCTACCGGCTATGACACCTGGGATGCAGATGTACTTGGTGTAGATCTCAACGGTCAAGCGGTTGACATGGAAAATGCAGACTACGCTGGTCATAGTCCAGAGGATATTCAGCAAATAACTGATTATGGTGAGAATACCGAATACCTTGAAATTCCTGAGGTTGGTATGAATGTGCCCCTAGGAACGATGAACTCATACAACGGTGTAATCGAGCCAGTTGGTTTTACCCATGCTTATGTTGTTGGCGATTTTTCACCTGGCTACCATGATCCCGATAACGGGTCTGTCATGATCGTTGCTCATGCTCTCGACGGTGCGGGAATGGCACCTGGCAATTTTGTATGGGACTCTGCTACACGTCAAGCAAAAGTACACGCTGGCAGTGAGATCAATGTTGGTGGTGATGCTTTTACCATTACTGCGGTGGAGCAAATTCCAAAAACTGAAATAACGGATAAAGAAGAACTTTGGTCACAAACTCCAGGAACTCTTTTCTTTGTTACTTGCGTTCCTAATGCTGCAGAAAACTTAATCATCACTGCTACTATCAATCAGCCACAATAATCTCCGCTAAAAGCAGTCAAAGACCCAAAAGTTAAAGCTCCTGAGCACTATCGCTCAGGAGCTTTAACTTGGAATTGCATTCTCCACTAGCTATTTAGCAAGCAAAACCCCACCTGTAGTAATTTTTGGTCGGTTTTTCTTAGCAGTTTTATGCGCATTTTTCTTGACACTATCGACGATTTTCATCGAGCGGTTCGTAGCCTCATCTTTCTTCTTCACAACAACTGTATGAGTTTCAGTGCTCACCATCGCAGGAGTTGTCATCGCAGTGCTCTGTGGTTGCGATGCAGAGGTGATGGCTACCGGCTCTGAAGTTGATGGGCTCAGTACAGTTGACATCGATGGTGATGGTGATACTGGATCATCTGCAGGGAAAGTAGTTTCTATAGGGACAACAGGTTCTGTAGATTCAGGTGCTGGTTCCGGCATTGGAGTAGTTTCAGCAGAAGCCTCTTCCGTTGTGGTTGGCTCAGTGGTTGCCTCTTCTGTTGTGGTTGCTTCTGTTGTTGCAGGCGTGGTCGTTGCTTCTGGGGATGGTTCTTCCGAAGTTGTTGCCTCTGTGGTTGGGGTCGCCTCAGTTGTTGTAGACTCCGCTGAAGTAGGGACTGTCTGCTCAGGTGTGTTCTCCGCACCACCTTCAGCCTTAGTAACAAGTTCATCAATCACGGCGGCGATATTCGCACCACCATTAGAGTTCAATACCGTGATGATTTCACCAGCTAAATTGGGGTCATCACTGGCAGTAACATACGGTCCACCACTGGCACCGCCACCAACCCAACATTCCTTTTCATCAGGGACTCTGTGGATTTCTCGGTTATTCTGCCCCGGATAACGGGTGTAATTACCCACGCACACAGACTGGGATTGACCGTTAAAAGGAGCAGGTCCTGGGTAACCAATAAGAGAAGCCTGTACCTGCTCACCCTCAGCTAGCTCAGGGTGAATACCAAAAGCACCAGTCACTTCCTGGATAGTTTTTCCCTCTGCATTAGGCGCTAATTTCAGAATCGCAACATCGGCAGAGGAATTCTCTGGCACAAAAGCGTCCGCTACCTTCCAGCTTTTATAAGGGTTACGCACCGCAGGGTCATTGGAAGTGCCATCGAATGCGGGGGTAATCATGGATTTACCAGCTGCTATGTTGTTGCGTGTTGCGTCGGTAATTTTCCACACAGGGCCGTCAGCTTTCGCAATACAGTGTGCTGCGGTAATGGCTAGCAGGCCAGACTCGCTATCAATCACAGAGGCGGTACACATGGAACCGCCATTGATAAAGCGTGCCACTGCGCGGGAAACGGGGTGCTCAGAGTATGGTTTCTGTGCAAAATACGCACCATTTTCATTCATCTCTGACAGCCGTCCATCAAGCACAGAACCGGCAGGATCTGGTTGGGGTAGCGGTGGTTCTTTTGGTTGAGCATGTGCAGGGGAAAAGCCCATGCCAAGCCCTAAAGAAGTAGCTACCGCAACCACTATGGCACGCTTTTTCATAGCATTCATTGAGTGTATCTCCATCTAATATATACTCTGCAATAAGTTATTCTTATTTTTCACTAAGTGTAGCAGTCCCACTGTATTGCAGTGAAAAGGTGTACCTACATTACTGAAAGAGAAACCATGTTTAATAGCCAACAACACGCTACGCCTCGACGTTACCTCTATACAGCTGTTGGAGTCATCGTACTAGCAGTTGTTTCTCTGCTGAGCGACGCTATCGGTGTGTATCTGAACGATGGTAGGCACGAATTCCTTAATTTTTGGCATTTCTTTTTCAGCAGAATATTCAATGCTGGCGTGTTATGGGCAGCACTTTCTTTCGATGTTGGCTGGCTTTTCAAGAATGGGCGCCTGACTAATTGGTATGCACCGGTTATTGCGATACTAGCAATGGAGTGCACTCTTATTGTGCATTATGGTTTAGGGGTACTTATTGGTTTTATGGACAGCAGGATATGGTCAGGCAATGAACAGTGGTTCATCGCAGCTGTTGTGTTATGCGGCCCTATTGGCTGGTTGGGCGCTATCGCCTCGCGACATGATTTCTTCGGCTATAGTGCACGGTTTACACTTCCACTCATTGCCCTAGTCGAATCAATGTATAAAATATATCTTGAGCTACCCTGCACTATGAGCTGCCTTGATCCAGATCATATATCTATTTGCATTGTTAGTGCTCTGCTTTTTGTAGTTGGCATCTACAGCACAATCATGGTTATCCGTTCCATTTCCCGTGATAGGCGTACTCACTCATAAAACATACCCATAGCGTGATTCGAGACCAATTAAAAGTTTTATGCATTTTACCTACGTTTTATGCGCTTTATGTATTGATTTTACTTTTATGCATACTTATCCTTGAAACATGAATCCGAACCCTTTTCACCCAACTTTTGGGCGTTCCCCTACCGTCGTCGCTGGCAGAAAAGCAGAAATTAATTCCTTTTCCTTAGCTCTAGCTGAAGGTCCCAGTAACCCTTGGCGAACTGCCCTTATCTCAGGGACAAGAGGCATTGGAAAAACAGTTCTACTCAACCAATTAGAAAATGCTGCAGCAGCTCAAGGATGGGTAACTGTGCGCGCTCATGTTGGAAAAAAACATGATTTCCGACCTCAGCGAAACGACTATCCCCCGAGTAATGAGAACTTTAGATACTCATCCACCAACCCGCAAACGCCATGTCACTGGCATTGGTTTTAGCCCACTGAGTATAACAACTCAAGTAGAAAATACCAGCGTAGAACCAAAACCTAATTTGCTAAGCCAACTACATGATCTTGCTGCAATGACGCATAAATATGCGGTAGGAATCTTGATCACTGTTGATGAAATACAAAGCGCACATACTGAGCATTTACAAGAATTAGCTGTTGCTATTCAAGACCTCAACCGGGATGATGCAGAAATTGCATTCCTCGCAGCAGGTTTACCCAGTGGCATTGACGACTTGCTCCAAATGGACGGAACTACTTTTCTACGTAGAGCAGAAAAAATCCATTTGAGCACTTTACAAGAAAAAGTCGCTCAAGAATTATTTAGAGATACAGCTAATCAAGGTGAAAAGACATTTGAGGATAGTGCTCTAAAACTAGCAGCTCAAAACAGCTACGGGTACCCGTATTTGATACAAGTGATAGGTTCCATTTCTTGGGCTTATGCAAAAATAGATAACTCTGATGTTATTAATGAAGACCATGTACGCTCTGCCCTGCCAGAAGCAATAAACCGTTTAGGAAGGCAAGTCCATGAACCCTCTTTGCACGGTATTAGTCAGAGACAATGGGACTTCTTGTACGCCATGGCAGAACTGTGTAAAACCACTGATGCGCCTATTGCGTTAAGAGATATTGCGGAAAAATTAGGAACAGATACTACTGCTCTTTCACGACCACGACAAGCACTTATTCACCGAGAAATAATATCTGCGCATTCTCGTGGCTATTTAGAGTTCTGTCTGCCTTATATGGTGGAGTATCTTGAATCCATATGATAATTTTCTGTCCTTCTTTTGCCTGAAAGTATGACCATGAGTATTTTCACCGGACTCAGTGCCTTCCCGCTTACCCCGCTACGCAATAACGAGCTTGATAGCAGTGCGTTTATCAGGATTATTAGCATGCTGGCGCAATCACAGGTAGATTCTATTACCGTTTTAGGATCTACCGGCTCTTATGCTTATTTATCTGTGGCACAACGCGCTCACGTCGCACAGCTTGCCTTAGAACATTGCGGAGATAAACCAGTTTTTGTTGGGGTCGGAGCACTGAACACATACGACGTATTGCGCAATATCGATTGGGCACAAGAAGCTGGTGCTGCAGGGTTACTTCTAGCTCCGATGTGTTATCAACCGCTAAAAGATACGGAAGTATTCGAGCTGTATCGAAGTGCTAGTGAGCATACCCACCTCCCCATCATTCTTTATGACAATCCAGGCACCACGCATTTCCAATTCACTCCTGAACTCTATAGGGATATTGCTGAATTACCGCATATCGCCTCTATTAAATTGCCAGGTGTGCCAGAGGGTTCACAAGCCGCTCGCCAGCATATTGATACTATTCGCGCTCTCATTCCCGAACAGGTGACTTTAGGGATTTCCACTGATAGCCACGCAGCACGCGGACTCAATGCTGGGTGTGATATTTGGTACTCAGTTATGGCTGGAACTATTCCCGACACAGCCCATGCGCTCGCCTACGCTCACTCCGAGGAAAGAATCAAAAAATCACACGATCTTACCCCGCTCTGGGAGCTTTTCGACGAGCACTCAAGTCTGCGCGTAATCACAGCCATTGCTCAGTATAAGGGCCTAGTCTCTCCTGCTTGCCTACCACTGCCGCTGCACGATATGACAGCACATGACTATGCAAAGGTTGCGGACATGGCACGCAATCTTGGGTTATGAGCACACTTCTTTGTCTTGTTCATTTCCCAGGATACTGATCCAGCGTGAGTGGGTTTGTGCTCTTGCCCAGGTTCTGCCATCTAAACAACCTGTATCAACATAATCATGTCCTTGTACCGAAGCACTATGGGATTTCTCGTGCTGAAAATACGACCAGGTTCTCCCGCCAGAAGCGCCATAACTCCATTCCCCGCCCTCCGCTGGGTTGATAGTGGTAGGTACGACTTCGCCGCCTATTGTTAGTGCTCCCGCGCCAGCAATAATAAGCGCTCCTGCTCCGACACCGCTGATAATCCAAGATTTTTTAGACATTTTTCTTCAACTCCACTGTTCTATCGCATTGCTCTACAACCCACGGATCGTGGCTTACTATCACTATCGACGCGCCTTTAGCCGCTAATATATCGAGCTGTTCGAGAATCGTCGTAGCATTTCCCCTGTCTAAAGAGGCAGTAGGTTCATCCGCAAGAACAATGTCAGGTTGTCGTACGAGAAGTCTTGCTATTGCTACTCGTTGCTGCTCGCCTCCACTGAGTTGATAAACCTTCTCTTGTTCTCTCCCCCGCAAACCGACAATCTCTAAAGCAGTATGCAAAGATTGGGGTGATTTCTTAGCATTCGAGCGCGCCGCTAAAGTTACATTTTGCGCAACCGTTTCATTATCAATCAGCGCGTAATCTTGGAATAAATAACCAATGGTTTCGCGTCGAAAGCGCATTTTAGTGCGCGTTGAGGCTTGCGTCAGGTCAACTCCGTTGAGAAATAACTGACCTGCATCAAATTTTTCCAATAACCCAATACAATTAAGCAAAGTGCTTTTACCACAACCAGATTCACCAGTTATACATACCCGCTCACCAGTATCAATATCCACATTGATACCTTCCCATAAAACTCGATTATGAGAACGAGTCCCCACTGTCTTCTTTGCGTCTCTTACTGTAATTCGCATTATTTACCTCCTTGTATGTATCAATTCAGCTGTGCTTACATGGCGCAACCATAAAGCTGTAATTGGCAAAGCTGTTACCACAGCGATTATGAGAGAACACAACCAGGAAAAGTTTGATACATGAAAAGCAGCCATAAGTGATGGATCTGCAGCACCTGCTAATGCCCCGCCTTCCGACCAAGCTCGGAAACGGGCTGCACGGCTCCACAAAAATCCCGCTACCAGAACAACTATCCCAGCTTCTATTGCCAATAAGACACTAAAAAGAACCGTGGGAATCACACCATGTATATAGGTTGCACGCAATCGTTGATGAAAAACTTTTAAGCAGCTATACCATACAGCTAAAGCTGTGACCACACTCAAAAACAAAGCAGCAATCAATGCACCAGCATAAATCCAGACTACTTTCCCCAAAGTTTGATGATGCTGTGCCCATTGTTGACTCATAAGTTCCGCTGACCTTATGAAATTACCTATCAGTGGATCCTCAGCCAGCTCTTGAAAATGTGAATACTGCGTAAACAGAACATCTTTCTGAGTAAGAGCTGCAACAAGATTACGATCACCTATCTGTTCTAAATTATTTGGATATACAACCACTATTGGATCAGCAATCAATGCACGGTTTATCCACTCATTATCACCAACTTCCCATGACTTTCCATGACTGCTACCCGATGCATACGTGCTAATGCGTGCCTGGGATACAGAAACACCATATCGTTCTAGCTCTGATGTTATATCTAAATTTTGTGGTATCGAATCAGGAATAAATACCCTAGTTTCACTATCATAAGGCGACTTGCGATATGCTTTTTCCAATGCACCATCCAATGATCGTCGTGCAGCCGATTCATTATAAAACAACAGATCTCGATTAAGTTGCGAGTTCGGCACCACTGCATAATCAAGATATTTCGCATAGAGGACACTTCCTTGCGCAGACATTTCTCGCAGCTGCCGTGATAATAACTCCCATGCCTCACGCATCTCTGTCAGCTCACGAGCCCCAGTAACACTAGCGCTATATACCGTGCTTTCCGACACCCAAACTGGTACTTCCTTATGCTGTTTCCACCATTCACTGCTGTAGTTAAAAATTCCTATACTCAACGATGCCACACACATACAAGCACCAATACGAATAAGAAAAACACTGCCCAATACTGCCTTGCTTGGCAACTTTCCTGATAGCAGGGAAACAATGGAAGCACAGCGCAATGCACACAACCCTAACCAAACAGAAAGCACACAAGCACAAAGAGCAATACCCACAAAAATTGCTTGATAATGCGCTAGTTGCATAGCAGATTGGGAATTACTCAACGCAGCAAAAACCCCAACACAAGCTACAACACACACTGCAATTATCAACACGCTCTTAGAAAATGCCCTATGCAACTCATACTGAGCACTACGCCATAAACCAAAACCATGTAAAGCGCGTACAGAATCAGCGTGCGCATTGAGAATGACACCAATGAGACAAAAGGCTATGCAGAAAACAAGAAGTAAGGCGGTAAGCTCACCCAGTGCAGTACCGGTAAGTAAAAAAGTCCACTCTGTCAAAGGATATTGCTGATGGCTTATTCCCTGGCTATCGAGATACGCAAACACAGCCTCGTGAAACTTCTTGGAGCCTGAAAGCTCAAACATTTGGCGATATTCTTCATGCGGAATATCAGTCAATTCTTTAACAACCGTCGACGGCGTACCTGGTAATCCGCGATAGCCATTTTTGTGCCATACATCAAGTTTGCCGCCAGCACCATACACAATACGCCCTTGTGGGTCAGGAAACTGCACCATTAACAACGCTCGATGTTGTCTAGCGATCTGCGATAAATCTTCTAATACCTGTTCTGGTTGCTTTTGTGTTTTGGCAAGACTCCTCACACTTACCACAGCATTGACACCTGGAAGCCCCTCTTGCTCCATCGTTGTACTCGCCCAGTAACCCAGTATTGCACCTAACAACAGTGCGAGAAACAAAGCACAACGAATAAGAATCGTGCCAGAGCTAGCATTACTATGCACAGAAAACAGCCGTTTCTCACCCGTGGTGCTTTGCGACATAACGCCTCCTTAAAACCCTTGCAGTTAACACAAAATCTTGCCCCCCCCCCGTGAGAAAAATGCAAGACTTTTAAGGAGAAATTAACTAAAATGTGCCCAAATTATTATGGTCAAGTGTTTTCTCGTCCGCTGCGAATCACATACACGCCGCCGATGAAAACACACACTAATACTGCAATACTCCCCAACAAAATAGGAGTCTTTACAGGAATTTTCTCTTTGCCACTCCCTTGTTGCTTAGTATCCTGAGGAAGTTCGTCGGATGCAATCATACCGGCAATCCACCCATACACATTCGCTACAGGGCTGGTATATAACTGGGATGCTTTTCCATCAGCATCATCTCCGGGTGATGCTGTACTAACACCGATCAGTCTACCTTGAACAAATGTGGGACTACCAGAATCCCCTGGCTGAATTTTTGCACCACCTTTGAGGTTTACCACCCCCACATTTTTACCACCATAAAGAGATAATTCTTCATACCGATCTAGCTGTCCCACAGCCATAGGAAGGCGAGTAGTTCCTCCTGAACCATCCGGTGACCAACCATAAGTCACAGTTTCCGACCCAGGTTGCGGCACCTGTTGAGCAAGCTGTGGATATGAGCCGAGTTTCATATCCTCAGTAGTGTGCAGCAGTGCTATATCTCCTTCTGGCGCACAGTACCACCCATCAACTCCCACACGGTACTGTTTATCGCCTTGGCCTAAACGAATACTTCCCGAAGGTTTTGCAGTACCGTCTTCATCATATCCATCAACACAATGACGTGCCGTAATCACCCATCGCGGTGTAATAGCTGTACCAGTGCAATCACCGTCTTTGTCTCCCCGATCGCTTATCTGCGTGGCAACCACAGCGTTACTCTCCGTATTATCCGGAGCAAAGGTTGTGCTCTCCATAGCTCGAGCGCTAGGGAAAAACGTGGTAAAAGCACCTATCGTCATCACAGTCATATATGCAGCACATCGACGTAGCGTTATAGACATAACTCTGTCCTTTCTTTAGAATCGTGCAGGAAGTGTGGTGTTTGTTGCTGTCAGGATCGCCTCTTTTATTGCTCGTTCTAAAAGGCCCTGCCTGCAAAAGCGACGCATTATCGTCGCAAGAATAAGGAATCCCAAAAGAGAACTCCACCCAATAGTCGTCATATTTAGCGATAATTTTTCAGCAAGTCCAGCACTAAGGAGATGTAGGACATAGAAAGTCAACGGCATAGAACCAAGACACTGCAGAGGATACGCAACTCTAGCTACATATGGCACCTGGCATAGCAACAAGCACATAGATAACAAAGCTAAAGCACCCACAGTGGTAGAAAGCACATCTATCAATGCCCCCGAGTGTGATGTTGCATTCAATGCCGCTGCAACAAAAGCAATATTCTTATCGCTTGAACTCACTAATGTCTCCCAATCAAAAGCATGGCGCAACCACACACCCAGAGATACAACTGGAATGGCTATAGCAATGATTGAATAGAGTACGCGAGAATTATCAAGCATAAATCGGTAAGCGATAATACCAATAACCATATAAAACGCCCAAGCCGCAGCAGGATAAGGGAAAGAAAGAACCTCAAATGGCTGCGTATAAACTGCAGCAACTACCTGCGCTGTTACGGTGATAGCAAGTAGCCATATAGCGACAACAACAAGAGTTCGGGTTTGCCAGCGTGGGGCACAACACAAAGCAATGTAGCACAATCCAAAAACTTGCAGAACCACCAGAATACTTCCCGATAACGGCTCCAATATCACTCCCAACAAGAACAAAAGCACTCCTCTGACCATTAAACGATGACGCATAATCGTCAGCTCTTGTCCACCAGCCTTCACTGCTTTATCACTCATCAGTCCAAGCGAAACGCCAGCCAAAATGGCAAATAACGCTGATGGGAAACCGTGAAAAATGAAATTGGCTGAACCTTCTGCCGAAAAAAGATGAGCAACGATCATACCCATTAGCGCTAAAGCGCGGGCTAGGTCTAGACCGATGATGCGATTTTGAGAAAATAGTGCGGTAGCACTGCTCTTCCTCAGGTATTTACCTAATTTATGACTATTCTTTCCATGAATATAAGCACTATTGCTTCTAGTTTTTATCTGCACGCAACTCACCATATTGTTGCGACATGAGAAGAACGTGGAGAATACCTGAAGATCCACTGGAGTGTTTATGGGAAGTAGCTGGGGAAAGAAAATTTCTTTATATTTTTGTATCGAACAAAATAATGTGCACTATACAGAAGGCTATCCCTTCTCAACACTATGAAATTTTCCATTGTGTTACTGATGTTAATCAGTAGTATCTTTCTTCCATTCCAAAGCCACGTCGATAGCAGTCCAAGCAAGCGCTGTCGCTCCATCAGAAAGTGCTTGTTCTGCCACTGAGCCAATACATGCATCAGCAAATTCAGCCTGATGGTTAAGAACAGGAAAAGAATTTACACCTATGTATGGATGAATAGCTCGTGTTATATGCGAAACATTTGCAAAATCAGTGGAGGCCTGACACATATGTGTCTCTGGTCCATCTCTATATAATTTTCGCCCCAGTGCCTTCGCATTTCTCTCATAAAAAGCCAGTGCTGGCTCATCTATCAGAAAATCTGAATATGGTTTTGACTCTTCGATAATGGATAACTCACAACCAGTCGCTAAAGCACCTGCTTGAAAACAATTTTTTACTTTCTCAGCTGTTTCTTTGAGCTCAGTCATAGTAGAAGCTCTCACATACCAACGCCCCTGTGTTCTATGCGGTATTGCGTTAGGGGCATCGCCTCCTTTAGTAAGGATGCCATGCACGCGTACTGTAGGAGGAAGTTGCTGCCGCAAAAGGCCAAGAGCAACTTCAGAAATAATAAACGCATCTGAAGCATTTATTCCCTCACTGGGATAAGCAGCTGCATGAGATGCTTTCCCTATAAAATTTATCTGCCAATGCATCACTGCAAAGGGTTGTGCTCTACTGACATCAACTGGTGCAGGATGAGCCATCATTGCGAAATCAAGACCTGCAAACGCACCACGATCAAGCATTTCAATTTTTCCGCCTCCCCCTTCTTCAGCTGGTGTGCCATAAACCTCAACTGTAATATCCAGTTCATCTGCAACTTCCGCTAATGCTAGACCAGCCCCTAGAGACATACTAGCGATCAGGTTATGGCCACATGCATGTCCGATTCCAGGTAATGCATCGTATTCAGCCATGACCCCAATACGTCGAGTACCAGTTCCTTTAACAGCACGAAAAGCAGTATCGATGCCAACATATTTTTCTTCTATAGAAAAACCCTTTTGACGTAGATATTCAGTGCAACGAGTTGACGACTCATATTCTTGCCATGCTACTTCAGGATGTGCATGAAGCCACTCGGACAGTTCAACTAATAAATACAATTCTTGCTTTACTTTTTCCGCAGCAATGCTTTTTAATTTACTTTTCACCAGGAACTCCATAAGCAGGTGCTACATGTGGTTTTACCCCACGTATAACGTAATCATCACGCTGAGGCATCCATACATTCAAGAGTGATTCCAGATCTTCTAATGGAACCTCAGACCAATCGACGCGTAAATCAGTTTCAACCCACCCTGCTTTACGTACAACACCCAAGCCAACCGAATGTATTGGTCCAGCTTCTCCTCCAGCATATTGTCCTGCTTTCATTGCTTTCAGCAATCGGTATTCTAATTCACCAGGGGCTTTCTCAAAGGCTTCTAGCATAGCCAAGATAACATCCTCACCAGCCAACATATTCCCTGCCACCACGCAATCATCACTGATAATTTGATGATGAATACCTAAAGTATTTTTACCTGAATATGCATAGCCAGAACCTGAAAATGGCAAGATAGTAATTTGCCGATAACTCAATGTATTATCAAGCGCTGCAAGCTGTCTAAACGCATCAGACGCGGAAAATCCGTCGGCAAGTCGATCTAATAAAAAACTACCAAAACGTGGATCAGTAATATTTTGTGATGCCACTGCGCCCACATTACCGCGTAAGTGCATACATCGAGCAGCAACAGCAGGTGAAGAAGATGCTACCGCTTGCCCCAGTGCACCGGTTTCATCTCTAGCAATAATAGAAAATGTCAACCCATTTCTCCTAAAATTTCATTTGACCATGTTCTAAAAACAATCCAATTATTGTTTTTGCACACCACTATGTGATACGGCACTAATTACTGTCAGAAAGTACGGCAGTGGCATCAATTTCCACCAGCCACTCTGGACGAGCAAGTGCATCAACTACAAGACCTGTCGACACTGGAAAAACTCCCTTGAGCCATTTACCTATAACGTTGTAAACAGGTTCTCGATAACGAATATCTGTTAAATAAACAGTAATTTTGACAATATCCTCAAGGCAACCACCTGCCTCCGACAACAGCAAATTGATATTTGCCATTGCTTTCTCTGCTTGTGCTTTAACATCACCAATGCCAACAGACTCCCGAGTATCAAGATCCTGACCAATTTGTCCACGTAAGAAGACCAGATTATTCGCAACAACCGCCTGGCAAAGATCGTTAGAAAGATTTTGTTCAGGATATGTGTCTTTAGTATTAAACGGGCGAATACGGGTATATTTCATGTTCTCTCCTTATGTTTTTAATCTTTTGGATTAGCGTAATCACGATAATTCCGTTGAATATCTATTTGATCGACAACAAATTTCGCATCATGCCAAGAACCCCAGATAAATGATGAACCACGTCGAGACTGCCATGGTAAACCAACGAAATAGATACCATGTGCCTCAGAAATTCCTCGTGTCTGGTTAGGTTTTCCTTCTTCGTCGGTCGCTTTATCAACATCTAACCAGGTATAGTCTCTGCCAAAACCAGTCGACCAAATGATGGTAGAGATACCTGATTCGATCAAATTAAGTTCAAGGACAGGATTTTTGACGCAATCAGGATCTTCCCCAAGTTCATAGGCCTCAGGTTCTATTGGAAGTTGTAGGCCATGCTCTGCGATATATGCATCTGCTTCTCGCAATAAGGAAAGATAATTTTCATCTCCTGAACGAATATTTTGCGCAAGATCTCCCGCAAAATATATAATTCCGTTCTTGAAAGAAACAGTACGCCCAACTAAAGTGATTCCCGCAGATGCTAGGTCACGAAAATCAATGGTATACCCCCCTTTTGCTCCTGTTACTGCAATAGTTACGTGTTGCGTCTCCTCTTGAGGGGCTACCATATCCCATTTACCGAGAACACCTAGCCAATAAACAAAATCACGATTGCGATAACTACGTGGTGGACGATCATGTGGTCCTACCGATAAATACACTTCTCTTCCAGAAGCTCGAAGCTCTTCTGCAATTTGTACGCCTGAAGACCCAGCACCAACAACAAGAACTCCACCTTCAGGGATGCTATTCGGATTGCGATAATCCGAAGAATGGATTTGGGCAATATGGCTCTTTTCAGGAACTATCGGTGGAATTATTGGAATCTGAAAGGCACCCGTCGCAGCAACTACATAACCGCACTCATAGGTTCCATGAGACGTGCTGACGACAAAACCACTTTGTCTATTTTTACGCGTTACCTGAAGTACTTCCACTCCTTCGACAATGGGCAGATCAAACTTTTCCGCATACTCAACCATATAATCCGCAATTTCTTCTTTAGAAGCAAAACGATCTTGTTCGCCTCCAAATGCAAGGTTAGGAAAACGATCATGCCAAACAGGACCGTTGGCTACCAGGGAGTCCCATCGCTCTTTCCGCCAGCGTGCTGCAATACAATCTCTTTCAAGAACTACATGGTTAATACCTTTTTCTTTGAGATGCTCACTTGTCGCTATTCCTGCTTGACCAGCACCAACCACAACAACCTCAGTCATGATATTCTTCATCATTCACGCTCCATTCCATGAAATCACTAGGATAGTGTTTCGCTTTTTATGTGCTGTGAATACAATTTTGATTGTCTAATAGATATATATCAACTATCATTTTCCGAAAGTCTATATCTGAAAAAGTGATAAATACTCCTCCACGATATAAAACAAGGCGAATTAATAAGAGGGTTTTCATTGAACACAACACGACTTACCATGACTCAGCTTCGCTATTTCACAAGAGTTGCTGAATTGGGATCAATGAGCGCAGCCGCAGACGATATGTACATTGCACAATCCGCTATATCAACAGCAATTTCCCAATTAGAAAGTACTGTTGGAGAGCAATTATTTCACCGTTTAAGATCAAAAGGAGTATCTCTCACCGACGAGGGATTACGTTTCTACCAAATGGTCACACAAGGACTACGACAAATTGATGAAGCTGTAGAAAACATTTCCTCTGAGGAACTATCTGGCCTTTTGACAGCAGGCTGCTTTACAACACTCGGACAATTTTGGATTCCGCCTGTCATCGAACAACTCAATTCCGTACATCAAGGTCTAACGGTTGAAATGCGTCAATACAATGCTGTCCAGTTGGAATCTGCATTACTTACACGAGAAATAGAAGCAGCAATCGCTTATAACTTTGACTATGGCCCCAATATAAAGTTCGAAGAAATTGGCACAGTCGATCTTTTCGCAGGGCTTTCCGAAGAACACCCGTTGGCAAAACGTACCAGCATAAAACTGGAAGAATTGATTTCAGATCCACTCATACTCCTCAATCTCGGAAAATCTGCAGACTATTTCTTGTCTGTATTTGATCGCGCAAACTTAATACCACAAATCGCCTACAAATTTGAGAGTTTCGAAGCCGTACGCTCCATGGCTGCCAGAGGTTATGGATACGCACTTCTCAATCAAGGTCCAACACATGGACTTACCAATGAAGGACTTCCACTTAACATGATCCCCATTGAGGGGTACTCCAGTGATCTACAAATTGGCATTATATCCCGGAACGATGAACCGCTTTCACGAAAGGGAAAAGCTTTTAGAGACTCATTCCATCATGTTTTCATGCAGGTAAATTCACATCACCTATAGTTTTCTAGATAATTTTATCCTTCTAAATCTATTTTGGAGATACCCTAATTCTTATTTTTCTGTTTTACACAACTGAAATGAACCAAAATAATGGTTAATCAATAGGTATTCGATATCTAATACTTTTCAGCGAACAGGAAACAAAGATGAATACAAAAGCCTACTGGGTCAATTTACAAAGCAATTTGCACTTCGACGGAAGACCATTTATCAACGGACAAAGGATCGAAACAGATTCCAAAAGAACAACAGAGAAAATAAATCCAGCAAACAATGAGTATATAGGCTCTTTAAGCCTCTCTGAAGCAAGCGATATCAATGCAGCAGTGGTTGCAGCTCGCCAAGCTTTCTCTCAAGGACAATGGCACACAAATGGAGTTACTTATCGAAAAGAATTACTAACTAACCTTGCAGCCTTAATTGATAAAAATGCTGAAGAACTCGCACTACTCGATAGTCTAGAAATGGGAAAGCCCATTCGAGAAGCGGTAACAATAGATATACCCGGAGCCGCAGCTCTTTTCCGTTTCTATGCAGAAGCTATAGAAAAAATGGAAGATTCTATCCCGGTTACACCGCCTAAAGCAACAGCTCAAGTCACAAGAGAAGCGCTTGGAGTCATAGGAGTAATTGTTCCATGGAATTATCCACTTGAAATTCTGACGTGGAAAATTGCCCCAGCATTAGCAGTAGGAAATACTGTTGTAGTAAAGCCGCCGTTAGAGGCATCCTATTCAGCTCTGCGTTTAGCTGAACTTGCCACTGAAGCAGGTTTCCCACCTGGTGTTATCAACGTAGTTCCCGGCACAGGAGAGGAAGCAGGTCAAGCCCTTTCCCGACACAATGACGTGGATATGATAGCTTTTACAGGGTCTACCGAAGTTGCTAAGCTGCTCCAAATTTATGCAGGAGAATCGAATCTAAAGCGCTTAGCATTAGAAGCGGGTGGCAAAAGCTCAAACATAATCTTTGCAGACTGTGAAGATCTACAACTTGCTGCGCAAAAAGCTGCATTCGGCGCTTTTTACAATCAAGGAGAGGTGTGCTCTGCTAATTCACGTATTTTTGTGGAAGAACCAATATATGAACACTTTGTGGAAAAATTTATTGAGGAAAGTAAGGCATACAAACCAGGCGATCCTCTAGACCCCTCCTGTGGAACAGGATCATTAGTATCCCAGTCACATACTCAAAAGGTATGGTCAGCAATAAAATCTGCTCAAAGCGATGGCACAATTCTTGCAGGAGGAAAGCGGCTACAAATCAATGGATCAGATTGCTATATTGAACCAACAATAATCGGTAATCTTCCAGGCGATCACTTCTTACACCAAACGGAGATTTTTGGTCCCGTAGCTATCGTGTCTTCGTTTAGAGAAGAACAAGATGCTATAGATGCTGCTAATGCCACTAAATACGGATTAGCAGCATCAGTTTGGACAAATAGCTTGTCCAAAGCAAATAGAGTATCGGCAGTACTTAACGCTGGGACAGTTTCTGTAAATACGGTTGATGCCTTGAGTTTTACTACTCCTTTTGGTGGTTTTAAGCAATCCGGTTTTGGTCGAGATCTGTCTGTTCATGCTTTTAATAACTACACAGATCTTAAAACAACATGGTTTCAATGGGGCTAAGGGAGAAAACAATGTATATCAAAGGATTAGAAACACGATCCATAGAATTTATTCCCGAATCTGAACGACGTGGTCATCCAGCTGAGCAATTTCCACTGTGGTTTTCCGTGAATATGATGGTTCTTACCACACTAACTGGAAGCATTGGGATCACCATTGGGCTCAATGTTTTTTGGACTTCTGTCGGAATAATCTTGGGAAATTTTATTGGAGCACTCTTTGTTGCAGGCCATGCAGTTCAAGGACCTCACTTAGGTATTCCACAAATGATCCAAAGTAGAGCACAATTTGGCTATTATGGTGCAGTACTCCCTCTAATTGCGACCCTCATTATGTATATTGGTTACGTAGCTAGTAACCAAGTAATAGCTGGTGAAGCCATAGCCGATGCAAGTGGTATAAATATCTTCTTTGGCATCATATTTTCTGGAATCATTGTTCTCATCATCACTTTTTATGGTTTCAATCTCATCCAAAAAACAGAAAAGATATTAGCAGTTCTTCTTGGTATCGGGTTTGTCGGTGTCACTATTATGGCGCTGAAGAAAGGGCTTCCAGAAAACGCTTTATCCATTACCGACTTTAATTTATCTGCATTTTTATCATTGATAGCGGCAACAGCCGCCTGGCAATTAACATTTGCACCTTATATTGCTGATTACACAAGATATTTACCGTCAAACACCAGTGGAAAAAAATTAACTTTTTACACTTACAGTGGACTCGTCGTCAGCACTACATGGTTGATGATCCTAGGAGCAATTCTTGCAACCGAATTCCGTTCCTATAGTAGTTCTCCAAGCAAAATTATTGCTGGTATGTTCCCTGAATCCTGGGCATCTGGAGTATATGTGTTCGTAGTTCTTGGGGTTATTGCAACAAATGTTCTCAACCTTTATGGGGCGTTCATGGCACTCACCACAATTATCGACACTTTTATAAAAATCAATAATTCGCTATCTCTGCGTTTATTTCTATTCCTTATAGTATTTATTTCTTCCATGGGAATAGCAACCCTGGCATCTGGGGAATTTATGATTTTCTTCGGAAATCTACTAATCGTGCTGGGATATCTACTGTTTCCTTGGACAAGTATAAACCTAGCTGACTACTTTTTCGTCCGCAAAGGAAAGTATTTTATCCCAGATATATACACGCCACATGGTATATATGGAGCTTTCAATACCAAAGCTATATCTGCCTATATCCTCACTTTACTTGTGGAACTTCCCTTTGCAAAAACAGATTTTTTCACGGGATTCATCTATGAGCGGATAGGAAACACTGACTATTCATGGATTATCGCACTTGTACTACCAGGTCTTTTGTACTGCGCCTTCATGACAGTAGGCAAAGACAAAAGATCTGACGCTCATAGTGAAACAAAAGGAGGTTCATGATGAGCTATTGAAACTGATAAAAATCTTTCATATCTTGCAACACTACTCGTCACATAACACACATGGAGGAATTATGAACGGTCTTAAAGATAACGTATATATTGTCACTGGTGCCGGATCAGGACTCGGATATGCAACTGCAATTCGCTTGGTTACTGAGGGAGCAAAAATTGCAGTGGTTGACTTGCAATTGGCCTCAGCCGAACGCACAGTTTCCGAATTAAACACACTCAAATCTGAATCTGCTCTTGCGGTCCAAGCTGATGTCACGGATGCAAAAGCAGTCCAAGCCAGTATTAAACACGTTGTAGAAGTCTTTGGAAAACTTGATGGAATTGTCAACTGTGCGGGCATAGCTTTAGGCGAAGGAGGTGTCGTCGAATGCTCTGAAAGTGCGTGGGACAAGATGATGGCAGTTAACGTAAAAAGTATTTTCCTAACTGGAAAATATGGTATCCCTTATATTCTTAAAAATGGTGGTGGATCCATCGTAAATATCGCTAGCGTTTTTGGTTTTGTGGTCAATAATGATGAATGTGCATATGCTGCTTCCAAAGGAGCTGTCATTAACCTTACTCGTCAGATGGCTCTTCAACATGCTTCCGATAAAATACGTGTCAATGCAATCTGTCCAGCAGATGCCGATACCCCTATGATTGACGGTCTTTTGGGCGCAACAGGAGCAGAGCTGGACGCAGGAAAAGCAGAATTGGCAAAACCAATTCCTATGGGACATTTAACAAAGCCAAGCGATGTCGCAGCTGCGATTGCATTTTTATTATCTTCAGACTCAGCATTCATCACTGGTGTTGCATTACCAGTCGATGGAGGATTCTTGATTAAATAACTTCGACAAGTAAAAGATCCAGTTCGTAAAGAGTCAACTGGATCTTTTTCTATATACCCCATCCCAAAATTCCAAGAAACCGCTCACGCCATCCATCCATGTGCCATGAGCTCATATAATGGTTCTGGATCATCTACGTGCTGCGCCGCCCACGCAGTCCCCAAAGTAAGTAAATATATATCTCGCCCAGTCACACCTGGGCGAATATATCCGTCCTCCCGAGCTTGTTGTATAAGATCATCTAGCACGGAAATGACATCATGGCATTGCATTCCTAATGGCGATGTCGTTTGTGATACTGCCGAGCGCATAGGTTCCGTCAATCCTTTATAGGTACCAAACCATTGCCCGAGCGCATGAACCTGCGCAAATAAACATTCGAGGGAGTTTGTACCTGCAGCATCTGCCACTAATATCGCGGCTTCTTCTTTTTCTGCCAGAACAGCAGCCACTAACGCTTCCCTATTGGGAAAATGGCGATACAATGTTCCCGCCCCAACCCCCGCACGCTTTGCGATGGTTTCCATGGGTACCTCTACGCCTTTTTCGTCGAAGGCTTGAGCAGCCACCTCAAGTATTCTTTGGCGATTTTTTTGGGCGTCAGCACGTGTTTTACGTGCTTTTTTCTTTTGTTCCGTATGTTCTTTTTGCTCCATACTTTCATCTTACACTTGAAAAGTGGAGAACCCTTCCGTATTATACATTTCATAAACGGAATACATCTCCACTTAACGAGAAAGGGGTCACGATGACACCACACCTTGATCCGATGGAACTACGAAAAACTTTCGGATTATACCCAACCGGCGTCGCCCTCACCGCAGGGCATCTCGACGGCACCCCCATAGGAATGCTCACTAATTCATTCACAACCATCTCCCTCGATCCACCTCTCATCAGTCTGAGCTTTGCACACACCTCAACTACATGGCCACAACTGCAACAACTGGATCATATCGGCATTAGTATTCTTAGTGCTCACAATCTTGAAACAGCCACACTGCTCAAACGACCCACTGCACAACGCTTTGATGGAGTTGAAGTAATCACCCACAACACTGGTGCAGTAGTATTGCCCGATGCAGCGGCTCAGATTTTCGTCGAAAAGCAACAAGAAATAGAAGCCGGCGACCACACACTCACGCTCTGGAAAGTCACCGACCATATACACAATGCACACCATAATCCACTTGTATTCCACAAAGGTCACATAAACACTCTATAAATCCAGAAAGGTACAATCATGTCCAATAACACTCAAAAGAAAATGATCATCGGCATGCAGCTAGGCAACGGCTACGGATCACAAGTCACTGCCTGGAACTTCGATGGGGTAGATCCACACAACTACAGCAACGTTGACTCGCACGTTCGCTATGCACAAAAGGCAGAACGCGGAAAGTTCCAGTTCATCTTCTTCCCAGACTCCCCTAATCAGACGATGGGATCCGATAAAGAAGCTCCTCAAATGACTATGGATCCACTCATCACTATGGCAGCCATAGCACGCGGAACATCAAAAATTGGTTTAGCCTCCACCGCGTCTACCCAATGGAATGAACCTTATAATCTTGCCCGCCAACTCAAAACTCTCGATGTCATCAGTGGTGGACGTATCGGCTGGAATGCTGTGACCGGCTCCGATCCTCGTGGAGCAGCAAACTTTGGACAGAATATGGAATCCAGCGCTCACCGCTACGGCAGACTCCACGAGTTTGTTCAGATTGTGCAAGCTCTCTGGGGATCATGGGAAAAAGATGCCTTGGTTCTTGATAAAGAAAAAGGTATCTTTGCACGACGCGACAAAATCCGCCCTATCAACATGGCTGGAGAGTTCCTTGCCTCAGCAGGACCATTGCCTATTCCACCTTCTCCGCAAGGACAGCCTGTTATTTTCCAGGCAGGTGGCTCACCTAATGGCCTCCAGGTCGCAGGGCGCTATGCCAATGCCGTTATCGGCGCAACCTTCAGTATTGAGGATTCTATCCGCCAGCGTAATGCAGTACGCAAAGCTGCTGAAGACGCAGGCCGTAATCCTGATGAGATTAAGTTCTTTGCTGGTGTAATGCCAACTATTGCTCCAACAAAACGCGAGGCGTTGGATCGCCGTGGTAAGTTTGTGGAACCCAATATTTTACAGCGCGTTAATTACTTAGGCGCCATGTTGGGGATTACTCTCACCAGAAAAGATCTTGATTCCCCTATTGATCCCGCTGTACTGAAAAACGCTCATGCACACCCTGGTGATCCTCGTTCTGCCAAGGCATTAGAGATTGCACGCCAGGGGTGGAGTGTACGGGATATTCTTTACCACGGAATCATTGATTTCCACCCATCACCAGTGGGAACTGCAGAAGAAGTGGCTGATCACCTTACCGAATGGTTTGAGGCAGGAGCCGTAGATGGTTTCTGGTATTCCCCTGATGCTTATGAAGACGGTATCGACGCCTTTGTGGATAACGTCGTACCTATTTTACAAGAGCGAGGACTATTCCACACTGACTACGAAGGCTCTACCCTGCGGGAACACCTCGGAGCACCAGAGCAGTATGGTTTGGATCCACGGATACAGTAGCAGGATACAGCAGCATTTGAGTTTACAAAGATCCCATTGAGGACTATGCAACGTGTATCTTGGTACTACAGCGCCACGATACACGATAGAAAATCTGACTAAAGTTCACGAATGATCTTTGCTGGGTTACCCACCACAACTACGCGAGGGGGAATATCGCGTGTCACTACAGAACCAGCCCCTACAATAGCCCCATCACCAATGCTTACTCCGGGGAGGATGATAGAGCCAGATCCGATCCACACATCTGATCCTATTGTCACCGGTTGAGGTTCCAGATTAGCCCGCTTATCAGGGTTCATTCCGTGATTCAGGGTTGCGATGATTGTCTTATGGCCAATCAAGGTGCGGTCACCAATGACAATTCCACCTTGGTCTTGGAAAGAGCAATCGGAGTTAATGAATACATCTTCACCTACCCGAATGTTCTTCCCAAAATCTGCGGTGAAAGGTGGGAAAAGGCGAAAAGTTTTTGGTGTTTCATGGCCGGTCAGCTCAGAGAAACATTCCTGGATGGCGGTCATATCTGAGCCAGCATTATTCAGGTGAACACACGTATCCCGGGCCTGTGCAGCATAGTTATTCATCAATTCCCATTCAGGGGAACCAGGCACCATTACTCCACCGGTGGCAAGAAATTCACGTAATTCTTTAAGAGTTATGCTCATGGACGCACCAAAACCTTAATTGCTTCACGGCTATCCATTAACCGATAGCCTTCTGCAATATCGTCAAGATTAATTTCTTTATCAAACACTAGGCCTGGGTTAATATCACCGGCGTAGATTTTTTCAATAAGTTTGGGAAGGTAACGACGCACTGGCGCGGGACCACCATGTAAGTGAATCAGTGAGAAAAATAGATCCATGCCTGGAATTTCTTGGTTATGTGATACTCCTACAAAACCAACAGAACCACCTGGTCGAGTGGAATGAATAGCTTGCATCATAGATTCTTGGGTTCCTACAGCTTCGATAGAACCATGCGCACCCAAACCACCAGTCATGTCACGTATTTTCTCTGCGGCTTCATCACCACGCTCTTCAATAACATCCGTTGCTCCTAGTGTCCGAGCCAATGCTTGTCTCTGCGGGTGACGAGAAGAAATAATGATGCGTTCGGCACCCATTTCTTTGGCTGAAAGTACGCCCATGAGTCCCACTGCTCCATCTCCTATAACAGCGATGCTTTTCCCCGGTGCCGCACCTGCAGCCTCAGCGGCAAACCATCCTGTCCCTAATACATCAGAAGCCGCAAGGAGACTCGGTAGCATTTCTTCAGTGGGTTTATCCGGTAGTGCAACGAGGGTTCCATCGGCAAAAGGGATACGAGCTTTTTCAGCTTGGACTCCAATACCTCCATGCACAAAAGAGCCGTTTACACAACGTGATGGGTACCCTGCTTGGCAGATGTCGCAGGTTCCGTCGGAGATAACAAAGGAACCCACAACATAATCACCAGGTTTTACGGTGGTAACGTCGGAACCAATTTCCTCTACTCGGCCTACATATTCATGCCCCATATGGAGATTTTCTGCATCTTCATGCCCACGATAAGGCCATAGATCTGAGCCACAAATACAGGCAACAACAATAGAAATCACTGCATCCTGAGGGTGTTCGATAACTGGATCTGGTAGTTCTTCCACGACGGGGTTTCCTGCGCCACGCATCATAACTCCACGCATATTTTCTCCTTACTTAACAGGTGAATACTGATGTGATGAATAGACATTTTCAAGGCTATTTCCCACCCAGATCTAAAACAAATAAGTATATTTCATATATCATTATGCGTATTTTGCATAGGATGGTGCAGAATAGATACCGTGACCACTCCGTTAAACTTAGAGCAGCTACAAACCTTCCTCACCGTCATTGATGAGGGAACCATGAGTGCCGCAGCTGATGTATTAGGCCTCAGCCAACCAGCAGTATCCAGGCAATTGTCCAACCTAGAAAAGCATATAGGTCAACAGTTACTCATCAGATCTAATAAAGAAATCACACTCACACCTGCAGGAGCATTATTACAAGAACGTGCCCGAACGCTCTTATCCATTGCTGAAGGAACTTTTGAAGAATTAAATCCTTCATCTGGCACCCTGGCAGGTGAAATACGTGTTGCCGCTGCAGAAAGTGCAACATTCCGATACCTGGTTACTGCAGCCCACCGGATAAGGGAAAAGAATCCCTCTGTCCGTTTTTCTATTCATTCTGGCGGTGGACGTGCTGTGGAAGATGGCCTTAATGATGGTTCTTTTTCTTTTGGACTTTTTATTGAGCCGTGGCCTTTAAGCCGTTATCACAGCATACAAATACCTGATGCCGATGAATGGGGTGTCCTTGTTGCTCACAATTCTCCCCTCAGGACACGCAGTAGCATTGGGCTTAATGAGCTTGGAGAATACCCGGTTCTTGTCCCTGAAAATGTTGTTACTCCGCAAGGGCTATCCCAGTGGTTAGGCATATCTGGCAATGTGAAAGTCTGTGGAACATATAATTTGTTGTTCAACGCTAGCCTTTTTGTTTCTTCAGGCAATGCGGTAGCTATTTGCATTGGCGGGTTGAATGACCACCGCCCGGATGTACATTTCATCCCTTTTAACCCACCGATTGTTTCACGCCTTCATCTGGCATGGCCACGACACAAGCTACTATCCCCTACGGAGCAAGCATTCGTGGAGACAGTGCAGAGCATCATAAAGGAGAGTTCGTAACTGTTCTCCACTAGTGCCACCTAAAGTGAAGATCCATCAGAAGAGAAGGGACTAGGCAACGTTTGGATGCGCACCACACATACCGTCCAAAAATGATACGGCACTACCTATATTCTTAACTTCTCAGGCACAACACCAATTCGCAGAATATAATTTGAACATTGCATCACAGCATTGTGTTCGATCCTGTAAGCGAGTCAAACAAGTGATAGCTGAAGATAAAAGTACAGTAAGTATGAGCAAAAATAACCTGTAGGTTCTAAAGGTGGTGACGTGGTAATGGCCTTGAAAAAGTCCGATCTGTATAGTTCGCTCTGGAAAAGTGCAGATGAACTTCGCGGAAGTATGGATGCCAGTCAATACAAGGACTATGTACTGACGATACTCTTCGTCAAGTATGTTTCCGATAAGGCTAAAAGCGACCCTTTTAGCCTTATAGATATACCCGAAGGTGCTTCTTTCGATCATTTAATCACCCTCAAAGGCAAAACCAATATTGGTGAAGAAATTAACAAAGCTATTCGTCTCCTAGCTGAAGCTAATGATCTCCAAGGAGTCATTAACATCGCTGATTTTGATGACCCAAACAAGCTGGGTGAAGGTAAGTCAATGCAGGACACCTTGAGTAATTTGATTGGTATCTTCGAAGATATCGATTTCTCTGGTTCGCGAGCAGAGGGGGATGATCTTCTTGGTGATGCTTACGAGTATCTTATGCGCCATTTCGCTACGGAATCTGGCAAGAGCAAGGGGCAGTTCTACACCCCAGCTGAAGTCTCTCGTGTTATGGCTAAACTTCTTGAGATTCCACGTAATGCTCCAAAATCTACAACAGTCTATGACCCGACCTGTGGTTCTGGTTCCTTGCTAATCAAAGTTGCTGACGAATCTCCGAATGGTCTGACTATTTATGGTCAAGAAAAAGATAACGCTACTTGGGCTCTTTCTCGCATGAATATGATCTTGCATAATAATGAAACACACACAATCAGGCAAGGTGACACTTTAGCAAACCCTAAGTTTCATGACGGTAATAAACTTCAGACTTTCGACTATTTCGTAGCCAATCCTCCATTCTCCGTTAAGACTTGGAAGAATGGTTTCGATTACCAATTCGGGCGCTTTGATGGTTTCGCTGAACCTCCAGAGAAGAATGGTGATTATGCTTTCCTTCTTCATATGTTGAAATCTCTCAAACCTAATGGTCGTGGTGCAGTAATTTTGCCACATGGTGTATTATTCCGCGGCAATGCTGAGGCGACTATCCGTCAAGAACTCATTAAGCGTGGTCTCATCAAGGCCATTATTGGTTTACCTGCCAACTTGTTCTACGGCACAGGTATCCCGGCTTCTATCATCGTGATCGATAAAAATGATGCTGCAAACCGTAAGGGGATCTTCATGATTGATGCCTCAAAGGGATTTATAAAGGACGGGGCTAAAAACCGTCTCCGTTCACGAGATATGCGTAAAATTACGGACACTTACTTGGGTCTTATTGAGGAGGAACGCTATTCTCGTATGGTTCCGATTTCAGAAATCGCTGATCCAAAAAATAATTACAATCTCAATATTCCTCGTTACATTGATAGTTCAGAACCTGAGGACATCCAAGATTTGGGAGGACATCTCAACGGTGGTATTCCTATTCGAGATATTGATGCGTTGGATGACTACTGGCAGGCTTTTCCAAATCTTCGACAAGAGCTCTTTAAGCCTCTCCGTGATGGTTATGTTGAACTAACTGTTAAAACAGAAGAAGTCGCTGAGACTATTGAAAGCTCTAACGACGTAAAGGTTTTCCAAGACATCAATTCGCGGCATATTGAAGAGTGGTGGGCTAGCCATAGGGAAACCTTGGAATCCATTGATTCACAGACCCCCCCCCGCATGAACTTATCCAAATCCTTGGTGACGATTTATTAGAAAAGTTTAAAAGACGCCCACTGATCAGTGAGTATAGTGCCTATGAACAATTGATGAGCTACTGGCATGAGACGATGCACGATGATGTTGCTCTGATTATGCACTCAGATTGGAAAGAAGCTGCTCAGCCTCGTGAGGCTCGCATCACCGGCTATGACAACAAGAAAAAGCCAAAATACGAAGACGCAGATATTAAGTTCGGCACTGGCACGAAGACTCAACGTTGGGTGACTGATTTAATCCCACCGCAGCTCATTATTGACCGCTATTTCCCTGCTGAACAAGAAGAGCTTGAACAGCTTACTCAGCACCAAGAGCAAGCAGTGCAGGAGCTCGCAGAATACTTGGACGAGAACTCTGCTGAGGAAGGACTTCTTTATGAAGCAGTTAACGACGATGGCAGCATTAAGAAAAAGGATATTACTGATCGCCTGAAGGCCGCTAAAGCAGAAAATGCTGATGCTGAAGAGATCGAAGCTCTTAATTATGCAAGCAAGTTATTCTCAGCAGAAGCTAAAGCAAAGAAGCAAGTGAAGGAAGCTACACTCGAACTAGATTTTGCTGTACTCAAAAAGTATCCGATCCTGACTCCTAATGAGGTACGACAGCTGGTCGTGATGGATAAATGGGGAGTTTCTATAGAAAAACGACTCAGACAAATTGAACTTGAGATTCAACAAAAACTCAACGAAAGATTAATAAAACTCGGTAACCGCTATGCCGTGACGGTAGAAGAGCTTGAAGCCGAACTAGAAGCTACCAAAGCAGTATTAGACAATTGGCTTGCGGAAATGGGGATATAATGCAGGAACTCCTGACCGATAAGAATCATGTGCCAACTGATACTACGGATTGGAATTTGACACGAATTGGCGATATTGCAGACTTCAGCAAAGGAACTGGACTACCTAAATCGATAATAGGAACCAGCAAAAAGAACAAATGTATACATTACGGTGAACTTTTCACTGACTACGGTGCAAGAATCAATAAAATTAAAAGCACTACAGAATGGACTGGAAAATCTTTTTCAAGCAACAATGACGTACTTATGCCAACATCAGATGTAACACCACATGGTCTAGCGAAGGCAAGTGCTTTAACGAAACCGGATATAATCCTCGGCAGCGATATACTAATCATGCGTTTATCACCAGACAAAGCATTCGCACCATTCATTGCTTATTTAATACGGCATAACGAACAGAAAGTTTTGAAATTGGTAAGGGGTTCAACCGTTTATCATATTTATGCTTCTGATTTAAATAATCTTGAAATCCTACTCCCACCTCTACCGATTCAGAAGAAAATAGTTGAGATTCTTGACGCTGCTGATGCGAAAATCCAGGCTCTCGAAAAACAACTTGAATCCACCAAAGCAATCAAGCAAGGCTTGATGCAGGAACTCCTGACCGGCAAGACTCGTTTACCGAGCTTTTCAGAAAAATGGAATATATCTACTTTTGGTAACGTCTTACAATTCATCCGAGGTTCCTCGGTTCCTCACCAAATAAAACATGGATCGATCCCACTTATTGCAGCAGGCATTAAACCTGCAGATTACATCGATACAGCAAACAGAAAAGGACCTGTGATTTCTATTAGCTCCTCAGGGGCGAATGCTGGTTATGTAGCTTGGCATGACTCCGATATTTGGGCATCTGATTGCACAACTGTGTCTCACGCAAAAGACATCACACTTAAATATGCTTTTTACTTACTTAAACTGAAACAGAATCAGATTTTTCTATCTCAAACTGGCGGTGCACAACCCCACGTCCATGCAAAAGACGTATCCCCCATTGAAATTCAATACCCTTCAGAAGTATCTGAGCAAACTAAGATTATTGAAATCCTAGACGCTGCTGATGCGAAAATCCAGGCTCTCGAAAAACAACTTGAATCCACCAAAGCAATCAAACAAGGCTTGATGCAGGAATTATTAAGTGGACGAACCAGGCTAACGACAGGAGACAAATCATGAACAAAGTAGGGCAAAAAGAAATTGTTACCCAAGGAAAAGTCATTAACCTTCTAACGCAAAACCTTGGCTATGAGTATCTCGGTGATTGGCGTGACCGTGATAATTCCAATATCCTCGAATCACTACTACAGCAAAACCTCGAGTCTCGTGGTTACGAGACCACTCTGATCCGTCGTGCTGTTCAGGAGTTCACGAAAAAAGCTTCACTCCCCGCTGGCGGATCTCTATACGAGGTCAATCGTAAAATCTATGAGCTTTTACGCTATGGAGTCAAAGTTCAGCATTCCGCATCTGAAACATTTGAAACCGTACAGCTCATTGACTGGGAAAGTCCACAGGCAAACCACTTTGCAGTTGCCGAAGAAGTAACAGTTAAAGGTCAGAACACAAAACGCCCAGACCTCGTTCTCTATGTCAACGGTATAGCTCTGGGGGTTATTGAACTCAAGCGCTCCAAAGTCAGTGTTAGTGAGGGGATCCGCCAAAATATAGGAAATCAAGGTTCACAGTTCATCCGTTCTTTCTTCACAACCGTCCAGCTTCTTTTTGCTGGTAATGACGTTGAAGGCTTACGCTACGGCGTCATAGAAGCATCAGAAAAATACTGGTTACAATGGAAAGAAACCAGTGAAGTACAGGAACCTCTCGACCGTGAAATCCTACAGATGCTGGAAAAAACCAGATTCCTAGAAATTATTCACGATTTCATTGTCTTTGACGCAGGTACAAAGAAAACATGCCGCTACCACCAATACTTCGCTATTAAAGAAGCACAACCTCGCATAGCTTCCCGTGAGGGGGGAATTATTTGGCATACTCAAGGATCCGGTAAAAGCCTCACAATGGTGTGGCTAGCCAAATGGATACGTGAAAATCAGGAGAATGCCCGTGTTTTAATTATCACTGACCGTACTGAACTTGATAATCAGATCGAATTAGTATTCGATGGTGTCAATGAATCTATTGAACGAGCATCTTCAGCTAAAAACCTGCTTGGACTACTAAACAAGAGCCAACCATGGTTAATCTGTTCACTCGTACACAAATTCCGTGGTGACAATGAGACATCCACTGATGACACTGAAAGCTTCCTCCAGCATCTGAAGAAATCGCGTTCTGAGGGCTTTTCACCAAAAGGCAATCTATTTGTATTCGTGGATGAAGCACACCGCACCCAGAGCGGCAAACTCCACGCAGCAATGAAAGAACTGCTACCCGAAGCTATGTTCATTGGCTTCACAGGTACACCCTTACTAAAAAAGGATAAAGCTAAGAGCATTGAAACCTTTGGCTCTTACATACACACCTACAAGTTCGATGAAGCCGTTACAGATGGAGTAGTACTAGATCTACGGTACGAAGCTAGGGATATTAGACAACGCCTAACTGGTCAACAACAAATCGACAAGTGGTTTGAAGCTCGAACCAAAGGCATGACTGATCTAACAAAGTCTCGCTTAAAACAACGTTGGGCAACAATCCGTGAAATTGAGTCCTCAGAACCTAGAGTACGTATGATCGCACAGGACATCATTATGGACATGGACAGTCAGCCACGTCTAAGCGATGGGCGAGGCAACGCTATACTCGTCTGCTCGAGCGTGTACCAGGCTTGCAAGTTCTACGAAATTTTTTCCAAAAGTCCTCTAACTGGAAAAATAGCGATCATCACAAGCTATGAGCCGACAGCTGCTTCAATCTCTAAAGAAGATTCCGGGTTAGGCCAAAACGAAGCAATGTTTAAGTACGAAGTTTACCGAAAAATGCTGTCAGATTACTTCGGTGTTTCTCAGGACGAAGCAGTAAAGCGGATCCCTGAGTTTGAAAAAGAAGTCAAAGAGACTTTTATCAATCACCCAGGACAAATGCGTCTACTCATTGTCGTCGACAAGCTTCTAACCGGCTTTGATGCTCCTAGCGCAACTTACCTATATATCGACAAGAAGATGCAAGACCACAGTCTATTTCAGGCTATTTGCCGCGTTAATCGTCTTGATGGAGGTGACAAAGATTACGGATACATCGTCGACTATCGTGATCTCTTCCAATCTATCAATGCGGCTGTCGATGATTATACTTCCGGAGCATTCGATGAGTACGAGAAAGAAGACATTGAAGGTCTGCTTAAGAATCGTGTTGAAGAAGAGCGAAGAGATCTCGAAGAAGCTCTTGAATACGTTCAGGCGCTATGTGAACCAGTCGCGCCTCCGCGTGGCACCTTACAATTCCAACAATACTTCTGTGCAAAGGACAGCGGCAATGCTCAACAACTTAAAGACAATGAATTGAAGCGAGTTGATCTCTATAAAGGGGTATCTAAGCTGGTGCGGGCTTTTGCTAATATTGCTAACAAAATGGCAGAAGCCGGTTATTCCACTACCGAAGCTCAACAAATCCGCAAAGAAGTCGAGTTCTACTCCGATGTATACGATGAGGTAAAACTCGGAGCAGGTGACAATGAAGATATCAAGCAATTCGAAGCTGGTATTCGTTCGCTTCTAGATACCTACGTCTCTGCAGAGCCTTCTAGACCCCTGGCATCTTTCGAACAAGGTTTAGTCAGCCTGATTGTTGATCGTGGTAAGGATGCCATCGAAATGTTGCCTGAAGGAACCAAAAAAGACAAGCGAGCTGTAGCAGAAACAATTGTAAACAATGTTCGTAAGACTATCGTCGATGAACAAGCCATGAACCCGAAGTACTATGAGAAAATGTCTTCGCTCCTTGACGAGCTCATCGAGAAACGCCACCAAGACAGCATAGGCTACGAAGAATATTTGGAAAAACTAATTGAACTAGCGCAACATGTTGGTAAGGGTTCAGGAGAAGACTCCGAGTATCCAAATTGGGCAAATACTCAAGCACGTCAGGCTTTTATTGATTTTGCTTGGCCAGAAGGAATTGTTCTAGACTTAGAAGATCTTTACACCGCTATTCAACAGAATAAAGAACATGACTGGCCTTCTAGCAAACCGAAAAGAAAAGCTCTAGCACGCACCATCCATCTCAATACATCTGGAAAACTAGAAACCTCAGTCATTGAGAATCTACTATCAGTTATCGAAAGACACAATGAGTTCCAGTAGAGGGTATATCTCGGTAAGCGGCCTAGAGATTGAGGTGTTATATAAGAGCATCAAGAATATGCACATCTCGGTCTATCCACCAATGGGGCGTGTGCGTGTAGCTGCACCTCACCGAATTGATGAGGATACGATCCGTCGGGCCATCACTCAGAGAGTGCCGTGGATTAAAAAAGAGCGTGAACGTTTCCAAAAAGCTACACGGCAAACTCGTCGTGAAATGATATCAGGTGAAAGCCACTATGTGTGGGGAAAACGTTATCTGCTAGACGTATCCAAGCACAGCGGTGTTCCCAAGATTGAGCTGTCCGGCAACACCTTATGGGTGTACTCCCCTAAAGATTCAAGCCCTGAAGATCGCTTCAAGATCCTTGACCGTTGGTACCGTCGTGAAATTAAGAAGGAATTACCAAGACTCATCTCCAAATGGGAGCCCAAAATCGGTGTAAAAGCTGACAAGATTCAAGTCCGACGTATGAAAACAAAATGGGGTACCTGCAATCCAGATTCAGCAAGCCTGTGGTTCAACCCTGAACTCGCCAAAAAGAATCCACGATGTCTGGAGTATATCGTGGTACACGAGCTAACACATCTCTTAGAACGGAAGCATAACGCACGTTTTATGGAGTTTATGGATAGATTCTTACCAGACTGGGAGTCACGCCAGGAAGAGCTGAACGAAGCACCACTTGCAGACGAAAATTGGTAAATATTAAAACCAACTTCACCACCAAGGATTCAGACAACCCAACAAAATCTGGAAACTGTACTTTCCACATCCACAAAATAATCGTCTTTTGTAAAGTATAGTTTCCATTTTTGTTGTGGTGAGCACTTTTGGAAACTACAGTTTACAGTCTTAAGGCGCTACGCCGCGGCTACCAAGTTTCCTCAGTACGCAACGGCTCTAAGGAAATTGATTTTCGCATCACCCAAGCAGAAACAGAAGCCTTCATACAGGTTGCTTATCAAACCAACAACGACGATACCCTCAACCGTGAACTTGCAGCCTTCAACGGCACACCCCCAGGAGTACCCTGCTTCCTCATCACAGCAGACCTTATCCCACCCCAAACAGGGACTATCACGCACGTAGATGCCCTCAGTTTCCTCGCAGGAGATCCCCTACCCATGCTGGGAAAGAATTAGGACGCTTTCTAGTGGGGAGCGTTTTGAGGTGCAGGAGCTTCTGGTATCGCAGGTGGTTCAGGTGCTGCTTCAGGCTTCGGCGCCGCAGCTACCTCTGGTGCCACTTCTGGCTCTGGCTTGGGTAGTTTTGCTTTGTTCTGACGAGATAAGAAATCCCATGCTACCTGTGGAGTATCTGGTGCCCACCACCAGTTATGCCCTTGTCCACGTATTTTCCAGTGAACAGCCTCGGCAGCACATCCTGCTCCTCGTGTTACTTCAACGTTGTTGGGCAGTTGGCTAACCTGTGGCGGTTCTGTGCATTTATTCCGCTGTTGAATGGACTGGTACAGCGTCGGCACTGATAGATATGGTGCGTCGTGTAGTAATCCACCTTCGTAATGGGTAAGGCGGTCGACGTCGCCATGCATAATTAGTGTTGGTACCATACCAGGTACACAGTTTTCATTGACTGGGTTGTAGAACGCGCCAGATATGCTCACGATTCCTGCCAGCATATCTGGTGCTTGGCATGCTAGGTTGGCAACAAAACCGCCGCCGTTAGACATTCCAAGTGCGTACACTCGATTGATATCTACGTTGAAATATCCCTGCAGCTCAGTGAGGATTTGACGGGTAAATGCCACATCTTCTCCTCGTTTGGTGACGGCGTATGGTGCGCCTTCCCATGAATTATCAATACCGCGTGGATAGACGACGATAGCCTCATCACCAGCAGCCATATTGAGCAAGCGGGAGTATTTGCGGAAATTCTGCGGGGTATCGCCACGACCACCATAAGCGAAGATCACTGGGGTTGGCTTAGATTGGTCGTATTTTTTAGCCACGGAAACTAACGCATTACGCGCAGCCCCAGATTTTTGTGTGAAATCAATCGATGCGACGGTGCCAGGACGTGCGTCTTTCATATTCGACGCTGGTACGAATCCTGCTGGTGGTGCCCATTCTGGGGCTTTTTCCTGTGCAGGAGCTGGTGCGGGTGCTGGTTGTTCTGGGGCAGGGTTAGGCGCAGGTACTGCTTGCTCTGGAACAGGGGTCGTTGCAGGGGCAGGTTTTGGTGACTCGGGTGCTGCTTCTGGTGCAGGTGCAGGTATAGGCGCTACGACATCTGGTTGCGGCAGCACTATTCCTTCCAAACCTCCTATCGATATGGGAGCAGGTGCAGAAGATGGTACCTCGGTTGCAACCGGGAAAGAAGGGGTACCTGGTGTGTTAGCTACTGACGCTGGGGGTGATGCTGGAGTATTTGGTACCGAAGCCGGAGCGGGGGCGGCATGAGGAGAAACCTGTGCAGGAATTTCTTGGGCATAAGCTGGCGCATTCGACAGTCCCGCACCAATCATCAGTGCAGAGAGACTGATAGTCACATTCTTAATTCTTTTCGCATCAATTACATTAAGCACATTGATAACATTAGCAACAAGAATCTCAGCACTTTAAGCTTTGACACGCCGAAATGCAGGGATATACCATTTTTTTGCAACAAATCTAGCGAATGGAAAACCTGACAACTCAAGCCAGACCAACATTCTTATTCTTGAGGAAAACCAGAGATAAGTTGGACAAAAAGAAAACCGCTCATTTCTGAGCGGTTTTGTACCCCGTACGGGATTCGAACCCGTGTTACCGGCGTGAGAGGCCGGCGTCCTAGGCCACTAGACGAACGGGGCTAGCATTCACCACGCTCCTATCAATCACGTGGTCTTGTGAAATTCTAAACAACCTCTTATTTTTATGCAAATATGCAGTTCAGTACCCATAAATAATTTTCACACAACACTCTTGCAAAAACACGACTCTACACCTAATATAAATATCGAAACATTGTTCGATATTTTTCTTGGGGTGGGGTTTATGAAGCAACACAAGCATGATCACATACAAAATGGCAGTAACCAAAAAACATATTTTTGTATAGACCTTAAATCTTTTTACGCTAGTGTCGAATGCGTTGATCGGGGTTTAGACCCATTACGCACCAATCTAGTCGTGGCAGATCCTGAGCGCACAGATCACAGCGTTTGCCTCGCCATCACCCCACCGATGAAAACAATTGGCATCAAAAACCGTTGTCGGCTTCGCGATATCCCATCACACGTACGCTACACAGTTGCCTTACCCCGTATGCGCCGATATATGGAAGTATCTACTCATATTTATTCTTTATATCTACGCTATTTTTCCCCCGAAGACATTTATCTCTATTCCATTGACGAGTGTTTTATCGATGCAACCAGCTATCTCAAACTATATAAAACGCAAGAGATAGATCTAGCTCAAAAAATCCTCAAGGAAGTCCTTGAACAAACCGGCATTAGCGCCACTATTGGCATTGGCACTAATTTATTCCTTGCAAAAGTAGCTCTCGACATCACCGCAAAGCATTCTCCTGACGGAGTCGGCATTCTCGATGAAAACATTTTTCGCCACACGTACTGGTTCCACACTCCTATCACTGACTTTTGGCAAATAGGTTTGGGCATTGCTCGTCGATTAGCGAGACTCGGTATCTACAATCTTGGTGGCATTGTTGCTGCTTCACCGCAGAAACTCTATAAAGAGTTTGGTCAAAATGCGGAATATCTTATCGATCATGCCTGGGGGCAAGAACCATGCACTATTGACGATATTCACTCTTATAAACCGAAAAGTCATTCTTCATCACATAGCCAGATTCTGCCCAGCAATTACACTTTCGACGAAGCCCGCACAGTTGTATACGAAATGGCGGATGCCAGTGTCCTAGAACTCATCGCAAAAGAAAAAGTGTGTTCTCATGTTTTCCTCTCTGTTCGCTACGCTCCAACCCCTGCCGAGGTACCGACGTATCGCCATACTGGAGGAACTAAAAAATTAGGATATTTCACTAATTCCGCACAGACTCTGATAGAGAAAGTCCTCGAACTCTACGACACTACCACTCACACCACTGCCCCTATTCGACGAATCAGCGTCGGCTTTGGCGAACTCGAACCAGATACCTCGTTCACACCTTCACTTTTTGATGACGAAGAACAACTAGCCAAAGAACATACTGTGCTGAAAACGATTAATAATATCAAAGACAAATATGGCAAAAACTCCCTCATCAAAGCAATCAGTCTCAACAAGAAAGCCACTGCCAGAGAAAGAAATAAGCAAATAGGTGGTCATCGTGCAGGATAATGACTTTTTACTCACCGCAATACATAAACGCATAGCCACGTATGGAGAACACCGCGCACGCGTTTCTGCCCAACGCGCACGACAATTCATGCCTTTTAATGCCCTCGCCGGATTTTATGAACAAGCAAAAAGCAAAGAAGCCTCCAGTGAGCATTTTATAGAACTCAGTGATGAGCAGGCACGGTATCTATCACAATTCATCACTACCCTTACCAAAGGTGATGAGATACTACTCACCTACTATGCACCCCAAACTCAAAGTAACCAAAATAAGTATGTCAGCATACGCGATACAATTGTTGAGGTAATTATTCCGCTGCAAATCATTCGACTAGCAGAACACACAATCCCATTTCATCTAATCAAAGAGATGCACCTCATCAATGGCACATAACCATAAACATCTTGTTGCTATTTCCCCCATTCCTCTAGATTCGGGAACTGGACACCACTACCAAACTACAAGGCCAACGAACCCATACACCAGACAAGCACAAAGCGCGATATGCATTACACTGCACACCGCGCTTATTCCACAAACAATACTTAACGCCTAGCGCACGTCGTGAGCTTTATTTGACCACAGTCCCGCCACAACAAACACAATAACCCATCCAGCGAGAACAAGAATTGAAAGACCTGGAGTTACATATCCCAATTCCCTGCCTTGTTCTACGGTATTGAACGTACCATTCCACATAGAGTCATACCATTGCCCCATATTGGTCAGCACAGTTCCAGCACTGAGCTTACGCATCCACTCAAGAATAGGAGAAAGTTTCTCAGACATAATGAGCATAGGTTCAATGACCAAAAACACCACCAGTAAAGAGCCAATTGTCGCTACACGATTGCGTAATGTTACGCCCAAACCAGTCGCAATAGTGGTATAGAAAGGAACACCAAGCACAGACACTAATATCGGCTGCCATGCAGAATCAAAAACAAATGGACCCGATAAATCTGTAATGAGCACCAAAAAAGAACCAAAAACAGCTACTGCATTAAGCACAAATACAAAAAGCCACTGAACAATAAACCGAGCCCACAACCAATTAGAACGATTATTTTGCGTTAAAAATGAATGCGCAGTCATCCTATGACTGATCTCAGCGCTGGCACCACCGCCTAAAATAACCGCAAGAATCTGAGCAATCCATGTACCCTGAGCTGCATCTGACCAGGTAACTATGCTGGCTGGAATGTCATTGATTTGGTGGAAAAATACATTAAGCACAGAAATTCCTATTTGGCATCCCAAAAAAAGAATTATCCACACCAAAGTGCTACGCATGGTAAACAACTTTGTAAACTCAGCCTTCATAGCACTGCCAAAAGAAGGGTTAGCTGGCACCATTCGCCCACGTGCCTGCTGCTGCACAGGCTTTGCAACATCAGAAGTAACTGTGTTAGCTGTATTAGACATTTTGTGTTGCTCCCATCTTATATTCTTGCTTTGCCGAAGTAGCGGCAAGGAATCGTTGCTCTAGGTTTTCAGTCTTAGTGATCAACTCAGTAATCAACAAACGATGTTCAACCGCAATCTGGGCAATAAGATAACGCAACTGCGCCTCGTCGAACTGCTGGCTGTCCTCAGCGCTGATCCGTATTTTTCCTGCAGAATCAATAGAACTCGTATAGCCATAACCCCGCAATATCTCTATCAACTTTTCAGCAGGAGACTCAGTAGTAACACTGACATACGTTCCGCCGGACAAAAACTCATCCATGCTGTACTCGCCTACCATCTCTCCGCGAGCAATCACAACCAGACGATCAGCAGTCATCTGCATCTCGGAAAGCAAGTGCGAACTTACCAATAACGAACGCCCCTCACTTGCCAGATGGCGAATGATATTGCGCATCCAGGTAACACCCTCAGGATCTAGACCATTAACCGGCTCATCCATGATTAAATGTTGTGGATTACCCAATAATGCAGCAGCTAAACTCAAACGCTGCTTCATTCCCAAAGAATAACCCCCAGCTGCACGTTTTGCTGCTGAACTCAAACCTACAATCTCTAGGCACTCGTCTACTCGCGTACGTGGTACCCCGGCAGAGTCAGCCAATACCTTTAAGTGTCCTTTACCAGAGCGTTTAGGATGAAACCACGCCGCATCAAGTACCGCACCAGCGACATTGGATTTGTGTTTCAGAGAGCTAAAAGAACCTGAATAAGGTTGCCCGTTCAGATATGCACCAGAAAAATTGACGCTTCCTGCACTTGGACGATCAAGCCCCAAGATGCAGCGCATTGTGGTGGATTTACCTGCTCCATTTGGTCCTAAAAAACCGGTGACCTGACCGTCGGGAATGCTAAAAGAAAGATTGTTGAGAACCTGCTGGCGCCCATAACGTTTAGAAAGGTTTTGCACAGTAATCATGCATATTATTGTTGCATGAAATAAGAATCTACGCATTAACAGTTTGATAACAATTGCTTATCGACGTTACGCAATGCTAAGCCCCGGAACCCCTTAAACCAATGGCAAAATATTGGAGTAGACCTTGTATCTTTTCACTCTCTATAATTCCTATAAGCAAAAAAATTATTAGCAATCCGCACCCTAAAGGAGCAACTCATCATGTCCTTAGAGTTTTCTGGTTTTTCTGAAAGTAGTGGTAGCGATGATGCAGGACATACACCTGTCCACCGCCTCATTCTCGATAATCGTCAAGGCACTCGCATGATTTTTGAGGCCAGCGTCGGAAGCCAACAAAGCCAAGTAAATAACGAGGTGATTATCGGACGCCAAGGTAATTTTGCGGTAGGTATCGACGATCCTGGTTTACACCGCAGATTACTAAGAATCTGGGGAGTACAAGGAAAATGGTTCATCCATAATGTTGGCACTCATATTCCGGTTACACTGCTTCTACCAGCACAATCATTATGGACAGAAGAACACGTTACACTCCCCTTGGCGCCAGGAGCAGAACTATCACTTTCAGCAGGCACAACAACCATTAACTTTGAGACTCAACTACGCAGCTATGAGCTCACTGCAGAAGTAATAAGTTCCTGATCTCCTTTAGACACAGCACGCTCACTGAACCGCAGCACTAGCTCGGTTGCAACCAACACCATAATGACCAACACAAAGCATTCGCCAAGAGAAAAGAGCAGATTAACATCACGGTAGTTCATACTCGACGCTTGAGCAATGAGCATGGCAAAAATACTGCCCACCGCTATGCCACCACAAGCAAAAGGCAAAGTTAATCCCACGCACTCTAAGCGAAGTATTCCTTTTGCTATCGACGGTTTTACGCCTCGCAATTCTAAAGACTCCACGAGTTTCCTACGGCGCAATGCTGCGCACACTGCAATCGCAACCACTACCGAACTGGCAAAAACCATAAGCACTATCACTAATATCTTGCCTAGTGCAGCATAAGAATGCTTCATCATAAACAGTGTGTAGTCAATATGCTCCTGGTCTGTTATCCCCACCTCAGTATGGGATAGAAACTCTAGGAATTGTGTCAGAGAAAACTGAGTTTCATCAAGCACAAAAAGGAGTCCTTGCGCAAGTATTTCTTGATTATGCGTAGACAAAATAGTCTCGGTCAAACCTGGTACTTTTTGTACGTGAACAGTGGATAAATCATATTTTTTCGTGTCATCTATATCCGGAAAGAATAACTGTGCATCCGCATAAGAATTATTACTATCTGCTGGTACATACAATGTTTCTGGTGCCATATCAGTTTCCTTAGGGCACTGTGGATCATCATTGGAATAGGCAGCATAATCCGCACAACTACCAATAAAAACATTCGTTGTTTCTGATGCAGAAAGCAGAATCCGTGCTTCACCAAGTACCACCCCTTTATCTTTTACAAAATCAGTAGCTTGTTCACGACTCACCCCATGTGATACCGAAGCAGTGCTTATCTGTGCTTTCCAATATCCGCTTGTTTCTGGTATTTCACCTAATCCTGTTTGTATTAGTCCCGTTGTTAAAGAGGCACAGCTCGATATAGCAGTAAGCAGTACGACGCTTATCCCAATGGAATGTGCCCTTTTCTCTAAAGAAGCAGCCATGAGTTCATATTTCACGCCTGTCCTAAAAATAAGCCGATATAGTCCCGCGCACAAACGTGCAATCGCAGGTGCTGCCAACAATAATGCTGCCAAGGCAACGAGGAAACTAAGCGGAATCAATATCGGCACCATATACATTTCTGAGAGGAAAAGCAATACTGCGGCGATAACTATGCCGCATGGAATGAATAGTATTCCCGAATATGATTGCCACCTAGATATTCTTTGACTAGACATCCTTTGACCTCCGGTAGGTAACAAGAATTGTGTGCAATAGTGCTATCCCTATGATGATCACACAACCACTTATCCAGCCTTGGAAGAGGTCAGTTGCGGTGAAACCTTGTGCTAGCCACTCAATATCTCGTAGGTAATACAGTATTATTCCCAAAAGAAGTGCAGCAAAAATAATGCCAATACTATGGGCGCAGATACTTGCTGCCGACGATACTACGCCAATGGTTTTAGCTGGTACACCACGCATAATGAGCCGCATACGCATGGAGCGTGAGTTATCGTCGAAAAGCTTTGATAATTGCCAGAAAGCAATAATGCTAGGCAAAACAAGAACAAGATAATAGACAAGGGTGACATAGCGGGTTATGTCATCAAGTTCGGAAATAAAATGATTAGCTACCTCATCAGATGCTGAGTTATCACTCGACTCTACGAGATTAATTGTATGGTTATCCTCTGCAGAATACGTCGTAGATAAATTCTTGCAACCACGTTCTTGTAGCTGCGCTATCTGCATGGTATCTATGTCTTTTCCGGCAGTGAAAAAGCAGTTTAATGGTTGGGGATAGCTACCCACTATCGAGGATAAAGTTGCCTGGTCGACCTGCGTAACAGTTACCTGAGAACTCCCCGCATACAGAAACTTAGTCACGCCTCCATGTTGTTGCTCCAGATTTTGTGCCCATTCCATGCGATTATTATGCGACCATAGCGCTGCAATCCCCGCAACTGGTAAAGCTGCTAAAAGAGCTACGCTCATACTCACAAGAGACATGACAATGATTTCCACTTTGTTTTTCTGCGCGAATTTAGCCGCAAATCGTAGCATTTCTCAACTCCAAAACCTGATCCACTTTTTCTTTAACACGATAATCATGAGTCACAATCACACCAGGTATGTCGCTATTTTCCACTATTTCCCGCAAAGCAGCCACAACTTGTTCCGTCGAAGAATCATCCAGACTTGATGTCGGTTCATCTGCCGCAATAAGACGTGGTTTCGTCGCTAACGCACAAGCGATAGCAACTCGCTGACGTTGACCACCAGAAAGTGTTTCAGGTTCTCGAGAAGCATAATCAGCCATCCCCACTCTGGATAAACAATCATAAGCCATATCTTTGGCATCACGAGAGCGCATCCCGCTTGCTTCACAAAGCAAGCGAACATTATCCGCACAGGTTAATTCTTCGACTAAGCTGCTTGTTTGATCTACAATGCCAATATTTTTTAGCCTAAAAGCTCGACGCTGTTGAGCAGATAGATCAGAATAAACCAAATCACCAAGTGAAATACAACCGCTATCTGGCTGAGTAATCCCCATAATGCTACGTAATAATGTTGTTTTACCGCTTCCAGAATGCCCTGAAATAGCAATAAGACTCCCAGGAGCAACATTAAAACGTGCCTTTTCAATAATAGTTTTTCCCCCGATACGAATAACTACATCCTTAACCTCAAGCACAAGACACCACTTTCTGTTGCGTTTACTCTTAGACTCACGACGATGTAATGAGCGCAGACAAAACTATTATGCCCCCCCCCCGCACGATAATCTCAAGAGATAAAGAGCTAAAACGCATAATGTTCATGAGATTTCTTATGATGCGCCGTCGGTAGTTCCCCAAATAATAAAAGGTGCTATTTAATTTTTCTTCTCACGATCACGTGAAGATTTCCCAAATAAAATCAACCAACCAGGGCCAAATATAACCACAAAAATGATAGAGCTCAAAGGCATAGAAGCAGCCTCTGCCAGAGCTTCCTTTTGAGTTTCATTCACCGCTAAGAAAACCAACAACTGATTTATGAGATATGCGATTCCCATCGCCAGCGACCATTTAGCAAGAAACTTCAACTCGGCAAGCATCTGCTGACGGAAAGTTTTAGAACCTGCGTCGCTACTGTAACCCCCTGACAGACTTCTTATTTTCGCATCACACCATCGAATTATTCCTGGACCAAGCACGAGACTAACACCAAGATAAAGACCAGCGAGCTGATGAGCCAACCCCACAGGAGCTCCAAGGCGGAGATCACGAATCACAACAATAATCAGGAATACATCCACCATCGGAACCATGCACAGTAAAAATCTACTAAGCGCAGGGAGACGAAACAGATAACGAGCCGTCATTCCCAAGGCGATGAATACCCAAAATAAAATCTCTGCAATCAGAATGATCACAATTAACCACCATCTAGCTAGGCGCAGCTCCAACAGCATTAAGTCTAATGGGGGGCAAACCCTGCAACATTTTACTGAGAAAAAGCTATAAAAACACCACCTACCAGCATAAATGGAAATAACCTAAGGGTAGATACTCACCACTTGCCCGCCCCGTACACAATCAGGTTTCATCAAGGGAACAAAGTAAAAATCGTAAATTAAAACGCCCGAAAGAAAACCTGATGATTGCTTCGCGCTTCTTTTCTCGACGCCCCTCCAAAACCAGGCAGCCCGCCAATTCCAGACGCCCCTCCAATCCCTCACATCACCAGCGCCCCAATCCTTCACATCACCAACACCCTCATCTACCACGGCACCAGCCCATCTCCCCTGGTACGCTCTCCCCTCGAACAACCTTTGTCTTTCTCTTATCCGCTATTTTGCCGTTGCTGGATTCTAGCCTGGTCAATATCCTCCTGCCGCATATCGCAGCAGATTTTAGCCCAAGCCCACCGTCGGCAAGCCCAAGCCCAGCAGCACCAGCTTCTTCCCTAGACGCTATCGGCTACGGTTCTATTCACTACGCAATTTCTGGGTATATTTTCGCTGCGGGCGTCGGTATTATTCTCTCCGCTCGTTGCCTTGAGCGTTATGGCAGCCGCATTATCTGGTACGTTTCTGTGGCAGGTTTTGCTCTCGCATCTCTTGCCGTGGGGTTGGCTCCGAACGCTACTTTCTTTATCCTCGCACGTTTACTCCAGGGTGTTGCTTGTGGTTTCATTATGCCCACGGTGCAGCACGCAACGGCGCAGTTGGTGGGAAAGAATAATATGCGCACGGCCTTGGCGACAATTGGTTTACCTGCTGTTATAGCCCCTGCCATAGGTCCGCTGTGCGGTGGTTTGCTGGCCGATGTTCTTGATTGGCGGTGGCTTTTCCTTATCAATGTCCCTATTGCTGCTTTAGCTCTTGCGTTAGCTCCGGCGGCGTTGGTGGATCTTCCTCGGCGCCCACAGCTCTCCCGGCACGATGAATCCTCCTCTCATCACACCCCTCACCTATCCCTCATCCGCAACCTGCAGTTGTATCGGCACATTCCTTTTGCAAGCGCTATGCTGCTGTGTGCACTGGTAGGAGCCGTTTTTTATGGCACTCTTTTGGCAACATCTGTACACATACAGCATGATCTGCACCAACCAGCGTGGATTGCGGGTGTGCTGTTGGCGTTGCAGGGTGTTGGTGCGTGGTATGCGCGCAAAGCTGTGGTGGGACGCTTGAAGGGCAAGAATGCGTTTGGAATTATCAGCGCTGGGCTTATCATTACCGCACTGAGCACGCTCCCCATTGCGTCGATAAGCAGTACCGCCGCACTGGGTACTTACATCGTGTGCGGACTGTGCTGTGTTCTTCGAGGTATTGGGTTGGGCGCGTGCACTATCCTGGCGTTGTCTGCGGGGTATGAGCTGGTGGATGCGCGTGAATCTGCGGTGGTGAGCGCGCATAGCCGGCTTATGGTGCAGTTTGGTGGGGCGTCGGGCACTGTATTGGTGGGTGTGTGGGCAGGTTCGGCACCTGGTCTGGGTGCTGTCTTTGCTGTGCGCGCAGTGTGTGGTGCGGCGTTATCTGCGATGACAGCGCGGGCGGCTCGTCGTACGCAATGAGCACTGATGTCCCCGTTGATAGGCACTTTTCAGACGAACGGGCTAGCATATAGCAGTATGGATGCCCAGGGTGATGCTGAGTTTTTCGGGCGGCGTTTACGCCACGCACGCCTGGACCGTGGGCTATCCCAGCGTGCGCTCGCCTTGGGGATCTGCTCCCCCAGTGCTGTTTCGCGGTGGGAATCTGGGGAGAGTTCGCCAAGTGGGGAGATGATTCTGCGTCTTTCTGCGCGTTTAGGGATCGACGCCCACGTTCTGAGCGGGCAGGGTTTTGATTCTCGTCTTGCGCAATCCGACGCGAGCTTTGACGAGCTGCTGCATATTTCTTGGGATTCTTATGCACCTGATTCTTATGTGCAGGGAGCGCAACGCTGGTGTTCTGCAGGCCATTCCGCGGGGTGCTCTGGGGTTTCTGGCGGCTCTCCCCTGAATGAGTGGATGAGCCATGCGAAATACATTGGATACCATGCCGACCCCTGGCGTGCTGCATCCTTAGCAGATCCTACTTCCCTTGTGAATCTTCGGAATCTGGTGGATGACCTGGCGGTTCATTCGCTTACCGTGTCTTATCCTGTTGCTGCGCAAACTGTGGAAATACTGGACGCAGTGGTGCGGCTGAAAGATAATCCGGGCGCTGAGGCCGCTGAGGTGGTTGTCGAAACGCTATCTGGTACGCAGCACGCTCCCGCTGCTTTACGACGCACAGCGCTGGAAATTGTGGTGGGCACGTATTTATTGGCAGGTATGCCAGTTGCGGCTCATGCTGCGCTAAGGCGGGCAAAGGTGGTGGAGATCAGCCTGGCGACGCAGGTGATGCTGTGCTGGGATGGGCGCGACGGGGATAGTGCTGTTCAGGAACATAACCAGGATAGTCATATGCAGGGTGAGCGCGCGGATACATCTGTCACTACCCTGCTGGTGGGTGCTGAGCCTGTGAACATAAGCAGTGAACGCAGCGCACGGGATGTGGCTTTTCATATTCTTTATGACCTAAGGAATAGCGGTTTTTCTACACAGAAAATCCTGGAATCATTATCTGCTGCTTGTGGTAATGACCGGCTAATTATGCGCTGGGGTGAGGAGTATTGTTCCTGATATAGACTTGAATAGTGTGGTTGGGGAACGTAGTCTTAAGTCAAGCGCTTTAGAAAAACATCGAGCACAAACCATGAAATGAAGAATAGAATAGACTTTCCATGAATGATCACACACAGCCTCTACTAAGCGCTCGTAATCTAAATGTTAGTCGAGGAAATGAGTCTGTTTTCACTGATCTTAATTTCGACGTTAAGCCCGGGGAAACAGTGGCCATATTAGGGAGAAGTGGTGAGGGAAAAACCACTCTCCTCTATACCATTGCAGGTTTACTAAAGCCAGATTCTGGTGATATTTATTTTAATGGGAAATCTGTCAAAAATTTCACCTCTAAAGAACAAAGAGAATTTCGCATTAACAGCGTCGGTTTCGTGATGCAGTTCTCCGAACTTATACCCGAACTAACATTATTAGAAAATGTCATGGTTCCCTCTTTATTGATTGGTGATAATAGAGCACAAGCAAGGAATAATGCTCTGAAATTATTGTCAGAGATGGAGATTTCTCCTGCAACAGCTTCTCGCAAACCTCATGAAGTATCCGGTGGGCAGCAGCAACGCACAGCAATTGCTCGTGCCTTATTGCGTAATCCACCACTACTGTTAGCAGATGAACCAACTGGCGCGCTTGATAGAGATACCGCAGATATAGTGTCCAATCTTTTATTTTCTCGCGTTGAAGAACGTAAAACAGCCCTCATTACGGTCACACATGATCGTGTCTTAGCAGAAAAAATGAACAGAGTTTTACATATTGAACGTGGGAAAATTTATGAGTAAACCAATCTTCAGAGCCATAAGCCTAGGGGCAACAATTGCTTTTCGGGGACGCTCATGGTCCCATGTCATTGCAATTTTTTCTATTGCAGTAGCCTCAATGTTCCTTGTCATAGCTATGGCTCTACCTGGCACTGTCACAGAACGCGGCATAAGGGATCTGGATCGGCAGCCACGGTATGACTTTAGTAGTTCAGAATCAGAACCCTATGTCCTCACAGACACTCGTTTTCTCCTTATAGATGGAGAACCCTACACAGAATTCCTCGTCGCTTCTGGAAATAGTGAACTGGATGCTGTACCACCACCTCCGGGGCTAGAACGATTACCTAAACCAGGGGAACTATTCATATCTCCTGCCTTGGAAGAAAGAAATGTAGTTGAAAGTTCGCACAGTGACACCTCCGCAGCCTCTACCACGCAGGGAATTATCTCTGAAGAAGGGCTACGCAATCCGCATGAACTTGTAGCCTGGAGAGGCGTTACTCCTGAGGAAATCAGAAATACTAACTCAAATAAATTAGCTCTTGAAAATTTTGCTAGTTCAGGAGGGGAATATCGCGCTCATGGATTTGGCTGGCAGGGCAAAACAATTGCAACATCGCAAATACCAAGCGATCACACCATTGACTCCTCTGTTCATGGTCTGTTACTCACCTGTGCTCTTGTAGCGGCTTTGCCCTGTCTTTTAGCGGCGGCAACTGCTAGTTCTATCGTGGCAAGGCGCCGTAAAAAAGTCTTAGCTTCCATGATTTCGGCAGGTTTATCACAACGAACAGCATCAATCATATCTGCCACCGAAATTGGTGTAATGACAACCCTTGGTTGGGTACTGGGTGCTGTTACGGCATTTATTGCATCCCCCATTCTTAATGCAACTCTACCCGCAGAAGCACAGTGGTTTAATCATGACTTCCATGTGTTACGTGCACCAGTCATTATTGCGGGAGCTGCCATGATCATTGCAAACACTGTGTACGCTATGCGAAAAACTCAGCGTAAAAACAGTAACGCTAAATGGTCGCCTTTCATGTTTTTTCTAGGGTTGTGCGTCATAGCCATAGCCAGCTACTATCGGCACTCTTTGCGGGCAGCTACTCTATTCCTTGGTTTGGCTGGATTAGCAATCTGCATTTTATTCTTCCGCCACATGCTTTCCTTTATCATTTCTTCCAGCGGAAAACTACTACGGCGTACTGGTACCCTCGTACCTCTCCTTGCAGGGGCACGCCTAGAAGAAGAATCTACTGAATCCGCTCGAGGACCTGCCTCTGTTGGACTAGCTGTGCTAGCCGCTGCACTAACTGCCGCCCTCATAGGGCAGTTAATAACATATGAGCAAACAGGAAATGTATCCGATGAACAACGCAGCAATATAGTTTTAACTCAAACAACACAACCTCAATCGCTTATTGAGTCCTTAAATAACAACGATTCCCTAAATAATAACGTCACAAAGCAATCAAACGATCAAGAAACAAGCACTGCAGCTGGATATGACGCTCTTCTTTTAGCTCAAGACAAAGAAGGAAACGTTTATACAGAATGTGATAAGTTTGCTTCTTATTCTGGAATAAAAATTGCGTGCGATAAAGACGGAACTATTGACAAATCTTCCATACAATTAGTGGTTCCCAATCTTGTCCGCAGTATTTCTAAAATAGTCAATAGTAACCCTTCTGCAGCACCACCTGATAGCACTTGGTATCTTGCGTGGGAAAAAGAAACACCAGGGCTGATTGAGGCTATACACGCTGCTGAACCATTAGCTCCCATTTACTCACCGTCGTTAGCCAAAGCAGCGCGTATATACAGTGCAGATCAAGTTGCTTCTCTCTATCGTGTGGTATCCTGGTGGACTGTGATAACGTGTGCCATTTTTGCCTTTGTAGCTGCTGCAAGTACAGCGTCTCATAGAAGGAACCTTGTAGCTACTTTAGGGCTTGTCGGTGTAAGTGCATGGCAACAACGATGGGTATGGATCCTCTATTCCTTCATACCTCTGTTAGCGTCAGTTCTCCTAGGAGCGATCGTTGCTATCGTAGCTGATACAGCTATGGTGCATATCCTTGATATAAGCGATTCAATGAGTTGGTCATCTTATACAGAACCATTAAACATTGCGTTATCAATCACCTGTATTTTAGGGTCGCTCTATATTCTGATCGCTATGCGAGCTGTGCGTGCCAACCCTGAAGTTAATGATTTACGCCGCGATTAGTGCAAGAAAGAGGGAAAATGAGCCGCAGAATCGCCTACTACGAATACGGTGGCCCCGAGGTTCTTCGGATTGAAGAGGAGAGCCTGCCACAGCCCGGCGTCGATGAGCTTATTGTGCGCAATGAAGTCATTGGTGTGAATCCTATCGACTGGAAAATGATTGCTGGGGCTTTCAGGCACCAGGATCCCCACCCTTTCCCTGGGGTTCCCGGCTGGGCCAGTGTTGGCACCGTGGAGAAGGTTGGCACATCCGTACAGCATCTCCGACCAGGGCAAAAAGTTATCGTCGGTAGCCGTGCCGGAAGTTATAGGGAACGCCAACTGGTGAACTCCCGATACGTCGTAGCACTCCCGCCTGGTTTACCGATTGACCAGGCCGCAGGTTTGCCGTCCTCAGCAGTTGCGGGATACTCCATCATCCACCAGCTTGGAATTACCGCCGACGATGTGTTCCTTATTCATGGCGCGGCCGGAAGCGTTGGGTCAGCTGCTGCGCAAATCGCCATTGCACAGGGTGCGACGGTGATAGGTTCCGCATCTGCCAGAAACCATGATTTTCTGCGCTCGCTAGGGGTAATACCCGTTGAGTACGGCCCCAACCTGATTGCTGATGTTCGGGCTATTGCGCAGCCCACTGCTGTGGCGGACGCCGTCGGTGGGCAAGAACCTGCGGAGGCTACATGTGCGCTGCTCAGTGTGCATCCAGATATGCGCACTGTCACGGTATGGGGTACTCAGTATTCTCACGACGCCGGAATTCCTGGTCTGAGCCACCCCGAGGATGAGCTTGAGCGCACCGTGGAGTATGCGCTCCAAGGCGCACTCACGGTGCGCATAGCCGCCGATTATGCTTTCGACGACGTACAACAGGCCCTCAAAGCCAGCATGACAATGCACACACCCGGAAAGATTTTGCTGCGGATGTAGCACGATTCACATGAAGGATCGGAAAGTTCCGTTCCAATCATCGGGTATCCCTAGACTATTTTTCTCCACTATCGGATTCGATAAGAAATCACGATTCAAGAGATCCGTTACTTTTTCAGGCCATGTTGTCCCCGGTGATGTCTCATTCAGCAAGTATGACATCACAGTAATAGCACCAAAAATTCGCTCACTCTGACCAATAGGTAAAGCAGCGAAGGCGTCTATGGTTCTAAAAGCCGCTGTCGGTGCCGGCGTGAAGGATTTATTCCATAAGCGACTATGGTGTGCACAAGAGTTACGAATAATGGTTAACTGTTCAAGCCAGCGAGCAAGTGGAGGGCTACTCTTAGCCTTCTGTCGTTGGTTCACTGACAATATATCCAAATCAATATGTATGCCCAAGTCTTCAGCAATAGCACGCTGATCAGACGCAAACATGCCATCAAACATCCGAGAAATATCAGCAAAATCTAATACTTCAGCAAGAACCCAGAATGGAAAATTAGCACCATACTTGTCTTGATAATGTTTGATAGACTCATTACGTTTCGCAGCTCGTTTGATACGCTTTTGTACGATACTCAACCAGCGTTCATGCTTGAAATTAGGGCGAAAATTGCCGGAATCCATGTAAAAAATGGGATTAACAACGCAAAGCTGTTCCCCCACTCTAGTACGCATAGTAACTTCTATACGCTCAAGTCCGTCATGGATCAATGTTCTCAATTTACGATCAGCTTCATAAAGCGCAACAGCATCTGCAAAAGAAATGCCATCCTTGAAACTGTCAAGACGTTCACCCGATTCCGCAATTTTACGTGCTGGAAACCAGTATGCAGACAGTCGATAGTAACTCACATTAGCTAACCATTGCTCAGCTAAATCTCGATCGACTTCCATACCCCGGTCACGGAGTAAAGTGATCTGCTGCACAATTGTGGTTGCCGGTTTAACCGCCTTCGACATTCAAGACTTCCTTGCAACTATAGAAAAAGATCCAGCCCACTCCCAACCAAAAAGTTGGGGCGGGCTGAACGATTACGATGACAGTAGCACAGAATCACATCAAAGCTTAAATCCAACTATTACTATCGATTCATACCCCCACGAAAACAGCATAAAACACCCCCGTGTAGGTGTATTCCACTGCTTTTCGTAAGTTTAACACTACCCTAATCAGGAGTTCAGCAGTTGTTTCGCTACACGAGCACACTGAAAACCTCGTAGGGCCGTGAAATCTTTGCATAGTTAGCCTAGAGCCTGTCGCGCGCATACAAGGTATTACCTCAGAAAAACATCCCTGTTGATGTCAATATGTGGGAGAATGTATGACATGACAATCTTGAAGGCGGTTCAGGGGGATATCACCACCCAGGAAGTAGACGCAATCGTGAATGCTGCAAACACTCAGGCGTGTGATGGTTGCAGTGTTGATAGTGCTATCCATCAGGCAGCAGGTCACGACCTGCTCGAAGAATGTATAGCCCGATTCCCCAACGGGCTAGAGCCCGGCAAAGCTGGTTGGACGCACGGTTTTAATCTGTCCGCCCGATTCGTGATTCACACTCCAGGCTCAAATTATCAGTCTGGGAAAATAGACCGTAGTTTGCTGGAATCCAGTTATCGGAATTGTTTAGCTGTAGCAGATGAGCTTGGTGTTAAATCTATCGCTTTTCCATTGATTAACACAGACTCATACGAATGGCTACTAGACGATGAGATCAACGTGGCAGCAGATACGCTGTCCACCGCGACCACCCGAGTCAAAGAGATCAGAATAGTCACGACGGATGAACGAATCCGTTCCAGTCTGGAGTATCGACTTGGGCGGTTGACGTGGCTACGTCTTCTCCAAGGTGTAGGTGTCCTTCACCAACGCGGCTATGAAGGTGTACGCATCTACCCTGGGATGGGGCCAACTGGATTGCATTGGCGTATGCAGATCACGTCACAAGAGTATTTTGAGCCTTGGCCTTTTAGCGAAAGTGAATATGTTCCCGAGTCGGATGCTCCTGTGCTGGCATATCCCATGACTGCTGGCTCACGGGTAGGTAGCGGATACATCACCGCCGCAACAACTCCAGATGAAGCTGCCGATATCATCCTCGAAGAGGTGCCAATTCTCGCTAAGAAAGACAATGACCGTGAGTATGTGGTATGGTTCCAAGGATTACTGGCTGTTGCTACTGGGTTGAAACTTGCACCGATTGCATACGCCGAATATTACGACGAAGACGGAAAATTCAGCATCGGAGACATTTTATTTCCTGCTCCACCCAAGCCCCCTCACCTCAGAAACTAACATATAGTCCGTCACCTCCAAGAGGAACACGTTTTGAAGAGACGACGTAACCTATGGCAAAAGACAACACGAACCGTGGCGAACTGCGGGTACGTACAAATACGAAAACCGCCCCAACAGTGGACAGGGTCACTGCTGGGACAGAAGCCCACATGCTGAAAATCGCCACCCCAAAACCCGTAAACCTGCGACCCTGGCAATGTGACCTGTCGAGAAACCACATTCCTAACCAAACGCTTATCTAGCGTCGGTGCAACGCAACGGCAACCTGCTCAGCGCGGACGAGATTTACCGTGACATATGAGAGTGACTGAAGATCACGATTGCAAGCAACTTCGTCACTCCACGCTTGATTAAGGCTATGCCCAGATTTTTGCTCGCCTTATCCAATATAAGGAAGCAATCAGCAATTTTGACCCGATCAGCAAACACCCCATCATCGGAGTATAATGTGCCTTTTGTAGCAATGAGTCAGAGCTTTAGTAAACAGGCACATAGGCTGTGACACGAATTTTCGACATCGTGAAACCAAACAGCCTCACCGACTATCAAGCACGCACTTCGCAGACAACATAATGAGACGCCTGCTCAAAGCCCGCAGCTAACCAAGCTTTATATACTCAACATCTCCTGCCTGCACCCCCGCCTGCGGCGGTGCGGGTGTTTTGTTATACCCAGGCGCGGACGAAGAAAGGAAATGTGCCCTGATATTCACGACTGCTGATCTGTGCGTGCCAAGCGCCCCGGCAAACTTTGTGCTTATTCAGACTAAGTGGGTTATCTTTTCACTCAGCCAACTCGCTGATTATGAGCTGGGGTTCATATTCTGAAGCGGTTTATGCACTAAGACAAGGTTGATTGTGGCTCATAAAAAGCCGTGATTGTCCGGGTGGTTCCATTTACTTCAATGGTTCCACCATAAATCGTTTTAATAAAAAAGAGAAGGGTGGGAGCAGCCCCACCAACAGTGGTGACTGCTCCCACCCGTCGGCTGCTAAGGGTCATTCCTTAGCTAGGTGGTAAATTGCTTCTTTTAGTCGCTTGGCGCGCTTGCGATCCAGCCACCATTCGGTTACCCAGACTGAAATTTGACCGAGGAACCAGCCGAATAGCAGCGGATAGAAGGCGGCGACGATGGCCAAGTAAACTCCCGTATCCATGGTTTTGTGCTCCTTTCTTAAGCTAGAAAATCGTCGGTTGCGGTGAAGGCTCCGAAATCGGACTCGGCACTGATGTTCCCACCACCCAGTGGTTCACCGTCACGAATCTTCTGGATGTTCCCAAGCCCTACTGCCACACCCTTATTGCCATTAGTGTTAAAGGCATAGAGCTCGATGCTGACGCGTGCGTAGCAGCCGGAATAGACCTCCGCGCGACCCAAGACAGGCGCTAGGGTTCCGTCCACAACCTGTGGTGGGTTCTTGGAGTTGGCATTGACGAAGAAGTGGCCTGCGTAGGCTTCATCTTCACGCTCGGTATCCCCATCACGCAGTGGCAGCTTGAGCGCTCCGCGCGGTGGGATCTTGCCACCGAACTTGCCAGTACCAGCAGCAAGAGCTGCTTCAACAGCCTTCTCAATAGCTGTAATAGTGGCGGTGTCGCTCTTAGGGATGAGAATGGACACTGAGTACTTAGGGTCAGAGCCATTGATGGACTTTGACTCCCAAATATTGCAGTACGAGAGGCGAACAACGCCGGTGATAACACGAGTAGTTGCAGACATGATTGTCCTTCTTTCTAGGCTTTCGCCTGGTTGATAGTTGTAAATTCGGTGGCTGGATCCCTCAAAGTGAGGGCTGGCCGTTTGTCAGTTACGGGCACCAGTGCAGGTTTGCCAGCTGGCTTATGGACCAGATGGCCAAGAAGTTCGGTGAAGCGCTTCTTACCCAGTCGCTGCTCCACAGCCAGTACGAAGGATGGATCTTCGGCTTTGGCTTGTGTGGCTCGTTCCAGAATGAAGGTGGCGTAGTCACTGGTGTGATCTTCCATTTCCTCATCAATGAGCGGGCTAACTGGCTTTTCGCCAGCACCGTCTCGTAGCCGGTGGTCCAGGCGGCGGATCTTCCACTCCACTAGGGCGTGGGCGATGGTTCCTTGCTCTGCGGCAGGTGATGAAGCATCGCCGTGTTCGGCTCGGATTGCTGCTTCGATCAGGGCTGATGGAGTGCAGTTGATCCACCGGTGGGCACCTGAGGCGGATAGTGTTGCGTGTGCTGCAGGCGCCATTTATTTCAGCTCCTTCGCCCGCGCATAAAGCGCCGCGTACTGGTCTTCAGGAACAGCAGAGAGCTTGTCGAACCCAAACTCAGCCAGCAAAGCCCTAACATCCTCAGTTAGACCAGCCTGCGAGAGTTCAGATAGCAGGGTGCGCAGCTCCACCAGTGTTACCTCAGGTGTGGTTGCTGGCTCGCTTGCCGGTTCAGCCGCAGGTGCCGCTGATGCGGAAGCTTCGATTTGTTCCTGTGCATTTTGGGCTTCAGCTGCCTCGTAGGCCTCTGCTTCAGCTACCAAATCTGGGCGGTAGAGTTCTGCCGCGGCGATCGGTCGCGCCCCTGGCATTCCTGCGTGATCTTCAATCAGCGTCCAAGCAAACTCCTCAAGAGCCTTGCCAAACTTCACGCGGGCTTCCAGCTCGTCATTATTGGCAGCGATCAGCTGGTTCAAAACAGTGATGTTCATGGTTTAGGCCTCCTGTTTCTTACCTGCGGGGTGAAGCATTACCGCATCAGCTAACGCCATCAGGTCATCGTCAGGCCGTACAATTTCCAAAGTGCTGACCTGGTTACCTGGCACCAGAACGGTGACTTCGTGCTTGTTGCCCAGCAGGAACCGCAGGAATCGTTCACTGATGCTGATGCGCTTAGTTGAGACCAGGGCGTCTCGTTCCGGTTCCTTAGTGAGGGAAACCTTGAGTCGATGCTTTGACATCGCTCCTCCTAAAACTTCAAATTGATCGGACTGTTTGTGCTGTGGCCGTAGTGGCCTTTGCATCTATCCGCCCGTGGGAGGGGCTGGAACCGGACAATCGGTTTGAGAATTTTTTTGCAGCTTCTCAAAGTTGCGCTTTACCGCCCGGCCGATACTGTTGGCACGTTTGTCGATATCTGCCTTGTCGGCGTCTGGGTTTTCTAGCCGTGCAATCTCGACGAAGGTGTATTTGTCTATAAAGTGCAGGTGGAAGTGGCGGCGATGCTCTGGTCTGAGCTCAGCTAGAAGACCAGCCAAAGTGAGGCGAGCGTCGGCTTGTTCTTCGGTTTCAAGAGCGACTGTGGTGTAGAGCCCGGTCTGTGCGGGCAGCTCCACGCTGAGGTTGCTGTATGAGAGGGTGCCGCCGCGCTTGCGTTCGTTCTCAGCATCACGGAACTCCTCATAGGCCTGTTGCAGGTAGTCGATCTTCCAGTCGGCGATGCAGCAGGGGTCGTAAAGCAGATCGAGCAGTTTACCTTCGGGCGGATCGACTAGCTCGATCCAGGCGTATTGCTGTATACTTTGCTTGATGATTGATGGCACGTAGATCTGGGTGTGGCTAGCTTTGACTCGTACTGAGTATGGTGCTGGGTTTTCGTTGTTGTTCTGAAGGTGGTTATTCACCGTGGCCTCCGTTTCTCCACCGAAGTGGCGTCACGGAGACTGCTGCGCTAGGCCTTTGTGTTCAGGAGCTCGCCGGGTAAAAATGAAGGCGGGCACCCGCACCGCCACCAGCGCAAGACTGGTAGTGGTGCGAGTACCCGCCGGGCCCGACGAGAAGTCTCCTGTATTGAATTAGAAGTAGGTCCTCAACCAGATGATCGAGGCAAGCGAACAGGGATAACTGCAGCTCAGCGGTTCGGCATCATAGGCCTCTGATACTTGACCGCGGCTCAAGTTTTGCAAGTCCCACACTCGTGTGTTTATGCGAAGTAAAATCGAAGTAAAATTGAATCTGAGCGCCTGAAAACTTGAACTACTTTGAGTTTGCGGCAGAAACCAGACCAAGACGAGAGAGCAGCGGACAAGCGCGGACAGATAGCGGACATCGGCGGACAAGAAAGAGAGGTAAGCCAAGCACATGCAGCTCAGCGACCTCTTCCAACTCATCCGAAATTGCTGCGATACAGACCAGGACGGCGGCGGCCAGTTTCTGCTTCAGCTCTCGGACATGACTATCAAGAGAGAGCTCCAAGGCCCAGGAAAGAACAAGCTCTACCCGCCAGACCCTTCCTGCTGTGTTCTACCAAAATTGACATAGACTAACAAGAACCCCCTCACCTGCACAGACAGGGACGCAAACTGGCATAAAGTGTCCTCTTTTTCACGTTGTTGACGGAGGTGACGCACTCTCTAATCGGTAAAACACCAGGAAAATATCTATATATTTTATAGGTAAAATCTATATGTCAATCTTGGTAGAACACAGCAGACCCTTCCACCCGCACCAAAAAGCAGCAGAAGAATGACCGAGACTTGCGGCAGAAATGGTTCACGGGTGCTAAACGCCAGATTCCGCAAGCATGTGCCCAGTTCTGGCTGCGGAATTTTGATCAAGAACGCTGTCTGGATTTCCTAGATCGGCATCTAAGCACTCAGCCGATTGGAAACTATCACGCGATCCTTGAACACAACGGTTACCCAGTCACACATGGCAGCGAAAGCGAAGTTTTGTGTGATCTTCTATTCACAGGTCTAACAAATCAGTCGTCGGGGAAGCCGATAAATGACAGAGAGTGGGATCCACAGCTCATTAATGCCACTGCTGAAGAATTAGCAAAACCGATGGCAGCCAAGCCACGCATTAGCGATCTTGGCCCGGATCAGATCAAAGTCATTGGCCGAACCCTGCATCTCGGTGATTACACAATTCCACTGGTTGAGCGATCGGTTCCTGAGCAGGTGGAGCGTGAGGAAGCTGAGTACACTCGTCAACTCATCCAGGTTTTGTGCACAAAGCGACAACTCAAACCTGTACTCAGCGAACTGCGCAATGCCGGTGGCGATGAGCTTGATGACTTCGATTTCGCCAGGGAGTGCTATTACTTCGCCGAATCCCTACGCATGACCCTTATTCGCGCGAGCCTTGATGGAGAAGCCGAGTTTACACGCATCAAGGATGATATGTACGCTGCGCTGCGCCCCACTCATCGCCGCCGATACGATTCAGACTTTGATCGAATGCAGGCCACACTCGAACAAGCAAGCATGGCCCAACTAAGCCAATCCCACATCACCAACACGCAGGGCCTATTTTCGAATCAGCAAAGGCAGGGAACTACCCACATGCTTGTTAACGACAACAAACTGAGGTGGGTAGACGATGCATAGTATCTACAACACGCCTCTAGCAATGGCCACCAGGGCCGCAATTATTCTGGCCGCTAGGTCAAGCCAAACGCGCGAAGAAAAAGTCATCACTGCTATCGACCTGCTTGCTACCCACGCGCAGCACTACGGGCTCGGTGACCTAAACCTGCACGGAGATGTTGAGAAGCCATCGATAGAGCTGGCTGCCCGCACTCATCATATGAAGCAAGGCATTAAATTCGCCGTACTTCATGGGTTGCTTACCCCAAAGGTTGAGGCGCGGCAGCTCCGTTATTCACTCGCGCACCAGGGAGAACGTTTCCTTGAGCAGATCGAAACCTACTACCGGGATCAGTATGAGCATCAACTTTCGGCAGTGCTTGCCTACATAGATACCCACACGTATGACCAAGTTTTCAATTTCATAACTAGAATGGACATCCAAGGAGACCTCTCATGACGACCAGCTTCTGGATCAAATCCATCACCTTTTCAGGTGAAGATGTAGAGACCTCAACCGTTAACTTCAAACCGGGCTTCAACATCATTCACGGAGCATCAGACACCGGCAAGACCTACCTTGCTCGCTCAATCGAGTACATGCTTGTTGGAGCAACACGTCCGATTCCCGAAGAAACCGGTTACACACACATTCAAATGGTGGTGCAGGCTGGTGAACGCGAGATTACGTTCAAGCGAAAAATGGGCACCTCAAAAATGGATGTGTCAGGCGCGCAATCGCTTGGCATCTTCACAGACACCTACCCTGTGGCAAACACGGACAAGCGACCTGATGACTTCACAGTTTCAGATATTCTTCTTTACCTCATCGGAATAAAGCAGCCGGTCGACATCGTTACCAACCAGTATGGCAACAAGAAAAAGATGAGCTGGCGTTCTTTTTCTGGGACTTTATACCGCAATGAATCACAAATCACTGCTGAACAGTCGATTTTTCAAGAGGACAAATACGAGACCCTATCTGCTCTTGCCGTTCTTTTCGACGACGCTGACTTCGCCTTGGTTAAGAAGGTTCCCGATCCAGCAGAGCAAAAACGGACAAAAGAGGTGCTGACTCCTTACTTAGATTCTCAGCTTCTCAAGCTTGATGAACGTCGGACACAAATCCATCACGAGCTGGAAGATCTGGACGCTGAAACAATTCAAAGTAAGCAAGAGAAAATCCAAGCTGAGCTAGGCGATCTAGTCCGGCGACAGGATCAAACACGGAATGACCTGTCAGTCGTGATGTCTGCTATCCGTGAAACTGATCTTGAGCTGGAACGTCACCACATGATGCATGTGAAGTATGGTGAGTTGCAGTCAATCTATGTTGGCAACTTGTCGCGGTTAGGTCTAGTCTCTGCTGCTGAGGCCGCGACTGAAGAAATTGACTTCCCAACTAACTGCCCATTCTGTGAAAACGAACTCTCTGCAGAGAAGTATGAGGAATACTCGGGCCCGGTGCAGGAAGAAGCCGCGAGTACCATTAATGAACTGGCTATTCTGGGCGAAGTGCAGGCTCGGAATAACGCTCGTATCGAAGTTTTGCGAGGTCAACTAGAAGGGCTCAAAGACAGGCAGCGAAGGCTCGAAGATCACCTCAGCAATGCAGTCCTGCCCGCCATCCAATCGCTGCAAAGCGACATCAACGGGGTGCAGGAATTCGAACGGTTGCAGGCCGAGTTGGCATACCTTGAAACAAAATACTTGGAAATGCGTGACAAGCTTGATGAGGTTCGGAGTCCCAAAGAATACAGCTCAACCTTTGATCCAGCATCGAGCATCGCAAGCAGCTTCTTTACCTCGATGACTGAATACATTCGTGACATCCTCAGAGAGGTGCAATTTGAGGATGCAGGCTCTGCCAGTTTTGATCCTGAGACACTTGATGTGGTGGTGCGAAATAAATCCAAGAGGTCACATGGAAAGGGGTACCGCGCATTCTTCAACACAGTGGTTTTCCTAGCGTTACGACGATATTTTGCAGAGCACGCTGAACACAAGCCAGGGATATTCGTGCTTGATACTCCGACCCTGGGGCTCGAACATCAGAAGAGCGGCGACAACCTCGTCACCCGCCGAGAAGAACACACCGGCCGCCCCGCCATGGGGCTACTGCGTAACCTCTTCGACCACATGATTGACTCCGGAGAACAAAGTCAGCTCATTATCTTGAACAACACTGAGGTAACTCCGACCAGTGATTTCGCTGCGCCAGACACTATGGAGCTCAGGTTTGGTGCAATTGACGAAGGGGCTGATCGCGCAGGTCTGTTGAAGACACATCCTGTCAACTAAGATTCTCACCAAGTACAAACTCGTGTCGCTGCTCAGCAATAAGAGATCTGTTGTGTCATCATGAACAAATGAACACTTTTGATGCACCTCTCTCAATCGGCTCGTGTGGGACCCCACAAAAAGAGTACTGGTATCATGTGGCGTCTCAGGATGAGATGCCGCTAGCAGGAAGTCCGAAAGCCTTTCAATCATTGGATCAGCTTAGTGAAATGATTGACAATAAAGAAGAGGTTTCCGTGACAAAAGTAGCCGAATGGTTATTTAAGTGCCCTGAGCTATTAGAGACACTTCGAGTAATCGGCTCACTAAGCGATAAGAGACTATATTTAGACTTAAGTTATGTTTTTAGCCGATCATTAGATCCCGAAGATGGGACAAAAACCATATGTGGATGCAATCCAGACAACATGCTCAAGCACTCTACGAAAACTTTGATAAGAATGATGAGCAAAGGGACTGATAATCGCAAAAGGGAAATTGCAAGAATTGTAGCAAACTATCTTAATCGAAAAAAAGTTATTGATGCTATCATTCTATTTCTTAATCAAACTAAGCAAGATCAGGCTAAAGTTGCATCCCTTTGGCTCTACCCTAAAGACGCTCAACAAAACGAAGCTAAGCGTCGAGGACATGGTGCTGAAGCAGAAATAGCTTTACTGGTCAATAAAGCGGGACTGGAAACGATTCCTAAAGACAAAGCTGGGAATCCCATGGGATCTCATGACCCAAATATATCACCTACTACTTTTACACAGGTACCACATTCGAGAGATGAATCGTTTAGTGTTGACATCCTTGTCCCTAATGTAAAAGGGGAAATTGCAATTATGATCATGGCCTTGGTTCAATCATCAGATCCAGGTCAGTTTGGGGTAGATAAAACAAAAACAAATGCAGCTATCAGAAGCCAATTAGACTTGTTCCGTGAATCCAATGAAGCGGCCCCCGAGATGTGGGGAATTATCGATGGAATTGGGTACGCAGAAAATCCTAATGGCACAATATACCCAATGCTAGAAAATTTCGATATGTTTATTCAGCACAATTCTGCATATAAGACATTTCTCGGGCTACATCGCTTAGGACTATGCAAGGTTGAATCTATTAACTACGATCCAAAATACTACTCGCCATCAAACGCTAAATTCATGCATGAACGATATGCATCCCACGAGATTAATTTTCATAATCAACCCTCAGATACTTTTCACCCTGATGCAATACGAGCTGGATGGGCAGACGTAAAGTTAGAAGCAAGGTAAAATTGGGATGTATGGAGATTATTTCTAGAGGTGGATTTAGGCGCAAATTCCTTTACCGACAGAGAAGCTAACACTAGAGGATTTTCAACGAATCACTTTGAAGTATCCCACGATTTGCGCCAAAGCAAATACTAAGTTTCAATTATCCCTTGCACAGAGTGATTTCACTGAAATCCCTCCTCTACGTCTCAACCTGGCAGCAATAATCTTACCCTTGATGAAACGAAACCTACTCTCGTTTTATTTACTCTCCAATTCAAACTTAGGGATCTCTACAACAAACCCCCAGCTACTACCATAAGTGAGCTCATTCTTATTCGGGCAGTTGACATTTTCGGCCAACGTATTGTTGTAAGCATTAACCATCATACCCTCAGAAGAAAGCACAACCCCTGCCTCTCCAAGCCTGCGCTCCCCCTTATGAGTGCTGTGTTCTACCAAAATTGACATCGAACATAACAACGAACACCCCGTTCTTCATGTCGGGGGAGGTTTTTACAATTTAAGACATGACAACCACAGACATCATTAACCAAGTCAAAGAGATAATTTCCACAGTCACACCAGAAGAACGACAACACTTGATTGAACAGCTGGAGCAGTTGTTTCACGAGCCAGAGTATGGTGAGATTCTGTCACAATGTCCACGCTGCGAGTGTGATTCCGTTGTGCGCAAAGGCACATCAAAGGGCGGGCAACGCTATTTGTGTAAAGGGTGCCAGCGCACCTTTGGACACTCCACAAACAAAGTTCTCAAAACCTCCAAACTGTCTTTAGAGACATGGAGGAAGTTCGCTGAATGTTTTATCGACGGTGTAAGTGTTCGTCGTAGTGCCGAACGCTGCGGGGTTGCTGTTGCCACTGCTTTCTTTATGCGGCACCGTGTTCTTGAGCTGGTTGAGAAAAATGCTAAAAAAGTTACGGTGAACAGGGGAAACTTAGCTTATATCGATGAAACGTTTTTCCCTATTAACTATAAGGGGGCAGCTGTGCCTGATGGTGTTAAAGCTAAAAAGCGCGGCGGGTTAAGGAAGGGGAAAAGTCAGTCAAGGTTGTTGGTTTGTGTGGTTATGGGCGTGACATCTACGGGAAGTATTTTCCATCAAATTGCTGGATACAGTAGTATTTCTAAAATACCGCCCGCCTAGCCCTTGGTGACATTGTTACGTCTGGTTGCACTGTTATCACGGACAAAGGTTCAGGCTATGTTTCAGCGCTAGAAGAACTTGGTGCTACCCACAGGGCTTATCATTCTAAAGATGACCGCGGCAAACTTGCGCCAATCAACGCACTGCACTCTAAAACCAAACGGTTTATGAGGCGTTTTAGCAGTGTCGCCTCCAAGAACCTACACCGCTATCTATCATGGATGGAATGGATCGACAACAACACAGAACGTGAAACGCTGGATATTCTACGCCAATCCACATACACAGTTCATCGTTGCTCTATGAATAGTGAGCATATCCCACCAATGGATGATCTAACACGACGAACCATTACAGGCATGATGTAGCACGTAAAACGCCATAAACAAAGCTGGTTAATGTGCAGGAATCCTTGCTGGGATAAATGGTTGTGATACGTGGTAACTACACAACGTTATAGAAGCAATCATAGGTATGCGAAAAAAGGGAATGCCTAAAGCATTGAGTATCAATACAGTGCCTGCGCCAACCCACCGTTGGGGTTTAATGCCCTCCTTTTAGCACCAATCATATTATTAGGTTTCGGCAACTCTTGGGCAGTTGCGGTAATTGTTTCTCGTTCAATCACTGTTCGTGCAGGTGAGGGGGTTTATTGTTAGTCTATGTCAATTTTGGTAGAACACAGCACCTTATGAGCACCCCTTCATGAGTATAGATTTAGAGCTTACAATAAAATTCATAGATTTAGTTGATTACCCGAATTGATGTCTAAAGCTACAGTTTCCGGTATATTCCAAAGTTTTCCTACTTCAACTTCAAGTTCCATTAGAAGCTCGGAAGGATAAATGCCGTGATTAGCGTAGTCATAAGCTGCTGAACATAAATCTGAAATTGTTAAATGCAATGTATTTGTTTTATCAAAAAGAGGGATGTTTAAGCCAGCGATTATTCCCGGAGATACTTGCGTAGATACCATTCGACTTTCGACTTGTGTTCGAATAAGCGCACTTGCAAATATCCCTCCAAGGTAAAAAGCCTCATCCTTGGACTCGCAAGAAACAAACATAATTTTCTCATTAGGAATGACAGGCTTAGTGTCTAATCCAAAAACACTAACAGGTCCTATAATATCAGTAGTAAAATTTTTCGAAATATATTTCCAACTAACCTTCCAATCACTAAATGTGTAGTCACCCACTCGCTGGCATGCATAGAAACCAATTTCCAAAAATGGTTTCTCCCAAGATGAAAAACCACGCCGTTCATCAAGGACACCGCGAAAACTATTCAGATATTTTAAGGTTTTTGGTGCTACATTATGCATTGTTTCTTCAGATACTGGTTGCATCCTTGTAAGTGTAGTATGTGGAAGCAAGGTCAATACTTCAACCTCTGAAGACCATTGCCTTAAGTCTCGTCCACGTAGAAAAGGGTAAATGAACTCAGTTTCCAATTCAGCGGTGATTTGAGGAGCTGTCCGTTTAGCTCGCTCTGTAATGTTTTCAACATGGATTGAGTTCGCTACCGCTGGAGATTTGGCAGACAGATGGAACACGGCATTGGCTCCACCGGTAAATAGACCTGTTCGACCTCGATAGGAATTAGTACCTTCGAGTTGACGGAATATATTCAGCTGTTCGCGTGTACCAGTCGACCATGCAGAAGTTAGATCCTGAATGTTTGAGGGCTGTGCCATCAGGTCTTTTCTGACGCCATCAATTGGATAATCGTTAGAGATACAACTGCGAGATTTATGGCTTATTTTCTTCCAGATTCGATATGGAAGGGGATACTCGGTTTCTTTACCATTTGATCCATATATAACGATTGTCCTATTTGCCACCCCTTCAAAAGGTTTTACATCAACAAAATCTTCTACTAAATCAATTCTGTAAGGCTGTGGGAAAATTCCAACTGAAAACTTTCGGAATCCAGAGTGATTCTTCGTTGATTTCAGAAGCGATTCTGGAACAATAAACGAAAGCAATCCTTGAGGTTTCAAATATCTATCTACTGAATGCGCAACAAAGAGGGCGGAAATATCCTCTTTTGAAAAAGCTAGCTGCTTTCCTTCTCTTTCAAAAATACCCAGTTCAATCCATCGGTTTGCATGTTTTTTTCGAAATTGATCGGGCATGTACTCCCAGTTAACCCAAGGAGGATTTCCTACTACCATATCTACGGGTTGAATTGATTCAATCTTTCCTAATGCATCTGCATTAATCACGTTATTATTCAGGCATATTAATTTATTACTTGTTTTCCTTATGAAAACTTCAAGTGCAAGACATATGTTTGCGATAATTTGCATACAAGGTACAAGCTCTACTTCAATTGCAAAGAAACATTGAAGGATGGTATCTACTGCTATTTTTTCAGTGATTATTTGTTCTTGGACTGCATAACGTAATTGATCTGCTGCAGCCATCAGAAAAACACCGGATCCTGCACTGGGATCTAATAACGTTTTTTTCCAAAAGTCTTCATTATGGCAGTCATAACCAGACTCTTTCAATACATGATTTGCAAGCCAAATAGGGGTGTAAAACGCCCCAATTGAATGTCTTATTTCTCGTGGAAGCAAAGACATCCGCATTTCTTGAAATTCATCAAATATAGGACTTCTGAAGCTTCGCTCTCTTGAATTGTAGAATTCTTTAGCCATTAATGATATTTCTTGCAAGCTTTCTGGACAAGCAGAAAGAAAAAGCTTCCTCTTATTCCTCGCGTGAATAATTATCGACTCGACTTCACCTGAAAAGGTGATACGATTATCAACATTTTCGATCACTTCTAATGCATGTAGGCACATGTAAGACTCAATAGAAAAAACGAATCTATTTACATCTGTAATACTCTCCCCTGGCAGTAAACATTCGAGCTGAGATTGAGACATTTTTTTCTTGCGTTCGAGAGATCCTCGCACGTTTTCAACATCTTTGAGCCAGCTTTGAAACGCTTCATCCAAGCTTGGCGATTTCAAAGTTGCCTGGTATATACGAGCAATCGTCAGTAGATGTGGAGCAGTCAAAATCTTTCTTCCTATTTAGTAGTAACGTCTCATTACACCTAGTTGCTTGATTATTATCAAGAATCGTGGAGCTCGAACCACCGTGAAAAAGCTTTAATTCTTCGGTAGTAACAATTAAAGCAAGAGGAAATTCCATTATCAAATTAAACAGATTATCACTCTTTGTGCATGAACGCAAGTCGAGAATTCAAGTTCGATAATTGCGCGTGAAATCAGGAGTGGTTCATTCACCCAAACGGCACCAGGCCTCTACGATTCCAGCATTAGAGGGTGCAAGTTCGCGGCACTAGCTTTTTGTTCAGCACAACTCCAAACCTAAGAAATCTTTGAAGTTCCAACCACTTTTCATGGCAGTATAGGTTGCCCCTTATGTATCCATCATGCCAACTTATCCGACCCTGCGTGCGGTTCAGGAAACTTCTTGACAGAAACTTATATCTGCTTACGACGACTCGAAAATAAAATCCTCTCAGTCTTAGATAATAATCAAATATCTCTAAGCTTTGACGACGTAGACGCGACTCCTCTCAAAGTATCTCTGGATCAATTTTATGGCATAGAAATTAATGACTTTGCTGTTTCTGTTGCTTCCACTGCATTGTGGATCGCTCAACTTCAAGCGAATATAGAAGCAGAAATTATCATCACTCGAAATATTGAAGATTTACCTTTGCGCGATTCTGCACATATCCATCATGCCAATGCACTAACAACCGACTGGTCAACTTTCATTGATCCCGCCATCTGTGATTACATTATCGGAAACCCTCCCTTCCTTGGTGCTCGAAACCAGACAAAGGAGCAAAAGCAAGAAATCAAAGATATTTTCCCCAAAGGGACGAAAAATGTGGGAAACATTGATTATGTAGCTGGATGGTATATCCAAGCAGCTAATTTCATGCAAGACTACCCTGTACGCACTGCTTTCGTATCCACCAATTCCATTGTTCAAGGCGAGCAAGTAGCTAATATCTGGAGCCCAATTTTTGAGTTAGGTTTTAGAATCAACTTCGCTCACAACACATTCCGTTGGACAAATGAAGCCACTGAACAAGCACACGTCTTCTGCGTCATCGTAGGATTCTCTAAACACAATGACACAGTACAGCTGTTCCATTACCCCACTCCAGACTCGGAACCTGAACTTAAATATCCCACACAGCTCAATGCTTACCTCGCTGACGCACCCATGATTTTTGTGTGGGATAGGAAGAAACCGCTCTGCGATGTCCCCAAAATAGGAATTGGTAACAAACCGATAGATGGTGGTCATTATCTTTTCACTTCAGAAGAAAAAGCTGAGTTTTTAGCTCAAGAACCCTATGCAGAAAAATTTTTCCACCAATGGATGGGCGCTCGAGAGTTAATTCAAGGAATAGAGCGCTGGGTACTGTGGCTAGGTGAAGCAACACCAGCAGATTTTAAGAATATGCCTTTAGCTCTCGAACGAGTTCGAGCAGTACGCGATTATCGTCTAGCAAGCACTAGCACACCAACTCAGAAAATTGCTGATAAACCAACCCGTTTCCATGTGGAGAATATGCCGAACGGAGACTCAATTATCATCCCAAGGGTATCAGCTACACGTCGAAAATATATACCTATGGATTTTGTTTCTCCACATACTCTCTGTTCTGATTCTTCTCTTTTAATCGCTGATGCCACATTGTACCACTTAGGGATATTACTTTCTTCTCTGCATAATTCATGGATAAGACAAATATGCGGCCGCTTGAAAAATGATTATCGCTACTCCGGAGGCGTTGTTTACAATAATTTCATCTGGCCAGAAACAGACGAGAAAACCGAAAAGAAAATCGCATCACTCGCGCAAAAAATTCTTGACGCACGCGGTCTATACAACGGCGCAACCCTAGCTGATATGTATGACCCAGATAATGATTTCCTTTACCCAGAACTCATGAATGCTCACAAAGAACTAGACCTAGCAGTAGAAAAAGCCTATGGTCTTAACATTCCACAAAAACTAGATGCCACAATCCGAGAACAATATATAGTTGAACATCTATTCAAGCTCTACGATGAATATGATAAATAAAATCCATTTGTCTTAGACCAACCCGCTATAAACAACCAAGCTGTGTTCGTCATCCACATTGACGGCTACTGAGCGCTCACGCCTGGCGTCGTCTAGCACCCAGCACCATTGCCGTGACAATAATCTGTGGAACCATCAGCACCATCACAAAGGACGCCACCGTGCCCAGCTCAAGGGCACGAACCACCGTTCCATACGCCGCGCCGGAGGCCATCTGCAGAAAGAAAAACAATCCCGCAGCCACACCAGGGTATGCCACATCCAATTCCAAAAGATTCGCCTGGGTAAACGGAATAGTCGCCCCCACGCCAAGAAACACAACCGCCATAATCCCCACAAGCACACCCGGATTATTCACGACCCCACCCCAGGCACCAAGAAACGCAGCACCAATCCCGAGCGCCCCAATCACCATAACAACGCGCAATACAGCCACAATATCCCGCGCTTTTTTCACCAATAAACTACCCGCAAGATACCCAATAGCAGGAATAGCCATGAATACCCCATAACGGATTTCCGACTGCCCCAATAGCCCCTGCAAAATCGTCGTAGAAGAATTGATGAAACCAAAATACGTCATCCATACCAAACTAATTGCCGCAGCATTCCACAAGAATTTTTTATTACCCAACGCATTAGCCAGCGCACCCATAAATTGCTTTGGCGACGGCAACACCGGACGCTCCGGGGCAGCTGCCCCAAGAAGCAGCATAATCATCGGAATTAAACACACCGCAAAAACCGCAAGAAGCACAAACAATACCCGCCACGGCATAATCTCAGACAATAACCCACCAGCCAGCGGGGATAAAGACGGCGTGAGGGAAATAACCATCGACATCGACGTCAACACGCCCACCCGGGCACTCGCTGGGTAACGACGCTGCACAATAATACGGGTCAGCACCGTCGCCGACGTACCACCAAGTGCCTGGAGAAAACGCCCGACGGCGAGCACAAGGACCGTCGGGGCGAGAGCTGCGACCACACACCCGACGGCAAAGAGAAGCAAACCTGCGGCTTGGAGACGGGTGGCGTCGAACCGATCAGCTAACGTGCCAGACACAAACATACTCACCGCATAGCCCACCATGTACACCGTGAGCGTGGCCTCCACCTGCGACAAGCCAGTGGACAGATCCGCAGCAATCGCCATATTCGACGGATTAACCAGCGTAAGACCAAGCTGCGGAACCATCACAATCAGCAACAGTATCCAGGTTCGGCTATTCGGCTGCTCCTGCGCCTTACTTGACGACTGTGAGATGTTCATTGCTCTTATGCTACCGACTACCCCCCCCCCGCCACTTTTCAAGGGATAAGCCCCAGAAACCAGACGGTCCTCAAGGCTTATCAGGGCCACTACAGCGGGACGCTTCCAAGAGAGGCGGCTGTGGGAACTGTTAACCAGAATAGCAGCACAATCTTCTTAAAACTGCACCTGGCTGTTTAGCCTAGATCTTGAGGTAACCCACTAAGAATTGCATAAAAGAAAATAGTGGACACTATAAAACCAATAGAGAAAACAACCGCAAAACTCATCCACGTATTCTTAGCAATCAAACTGTTAGATGTTCGCCAACCATAGACCGATGCAAAAAGGACAAGACTACCCGCGGCTACTACAGATCCAACTAAAGCCAAGAAAGAATGAGGAATAATTCCGCTTACAGAAAACAATATGCCACCTTGTACCGCCAAAAAGCTTAGAACAAGACCAGCAAGACTAGCACTAATAATTTTTATTTTATCCATGGATCTCACCCAATCATTTCCCGATCATTGTTGAAACAGCACAAGCTGCAAAAATCCCCCGATGAGCAATCCTTGAATTTGTAGTCATTGATACCACCTCCTCAAATTAAGGTTCATGCGTATCACAAACCTATGTGATTCAATGGCTACGCCTATCCACCGTAGAGAAAATTTTATGACACCGCAATGATTATCACGTCATCCACAGGGCAACCATAACTGTTACAGCGTTACACTAGATTCTTTTTGTTATCCTTAGCGATATGGGAGATAACAGGCGCATCGTTTCTACAGATATTCTTCTCTTGCTGTACACAGACCAGGGAAAACCATCAACAATTAACAAAGCAATCCCCTATGCGCTCGCTGGTGGTTTGCTGGCAGACCTTACCACTTTCGGAAAAATAACAACCTCTACCGACGAGAAGAAATTAGTAATTACAAGCAACTCTCCCACCGGTCACGAGATGCTTGACGAAGCACTAGACAAAGTTCGCGCCCTCGACGGGAAAAGATTACCCCGTGTTCTACGAGCATTATTGAAAAAACCTGAGTATTGCATCGGTAAAGAACTAGCAAAACAAAGAATTGTGACCATCAAAGAAAAATCTTTCCTAGGGATCACACGGCGCACCTACCCCATCACCAACCCAAGCCGAAAAGCACAGCTACATTCAGAACTTTTAACAGTGCTACGTTGCGGACAACCCAACCCTGCGCAAGAAACAATCCTGAGCCTGATTGCAGCAATTGGTGCTGAACATATTCTATTCCGTGAAATAGAAACCGGGTTAACTAAAAGAGAAGTGAAAAAGCGTATAAGCACCGTCCAAAAACAAGCCCACGAACATAACCCCAGCGCCCGTCTTGCTTACAATGCAGTAAAAGCATTACAGAGACAAGTAGGGGCGATGGTAGCCACCCAAGCTGCGACCGCAGGTACTGCCGGTAGCTAGTTTTCCCGTTCGCCTTCTTGCTCCACAATCACATCTGCCTGCACAAAATCACGATTCTTGCTGCGTATCGCTATCAAGGAACAAGAAATAATAATTATTGCCGCACAGACGCTTCGGAAAGTAATACGCTCCGAAAGAAAAAGTGCAGACCAGAGTATGCTCAATACCGGCTGAGCTAATTGAATCTGACTTATCTGTGGCATAGGACCAATAGCTAACCCGCGGTACCAAGCAAAGAATCCTAAATACATACTAACTACACATAAATACGCAAATGCGCACCACTGAGAACCTGCTGTGTTCTACCAAAATTGACATGGAATAACCTGCAACTCTATGACCTGCATAAATAGTAAGTAGACGAATGGCGTGTAAGCATTAGTTCACTTCTCTAAAAATATCGAACAATTGCTCTAACCTAATATGGGGTAGGGTGGATTAAAGCAAAAAGGAAAGCACCTAGACCGATGGTTAGTTGGTCTAGGTGCTTTATGTAGTGTCTACATTTTAAGCGTTACCCTTAACGCGGTTGTGGTGCTTGCACAGCATTACACAGTTATCAAGGGTTGAAGCTCCACCCTTACTCCATGCCGTAGCGTGGTCTGCTTCCATTTCCTTGAGCTTGTAGATCTTTGTCTTTTTGCTCTCGTTGTTACTTAGGACGCAATCAGGACAGTTTGACTTACCAGATTCTTCAGCCTGCTTTGTTTGCTTGCTATAGGCTTGCTCTTTCACACTCTTGTCAAAGAATCGGATGTTAAGGAGTTTCGTTTCCTTTTCTCCACCAAGGATGAACTCGTAGATGTTTCTGTCCTTGGTCACGCTAGGGTCAGCGTGCAGTTCATTTACGCGCTTTTCTGTCTTAGTGCTGTCGTAGGGGTCTTTACCCCATTCTTCGTAAAATGCGCCCCACGGTAGACCTCTCATATTTGGTCTTGGTTCGCCAGGGAAACGGGCTGCTACCCAGTCAATGACAGTCGTAAAATAGGTCATCAGCTCATCCACAGAATCATCTTGACGGTGCTGTGACATATAACCCTCAATGGATGTTTTTTGGCTGTTAGAAACCCACCCAAGGGCTGTCTCAAGAACTTCTTGACGTGCTGGATCGCCTGCCACATAGGAACCCCATTTGTTCTGTCGTGGGTCTGTGGTCTTTGACAATTGAGCCTTTGCCAGTGTGACAAAGGAGCCTGAATATACAGCGTTTCGTAGCTCTTGAGCGTTTAGAGGGACACCAGCAATGTTAATGGTTTGAAACCACTGTTTAATCTCTGATTCTGTCCCCGTGCACACATAGACAAGTAGTTTCGTGTCCATGATTAGGTCTTGCTTGTCTTTAGGGAGGGAGTTAAAGGTTTGCTCACCAGAATCAGTCTCAATAGCAAAACGCCCTGTTACGAAACGACCAATGGACGTAATGCGTTGCTGACCGTCAAGAACCTCTAGACGTTCATTTCCATTGTCATCTTCGCCCACAGAGAAGTAAATCAGTCCTAACGGATAACCTTTCAAGATAGACCTAATAACAGCCTTATCTCTGCTGTCTTTAGCGTAGATGTAGTTGCGTTGGAACTCTGGTTGGATAACCAACTCTCCGCCCAAACCGTAAAGACCTTTACCCTCAAGTTCGTTGTAAGTGAAGTCTTTAACGATCTCTCTCACTGTGTAGGTTCTCAAGTCAGTTTTCATGTTTTAGGCTTCCTTTTCAGTTTCAGGCTTGTGCTGGATCATAATTCGGCCGTATTTCAGCTTCCCATCCATATATGGACCGTCTTTACCGTTTAATGATTTAATGCCAGCAAGACCTCTAATATTTCCTGCTGCCAACCCAAGAATCTCAAACTGATCAGGGTTATATTTGTCAAGGAACGATATAGGGACACCCATTACGCCCTCAAAATCAGAGGGGATACCATCGGTTACAGGAATCTCAATAGCGTCATAGTTGTCGTAGGTTTCATATGACTTTTCATTCTTAATGATCTTCTTGTTATACCGCTTGTTATCTTCCATTGTCATTAGTGGAAGCGGTTCATGCCTGCGCCCGTGCTGAATATTGGTGAACCACCTAACACCTTTGACACGGATGTAGTTGTTCCCCTCATCGTCTGTTCTATAGCCAGCAGCGTCTAGTGGATAACTGTCAGGGACGCGGAACTCCCTATCCCCACTATGGATGCTTTGCCCATACCAGATTTTGTTATCTCTAAACAGGGGGAACACATCTTTGTAAGTGACCGCGTTCATATTTCCAATAATTGAGAACTCAAGATCACCCTCCACCAACCACGCTAGGAAATCCCTAAACAATGAAAAGGGAGGGTTGGTAATAACCATGTCAGCTTCATCTCTTAGTTTGGTGACTTCCTCACTACGGAAATCACCATCACCATTAAGATATGTCCATTCAAAATCTTCAATATTTACACGACCGTCATTGTTTACATCAGTTCCATCAAGGATGAAAAGTTTGCCTCTTTCAAAGTCTTTTGACTCATCAAAGTTAGGATCATCAAACAAGGTTGGTTGAGGGGAGTAGAAAGCGCCATCCATATTTGAACGCGGTGCATAGCTGGTGCTAATTAATTTTTTAATTCCAAAATCTTGGAATCTTAAAGCAAAATATTTCGTGAAATTAGACCACTCTGGATCATCACAGGGAAGTAAAATAGTCTTACCTCTAAAAACATCTGGATCGTAGTCCAGATAGGCGTTCATCTCTTTCTCAATATCAGCCCATTGTGTATAAAATTCATCCTGTTTTGCTTTTTTAGCATTGCCTAGATTGCTGTTTTTAGCCACTTCTTCTAACTCCACTGTTTATCAAGTTGTGAAAATTCTAACCAATGATTCACATGTTACATCACGCCTGTAATAGTTCGTCGTGTCAAATCATCCATTGGAGGAATGTGCTCACTATTCATAGAACAACGATGAACCGTGTAAGTGGAGTCATGCAAAATATCCATCGTTTCACTTTCAGCGTTGCTATCTACCCATTCCATCCATGACAGGTAGCGGTTTAGGTTCTTGGAAGCAACACTACTAAAGCGCCTCATGAACCGCTTGGTTTTGGAGTGGAGTGCATTAATTGGTGCAAGCTCACCACGATTAGCCTTGGAATCATAAGCCTTATGGGTAGCTCCCAGTTCCTTCAAAGCTGAAACATAACCCGAACCCTTATCTGTAATGACGGTAGAACCATCCTTAACAATGTCACCAAGTGCTAGGCGTGCTGTGTCTTTGGAGATACTGCTGTATCCAGCAATTTGGTGGAATATGTTTCCAGTAGATGTCACACCCATGACTACACAGATAAGCAACCCTGATTGGCTCTTACTTTTCCTAAGTCCGCCACGCTTCTTAGCCTTAATACCGTCAGGGACATCAGAAACCTTTGAAGTTGATAGGGAAGAACGTCTCATCAATGTAGGCGGAGTTCCCCTTATTCACGGTGACCTTTTGACGTTCTTCTCAACCAGCTCAAGAACACGGTGCCTCATGAAGAAAGCGGTAGAGACAGCAACCCCACAACGTTCAGCACTACGGCGAACGCTTACACCGTCAATAAAGCACTCCGCGAACTTTCTCCAAGTCTCTAGTGACAACTTGGATGTCTTAAGGACTCTGTTTGTAGAGTGTCCAAAGGTGCGATTGCAGCCCTTGCAAAGATAGCGCTGACCGCTCTTTGACTTACCTTTCATGACTATGGAGTCACACTCACAACGTGGGCATTGTGATGGAGCCTCAACATGCTCTGGTTCGTTAAACAACTGCTCTAGTTGTTCAATCAGGCACTGTCGTTCTTCTGGCGTGACCGTGGAAATTGTCTCTTTGACCTGCAAAATAATGTCTGTGTTTTTCATACCTTAATTGTAAAATCTTCACCTGACATTGAGATTCAGAGATTCGATATTGTGTTCTATTATGATTAATGTGTAGTGTAAGCCACAATGCCAATTTTGGTAGAACACAGCCCTGAGAACCTGTAGCATTAAAATCAGCGTGTGCAGAAGAATACACGGCCAGGGGAAGCATAACTGGCAGCGCTGCAATCAACGCCCAGGAAATTGTTTGCCATGATCCAAGACTTTGAGAAACCACTCCCCCTTCCGCGTAACTAATTGCACACAATACAACTGCCGCCAATAAAAACAGGTCATTCTTACTTAATGCACCAAATGTTGCTCCCTGAGAAAAGGAGAAAATAACAGCGGCAACTGCACCACATCCCGTCGCAATCCAGAAAACACCAGCAGGATACGTACGCGTTCTTAGTGCAGCAATCACAGCAGTGGTGGCCGGCAGAATTGCTATCACAACCGCCCCATGACTGGCAGGCGTGGTCGTCAAAGCATACGAAGTCAGCATAGGAAACCCAATAACAGCACCTAAGGCAACAATTGAAACAGAAAGCAATTCTTTCTTCCGTGGCATACGTTGCTTTGTCATACTTAGTGCGCAGATCGCAAGCAGTGCTGCCACAACAGCCCTAGCGGTTCCTACAAATAAAGGCGATAAGCCGTTGTTTTCAACAGCAAGCCGAGTCATGGGGACAGTGAAAGAAAAAGCCGAGACACCCAGAGAACCCCATAAGAACCCTGAATCCCGAGAGAGTATCGCTTTCCCTTTTAATTGAGTAGCGCTATTGTTATATTTCATGTCTAACAGTAGCACAGAGCGTATCGTTGTTCAATTAATCAAAAAAATCCACACCCTACACACTGGCGACAAACTCCCACCCAGCCGCCAACTAGTCAATGAATTTCACGCAAGCCCCGTCACAATACAAAAAGCACTATCCGAACTAGTAGCACGAGGGCTTATCGAAACACGACCCGGCGTCGGCACCTTTGTCCTCGCACCACGCCCAACAAAACTTGCCGACGTCCAATGGCAAACATCACCCCTAGGACTCATCCCAGAAACCCTACAATCAACCCACAGCCCCCTAGACCACAACGAAAAATACCTCATCCCCCTCAACAACGGATACCCAGAAAAATCCCTACACCCACAAACCCTCATCCGCACAGCACTACGCACAGCCAGCACAGACCCAACATCCTTCATAGCTCCCCAACCACAAGGAACACCAGAGCTCAGAGAATGGTTCGCACGCCAAGCAGCATCCACCCACCAATCCGGCACACCCGGCCCATCGCAAGAAGACGTCATCATCACCCCAGGAAGCCAACCAGCACTCGGAACACTATTGCGTAGCGTCGTCGGTACTGGAAACCCAATCATCATGGAATCCCCCACCTACTGGGGAGCCATCCACGCCGCACGACGCGCACACCTGCGCATCACCCCGCTCAACACAGGCACAACCGGACCAAACCCAGCAGACCTAGACAGAGCATTCACATCCACCGGAGCCAAAGTATTCTACGCCCAACCTTCCTACGCCAACCCAACAGGGCGATCATGGTCACACGACACCGCACAAGAAATCCTCGACGTCGTACACAAACACCACGCATTCATCATCGAAGACGATTGGGCACACGACTTCGGTTTCTCAGGCTCCTCCTGCCCGCTCCACATATACGACGAAAAAGGATGCGTAATCTACATACGCTCACTATCAAAAACACTCTCACCAGCAATGCGAGTAGCAGGAATCATTGCACAAGGCCCCGTCAAAGAACGCATCTACACAGACATCAGAGACCACAACCTCTTCGTCAGCCCCCTCCTACAAAACGCAGCATTACGAGCAGTAACAGCACCCCAATGGCACACACACCTCAAAAAACTACAACAAGACCTACACACAAGATCAAAAATACTCATCACCGCCATCAATGAACTCAGCCCCGACATCCACATCGAAGCAATACCTCACGGCGGACTCAACCTCTGGACACGAATCCCCGACCACATTAACGCATCCCACTTAGTCCAACAATGCGCAACACAAAACGTAGGAATAGCAGACGGAAAAGCATGGTTCCCAGCAGAATCACCAGGACAATACCTACGAATGAACTTTGCAGGCTGCACACCAGAACTATTCAGCCAAGCAATCAGCATTGTGCAAGAAAATATAGATGGGTTGAAGGGGATGTAATTTTGAGTTACACACCAACGTCGATGACGTTCCGGTTTCCTACCTCAGTGTTGCGGTATACAGCTAAGGTCGTTGTGCTCGTATAGTGGGAACCCGGGAATTGACCTTGATCCATGTCGCGGCATGAGGATCAATGAAGTTCGCCACCGTTTGGATGGCGTTATCAACAGAATCGAGATGCGCGACTTCACGGGGTATATCGAATTGTTGAACGATTGATTCGTGGTGAGAGCACCTGTTCCTCATGTCGTAGACAATAACTACAAGATCTTCGAACTGCTGTCTGCTGTTGGGTTTTTGTTTTAAGACCTTCTCTACCTGAGGCCAGATACTCGCCTGATAGTGGCGACTTAAGAGGAAGCGCCAGAAGTCAAAGCTGAGCTCAGCAATTATTTTTCCTGCTGGTGCTCCTCTCCCTCCGGCTCGTCTCTTCGCCTTGTGAATGCTCTTCTCTGCTTTATTGCTGAAAGCTATTCGACCGTTATCAAACCACCGTTCGTTGTATCTTTTGGTTAGGGCAACATGAATGCAATTTCGGAGGAGTACTTCGAGATGTTCGATGTCGGCGAGATAGGTCTTCGTGAGGTGAGTATTCCAAAGGTATAGCGCTTCTGGTGTTGGATGGTCGGCATACCGGCTCATTCATGCAGGTGAAAACCACTGAGATAGCGATACTAGGGTCGATCCTGGATTATTCATTATGCATATGTTAGTCTCTATCTTGAAAGCCCCGGAACGATCCCTGCACTACGAAAGTAGGAGCAAATCGCCGGGGCTATTGATGTTTCCGCGCAATTGATTGCTTGTGTGTCTTTAGGGGATAATACCCTGAAAACCGATAATAATTTACTCGTGCAAGGAAATCAGCAGCAGCATCGGGATCTTCAATCTCCATTCCCCGTTTACTCAAGAGCGCTACCTGATCTTCATAATTCAGCCAATGCTTCATCCCCACCTCCAAAATAAAAGGCCTCGGTCATTTGTGCTTTACCACTAAGGCAAGAGGCCTGACCGAGGATCTATCATGTCGTATGATACACAACGATTGAGAAGCCAAAACCCTTATGCGCAGCAAGCGCACTGGAGCAAAACTCACCCAGGTTGGTTTCCTCTATGAGTAATAAAAGCAGCTACCAAAAGAATTGAAGCAGTAAAAACATACATCCCTGCAACAAAGACGAAGGTTTGGGTAGATACCACGTTAAGAAGTTTCAAGATCCCTATTATTAAAACGAAACTAATAGGTATCAATGCGCGAGTATAAGGTACAGTACGACGATTATTCCCCGACATAGTACACCTCGTATTCATCCATTAACTCTGACCTGACGAGAACAAAAGATTCTTTACATAAACAGTAGCACTGTATCTAAAAATCGCGCTAAAAGTATGTAAATCTAAAAGTCTTTCTTCACCGCACAACGCAACAACCACAAGAAGGTGCATGACCATAATGAAGAAATAATAGCTTTAGTTAAAAAGACTGACCACGAACTCTCCCCTGGGCTGCGCACCATCTCCAAAGAAACAATCTGTGAAGTAGGAAAATAAAGCTCAATATGTGTCTTGGTTAAGACAGAAAAAGCTAGTGTCAATACAGTTAATCCGAATGCAATTCCTATGGTGACACCCACACTTTTCGTCTTTACTGCGATATAACCATATAGGGTAAACGTAGTGAAAAAACCTAATGAGCCAACAAGAGCGTATAAGAGATACAACCATAAAAATTTGCTCTCGACGCCATGCACAAGCATTCCGACGAAGAAGATCAAGAAAGCGCTAAGAGAAGAAAACAAGGCAGCAAGAAGAAAAAAGAAGGCTTTTTCTCGCATAATAAAACTCATCCCTTTGGGAAGAGCTGCCACCCAACGAAAATTTTTCCTTACAAACTCTGGTTTCATTGCCAAACTGGCAATCGCCGCACAAAGAATGGGTGCAATAAGACTATGGAATACTTGTCCAGCATAATTCCACGTGTAGGCTGCAGCTCCTTCCGAAAACTCGCTCCATTGTTTTTGTCCTAAATCAGAACTCGTACCAGAAAAACCGATAAACAGCGTCGGAATAAAAAAGATCACAAAGGATAGCAGACCATAAAAAGCTACTCTATTTTTCTTAAAGAAAAGTGAATTAAACATCTAGCGCCCTCCGTCGAATAAATACATAGGTGAGTAGAAGAATTATCCCTGTCAAGATCAGGGGGATTCCTATATCGAAGAAGCTAATTGGGGTATCTGTATAGGCCATTTCCTCCTGCATCACTACTTTGGCAGGCGCAGTAGCACCGGCAAAGAAAAAGGGAATGAACGCTGCCACTACCTTAGGAATTTGTAGACTTGCAGCACCAGCTATCGCTCCTCCAATTCCAAAAATGATGAGCATAGTGTGACGAGAAGAATAGAGAGATAATACACTAAAAAGCAGCGTCAAAAAGACAATTTCACATATGAACCCTGAAGAAGCAACCAACACCATTCTTGGGTCAAGATTCACGCCACATTGCGTCGCAACACCTAAAGAAACCAACAGCACAATAGCAAATAGGAGCAAAAGTAGACATAAAATAAAAGCTACTTTATGTACGATGAGCGATATTCGGCTCACTCCATTAGCTAGTTGCCGCTGTATCATTCGGGAATTTTGATCAATGTTAGCAATCATGAGACTAAGTGTTAAAGCCATCAGCGGAATAAAAACACCACCTAGCTGGACTAACGTCACAATAACACCACGTGGATCGCGTGCAAGCTCCCCTTGAGATGCATCTGTATTCAGAAAAATAACCGCAGAAGACCAAAAACAAAATAACAAGGTAATAGCTATAGGAACAAAAACAGAACGCTTACCCTTAAATTTCGCTAATTCTCTCATCTAATGTTCACCGACCACTCATCTCACCAGTGATTTTTAGGAATGACTCTTCAAGCGATCGTTTCTCGTCCCAGATTTTTTCAATGGAGATTGAATTTTGCACTGCGTTCTTCACAAAATCACTCGCATCCTGACCAGTGCAGTAGCGAATAGCATACGACGTATCGTCGATAGCAGAGAAAGCAAGCCCCTTGCTACGCATATAGTCCTCGAACTGTTGAGGATTACCCACAGTCACGCAGGTTTTTTCTCCACCAATCAACCCACTGATAGCCCCTTCATAAAGCATCCGGCCGTTACTGATAATTCCGACGACAGATGCAGTTTGTTCAATTTCTGCAAGCAAATGACTAGAAATAATCACAGTCTTACCCTGCTGTTCTGCCAGATCCTTAAGAAGAATCCGTATCTCCCGAATTCCATCTGGATCAAGACCATTCGTCGGCTCATCTAGCAATAAAATCTCAGGATCGCCGACTAATGCAGAAGCAATACCAAGTCGCTGTTTCATACCGAGGGAATAACTCGATACCTTTTGTTTTCGCACATCATAAAGACCGACGATAGAACACAAACTATCAATATCTGTGCTCGTACCACGAATGCGATCAATGAAACGAAGATTATCCACAGCACTTAAATGCGGATAATATGCAGGCTCTTCAATGAGACTCCCAATAAAGCGAAGATAATCGACATTACCGTTCTGAATCTTTCGCCCATGAAGCAAAAATTCACCAGTTTTCATAGGAAGAAGACTAAGCAGTGTCTTCATGACTGTGGTTTTACCGGCACCATTGCGCCCCAGAAAACCATATACCTGCCCTTGTGGAACACTCATATTGAGATTATGAATAATAGGTTTCCCTTTTATCGCCACATTTACGTTGCGAAGCTCAACGATTGATTTCATACGCTCACCCTGTGCTCTTACCGTAGGTTCATCCTTGGATAACTTTTGATAACAATGCGCATATCCCCTGCGCATGAGCACGACTTTATCAATCACAATCATTACTCGCCTACAACAAAAATGCCCCCCCGGGATGAGGTAATTGCCCTAGCAAATCCGCATGAAAATCACCCATATACTAGCTCTGGTACATAGCTACACGACGCCCATCACCAGGCATTATTGAGTTATACGACGTTACACTCCACACCATGCCGCCACATATCTGCTTCACAACGCTTATCTGTAAGTAGTGCTGACACTACCCACGAATCAAGGCTTCTTCTCAAAACATTCTGCACTTATACCTATGTTCATATCTGTGCTCATAATTGTTTATGAATCACGTGATATTTCCTGTATTAACGGCAATCCCCTAAAACTCTTACTCAACACAGCTACAACCAACGGAGGAAACGTCAACAAAGCCGCAATACACAACGCAAAGAAAACCCCATAAGAATCACTAAGAAAACCCCCTAACAAAGGACCAAGTGGAGACAAAACCAAACCAGGTATCCCCGTCGCCGCCACAACACGAGCCAAAATATGCTCAGGCGTCACCGCCATCGCATAAGCCCCAATAGCACCATTAAACACCGGCAACAACAACCCCGACACAAAAGAAACCACACCAACAAACAAAATAGAACCATACACCACACTAATAAAAACAAACCCCAAAGAAAGCACCAACAAAGTCACAATACCCACCCAACCCATCGATACCTTCTCCAACAATTTCACCCCAACAACAGACCCAACAACAACACCCAACCCCATAGCACTAGCATAAAAACCAATCAATAACGACGACACCCCCACCGCCTCATAATGACTAAACAAAACAATCGGCTGCATTGACAACGGCAAATTGATAAGCGAAGCCACAAAAACAACTGCACGCAAACCCGGATTTTTCCACACAAACCGAAAACCATCCCAAAGCCCATACACCGACTCTTGCCCACCAGAGTCTTGCTCACCAGAATCTTCCTGCACAGCAGACCCAACCGAAGGAACCAACAACAACGCAATCCCATGAAACACCGACTGAACAATCATGGCAACACCCAACGACCAACCAACAAGCAACCCACCTAAAGGACTACCCACAAGATTGGCACATGCTTCACGCCCCTGAACAATCGTGTTCGCTGCCCCCAAATCATCACGAGCAACAATACGCGAAATCAACACATTGTCACATGGTGAGGAAACAGACGCAGCAATACTGGCAACAACCGCAGCAACACCAATAATCGTGATGTTAAAAGTCCCAGCATAAAATAAGAGCGCAACAACTAACCACGTAAGAACCTGAATCGCAGTTGCCACTTTTAACACAACAGACGCGTTAAAGCGATCCACGATAGCGCCACTGACAAACTGGAAGCCAATCCCACACGCAGCTGACAAAAATGCCACTACCCCAGCTGAAGTCGCCGACCCACCGATAGTCAAAATTCCTAAAGGGATCGCAACAAAAGACAACGCCTGAGAAAGCTCATTACACGCATTAGCCACAGTGAGACTGGTAAACCGAGGATTTTTTGCTAAGAGATTCACACCAACCCCCTCCCATGAACACACTCATTCGGCACGTCAATAACATAGGAAACATTAACCATATTTCCCCACCTCACAGACCTATCCGATACTTTGGATAAATTTTAGCCTATAATTTGATAGAAAATCACTTTTATCAAGGAATAAAGACGCACTCGGAGTGGGATTCTACTGTAGTCAATTTATTTACCTATGTGGTTTTGCTCCCTTGTCTCCTCTATCATTCCTCGTTCAGCCATCTCATCAGTCTGTTTTCAAGCATCATCCGTGCTCTATCATTTTCCTTTTCCAGGCATACGTTGCGCAATAGAAACCAAAAACAAGACTTACTGCCAATACGATCCAGGTCACTACAGAATAACCAGGAAAAGGATACCCAACCGCAACCGGCATAGGAGCTAAAGGATTATACATAGCTACGATTGCCGACTTTACCAACACCACTGAACCAAACATCGCTAATCCAAGGCATAAAGCAAAACCCACACCAAAATCACGGACACGAACAAAAATCGCAAATGAAATAAGCCCCCATGCAATGACACCAACCACATTACGCAGCGCCAACACTCCCACAGAAACAAAACCTTGAGTCAGGGAAACTCCACTCATGATTCCTGCACAACACCACCCAAATACAAGACCACTAGAAAGAACTAATCCTAAAACTCCAAGAGCAACAATCACCGCAGGAATTTTCCGTGAAGTATATCCCACTCTCGACCGAATAAGCTCAACCACCCCATCACTGACCTCGGCTCGTGCTAAAGAACCAGCCAAAATCGAGACCACCACTGGACCTAAAACCAAAGCATATAACTGCGTTCCTGCCGACGACCACATGCTTTTAGCAATCTGCTCAGGAGCAATAACATCCCCATTCATGTGCACAAATACAACCGAAGTAAACGCAGCAACCATACCAAGAACTATCGCAGCACATACATACGCCCACCTAGGTTTAGCTTTTTTGATTTCTAACCAATAAAAACGCATCATCAGGCCTTTCCCACACGAATCCGCAGAAAACTAAACAACAATATGCAAACAATCACAGCGCTCATAGCTGACACTCCTAATCCCAAAACGCACGTTGGATTAGGCTCAAAACCTAAAAGTGGTTGCCCAACAGCAACATCTCGAAACGGATTACCAGCCAGCAATGCACCGGTAGGCAATACTCCCACTAGCACTGACGTCTGCCCAATCAGCGACACACCAATCACAGATAGAACAATCCCGACGATTACTGCAGGAACCAACCCACCCCAACGCATATGTACTACCGATATCAAGCTCTCTGAGAAAATAATCGAAATGAGCATCGCCACAAAAATATACGCACACCACACCGAATCAGCCCAGGAATAATACACTCCCACCAATACAGCAAGCGCTAAAGAATACCCCACTGCCCACAACACAAGCCACAGAAAACATACCCCTAAACGCAATGCAAGTAATTGTCCTACTTTACCGTTACGCGCCCGCATCAATCCCCAAATGTCATTATCTTGCTCCTCAGTCAAGAAAAGCTGAATAAAGACAAAAACTACCAATGGCAACGTAAAAAGTGCAACAGCTGCGCCCTGACTTATCATCCCTGCTGTCGTATCCTCAGCAGGATTAGCACCACCGCGTATTCCTATATTTGCAATCATCATCCACGCAACCGTCGCACATATAGCTACTGCAACTGCGATAAATGCATATTTCACACGAAAAATCCGTTTGTTTAACATGCTTGAGCTCCCGTCGTAAGCTCAAAAAACTTCTCCTCCAAAGAAGGAGATTTCACATATGCAGCATCAATAGGGATTCCGTATGATGCTAATCCAAAAATAATATCCGATAACTCGACCTCGGACTGTACCCAAAAACTACCCCACCCCACTTCAGAAGCAACGATTTGTTTATCTGCTAACCATTTACGCATTAAATCTGGTTCAGGAGTATCGACCATAACTTTCTCATCAGCTAATAAGGCACCAAGTTCACCAGAATAACGAATATGCCCTTTATCCAAGATACCTACATGGGATGCTACGCTTTGCATTTCGGACAAAATATGGCTGGAAACCATGATAGTAACATCGTGTATTTTTGGTAGCTCTTGAATAAGTTGACGCATCTCAACAACGCCCTGCGGGTCAAGACCATTTGTTGGTTCATCCAAGATAAGAAACTCAGGATCTCCCATCAAAGCTACTGCTAAACCAAAGCGCTGTTTCATCCCTAGCGAATAATTTTTCACAGGACGAGCCAAAGAAGGATCCAACCCCACACTCATCAATAACTTTCGATAATCCTGACGCTCAAGACCAAAAAGAGTGCCAAAATATGAGAGATTCTCTTCAGCACTCAAAGAAGGATAATACTTAGGACTTTCAATCAGCGATCCAACTTTATGCGCAGCACCTTTTCCTCGCGCTGATGTAAAAGCAAAACTACCTGAATCAAATTTGAGTAGATTCACCAGCCCCTTCATCAAGGTACTTTTACCAGCACCATTAACCCCAAGCAAGGCATACACACACTGCTTAGGAACACTTAAATTTATATCACTCAAGACATTATGCTTACCAAAACTTTTAGACACATTTTCAACATTCAACTCAAAAGCCATAAGTAGCGTAATTCCTTAATTCTCATCAGATAAGCTAGTTTCTCAAAGCATAAAAGAGAAATATGCAGAATACAGCACTATCTGTAAGCCCCCCCTCTAGAGACCACCTCATAAGAACCATATACTAACTTCTGGATAACTATACAACGCACACTACTAGGCATTATTGCGTTATACCGTGGTCTACTGCGAACACGACCACCATGTTTTCTCACCACAATGCCCATTAACAAGTAGTGCTAGCACTACCCACTGAAAAACAAGGGCACAGAGCGAATAGTTCACCTCATCTGATTCTCACAGCAGTGCATACAACCCTCGAATGAGTACGCTCAAGGAACCAGCAAATGCCAAAATAATGGAGAAACGTCGAGCAGCTTCTCGATTGATTTTTGCGGACAGGCGAGCACCTAATGCAATTGCCGCAACCATCGTAAGACATGAAACTGGCCAAATTAACCAAGGTAGCTGCCCCATTGACGCAGTACCACTGAGTTCTTTCACAAGAAAACTGAGCAAACCGCATACTACAAAAAGCGGCTGCAAAGTTGAAGCTAAGCGTCGATGATCCCACTGTGCAGCTTGCGCATAAACAGTAATCACAGGACCTGCTACTCCTGCCAACGTATTAGTAAAACCGGCAATTACTCCGGTAATCAATGCCGGCGCTTTTCCACGTGCCGGTGGCACAAAGCGTTTACCAAAGATCACAACACACAATGCACATACTATCGACGCTCCGACAATCACTTGTAAGGCAGGAATCGAAATACTGCGTATGAGTAACGCACCGCTGAGTGAGCCGATAATCATCACGGAACCAATCAGGCGCACCATTGCCCAATCAATACCGGCTCGCATACTGTAGGAATTCATCAAGGAATTAATGCAGGCTAAGACATTGATTAACAAAATGCCTTGCACAGGCCCGATCGCAAAAGACAAAATAGGTGCTGCAACTAATCCTAGTCCCATGCCACCAATGCGTTGCATTGTGGAACCAACAAAAATGGCGCCAGCTACTACAGCAACAAGTGCTATTTCATCCATGAAAACCACAGACCTCCATATAAAACAAAGCAATAGACATAACGATGTCTATTGCTTTTCCATACTCGCCTTCGCACGTCACACGTGTAACGTGACCGAGTTTAAGAATTAGCTAAGCACGCTCTACAGGATTACCAAGTTTACCGATACCTGGAATCTCAATTTCGATGTAATCCCCTGGCACCATTTCAGCGGTTCCAGCTGGAGAACCAGTACAAATCACATCGCCTGGTAGTAGAGTCATTGACGCAGTAATAAACTCGATACACTCGCCAACATTCTTAATCATCTGATTAGAATTAGAATCCTGCTTAGTCTCAGTAACACCATCATGGGTCAAGTGTGCTTTGATGGGAAGATTGGTGGTATCAATCTTGTCCAAGTCAGTTTCAATCCATGGTCCAAGTGGTGCAAAGGTATCAATACCCTTGGCGCGTGCCCACTGCCCATCAGTAAATTGCAAATCACGCGATGATACATCATTGATGATGGTGAAGCCGCGTACTACTTTTTTCCAGTCTTGAGCTTTAACATTCTTGCAGTGTGTGCCAATGACAAGAGCAAGTTCTCCCTCGAACTCTACCTTTGTAGCGAACTCAGGAATTTTAATAGCTGCTCCTGGTCCGACTACTGCTGTAGGGGGCTTAAGGAATAGCGTCGGAGGCAAGTGGTCTGCAGAGCGCTGGAATACCTCTGCAACGTGATCGGCATAGTTGCGTCCAATTGCCACAATTTTGCTTGGTAGCATTGGCGCTAGTAGTCGAACCTGATCGAGATTCCATTCTTTACCGCTAAATGTGGGTTCCGTAAATGGAGTTCCCTCAATCTCACGGCATTTTTCTTCTCCTTCTGCACCTTCAATGACGCAGAAGCTCATTCCCTCTGGTGTTGCAATTCGTCCAAAACGCATAAGCAACATACTACATAATTCCGTTATAAACAGTGTGCTGAACAAGCCTCTGATGCAGTCAATCCCCCTAATGTGGTGCGGCTGAAATCTATTAATTCATCTTTAGTTCATTAAGGCTTTAAGTGTGCCCGCCTTTGACTGTTCTTTAAGCGCTAAATATAGCTCGGCACAGGCCAGTGCATCACTGAGCGCATTATGGCTACGGTAATCTGGCAGCCCATAGCGGCGTCGCACGCGTGCCAGTCGTAAATCTTCTCCACGCGGATAGGTACCCATTCGTTCCATATGTCTGCGTTCCAATGCAAAGGTATCAACTACTTTGACTAGGCGCGTGTCGAAATCAGCGTTGAAATGTCGTCGGCATGCAGCATTGATGAAAGACACTTCTAATGCGGAAAAGTGTGCAACCATTGCTCGGCCAGAAAGTGCGTCTAAGAGCATGGTCATTGCTTCTTGTTCTGGTATCCCGCCTGCGAGCATCTCGTCTGTGATGTGGTGGATGAGCGCTGATTCTCCCACGTCGTGCATATTTTCTGGTTGTATCAGAACGCTACCTGCGCCAGCTAATTCGATGCGTTGTCCGTCAATGGGTACCCAGGCGATAGAGAGAATCTGATGGCGTTTTGCGTCTAGACCGGTGGTTTCTATGTCTACCGCGAGTAATTTCAGCTTATCGACGTCCATCCTGTCCGTGGGGAGCTGCGAAGCATAGAGCCTGCTCAATGCTCCACGAGCGTGTTGTTTATTTTTGGTGCTGCTGGCACGCAACCATCGCATAATTGTGTCTTTCTCTTGGTGTGGAGTGTGGCGCTGGCCATGTTAGATATTGCGAATTGGGTATTTGGTGGCCAGAGCATTCTGCATATTTTTGATGATCTGAAACGAGTCACGTAGATGTTCACGATCCATTTTGCCCAGTGTTGCTGGGGCGATGTGGTAACTAGGGGTTTGTCCTTGTTTGATTTGTTCTGATTGGTGTTTGAGTGAAATGAGATTGATGAAGTCTACTGCGTCGATCAGATCTTGGCTGCCTCGCTCAGAGATAGAACCAGCTTGAGCTGCTTGTACTAGTCGTTGTCGAGTGGTGAGGGCGGTTATGCCACTGGTGAGTGAAAACAGGCGTGCCATTTGTACGATTGCGGCTAGACCACCTTTTTTCACGTCTAAGGTGTTGGCGTATTTTCCGGATCTATCCACTACGAAGCCGCGGAAGAAACCTAGCGGGGGTTCTCGTCGTACTGCGAGGGTTGCTAAATGGGCTTGGAGTCGAACTGAACTTTGTGCCATTTCTACTGCGTTCTTATGTACTTCTTGCGCCAATTGTGTGGTTGTTGATGTATAGATAGAGCGAAAATCAAAGAATGTTTGTACGTGTAGGAGTGCCTCGGGTTCTGGTGCGGTAATCCAGTGGTGGAAAGTATCGATCCATTGTGTACGAGTCATGCGCCACTGTGGATTCATCGCCATCATCTCGCCTGGGCATAAGGGTTGTCCGGCTTGTGCCAATCCTTCGCAGACAAAACGACTTAGTTGCTCAAAGTAGTGCCCATGCTGTTGAGGATTATAGTTGTCGTCTAAGACGAGGCAATTGTCCTGGTCTGAGGCAAGTCCCATGCCTTTGCGTCCTTGGGATCCGACAACTACAAATTCATAAGGCACAGGTGGGTGTCCTAATTTTTGTTCTGCAAGATATAGCAGGCGTCGGGTGAGCGTATCAGCGGTCATGGTCAAAAGACCGGCGATGTCCTCTGGGGAGGTTCCTCTATCAATGAAGCGAACCGCTACCTCGTCAATGGAAGAATATGTGTCTTTGAGTTCGTCAATGCTATTTTTTCGAGATAAATCTGCGGTGAGATAGATAGGATCATTGCGCATCAGGCGTAGAATATCTGCCGACGAAACAATACCTACCAATTCATTATCCCTGGTCACGGGAATATGTTGGATACCATATTCAGACATAAGCATCATTGCCTCGAATGCTTGCACATCGTCGTTGAGTGTGCGTGGCATGGGCGCCATAATCCTATGCACATTCTGGGTAGTATCCATGTTCTTTGCGACGACTTTGTTGCGTAAATCTTTGTCTGTGATAATTCCGATTACGCTTTGTTCGCAAGCGTGTGTGTCGTTGGATTGTGTTTGTGCTTGCTCAACGATTAACAAAGAGGAAACATTGTGTTCCTGCATAATTTGTGCTGCTTGTACGATAGAAATATCTGCTGTGGCGTGTACTGGGTTTTTGACCATGAACTCAGAGAGCCTAATGCGCAGTAAATCTGAGGATGCCTGGGCGCGTAGTTGTGCCGCAGCAGCGCTGATTCTTTTGGTTAGGCTAGAGAAAAAGCGGGCGAGATCTGGGTATTGCTCGGCTAGTGTATTGATGTGTTCGCGTTTTATTGCCATGAGTAGGCAATCTTCTACTGCGATCATGGTGTATCGTGAGTTATTCTCGCCAAAGATAGTGGAATAGCCAAAGCAGCGTCCTGCGTCTCTGCGGTCGAGCAGGATGTCATTGTCGCCAATGACATCTACGGCGCCGCTGCGGATGATGAAACAAAAATCATTATGAGCACCGCGTTGAATGATAGTGGTGCCACTGCGTACATAGCGCATATCCATTTTTGCAGGGAGTTGGTCGATGACTGCATCGGGTAATTGTGCAAAGGGCGCAGTGGTTGCCAGGAAGTTGCGTACTTCTTCTAATTCAACGCTCATGTATTCATCTTATAGGGCTGCGATGATTCTATCGCCTAATTCTTGGGTGCTATATGTTGTATGGGCGTCTCGGTGAGCAACATCTGTTGCTACTGCTTGTTCGATGCGTGCTGCGTTCTCTTCGTCTCCTAGGTGGCGAAGCAATAGTGCGGCGGACAAAATCGCGGCGGTGGGATCGGCGATTCCTTTTCCTGCAATATCTGGTGCGGAACCGTGTACTGGCTCAAACATGGATGGGTTGGTACCAGTTGCGTCGATATTTCCCGATGCAGCTAGGCCAATTCCGCCTGTGATAGCGCCGGCAAGGTCGGTAAGAATATCGCCAAAGAGATTATCGGTTACAATAACGTCGTAGCGTGCTGGGTCAGTAACCATGTAGATGGTTGCTGCATCAATGTGGTGGTAGTCCACGGTTACGTCGGGATATTCTTGTGCTACTTCATCTACGCAACGCTGCCATAATGATCCGGCGTGGACAAGCACATTTGTCTTATGCACGAGGGTGAGGTGTTTTTTACGTTGTTGTGCTCGGGCAAAGGCATCGCGAACGACGCGTTCGACGCCGTAGCGAGTATTTTGTGATACTTCACTTGCTACTTCATGTTGAGTGTTTTTGCGTAGGGAGCCGCCATTACCGCAGTACAATCCTTCGGTACCTTCTCGTACTACGACGAAATCAATGTCGCCTGGATTGGTCAGTGGTGATACTGCTGTGGGATAGAGTTTGGCGGGGCGCAAATTAACGTGGTGGTCGAGGGCAAAGCGCATTGCTAATAGCAGTCCGCGTTCTAGTACTCCTGGTGGTACGGTGTCAGGTGCGCCTATTGCTCCTAGTAGAATTGCGTCGTGTTCTTTGAGTGAGTCAAGGTCTGCTTGGGTTAGTAATTCGCCATTTTTTAGGTAGCGGCGTGCGCCGAGATCATATTCTGTGGTGTCAATATCATCGCGGAGTGTGTGTAGTACGCGCAGGGCTTGTTGCGTTACTTCTGGTCCGATGCCGTCGCCACCAATAACCGCAAGTTTCATTATGTGGAACTCCTTTTCTCACATTTTGGACTTTAGTCTCCCTTACCAAGATACCGCAGAAAGACAAATATAAATATATTGAACACTGTATAGCCTTTTCACGGCTATTGTTTATCCTATGACCTCTAGTTCGTACACCGCATTTCCCCACACTCATTCCCTCTATTCAATCAAAATGCGTGCTAGCAAAATGGGTCGCCATATCTCTGGCGCAGAACGCATCGTCACCACTGATCAATTAGCACACGTGAGCACACAGTTAATGCACCGTGCACTCAATCATCCCAAAGGAACGCCCGATGATATTCGCATCACGAGCACGCACATTTCCCCCGCAGATATCACCCACATTCCGGCATTACCCATTCAGAACATTGATACTCATAGCCCGCGACAGGCGCAGATGTTCGTCGAAAAGCAACTGGCTAAGCATGGAATAGCTGGGAATCATTTTTGGTCTTTGCTCACAACAGTCACTGGATTACGCGGTGCCATGCTCATCGACGCCGACACCCATGAGCATTATGAACCAGACCAAAACCGAGGGGTACGCGTGAGCAATCTGGACGCAGCGTATTCTGCCACTGACATACGCACAAATATGACAGACAATGACAAGAACCATCACAATGAAGCACTAATTTTAGCCTCGAAAGTAGCACACCACCCTAACATTATTGCCGAATTATGTATCTCGGATGACCCGGACTACACCACTGGATATCTATGCATTAACGGCACTTATCTCCGCATTCATAATATGAAAGCGCCTGGTGATACCTGTGGCACTCGCATTTTTCTTACGCGAAACACACATGATTCCGATATCCCTAAGCTCATTGACTACTTAGAAAACCACATCGTTCTCGTAGATTTCCCCGAAAGCGCATAGCCATGTCCCAATCCCCTGACCTCCACACTTTGTGCACACAACAAAATAACGCCTGGGCACATGCTCATCTAGAACGCACCCCTGCGCTCTTTCATGCAGCACAATCTCCTAAAACACTTATCGACGATACGTCCTTGCTCCTTTTCAGCTCCTCCAACTACCTTGGCTTAAGCACACATCCTGCAATAATTACTGCAGCACACGACGCACTTGCTGCCTATGGCACAGGCTCTGGTGGTTCCAGACTTACCACGGGCAGCACTGCTTTTCATACGAAAGTAGAAAAGGCACTCCCCACGTTCCTTGAGCTAGATGCGCACTATGATTGTGTATTCTTCTCCAGTGGCTATCTGGCGAACCTTTCCACAATCCAAGCACTAGCACAACTAGCACAACTATGTGGTGGGTCATTAAAAATCTTTTCCGATGAACGCAATCATGCCAGTATTATCGATGGCTGCCGCATTGCACGCGTACCTACCACGATCTTTTCTCATTACGACTACACTGATTTAGAAGAAAAACTAGCCAAGAGCACTGCTGACTACGCTCTTGTGATAAGTGATGGCGTGTTTTCCATGGACGGCACTATCGCCGATCTAGCGCAATTGCGTCGCGTGTGCGACAGGTACGGTGCATGGCTTATGGTTGATGACGCGCATGGCATTGGCACCATCGGTCGTCGCGGTAAAGGAATATGCGAGTGTTATCCACATTCTTTGCCCGACATCCTCGTGGTGACGGCAAGTAAAGCCTTAGGAGCTGAAGGTGGTATGGTTCTTGCTCACCCGGAAATCACACGGTTTTTACGCAACCATGCACGCGCATTTATTTTTTCTACCTCCACCTCAGCAGCTAATTGCGCTGCCATTGATACAGCGCTATCACTCCTAGCGCAAGACGAATCCATCGTACAACGCTTACACACTAACGTGGCGTACCTTTTGAGGCTTCTCGACGAGGCGGAAATCGCAGTATCGCGCACTAGCAATGTTGTGTCTGGTGGGTGGGCAAGCCCTATTGTCATTATCCCGCTTGGTGCCGAGGATTATGCGCTGTCAGTATCTCAACAACTGCGCGATTATGGGTTCCATGTGCCGGCAATTCGTTATCCAACAGTCAAACGTGGCGAGGCGATTCTGCGTATAACGCTCATGGCAAGTCATACTCAAGAACATATTGCAGCTTTGGTTCGTGCACTATCTGGCATTCTTTCTGCACACGCATAACTCGCTGCACACAAACCAGTTCAGCACTCAACACCGCAACACCTGCTGAGAAAAATATCGCCGTGAGCACCAAGCTCACAGCGATAATAAGAAATTAAGATTGCTAGCAACTAATACAACTAATCAAGGTTAATTTGCAGCGCAGTTGCTTCAAGGGAATCAGCAATTTGAGTCAAGAGTTCTTGAGGTACTTCGCGTTCTACTCTCAAGATAAGAACAGCACCATCTCCCTTTGCTGCTTGGGTAAGAGCTGCAGCTTCGATATTGATATCTGCTGCTCCCAGCTGAGCTCCTACTTTGCCAAGAGCACCAGGAGCATCGGTGTAGGAGAAGAATAGGTTTCTTCCTTCGGCACGCAAATCAATGCCGCGGTTATCGATCCGTACAATCTTTTCCACGCGCTCTAAACCACTGAGTGTACCTACTACCGAGGATACTGAGCCGTCGCTCGCTATCACTTTTACCTCTACCACGCTGCGGTGTGTAACAGATTCAGGTGCAGTGGTAACTGATAGTTCTACGCCACGTTCTTCAGCAATACGCGGTGCATTCACAAAGGTGACTGCTTCGTCGATAATGCCAGAGAACAGACCGCGCAATGCAGCTAGCCCCAGAGCATCAACCTGTTCTGTAGATAGTTCACCACGCGCTTCTACTTCAATACTTACTGGTGTGGCACCAAGAAGGCGACCAGCAACAAGACCTAGTTTGCGAGCAAGGTTAAGCCATGCTGCGACTTCTTCCCCAACACGACCACCGGAGATATTCACGGCATCTGCCACGAATTGCCCAGATAGTGCTTTGAGCACCGAATCTGCAACATCAGTACCAGCTCTATCTTGTGCCTCTGCTGTCGAAGCACCTAGGTGGGGAGTCACCACTACTTGTGGTAACTCAAACAATGGTGATTGAGTACATGGTTCTTGGGCATAGACATCAATACCAGCACCACGAATATGCCCAGATGTTATCGCCTCAGCCAGTGCCGCTTCGTCGATAAGCCCACCACGAGCAGCATTGATGATGATCTGCCCTTTTTTAGCTTTGGCCAGCAATTCAGCATTGAACATACCAGCTGTTTCTTTTGTCTTTGGCAAGTGAATGGTGACGAAATCTGCTGTTGCCATGAGTTGATCCAGCGAGACTAACTCCACACCTAATTGCGCAGCACGAGCTGGGTTAGCATAAGGATCATATGCGATGATCGTAGTCTCAAAAGCAGCAAGACGCTGAGCAAAGAGCTGTCCAATATGGCCAAAACCAACAATTCCGATGGTTTTGCCAAATACTTCGACACCAGAGAAAGAAGAACGTTTCCATTGACCATCACGCAATGTTTTATCTGCTGCTGGTATCTGTCGTGCAGTGGCTAGGAGCAAGGAAATTGCATGCTCACAAGCAGAGTGGATATTCGAGGTCGGCGCATTGACCACCATCACACCACGCTCAGTGGCAGCAACAATATCTACGTTATCCAGCCCTACACCTGCGCGCCCGACGATTTGCAATTTCGTGGCTGCGTCAAGGACTTCACGATCTACTGTGGTAGCAGAGCGAACTAACAGTGCATCTGCTTCTGGAATTGCGGCTAAGAGTTCTTGGCGATTTGGTCCATCTACCCAACGCACCTCGACGGCATCGCCAAGTGCATCAACAGTAGATTGTGCCAATTTATCAGCAATAAGAACGACAGGACGACCGTTCTGGCTCACGTTATATCTCCTGGAAAATTGTGCTGTCCGCATAATATCGACACGACCGCGCCGCTATTACGGGGTCCACACCAGCCCATCGGCGTGCGACATTGTCAAGTCTAAACCAAGAAAGCTAAAAAGTACCTGCCGAGAAATAGTTTTTAGAATATTTTATGAATATATCCACTACACACATGATTTTCTCAGCCCAAAATTAGCCAAGGATATGGTGATAACTGTGAAAACTCTGCGCTGCTAAAGAAATTTTCCTCCGTCGAGCGACGCGCTTGCCCTAGCACATTATCCACTACCCAACCATAATAAAAATTCTTGCCTGTCTGCTGATAACCAGCGACGATCTGCCCAAAGCGCTGCTTGGCTTCTTCCCAGGACACAAATCCATAGTTTCCCTCAGCAAAAAACTCAGCAACAATAGTAACTGAAACATACGCAGAATCAGTGTCTATGTGTGCTGCATCAGCTATGGGGTTGACACTAGATTGCGCAATTACCAGGGTTTTCTGTGGTATTTTTTTATCCTCGCATAACCTAGCTAACCAAGAAATCGCCCGATTGAGCTCTTGCGCCTCAATAGGCTGCTCAGCGCTATCCATGTCTATAATCACAGAAACATTGGCCCCACTGAGCATATCTTCGATACGAGCTAATTGCTCTACTAATTTTCCGGCATAAGGGGTAATTCTTAAGAAAATATAGCCATGCTGGGCAACCATCTCATTGACCGCATGAGCCACAAGTTCCGGAGAAAAACTAGGTTGTTGTGTGTCTAAAGCAAACACGTTGCCCAAGGCTATTTCTAGACCTGGCACTACCGTACCAACATGTGTACGTGCAAATGCGCTCGCTTGCTTTTTTGCCATTACTACCGCGTCAGCTATTGCAGTCGTGTTTTCTTCCCTACTACGCGCAGCTGTGGCTTCCACGCTAAGCGGCACGTGCTTCATAATCAGGGCGCGTTGGGGAAATACCAAACCGCCACCACCAGCTATTTCAGTAGTGATATTCTCGCCAATGCTTATGCGTTCTCTTAATTGTTGTGCACTACCAAATTGTGCCCCTAAGGCAATAAGCGGTGCATTGGCAAGACCAGCAACCATTCTCATTGTTTCCCGGCTAAACCTAGGATCTGGGAGAGGCATGGTACGCACAGCAGCGCCAAAAGCGCGAGCAGTTGCTACAGCTGCAATGCTTGATTGTTCACTTGCAATGACCACAGGCGACATATCGGCATCACGCTTGGATTGCACAGGAAAAGCCGCAACTGTGTGTTGTTTACGATCTGTTGTCTGGGGGTGAGCGTCGGCAAGCAGTTTTTCTTTTGTGTCGTCATCGAACCAGCCAGGAATCAAATAGCTTACGTGCTCTGGTTCTAGGGCGGCAACAGCAGCTACCACCTTATCCGCATAGGTTATTTGTTTTGGATAGAACTGCAAGGAAGTCATTGTGCCCAAGGCCGCTAACCCGCCGGGATCGACAATGACATTGGTATCTCCTGCAGTGTTGGCTAATGGAACATCCCCCACGCTGAGCACATATTGAGCACCCAGGCGATTAATCTCAGAAACCACTGCCTGGCGGTTGTTCTCGTTCATGGTCAGCATGGGGGCATGGGTCACAACAGCAAGAGAGGCTGCACGCAACTGTGCGCTAATATCGCCGCTGGACACGACTACTGCACTTGAGGTGTCAAAAAACCGCTGTGCGACTTCTACTCCACTTCTGTCTTCGTCCGCAATCACCTCAGGAGTTGGCTCAAAGATATTAGAAACGTGGTGGTTAAGATTCTGGGCACGCGCTTTCCGATACGGATCTGTGCTTTGTTCAGTGCCCATCTCGCTGAGCTGTCCCGACGCACAGCCAGACAAAATAAGCATAAGGACCACAAGGCTGCCCAAGACACTCACGAGAGTGCCACGGTACCTGGCGCTATGAGGCAAAAGCATTCGGTCCTTCTTCTCCTGCGCTTAAATCTGACTCATCCACATCTCGAACTGCGGGGTGTCCCATTGCGTGTTCAATCATTTCGGTAAGACGTTGCCGTCTATCGCGGAAGAATTCTTCAGCTCGATCAGTAAATAACGACTGTGGGTCAAGTAAGTGTGTTTCTAGAACTTCATCAAATTCGGCATCGCTAAGCAGGGATTTAGCTTGGAGTCGGTACAAGTAGCGCGAGGGGGAACTATGCTCGACAACGACATGGGTTTTTCGACTCATAGGTGTGCGATTGAGCACTGATTGCGCCAGTACCGGTGAAATTCCGTGTTCCGTGCACCAGTCTATAGGGAAAATAGGGCGAAAATGCACACCCATTGTGGGGAAAGTATGCTGGTTAAATACTTGTGCACTATGCCAATCCCGTGCCCCTCGCCCCATGATGAGAGCATAGATTCCTTTGTAAAGACCAGAGCGAATACCTGCGCTAAGCAGGCGTGATTCCACAAACCGTGCCGTACGCACTGAGCGTGGCACCAGCTGAGACTCTGTTTCCTGTTTTTCTTCTTGCACTACCCCGGCTTTAATCCACTGAGTTACCTCATTCACATCTGCGGCAGAGCGTTCAATAAGCGATGAGGCTCCATAGAGCTCACCAAATACACCACACCAGAACCAACGGTTGAGTTTATTCCATGATTCTTGTTTGCTGAGCACTCCAGGAGTGTCAGCTAGCAAGGCAATAATTACTGCTAATGGAACTAGCTGAACAGTATAGGGAACATGAGAAGTAGTAAAAATACATCGCTGCGCCATAAAGTTAGCTGCTTCATTAAAAGCTGAGCGCATGATGCGTGCTGATTCTTTGTATTGCGCCAGACTCAGGTGCAAAATTGCTTCTCGATGTCCGTCGGCATGCCCTGTTAGTGCGGTGGCATGCAGCGCAACTGAGGTAAGAAACTCTGTTTGTCCAATTCCGTCTAGCGCTGGGTATTTACGCAGTATTTTCTCAGTAGCTGCCCAGTCTTCTTGTAAGCTAAACGACGCATCTTCTAACTGGAATACCGCGGTCAAAAGCTCAAAGACATCCATGCGTAGTCCTAGGCTATTGACCTGGGCAAAAATGGAACCAATGCCTTCTTGAGCTGTTTCTCGGTCGAGGCGGATCATAGGAACGGCATAGCTGACCAGAGGTTTGATGACTTTATTATTAAATTTTTTTATTTCTTCACGGGTATGCTCATCAGCGTCGCGCGATAGATCAAAGAGAAAATCCGTGCCAGAATCAGACAGCAATACTGAGATAGGAATAAGACCAGCAGCAATTTCATCTTCTCGACTATGCAGCCCATCTGTAACGTGCGGACCATAGTGGGACTTGACCATGCCATCAGCTCCCACGCTAATCACTGCTTCTTCTGGCAGCACTGGGCTAGAGATGGCTTTTTTAATGTCCAAATAATACTTGCGTTGCACTTTCTTTTGACGAAAATCAACGCTCTGCACCATGCCTTCGCCTCTTAAGCATTGGTAGAGGGTGGTGAGTCTTTGCTGCCCGTCGAGTAGCAATAGACCTGGAGCATTGCCTGTGTCTGGAGCGCCTTCTAAGGCGCGTGGCTTAAATCTTGGCTTTTCGTTGCGCGTATCGAGAGCCATGAAAGAGCCCATGGGATAGCCGCGCAGTACGGTCACGAGGAGGGCTCGGATACGATCGACATCCCACCGAAACGAACGCTGAAAATCAGGAAGTTGCAGGTCACCACGATCAATGCGATTGAATAGATCAATGAGATTGTAGCTCGGAGTCGAAAAAGCCATGACTTTGAGTCTAGACGGGCTATGCGCCTGGCGCTAGCGTGCCAAGCTAAACCACACTGCGCCTTATTAGTGACATACTTCCTCATGCGCATAGTGCGCATGGGACTCTATCTGTACTGTGGAATGTTCAATTCCATGTTCGGAAAAAACCTGTTGCACTTTATCTAGCACCGTACAATTACTGCTATTATCCGTATCAATGACCACATGGCAGGTCGCTAGAGCTTCTTCCCCATTGACTGACCATACGTGCAGATCATGGATAGCTTGAACAGTAGGGACAGCGCGTAGCTCTTGTGCGAGCTTGTCGACGTCTATATTCGCTGGTGCGTGTTCCATAAGGATCTTATAGGCGCGAGAAAGCAAGGATATTGACCGTGGCAAAATGAGCACTGCAATAATCAGTGACGCAATCGTATCTGCCCCAGAAAAACCAGTGAATTGCATAATTATTGCTGCAAGAATAACCGCCACTGACCCAAAGAGATCAACGAGCACATGTAAAAATGCGCCTTGGATGTTGATATTTTCTTCGGCATGATTGTGTAGTACCAAGGCCCCAAAGATATTTGCTATAAGACCGATGGTGCCGATGATGAGCATCATGGTGGTGTTGACTTCTTCGTGGCTGCGCAATCGCGAGAGTGCTTCGATCACAATCCATACTGAAATTGCTGATACAGCTGCTGCATTGATGAGAGCTGCTATTACTTCAATGCGTCGGTAGCCATAGGTGGCTACTGGGGTTGCTTTTCGTTTCCCAATGATAATCGCAATGACAGCAACGATAAGCCCGGTGGAGTCACTGAGCATATGCATGGCGTCGGAAAGCAACGCAAGAGATTGCGACCATAAGCCACCGATCAGTTCTGCTAAGAAAATTATTGTGGTAAAGCCCAGCACAATTAGTAGTGCGCGCAATCCACGAGAAGGATGTGCGTGATCATGATTGTGACCATCATGTGCATGATTATGGGCGGTATGAGACATATAAGAATTGTAGCGCACTCGCCCGGTCTCTCGGTGCGTAATTTTGGTACGTAATTATTGCGTACAACCATACCCGGTTGGGAATCCCCTTTATCCCCTCATACCCTCTATACTTGGAGAAATGAATGAACTTGTGCCTGATGTGACCGTTTTGTCGCTCGGCCCAAGCTGGATGGATCCTATGTATTTGCTCAGTGGATCTGGACCTTTTGGTTCTTTTATCCTCCTTGGCGTCGCGCTTATTGTTTTTATTGAATCTGGATTACTTTTCCCATTACTTCCTGGTGATTCCCTGCTCTTTACCAGCGGTATGCTCGCTGTCCAAGATGATCCATTTGCTCCACTTTATGTTGTGATTCCGGTGGTTATTCTTGCCGCGATTTTGGGCGATCAGGTTGGCTATTTCATTGGTTCACGTTTTGGTCATGTACTCAGCAAACGTCCTGATGGTCGTTTCTTCAAGCAAGCCTATATTCAGCAGTCTCATGACTTCTTCGAGAAACACGGTCCAGCGACGATCATCATATGCCGCTTTGTGCCTATTGTTCGCACTTATGCCCCATTAGTCGCTGGTATGGCAAGTATGCGCTATCGAATTTTCTTCCTTTATAACGTTGTCGGCGGCATTCTATGGGGTGGCGGTGTTACGTTACTTGGCGCATGGCTCGGTAATTATGATTTCGTACGTGATAATATCGAGGCCATTTTCTTGGTCATTGTATTCTTGTCAATCACACCTGGTATTTATGGTATGGCGAAACAGTTTTTTGCTCGTCGTAAAGCGGAAAAAGCAGAAAATAATCAAGAGTAATATCACTTCATGTGGCAACCAAAATAACAAAGGATCTCTCAGGAAAATAGAGAGATCCTTTTGTTATGCATCTAGCTATGTGTACGCGTAGGAACAGATTATGCTGTTTCGTTCAATGGGTTTTTGACCCAGCTCATCATGTCGCGCAGCTTTGATCCGGTGCTTTCGATTGGGTGTGCTGCGATTTCTTCGCGGTAGCGTTTCATCTCAGGTTGACCTGCTGCTACATCTGCCATCATGTCGCGCACGAACTTACCGGATTGAATATCAGCAAGAACTGCTTTCATGTTTTCTTTTACTTCTGGGGTGATGATGCGTGGTCCAGCAACGTAGCCGCCCAGCTCTGCGGTTTCAGAAATTGAGTAGTTCATATTCTCAATTCCGCCCTCCCAGATGAGATCCACGATAAGTTTCATCTCGTGAAGTACCTCGAAGTATGCCATTTCTGGTTCATAGCCAGCTTCGGTCAATACCTCAAAGCCTTTCATCATGAGGTGTTCAAGACCACCACAGAGTACCGCCTGCTCACCAAAGAGATCGGTTTCTGTTTCTTCCTTGAAGGTAGTGGCAATAACACCAGCACGTGCACCGCCGATTGCTGCTGCGTACGATAGGGCAAGTGCTTGTGCTTGACCAGTTGGGTCTTGGTCAATAGCAATAAGTGTCGGCACGCCTTTGCCATCGACGAACTGGCGACGAACAAGGTGACCAGGACCTTTTGGCGCTACCATACCAACGATGATGTCCTCAGCTGGGGTAATCAAATCGAAGTGGATATTGAGTCCGTGCCCAAAGAACAGGGCATCTCCTGCGCTAAGGTGTGGTTCGATATCTTCCTTAAAGATTTTTGCTTGTGAAGTATCTGGTGCAAGCAGCATAATAAGATCCGCCCATGCAGCGGCATCAGCATTGCTTTTTACCTCAAACCCGGCTTCTTGAGCTTTTTGCGCAGATTTAGAGCCTTCGCGCAAACCGATAACAACCTCTACACCAGACTCACGTAAGTTTTGTGCGTGTGCGTGACCTTGGGAGCCGTAACCAATGATAGCAACCTTGCGCTCTTGGATAAGCGACAAATCTGCATCTGCATCATAGTAAACGTCAATAGCCATGAGTACACCTTTCTCAATATGTCATTTTCTCATTGTTAGAGATACATCATCTCTATCTTAACCTGATTCTAGCCCATCGTCCTAAATAGTGGGATAATTTTTCCCATATTATGAAACGCAGGCTAGTTGTTCTTCTGTTTTGGAGTCATTACCTTAGGACCACGACTCAACGCAATCTGACCAGAAGTAATCAACTCACGAATACCAAATGGCTCAAGGACATCAAGTAAAGCATTCAACTTTCCTTTATTCCCAGTCGCTTCAATCACCACCGAGTCAGGTGCCACATCCACAATACGAGCCCGGAAGATATTTGCCGCATCAACCACCTGCGGACGATTAGAAGCATCTGCAGACACCTTCACCAACATCAAAGCACGAGCAATTGTTGTTTCCTTTTCTAACCGCACCACTTTCAGAACAGGAATCAACTTATTGAGCTGCTTGGTAATCTGCTCGATATTGACTTCATCTGCATCGACCACAATAGTAATGCGGTTTATTCCCTTTGTCTCAGTTTTACCCGACACCAAAGACACCAAACTAAAACTACGACGGGTAAACATTGCCGACACTCGAGAAATGATGCCATCGATATCCTGTACCAACACACTCAGTATGTGCCGTGAGATTTCTTGCTGTGTCATGAGCGTCCACTTTCTTGTTCATTGTGGTCTTCGTCGAAAAGCGGACGAAGATCACGTGCATACTGAATCTCTGAATTAGAGTTCCCAGAAGCTACCATTGGCCAAACCTGGGCATCAGCTCCAACAATAAAGTCAATAATGACCGGGCGATCATTAATCTCTCGAGCTTTACGAATAGCCGGGATAATCTCTTCTTCTTTTGTTACTCGAATACCCACGCACCCTTGAGCCTGTGCCAACTGCACAAAATCTGGCATATAGGTGTCATGCTCCCGCAGCTTAGTGTGAGAATAATGCCCGTCATAGAACAATGTCTGCCACTGACGCACCATACCAAGATTTCCGTTATTAATCAGAGCAACTTTAATCGGGAATCCCTCCACCGCGCAGGTAGTTAATTCTTGATTAGTCATCTGGAAACAACCGTCACCATCAATTGCCCACACTTCTTTTTCTGGCACTCCCGCTTTAGCACCCATTGCAGCCGGAATCGCATAGCCCATCGTGCCAGCGCCACCAGAGTTTAACCAGGTTCGCGGATGCTCAAAATCAAGGAACTGCGCAGACCACATCTGATGCTGCCCCACACCAGCACAGTACACAGCCTCAGTACCAACCTCCTCAGCTAAGGTACGAATAACGTGCTGTGGCTCAAGCAAACCGTCGTCAGTTTTTTCCCAACCACGCGGGAAACGCTCTTTGAGCTGATTAAGGTAGGATTTCCACTCGCTAAGATCAATGCCCTTTGCGACGTTCTTCGCAAAGACTTTCGTCAAAGCACCAAGCACCTCTGCCGCATCCCCGACGATAGGCACATCCACTGCTCGGATTTTGCCAATCTCCGCTGGGTCAATATCTGCATGAATGACCTGTGCATCAGGGGCAAAAGAAGCAACATCACCAGTAACGCGATCGTCGAAACGCGCACCAATAGTGATGAGCAGATCACTCTTTTGCATAGCTGCAACAGCTGGCACGCTGCCATGCATACCTGGCATCCCCATATGCAATGGGTGCGAATCTGGAAACACCCCCAAAGCCATCAAGGTGGTAACAACCGGAATGCCACTTAATTCAGCGAATTCTTTTAAGTGCTGAGCTGCATTTGCTTTGACCACACCACCGCCGATATACAACACAGGACGTTGTGCTTGAGCAATCAACTCAATGGCTTGTTCGATGCGACGCTTATGCGGTTTCTCTACAGGATGATAACCAGGAAGATCAACCTCAGGCTCCCAGACAAAATCGAACTGAGCATTTTGCACATCCTTTGGAATATCCACCAAAACCGGACCAGGGCGTCCAGTGGAGGCAAGATGAAACGCCTCGGTAAGAGCTCGCGGAATCTGCTCCGCACTCGTAACCATGAAGTTGTGCTTTGTGACAGGCATAGTAATACCACGGATATCTGCCTCTTGGAAGGCATCAGTACCTAATAGGTGACTACCCACCTGTCCGGTAATTGCTACTAAAGGCACAGAATCAAGGTACGCATCAGCAATAGGAGTGACGAGATTTGTCGCACCTGGACCTGAGGTGGCAATACACACACCTACTTTTCCTGTTGCTTGCGCATAGCCTGTTGCTGCATGACCTGCACCTTGTTCATGGCGCACCAAGACATGGCGCAACGCACTAGCCTCATAAAGTGCATCATAAAGCGGAAGAACCGCACCACCGGGCAAACCAAAGACAATCTCTGTATTGAGGTATTCAAGAGTGCGGACAATAGCCTGTGCCCCAGTCATGGTCTGTGGTTTCATGGCTTGCTTCGGGTTAGCAAGCGTTGCCGGGGTAGGCGCAGAAGAAAGCTGTTGCTGAGGTGCCACTGCTAATACTCCTTGGATGAAAATCTATACACTATGTTCTATCCGCTCATATCCTTTAGCTCTCGGGATTACCAAGAACGTCAAAGCAATTGAGGTTTTAGAACTCATGAGATTCACGGATGTGATCTATAACGACAAAACCCTCGTCGAACACTTATGGTGTTGGCGAGGGCACTTGACGGTACGACTTCTTAGCGAGCCGCAACGGCAACTGCCGCCATTGGCACCACAAGAAGTCGAATAATACTCATGTCTAGAACTATACACGTCTAAACAGAAAAATACATATCACACCTAGCACGAGAGCAATATCGCGTTTTTAGCATCTCTGTTATTGGATAACCATAAAGCCTTTATGCCTCTTTACAGGAGGAATAAAGGCTTTACATATGTTCAATAGTGACTACGCAGCGCGCAGGTGACCACCAGTAGTAACTTTAGGGCGGTCTTTCTTCGCAACAGTCTTAGCCTGCTTAGCGACGTTATCCTTCACACTTTCAGAAATAACGGTCTTAGGTGCAGGCTTAGGCTCTGGCTTAGAATCGGCAGGTTTCTCCTGCTCAGGTTGTTCAGGATTACCCTCAGGCTCTACAACAGTAGTAACAACCTCACCCTGCTCAGCCTCAACATCTGTGTCAGGCACAGTTGGTGGAACAACAGGAATCTTAGGCTCCTCACGTTCCTCAGGACGCTCACCAGGCTTCACAGGTTTCTCCTGCTCAGATTCCTGTGGTTCTTCAGAAGGAGTAGGTTCCTGAGTTTCCTCACTTGGCATTGACACTTCAGACTCTTGCGGCTCATCACTAGAGATTGGCTTCTCAGATTCTTTAGAAGGCTTAGCAGGACCAACTTCCTCTTCTTCAGAAGGCTTTGGTTCTTCAGATTCCTGTGGCTCCTCAGAAGGAGTTGGCTCCTCACTAGGCGGAACCTCAGACTCCTCATCAGGACACAACGTAATATGCTGGAAACCCTGGTCACAGTTATCCTCACCACCAAGCAACGGACCAAAATAATTCACCGCAGGATTAAGGCGAAGATTAAACGTCTGCGCATACTTCCGATAACGATTACCAACAGTAGCCTCAATATCACCACCAATCGTATCGAAACGACCAATATCTGCTGTCACAGCACACGCACCCACACCAGTCACACCATGCTTCGAGCCTTGATTCTCGTATAATTCCACAATCTTTTTACGAGTATCCTCAGACTGCTCTTTGGTAGTAACAGGAGGCAACTCACCCGTACGACCCCACTCATAATCTTTCAAGTCCTGACACCCCTCTTCAACATTACCAGGTCCAAGAATCTCATCAGAGCACTTCCACAGCATATTCTCAGCGCGAATCGGCACATACGTATCATCACCAACCGCTTCCACAGTACCGGTGACCTCAAAGGTATAAACACCCAGCGCGTTCAAGCCGATTTGGTAGAAATCCCAATCAGGCTGTTCAGCAAAAGACGAAGGCTGAACCCCATATGAATTCTCTCCGGGCACCTCTGATGCAGATGCATTGCTCAAAGAACCATGAGGATTCTTAATAAACGACGACACCTTATACGTGTCGTTATCTGTTAGTTCCGCCGTCGAATCAACGATCGGAACCTGATACTCTACTTCTTTGGTAGGAACATAAGTATCATTACCCCACCCAATGATTTTTTCTTCAGGTAGCGGATTACCATCCAAATCCTCCCAATAAGTTTTCTCAGGATCTTCCCCCTGAGCGGCAACACCTCTATGCCATTGCACATTAGGCATATGCGTCAGCTTAATCGACACATCTTTGACTGTGGATGGGATCATAATCTGCGCACCACGAGAGGTTTGGATGTGATCTTCTTCCATCACCAAAGGTGATAGTTGTACTTGCCAGGTGACCTGTGTTTCATCGCCTACTTGTTTCACACAGGTAGAACCTGTATCACAGTTCGCACCACCCCAAAAACCATGAATATTATCAGCGCCACCCTGATACTGATCAGCACTGTCGTCTCGACTAGCTAATACTGAGGGGGGGGGGCTAGAAAACCCGCACCAAGCATACTTGCGGCAGCAACCGCCGCAGCACGCTTAGCAAAACGTTGTAAAAACATATTTCCTCTTATTTTCTTCCTAGGAAAAAGAACAAAAATACTTTCCAAGCCATCCTCAGCCACACAAAGCTGAGAAAAACCTAAAAGCGTTTCCCATCATAACCCAAGCAACACAGAAAGTCCTAGCACCAATGGTGCTAGGACTCTTAAAAAACTTAAGAAACAAAAATTACGCTACGCGCAAGTGACCACCCGTAGTAACTTTAGGACGGTCTTTCTTCGCAACGCTCTTCGCCTGCTTAGCGACGTTATCCTTTACACTTTCAGAGATAACAGTCTTAGACTCAGGCTTAGATTCTGGCTTAGACTCAGCAGGTTTTTCTTCCTTATCCTCAGGTTCTACCACTGTGGTAACAACCTCACCCTGCTCTGTGTCTGTGTCAGGGAAAGTTGGTGGAACAACAGGCTTAACTGGTTCCTCACGTTCCTCAGGACACTCACCAGACTTCACAGGTTTCTCCTGTTCAGGTTCCTGTGGTTCTTCAGAAGGAGTTGGCTCCTGGGTTTCCTCACTTGGAGTTGGCTCCTCAGACTCCTGTGGTTCCTCGCTAGAGGTTGGTTCCTCTGTTTCCTTGGAAGGCTTAGCAGGCTCAACCTCCTCTTCGTCAGAAGGAGTAGGTTCCTGGGTTTCCTCACTTGGTGTTGGTTCCTCAGACTCTACAGGCTCCTCACTAGGAGGCACCTCAGACTCCTCATCAGGACAAAGAGTAATATGCTGGAAGCCCTGATCACAGTTATCCTCACCACCATCGAGTGAACCATAGTAACCTACCCTAGGATTCATGTGAAGATTAAACGTATTTACATACGCACCATACTTATTCGGAGCAGCAGCCTCAATATCCGTGCTAATCGTGTCAAAACGACCAGTATCACGAGTGACAGCACAAGTTCCTACACCTGTTAAACCATGTCGCGTACCCTGATCAGCATACAAAGCAGCGATACGCTCATTCTCTAGGGCGATTTCTTTATTACGCTGAACAATCTCTGCCTTACGTGCTGAAGACGCAGACTCATCCTCCGCAATCAACGGAATAGACACAGGAGGCAACTCAGCAGAACGACCCCAATAATAGTCTTTCAAGTATTGACAGCCTTCCTCAGCGCTACCAGGCCCACGCCCCTCAGAAGAACACTTCCATAGTGTATTCTCAGCACGAATCGGCACATACGTATCCTCACCAACAGCTTCCACAGTGCCGGTCACCTCAAAAGTGTAAACACCCAACGCATACAAGCCGATTTGATAGAAATCCCAATCAGGCTGATCAGCAAAAGAAGAGCGCTGGACACCATACTGCTTACCCTCGTGATTGCTCAGATCCTCAGAATAGCCATCATACTTCAACAAAGAACCAAAAGGATTCTTCACAAACGACGACACATGATATGTCTCGTTATCCTTTAGTTCCTCTACTGAATTAACAATGGGAACCTGATAATCCACCATCTTCGCAGGAACAAAACTCCAACTCCTATTATCAGAGGAGTAGTATTTTTGCGCCGGCATATGCGTCAACCTAATCGACACATCTTTCACCGTAGATGGGATCATAATCTGAGCACCACGAGAGGTTTGGAGGTGATCATCAGACATCACCAACGGCGATAATTGCACCTGCCACGTGACCTGTGTTTCATCCCCCACCTGTTTTACACAGGTAGAACCTGTATCACAGTTCGCACCACCCCACGAACCACGAACGTTATCAGCAGTACCGGCTAATACTGAGGGGGGGGGGCTAGAAAACCCGCACCAAGCATACTTACGGCAACAACCGCCGCAGCACGCTTAGCAAAACGATTCAACAACATTATTTCTCTCCTAGGAAAAAGAACAAAAACACTTTCCAAGCCATCCTCAACCACACAAAGCTGAGAAAAACCTAAAAGCATTTCTCATCATAACCACAGAACCTTGAATGTGCTAGCTTGACGTCGCAAAGCTCCTGCTTTTTCTTTTGTCTCGTCTACAGACTCGATTAGTATGAAACTATGAGCAGCTCCCCTACGGATCACACAGACAAGGCACTTCCTAATCAGAAAGCAGTTTTTGCACCTGACCGCACACATTTGTTAAGCGCAGGTCTGGTCGCTGGCATATTATTTCTCATTAGCGGCGCTAATCCCGCGCTCTTGTCTTGGCTCATTATCTTCCCCATTATTTTTGCAATATGGGTACTTCGTGCTCGCACCGTCGTAAGCGAAACAGGCATCGATACGCGGTATTTATTTTCCTCCAGCAAACACCTCCCCTGGTCAGAGCTCAAAGGTGTTGGATTTCGCGGGGCTAAGGCATTTGCAGAGAGCAACTCCGGACAGAAGATATCCCTACCAGGTATTTCTTTTAACTCACTGCCGGTACTCGAACAAGCCTCACAAGGACGCATTCCCGACGCACTCACCCAAGGACGTATGGCGGCAAATGAAAAAGTAAGAATTGTTCGTCGTGATGGTCACGAGGTATTGGTTTCTCAGGAAGAATATGCTCAGTGGCAAGCACAACAAGCGCAGCAAGAAAAACAAAAGAAAAGCTGATACAACAACAAATACCCCTAAAAATAGGCAATCTTCCTCTGATTACCTCAGCAATTAGCTAGGTAGGCGGCAAGTGCCCTAAGCTACTTACTCACCAGTGCTAGATAGAAAAATAGAGATAACCCATGATTCCTTTACGCTCTCGTGTCACCACAGTTGGTCGTAACGCATCGGGTGCCCGCGCGCTATGGCGTGCAACTGGCACCAAAGAAAATGAGTTCGGCAAACCCATCGTCGCCATTGTTAATTCTTATACCCAGTTCGTACCTGGTCATGTTCACCTAAAAAATGTGGGTGACATCGTGGCAGAAGCAGTACGCGCCGCAGGTGGCGTCCCTAAAGAATTCAATACCATTGCTGTCGACGACGGCATCGCAATGGGGCACTCCGGAATGCTCTATTCCTTACCAAGCCGTGAAATTATCGCAGATTCAGTAGAGTACATGGTCAATGCTCATACTGCCGACGCTATGGTCTGCATTTCCAACTGCGATAAAATCACCCCTGGTATGCTCAACGCCGCAATGCGCTTGAATATCCCAGCAATCTTCGTCTCAGGCGGCCCGATGGAGGCAGGAAAAGTCGTCGCTGTTGATGGCGTGGCGCATGCTGCCACCGATCTCATCACCGCCATCACTGCATCAGCAAATGACAATATCTCCGATGAAGACCTCCTCAAAGTAGAGCAATCCGCCTGCCCTACCTGCGGTTCTTGCTCTGGAATGTTCACTGCTAATTCCATGAACTGCCTCACCGAAGCACTCGGTCTATCCTTGCCAGGCAATGGCACCACCCTTGCCACGCACACTGCTCGGCGAGAACTTTTTGAGCAAGCAGGTGCCATGATCGTGGATATGTGCCAGCGCTACTATGGCGAAGAAGACGAGTCAGTCCTACCACGCAATATCGCAACCAAAAAAGCATTCCGCAATGCTATGGCGCTAGATATGGCAATGGGCGGCTCAACCAACACTGTGCTACATACTCTTGCAGCAGCTCAAGAGGGAGACATAGATTTTACGCTCAGCGATATTTGACGAGCTTTCCCACTCCATCCCATGTATCTCCAAAGTCGCCCCCAACGGCACGTATCATATTGAAGATGTACACCGTGCAGGTGGTATTCCAGCAATTCTTGGCGAGCTACGTCGCGCAGGAAAATTAGATGAAGATGTCCACACCGTTGCCTACGACACCGTCGACGGCTGGCTCAACGACTGGGATATTCGCGGTGGTAAGGCCATCGACAAAGCCATCGAACTATTCCATGCCGCACCAGGTGGTGTACGCACTACCCAACCATTCTCACAATCAACACGCTGGGATAGTCTCGACACAGACCAAGAAAACGGCTGCATCCACAACATTGATCATGCCTACTCAGCAGATGGCGGTCTAGTGATTCTTCGCGGCAATTTAGCCCCCGACGGAGCGGTACTCAAAACCGCTGGGGTCGACGAAGAACTATGGGAATTCACAGGTCCTGCCCGCGTCGTCGATAGCCAAGAAGAAGCAGTATCTATCATTTTGCAACGCAAAGTTCAGCCAGGTGAAGTCGTAGTCATCCGCTATGAAGGACCATCAGGTGGACCAGGTATGCAAGAAATGCTCCACCCTACCTCGTTCCTTAAAGGAGCAGGACTCGGTAAAGTCTGTGCACTCATCACCGACGGACGTTTCTCTGGCGGTACTTCTGGATTATCGATCGGTCATATTTCGCCAGAAGCCGCGCATGGTGGACTTATTGGCTTAATTGAGGATGGGGATGAAATCTCCATCTCAGTAGCGCAGCGCACACTAACCCTCAACGTTGATAAAGACATAATCGAGCAGCGACATCAAGAAATGCTTTCGCGGCCCAAGCCGTGGACACCTCTTACTCGCAATCGCCAAGTTTCTAAGGCACTGCGTGCTTACGCGTCTATGGCTACCTCTGCGGATAAAGGTGCTGTACGCCAGGTAGATTAGCACTGATAACACAAAAACAGGTCTTGTTCTCTTAGGATGACAAGACCTGTTTTGTTATTAGCACTGTGGACTAGAAACCAACGCCAGCGCCAAACCACCATAAAGCGACAGCACCAGCAATACCTAATACAGCAAATAGCCATGAGCTCACTAATGGACGCTTTGCCCAGCTACGGCTTACGTCGAGAGAAATTCGTCCAGGACCGGTGAATTGCAGACTAATCGTAAGAAGGAAGATAATGCCGGCAAGCCACACACTGTCGGAAATATCAAATACTCCAGGAATTCCCTCAAAATACACGGTGTGCAAAAGCATAAAACCTGTTGCAACAATCGCCACAGCGGATGCAACTGGGGAAAGCAATCCAAAAAATAAGAATACTCCTGCCGCAAATTCTGCTGCAGGAACAGCTACTGCAAGTAAATCAGCATACGTATAGGCAGAGAAATCAGCTTCCAACTGGTTTATTCCGCCCTCAGAACCCAAGTTAAAAAATACTTGAGTTGATTGTGCGATTAGATAAATAGCAGTAATAAGACGCAACACCAATAAACCAAAGTCAATGGTACCGCGCTTATCCTCAACAACTGTTACTGGTTGAGGTGCAGCAGCGAAAGCGCTCTCAGGGGTCATTTCTGCCTGCGCTTCCGGCATATCAAAAGAGGTAGTTGATGGTGCAACCACCTGTGGCGCAGCAGGTGACGGTGCTACAGGAGCAAAGTCCTCATCTGCATATTGTGAGGTCGGTGCATCAGAAGCCAATGGCGCATTCCGGCCAGCACTCTGTGGTCGATCTAAAACTGCAGTGTGTTCTGGTTGCACTGGCGCAGTTGTCTCTTGAGGGAACTGCACGCTAGATTGCGTTTGCGCATTCATTACTTCTGTGGCAGGCGCACTTTCTCGAGTTTCCTGCTCAACTGGTTTCCGAGCATTGTGCGGCGTAATCATCTGCGGAGCCGCTCTACCTGCTCGGTTATAAATATTCCGCGCACTAGCAGCAGAAACTGAATCATGCACTGAATTATGTTCCGCGCCATCACTCGCATTGTCAGAAAGGGGCTGTGCGTGTGAAGAAGGCGAGACTACCGCCTGCTCTTGTTTTGCTGGTTGAGGGGTGTAGGTAGGGATATCGTCAAAGTCACTAGCACGATCTGGTGTTTTATTATCGCTCATACTGACCAGAGTAGGTTAGTTTTTTACCAGGATGGCTTTAATCCTCGGCGCGCCTTATCTTTTCTGCACTTTTTGCTCGCTTTCGACGCTCACCCACAGCTAGCTTTGCCACAACCCATCTATGAGCTACAGCGCCCAAGAACTTTTTTCAGTGCCCTGTGCTCTTGTTCACTGACGCTGAGCTGATATTTGTTTTTTATCGCGACAATATCGCGTGCGAATTGGCAATGGAAATCTTTATTGCTCGGAAGCCACTTATCGATAGTCTTTGCTTTCTTTTCTTCATTTTCTTGTTGTGCGGTTGCCAGTAAATTGGCTGGGTCGTTAGCGAAAGTTCTACGCTGTTGCTCATTCCACATATATGCTCCGGAATACCAGGCATCTGCTAGGGCAACTATGTGATCTATTTGTACGCGTTCACTTGTCCCCTGACCTCTAGTAAAAGTAATTTCCTTAGCGGAATAGGGATCATGCAATTTTCCACTCAATACGACGCAATCGTGTGTTCTGGGTTTGAGTACCACATTTGTCAAGTCTCTATGCAAAATATCGTTACGAGTATCGCATCCATTATGCCCAAACTCTACTGGTACATCATCACTCCATCGTTGCCCGAAGAATGCGCGGTCATATTGCGGTATTTCCTCAGGAGCAGTCCTGATATATAGTTGCTCCAGCCCCACACCGTCCTGGTGATTAAGTTCGCTCATTGAAGTGGTATCTAGTTTTTCTTGTCCAGGTTTCCAGCTAAAAGCACAAACACCAAGGATGATTCCCACTACGCATAGAAAAGCCACTCGACGCATATCCGTTACCTTTCATGCTGCTAGCCTCTAGAAACAATGACTCGGATAAAGCTATCAGTCCCGTGCGACACGAAACCAAAATATAGCACATATGTTCTAATCATTGAGGTGGTGCAATTGTTGCGCCGCAGTCATCACTGCGTCACTCAGCCTTTCTAAGGATGGTGATTCCAAGCGCCATCGTTGCCAATAAAGCGGCACAGTCATTACCTGATCATCCAGTCGCACCACCTGACCAGACTCGATCAACTCCAAGGCCTGTTGCTCTGGCAACAATGCCCAGCCCAACCCGACACGAGCCGCCTCCATAAAAGCCTCAGCAGAAGGGATTTGGGATATTTGCTCAGGTTGCAAAGTTTTCCCCACTCGCTTCCTAAAGTCTTCATCTTGCAAACTATCCCTAGAGCCAAAGCGTAAGGTTGGCATGTGCATCCAATCCACAACACCGTCGTGAGTATAACGATCCAATAGCCAAGGGTTTGCCACAGAGTAATAGCGCATAACCCCCAAAGGCATTACTTCGCATCCCGCTACCGGTTGACTTTCTCTCGTCACTGCCCCAAGTACATCTCCTTTGCGTAACAACGATAAGGAATGTGCTTCATCCTCAATACGCAAATGCAGATTAACCTGCCCCCATGAGGCTAATTGTGCCAGCACGCTGCGAAACCACGTACTTAGCGAGTCTGCGTTCACTACGACAGAAAGGGGAATTTTACTGATATGTCCTCGCAATTCAGCATTTGTTTCCGCCTCCAGCAAAGCCATTCTCCGCGCAGATTGCACGAGCACTTCACCTGCCTGGGTAGCGCTAACAGGCGTGGTTCTGCGCAGGATAATTCTTCCAGCAGCTTTTTCTAACGCCTTGATTCTTTGGCTGACTGCCGAGGGCGAAATTCCCAACTTATAAGCAGCAAGCTCAAAAGACCCTTCGTCGATAATTGCCAGGAGTGTACGCAAGTGCAATGGGTTCATGAAGCTATTCTAAACCATGTTAAATATATTTCATTTTACTTCATGCCCTATTCAATGCAGACTATGAACCATGAGCATCGCACTATCAGGTTTCCTCCTCGGCCTTTCCCTCATCGTTGCTATTGGTCCACAAAACGCTCTGATCATTAAGCAAGGTATTAAACGTGAAGGCGTAGTTGCCATCCTTATCGTCTGTATGCTGAGCGACGTGCTACTTATTTTCAGTGGTACCGCAGGTGTCGGTGTTCTGATTAACAAAGCTCCTGTGATGATGACTGTCCTTAAATGGCTCGGAGCGTGTTATCTTGCTTGGTTTAGCTATAGTTGCTTCCGCGATGCATGGAAAAATGACCAAGCACTCACTATTTCTAGTTCCGCTGAGGACAACGCAGATTACACAAATACCAAAACCGAGGATTACGCTGCAATCCCCGCAGGCTCAGGCAATGTTGCTACTAAGACCCGTCCTCAGCGCACACAGCAAAAAACATGGGTCAAACCTGTGCTCGCAGCCCTGGCTTTTACCTATCTCAATCCTGTTGCGTATGTCGATACCTTGGTCATGCTCGGTGGTATCGCCAATCAACATGGTCCTGAAGGACGCTGGATCTTTGCGACTGGCGCATTAGTGGCAAGTCTCATGTGGTTCCCATTACTCGGATTTGGCGCTATCAAATTCTCCTCTGTTCTTGCCAAACCTACAGCATGGAAAATAATCAACTTCGCAATCGGCTGCATCATGTTGTCCATGTGCATACGCCTTATTCTGCACTAATGCCACGCGCTATCATGCCTTAGGCTTCGACTCAGTTGGTGGTGGAAATTGCTCTGGATCGAATTCGTCGAGAGTAAAATCCACCTCATCATTATCGTCCAAGTTCTGCGACACCTCGGTTAGAGCAGCGTCGTAAAGCTGTTCTAGCTCAGCATTCTCCAAATTTGAGTCATCAAGTATCTCACCTAATTCCGCATTATTTTCTTTGGTATAGCGCTTATCCGGGTGCAAGCGTAAATGCAATAAAGCACGCAAACGCTCTCGACGTTGTGCCTCATCGTTAATACTGCTCATTGCTTTAAGCCAAGCAATGACCAGAACAACCACAGTGGCAATTCCCATATAACCCAAAATCGGATACACATACTGCATCAGGGTCTTAAAGCCAACGAAACTAATGGCATAGCCCACCAAGCAGCCAAGGATAAAGATAAGGCGATAATTCTGTGGTCGTCGTGCAGATAGACGCTTACCTAATGCATAAAACATACCGATGGCAGTATTAAAAATCATCAGGTACACGATAATAGCCATGATGATGCCTAGGATAGGATGCACAGAATCAACAATGGCCAGCATTGGCATATCGCTATCGGAAATAGCAGTGATATTGACCAACAAAGAGAAAAAGGCAATTGCCATCATCACCGAATACATGGCGCCACCGATGAGACCACCTATACCGGCTTCACGCGGATTCAAGTTGTCTCCACCAATAACAAGGCTCATTGATACTGCAAGAATAAGCGCCAATCCAGAATAATTCAGCGCCGAGATCCACCAATTAGGCAACGGAGACGCCACCTGCTCAGCCGCATGAGTGACCTCAGAAAAACTATCTGGTAAATGCATAAGGGAATATGCACCCACAAATAGCACTGCTACCACTATCAATGGTGTGAGCATACCAATGACGGCACTGACTTTATCCACATCGAACATCCCAACCACCATGACCAAGATGAGCATGATGAGAGAACCAATCCACGGTGCAAGCCCAAATTGCTGGTTAAGATTAGAGCCTGCGCCAGCAAGCATGACAAAGCCAATACAAAAGAGCGTGAAGATTACTGCGTAATCCAGAATTTTTGCCACCACAGGATGTGCAACGCTAGAAAACACAGCATTGTGTTCATTAGCTTGAAAATAACTTCCTAACTGGAGAAACACAGTACCAGCTAACGTCATAATAAAACTTGCCAGCAGCACACCCCATATGCCACCTACTCCAAAGGAAACAAAGTATTGAATTGTCTCTTGTCCGGATGCAAAACCAGCCCCCACAAGCAAACCGACAAAAGACAGAGATATCGCAAAGGATCGAGAAATAGACAAAACCAAACCTAATCTTTTATTTTCTGCAGCAATGCCACACGCACTGTCACGCTGTCACACTGATGCCAAACTAACAGTGTGACACTCTACCCCACTGCGATCCTCGATCCCTAAAGATAAGCCCTAATGTAACCACATTGTAATACTGGCCGAGATAGTGCCACGAAAAGCAATAAAAGCACTGCAGTAGAACTATATACGCTCTATTGCAGTGCTTTTTAGTACCGGCTTAGCCTAGTTTTTGTGCAATGAGCTTATTCACCTGGGCTGGATCTGCTTTACCACGTGTAGCTTTCATCACTGCGCCGACAATAGCGCCAGTAACTTTCTTATTGCCAGCACGGTACTTTTCCACAATATCTGGATTAGCTGCTAAAGCCTCATCTACTGCCTGCTCAATCGCAGAATCATCACGCACCACTTCTAGACCACGAGCAGCCACGACCTCAGCAACATCACCTTCACCAGCAAGAACACCATCAATAGCTTGACGAGCTAATTTATTTGTTAGTTTTCCTTCTTTCACCAAAGAAACAACAGTTGCCACTTGCGCTGGGGTGATCTTTAGCTCCGCAAGCTCAACCTCGTTTTCATTAGCCTTTTGCGCCAAATACGCCACCCACCAAGAACGTGCTTCTGCCGGTGCAGCACCGTGTTCCACAGTTTCGATGATGAGCTCTAATGCGCCTGCATTAACAAGATCACGCATTTCTTCATCTTTAAGACCCCACTCAGCTTGAATACGTGCCCGCCGCACCCACGGTAGCTCTGGCAAAGAAGCACGAATCTCCTCCACCCACTGTTCAGGAGCAAGCACTGGTGGCAAATCTGGATCATTAAAATAACGATAATCCTCAGCAGTCTCTTTAGGACGACCTTTAGAAGTAGAACCATCTGATTCTTGATAATGGCGTGTTTCTTGCTCAATAACACCACCGTCTTGCAACACCTGTGCTTGGCGCTGCATCTCATAACGAACAGCCTGCTCAACAGACTTTAAGGAGTTGATATTCTTTGTCTCAGTACGAGTACCAAATTCTTGTTGACCAATAGGACGCAATGACACGTTAGAATCCACACGCATCGACCCCTGATCCATACGAGCATCAGAAACTCCCAATGCTTTTACAAGATCACGCAAAGCAGAAACATAGGCGCGAGCCACCTCTGGGGCGCGTTCGCCTGCACCGACAATAGGTTTTGTAACGATCTCAATAAGTGGAATACCAGCACGATTGCAATCAACTAATGATGCAGTAGCGCCATGAATACGACCATCAGCCCCACCCAAATGGGTCAGCTTACCTGTGTCTTCTTCCATATGCGCGCGTTCGATTTCCACCCGCCACGGGGTACCATCATCTAACACCACATCGAGGTAGCCGTCGTAAGCAATAGGCTCATCATACTGGGAGATCTGATAATTTTTGGGCTGATCAGGATAGAAATAGTTTTTCCTCGCAAAACGCGAAGATGGTGCAATAGAGCAATTAAGCGCAAGACCAATTTTGATTGCCCACTCCACACCTTTCGCATTTACGACAGGTAATGCACCAGGAAGTCCTAGAGAAACTGGATCGACGTTACTATTAGGCTCCGCACCAAAATGTGCCGAAGGCGCTGAAAACATTTTTGTCTCAGTAGCCAACTCAACGTGCACTTCCAAGCCCATCACGGGTTCATAGTGCTCTAAAACCTCATCGAAATCCATTACGTCATATAGTGCGCTTGTCATTCTGCCTATACTACTATGCTTTCCTTGTTCTGCACACGACGATCACGCCAACGCCACAAAGCAGCAAGCATCGCACCAGAAAGGTTATGCCATACAGAAAAGACTGCAGCAGGTAGCGCAGATAATGGCTCAAAATACTGCGTTGCCAAACTAGCTGCTAAGCCGGAGTTCTGCATTCCCACCTCTACCGACAACGTACGAGCAACAACAGGTGATTGTCGGGTAATTCTGCCAGCAACATAGCCCAGAAGATAACCAATCAGATTGTGCGCAACAACAGCAATGAACACGATAAGCCCTGCGGAAAGAATTTTTTCTTTGCTATTGCCCACGACGATTGCCACAATCATGGAAATAGCTAATACTGAAATCCACGGCAAAACCACTGTAATTTTTTCTACTAACTTGGGCAGAATAAGCCGCACTACCAAACCCAAAAGAACAGGTAATAGCACTGCTTTGACAATAGAAATTGCCATTGCGTCGGCAGCGACTGCCAAATAAGAACCAGCGAGCCACAAAGTTAGCATAGGTGTCAAAATCGGTGAGAGTAGCGTCGAAATGCTTGTAATTGTCACTGAAAGAGCTACATCACCACGGCAAAGATAACTCACTACATTGGAGCTTGTTCCACCTGGTGAACACCCCACAAGCACAACGCCAACGGCGATTGCGCTTGGCAAATGCAACAGCCACACAATAAGTACAGCTGTCAGTGGCATGATGAGGTACTGCGCCACCACGCCAATGAGCACTGGGATTGGTCGACGAGCGACGAGTACAAAATCTACCGGGCGCAGTGTCAGCCCCATTCCGAACATGACGATGCCCAGCAGCGGAGAAACCCAGCTAGAAAAAGACGCCATCGACTCTGCGCCTGCTAAACCGATAAAACCGCCAATGATAACCAAGATAGGAAAACCGAGTGCTGCCACAAAGGCTGCTTTATCTTTAGCTACGTCTTCTTTCGATATATCTGGAGTATCAATTTTTTCAGCCATATTTCACCCAACTATCTCTTATAGTGAGACAAATAATTTCATTGTATGAAATGATGGCATAGGACTAGCCAATACGCAAAAACCATCAACCAAACCATCAACCAAAAAGTGCACGCGCTGTGCGATAACGCCCCTCAGGAACCACCTTGAGCGTACCAACGGCATCTTCAAGATCAATAAGCTCAATATGCTCCCCATGAAGGGCAACCATCTTCCCAAAATCACCGTTATGACACGCACGAGCAGCATGCACACCATAACGCGTAGCAAGCACCCGATCATAAGCTGTTGGGGTACCACCACGTTGAATATGGCCTAATACAGAGGTACGAACATCATGGCCGAGACGACGTTTGATTTCCTCACCAATAACTTGCCCAATACCGTTAAAGGTCTGATGTCCAAATTGATCCACATCGCCAGCAGAAAAATCCATAGTGCCTTCTTTTGGCAATGCCCCCTCAGCTACGACGATAATGCCATACTTCTCCCCCATTTGGAATCGACGCTGCATCTTCTTACAAATCTCAGCAATATCAAAAGGCTGCTCAGGAATAACAATATAATGAGCACCTCCTGCCATCCCAGCATGGAGCGCAATCCAACCCACATGACGCCCCATGACCTCAACAATCATGACACGATTATGTGACTCTGCAGTAGTGTGCAAACGATCAATAGCATCAGTAGCAACGCTGACAGCAGTATCAAAACCAAAAGTATAGTCAGTACCATTGACATCGTTATCGATAGTCTTTGGCACCCCAACCACCGGAATACCATTGTCCGAAAGCCATTGAGCACCTTTGAGCGTTCCCTCTCCACCGATGGGAATCAACGCATCTATCTCAGCATCTGCCAAATTAGCCTTAATTTGCTCCAACCCAGCCTTGAACGTATCCGGATGCACACGACCGGTACCAAGAATAGTTCCACCACGCAAGAGAATACGATCAATATGTTCGTCATCATAGAGTTGCACTCGCTTATCTTCCATAAGCCCAACCCAACCATCCTGATAACCAACCACAGTAGAACCATACTCAGAGCACGTACGTACAATTCCACGGATTACAGCATTAAGGCCAGGACAATCGCCACCTGAGGTTAAAGTTGCCAGTCGCATAGACATCAAGTGTAATCTTTTAGATCATTTTATGCTTGACAGCACAACAAAGGACATAAGTAGTATGCACTTTTTATGCTTTCACACTAGATATTGCCCTACACAACAGACTACGATCACTACTTATGAGTTCCACTTTGTTTGCGATGAAAAAACCTCAAGATGTCAATACCGCACTAGTCACCAGTCTCGGGCTTATTGGGGGCTGGGTAAGCGCTAAAGAAACAGGAATCCGCCCACTAGGTGGTGCAATTCTCCTCGGCGCAGGTGGCTGGGCAGCACGGAGTTGGTTAAAGAAAACAAACCCTGCTACTACTGCTGCGTTACTTGGCATTTATACTGCTGGCTTTGGACTTTCACATCCTTTGGCTAAAAAGATCGGACCGTGGCCATCAGTACTGAGCGTTACAGCACTCAGTGCTGGTGCTGCCCATTTCCTTTCTGATGCTCGCTAGTAGCTCTCTTGTTCTTAACTCTATTTCTCACACTTCCTATCGCACATGAATACTATGGATAAGTCCCCTATCGGGTTGCCCAAAAACTCTAAGAAAAAACCACGGGTCGCGCAAGAAGCCACGATCACAGCAAAAACCTCCATCAGCGAACATATGATTCGGCTGAGCTTTCATGCTAAAGCACTTATTGGAAAAGAGTTTCCGTTTAGTGATCACTACGTCAAGTTACTGTTTATCCCACAAGGAGCGCCCTATAGTATTCCATTCAATCTTGCTGATATTCAGCAAAACTATCCCCCGGAGCAACAGCCCATTAAGCGCACCTATACGTTACGCAATATCGACCCTGGAACAGGAAATTTTGATATTGATTTTGTTTCGCATGGCGATATCGGTCTTGCCGGACCATGGGCTGCGCGTGCCCAAGTTGGCGAGAAAATAATGTTTCTTGGTCCAGGTGGAAAATGGAAACCAGAGGAAAAATATCCTCATTTCATTTTCGCTGGCGACGAAGCCGCCGCCCCTGCCATTATTGAATCCCTCCAAGCACTGCCACAATCAAGCACTGCTGAGGTATTTCTGGAGATCGCACATGATAATGCGCATATCCCAGTGCCTGAAAACCACAACATAACATACCATTGGGTGCCTCGACAGGGCGCAGTACATGGCACTCAGCTCATGCAAGCAGTACGCCATGCAGATTATGATTGGTCAGTATCTACCTCCTGGTTTGTGCATGGAGTGGCAGAGATGATTAAAGATATTCGCCGCTTTCTCTTCGTAGAGCATAATGTTTCCCCAGCTGATGTTTCCATTTCAGGATATTGGCGCTTAGGCATGACGGAAGACCAATGGCAAGCGTCGAAAGGCGAGTTCAATCGCAGTATTGAGGCTGAGGAAAACGCACTCAAGAAATAGACAAAACTGCTGCATAGCGTAGGTAACACCATGCAGCAGTTTCCACTAGCTACGAGGGTAATTATTATCCGAATGTGCTGGTATCAATGACAAAACGGAACTTTACATCTCCAGCAACAACACGGTCATAGGCTGCGTCGACCTCATCAACAGAAATTTTTTCAATTTTGGCACCAAGTGAGTGCTGTGCACAAAAATCTAGCATCTCTTGAGTTTCCTTAATGCCACCGATATTAGAACCGGTGAGCACTTTCCCACCCATAATGAGTGATCCCATCGATACACCTAATTGCTCAGGCGGTAAACCAACGACGGACATAACGCCATGCGGCTTGAGAAGTTTGAGATATGCATCAAGATCATACGAAGCAGAAATGGTGGACAGGATAAAGTCAAACTCACCACGGTGATTACGGAAAAAATCCTCCTCAGTAGTAGCAAGCACCCGAGTAGCACCAAGCTCTTTTGCTTCTTGCTCTTTCTTGAGACTACGAGAAAGCACGGTAACTGTAGCACCTTTAGCAGCAGCAATCTGCACACCCATGTGACCCAAACCGCCTAGACCAACAACCGCTACGTTATCGCCTTCTTTAATATCCCAACGCGCCAATGGCGAATATGTAGTGATACCCGCACACAAAAGTGGAGCTGCAATATCGAAGTCGAGTTCATCCGGAATACGGCACACAAAACGCTCATTTACCACTACTTTTTGTGCATAACCGCCTTGAGTAATGCTACCGTCTACATCCGTGGAATTATAGGTACCAACGCCTTGTTGGCAATCTTGTTCATTGCCTAATGCGCATTGCTCACATTCACCACAAGAATTAACGAGACATCCTACTCCTACGCGATCCCCTACTTTATAGCGAGTGACTTCAGAACCGACCGCACTGACGACACCAGCGATTTCATGCCCAACGGTAAGTGGAAAATGCGCTTGACCCCATTCATTACGAATAGTGTGGATATCAGAATGGCAAATTCCTGCTGCCTTAATGTCGATGACAATATCGTCGGGACGCGGATCACGTCGTTGAATTTCTGCAACCTCAAAAGGTGCATCAGGACCGGTCTTTTGCAAAACTTTAGTAGAAATTGGCATAGCTACCAGTATACGCCCATCAGATTAATCATGCGGTTTAAGCTTAGCGACGCACAGACAATGCACTCACTACAGCAAAGCACAATACCACCGCGCCAAGTATCACAGCCTGTGCATAAGCACTACCAGGGCTGTCTTGACCAATGCGCCACTGCAACACTGCACCAATTGCTGCTGAACCCACAACCGACCCAAGTTGCCGTGTGGTGTTATAAATACCCGAACCTATTCCCATCCGTGACATAGGCACATCACGCATAGTAGATGCAGAGTTCGGTGCCCAGATGAAAACATTACCGATGCCGTTACCCACCATAACCGCATAGAAAGCAAAAAGCGGTGCCCCACTAGACATAAGGATACATAGTCCTGCTAATACCACTGCACTCAGGGAGAAACCACAGGCAGCAAGTTTTTCCGGGGAGCGTTTGTCCGATAGCCTACCGACGAAAGGTGCAAAGATTGCAGCGATTACTGCCATAGGTGCCATCACAAAGCCTGCAGATAACGGTGATAACTGATGTACTTGTTGCAAATAAAGCATGATCGGTAACGGAGTGCCACCAATAACAAATCCCATACAAAAGATTCCGACATTACCCATCGCAAAAGAGGGAATATGGAAAAGATCCAAGGGCATGAGTGGTTCCCGATCCGTCGAAATGGAGCGCTGACGCAGTACAAAAAGCACACCAATGGCTAATCCAACACATACTAATGCCCAAATCCACCATGCCCATTGCGCACGCTCACCTTGGAGGAGTGCGAAAACTACAGCAAATACTGAGCACACTGAGAGCACTATGGAAAGCAGGTCAATTTTTCGCTCAATTGTGGCAAAACGCGGTACATAACGTGCCACCATAAAAACAGACAGAAATCCAATGGGGATATTAATGAAGAAAATCCATTGCCAACCCATTGTCTGGGTAATATAACCACCTGCTAATGGACCACTAAAACTAGCTAAGCTGCCCACCATTCCCCATGCGCCTAAGGCTGCGCCGCGTCGATCTCTGGCAAAAACTCGATTGATCACGCTCATTGTTTGCGGTGTTAATAGTGCAGCACCGATTCCTTGCATCGCTCGAGCAATGATCAGCATGAGCATACTAGACGATAAACCACATACGCATGAGCTTATGGTGAAGATGACCATGCCAAGGATATAGATGTTCTTTGGACCGTACCGATCTCCTAGTCTGCCGGTCATAAGAAGTGGAACTGCGAAACTAAGTAAATATGCTGAAGTGACCCAGATGATCTCGTTGTAGTCAGCATCTAATTCTTTTTGTAGCGTTGCAGTAGCAACAGCAACAATAGATTGATCTAACAGGATCATGAAGAACCCAATGCACAGGGCAATCAAGGCATGCCAGGCTTGTTTTTCTGGCAACGGTAATGCTGGTATTTCCCGTTGGGAGCAAGCCTTGTGTCTCATAACCCCTACTTATCTCTGCCCGATGCTCATAATCCTTATGACCACATATACGGCACTGTATCAGTGCTATGGATACAATCAGCACTATCACTTGTGCTTTTATGGCATAAGCGTATATGCGGTCGTTATGCTTATCTCAGCAGTTAACGTATTGCGTAACAGCTCAGATAGTTCAGGCACGTCCTGCCTCAAAGGCAGCACCTACTCGGTATAGGCGATCATCTGCAAAGGCTGGCGCCATAATCTGTAATCCAGTTGGCAACTGTGTATCACTTGCCAGTCCTGACGGCACAGACATACCACACAGGCCTGCAAGATTGAGGGGCAAGGTACACAGATCGAAGTTATACATAGCCAATGGATCGGAGAGCTTCTCCCCCAGCTTGAATGCTGTAGTAGGCGTAGTAGGTGAAATAAGCACATCAGCTTTTTCATAAGCCTTGGCAAAATCCTGTGCAATGAGGGTACGTACTCGCTGTGCCTGCAAATAATAGGCATCATAGTACCCCACAGACAACGCATAAGTACCAAGAATAATGCGTCGCTTCACTTCAGGACCAAAACCTTGCGCTCGACTAAGTGCCATGACTTCATTTGCAGAATGGGTACCATCATCACCTACGCGCAATCCATAGCGCATACCATCGAAACGGGCGAGGTTGGAAGATACTTCACAAGGCAAGATGAGATAATAGGCTGCTAAAGCGTCATCAAAGTGCGGGCAATCTACTTCCACAATTTCTGCGCCTTGTGCCACTAGCTGATCGACGGCTTTTCGGAATTGTTCCAAAACACCTGCTTGATAGCCATCACGATTAAATTGCTTTACGACACCTACGCGTACACCTTTAAGATCGCCATGCGCACCTTGTTTCGCTGCCTCAACCACAGGAGCAACAGGACGGTCAACGCTGGTGGCATCGTATTTATCGTAGCCAGCAATAACCTCGTGCAGCAATGCGGTATCTAGTACAGTGCGAGCAGTTGGTCCACCTTGATCTAACGAAGATGCGCAGGCAACCAAACCATAACGAGACACTGTGCCATAAGTTGGCTTGACACCAACGGTATTGGTTAGCGCTGCTGGCTGACGAATCGAACCGCCAGTATCAGTACCAATTCCCAACGGTGCTTGACCTGATGCTAATGCTGCAGAGGTACCACCACCAGAACCACCAGGAGTGCGCTCGATATCCCAAGGGTTATGGGTTGGGCCATAGGCTGAGTTTTCTGTAGAAGACCCCATAGCAAATTCATCCATATTGGTTTTTCCTAGAATCGGAATACCAGCTTGGCGAATTTTTTGGGTCACTGTTGCATCATAAGGCGACATATAGCCATCGAGCATTTTAGAGGCACAGGTTGTTGGTGCATCAGTAGTGACAAACACATCTTTAAGCGCAAGGGGCACTCCGGCCAGAGGGGATGCTGGCGCCTGACCTGCGTCGAGAGCTTCGTCGACGGCTTTAGCAGCAGCAAGAGCTTCTTGCGCACCAACGTGCAAGAATGCTGCGATCTCGGAATCAACGTGTTCGATTCGATCAAGATGTGCCTGTGTTACTTCTTGTGAACTGACTTCACGGCTATGAATCTTTTCTGCGAGCTCGGCAGCGCTAAGGCTGACAAGACCAGAATCTGGTACAAGATAGTTGGTCATTTAGCTTCCCTCTCCAAGAATCTGAGGAACCTGGAATCGTTGTTGCTCTACAGCTGGAGCCTGGTCGAGTGCCTGCTGTGGCGTAAGAATCTGCTCAACGACATCTTCACGCATGGTGGTTGCAATGGAATGTGGGTGACTCATTGGCTCTACACCTTGAGTATCTACTTGTTGAACTGCGCTTACATTTCCCACAATTCCATCAATTTGCTGCGCAAAACGGTCAAGTTCTTCCTCGCTCAGCGCTAAGCGGGCTAAATGAGCTAAATGGGCGACCTCGTCGCGCGAAATCTCAGGCACGTAATGATCCTTTACATTTTCGTCTTTATAGTTATCCTCAGCACCACAGTATAATGCTATTTCTATATCAATGACAGAATCAATGACAGATACGGCAAGCCGCCGGATACTGTTAGAGGGAATCACAACTTTCTTGGGGATATCTTTGACGATATAGAACACCAAAAATACATATTATTACCATTTATGAATATATTTTCTTTTGGTTCCATTTCACGCTACTATAGCTAATAGCACTTTCAACACTAAGGTTTTCTATGTCATATATCATCCGCATTTTATTACCCGATACCCCAGGTAGCCTGGGAAGACTTGCCGACGCCATTGGTTTTATCGGTGGCGATATTCAATCAGTCGACGTGGTCGAAGCATTCAATAATGGCACAGTCATGGATGATTTAGTCGTCTCACTGCCACAAAGCGTTATGGCAGATTCCCTTATCACTGCCGCTCACGAAGTAGAAGGCGTAGAAGTAGATTCTATTCGTCCGTTTAGCGGCACAGTTGACCGTCGAGGGCAAATACATATGCTCGCAGAAGTAGCAGGTGCAAGTACACATTCAGAATCGCTTGCCAAATTAGTAGACGAAATACCTCGTGTCTTGACATCAAGCTGGGCCATTTTACTCAAGATCACCCCTGCTGGACTAGAGCGAGTCACTGCGTCACCCGCAGCGCCAGCAGATGATGGCAGCTCCCCCACAAACGTCGCTATCGACAAAGCACGTATTCTGCACCCAGAAAACGAGACATGGATACCACAATCCTGGGCTCTACTTGACACAGCGCTGAGCGTCGCACCGCTTAACACCGATAATCTAGTGTTAATTCTTGGTCGAGTTGGCGGTCCTGACTATCTCCCAAGTGAAGTAGAGCACCTGGGCAATTTAGGAAAAATTTTGGGCACCCTCCTACACGCCTAGCCCCATACGCTAGGCAGTCGAACCTGTCTCTAAGAGCGCAATGAAAGCATCTTCATCCAGTATTGTTATGCCCAGATCCTGTGCTTTTTGCGCTTTAGAGCCAGCATTATCTCCAACCACCACATAATCAGTTTTCTTGGATACCGAACCCACTGCCTTAGCACCGCGAGCAATAATTGCCTCCTTCGCTGAATCTCGAGTGAAGTGCTGCAACGTACCAGTGACCACAATGCTCTTACCACTGAGTGTTTGTGCTAGACGCTGACTACTATCAGTTTCCATCGTCACACCTGCGCGTTCCCATTGCGTGACAATATCCTGATGCCAATCGATACTGAACCATTCCTTGAAACTCTGGGCAATAATCTCACCCACCCCGTCAGTATCAGCTAACTCATTCACCTGCGCCTGGCGTGCTGCAGGCAAAGATTGAAACTTATGTGCCAACGCGCGAGCAGCAGTAGGTCCCACATGCCTAATTGACAACGCCACAATAACGCGCCACAACTCCACCTTTTTTACTTCTTCAAGATTTTTCAGCAGCTTCTTTCCTGTGGCATTAACCTCTCCTGCTTTCGTGGTATACACCTTGGTTTTAAGCAGATCATCCTCGGTCAAATTGAATAATCCAGCTTCATTATCAAGCACCTTGGATGCAATAAGATCTTGCGCCCCCTTCTCCCCCAATGCCTCAATATCAAAGGCACCACGACCAGCTAAATAGGTCAAACGCGCACTCAACTGTGCTGGACAAGAGCGAGCATTCGGACAACGCCAATCCGCATCATCTTCTTTTTGCGGCGCAAGAACCGCCCCACACGAAGGACAATGTTGTGGAAAGACAAAAGCTCGTTCACTACCATCACGCTTTTCGACGACAGGCCCTAGCACTTCTGGGATGATCTCTCCGGCTTTACGAATCACAATGGTATCGCCGATGAGTATCCCCTTACGTTTCACCTCTGTCTGATTATGCAGTGTAGCCATAGCAACCGTAGATCCAGCAACAAAAACTGGTTCCATCACAGCAAAAGGAGTAACTCTGCCAGTACGCCCAACACCAACTTGAATATCAAGTAACTTTGTGGTGACTTCCTCAGGCGGATATTTATACGCAATAGCCCATCTCGGCGCACGTGCAGTAGCACCGAGACTGCGTTGAGCAGCAATATCATCAACTTTGATCACAAGACCATCCATTTCGTAAATAGCCTCATGACGATGTTTTGCCCAATAATCCACCTGGTCTACTATTGCTTCTGGACTATCGACGAGTTGCGTATGTTCCGACACCGGCAACCCCCATGCCGCCAATGCCTTATACGCATCATGCTGTGATGATAATTGGATGCCTTCTAATGCACCAATACCATGACAGACCATGCGCAATTTCCGTTTTTTCACTGCTTGCACATCTTTTTGCCGAATCGAACCTGCAGCAGCATTTCTTGGATTGGCAAAAGGCTTACCCCCTTCGCGCTGACGTTGTTCATTAACAGCTGCGAAGTCTGCAACAGCGATGAACACTTCGCCACGTACTTCTAACAGCTCTGGGATAACATAATCTGACGACTCAACCAGCTCATGCGGAATGCTCTCAATGACCTTGGCGTTTTCTGTGACATCCTCGCCAATTCTGCCATCCCCCCTCGTCGCGGCGCGTTCTAATTTTCCATTGCGATACACCAAATCAAGGGAAAGTCCATCAATTTTTAATTCAATAAGATATCGGCTCGCCGGAGTACGGGCGCACCATTCTTGCAACTCTGCTTTGCTAAACGCATTATCAAGGCTCAACATTCTTTCAATATGTTCCACATTGGCAAAACTCGATTGTTTTGCAATGGGAGCGCCAACATTCATCGTTGGACTTTCAGGAACAGCAAGTTCTGGATATTTTTCTTCTAACTGCTCTAATTGCCTAAAGAGTGCGTCGAACTGTGCATCGCTAATGAGAGGAGTCTCATTGTAGTAGGCATGACGGTGCTGGCGGATTTGCTCGACAAGCTCATTCCATTGCCGACGAGTATCTGCATCTACTCCTTGATATTGTCCATCATGCGGCTGTGTATTTTCTGCAGTGAGTCGCTCAGTCATAGTTATACAGTCTACTAGGCATAGCCTATAGCTGGCACTAAGCATGAGCTGGTTTTATTTCTTATGATGTGTTAGGTCGCCATCTTTTACTAAGGTTAAAGACATGAATACTCCTCGCTTTGATTCCATGACCTTTGATCCGCAGAAAGTGCTCAGTTTCGATCTAGAAACCACTTCTGCAGATCCTCGCACTGCTCGCATCGTTACCTCCGCATTAGTACGCATTGATCACCAAGGTGTATCCGCCCAAGAGCTACTTGCTGATCCTGGTATCGATATCCCTGCAGAAGCTACTGCGGTTCATGGCATTACCACTGAATACGCCCGCGCCAATGGGCAAGATCATGACACAGTGGTAAAAACAACAATCAAAAATATCTATCAAGCATGGGAAGATGGCTACACTCTCATTGTTTATAATGCTCCATTTGATCTGAGTGTCCTAAAAAACCTTGATACTGATTTTATTGTCTCCGGACCTGTATTTGATCCATTTACCATCGATAAAGCACTCGATCCGTGGCGCAAAGGCAAACGTACGTTAAGCGATCTGTGCCAACATTACGCAGTACGCATTGATAATGCTCACGAAGCCACTGCTGACGCATTAGCTGCAGCACGTATTGCATGGGTGCAGGCCAAGAAGCAATACCGAGAAGAAATAGCACAGCTCAACCTTAATGAACTCATGGAATTTCAAGCAGTAAAGTATTACGAATCCCAACATAGCTTTGCCAAATATCTCAGCGGTCAAGGTAAAGATGCCTCTAGTGTCAATACCTCATGGCCATTGGCACCACTAGGTTGAGATATCAACCAGAGCTAAAGCTCTCGGCCATCACGCTGTACGATTTCGGCACACACTCGAGCACATGCCAAGGCATGTGCAGCGTCGATAAGCCTCCCCTGGTCAAGATGCTGACGAGGATGTATCTCAATATCTGCTAATTGCTCGCGGCTTATCGACAATTCATCAAATAGTTTTGCAATGCGTCGAGCTTTATCACGCGGAATGCTCTTATCTGTATCAACATAATCGCCTATGCCAACGCACCCAAAACCAATACCCAATCCTTCTGAGAGCGCCTGGGCAAGATCATCATAAAGATGAGTTCCCTTGATTGTATCCTGGCTGATGAGAAAAGAATCTGGCTGAGCCAACTGAGCAAGGAAGAAATTGGGTTCTTGTCCTAGCATGGCAAGCCGTACATGACGGTAGTGTTGCTGCAACGTCGAAATAATATGCGCAAGTAACTCAGCTAATTCCTTAGGATGATAAGCAGGCAGAATATCAAAATCATGTGTTCCTTTGACTCTACCTTTTATCAAATTATCCAAAGCAAACTCGTCAAGGATAATATCGCATTCAGCATGGCATCTTTTCTTCAGCTGTTGCGCATAGTCGATGAGATTGGCAAGAAAAATGTCAACGATGTCTTTTAACGCGCCGCTATCGGTTAAGGCGCGATGACCGTCGGCAAGCTCTAATTGGGTGCTCAGTGACCACGGTCCAACACAAGAGACTTGCAATTGCTCTGCCCCGGACCAGTGTTGTTCTATGGCATCTAGTTCGCGTTCTTTCTTATCCCATAGTCTTCTGCTGATTATTTGCGCCCGCGTACTCAACCGCCATGAGCGTGGTCCTTTTTCTACTGGCAGATTATGCAATATAGCCAAGGTCGTTGCCATATGATCATACATAAAACCCCGCTGCGGTACGTGCACTAATGTGCGCAAAGGAGTTTCACCGGCTATCACGTCCATTCCGGCGTGGAAGTCATTGCCAGGCAAGGCACCAAGGTTAAAACTCAGAGTCATTATTGTGTGTGCTCCATTGTGTTTCTCTTACACACGCCATGCACTATGAACAGACAGCACAGACAGCTATGAATCCAGTGCACTATGCGTAGCGCAAATAGTACCTGAACCCAAAACAATATCACCAGCTTCATCAGGGAGATAAATCACTGCTGCTTGACCGCGTGCTACTCCGCTGAGGGGCTGGTGTAGCTCAATATCCATATAGTCGTGCTCCTGATTGACGTGTACAGTACAGGACACCACACTGCCATGCGCACGCACCTGCACCTGTGCCTCAAATGTTCCAGTCATGGCAGGATGAAGAAATTTAAGCCGATCAGCACGAATACGCAAGATATCCAGATCTTCGCGTGAGCCCACAGTGACTTGCCCAGTCCGAGCATTGATGTCGGTAACATAACGTGGCTTGCCGTCGGCAGCTGGTTGCTTAATGTTGAGTCCCTTACGCTGGCCAATCGTATAGTTCCAAGCACCATCATGTTCTTTGAGTTCATTGCCTTGCTTATCGACGATCATGCCAGGGCGTAGTCCGATTTTGGCGCCTAAAAATGCTTGGGTATTGCCATCAGGAATGAAGCAAATATCGTAAGAATCTGGTTTTTTAGCTACAGAAAAACCATACTCAGCAGCTTCTTTCCTAATATCTGGTTTGATCGTGTCGCCCACAGGAAACATACAGTGTGCAATTTCTTGTGCGCCCAACACACCAAGCACATATGACTGGTCTTTATGAGGATCCACGCCACGGCGTAGGAATCCATCGCCGCCATCTTCTGGTTGGGTAAGCCTGGCATAGTGCCCAGTCACTACTGCATCAAAGCCTAATGCGATGCCACGTTCTAGCAATGCGGTGAACTTGATCTTTTCATTACAGCGCAGGCATGGGTTGGGTGTTTCACCGCGTTCATAGGATTCTACGAAATCATCAATGACTTCTTCCTTAAAGCGTTCAGAAAAATCCCAGACATAAAACGGAATGCCGAGCTTATCACATACGCGACGTGCGTCGGCAGAATCTTCTAATGAGCAACAACCACGGGCAGACTCTCGTACAGTTTGCGGATCTTGGCTCAGCGCTAAATGCACGCCTACTACTTCGTGCCCTGCTGCTACAGCCCGTGCAGCAGCTACTGCAGAATCAACGCCGCCACTCATTGCTGCCAAGACTCGCATGAAAAACCTTTCTGTGTTGGAAAGTTGAGAAGTTAGGAAAATATGCAGGCTTTAGAATACTTCAGCACGTGCGCATTATGCACATGACGAATACCCGTATAATCCGTAGAGATCAACATAGCGAGGTACTATTTTATTCCACCTCATTCCAGACCATGCCGGACCATGATATAGCAATATAACTACGCGATAACTACACAAGAAAGATACTTATGGGAAGAAAACGCTTGCACAAACATTCGCGCAGTGATGGCAATAATGACAGTAACACCAAGGGAATACCGTCGCTACCTGGTGTTTATCAGACAAGTACGGGTTGTGTAGAGATAAAGACCGACCCATATTCTCCTGGTGGCTATGAAATTTTTGTCAATGGTGTTCCCTCAAGTCATATTGCGTATGATCCATTGGTTCTCGAGTATGAATATATGCGATGGATAGCTGCTGCTACTGAGTTTCATATTCAGCACCATGCGGCGTTATCCCCCGAGCAACTTCGGATAACTCACCTTGGTGGTGGTGCGTGTACTCTTGCTCGTTATTTTGCGCACCGATATCCTCAATCACGTAATACTGTCATTGAATTAGATGCAGAATTAGCACGCCTCGTACGCACCTGGTTTGATTTGCCACGAGCTCCTCGGCTAAAAATTAGACAAGCTGATGCCAGGGCTGCAACCAGAGCTTTTGTTCCCGATAGCCGCGATATTATCATCCGTGATGTTTTTACTGGTTCCCATACTCCCGCATATTTAGCAACCCGTGAGTTCTATGAAGAATGTGCCCGCAGTTTATCCGCTCACGGACTCTACATTGCTAATTGCGGTGATGACCATTCACTTTCTCTAGCTAAATCAGAACTCCACACAATGCGTAGCGTGTTTGCACATTGTGCTGCTATTGCTGATCCACCTATGTTCAAGGGACGCCGTAGGGGCAATATCATTTTATTGGGGGCGCATGTGCCTCTCGCTGATCAAGAACACGCAGCACCATTGCGCAAAGCCTTGCTGGGCGGCGCGGTTCCAGCACACTATCACGACAATAATTGGGTGCAAGACTTTAGCGCACAAGGTCGCATTCTCTCTGATGCCGAGTACGGCTACCACGATATTCCTGGTACCTCCAGCGCTCCCAGCACCCCCAGCACATAAGAATTATCGAGCAGTTCTTATGCCATGCCAGCGCGTCGAGCGCGCGCAACAATATCAGGTAGCACAGCAATGAGCGCGTGAATATCGGCTTGTGTCGTGGTGTAGCCCATGGTCAGACGTAGGGTGGATCGTGCTGTCGCAGGATCTATCCCTGCTGCAAGTAGCACTGAGCTTGGTCTATTTACTCCGTTATGGCACGCCGATCCAGTAGAGGCTTCAATTCCTTGTGCATCCAGCAACATAATTAAGCTATCGCCTTCTGCACCGGGAAAAGACATATACAGATGCGACGCCAATGAATTTTCTGGAGTATGGAAAATGACGTCATCAATCTGAGTAGTGATGGCTTCTTTTAGTTGCGTACGCAATGCACTCAGATGTCTATGCTGCACGTCGATCTCTTGAGTTGCTTCAATCAAAGCTGCAGCGAGTGCGCTAGCAGTAGCTGCATCCACTGTCCCTGATCGTATCCCGCGTTCTTGTCCGCCACCATGAATAATGGCAGCTGGCGCTGGGGAACGTCGAGCGAGCAAAATGCCACCACTGCGTGGACCACCGAATTTATGACCACTAGCAGCAAGTGTTGTCGCCCCTAATTCCTGAAAGTTAATGGGGATTTTTCCCGCTACCTGCACTGCGTCAATGTGCACGGGTGTATTGGTTTGCTGTGCTCGCTCGATTACTTCTGCTACGGGCTGTAGTGCACCGGTTTCATTATTTGCCCACATACAAGCAGCTACATCAGCTGGGGTATCCAGAGCGTCGAAGTGAGTAACAATGCCGTGTGGAGATACCGCGAGTTCTTCATGAATAGCTCCGAATTTCTGGGCATATTGTGCACTCGTCAGTACGGCTGGATGTTCTATGGCACTGGTAATTATTCTGCCACCTTGTCCGCCTGTGCGAGCAAGCCATTGTCCTATTACACCGATATTGTTGGCTTCCGTTCCTGAAGCAGTAAAAATGACTTCAATTGGTTCACAACCGAGTACAGCTGCAATGTCTTCCCGAGCATTATCGACGATACTGCGTGCCTTGCGTCCGGAAGTGTATTGGCTTGCTGGATTAACTGCGCTTGCTGCCTCAAGCCATGCTTGCTTTGCGACCTCACGCATGGGTGATGTTGCTGCATGGTCGAAGTAATGTGACATTGCTCGAGTAACCCCTTTGTCGCTTTCATTTTTGTCTCATTGAGATCTGCGAATTTAGGATACACAGCTTATTTCTTGTAACTCAATTATGAAATAATTTTACCAATTATCTATAAAACTATAGAAACAGTGTTAAACTTATCTTCACCATTGATGTTGTTCTTCATGCGAAGGAGCCTCTATGCAGAAACTAATTACGGGCGCTATCTCGCGTCCCCTCATTGCAACAGCAACAGCATTATGCCTGGGACTTGGTCTTAGTGCGTGCAGTCCACCTGGTCAAAAAGATTCCACTCATGCTGCTAGCCCCACTACAACAGATGAAGCAACTAAAGCAGAAAAAATGAATGAACCCACCCCTGCGGATTACACTCCATTATGGAATGCAGAAACCGGTCCTTACCCACAGCCAAACCAAGAGTACCTCACCGACATCGAATCCCCTCAAGCATTGGAATGGGTCCAAGCGCATAATAAAAAGACAGAAGATGCGCTCACACATTCCAAAGAGTTTAGTGAAACAAAAGAAAAACTCCTCGATGTTTCTAAAAATGACTCACAGATTCCTTATGTTGTTCGTCGTGGCGATAAACTCTATAACTTCTGGACAGATGACAACCACCCTCGCGGCATTTGGCGCACCACAACCCTGGAAAGTTATACCAGCGATTCACCAAAATGGGAAGTGCTGATTGACGTCGATAAGCTGGCGGAAAAAGATAATATGTCATGGGTATGGAAAGGTGCTGAAGTACGTTACCCCACCTATGACCGCGCTCTAATTAAATTATCCCCAGGTGGATCAGACGCGGTGGTTATCAAAGAATACGACCTGGAGAAAAAAGAGTTTGTTACTGATAGTCCTTTTAACATCCCAGAAGGAAAAACCTCAGTATCGTGGATTGACAAAGATACGATTTTCTTTGGCACCGATCAACTCGAAAACTCTACGACATTATCAGGTTATCCAGCTAAAACCTTTATCTGGAAACGCGGACAACGCATGGAGGATGCTCAAGAATACTACTCCATCGATACCGAGGATCTTTCTACCCACGCATATCACGACGCCACCCCTGGCTATGAACGCACCTTTGCTTATCGGAGCATAGACTTCTACAATTCAGAAACGTTCTACGATACCTCTGATGATCAAAGCGGCGATTTCAAGCAAGTTCCCGTGCCTACCGACGCCGACACATGGATAGTAAATGAATGGTTATTCATCAAACCTCGCAGCGAGTACAAAGGTATTCCCGGTGGCGCACTCGGAGTAGCGAAATTTGACGACGTCATGGCAGGAACAGCAACACCCAAACTTATTTATGCTCCCGACGAACGAAGCAGCCTCGAAGACATCAGCTTCACCAAAAACTATCTCCTCATCACCCATTTAACTGATGTTTCTACTGCCATCGAGTACGCTCCGCTTGACGACCCTACTGCACAACTAAAGCAACTCAAACTACCTGAGAAATCCACAAGCAGTGTGTATGCTACAACCGACGACACCGATGAAGTGTGGTTAAGCAGCAGCAACTTCCTTACTCCTAATTCATTCTTCCGACTAGATCTCAAAAGAAGTAGATAACGGATCCTCGGATTATGACCCTAATAAGCCGCTTAAGCACCAGGATAAACTTTTTGATGCTCAAGGAATGGAAACTCGACAGCACTGGGCAACAAGCGCTGATGGCACTAAGGTTCCCTACTTCATCACAGGTAAGTTCACTGATAAACCGGTACCAACCTTGGTGTATGCCTATGGTGGATTTGAGGTGGCCTATACTCCTGAATACAGCTCCTACCGAGGTCGAGCTTGGTTAGAAAAAGGCAATCTCTATGTTTTGGCAAATATCCGTGGCGGAGGCGAGTTTGGTCCCGACTGGCATAGTAATGCAGCAAAAACAAATCGCAATAAAGCCTTTGAGGATCACAAAGCCGTGCTAGAAGATATCGTGGCGCGCGGTTATGCCACCAAAGATCAAGTGGGTATTCAAGGTGGTTCTAATGGTGGTCTACTAACAGCAACTGCCCTTACTCAGTACCCAGAGACTTTTGGCGCTGCGCTTATCGAAGTACCACTAACAGATATGCTGCGCTACCACACCTGGCTAGCAGGTAATAGCTGGATTGCTGAATATGGCGACCCCGATAAACCAGAAGAACGTGCCGTACTGGAGAAATACTCCCCCGTCCACCATGTCGTAGCTAGAGAAAAACGTGCATACCCACCAGCGTTTATCACGAGCTCCACAAAAGACGATCGAGTACACCCAGGCCATGCTCGTCTCTTCGCAGCGGCACTAGAAGATGCTGGTCAGCCTGTTACATATTATGAAAATGTAGAGGGAGGCCATAACGGTGCAGCAGACTATACCCAAAGTGCCCACATTGATGCTATGGAATACACCTGGCTCGATGAACAATTGCGCAAATCTGATAGCGACTAGCGTTTAAGCTGCAATCATAATAAAAGCGGTAGCTGACTTGCTACCGCTTTTATACTGTTTTAGCCTTTGCGCTTTGCTAATTCTTCCGTAAGCAAAGGAGCAATTTCTTGTGCATCTCCTACAACGCCTAGATCAGCGATCGCAAAGAAAGGAGCTTCTTCATCATTGTTGATAACAATAATTTTCTTCGCGGTCTGCATACCCGAGGTATGTTGAATAGCACCAGAAATTCCTAACCCAATATAAAGATCAGGTGATACACTCACACCAGTCTGCCCAACTTGGAATGTGGCAGGATAATATCCCAAATCAACTGCATCACGGGTGGCCCCTACTGCGCCTCCCAGCACGTCGGCAAGCGGTTCTACGATAGCACCAAAATTTTCTGCACTGTCCATACCTCGTCCACCTGCGACGACCACCTTAGCTTGAGTAAGCTCAGGGCGATCCCCATGCACAGCCGGGGTATAAGACTTCACGGTTACTTCTGTATTCTGTGCTGGTGGCAGCTCGAACTCGTTATAAACTGCAGCACCGGCAGCCACGGTCGTTGCTGCCAAATCCTGAGTACCAGGGCGAAGAGTATAGATAGGGCTATTGCCACCCACTGCTGCTGAAACGGCAATAGTATCTCCAAAAATAGACATGCTCGCACTGCGATCAGCATTGATAGCGACAACGTCGAAAAGCACGCCTGAGGCAAGACGAGCAGCAAGTCTACCAGCGATTTCATTAGTATCTGCGCCGGCGGAAAGAATGATTGGAGCTGGGGTTTGCGCAGCCAGTGCGTGAAGTGCGTTCACCTGTGGCACGATCAAACGAGAATCAAGATCCGGAACAATCGCACCCATTACGCTATCGGCACCAAGTGCACCAAGTTCCGCAACCAGCTCGGGCGCGATAGTAGCGTTGCCAAGTACTACGGCACTGACACTGCCAAATACCTTAGCCTGGCTAATAAGTTCAGCAGTAGTTGGTGCAAGAGCGCCATTATGCTGTTCGACGAGAACATATGCAAAAGACATAATCAATCCTTATTTATTGGTAAGAGCTAATACAATACGAATGTCTTAAATGAGTTTTTCTGCCTCTAAATAATCAGCAATTCTATTCGCAAGCTCTTGAGCATTGCCTCGAATCAGCTCACCACCTTGGCGTTGCGGACGTGTATTGGCAGCAGTGACCACAGTTGCAGAATGAGCCAATCCAACCTGTTGGGCAGCCACACCAATGCTTGCCAGATCAAGGTGCGTTATTTCTGCTTTTTTCGCAGCCAAAATGCCCTTGAAGTTCGGGAATCGTGGCTTATCTGCTTTGTCAGTAATAGAGACAATAGCTGGTAATGGTGCTTCTAATTCATAGTCGCCATCATTAGTGTTACGCACAGCTGTGATAACGCCATTATGCACGCTCATCTGACGCAGATGAGTAAGTGCCGGTTGCTGTCGATATTCTGCCAAAATACCTGGCAAAGCACCCGCAGCCCCATCAGAAGATGCTGCACCGCACACGATAAGCTCAATATCGGCAATGGTATTGAGCGCATTGGATAGCGCCCATGCGGTACCTAAAATATCTGAACCGGCAAGCTGTTCGTCGTTAAGCAATACTGCAGAATCTGCCCCCATCGCCAATGCTTTGCGCAATGCTTCTTCTGCGGATGCGCCACCTGCAGATAATGTCACCACAGTGTACCCAGCATCAGGGTTTGATTCTCGGACTCTTAAGGCTTGTTCCACAGCGAACTCATTGATTTCGTCGATTGTCTCATCAACATCACTGCGATTGAGGGTGAAATCATCCTCAAGAGTTCGCGTAGACCACGTATCAGGAACATTTTTTACCAAAACCACAATTGCGGGCATATATTTCCTTTTCCTAATCGTTTCTCTTTATATTTTCTTCTTTTTAGTCTAACCTAATTTTCCCTTGGGCAGTGAGAGCGCACTAACGACGCCACTTCAGAAGCGTTTAGGCGGCTTGACATGAAAAAACTCATAATACCGAGGATCATCAACAGGATCACCAATCACAGGAGCAATATCAATCTCTTTGGCTGCCTCAAACGCTTCTTCTACACTATGAAAATGGCTTAAGTGGAGCAATTGTGCCCACGTTGGAATCACCAACTGCAATAATCCTGCACGCCACCCATCAAGGATAAGATCAGGAGTAAACCAGCCAGTCGACGCAGCTTCTCGGGTATTTCCATCAGGTTCTTGCCCATCAGGTGCCGTCGCCAAAAAACTATAGACATCAAATTGATGCTCATCCGTCGGAGCACTCACCCATCGCGCAAAGGGATATAGCAAATCAGTGCGCAGTACCAGTTGATTACGTGCCAAAACCTGAGATAAAGAAAGCCGATGACTTTCTAAAGCAAGCCGCTGTGGATGATACGGAGTAGCATCTTGTACCGGTGCACCACCCACATGACCAGCCAATAAGGTTCCTGTTTCCTCAAAAAGTTCACGTGCAGCACCACATACTAAGCCTCGCGCCATCCGCTTATCGACTTTAAGTGACTGGGACCAAAAATCTAGATCCGGACCGCCCCACGTATTATGCACCTGATCCATAGGTTCTTCTAAGTCACGAGGATCTACACCGCCACCAGGAAATACCGTAGTATTAGGAAAAGTAGGCATAGATGAGACACGCTCTTGGACAAAAACCTCTAACCCTGCTGCGGTATCACGAAGTATCAACACGGTAACCGCAAGTTTTCTACCGCCAAGACCCTCAACTATCGGAGGCATAATGCCGTGCCCCTTCTTCCTTTCCTAATTCCTAAACAGCCCGATGTGAACCACCTTGTCGCGCTCGGCGCGCGAAATAGCGCCCATCAATCTTATCGATCCTCATCTGCTGATGAAACGCACGAGAAAGATTCTCATCAGTGAGCACATCATCTATCAAACCTTGTGCCACTACAGTGCCTTCATCAAGCAAAAGGGCGTGGGTAAAACCATCAGGTATTTCTTCCACATGATGAGTAATCATCACCATTGCTGGTGCATCAGGATCAAGAGCAAGTTCGCTGAGGTATCCCACCAGATCCTCACGACCCCCCAGATCCATACCCGAAGCCGGTTCGTCGAGAAGCAATAATTCTGGGTTAGTCATCAAGGCACGTGCTACAAGCACACGCTTGCGCTCTCCTTCGCTAAGTGTTCCCCAATTGCGATCGACCAAATGCAAAGCGCCAACACGCTCTAGCACCTGGAGGGTTTGCGCAAAATCTGGTTCACTATACTCTTCACGCCACCGACCAAGAATGGCATAACCTGCAGAAATAACCAGATCAGTGACTTTTTCTTCCGGCGCTATCCGACTGGCGACTGCAGCAGAAGAAAGCCCAATCATCGTACGTAGATCACGCATATCAGTTTTGCCGATACGCTCCCCCATCAGCCATGCCCGACCAGCTGAAGGAAATTCTTCTGCTGCTGCCAAGCGAATAAGCGTAGTTTTACCAGCGCCATTTGGCCCGAGGATAACCCAGCGTTCATCGAGTTCTACCTGCCAGGTCACCGATTCCAACAGAGCCTTGCCAGAACGGATAAAAGATACATTCTCAAAGTCTATAAGCAAGTCTGGATTACGATCGCTGTGCTCATTATCTGTATCGTGCTTATACATTCCCACTATCCCCGACATTTCTGACTGTTGTGACTGTTCTGGCATTGCGTCTTCCTCTTCCATTCTGGCTTATCCAGCACGCTAACGCATCTATCTCTAATCATTGTGGATAAAGTACTGCATCTGTGTGAGTGACACAGGTAAACTTAGTGACAAAGCAATCTATGATGAGGAGCCACCAACTTGTCCACTCAGTCTCCAAGCCTCACCTCTTTTCCCCGCCTTGCTATCGACGACATCCACCCCACTATCGCCCACGGCACAGTTGCAGCAAAAGCCGTGGTTGGTGAGTATATTCCTATCAGTGCTCTTATCTGGCGTGAAGGACATGACTGTATCAATGCCACACTGCGCATTACTCCTCCTGCAGATTCAACACGTGATAGCACAGAACTTACTCAAAGTTTTTATCGTGATCCTGTCGATGTTGATCGAATGCATAGTGGCTTTGTTCCAGATGTCATGGGTATCTGGTCTTTTCAGATAGAAGCATGGTCAGATCCAATGGCAACCTGGCGCAATGCCATAACTAAAAAAGCGCAAGCAAGACAAAACAACGAAGAACTAGCCAATGACTGGGCAACAGGGGCTCAACTTTTTCAACGCACTGCACAATTAACCCACACAGCACAGGAAAAAGACACGCTCCTTTCCGTCGCACAACTTCTCCTTTCCGCACAACCCGTAGCTGAGAAACTATCCGTTGCACTCGCCCAACCAATTCTTGAGCTTATTCGTGCCTATCCTCTGCGGGATTTAGTATCTGCCGCACCAAGCCAACAGGTGCTCGTCGAACGCAAAAAAGCGCTTTTTAGCTCCTGGTATGAGCTTTTTCCTCGCTCTACTGGGGGTTGGGATGATCAAGGAAACCCCATTCATGGCACCTTCCGTAGCACTGCTCAAGCACTCAAGCGCGTAGCAGATATGGGTTTTGATACTGTTTATTTTCCGCCGATTCACCCTATTGGTGCGGTCAATCGTAAAGGAAAAAATAATACGCTCGTCGCACAGCCAACAGATGTGGGATCCCCGTGGGCAATTGGTTCTGTTGCCGGCGGGCATGATAGCGTGCATCCGGAACTGGGAACCCTTGAGGATTTTCAATTTTTACTCGATACTGCCACATCACTTGGATTAGAGATTGCTCTTGATCTCGCGTTCCAAGCTGCACCCGATCACCCGTGGGCACAAACCCACCCGGAATTTTTCACTATTCTTGCCGACGGAACGATTGCCTACGCAGAAAATCCACCTAAGAAATACCAAGACATTTATCCCCTGAATTTTGATAACGCACCAACAGCAATTTATGAAGAATTGCTGCGCATCGTACAATTCTGGGTTGATCGTGGGGTGCGTACTTTCCGAGTAGATAATCCTCATACTAAACCAACTAACTTTTGGGCATGGCTGATTTCGCGGATTCATCGCAACAACCCTGAGGTCATTTTCCTTGCTGAAGCCTTTACCAGACCAGCACGCCTGTATGGTTTAGCAAAAGCAGGATTCTCACAGTCTTATACATATTTCACCTGGAAAGTAACAAAAGCCGAGGTAGAGCAATTTGCTCGAGAGATAACGGCAATGGCTGATGTATCACGTCCTCATCTTTTTGTGAACACACCAGATATTTTACATGCAAGCTTACAGCATGGCGGTCGAGCTATATTTGCTATTCGAGCAGTCTTAGCAGCAACATTATCACCATTATGGGGTGTGTATTCTGGTTATGAGCTTTATGAACACACCGCTGTTGCTCCGGGTAGTGAAGAATATCTTGACAGCGAAAAATTTGAGCTACGCCCACGTGATTTTGCCACTGCACGACGCAACGGGGATTCACTAGAACCATTCATTCAATTACTGAACCAGATTCGACGTGACCACCCAGCATTGCAACAACTTCGGGTATTGCACTTCCACCACACCGATAATGACAATATCCTGGCGTATTCTAAAGTCGATCCTGTCACAGGAAACGCGATTATCGTGGTAGTGAATCTCGATCCACACCACGCACAAGAAACCACCCTAAGCCTTGATCTATCAGCGCTTGGTCAACCAGAGAATAAGGACCACAGTTTTGCGGTCTACGATCTAGTGACCAAGCAGCATTTCACTTGGAGTGCGCATAACTACATCCGACTCGACCCATTCTGCGATGTCGCACATATTCTTAGCATCGCACCTGTACCCAAACACCTAAGAACTGGGGTCATAACGCATAGACCAGCCAATTATCATAACTAATACTCGGACTATAGTTTTTAGATCCTAGGAACCTTTCATGTCTACTTTTTCTTCACTACAGCTACACCACCATGATGAGTATTCTCTGCTCACTCATGCTTGCACTGATCCACACGCAATTTATGGCTTGCATACTCTTGACGCGAGTCATAGCCGTTTTCTCACTCGGTGTATTGGGGCGCAAAAGGTAGAACTGCACTGTGGACAACGCAGTTTTCCCTTAGAAAAACTCGATCATGATTTCTTTGGAGCTATCGTCGCACAGCCTGCTGATAGTGATTATCGCTTGCACATCACCTGGGCTAGTGGGCTTGTCGCAGAATGTGCAGATCCTTACTCTTTTTCGCCCACTCTAGGCGAGCTGGACTTGCATCTTATTGGCGAGGGGCGGCATGAACGTCTGTGGGAGGTTCTTGGTGCCCATGTGCGCGAGTACACCACAGAACTCGGTCAGGTTTCTGGTACGTCTTTTGCAGTATGGGCGCCTCATGCCGCTGGTGTTGCTGTCATTGGGGATTTTAATGGTTGGAACCCTGATCAACATCCTATGCGTCTCCTTGGAGATTCAGGCGTGTGGGAAATTTTCATTCCCACAGTAAGCGCAGGTGCAGTGTATAAATATGCTATCTATACTGCTGATGGCACTCGCTTAGATAAAGCAGATCCGTTAGCTCAGCTGGCGCAAAAACCACCAGAGACAGCGTCGATTGTGTCTGGAACAAACTACCAATGGCAGGATGCTGCTTGGCTTGAACAGCGCAAACACTACTGCGCAGATAATGCACCCATGAGTATTTACGAGGTTCACCTTGGTTCTTGGAAACAAGGACGTAGCTATCATGACCTTGCCACTGAATTAGTCGATTATGTCCACACAATGGGCTATACGCACGTTGAATTTTTGCCAGTAGCACAGCATCCTTTCGGCGGTTCGTGGGGGTATCAGGTGTCTGGTTATTATGCGCCCTACTCTGCTTGGGGGAGCCCAAATGAGCTTAAAGCGCTTATCGACGCCTTCCACAATGCCGGTATTGGTGTCATTATGGACTGGGTTCCAGCGCATTTCCCTAAAGATTCCTTTGCCCTAGGACGCTTTGATGGTCAAGCTCTCTATGAGCATCCAGACTGGCGACGTGGTGAGCAAAAGGATTGGGGAACTTTTGTCTTTAATTATGGTCTGAATCACGTACGCAATTTCCTTATTGCCAATGCGCTCTATTGGTGTGAAGAGTTCCATATCGATGGACTGCGCGTCGATGCGGTAGCGTCAATGCTCTATTTGGACTATTCACGAGGCGAAAACGAATGGTTGCCCAATGAATACGGAGGCAGAGAGCACATAGAAGCAGTGCAATTTTTGCAAGAACTCAACGCCACTGTGCATAAACATCATCGTGGGGTACTCACTATTGCTGAGGAATCGACTTCCTGGCCAGGAGTTACCTCTCCTACGACGCAGGGCGGATTAGGTTTTTCGATGAAATGGAATATGGGGTGGATGAATGATACCTTGGCCTATTTCCAGGAAGATCCCATTCACCGCCAATATCACCATAACAAAATCACTTTTTCGCTGGTATATGCGTATTCAGAAAAATTCATTCTTCCGTTCAGTCACGATGAAGTAGTACATGGTAAAGGTTCACTATGGAGAAAAATTCCAGGTGACAAGTGGAATAAAGCAGCTGGTCTACGTGCTTTGCTTACCTATATGTATGCTCATCCCGGGAAAAAACTGCTCTTCCAAGGTCAGGAGTTTGGGCAAGAAAGAGAATGGGCTCATGACCGCAGCTTAGACTGGGAGGATATTAACCAAGAAGATCACTATCACGCTGGTATTAGCCGTTTAACCCATGACCTCAATATGCTTTATCGACGCAGCCCTGAACTTTTTAGCCTCGACAATGAAGAATCGGGGTTTAGCTGGGTGAAAGCAGATGAAGCGCAGCATAATATCCTGGCGTTTATTCGCTATAGCGCCACTGGAGAAAAAATGCTGTGCGTCTTTAATTTTAGCGGTGTCAGCCATACTCATTATCGCCTTGGCGTTCCCGAGGCTGGTACCTGGGAATGCGTATTTAATAGTGATGCAGGGATCTACCAAGGGGCAAATAATCTGCTGCCGAGCACGGTGTGCAGTGGCAAAGAATGGGATAATTATCCCTACTCTGTCAATCTGCATATCCCAGCAATGAGCGCGCAGCTCTATCGCTGGGCAGGCTGAGATTCCCGGTATGGTGACCTCATTAGAATAGAGCACTAGCCATTCGGGCTCGTGCTTTGAGCACTCGAGGATCATGAGCCTCATAAAGCGCAAATAATTCCACCAGACGATCTTTGATCGTGGCCTTATCATCTCCGGTCTTTGTCTCTAATAAATCAAGTAGCAAAGAGAAGGCTTCTTCAGGTTGCGAAGCCGCAATATATGCATCAGCTGCTTGGAATGCCGCATCGATATCGTCGGGATGCATACGCGCATAGGCAATGGGATCTGGCTGATCCTTATTCTGCTGCAACCGATAGAGGAATTTTGCGTTATCACGAGCTTGAAGCGCCTGCTGATTCTTAGGCTCTTTTGCCAAGATCGTGTCGTAGACCTCAATTGCTGCAAGGAAATCACCATTGTTAAGCGCCTGAGTAGCCGCAGCAAATTGAGGATCTTCGGGTGTTTCTTGTTGAGCTAAACCAGTTAATTGCCCAGCGACAGCCTTGATAACCGCATTGATCCATTGCTCTAGTGCTTGGCGCGGTTGCCCACCCTCGAAATTAGCAATAGGCTGCCCAGCAGCAATGGCGACAACCGTCGGCAAGCCTTGGATGCCAAACATACGAGCAACCTCAGGAGTGGCATCAGCGTCGATATAGCCAAAAATAAACTGCAGTGCAGCCTCTTGTGCCAGCGCAGATAAATCAGCTTTGAGTTGTTCTGAATCAGGGCTGCGCGGCGTACCGATCAGCACGACCACCGGCACTTCAGCAGAGCGCTTAATCAGCTCTTGCTCAACATTGTCCATAGTTAATGTAACTGTGGCTGCTGGTTGAGATGTTGCAGGTTGTGCCAGCGCTTGTGCACGTTGTTCCGCTCGTGCCTTTACTTCAGCTAAATCTATTGCGCCAGCGACAAAACGCTGTGGAGTAGTCATTGCTCTTCCTTCTCTTGTTATTCTTGAGCTAAACGACGCTCAACTGATTCTACTTTTGACTTTAGCTGTCCACTATACCCGGGACGAATATCTGCCTTAATCACTAAAGATGCACGCGGAGAAAGTTCAAGAACCACATCTGTTGCTTTCTTTACCACTGCCATGACTTCCTCCCATTCGCCTTCAATGAGGGTAAACATGGCATTTGTCTCATTAGGAAGTCCAGATTCTCGTACCACCTTAATGGCTGCCGCGACGATATCTGCCATTTCGGCTTGTGCATTAGCTACCTCGGTAGGAGCAACAGAAAAAGCAATAATCATGATAAAAGTACCTGCCTAAGTTCATCGTTACCTATTAGACTACATAACCATGAGTTCTTTTTCTGATATCACTATCCCCCACGAACTTGTTGATTGCCTTGACCATGTAGGTATTGCAGTTGCTGATCTCGACGCTGCTGTGGAATTCTATCGCTCTGCATTTGGTTGGGTAAACCATCACCAAGAAACCAATGAGGAACAAGGCGTTGTAGAAGCAATGATTGGTCCTAAAAATCTCGGCACCACTGATGGAATGATCCAGCTGCTTGCCCCACTCAATGAGGAATCAACCATTGCAAAGTTTCTCGACAAAAAAGGGCCAGGATTACAGCAAATGTGCTTGCGCACCAATGATATTGTGGCGCTGAGCAAACATTTAACCGACCAAGGTATTCGTTTGCTCTATCCGGAACCTAAAATTGGTACCGGAGGGGCAAAAATTAACTTTGTACATCCCAAAGATGCAGGTGGTGTCCTGCTAGAGCTCACACAACCCATCCAGTAATTTTCAAGACTACCGCCGTTGCCAGCATCCAGTGTGCCAGTGACGGCGATCTTCTATTCCGCGCCCATAATCACGAGGCCACGCCACAATATGCGCCACCGCTGGCATAATATCTTGGTTGCACCCTGGGCAAATATATCTTTTGGTTGCAGCAGAAGCACTCATCCTTCGCACATGGTAAATTTCGCCCTGCGTCCATGCAGGTCCTTCCATGCTTTGCGTACCCCACAAGGTAGCAGCGTCGAGAGGACGAGACGGCTGCTTCGACGGCGCTCGCCTATTCTTTCTTCCCATGATTAGAACAAACGCAATTCCGTAGACTCAATGCCACGGAGCGCATCATAATCAAGAGTGACGCAGCGAATCCCTCGGTCATTGGCCAAAGTACGTGCCTGCGGTTTAATTTCTTGCGCAGCAAACACTCCCTGCACTGGAGCCAATAGCTCATCTCTGTTTAATAGTTCTAGATAACGAGAAAGCTGCTCAACGCCATCAATACCACCACGTCGTTTAATCTCGACCGCTACAGTCTGCCCTTGCTCATTGCGGCACAAAATGTCTACTGGTCCGATAGCAGTGGGATATTCACGTCGAATAAGCGAATGCCCTTCCCCTAAAGTATCAATATGCTCGGCTAATAATTCTTGTAAATGCGCCTCGACGCCGTCTTTAATCAATCCAGGATCTTCACCAAGATTGTAAGACAAATCAGAGTGGATGGCTTCAACTGTGATTCTTAGCTGCTCACCTTTTTTATTTTCTACGATCCATAATGCCACCGTTGTCTGCGCGTCCATCTGTGCTTTTACTTGTGCATCTTCAAGCTCTGCTACTGGTACTTCTGTTTCTGTGAGAGTACATGGCGGTGTCATCCAGTTGAGTGGTTTATACGCACGATCATCTGCATGGATTGAAACTGAACCATCAGCTTTAATCATGATAAGCCGATCAGCCATCGGCAGGTGTGCTTCAAGACGACCGACATAATCCACTGAACAACGAGCAATGACTAAACGCATTCTTTAGACCTTAACTGCAGATAAGCAAATATAGCGCACCCCACGCTGAACTTGGCACAGGATTACTTTTGCGTATTATCTTTACCGATTCTACGAAGTAAATCTTTAGGATTCATTTTATCCATACGCGAACTGGGTGCCGCCTCTACCCAAGCGGTGAAAGCCATTTCTGCATGGGGACTGCATACTAATTCATAGTCTTGTCCGTGGTGTGAAAACTGAACAATTTTATCACCAAATAAAAAAGAGTCCTCACGATTAGTTACATCACGATGACCCTTAATAACTACATGCGTACGCTCAAAAAGCATATCTGCTAGCGGTGCGATAGAGCGCAACATGAAATAGTGCAAGCTATCCCCATGATAGCGAAAAAGACCATGACGCCAGCCATGCGTACCAGTGGCAGGAAGGCGACGCAAAATAACTGGTGTACCTTTAGAACGCAAAGTTAAGAAACGCCATGCGGCAAATACTACAAAAAATAGGGCGATAATACCCAATGCAATAAATACGTACTTCACAGGCGAAACGCATCCTTAACACAGAGGGACTGATGGGTGATGTGTTCAGATTTTAATCCATAATACTACTTCGCCTTCTAAAAAACAGAATTACTTTCTAAAAATGTGGAACGTATCACTATCCAGCTAGAATGACCTGAAAAAGCAAAGGCGGCATGACTCCCATAAGAGAAATCATGCCGCCAATACATGAACTACGTGAACACTGTCGCAGGTGTAGGTTATACTCCTGCGCTTCGACGGACAGCTTTTAGTTCAGCTTCAGCACGAGCTTTAGATAGTGCATCACTAGACTGCAAATTCGCTTCTGCTGATGTGGTGTCAACCTCATTAGACCAAATAGCGTATTCGGCAAGCACAGTGATTTTATCTGCAGAAACAGAGATGAAGCCACCTTGAACAGCAGCAACAAGTTTGCTGCCATCCACAGGAGTAACCGTCACAATGCCATTTTCGGCTAGTTGCCCTAGAAATGGCACGTGACCAGGCTGCACGCCGAGTTCGCCTTCTGTGGTTTGTGCGGTAACAATGCTAGCGTGTCCGCTCCACAACACACGTTCCACAGAGACTATTTCAACGGTGATGTCAGCCATGTCCGTTCCTCCCCTACTTCTCAGTCAATTTCTTGTATGCAGCTTCGACGTCGTCCAAACCACCTAGACCGTTAAAGGCCTGCTCAGGGTAGTGATCGAAATCGCCATTGCAAATACGCTCGAAAGCGTCGATGGTATGAGAAAGCGGCACATAAGAACCTGGGATACCAGTGAACTTCTCTGCAACGAAGAAGTTCTGACCCAAGAAACGCTCAAGGCGACGAGCACGCTGAACAGTGATCTTATCCTCTTCAGAAAGCTCATCCATACCAAGAATGGCGATGATGTCCTGAAGTTCTTTGTTCTTCTGCAAGATGTGGATAACTCGCTGCGCAACCTCGTAGTGACGCTCACCAACGATACCTGGCTCAAGAATACGAGAGGTAGATGTTAGTGGGTTCACCGCTGGGTAAATACCCTTGGAAGCAATAGAACGGTCAAGCTCTGTGGTTGCATCCAAGTGAGCGAATGTGGTTGCTGGGGCTGGGTCGGTGTAGTCATCAGCAGGAACATACACAGCCTGCAAAGAGGTAATGGACTTACCCTTTGTAGAAGTAATGCGCTCCTGTAGAACACCCATCTCATCAGCCAAGGTTGGCTGGTAACCCACAGCAGAAGGCATACGGCCTAGCAAGGTAGATACCTCAGAACCTGCCTGGGTGAAACGGAAGATGTTGTCGATGAACAACAGCACGTCCTGGTGCTGAACATCGCGGAAGTACTCCGCCATTGTCAGACCAGAAAGAGCTACACGCATACGAACTCCTGGTGGCTCGTCCATCTGACCGAATACCAAGGCGGTATCCTGAAGCACACCCATTTCTTCCATTTCAAGGAAGAGGTCAGTACCCTCACGAGTACGCTCACCAACACCTGCGAATACAGATGTACCGGAGAACTCACGAGCGATACGGGTAATCATCTCCTGGATAAGAACGGTCTTACCCACACCTGCACCACCGAACAGACCAATCTTTCCACCCTTTACGTATGGGGTGAGAAGGTCGATCACCTTAATGCCGGTTTCCAGGATTTCGGTTTTACCTTCGAGCTGGTCGAATGGTGGTGGATCGCGGTGGATACCCCACTGCTCACCATCACGGCCTAGACCTGGCTGGTCAAGACAATCACCTAGCGCGTTGAAAACGTGTCCTTTCACAACGTCACCAACTGGCACGGAAATTGGCTTACCAGAATCAGTTACCTCAGCGCCGCGGACAAGTCCGTCGGTAGGCGCCATGGAAATGGTACGCACGAGGTTGTCACCCAAGTGCTGGGCTACCTCAAGCGTAATGGTCTTTGCAACTGCCTCGAGAGTTACCTCGACAGTCAGCGCGTTATACAGTGCCGGCAGCTCGCCGCGTGGGAATTCCACGTCGACGACCGGACCGATGACGCGCACAACGCGACCCGCGACAGACGCGGTTTGCGTGTTCTGCTCTGTAAGAGCTGTGGTCATAATCTAGTCACTTTCTGCGCTTTCGGCGAGCGCACCAGCGCCACCGACAATCTCTGTGATTTCCTGGGTAATTTGTGCCTGACGAGCCTGGTTAGCCACACGTGAAAGATCCTTAACCAATGCAGTAGCATTATCGGTCGCAGATTTCATCGCATTACGACGAGATGCAGATTCCGAAGCAGATGCTTCTAAGAACATTGCATACAAGCTGCGGGATACATACTGTGGCAATAATGCAGACAACAAAGTATCCGCATCAGGCTCAAACTCTACATCTGACTCTGGTGTACCAGATGTCTTATCGTGACGATCGATTGCACTATCTGTGTGATCGCTCGTCTCAATAACTGGTTCGATGGGCAGCAGTTGGAAAGCACGAGGGGTTTGGGTAAGCATTGACTCAAACTCAGTGTAGACCACATGAACTTGGTCAAAGCCTTTAATGCCGTTTCCTTCTTCAGCAGTTAAGCCCTCGCACCACTGTGTGGTTCCCTCAGACGTTGCAGTGAATCCATCAATGAGATGATGGCGAACGTCGTGAGTACCACTCCACGTCGGATCCTGGGAGAAACCTGTCCAAGCACCTGCGACTTCTTCGCCGCGGAACTTATAATAAGCAACTCCCTTATTTCCTGTGACGTAGCGGACAACCTCATAGCCGGTTTCTTCAAGCAATTTCTGCAACTCAGCAGCTTTCTTGAAGACATTGTAGTTGTACCCACCAGCCATGCCGCGATCACTCGATACTACAAGAATAGCTGCGCGGTTACCGCCTTCTCGTTCACGTAGCATCGGATGATCCAAAGAACTAGCTGAGGCCAAACGCTCCATCACATTGTGGATCTCGGTGGCGTAAGGCAATGAAGCCTCGACCCGTGCCTGCGCTTTAGTAATGCGAGATGTCGCAATAAGCTCTTGCGCTTTAGTAATCTTCTTTGTTGAGTTCACCGATTTAATTCGGTCACGCAATTCTCGAAGATTTGCCATGGATCTTTCGCCTCCCTTCTTTCCTAATTGATGGCTCTAAAATAAAGTCTTAAAACTTTACTTCTTCACCTTTAGCTGGTTCTTTTGTACGTCACCTGCAGCAAGCGCATCAACCTCAGGTTCATTGATAACAACAGTGCCATCAGTGGTCTGGAAAGAACGCTTGAACTTATCGGTAGCAGCAACCAGAGCATTCTGAGAGTCCTCAGAAAGCTGTGCACCACCAGCGATTTGCTCGAAAACTTCAGGTGTTGTGGAGTGAAGATTCTCAATCAACTCTGACTCAAAGCGACGGATGTCTTCGACGGGAACAGAATCGAAGTGTCCATTACCAGCAAGCCAGATTGACACAATTTGATGTTCAACAGTCTGTGGTGAGTTCTCAGATTGCTTGAGCAATTCCACGAGACGAGCACCACGATCAAGCTGAGCTTTCGACGCAGGATCAAGGTCAGACGCGAAAGTAGCGAAAGCCTCAAGATCACGATATGCAGCAAGATCAAGACGCAAGGAACCAGAAACTTTCTTCATGCCCTTTGTCTGTGCAGCACCACCAACACGAGAAACCGACACACCAACGTTAATCGCAGGACGAACACCCTGGTTAAAGAGATCGGACTCAAGGAATACCTGACCATCAGTAATAGAAATTACGTTGGTAGGAATGAAGGCAGATACGTCGTTCGCTTTGGTTTCAATGATTGGCAGCGCGGTCATAGAACCAGCTCCCATATCGTCGGAGAGCTTAGCTGCACGTTCTAGCAAACGAGAGTGCAAGTAGAAAACGTCACCTGGGTATGCTTCACGTCCTGGTGGGCGACGAAGAAGCAAGGAGATAGCACGGTATGCCTCAGCCTGCTTAGTCAAATCATCATAGATGACCAATACGTGATTGCCCTGGTACATCCAGTGCTGTCCCAATGCTGCACCTGCGAAAGGCGCAAGCCACTTGAAACCAGCAGAATCAGAAGCAGGTGCTGCCACAATTGTGGTGTACTCCAATGCACCATGCTCTTCTAGGGTTTTACGGACAGCGGCAATTGTTGAGCCTTTTTGACCAATAGCAACATAAATACAACGAACTTGTTTGTTCTTGTCGCCAGACTCCCAGTTAGCCTTCTGGTTCAAGATGGTATCGATGCATACAGCAGTCTTACCAGTCTTACGGTCACCAATGATCAACTGACGCTGACCACGACCAATAGGGGTCATTGCGTCAATAGCTTTGATACCGGTCTGCATTGGCTCTTCCACTGGCTGACGCTGCAAAACAGTTGGTGCCTGCAACTCAAGCACACGGTTTTCTTCAGCTTCAACAGCACCAAGCCCGTCAATGACCTGACCCAAAGGGTTGATAACACGACCAAGGAAATTATCCCCGACCGGAATCGAAAGGACTTCTCCAGTCCGCTTAACTTCATCGCCTTCTTTAAGGCTTTCATAGTTGCCCAAGACTACGACACCAACGCGATCGGTATCGAGGTTCTGAGCGACGCCAATTACGCCACCTGGGAACTCAAGCAGCTCATTCGCCATAACAGATGGAAGGCCAGATACCTGGGCAATACCATCGGCTGCCGAAATCACCACGCCAACCTCCTCACGGGAGGCCTCCGCGGAGTAGCTCGAGGTGTAGTTCGCAATCGCGCTACGGATCTCGTCGGAGGAGATCGTAAGCTCCGCCATGTTCTTCCTGCTCTCGGTTGTTTCTTCCAGCAATTTCTATTCTTAACTATTAGTGTGTTGTCGTGTTAGACAAAATTCGCACGTAGACGTTCAATCTTTCCAGAAGTTGATCCATCTATTACTTCATCGCCAACTCGGATAATCATGCCACCGAGGAGGCTGGGATCAACCTCAGAGTGGATGTTCATCGCACGACCATAAATCTGCTCTAGCTTATTCGCCAATGAGTCATTTTGTGCACCACTGAGTTCTGTAGCAGACACCACAAAAGCAACATCGCGCCCCTGCAATGCAGCAGCTTTCTTCGATAATGCATTGATATCATCAATAACATTGTGCTCAGTGCGACGCGTTACCTGCAAAGCAAGTGCTTCAGTTACCGCAGTAACCTTGCCATAAAGAACACTTGCAAATAACGCACTCTTTCGTTGTGGATCTGCGCTGCGATCATCAAGCAGAAGAGTCAATTGTGCTTCTTTGCCCAAGAGACGAGACAAACGGAAGAGCTCTTCTTCTACTTGCCCAATCTGCCCTTGAACTTCTGCTGATCGCAATAGTGCATGGCGACCTAATTCGACCAAACCAGCACGGAACTCGCGAGGAGTAGACCACTCGAGACTTGCTGCAGTGATGAGCACTTCAAGAGTAGTCTGTGAGACTTTACCGGCAAACACAGCAGAGATGAGACCCGAACGTTGCTGAGCTATGCGTGATGAATCTGCAACGGCAATGCGTAAACGACGATCGCCTTCCAAAACATCAACAACATCAAAAAGCTCAGCGCCAGTCTGGGCGGCAATAGCTACAGCATTTTCATTCCCCTGCAATGCAGTATCAATATGGGAAGAAACCTGAGCTAGTGCCTCACGGCTCGCTGTATGCATTGTGCTCACTTTCCTGTTGCGCTAACGGTGTCTAGACCAGACAAGAACTGATCAATGGTTCCTGAACGTTTTACGTCGTCAGAGAGTTGTTCTCCGAGCAAACGCTCAGCCAAAGAAATCGAGTTCTGACCCATTTCACGACGTAGCTCTGCAACAACCTGCTCACGCTGAGCAGCAAGTTGCTTTTCGCCAGATTCAATAATTCGGTTGCTCTCTTCGATAGCTTTCGCTTTGTATTCAGCTTCAATTTGCTTACCCCGCGCACGGGCTTCATCACGAATTTCAGCTGCCTCAGCGCGTGCATCAGCAAGTTGAGCATTGTACTTCTCAAGAGCCGCTTTCGCCTCAGCTTGTGCTACTTCAGCACGCTGAATACCACCTGCGATCCGGTCCTCACGTTCGGAAAGAACTTCCTTAAACTTCGGTAACACGAAGTAAGTGAATAGTGCCCCTAGGACAATAAGCACAACGATAGACCAGACGATGTCGTAAGTAGCAGGTAGAAGAACACTATTTGAGCCTTCTTCTGCGGCTAGAAATTGAATGACGTTCGTCATGTATCTGTAGCTTTCGTGTTGTAATGATTAGAAGATAAAAGCGCCGATGAAGCCCAAAAGACCCAAAACCTCGGCGAAAGCGATAGCCAAAATCATAGCGGTACGAAGCTGACCAACCATCTCAGGCTGGCGTGCCATACCCTCAACAGTTTTACCACCGATGATACCGATACCGATACCAGGACCAATGGCAGAAAGACCGAAACCGATACCAGCGATGCTACCTTCAATTCCACCAGCGTTTCCTGCTGCCAAAATGATTTCATTCATGAGAAAAAGTTCCCTTTCTATAAGTCAGATATTTACCTGACAAATACTTCAATACTATAGAGATTTGTGATCCGCAAGGGATGCACTGGTTGCTCATCAGTGTTCATCTGCATGAAGCGATAATTCAATGTACACAGCGACCAACAAGGCGAAAATATACGCCTGCAAGAAGATCACTAGACACTCAAAGAGTGTCATAAGTACACCAAAAACAATGGTTACTGCGGACATTGCAGTCCAGCCATTTAACTGCCAGAAGAAGAAATTTGTCGCAGAGAAAATAAGCACGAGGATGACGTGTCCTGCGAGCATATTAACCATAAGACGAATAGCTAACGATACTGGACGAACAATAAATGTAGATATGAACTCCAGTGGAATAACAAGAAAATAGACCAGGAATGGCAAATGCGGAATTACCACTGATGATCGTATGTACTTGAAGAAACCGTATCGTTTAACTCCGGCATAAATGAAAGCTATATATCCAAATGCCGCCAGCACAATTGGCATACCAATACGAGCATTAGGCGAAATGTTAAGGAATGGAATAACCGAAGGGATATTCATAATAAACACAATGAAGAAAATGGTGGCAATTACCGGAAGGAAACGACGTCCTTCTTTCTTACCTAAAATATCTTCCGCAATGTGAATACGTACAAAATCCAAGAAAAACTCGGCTAGATTCTGCAAACCAGAAGGAACAAGCTTTGGATTGCGCATTGCTATAGCAAAAAAAGCGCCCAAAACCACTGCCATCAGCAGACGGACAAACATCAAGCGGTCGATCTGGAACCAACCGCCAGCCACATCAGTAAACCAGAAGGCATCCGGGAAAAATTCGTGATCAATGTTGGGTGTATGAAATTCACCCTTCATCGACAGTGTTATAACGCTCAGCGTTCTCTCCCGTGTTCGGGCCGTGAAAAAATTTCACGGTGCGATGGACGTCTAAAATCTCACTGTCATCACCATGGATTCCGTCGCACATCAGCACGGTAACAACAGGGACACTTCCCAGAGCCCTTTTTACTCACCTGCAAGCATGGAGTACACACAGCAGACCTACAAAAACCCTGAGTAGTCCATCGATTAGATTAGCAGGCATTTTAGTTAAATATCTATTCCATGCCAGGACTTTTTGGAGCAAAACCTTTAGCTGGCATCACAATTAGCCTTTAGCGGGGAAAACGTATGACTGTAAGTTCAATCACAGCAATAAGAATAGAGTCACTTACCCCCGCATCATCCCCCCGCCGCGATAGCGCCGATAAGGAAACTCACTGTGTATAGGTAGTCTTGGAACGCAAAATCGACATGACTTCTACACCTAATGTCACTGCCAAAGCAATGAAGGTAGTAGTCACAAAAGCACCCCGATGATAAAAGGTCAGATCACGGATAAGTACCATAACAACAAAGAGAAGCACCATTTTCAGCAACCAACTACCGAGGATAATGCCCACACTAAGCTGCGGTGCAACATAAGCACTCACCCAACCACTCAGCATCGTAAAAAGGGTAAAGCCGCCACCAATGGCACCACCGATAAGCACAGCCCACACGCCTGGCATACCTGCAGCAATTCCCCACACGATCAAAGAAAGGACAATAATGCCCGCTAAAGCTATAAGCCCTCGACGAACCGCCATGGCATATGGCTTGCGTTGGTCGTCGTAAGGCGATAATCGTGCAGCAGCTGAAGAAAGGATAGATTCTGTATTTTCTTGAGACACAAAGACTATCTTACAGACCAAAGGTCACGATGTATTTTTAGCAGCTTGTTTTTGTCGAATATGTACGGGATACCAGGTAAAGAAAATAGCGACGGCGATAGCAATAACAATGGCACCGACTGCATAAAAAGGCGGCACGATCGAAAAGGACACCGCACCAAAAGCAGCAACCGAAACCCACAAGTAAAAGCAACAACGCCACTCGCCTATGTGTATGCCCCAAAGAAAGCAAACGATGGTGCAAGTGCTTCTTATCTGGCATAAACGGCGATTGCCCCTTGCCTACTCGACGAACCACTGCCATGACCAGATCCAACATAGGAACAAACACTGCTGCTATCACTACGATAATGGGCGACATCAACGCAATTAAATCTGCGGTGCCATAGAGCCCCATATTGATCTTCCCACTGGCCGATGTAGCTGCTGCTGCCAGCAACAAACCAATGAGCATCGCACCTGAATCTCCCATGAAAATGCGAGAAGGCTCAAAATTATGTGGCAAAAATCCTGCACAAATTCCCACCAAGGCAGCAGCAATGATTGCTGGTGGATAGGCAGAAACCATGCCTCCTTGGTCGTGGAGAATAATCATAGAAAAAACTAAAATAGCAAGCCCGGCTATCATTCCCAAACCAGCCGCAAGACCATCAAGTCCGTCAATGAAATTGATGGCGTTGATCAACGTAACAGTAAAAAGCACTGTGATAATTGTGGAAAAAAATTGATCCAAAAGTACCGTGGTACCGCCACCAATGGGGATATAGAGCAAAGTCCAGGTCAGACCAAGCAAACTCATGATAAGTGCACCCAATAGTTGCCCCACCAGCTTTGTCAACGCATCAAGATCCCATAAATCGTCCAAGACACCAACGACAACAATGACAAAAGCAGACCAAAGCACTGCACTCATTTCTGGGGTAATCGGTTGGAAACCACGAGTAAGAGCTGGCAATTGTTGCGCCAAAAACACTGCACCAATAAAACCAGAAAACATGGCAACCCCACCTAAACGCGGCTTAGGCTGTTCATGCGCATCACGTTCTCTGATCTCATTGAGAATGCCGTACCTGACCATGACATATCTAATTATGCCAGTAGCAAGATACGTCAAAGCTGCTGCCACTAATAGAACGAGAGCAAGCTCACGCATTGGCACACCAGCAACACCCGATCCCATTTAGGTCAGACTCTCCGGATCACGATTGAGCACTTGGGTAATGCGCTGCTTACTAATAGCTCCCTCACGCAAAATAACAGGGTGGTCACCAGATAAGTCGACAATAGTGGAGGCAACTCCCACCGGAGTAGTACCACCATCAAGATAAACATTGACCGCTGCCCCAAGTTGTTGCTGAGCTTCTTCGACGGTTGTCGCTGGTTTTTGCCCAGACACATTTGCACTCGACACTGCCATTGGTCCAGTCTCACGCAACACTTCTATGGCCACTGGGTGCAAAGGCATACGGAGCATGACCGTGCCACGGGTATCGCCCAGATTCCACGGTAGACTAGGAGCTTGTGGCACCACTAGAGACAGGCCACCTGGCCAAAATGCTTCCACTAATGTTTCTAGCTGCTCATCATAATGAGCGACCAAACCACGCACAGTATCCCAGCTGCCAATAAGCACTGGCACAGGCATATCAGGCCCACGTCGTTTAGTACTGAGTAGTTTTGCGACAGCATCATTGTCGAAAGCATCACAGCCCAAACCATAAAGTGTATCGGTAGGCATAACGATCAACCGCCCACTTTTCACGGCGCTTACTGCTGTTCTAATACCAGTTGCACGAGTTTGTGCATCAGCACAATCATAAACTCTACTCATAACGTTTTGTACCCAATTATTGCTTTCAACACTTAAGACCTGAACAATGCTCACGTCTGATTCATATTGGTCTATCTGCTTATCATAACAGTTTGACCTGACTTAACAATGCACTCAACTACGCTTAGCCAGAATAAAGCGATCAATACCTGCTAAATCCTTGAGCACACGTATGTCCTGAGACAACCCAGTAGCACTCACACATTCCTGTACTGCTGCACTAGTAGTGTCGTCATGTTCAATACCGCATAATCCACCTGGTTTCAGTAGCTGCATCATACGCATGACCATGCCGTTAATCACGGTCATGCCATCTGCACCGGAAAAAACGGCATGATATGGGTCGTGATAGACCTCTGGTTGTAGACAGTTGCTTTCTGGTACATAAGGCGGATTACTCACGATGAGGTCAAAGGTAGAGTCTTGACCTTTTAGTAATTCTGGATCACAGACATCTGCATGACACAAACTAACGTGTTCTGGCACATTTTTCCGTGCCCACTTTAAGGCTCGCTCATCTTTATCGACTGCCACAATACTTACATTCGGACAATAATGCGCAATGTAGGCCGACAAAGCTCCAGAGCCAGTACACAAATCAGCAACTTTCATGTGCTTATTGCCAATCTGGCGCACAGCCCAATCTGCCAATACCTCTGTCTCCGGTCGCGGAATAAAAACCCCTGGACCAACAGCAAGACTGAGCGGACCAAACCATGCTGTTCCTAGAATATGCTGCACAGGAATGCGCTGAGCACGCTGGGCAACATGAGCAAAAAACTGTGTCGGCATAAGCGCTGTTGCATGGAGTCTTACTTCTAAAACAGCACACCCCAATGCCTCAGCAGCAAAAATAAGTGCATCCTGCTCAGGAGTTTCAATACCAGCTCGAGTAAATACTGCTATGGCTTCTTTGAGAGCTTGTGCCACATTCGAGCCGGAAGTCAAAACCGTATCCGGTATGTGCGACCCAACCATTTTCACTATCAACCCCTATCCCAACACAAAAGGTACTGAGCATTAGTGCCCAGTACCTCATTGGATCGGTTATTATTCCGCTTCCAAACGTTGTGCTCGTTCATCAGCCTGTAGTGCAGTAAATAAATCATCCAAATCGCCGCCAAGCACAGAATCAAGGTTATTTGCTTTATAACCAATGCGATGATCGGCAATACGATTCTCCGGCCAATTGTAAGTGCGGATACGCTCGGAACGATCAATAGTACGAATCTGTGCTGCTCGACCTTCCGCTGCCTGTGCATCAGCTTCAGCCTCAGCCATTGCTTGCAATCGCGCAGATAATACCTGCATAGCACGTGCTTTATTCTGAATCTGTGAGCGTTCCTTTTGACAGGTCACCACAATTCCAGTAGGTAAATGCGTAATACGCACAGCTGAGTCAGTAGTGTTAACACCTTGACCACCCTTACCTGATGAGCGATAAACATCAATGCGTAAATCTTTTTCATTGATCTCAACTTCCCCGACCTCATCGGGCTCTGGATAAACCAACACACCAGCGGCTGAAGTCTGGATGCGACCTTGAGATTCTGTCACAGGAACACGCTGTACACGGTGCACCCCGCCCTCAAACTTAAATACGCTCCATGCGCCATCACGTGAAGGTTGCTTTGAGCGAATAGACATCGTGAGGTCTTTGACACCCCCCAGATCCGATTCTGAGAGATCTAAAATCTCAGTGCTAAACCCATGTTTTTCAGCATAACGCTGATACATTCGTACTAAGTCGCCAGCAAAAAGTGCTGCCTCCTCACCACCAGCTCCAGCTTTTACCTCCATAAAAATGTCATCACCATCATGGGGGTCACGAGGAGCCAAGAGATCAGCCAGCTTTTCTTCGCTTTCGACGACCAACTGCTCCAAACGCGTAACTTCTTCAGCAAACTCATGATCCTCATGTGCCATTTCTTTGGCATCTGCTAGATCTGCACGCGCCTGCACAAGAACATCATTGACTTTGATAATAGGCTGGAGCTCTGAATAGCGTTTTGACAGCTTGCGGAAGAGTTGTTGATCCCCCATAGTTTCTGGATCTGCCATTTGGGCTTCAATGCCTTGATACTCAGAAACTATGTCATCAACTGCAGAAACCTGAGCTGCCACTTAGTCCTCCTCGTTATCTTCAGCCATTGGAGTTGAGGTAGCAACTTGCATGAGGAACTCGCCATTATTCTTCGTCTTCTTGAGTTGCTTAATCAGCAAATCAATAGCTTGCTGTGGCTCAAGAGCAGAGAGAATACGACGCAATTTGTGCATAATGCGTGCTTCTTCTGGTGCCAAAAGCAACTCATCCTTACGAGTACCAGAAGGATTAACATCCACCGCTGGGAACACCCGACGCTCGGAAATTTTACGATCGAGTTTCAGTTCCGCATTACCAGTACCCTTGAACTCCTCGAAAATGACTGTGTCACCAGCAGAACCAGTTTCTACCATTGCAGTGGCGATGATGGTGAGCGAACCACCATTTTCGATATTGCGCGCCGCTCCCAAGAATCGCTTTGGTGGATAAAGGGCATTAGAATCCACGCCACCAGACAAAATACGACCAGAAGCAGGCGAGGAATTATTGTAAGCACGTCCCAAACGAGTAATCGAATCAAGAAGTACGACAACGTCACGACCTTGCTCCACCAAACGCTTTGCGCGCTCAATAGCCAATTCGGCAACAGCGGTGTGTTCGCTAGGTGGACGGTCAAAGGTAGAAGCAATAACTTCTTCACCTTTAACATTGCGTTTCATGTCAGTAACTTCCTCAGGACGCTCGTCGACAAGCACAACCATGAGATAGCACTCTGGATTATTTGTCTTAATCGCATTCGCGATATTTTGCAAAATAGTTGTTTTACCCGCTTTAGGTGGGGAAACAATCAAAGCACGCTGCCCTTTACCGATTGGCATAATCAAATCAATCACACGTGTGGTAAGAATATGTTTTTCTGTTTCCAAACGTAAGCGTTGATTTGGATAAAGCGGAGTCAATTTAGCAAACTCTGGGCGAGCTTTCGCTTCTTCAACACTAACTCCATTAATAGTATCCACGTTAACCAATGGATTATATTTTTGGCGACTACGTCCACGTCCACCCTGATGATTATCATTATGAACGCGTACCTGCCCAGTTACTGCGTCACCAGCACGCAAACCAAAACGGCGAATAACCTGTGTACTTACATAAGCATCAGCAGGCCCTGCATGGTAATCAGTGGTACGTAAGAAAGCAACATTGTTGTCGATGATGTCGAGGATACCGGCAACATTTTGTAATACTTCATCTTCACGTGTCTCGTTCGTGTCGGTGTCACGGTCACGATCACGTCCACGACGATTCCTGCGGTTACGACGCTCACCACGCTCTCGACGGCGCTCCTGACGCTCCTCAGCAGCATTATCGTGTGACGCATTCTCCTGCTGCTGTGCTGCTTCCTTCTCCTCAGTTGGCTCAGCAGAATTATCTGCCTCACGCTGAGCCTTTATTTCACGATGCTCTCGACGTGCCCGGTTTCGACGTGCTCGTCGTGCAGCAGAACGTGATTCATACCGTGGCTCTTCTGAGTCAGAGTTTTGTGCATTCTCATCTGCTTTTTCTGCTACATCTGTAGTTTCCACATCGTGAGCAGAATGATCAGCTGTTTCTTCTGCTTTAGCACGCACTGCACGACGGCGAGAAGTTGCTTTACGTGGTTGTTCACCAGCATCTTGAGTATCCTGAGCTGGCGCACTTTCTGATTCAGTGCTGTCATTTATTTGTGCAGTGTTTTTTGCCACTCGACGGCGACCACGCTGCTGTGTTGGCGGTGTTTGCGGTTGTGATTCTTCTTTTACTTCTTGCGTAGCCTTTGCCGCAGTACCAGCCCCCTGTGCACCATTAATCGCGGCGATAAGATCACCTTTACGCAGTGCTGAAACTCCTTTAAGTCCCATTTCAGCAGCAATTTTACGTAGCTCTGGAAGACGCATTGCCGCTAAGTTGCGCTGCGCGCCATTATCTGTACCAGTCACAGATGTCCTTTCATGTGCTCACGCCATGCTGAGAGGTTGTCGCGGCATTATTTTCGGCGAAATACATGGGTTCCATGATTCCACACGAGCCCCCACACCGCCCAGACCTATGGCAGTAGCATTTTAGGGAAATATTTAGTCGATCGTTTGACATGGAAAGTCAAAGCTGTGGAAAAGAGAAAGTCATAATGGCGAAGAATTGGCGGTAAGAAAACTGATATACCCACCAGAAAAACTTCTGACTTATCTCACCGCTTGGCAGTGTAACACATATTCACGCTCCAAGCGAGAAACATTCAGAAAAACAAAGAACTATTGCGTTCGACACGGGATGACGAGAAGATAATTCACCACCTGTGCGTCGATAAGCTAATGCCTGCCTTTCTCACTAAACTAGGTAAATATGCTGTCCACAATGCAAGATCTCCCGTTGAACCTTTCTCGAATCTTGACACATGGTTCCACCCTGCTGGGCGAGACAAAAGTCACCACGTGGGAAAATGACACAACCCACGAAACTACCTTTGCCCACATCGGCGCTCGGGCTGCTGCATTAGCACATGCACTCAGAGATGAATTGGGTATCGACGCAGATCAACGTGTGGGCACCTTAATGTATAACTGCGCTGAACATTTAGAAACCCTTTTTGCAGTTGCCTGTATGGGAGCCGTATTTAATCCACTCAATAAGCAACTCATGAATGACCAGATACGGCATATCATTAACCACGCACAGGATCAGGTCATTATTGCCGACCAGCGCATGGCAAAACAATTGGGCACCATCCTGGCGCAAGGATGCCCCACTGTGAAATATGTAGTATTCATCGGCAGCAATGATATCAGTGCTGCTGTAGCGCATATTCCAGAAAATATCATCTGCTATTCCTATGAGGCTCTTCTCGACGGCAGATCCACAGACTATAAATGGCCAGTGCTTGATGAAAATACCGCTGCTGCATTATGTTATTCCACTGGTTCTAGCGGTGCACCAAAAGGAGTTGCTTACTCTCATCGCTCCTTATACTTGCAATCATTAAGTCTGCGTACCACAGATTCCATGGCTATCACGCACGGGCAATCATTCCTATGCTGCGTACCTATCTACCATGTTTTATCTTGGGGAGTGCCTATTGCAGCTTTCATGTCTGGCACCCCGCTCGTCTTTCCCAGTGTCAATGTTTCCCCGGCATCATTGGCAAAGGTCATTGCTGCTACTCACCCACGTTCTGCGCATGGGGTGCCAACAATCTGGATTCAGCTCATGGTGCACTACATGCATAATCCACCAGAGCGCATGAGCTTACAAGAGATTTTCGCAGGTGGTTCGGCTGTGCCACCCATGCTTATCACATTGTGGGAAGAACATTATGGTGTGGATGTTGTTCATGTGTGGGGAATGACAGAAACCTCTACAGCAATCACTGTTGCGCGACCGCCTTCTGGAGTATCCGGACAAACACGCCTGACCTATCGAGAAAGCCAAGGGCGATTCCCCGCGTCTATCGAATATCGCGTGGTTAACGATGGAGAAATCGTAAGCTCCACCGACCGGCACCAGGGTGAGATTCAAGTCCGAGGGAATTGGGTTACTGGCAGTTATTATCACTCACCCACCACAGACGCTGATGGCATTGCTGCATTATTCAGGAATGAACCTGTCGACGATGGTCCTGAACAATTCACTCTCGACGGTTGGCTACGCACCGGAGATGTCGGTTCAGTAACCTCAGACGGATTTTTAACAATCCACGACCGAGCACGAGACGTTATTCGCTCTGGTGGTGAATGGATCTATTCGACGCTACTGGAGAACGAAATTATGGCAGCGCCAGAGGTCGTAGAGTGCGCAGTCATTGGCCACCCAGACGAAAAATGGATGGAACGCCCATTGGCAGTAACAGTCTTAGCCAAAGGAATCGATGCCAATGCCGAAACTGCTGCTCTGCTACGCGATAAAATGCGTAATGCATTCCCAGCGTGGATGCTCCCGGAATACTGGACTTTTGTGGACTCCATCGACAAGACCTCAGTAGGAAAATTCGACAAAATAGACCTACGCAAACATCTCAATGATGGTGATTTCCAGGTCATTGCGTTGCCTGGTCCAGGGTATAAAGCTGGGAATAAAAGTTAAGAAAGCCGCTCCACGCTCACTGGCTCTGCTACGTCTAAAGACAGAACCCGCAAGCCCTCATCACGTGCTTGATCTAAAATTTTCTCATCTATTGGTGTAGTAGAAAGCACCATGATGGTTGGTCCTGCACCAGATAAATATGCAGCATAGCCTTTATTGCGTAGGCGATTCACCCATTCAGCGGTAACTGGCAAAACATCAGCGCGATACGGCTGGTGCAAACGATCCCTGGTCCCCTCCCACAATAATTCAGGGTGTTTTTGCAAGGCCACAGTCATCACTGCACAGCGCGATACATTAAACCGAGCATCAACATGGGTCACATCACTAGGCAGCACTCGACGCACAGCCTCAGTAGAAGCATGAAAATCTGGCACCAATGCTGTTGCTTTAATTTTTGGGTGAACGTCGATAGTAACTGCATGATATTGCGGTTGCGTACGACCATCTACCGGAACTTCTGTCCACGATACAACTGCAGCACCCAATACCGATGCCGCTGCATTATCCGGGTGCCCCTCAAAAGCCGAAGAAAGCTGCACAAGCTGCTGCTGTGTCAAAGGAAAACCAGCCAAACCATTAGCTGCACTCACCCCAGCCACTGCTGCAGCAGCTGAAGAACCAAGCCCCCTGGACTGCGGAATAGAATTATGGCAAACCACTTTAAGACCTGGCACCTGTGCCTGGGCACAACGTAAACCAGAACGAATTGCTTTGACTACAAGGTGAGAATCATCAAGAGGTAGTTCTCCTTCTCCCTCACCAGAAACTACTACTTCCAGCCCTTGCGCTATGACCTCCACTTCCACGGTGTCATACAGTGTCAGGGCTAACCCTAAGGTATCGAATCCAGGACCTAAATTGGCAGAGGAAGCTGGAACACGCACACGAACTTTTGTGCCTACAGGTATCTCAATGGGCATTTTATGCTCTTTCACTGGGTCACAAGGCGAATAACGCTGTTGATCTTCTTTACCGGTTCAAGCTGTTCCACCAAGGCTACAGTATGTGCCAAATCAGCTTCCCGAGCAGTATGCGTGACAAGAATCAGCCTTGAACTACCCGACTTTTCTTCCTGGCGTACTGTACGTAAAGAAATAGAGTGCTCCGCAAAAATCTTTGTAAGCAGCGCCAACACACCAATACGATCTTCAACTTCCATATCAATGTGATAGCAGGTAGGAACATCACCAAAACTTGCGATAGGCAAATTCGCATATGTTGACTCCCCTGGCGCACGCCCCCCAAACACTTTATTGCGCGCCGCACCAACAATATCGCCCAATACCGCTGACGCTGTAGGATTGCCACCAGCACCATTACCATAGAACATGAGTCGACCAGCAGCTTCTGCCTCCACAAAGACTGCATTGAAAGACTTATCGACGCTTGCCAAAGGATGAGAACGTGGAATCAGAGTTGGATGCACTCTGGCCGAAATGGACTCATTACCTTCCTCATCAACAAGACGCTCACAAATAGCCAACAGCTTAATGATATTGCCTGCTTGTTTCGCTGCCAGGATGTCCTCAGCCGATATTTTACTAATACCCTCACAGTACACATCATCGGAAGTAACCCGGGTATGGAATGCTAAGGATGCCAAAATCGCCGCTTTGCTCGCAGCATCATAGCCCTCAACATCTGCAGTAGGATCTGCCTCTGCATAGCCAAGTCTCATTGCCTCAGCAAGCATATCGTCATAGGAGGCACCGGTAGAATCCATAGCATCCAAAATAAAGTTCGTGGTGCCATTGACAATACCAGCCACAGACTGCACTTGGTCACCCGCTAAAGAACGACGCAACGGACCTACCACAGGAATTGCCGCGGCAACGGCAGCCTCAAAGTACAAGTCCACCCCTGCCTCATCAGCAGCTTGCGCTAATTCTGCAGAATGTGCCGCTACAAGCGCTTTATTGGCAGTAACAACAGATTTACCACTGCGCAATGCTTGAAGAACCAACTCTCGTGGGTAGTCAATGCCGCCAATAACCTCGACCACAATATCGACATCATCACGAGACACCAAGGAGCGAGCGTCGTCGGTAAGCAATCCTAAGGAAGCGGCAAAGGAATCACGGTGTTTTTCCATGTTACTTACCGCAACACCTTTAACCTCTAAAGGACCGCCAGCCCGATGTGCAAACTCATCTGCATTTTCCTGCATAAGACGAAGCACTTGGCTACCAACCGTACCGTAGCCAAGTAATGCAACACCTACCGACTCTCCTGCACCTTTTCCAGGATTAAACTGCGCTTGTTGTGTCATGGTGATTTAGTTTAATCTGTTTAATCCACAAAGGCACAAATAAAACCTGATAGGCATAATCACGAGACTTCAAGAGCAAAGAAATCATCAACGGTTTCCCTGCGCAGCATTACAGTTGCTTGCCCATCTTTGACGGAAAGCACTGCTGGGCGCATGAACATATTGTATCTACTCGATAAGGCATAACAATAAGCACCAGTAGCAGCAAAAGCGATATATTGCCCTGGTGTAATATCATCAGGCAGCTTGCGGTTACGCACCAAAATATCCCCTGATTCACAATGTGATCCCACTATCCGTGAATCTACAAGTTCCCCAGAGCAAAAACCATCAATCGCACGAACATCATATTCTGCTTCATACAACAGTGGACGCACGTTATCAGACATACCACCGTCGACGGCAATATAACGGCGTTTATTTTTCTCCGCTACTGAAACATCTTTGATAGTCCCCACCGTGTAAATACTCACGGCACTCGGTCCTACTATTGACCGCCCCGGCTCCACCATAACACGTGGTGGCTTCACGCCTAAGCGCTGAGCCGTATATGCCACCACGTCGATAAGCTCGCGTGCAATCGCAGCGACATCAAAAGGCGCCTCCTGCGCCTGGTACGCAATGCCAAAACCGCCGCCAAGATCGAGCACCTTCAAGACATCGGCACCAATTACCAAGGAGAGCTGCTGATAAAGCTGCAAAACACGCTCAGCTGCTAACTTAAATCCTTCTGCATCAAAAATCTGGCTTCCGATATGACAATGTAAGCCGCACAAAACCAGATTCTGTGCCTCATGGGCTTGCACTGCTGCCTGATATGCAGAACCAGATGCCAAGGAAAAACCAAACTTTTGATCTTCGTGACTCGTCGCAATGAACTCATGGGTATGCGCCTCAATTCCAGGCTTTACTCGAATTAGCACATCCTGGGTACGGCCACATTCTGCAGCAATCTCATCTAAGCGCTGTAATTCATAATAAGAATCAACGACAATTGTGCCTACGCCTAGACTAACGCACCTACGCAAAAACTCATCGCTTTTGTTATTACCGTGTGCAGTAATATCCTCTGGCGGAAAATCAGCATGTAATGCCACTTCTAATTCTCCCTGAGAAGCAACATCAATATGCAGTCCCTCCTCATGAACCCACCGAGCAATTGTTGTAGAAATAAAAGCCTTCGACGCATAGTGCACATTGCTTGCGCCAAAAGCACGAGCCATGTCTTGACACCGGGAACGAAAATCCTGTTCGTCAATCACCATGAGCACCGTGCCATATTCTTTGGCAAGTTCAGGCAACGAGACACCCGCAATGCTCACACTGCCATCAGCTTCACGACGAGCATTACGCGGCCACACATGAGCAGGTAAAGCATTGAAATCGCCCATAAGTTACATCCTCTCTGGCGCAGAAACCCCTATGAGCCCCAAAGCATTAGCCAGCACCTGACGGGTTGCTGCTGCTAATTGCAAACGCGCATAATGAATATCCTGAGTTTGCTCGTCCTGCTTAGGCAAAATCTGGCAAGAATCATAAAAACGATGGAATGTACCAGCAAGATCTTCAGCATACCGAGCAATACGATGCGGCTCACGCAACTGGGCAGCTGCTTTCACAATTGCCGGGAACTCCCCTAAGGTACGAATAAGATCGCCCTCACGCTCATGAGTAAGGACAGAGAGGTCAGATACTGTACCTTCAGCCTGAGTCACCCCGATATCGGCAGCTTTACGCGCAATCGAACATAAGCGCGCGTGGGCATATTGCACATAATAAACAGGGTTCTCATTAGTCTGCGCTGCCCATTGCCCTAGGTCAATGTCGATAGATGTATCCACAGAAGAACGCACCAAAGAATACCGTGCTGCGTCAATACCAATTGCCTCGACAAGATCGTCGAGAGTAACAACAGTACCCGCACGCTTAGACATACGCACCGGTGAGCCGTCCTTGAGCAGATTGACCAACTGGCCAATCAGTACCTCAACCTGCTCAGGGTTATAGCCCATAGCTGCAGCTCCAGCACGCAAGCGGGAAATATATCCATGATGATCAGCGCCGAGCATATAAATGCACAAATCATGACCACGCTCGAACTTATCCGCCACATAGGCAATATCACCTGCAATATAAGCAGCATCACCATCAGATTTAATGACCACGCGGTCTTTATCGTCACCATACTCAGTAGAACGCAGCCACCATGCACCATCTTTAAGATACAACTTGTCCGTATCCTTGAGCTTCTGTACCGCCTTATCGACGGCACCCGACTCAAATAATGAGTTCTCATGGAAGAACACATCAAAGTCAGTACCAAACTCATGCAATGACTCTTTAATATGCGCAAACATCATCTCCACACCAAGTGCGCGGAACGACTCATGCTTTTCCTGCGGCTGCTGTTCAAGAACCTGCGGATTGCACTGCACAATCTCACGGGCAATATCGTGAATATACTCGCCACCATAACCATCCTCAGGGGTTGGCTCGCCCTGAGCAGCAGCAATGAGTGAAAACACAAAGCGATCGATTTGGCGACCATGATCATTAAAATAATACTCACGCGTAACTTTCGCACCACTAGCAGCAAGAATACGCCCCAAGGAATCACCAGCAGCAGCCCATCGCGCCCCACCAAGATGAATAGGCCCTGTAGGGTTAGCGGAAACAAACTCTAGATTAACACGCTGACCAGCATAAAGATCACTTGATCCATAGTTATCCTTATACTCAAGAATCTGCGTCACGATTTGAGCCTGTGCTCCAGCAGCCAAACAGATATTAATAAAACCAGGACCAGCAATCTCTACTGTATCGATTGCTGAATGCCCTGACAGTGCGTCGGCAAGTAAAGTAGCAAAATCACGTGGTGGCAGACCCACTTTCTTTGCCACCTGCAAAGCAAGATTCGTAGCATAATCACCATGCGCAGCATTACGCGGACGCTCAACCGTAACCTGCTCAGGCAATGCAGCCGTGTCTAAACCTTTATCAGTTAAAACAGTAGTGGCTGTGTCTTTAATCAAAGTAGATAATTCTGCTGGTGTCATGACACAACAGTTTAGCTGATATTGACAGTGATACCTATCTTGATACCTGCCCAAGCGTCAAGATAAAAGTTGTGCTATACAAGGATACATAGGGTTTTCATCAAATAGATCTTCAACGACTCAGATCACCTAGGAGAAAACATGAAGCGCTCCGAGATCGAAAAAACCAAAGCAATCGTAATAACAGTCTTTGCTATTACATCATTTTTGCTTGTGCTATGGGTGCATGACTACTCTATGGCATGGCTACCACTTATCCTCGGTGCCCTCGCAGGCTGGTTCTGGTGGAAAACCGACCACTTTTCTCATTAAAACCACTAAAGGTTAAAGATTGTGGCGCATAAACTACACAAATCGCGAAAACCCATCATCACAATCTTTCTCTATTTCGTCGTCGCCCTGCTTTCCCTTTCTGCTGTCTGTCTCATCTACAGCATTGCCAATTTTCAATCCTATGCCGACGCTTTTGCCGCTACACACCCAGATTCATTCCATAACATTGACGATAAAACAATCACACACAGAATCGTCTTCGCAGCATTAGTATTGAGATTTTTAGCAGCCCTAGGTTGGGTTGGTTCCTTTTTATATCTCAAACGCTTCCTGCTCCACCATGAAAAATATCGCACACTCGTGATGATGGGATACAGCATTGTTTCCGTCGGAGGGTTTATCTACCTAAGTTTCCATGCCGAGCTGCACATTATCGCAATAATACGAGTAATTCAGGTAACAGTCTCTCTTCTAATGCTATCTTTTCTTATTATCTCCGTCATTAAAGAGACATAAACTCTACCCAAGGAACTCGCCCATGAAAGTTGCACTCTTTTCTACGTGCATTGGAGACGCACTCTTCCCCGACGCGTCCAAAGCCACTGCAGTGATTTTATCAAGACTCGGCTGTGAAGTAATTTTCCCGCAAGAACAAACCTGCTGCGGACAAATGCATATCAATTCAGGCTATCAAAAAGAAACCACAGCATTCATTAAAAACTATGTCGAAGCGTTTTCCGATAACTCCATTGATTATGTCGTAGCACCCTCCGGATCCTGCGTCGGAACAATCAGAGAACAACATGAACGCGTTGCCCGTCGTTATGGTACTCAAGCCTTAGCCGACGGTGCGAAAACCACAAGCGCGAAAACATATGATTTGCCTGAATTTCTAATAGATGTTTTAGAAACTGACCAACTCGGCGCATTCTTCCCACACAAAGTCACCTACCACCCCTCCTGCCATGGATTACGGTTTATCAAACTAGGAGATCGCCCCTATCGACTACTAAAGAACGTCGAAGGCTTAGAACTCATCGACTTGCCCAATAGCGAAGAATGTTGCGGTTTTGGCGGCACATTCGCCCTCAAAAATGCAGCAACCTCAGCAGCAATGGTCACAGATAAAACCAGAAATATCGAAAGCACCGGAGCTGAATATATTACTGGGGGCGACTCCTCCTGCCTCATGAATATCGCCGGAGCACTCTCACGCAAACGTGCAGGAATTCGCGCAGTGCATATCGCAGAAATTTTAGCCTCAACCAAAAAACACCCGCTCAGCCCCACTTCTGCCATCTATAGCAAAGAGGATATGCTATGAAAATCTCCCTCGGCTCACCCACCATGCCACCACGTGCCTCTGAAAACAGTGAACTACGCTCCGAACACAACTTTGTATATGCGGCACAAACTGGTTTGAGCAATGCTACACAACGAGCAAACCTCAAGAAAGCCACCACGACTATTCGCGATAAGCGCCTGCGCGTCACCAATGAAAAAGAAGATTGGGAGCAACTTCGCCAAGCTGGCTCGGATATTAAACGTGATGTTGGAGCACGCTTAGACGAACTACTCCTCCAATTCGAGCATGCCGTTACCCAACGAGGCGGGCACGTACACTGGGCACGGGATGGGCAAGAAGCCTGCGAGATTATCACACGCTTAGTGCAAGAAACCGGTCAACGCGACGTCGTGAAAATTAAGTCAATGGCCACAATGGAAATTGGACTTAACTCGCACCTCGAACAAGCAGGAATTAGCGCCCAAGAAACCGATCTGGCAGAACTCATCGTACAACTTGGCGACGATAAACCCTCACATATTCTCGTACCAGCCATACACCGCAACCGCGCAGAAATACGTGACATCTTCCTAAAGAAAATGCCACACACTGACGACTCCTTATCCACCAACCCGACTGATCTAGCCGAAGCATCACGAGTGTTCTTAAGAGAACAATTCATGAAAGCCAAAGTAGCCATCTCTGGCGCAAACTTTGGCGTAGCAGAAACCGGAACCATCACCATCATGGAATCCGAAGGCAACGGTCGAATGTGCTTGACCCTGCCAGAAACACTCATCACAGTCATGGGAATCGAAAAAATCGTACCCACTTTCCGCGACCTTGAAGTATTTTTGCAATTGCTCCCCCGCTCGTCGACGGGCGAAAGACAAGCACCCTATGTTTCCACATGGTCAGGCGTAACCAAAGGCGACGGACCACAAAACTTTCACATTGTTCTTGTTGACAACGGTCGAACTGCCGTACTAGCAGATGAAATCGGGCGCGAAGCACTCAAATGCATACGCTGCTCCGCCTGCCTCAACGTCTGCCCAGTCTATGAACGCGCAGGTGGGCACGCCTATGGCTCTACCTACCCAGGTCCAATTGGAGCCATCCTCACCCCACAACTGACTGGCATACACGATAAACATGATCCCAGCGCCTACCTACCCTACGCATCATCCCTATGCGGACGCTGCAATGAAGTATGCCCAGTGAAAATTCCGTTCACAGACATCCTATTAGAACTCCGGCACCAAAAAATCGAAAAAGACAAACCAAAAATTGAAGGTTCACTCATGGGCATCATGCAACTAACTTGGGGAAATGCCAAAGCATGGGACGCTGTCTCCCGCATGGTTTCGCTCGGGCGAATTCTCGGCTGGCGCTCACAGAAAATAACACACCTCCCCAGTTTTCTATCCGGCTGGACCGATAACAGAGACGTTGCATTACCCCCACGCGCCACATTCCGACAATGGTTCGAGACTCAACAAGCCCAAGAGCTACTGCGTACTGAAACAAAGGAAGCATAATGGATGCCAAAACCGAAATTTTGCAGCGAATACGCAATGCCAACGCACTCGCCCATGCCCAACCGACAACTATCGCGCGTAACTATACTCATAGCAGTACGCTGCCTAGTGAACAATTACGCGAACTACTCATCGAGCGACTCGTAGACTATAAAGCACAAATTGTTCGCAGCAGCGTCGACAAGCTCCCACAGCACCTTACGCGCCTGCTTCACGAACGCAATGCACACAACATACGCTACGCACCAGGACTAGACCCAACGCTTTTTGCAGACTTTGATGGCGTCGCCAAGCCCGATGACCCCGCCACAGATCCACGTTTGCTTAACGACGTAGATGCAGTGGTCACCGACTCGCATTCAGCCTCAGCGCAAACAGGCACAATCTGCTTAGAATCAGGCTCCGTCTGCGGCAGGCGAGCACTGACCTTAGTTCCCGACTGCCACATATGCATCGTGCGCATGGACAATGTGGTTTATGGTGTTCCCGAATTACTCAGTCGACTCAACCCCAATGTGCCTAACACCATGATTTCTGGACCATCGGCTACCTCAGATATTGAACTCAACCGCGTCGAAGGTGTGCATGGGCCGCGTACTCTCATCTGCATCATTGTCGACTAGAGCTAAGCGTTTATGTTTCTGCTACAGCAAGGTGATAGAATAACCGGCGTTATTCTTTGATAACGCCCGTCTCCGTAGCTCAGTGGATAGAGTATTGGTTTCCGGTACCAAGGGTCGCAGGTTCGAATCCTGTCGGGGACACCGATGTGGATAACTCGAGTACGAATGCGAGTTGTCCACAGCCTTGTGTTGAGGCTCTTTTATTGAATACGCCAATCAGTTACAGTATGCCCATGACGCTGTTGCATACTTACCTCCAGGCTCATGCCCAAGGCATAGCCCTGGTTGAAGCAGCATCACAGCTAGAAGAAAAAGACTTAACCGCCCTGGGGGCAGATCCCACCACCACCAAAAACTTGCTTGCACTGGCCAAAATCTATTTCGGCGATACGTCCTTTAGCCAGTACCAAACCCAGTGCATTGGCACTAGCCACAATCTAACCACCCTACTCGCCATCGAACGTTACGTATCAAGGATAAAAACCACACGGAATCAATGGGTACTGCGCGTAAAACTCTGCCAGACCCCAGAGCAGCATATTGCACACGTGGCAAAGCAATACATGCCCTCTACCACGCCCAAAGAAGGTATAAGGATTAGACGCAGAGATAATGGAGCGCCCATGACAGTGTCACTGACCGGGGCATCCACCATTCTGTCGGACTTTGTCAGCGCACTTGATGCTGATCAACCCATCGCTTCACTCAATGCACTGCTATCCGGTAATGCAGTACGCCCACAGACACAAACCCATATCATTATCCCACTAGACAAACTAGACAAAGTTACACAGGGCGATAATGACGTTATCGTGCATACTTCCCACGGCGCTACCATGACTGGGGCAGAATTCGTACAGCGAACACTAGAAGATGAAGGTTTCGCCACTCTGGTATCGCCAGTGCAAGGCGCAATAAATCTTTACCGTACCCGCAGATTCGCATCAACAAAGCAACGCATCATGCTCCAAGCACAATCGCACAGCTGTGCTTGGCCAGGATGTCGAAAGCCCATCGACAAGTGCCAACCCCATCACATCGTGGCATGGAAATACGGTGGCAACACCAACATAGATAACCTTGTGCCGCTATGTCCGTATCACAACGGAATCAACGACGACTATGCAGCGGCCCACAACTCAATCTCCACTAGACGCGGTTGGGTAACCAAATACAAAGGAAAACCGACCTGGAGCCCGCCCCAAACCATAACAAGAAACTGACCTCACAGACTCTGCATAAAACTGCAAGAGTCTCTCACGCATGCACAATTGCGCTGAGAAAATTGCTGATCGCCTCCTGGTCTTTGCGCTCTAAACGGTCAAATACGAGGCGTCGCACAGTTTCGACATGCTCAGGAACAGCACGGATGAGTCTTCTCTTTCCATTTTCTTCCAACACAATGCAAATTCCTCTGGCGTCTTTTTCGCATTTGTGTTTTGAGAGCAAACCTTTGCGCTCCATTCGCGTTACCTGATGAGAAGCACGACTGCGATCCCATCCCAAAATATCGCATAGTTCGCGTAGCCGTAGCGACTCCCCAGGGGCTTCAGATAGGCACACGAGCACAGCATACTCTGCAGAGCTAAGCCCTTCTGATTCCTGAAGTGACGCATCTATCGTGCGCTCGATTTTGTTGTTGGCGGCCAAAAGCAACCGCCAAAACTTTTGCTCGTCGTCGCTTAGCCAACGTGGCTCGAAAGGATAATCAGAAAGGCTCGTATTCACCCTTTTACTGTAGTCCTTGAAAGTTTTAGCACAAAATATCCTCCATCGGATATTCTTTCCGATTCGCTACGCTAGCAAAGCGATCAGGCATACAGGTCAGGATAAAGACTTGGGTGTTCTTTGCGACCTCGGAAATAACCACGCCCATGGCCTTAAGGCGTTGAGCGTCAGAAGCTCCGAGGAGGTCATCCATGAAAATTGGGGTTTCTTCCTCGGCTGCCAGCTGAGCTATGGCAAAACGCATAATAAGCGCTAGCTGTTCTTGCGCACCGCCGGATAGTTCCTTGGAGCCAATGACCGTGCCGCCAAGTACGCGCCCTTGTATTTGTAGGCCTTCGTTGATCTCAAAGGACACGTCTTTGCCAAAAATTGGTTTCGCCAACTGCACAAGCTGTTTGAGCAAAGGCTCTTGATATTTCTTCTGCGCCGCTTCGCGATGCGTTTTAAGCGTAGTGTAGAGCAGCCGTATGGCTTCTGCCCGCTGCACCACTGCGTTATAGCTCATCATTGCCCGGTTCTTTTGTGCAAAAGCATCGTTAAGCTTTTCCGAAACGCCTTCAGCAAAAGCAATAATTCCTTTGAGCTCCTTGAGTTTGCTGTCCGCGTCGTTAAGCGATTTTTCTGCATTAGCAACAATGTTCTGCGCGGCCTGCAACTCAAAATTCAAGGACTCGATATCCAACTTTTCAAGCTGTTGCGCTAATTCTTGCAACCGCACAGCATGCTTCTCGACGCTCTCCTCAGCTTTTATTCGACGCTTAGCGAGCTCTTCATCACTCACAGTTTCGCGACTTCGCGCCAACTTTGCGCATTCACGTTCTAACTGCTGTGTCAAAGAATCAATGAGCACTTGCTTGCGAGCAATGTCATTGCCAAGCGCAATGACAGCGTCCTTACTCGATATCTCGCCTTGCAGTTTTTCTTCTCTACGTAAGCATTCTTCTTCTGCAGCCCTGAGTTGCTCAAGGTCGTCAACTTCAGCCTGAGCTATTTCGTCGGCAGAAAACTGCTGCATTTGGCTTTCTTTTTCTAATTGCCACACACGCTGAGTAAGCTCGTCCACTTTGCGCTTACCAAGCACTTTGTCGCGTTGTTGTGTCAGATCAGTCTTGGTTTTCTCCCATGCAATCGTTGCTTCGCGTATCTGCTCGGCTTCTTCCCAACTATGACATTCAAGTTCCTGCACAACCCTGTGGAGTTTTTGTTGTGCCTGCTCTAGAGCGTCGAGAGCATCTGCTGCTCCAGGTTTCACGCTCAACGACACATCAGCAATCGTGAAAGTTTTTTCTTCTTTCAGAGTTATGGTCGTCGGCTGTGCCCCAATTTGCTGCTGCTCATCATCCACCTGAATCAAGGTATCGTGAGCAGCACTGATACTCACCGATGTGGCTTTACTAGCAAAAACAAGCTCTGCCATCTCCACATCGCGACGTGCCTGCTGCACTCGATCAAAATCGGTGGCACTCATTGTGCGTGATGGTTGTTGCTGCTGTAATTGCTCATCCAACTTCGCCATCTGTGCTAGGTCTTGCTGCACCTCAGTCAGCTCACGACCAGCCTGTATTTTCCCCACGAGTTGTATGCGTTTCCTGAGCTCATTGCGTTGAGCACGACATGACCCTAGTTCTTCTTTGAGCTGCTCTTGTTCTTGTTGCAGCTGCGCTAACTTAGGCACCAAGGGTTCGATCTCTTGTTTTTCTTTGAGAAGCTGCTGTTGCTTTTCTTCGATTTCTTGTATCTGCTCTCGACGCTTGTCCTCGCGCTCTTTGGCATTGTCAAGCGCTTCCTCTAGGTCGTGATGCTGCTCTTGCACCTGACCATATTCTGCTTGAGCTGTTTCTACCTCTTCCCATTGCTTCTGTAACTGCGTGAGCGACTGTCTTTTTTGTGGTAATTCCTTTTCTATTTCCAGAATACGCTGTTCAATTTTTGCGTACTCTTTCAGTGTATGCTCATATTCCTGGTACTTTTTCTGGGCTTCTTCATAACGAGAAACCGCTTCTTCTTTCGCATGAGTCACTCGATGGAAAGGACTGTTTTTGGACGTGGAGTATTTCCCAAGGGCATTGAAATAGTGGGAATAGTCTTGTTCCACCTGCGCTATGAGGTCACTGCCTAAATCGGTGTCTATGCTGCCGGATACTGTGTCGAGAGCTGACTCTACTGCTTTAATATCGCCAATTCCCAGCTTGGAAAAATCAGTTTTCTGCTTTGCCCCAAACTCCGAACTCACAAATAATTCTGCGCCCTGCTCGATAAACAAAGTGCCATATAAGGATTTGTCAAGATTGTCATTGATAATTTCTTCTAGACGAGCGTCAGCATCACGGCCCGTAAGCTGTTCTTTCTTCGGCGCAAGAATATCGAGGTGAGAGGATTTACCTTTCAGCCAACGCTTTCTGACCTTCAACTCATAGCTACCAATGCTGCAGTGCAGTTCTACTTCCGGCCCCACGTCTTTAAGTTTTGGTTGTGTTGCTTTGATGTCTTGGGTATTCGCGCCATGTTTCAGGTTCAGTACATTGCGGACGGCTTCCATAATGGTTGATTTACCCATCTCATTTTCACCGCTGATGAGAATGACACCCCGCTCAGGTAAATCGTCGAGCTGCGCGTGTTCAATACCACGGTAATTTTTGATCTCAATGCTATGTATTTTCATTGTTTCTCTTAATTCCTCTTATTTTTGTCGCTCATGGCATAACGGTAGAACAGGTTTAAGGCATCGTCGATAGTTTGCGCTTGGTCTAAGTCTTGCGGATTCAACTCAGCAATCTCTTCGTCTTCTGTGCTTTCTTCTTCCACGTCATCTTTTTCTTTCCGAGGAAGTTGTTGACTGCGCTCCACTAATTCTTGAAAACTGGTGTAGACGAAACCACTAAGCCCAAGCGCATCCAAATCAGGTTTCACCACAAGATTCATCAAGCGATTATGCTTCATCAACGCTGCAAAAACCGGTTCAAGCGCGGCAAGTTCCGCCTCGAGATAAGCCTTTGTCTGCGAGTCAGCTACCCCCACCAGCGCATACTTAATCACAGTGTTCTTTTTCTCTGGATACGCCTCCAGCCTAGCGATAAACTCCTGAGCATCTCCTAGCGAGTTAATCTCTGCCCGAAGTTGCTCAAAAAACCATACCCCCACTGGGATAGTCTCCACCTCTATATGCTGCTTATCGACGCTGACCACAAGCACATTGCCGGAATTATTCTCCCCACCATCTGTATCAATTTTGTGGAAATCCGTTGTTTCTGGCGAACCTGAAAACCATACCCTACCTGCTTTATCAAGCTGTTTTGTGGAGTGGGTATCCCCCAAACCTAGATAATCAATCACACCAGCAGCAATTTTGCTGTTGACATTATCTAAGTCAATAGCATCCAAATCATCATGCCCTTGGTAGCCCGGTGGCTGCCCATGCCCCACCGCAATCCTGACATAATCAACAGGCTCCAAAGGCGCCAAAGCCTCAGCCACTAAATCCCTCGTTGCTTCCTTGGCATATAAAGGCGCACCAATGATCTCTACTTTTTCACCACTCGCAGCTGTGGCTTCTAGTGGTTTCCCTGCTTCGAGAATATAAATGTTGGCACTGTTTTCAGCCAAGTGCGGAAAATAAGAATGCGCATCTAAAGGATCATGGTTACCTGCTAAAAGATAAATCGGGGTGTCCTTGGCTACCCGATAAAGCTCCTCAGCTGCACGGCTAAAGGTTTGTTCGCTCAACGCATTCCCGTCGAAAATGTCGCCGGCAGCGATAATGAAATCGCAGTCATGTTCTTTTGCCACTTTGCCTAAACGACGAATGGCCTCGACACGATCACCGTCGAATCGCGCTTGGGCTTCGCCTTCTAGAAACCAACGTGTCATGCCAATCTGAAAATCTGATGTGTGTAAAAACCTTATACTCATGGTTTAAGGTCTAACACACAACTACGTCCCCAGCTATGCGAGAATAGAAAATATGAGCGAAATGAGCAAAAATACTCAGTCTTCGACGTCGTGCACAAGAAAATCATACATATCTTCGATATCTGCCACGGCACGTAACTCATCGATGCTGGTGTAAGAGAGCATGCGCATTGCTTTATGTAGGAGGCTAAGGTCAGAATCATTCAGTGCAGGTGCACTTTTTGGCTGCGGCAGTTCAGGTAGTTCATGCCCAGACCAAAAGCTGTCATTCACCTCTGGGGTATCAGTTTTCTTCGGCGTGGATTGCTCCACAATAGATACCTCACGGAATTCCAGAAACCGTTTAAGGTCTGTTTCCCATGTTTGGGTAATGGTGTGCAGCACAGCGATAATGTGCTTACAGCAATAACTCTTATCGGGGCAATCGCAACTCAGAGCCATGTTTTCGTCATCACGACACAACATGAGTTCTAACATCTCGCGAGGCAGACGACTCGTTTTTCGTAGTCTTTCCTGCATAATTTCGCTTATGCGTGCTCTATCTTGCGCATGACGCTGAGGGAAGCGAATATGCACTGTAAAAGGAATGTTTTGCGATCCTATCACCTGAGCACTAATCGCACCACGCTGTGCTTGCATACTCAGCACACTGCCCTGGCGAGCATATGTGCGTCCACGCGCCACCCTTCGCGAATCTGTCAGTTGTGTGATAAGAGAATTGACAAAACTACCAATGGTTTGTGTGTCTTCCTGGTGCACGCGTGTTGGTTGAGCTGACTCGGGGGTGTCTTTGGGAGCACCAAAGTTCGCATAGATGACATTGCCCACGCTTACTCGCTTGGTTTTCTTAGCCATCGTTCTCCTCTGCTTGTGCACTATCGCGATAACTTATGAGCATTTCTAGTTCTTGAGTAGACAGCTCAGTGAGCCAGCCTTCCCCTTCGCCCACGACAGCACCAGCAAGCTGCATTTTGCCTTCAATAATGTCTTGGATTGATTCTTCTAAAGTCCCTACGGTCACCATCTTATAAACCGTGACATTTTTGCGTTGTCCGATCCGAAAGGCACGGTCAGTAGCCTGATTTTCCACCGCTGGATTCCACCAGCGATCCATATGAATTACCATGGACGCAGCGGTTAAGTTTAGCCCCGTGCCACCAGCTTTGAGCGATAGCACCATCACTGGTGGTCCGTCGTCCCGCTGGAAGTTTTCCAACAGCCGATCACGACCTATTTTGCTCACCCCACCGTGTAGAAAAGGAATCGGTTGATCGAAATAATCACTGAGGTAGGAGGCGAGGATATCGCCAAAAGCACGGTATTGGGTAAAAATCAACACTCGCTGCTGTGTTTCTTGTGCCATCGACACCAAGCGCATAAGCTCAGCAGTCTTTCCAGAACGATGCTGGGCGCGCAGCATAAAACTTGAATTGTCACCCAAAAAATGTGCCGGATGGTTACAAATTTGTTTGATCCTGGTCAAAGCTGACAACACTACCCCGCGACGCGCAATCCCTTCAGACTCCTGTAATAGTTTCTTGATTTGCTCAACATACGAGGTATAGAGTGCAGTTTGCTCAGCGGTCATTTTCACGCTCAGCACAATCTCTGATTTCTCCGGAAGGTCACTAATAATGGCGGTATCTGTTTTTAATCTGCGCAAAATAAACGGTGCCGTCAAGGCTTTTAAGCGTTGCGTCATAACTTCGTCGTGATGGCGTTCGATCGCACGCGCAAAGTGATTGATGAAAAACGACGCTGACCCCAAAATTCCTGGGTTGCAGAAATCTAAAATGGATCGTAATTCAGTGAGTTTGTTTTCAATCGGTGTACCCGTTAAAGCTATGCGATGTCGTGCTGGTATGGCGCGCACAGCACGTGCTACTTTCGTACTCGAGTTTTTAATCTGCTGCGCTTCATCGACGACCACCCGCTCCCACTCAATCTGCGCAAATTGCGCATAATCTCGAGTAACTGTGCCATAGCTGCTAATCACCAAATCAACATTCGACGCCTGATCGATAAACTCCTCATCTCGTTTACGCGAGGCACCATGCTGTACTACCACGCGAAACTCAGGAACGAACTTGTGCACTTCACGCTGCCAATTACCCACTACCGATGTCGGGGCAATAATAAGCGTCGGGCGACGCTCCTGCCTCGCTTTTGCACAACGCTCCACCGCCTCAAGCGCCAATAGCTGCAGTGTTTTTCCCAGCCCCATATCATCAGCCAGAATCGCTCCAAGATTATTCGCGCTCATCCAATGCAACCAGTCAACCCCTCGACGCTGATAATCACGCAAATCTGCCTGCACAATGTCAGGGATCGGTACTCTCACCGGCGCGGGGGTATCAAAAGCTGCTACGCCACCAGCAAGTTGCACTGCCCATTGGTCACCACTAAAGGCAATGGGCTGCTCGCTACGCAAAGACACCTCACGCAAATCCGCAATTGTTACTGCCCCAGCGCGCTCATTGGACTGCGCTAATTGTTGCTCGAGTTGAGCAACGACACCAGCCCAATGCTGCTGCTCAGCGCTACCGGGAGCCGCTAGCTCAGCGTGCATCTTTGCTTCTGCTAGATCGGCAAGCAATTTTTTCTTAGAGCTTTGCGCCAATTGCTGCATATATTGGTTGATCTTTTTGACAGTGGCAGTATCTGCTACCACCCATTTTCCTTGTAGCTCAATCAAACCCGATTTAGAGTTGATTAATTGGCGCATCTGCATTTCATCGAGGTTGATATCGTCGATGGATATTTTCCAGTCATACTCGATGATCTTGTCCAGCCCAATCTGGGATTGGGCAACATTATCTGCAGTTTTTACTGAAATTGCTGCTTTCGTCTGCCCCATAGACCATGCCTTAGGCAGCAGGACACTAAAACCACGTTTTCGTAGCTGGGCGACGTCGTGAGCAAGGAATTGCCCCATCTGCTCCATGCTGAGGTAGCAATCCCATTGCCCGGCACCGTCCAGGGAGGCTAATTCGTCGCGCATATGTTGAGCAGGTTCAGACAGTGTTGCGTCGCTGGCGAGAGTGGGTGCAGCAATGAATAATTCTTGCTTGAGAGCATGAAGCCGCTCCCTAGTGAGTCGATCCACAGCGCTTAGATCAATAGGAATGGGTGTATCAGTGCCGGAGCGCACGCGTAGTCGAATAGCCCACACCATATCTTGTGGGTCGCAGTGTTGGAACTGCTCGCTATCTTTGGGCGGTTCTTCGGCTATAACGACTAATTGGGCATCAGAGGCAGTAATGGAATCCCGCCATGCGTTTAGGGCTGATACCACTGACACGGTGCTCAATGATATTGGCTTGGACTCTAACAGGGCTTTGGTAAAATTATGCAGCGGCGTCGCACGTGTTTTTTGTGCAAAAGGCGTCAAAAATGAGTTCGCGATCCAATGACTTAGTTCCTGGGCCATCTCGTGAGCTAAATCTGTGCTTGAGTTGCGTAATAGTACACCTGGGGCTGCCGTATTCATTTGGACTAGCCAAGCGTTTTCTTTGAGTCCCGTAGTAAGCTGCCACATGGGAAACCATCGAGTGTCATGAAAAGATAGTCGTAAACTTAGTCGACCTGCACGCACGAATTGACGCGTACCGCGGTAAAGATGAATCATCCACCGCAAATCCGACGCGATACTCGCCCACTGTGGCTCTAATTGGGACAAAATTTCCACAGCTTGCTGCGGCGCATAAGCAATAGTAGGAACGTGTAATTTCACCATTCGCCCTTTGGGGGTCATCAGTTCCATAGGAACCCGGTGGTTAAACTTACGCCCCGATAGTGCAGCTGCGAGGACTGGTGATAATACTCCGTCTGGTACATCAGCAGGTGCCACAATGCGATGTCCTTCCACCTGTTCTATCCATAAATGCATACCGCTATCTCTGCGCCATAGCCCATGAATAAGGTGAGAAGTCATTCTTATCACTTTAGCTCAGCGCATACTACGCCGCTACAGCGACAAACTTCACAAGGTCGCACGGTTTTGTTAGGCTCCAAAGAACACTGTTGTTCATTTTTAAGAAGGAGGGCACATGAGCGAACACACCTGGTTCATCGTGGCCATCATCATTTATATGGCGACGATGCTCGCCATAGGTTACTGGAGCTACCGCCAAACTAGTGAATATGATGATTATGTCTTAGCTGGTCGTGGGCTTAACCCATTTGTTGCTGCACTATCAGCAGGTGCTTCTGATATGTCAGGATGGCTCCTCATGGGGCTACCTGGTGCGCTTTTTGTGACCGGTATGTCAGAACTCTGGATTGCTATTGGGTTGCTTATTGGTTGTTGGGCTAACTGGAAGTGGGTTGCGCCACGGTTGCGCGCCTATTCCGAGGTTGCTGACGACTCCATCACTATCCCTAGTTTCTTCGAGAACAGGCTTAAGGACAATTCGCATATTCTGCGTATTGCCAGTTCGGTTATCATTATTGTGTTCTTTACGTTCTATGTTTCCTCTGGCATGGTGTCGGGCGGAAAGTATTTTGAGTCCACATTTGGTGCCAATTACATCGACGGTATGCTCATTGTGGCGGTCATTACCGTTGCATATACGTTTATTGGTGGTTTCCTTGCCGTGAGCTATACCGACGCTGTCCAGGGCAGCCTCATGTTCATTTCTTTGGTTATTGTGCCAGTGTTTGCTTTATTCTATCTCGACGACCCCAGCAGCATTTGGACGTGGGCAACGGAACATGACTATGGTCCTTATACCGAAGGCATCGGCAACCCTCAGTATTTTTCCATGATTTCTGGTGTCTCTGCAGCCACAATCATTGGTAATCTTGCTTGGGGTCTGGGCTATTTTGGGCAACCGCATATTATCGTCCGCTTTATGGCTTTGCGCACGCCTGCCGACGCTAAGCAAGGTCGTCTCATCGGCGTGGGTTGGATGCTGCTGTCTATTGTTGGTGCGATTTTCGTCGCAATTGTCGGTACGGCGTTCTTTGGACAAAATGAGCAATTCAGTATCTCTGACCAGACAGCTTTCGAGACAATCTTCCTCGACATGGGCAAAATTTTGTTCCACCCACTTATCGCGGGCTTGATTCTTACTGCGGTGTTGGCAGCAATTATGTCTACTATTTCTTCACAACTGCTCGTTACTTCAAGCTCATTGATTGAAGATATTTTTAAGTTGTTTAAGAAAGAAAAACTTAAAGAAAATGTCCTGATTAACCTTTCGCGTACTGCGGTTGTTGCGGTCGCTGTGGTAGCGGGTGTTCTTGCCCTCCACCCGTCTGATTCCATCCTGGGTCTTGTGAGTTTCGCCTGGGCAGGTTTTGGTTCTGCTTTTGGACCACTGGTGCTGTTTATGCTCTATTGGCGCCGCCTCAATACCCCAGGTGCTGTAGCAGGTATGCTTACTGGCGCAGTCGTATCGTATGCGTGGGGATCTTCTGCTCTTGCTGATGACCTTTATGCGATGGTTCCTGGTTTCCTTTCCGCTACTGTTGTTACCGTTGCTGTTTCGTTGCTTACGGCTCCTCCACGAAGCGAAGTCACTGATACTTTTGATACTGCAGTACGGGTCAGTACGGTTGCAGCTCAAAACCCACATACTGATATCGCTGATATCACTGAAACAGCACTAAAGTCCTAATCTTGGGAACCGTGTGGCGTCGTGTGGAGTCTAAGAATCCATGCGACGTCTTTTTGTATTTCTTAGCGCGCTTAGCATAGCGCTACTGTGTTATTCATTGCCCAAAGAGCGACCTCACCCAGCATTATATGAACTAAGCGCTGGAGCTGCTCGCGTAAAAGTTCCAGGTTATAGTCGGGAAGAATTTGGTGGTGGTTGGGCCACTGCAGCTCATAGTTCGTGTTCAATGCGCATGGTTGTCATCCAGGCAGCGCAAAACAAGCGAGATCAGAACTGCAAACTGGCCAATGCTACATTTAGCGATCCTTATTCTGGCCGTCTCATCGGCCCTCGTGGTCATGGTGAACCAATCGAGATTGATCATGTAATCCCGCTGTCGGCTGCTTGGGATTTGGGGGCATATCGGTGGACGGCTGCCCAGCGCAAAGAGTTCGCCAATGATCCGCTTAATCTCATTGCGGTATCGAAGCAGCAGAATCAAGAGAAATCAGATCAATTACCGTCGCAGTGGTTACCGTCGAAAGCGAAAAATCGCTGTTGGTACGTGGGTCGGGTGGCTCAAGTTGCCGTGCGCTACCAGTTGGCGCTGCCCAGGAAGGATATTGCGGTGATGCGTAGACAATGCGCTGGGAAAATTATCATGTGGTGGGATAGGCTTAGAGGTTGAATTATATTTTCTAAGTTGAAAGGTTACTGTGGGTTCTCTCCTCGTTTTGCTCCATGTCATAGCGGCCATTCTTTTCCTCGGCCCAGTCACTTTTGCCGTGTCGACGTTCCATGTGCGTGCTTTTGCCGCTCACAATGGTGATGAACTTGCTCGTGGTTCTGCAGCGGTGCTGTATAAAATCACTCGTACGTATGGAATTTTGTCGGTGCTGGTCCCCCTCATCGGGTTCGCCATCATGTTTACGGGTGACTATTGGTCCGAGGGTAAGTTCCATATCTCTATCATGTTGTCAGTTTTTGCCTGGGGTATTCTCTATTTCCTTATCCTGCCCATTCAGCAGCGCATGGCTGATGCGCTCAACATTAGCGAAGGGGCTGCAGAGTTCGATTCCGCTTCTTTTTCTTGGGAGAAGGCCAAGAATCACTTGTCAATGTTCGGCGGTATTTTCTCTCTGCTCTGGGTTATCATTGCAGTTTTGATGATTCTTTAGCTAAAAAAATGGCATACCCGATGGGGTATGCCATTTGTCATTTCTTAGTCACGCCAACGACGCTCGCGATCACGACGACGCTCCCGACCATAACCACCTCGACGAGGACCAGTATCTTTTTCGATATGAATTAACTGACCAGAGATACGAGTGTCACGCAGTCTCTCAAAAACGGAGTGCGGCAAGTTTTTCGGCAAATCCACCAAGGTGTGATCTGCCCCAATGGTAATGCGACCAAAGTCTCTGTGGCTCAAGCCACCTTCATTGGCTAGGGCACCCACAATAGAACCAGGACGCACGTGTTGGCGCTTACCTACTGCTAGGCGGTATGTTTCCATGTCTTTGTCATTGCGCTCGAAACGAGAGCCACGGTCACGATCACGACGACGCTCTCGACCATAGCCACGATCCTCGCGGTCAAAGCGCTCACGTCGATCGCGTTCGCGTCGATCGCGTCTTTTATCTGCCGGAGGTTCTTTCATGAAGAACTCACCTGCACGCGCTTGGGTGGCAAGTGCCGCAGCAACGTCTTCTAATGGGACGTCGTGTTGTTCTGCATAGGCTTTGACTAAAGAACGGAATACGTCGATTTGCTTGTCTTCTAGCGATTCCGTAATGGAGTCTGCGAACTTTTCTTTGCGAGATTCATTGACCTCATCGACCGTAGGCAAGTCCATTTCTTCGAGACGAGCATTTGTTGCTCGCTCAATAGAGCGCAGCATACGACGTTCGCGAGGAGTGACGAACAAGATCGCTTCACCGCTTCGACCAGCACGACCCGTTCGACCAATGCGGTGCACATAGCTTTCAGTGTCGTTAGGGATGTCGTAGTTGAATACGTGAGTGATACGATCTACGTCCAAACCACGGGCTGCAACGTCGGTGGCCACCAAAATATCCAAGCGACCATCTTTGAGCTGATCGACGGTGCGTTCACGCTGTGCCTGAGCAATATCACCATTGATCGCTGCAGCGGAAAATCCACGTGCACGCAGCTTCTCAGCAAGCTCTTCAGTTTCATGCTTCGTGCGCACAAACATGATCATTGCCTCAAACTCAGTAACCTCAAGAATACGAGTTAGTGCGTCAAGTTTATTGCGGTGGGCAACGCTAAGGTAGCGTTGGGTGATGTTAGTGTTGGTACGCGTTTGACTCTTTACTTGAATCTCACGCGGATCATTCATGTATTGCTTGGAGATACGTCGAATGCCATTAGGCATGGTCGCAGAGAAGAGTGCAACTTGCTTGTCTTCAGGTGTGTCTTCCAAAATGCGCTCAACATCTTCTTGGAAGCCCATGTTGAGCATTTCATCTGCCTCATCAAGCACCAAGAAACGCAAAGCAGAAATATCCAAAGAGCCTTTTTCCAGGTGGTCAATAACACGACCAGGCGTACCCACAATAATCTGGGCTCCCCGACGCAAACCGGAAAGCTGAATACCATAAGCCTGCCCACCATAGATAGGCAGAATATGGATATCGCCTAAGTGATCCGCAAAAGACTGGAAAGAATCAGCAACTTGCAGTGCTAGTTCACGAGTCGGTGCCAAGATAAGTGCCTGCGGATGACGCACTTTCTTATCAATGCGCGACAAAATCGGCAATGCAAAAGCTGCAGTCTTACCTGTTCCTGTTTGTGCTAAGCCAAGAACATCATGCCCTTCCATGAGTACGGGTATGGTCTGCGCCTGGATAGGCGAAGGAACCTCAAACCCGACTCTCTGCACAGCTTGCAGAACTGCAGGCGCTAACCCAAGATCCTCGAACCCTGTCTGCGCAGTCTTGCTGTCTTTCTGCTCAGATTCAGGATCATGGTGTGTATCATCACTGTCTGAGTCGCGCTTTTGTTGTACTTGTTCATTAGTGTCCGCTTCTTGCGCGGAGCCGGCGTCCTCAGAAGTGTTCGCAACCCTGGCATTTTCTTCTTCTCCCACTATATCTTCCAAAGAATAGGGAGCATCTACCTGCGAATTATCCTGAGATTCCGACAATAAATTCACGTCCAGCTCGTTCTCGCCGCTGGTGGCGTTATCGGTAATACTCATCTCTCTTACAAACCTACGCTATGGGCGCTTGTTTTACCTACTCAAACATTCATTTAGTGACACTTACACACGAGAAAAATATATGTGTAACTTATCACTCAGCTATTTTCTAGTGCCCTGATGAGTATTTTATGCTCCACAGAGTTCTCAGCCGTCAGTACCACAAGATCTGTGCCAGTCACGAAAGCATTGGGAGGAGCACTCATTGGCTCGATCGCCACTGCCCGCCCAGTAGGAGACGTTGGAAAATCATGAGGCGTAAAAATCTGTTGCCACCGCAAATTCGGACTGCACAACATCTCCACCCCACAACCATTGTGTTCTAATTGGGCACGAACCCCACCAGAACCAGACCAGTAGAAGCAGTCATCAAAAAATTGACCGCGCAATGCTATCCCTGCCGCCAAGTCGGCTGCTCGTCGTGTAGCTTTTACGATCCCTTGTGGCAGTTTTCTTTGATCACTCAACGCAAGTTGCTTATCGACGCTCACCTGCAGCACACATTGTGCCGGATCTATATCCTGAGCACAAAGGTATGTATGCAAGCCAAAAGCATAAGGTGCTGCTCGATATGGTGTTCGCGCAATAAAATCAGCATGAAGCCCATGCCCGTCTAGTACATATCGTGCCCGAATATCTATTTGCCAAGGAAAACCAAGCTCCGGTCCACACGAAATCCCTAATTCCACAGAGTGCGGATGTGCTTGAATAACCTGCCATATTCGATCCAAAACTAAACCATGAATGGCATTAGCACGCTCAGGCTCCGTTATCGGCAGCTGGTAACTTTTTCCTTGAAACTGGTAGCGACCATCTTCAATCCGATTGGGCCACGGGGCGAGTACCACACCCGATGCCATAGGCGGAGTCATGGAGTCAGGATATGGTTCAACTAAGTTTTTCCCCTTGTAGGTCAGGGCTTTAATACCGCCACCATAAGTGGAAATTTCCGCCTCGTAATCTTGGTAGCCCAGCTTGATTACTGTATATGCGTTTCCAGAAGGAGTCATAAGGAAAATTTTTCCAGAAAACAGCGATTTACACCATAGACAAAATCGAAAATATGTTCTATCCTTTTTTGAGATTATGTCGCCGATAAAAATTAAGGTCTACCACCATGAAAAAAGTAATCAACTTCCCCTCTGCACAACGTCATCTTCGTCGTCGTTCATTATCTGCACATACTATTTCTGCGACCCATCCGGAAACCATTGCGCAGATTCATACCATGCTCAAACATCCACGTTCGCTTGCGCGCCCAATGCCACACTGGCGCCCGCTGCGGAAAAAACTTCCTGTCACACCACGGGGCGAGAAACTTGTACTCGCACTGAGTCGTCACCGAGTTGGTATGCGGATTCAAGCAAGAATGACAGGTTATGGAGCAACAGCTACTCCGGCATATGTCGTGAGCATGAGGATAAGTGATCCGCACAGTGGTTATGTTGCGCAAGATACTGCGTATGCTTGGGTTACTGCAATAGCTGGCGCTAAATATAGCCACTGTATTCATGAGTTTGTGCATGAAAGTACCCCTACGTTTGCCTGGCTCGTGGACAAAGATTTCACACCGATTCCTTCCCCTGCATCTCTTTTTGAGAACACGAGCCAAGCAGCTTAAGCAACAGGAGAAGGCAAAAAGACCTCATTGACTGTACAGTACTGACGCATTTCTGATATCACGCGTGCATCATGGCAAGTAAGAACCATTGCTTGACCTTGCCGAAGTGCTGCTGCTAGAAGGTGATGAAAATACTGCCGCGAATGTCTATCAAGTCCAACATCAGGCTCATCAAGCAGCACTACTTGGGTTTTTCTCCCCAATACTGCTGCTACTTGCCCAAGACGCAGATGTGCCTGAGGCACATCATAAGGATGCATCTCAGGGTCAATCCCCCACTGTGCCAATAACTCATCATTACCAACAAATTGCGACATAGTCGTGCTAAAAACTTGATCCGTTGCCTGCTGGGTTTGCATCGTAACGGATACATCGAGCCCCTCTGCACCATCAAAACCTACCATGGCACGCATTAAGGAAGTTTTTCCTGCACCGTTAGCTCCGCGCAACCATGTTATTTCGCCTTGGAACAAGGGTAAAGAAATTTCTTCACTCCTAAAAACGCGCTGCTGCGGGGCACGGAATTGCCAAAACTTTCGTTTCTTTACCCCACGCACCGCCTGCACAGTTCCGATGGGAATTTCTCGTCGAATACCATCCGAAGATGCTACGCGTTCAGGAATCTCAAATGGTTTTTCCTCAGGTTTTTGGGTGGTTAAAGAATCATCGTATAGGTAGAAGCGATGAAAAGAATCATCTAACAATTCATGATCTTCAGTAAGTAACAAAATCACTGCCCCTGGATAACCCGCGATGAAATCAATAACCGCCTGGATGGACTGTTGATCCAGACCAGCAAAAGGGCTATCAAGAAATAAAACTTTATGCTCGAGAATTGCTACTTCAGCAATAGAAAGTCGTTTTGTTTGTCCACCAGATAATTGCGCCGGGTTTGCTTCACTCAACTGCCATAGCCCCAGCTGGGTCAGAATGTGCCGTGCGCGACGATGCATATCGTCGGAAGCGATACCACGCTGCTCTAAGCCGAATACCACTTCTTCAATAACAGTATCGCGCAAGAAAGTAATGTTGTTGTCAGCTTTCTGACTAGCAATCGCCACATTTTCCGGATCTGCCTCATACGTTTCCTGTGCAAAGCGGCTCAGCCCAGAACCAGAATCACCAATAATAACGCTACGTGTCCCCGCCGAATAATCAATCATCTTCTATCCCCTAAGCAACACTTTAACCGCTACAACAATGACCACAGCAATAATCGGGATCAGCAATCGGGCAATCTGCTGCCCTTTCGTATCTGGAACTGGTCGCAATATAGTACGCGGACCAGGCCTATCCACACCAGCAAGATCAAGTGCTAATGTTCGCTGAGCACCTTGACTAAGCACATAAACAATCACAGGGATTAACATTCCGATGTAAATACTGATTTTCGATTTATAACCAGCAAGAATACGCGCTTCTTTCATAGCTTGAACAGCTTGAGTTGCCTGCGGCAAAAATTGCAATGTTGCCCCGAGAATATAAGACAATTTGTGATTGATATTCGTTGCCTGGATCGCCTTGACTAAAAGCGGCACGCTGCTGAACGTCATTGCAGACAATACTGCTGCCATAAGTGCACAAAAACGCAGACTCAACTGAGCACTGACCAGTAAACCATCACTGGTCACAAACGGAAGGATATGATACTCACCATAAGGAGCATGGATGATGAGCACGGAAAAAGCAAAGGGCAGCGATAACATCAAAGAGCTAAACACCACCGAAAAATTACGCGTCGCTGCCACGCCAATGATCCATGCACTCGCTATAACGACAAGTGAGAGCGCAAAATGATTGATACCAAGAATAAGAATCCAAGAAGAAAAACCACATACTAAAGCCGTTAATGGGTTAATAGCTTTCATGGTACCTCCTCGTCACTCAATCATTCTTTACGTTTCTTAGGAGCTAGAGCAGCCAAAGTACGTTTCGGCAACGATTTAACCGTCACCCATACAATGAGCATGACGATAGCTTTATCAAGCGGATCGGAAATAAACGATTGCAGCGTTACCGAAGCCAGCAAGGAATTGCCCATTTCTCGTAGCGCAGATACTACAGCACCAGTTCCTACTCCAGCAGTACCACCATAAACAAACGCAGCAACCGGTGAAGATAGTGAACCACATACAATCCCCAAGATCGCCCCAGCGATAATCACAGTGAAGATATTTCTGAAGGCTCCTTTTTTAATGAGCCAACCAGAAAACGCACCGATAGATGCGCTTACCGCAGCAAAAGGCAATGCTGCTGGTGTAAGCAATCCCCACACCACAGAGCTTAAGGTTCCCGTCGCTAAGCCAGCAACAGGACCAGCCAAGGCAGCAACGAGCACTGTCCCCACTGAGTCAAGGTATAGCGGCACACCAATAGAACCGATGATTTGCCCAACCACGATGTTGAGCACCAAAGCAACAGGAACTATCGCAATTGTACGTGCAGGCAGTGTCGGCAAGGTACCAGCAAGCAATAGCAACGCCCCAACTACATAACCGAATAATGTAATAAGAGCTGCCGACGACCCACCAACTGATTCCCAGTCGGATGGACGAGTAATAACCAAATAAAGCCATGTGGCAACGATAAGCAGCGTACCGGCAAGTACCAGCCCACGCTGGGTTGGCGTAAAATTAGATTGAGTCTGTGACTGTGACATTATGTCTCTTTCTCTCCAGATAAAATTTGAGCGCAGCAAAGAACACTGCTTTTCTATGTCACCTCGAAAAACAGCTTTTCACGTTGGATACTAGCCTATTTGCTTGCTAAGTGTGAAGCCAAAAACTGCATTGCGTTAAAAAAATCGGCATAAGCCTGCTCAAAATCCACGTCAATTACCAGTGCCACCGAGTCACGATGTGAAGCAGCACTATCCCAGTGATTCTTATAATCGGCAACTGTGGTACCACGCATAAGCGTTGACTCTGTTTCTACATCAACAGTCACACGACGTACGTGTGTTTTAACGCGCCCAAGGGCAATCATGCACGTTAATAGATCATGGATCTGTGCTTGATAGCCTTCACCTTGTTGCTCATGAAACTCGAAATAAAACCGCAAGGCATCGTCGATAAGCTCGGCAAGGATATGATCAGAAAATATCGCACGAAGTCTTGTCACATCTTCTGGAGTGATAAGCATTTTCTCGGTGACAGATAACGAACACAATCTAAGAGGATGCGCAGAATGCGCAGCTTGAAAAACCTTTTGTGCAGCGTGAGGATCCACCCAACAATTCCATTCCGCTGTCGGCGTGGTGTTGCCAGGGTAAAGGAAACTACCCCCCATAATGCTCACATTATGGGGCAGCCCATGAGTCTCCATCCATCGAGCTAGATTAGTGGTCGGCCCGGTAACAATAAGATGAGCCTGTGGTGTAGTGCTAAGCACCTGCGTCCATAGCTCCTGCCAATTATTGTGCGGGGTGCTTGTGAGCATTGTTTCCGTCACCTGGACATAGCCCAGACCACTTTCGCCATGTGTCTCAGGAGTAGTCACGAGAGGCACCACCAAAGGATTCATGGATCCCTGAGACACTGGAATAGTTGCCAGCTCGCATAGATCTAGAATATAGCGAGAATTCCAGGCGCATTGCTGAGCACTAACATTTCCAGCGCTTGTACTCACGCCGGTGAGAATGATGTCGCCTTTGTGGTGCAAAGCAGCAAGATATATCAATGCAATAGCATCATCGATACCAGTATCACAATCTAGTAATACTGGTAATGGTCGCAAGTTGTTCGATATCACGCTGAGTTATTCGTCCGTATCCTCAAAATCTTCAAGGTCATCTGCGTATTCATCCATCTCAGCTATTTCATCTATGTCGTCTATCTCTATCTCGTCGTAATCCGATATATCAAAAACCTCATACTCTGAGTAATCGTCATCATATTCATCAAAAGGCACTAATTGCGATTCCCAATCAGCTCCTTGATCTGCAGCAAGAGATAAGACGTCGAAAAGCTTGTCCCAATCGTCGAAGGTGCCTAGCTCTAACACCTCATTGTCCTCAGGATGCGATGCAATATCGTAGAGGAGTTTTTGCTGCTGTCGTTTGGTTGCACCGTCGATATTATGCAAAGATGCCAGGACTTCATCACGCTCATTGGCATAAGAAGCTAGTTCTTCCCCCAAAGCAATAAATACTACAGACGCTGTCGGGGTTGTTTCTTCGCTTTCCACGCACACACGTATCACAGAGGTATGTGTTACCCCTGCATATACCACACGAGCGTCAAAAGGATCATGGAAAAACTCTAAGTCAGCAATGCGCTCATCAGTACCATCAAGAAGATCTTGAAGTACCGTGACTACTTGGTCGGTTGCGATATGCCCTAATACTGTTTTTACTGCGTCGTCAACAGAAAACACCACAGAAACCAGTGCGGAATCAAATAGTTCTTCTTCATCATCGGCAACAGCATTAGCGATATAAACATTTGCCGCTGGCAAATCTGCATCTATTTCAATGAATTGGATTTCAATGCCAGAAGTAATTGGCACAAACATCACATCATCATTGACCCGCGATTCAATACCAGCGTTATCAAGGCTAGTTGCGATGTCCTCAAAAAAACTCATTGTTGTGGCTCCTCGCCCTCGGCATGAGATGAAACTAGACCATTTTTATGATCCAGGCACCAGCCTAATACTTCTGTGGCTTTCGTGCTGGATATTTTCGTACTAATACTCATAAGCCGCAATAATCCGAGCATACCGCTGCTGTTTTTCTTGATGCGGGCACGAGACGCATTTCGCAATCTCTGGCGAATGATAAATCATGCAGCAGCTAGAGCGATGTGCCACGAGCACATCTGGCGCTGCCGCCACATCATGAGTCTCTGCAAGTTCCACTATGGTGTCGTCGATAAGCTCGGCGAATCGCGGTGTAGGCAATGGCCAGGCACTGTGTCGTTGTATTCCTGCCAAAATTTGCGGGATAGCGCGCAGAGCTTTTGCGGTTTCTAGTTCTTCATTGGCGCTAGCAATCGACGACTGCACCACGGCATCAGCGACGAGTGCCCATAAAGGTGCTGGTCGCATTCCACTGTGCTCGCATATCTTAGCGATAATCGGAGCAAAACTGCGAGCAATCCCCATACCCATATCTTCATAGTCACGAGCTTGAGCCTGTGGTCGTAGCCCAAACCAAAACCCTTGCGCATCTCGACGAAAAAGCAAGGCTGCTGAGTGTGCGTCATCGGAAAAGTCTATTGCTGGGATTATCTCAGAGCGAATCATCACATACAGTGCTGGGCTTAGCACATCATTGAGAAAAGTATAAAGCCACAGATGTAGCTGATGCTTCAACTGCTCAAGGTGGAAAATATCGGCGCATGCTGTGGCGATATCAGCTAAGGCTTCACTACTGAGCAATTGCTGAGCACTAATTATCTGAGAGGACTCTGATACAACAAGGCAGGGACTAAACCGCGGATAATCCAATACCAGACGATCAAGCTCTTGGGCTAGGTTTTGTGTCATACTTCTGGTCGCCCTATTCCCCATTCGGTCATGTCATAATTTTGCCATGCTTGACGACGATTACGCTGTGGATCATAAATCACATGACTATGACGATCAAAAATTTTCGTTGCTCTACCTGGAAAAATATCATTAGGCGCTACATAGCGAGGCCAGTGATGCCCCGGATTACCATGATGAATAAAGTGAGCCCAGTGGTACTGCATTTGTTCTTTGAGCTCAAGTAAATTATTTTTCCCAGCCAACTTATGCAGTGCAGACACTTTAGAGCCGGTTAAATCACCAAAAACTGGGGTCAATTCCATAGCATGCATAGCACCTAAACCAAGTTTTTTAAGTAGAGCAGGAGAAAAATCAAAACGATACATCCACGTATCTGCATGAGTGCAATGAGAATGCGCAGCCTGCATCGCTGGTGCCCAAAAAAGAGCGTCGGCAAGCAAAAAGGCAAAATCTCTGCGCAGTTGCGCTCCACCATAGGTCGCTAATACAGCAGGTGCGCCTTGAGGATCGAAATCTTCCAGCATCCGGGTGGCTGCTTTGATTCTTGACTTTTGCCGAATATAGAAACCTTGAGCTAAAGCTACTTCATCAGAGTTCGTTCCGATCAGCAGAGGAACTTTATGCTGTTTTCCCTGCGAAAAAACATGAAGAGGGTGCGAAGGCAGAGTGGTTTTATCTACAGTTGGCGCATAGCAGGAGTTGAGATAAAACAATTCTCGACTGCGCCACAACATAGATTGCCCAGCACGGATGAGGTCTTTTGTAGGTATCTTACGCAGATATGCCAATAGCGAAGACTCAGAATTGGCAGTACGCAACGCATGGTGACCGTAATTTTTCGCTAATCGACGCACCAACTGTTTTGTCCAAAAACGCGACTGTGCAGCAGAATGCACAACAGAAATTGGTGGTGATTGGGCAATAGCTCGGTGAAATAATCCTTGGGTAGCTGGCACGCACATCAGCGTTAATACTGCAGCACCACCCGCAGACTCGCCCATCAAGGTGACATTATGTGGATCGCCACCAAAAGCAGCGATATTTTCTCGGATCCACTGTAATGCCAAAACTTGGTCGAGAACTGCAGGATTGGCAACGCAATCATCACCAAGAGAACGCATATCCAGGTAACCAAGCACCCCTAAGCGAAAATTGATTGATACGTACACCACGTTAAGATCTCGAGCAAAACCGTGTCCACGCAATAACTGTTGGTGCGAGGAACCATAGATAAATGAGCCACCATGAAAATAAACAACCACGGGCAATACGTCGTCAGTATCTGGTCGTACAATATCTAGGTTAAGACAATCCTGTGACCCAATAACAGCGTCGTTAAGACCATATGTTGGTTGGGGTGCAACTTTGCCATAGTCATAAGCAGTCTTAATACCTTGCCAGGGTTGCACTGGAACAGGCGCAAGAAAGCGACGTTTCTTTGCTGTAGTTTGTCCATAGGCAACACCGCGCCAGGTACGCACGCGATCAATAATCACTCCCTCAATTTTTCCTTGCCGTAACTGAGCAACGGGACCACGAGAAATAATCTTCATAGATACAAGATCCAGACAAAACCTAGACAAAACTAAAGCAAAAACAACGCTAACGCACCATAGGCACGACGTTTTCATCTTACAAAGTTTTATCTCGCATTGCCGTGTTTGTTTTTGGCTTAGCTATCGCCTGATATGTGTTTGCACAATCACAAGACTCACCATGATCTGCACTAGCAATGCTTGCTTACGCTACAGTGGTAAAGCATGATCAATATCATCGACCGCGATACAATTTTGTGCATTTCGCTGGCAGCGAAGCCCTCTCATCATGGAGTACGGTTCCATAATTGGCTCTATGATCGCCTGGGGCTTAATTATGTGTATAAGGCTGTTGCGCCACACGACATTCACGCTGCCGTCGCGGGAATCCGTGGCTTAGGTATCCGTGGTGCCGGGGTATCAATGCCTTATAAACAAGATGTTATTGCTCTGCTTGATGAGTTAGATCCATCAGCGCGTAGAATCCATGCGGTTAACACCATCGTTAATACTGACGGGGTGCTTAAAGGATATAACACCGACTATCTTGCAGTACGGGAACTAGCGCAAGAAAAGAAGTTGGATCCGCAGGCGTCAATTGCTGTACTTGGCTCCGGTGGTATGGCCTACGCGGTTGTCGCAGCACTGAGCGATTATGGTTTTACTGGCGGTACAGTGGTAGCGCGCAATGAATACACCGGCAGTGAACTCGCGCAGCGTTATCAATGGAATTATTCCAGGGAGGTTCCGCCGCAAACTCAGATTCTAGTTAATGTCACTCCGCTGGGTATGTATGGTGATTATGAGGATGTTCAAGCCTTTAGTGATACTGCCATTAGTAGCGCTGAGGTGGTGTTCGATGTGGTGGCATATTCCGGTTGATACACCTTTGATTCAAGCTGCACAGGCACAATCAAAAATAGTTATCACCGGTGGTGAAGTCGTAGCGTTACAAGCTGCACGGCAATTTACTCTCTACACTGGAGTAGAGCTCACATCAGAAGATATTGCCGCAGCAGAACATTATGCACAACAAGTTTAAGGAAATTATGGGTATATTTTTAGAAAGAAATCACGCGATGAAGACATTATCGACTTTGAGTCTTCTGATCCACAAAAGCTTCTCGACGAATCGGGTGCCGCAGGTAAAGCATTAGTTTATGTGATAGAAAAGGCTGCAGGTGCGCAAAAAGGAATCGTCGTTAAGTATATTGACTGGTTGCGCAAACAAAATCCTCATGCCACTCCTGCCGAGTTGCAGAAAAAACTTGATAAGCACTTTATCAATATCTCTACAAGCACAGGTGCCGGAGCAGGAGCCACAGCAGCTATTCCTGGTGTCGGTTTTTTTCTCGGTGCTCTAGCAGTTGGGGCAGAATCTTTGGCGTTCCTGGATGCGGCAACAATGTATGTTCTTGCATCCGCATACTTACGGGGCGCTGATATTACTAAGCCGGAACGTCGACAAGCATTAGTGCTTATTGCTGTCACTGGCTCAGCAGGGACAGCCCTTATCGACGCTTCTATTGGGGCGGGTTCTCCAGTTGCTATGCTTTCTCGGCTTTCTGTACGCAATATGGGTGACGTGAATAATCGCTTGATTAAACTTGCGCTTAAACGCATTAATCGAAGTGTCAAAGCAGCGTGGCTCGGAAAAATTATGCCGTTGGGTATTGGTGCAGTTATTGGGCTATTTGCCAATCGCAAAATTGCCACAAAGGTCACTGAGCGTGTACGCAGCTCTCTTGGACCACTACCGGCAACTTTTGCGCAGGCAGAACAAGCTGCAGCAAAGAATGAAGCGATAGCTCAAGCAACTGAATCTGCTGAAACCGAGCAGCAATCAAGTAAATAGGTGCGGGAACCGACGAGATACCGCGCCTTTGAGTTCAGGCTCTGTCAGAAGGCTCACCAATTGTTTTAGGGTATCCCCAGGGTGAGCCTTTGCAGCTGTGGCTAATGCGTCAGCGAGATTGTTCTCAAAGCTAGTACGCTGCTGCAGGATTTTCTTCAGCACCCGACGCCCTTCAGGTGATAAGGCGTGCAGTGTTGCTCTTTTATCCTGTGCAGGCTGTGAGGTTACGGTTAACCCCTTATGCGCCAGAGTGCTCAGAAGTCTACTAGGGCTGCCAGTTTCACAAATGAGATTCTGCCCTACTTCTTTAGTGGTTAGTGGACCGAGTGCACCCACCACCTCAATCGCTTCTGCCTGGGAGTTTGTAAGTTTTAGTTCAGAAAAGACCTTATTCAACTGGCGATTTCCTTGGCGTTGGAGGGCAAGGATTACATAACGAAACTCTTGTGGGTATTCAGCGAGGGATTGAGCTGTTTGGGATGGTAATTCTGAAGACAATCTACTTTCACTTTCTGCCTTATGCTGCTTGGGTTAGGAATAGTTCAAGCCTATTCAGCCGCTTTGCTGGTACCAAACTAGCCTCACGCTGACCGATAATAGAAGCAAGGCGTCCTTTCTGCTGGACACTATGCTTTACCAAGGTTCCCGCTGAAGTGGCAGACAAGAAAAAATTACTGTGCTCAATCAAACCGGGGATGGATATTTCAAGGGTAATAGGATTATCTATTTCTATATAGCACAGTTTCCCGGATAAGAAATGATGCACCGTGAGAGAATAGACACCTGGCTGCTGCGTTGTCCCCACCCTACTGAATGCGGGATTCCATTGTGGGAGAGTTTGGGCATCGAGTAGTACCTTTTTAATAGATGACGGCGTGTATTGAAGGAATCGTTGGGCAGAAAAGGAAGATATATATGACACGTAATGCAATATATCAGTTTTTCCGCCCAAAATCTATAAATACCACTCTATAAATGGGAAAATGCAAGAATAAAACATATACATGATACGCCTTTTATATGGGGAACCATGCTCCAATTCACGTATCACATCACACACATTGAGAAAAATATTTAATAAACTTTCTCAATAATCACAAAGGAATCACACAGCAACAGCCGGAACGCACTACTTACTTTTGGGGGTGCCCACATTGAGCAGCAATAAGAAAAACAAAGCAACTCTTTTACAAAAAAGAGCTTTGACTAGGAAGTTCTTAATATATTTCCCTTTTCTCACGACGCAACATTCAATGCGACATTCAATACTGAGTTTTTCCATAATAAGACTATGACGCGTTAGCCTATTTAAGGCTATTGTGTATAGAAGAAAAATATACTATTGCGTATCACAAATATCTCACAAAGAAATGAGGCGATCCCTGTAGTGAGTGGCGCTAATACATTCGGACAAAACCAGTGGTTAGTGGACGAGATGTTCCAACAATTCCAAAAGGATCCACAATCTGTTGATCCCGAATGGCGTGAATTGTTTGCTAAGCAGCAACCACAAACCACCACAGCCCCTAGCCCTGCTGCTAAAAAACCACAAACCAGCGCTACGGCAGCACCCCAAAAATCTGTTTCAGCCAGTGCAACACCAACTGAAACAAAGAAACCAGCAGCGCAAGAAAAGCAGCCTACCCCTGCACCTGCACCTGCTAAAGCTCTCCCTGAAGCTGGCTCCAAACAGCTAAAAGGTATCTTTAAGGCAATCGCAAAGAATATGGATGAGTCTCTTGAGATTCCTACCGCTACTTCTGTGCGCGATATGCCAGTCAAGCTAATGTTTGAGAATCGTGCGATTATCAATGAACATTTGCAGCGCACCCACGGCGGCAAGGTATCGTTCACGCACATCATTGGTTATGCCTTAGTCAAAGGTGTGATGGCTCATCCTGACATGAACAATAACTATGCAGTTATTGATGGAAAGCCTACTGTTATCACTCCGGAACACATTAACTTGGGTCTTGCTATCGATCTGCCCCAAAAAGATGGTTCGCGTGCTTTGGTTGTTGCCGCAATTAAAGAATGTGAAACACTCGACTTCGCGCAGTTCGTTGAAAAGTATGAAGATATTGTGGCACGTGGTCGCCAAGGCAAGCTCACTATGGACGACTATTCCGGTGTAACCATTTCGCTGACCAACCCAGGTGGCATTGGTACTCGTCACTCTGTACCTCGTCTTACCAAGGGACAAGGCACAATCATTGGTGTTGGTTCTATGGATTATCCGGCGGAATTTGCTGGTGCTTCCGTCGATCGTCTTGCAGAGCTAGGCGTAGGAAAGCTAGTCACCATCACCTCAACTTATGATCACCGCATTATCCAGGGCGCAGAATCAGGCGAGTTCTTACGCACCATGAGCCGTCTGTTTGTCGATGACGCTTTCTGGGATGATATTTTCACCTCAATGCAGATCCCTTACTCCCCTATGCGCTGGGCACAGGATCTACCTAATACCGGTCTTGATAAGAACACACGTGTTATGCAACTTATCGAGGCATACCGTTCTCGTGGTCATCTTATTGCAGATACTAACCCCCTCAAGTGGGTACAACCAGGTATGCCCATTCCGGATCACCGCGATCTAGACATTGAGACACATGGTTTAACCCTGTGGGATCTAGACCGTAGCTTCCACGTCGGCGGCTTTGCTGGTAAAGAATCCATGACTCTTCGTGAACTTCTTTCCCGTCTTCGCAGTGCTTATACCTTGAAAGTTGGCTCTGAGTACACGCACATCCTTGACCATGATGAGCGCACATGGCTACAGGATCGCCTAGAAGCTGGTATGCCAAAACCAACTCAGGCAGAGCAAAAGTACATCTTGCAAAAGCTCAATGCAGCAGAAGCCTTCGAGAACTTCCTACAGACCAAATATGTTGGACAAAAGCGTTTCTCCTTGGAAGGTAGCGAATCACTCATCCCACTGATGGATTCCGCAATTGATACTGCTGCTGGTCAAGGGCTCGATGAGGTTGTCATTGGTATGCCACACCGTGGTCGCTTGAACGTACTGTTCAATATCGTTGGTAAGCCGCTGGCTACTATCTTTAACGAGTTCGAGGGCAATATCGAGTCAAAAGCAGCAGGTGGTTCTGGTGACGTTAAGTACCACCTCGGTGCTGAAGGCAATCACCTACAAATGTTCGGCGATGGCGAAATCAAAGTGTCGCTCACCGCTAACCCTTCCCACCTTGAGGCAGTAAACCCCGTGATGGAAGGTATTGTTCGCGCAAAACAAGATCTACTAGACAAAGGCGAAGATGGCTATACTGTTATGCCAATTCTTTTGCACGGCGATGCAGCTTTTGCCGGTCTTGGTATTGTGCCCGAAACCATTAACTTAGCACAGCTACGTGGGTACACTGTTGGCGGCACTGTGCACATTGTGGTTAACAACCAGATTGGCTTTACTACCACTCCAGATTCAGGTCGCTCTAGCCACTATTCCACCGACCTCGCTAAGGCATACGGCTGCCCGGTGTTCCACGTCAATGGCGATGATCCAGAAGCTGTTGTGTGGGTAGGTCAGCTTGCTACAGAGTACCGTCGTCAGTTCGGTAAAGATGTATTTATTGACCTCATTTCTTATCGCCGCCGTGGGCACAACGAAGCTGATGATCCTTCAATGACTCAGCCAAAGATGTACGAACTTATCGACGGTCGTCCAACGGTTCGTGCGCAATACGCAGAGGATCTACTTGGTCGTGGTGAACTATCACCAGAAGACGCAGAGAAAGTAGCACGTGATTTCCACGATCAGATGGAATCTGTGTTCAACGAGGTCAAAGAGACTGAGAAGAAAGCCTTTAGCCCACAAGAAGGCATCACCAGTTCTCAAGAACTCCCTCATGGTTTGCACACCAATATCACCGCTGAAGAATTGGCAGAAATTGGTCAGGCATACGCTAATAAACCTGAAGGTTTCGAGTTCCACCAGCGTGTTGCACCTGTTGCACAAAAGCGTCTGGAATCGGTACGCGAAGGTGGCATTGACTGGGGTTGGGCTGAGCTCATTGCTTTCTCCTCACTTGCTAATTCCGGTAAGTTGGTTCGTCTTGCGGGTGAAGATTCTCGCCGCGGTACATTCACTCAGCGCCATGCGGTTGTGTATGATCCTCGCACAGGTGCAGAGTTCAATGGTCTTAACCAGCTTGCTGAACAAAAAGGCAATGGCGGTAAGTTCCTCGTCTATAACTCTGCGTTGACCGAATACGCCGGTATGGGATTCGAGTACGGTTATTCTGTCGGAAACCAAGACGCGGTAGTAGCTTGGGAGGCACAGTTCGGTGACTTCGCTAATGGTGCTCAAACCATCATTGACGAATATGTTTCTTCTGGCGAGGCAAAATGGGGTCAAACATCCTCTGTCATCTTGCTTCTGCCACATGGTTATGAAGGTCAAGGTCCTGACCACTCCTCAGCACGTATCGAGCGTTATTTGCAGCTATGTGCTGAAGGAACCATGACTGTTGCTCAGCCTACTACCCCGGCTAACTACTTCCACCTATTGCGTCGCCATGCTCTTGGTAATCTTAAGCGTCCACTCGTTGTGTTCACGCCAAAGTCAATGCTCCGTATGAAAGCTGCGACCTCTGCGGTAGAAGAGTTCACCCAAACTCAGAAGTTCAAGTCGGTTATCAACGATCCACGCTTTGTCGACGGTCAGGGCAATGTCATTGGTGATGTCAATAAGGTAACGACAATCATGCTCGTTTCTGGCAAGCTCTACTATGAACTAGCAAAGCGTGCCCAAAAAGATAAACGTGATGATGTCGCTATTGTCCGGATCGAAATGCTACATCCTATTCCGTTCAACCGTCTCAAAGAGGCATTTGCGCTCTATCCAAATGCAACGGAAATCCGTTACTGCCAGGATGAGCCAGCAAACCAAGGTGCATGGTCATTCCTCAATGAGCACTTACCACAGCTCATTCCAGGTCTGCTGCCAATGAAACGCATTTCACGACGTGCTCAGGCTTCTACTGCAACTGGTCTTTCTAAAGTCCATGCAATTGAACAGCAAGCACTCGTTGATGCCGCTTTTGCTGCTGATGCTTAAATGCCAAGAGCTGGTGTTGGGTGTTTGCCCTCTTAGTGGCAAAGAAACACCATAGAACACCAGACAAATAAAGTTCCTTTTCTCGTGCTCGTCTAGTAGCACAGGGAAAAGGAACTTTTTGTTGGGTACCGCTTGCACGCAGTTTAGTGAGTGTGAGTTAGCTTAGCTACAGCGATTTAGAGTCTAAAAATTCGGCAGCAACTACCTCTGCTGGTTCTCCTTTTCGTGCTTTTTCCACAAGCTCAGCTAATTCTTCAGAAGATATCGAGCCACTTACTTCATTGAGCGCTAATCGCCCAGCACGCGCTAACACAGGAGTGCGATAAATAGGAACTAGATTTTCTGGCAGCGCTATTCCCTCACGAGATGCGCATTTAGCATTAGACGGATCAGAAGCCGCAAGCCCCTCGTCCAGGGATCCAACCACACCATAATAGGTATCCTCACGTTGTTCTGCCTGCTCGGTAGGACTCAACTGTTGTTTCTGCCCATATTTTTCTTCTAGTTCTCTCGCTTTCATCGCGTCATAATGACTGAGCAAGGAACCAGCACAACCGATATACACATCACTGTTGTGAGCTAACAGCTCTGCATACGGATCTACTTCTTCTGTGACAACCCTAATATGTGCTTCTCGACCATTACGGTCAAGTATTTGACGATATAGCTCGCCTAAAATTATTTGCTCAAAAGAATCACCGTTAACCAGAACACGAACTACCTGGGTAGACTCGGGAACAGGATCTGCGTGAGGCTCCATAATTGTGCAGCCTGCCAACCCCAATGCAGCAATAAGTATTGCCGTGCCTACTTGTTTTTTCTTCCCCATAGGCTTTGCCTTTCCGGATTACTTTTGTACCTAGCACCTAACACACAGTGTATTAGTTCTGCTCTTGTGGTGACTGTTGCCGTGCAGGAGCAAATCCACGTGCAGTTTCTTGAGTGAACGTCGCAATACGATCACGTGCTTCACGCGCCTTTTGTGGATTACACAATACGTCATAACGACCGGCTACGATCTGTGTTTCAGAGGAAAAATCACGACGCCCACCTTGCATGGCATACGGTACCGTGACCATAACCACACCACAAATAATGCCCAGTCCAATACCTATTGCTAGTGCATTGCCCCAGTTTGCTCCAGTAGCGCCTAACAGAATTGCAAAAAATACCCCCAGCCATGCTCCAGAAAGTACACCACGAATAATCACTTTTGCCCAGGTAAGCCGTCCGGTTACTTTTTCCACTTCCATCAAATCGACACCGACGATGGTAAGTTCTTCCACTGGAAAATTATTATCCGATAGCATATCTACCGCAGCTTGTGCCTGAGCATAAGAATCAAAACTACCTACTGGCCAGCCTTCTGGTCTTTTGCGCTCCATCGAAGAGGATAAACGCTCAGACGTATAATTTGCATTGTGTGGGTTGTCCATAGCTATATCTAATCTTTCCTCAACTCTTTCTATATTTCTCTTATATTTAACGGCTGTGTTTTATGCACTGTTCCCAAGTACCGTAAACTGTCTTTTTATGAGCGAAGTGACACGAGTATATGCTGGTCGCCTATCAGGTATGGTAGTGCGCGGACCAGATACAGACATTATTGGCAGAGTTCGTGATGTCATTGTCAATGTGCGCCCTGCTGGTCATTCTTCGCGTGTGCTTGGACTTGTAGTCGAGATGACGAATAAACGCCGCATCTTTCTACCAATGCTGCGCATTGCAACAATTGAACCCCTAGAAATTACCCTTGTTTCTGGTTCGGTTTCTTTACGTGGTTTTAAGGCACGCAGTGGTGAAGTCGCAGTTCTGGGTGAGCTCATTGGCGCAAAAGTACACGTTGATGATCCAGAATTAGATCATCTTCATTCGCACGCCGTAGAAATTGCTGATATTGAATTAGAGCGTACCCGTACTCGTGACTGGGAAATCAGCAAAGTTGCAGTTATTGGTCAGCGTCCAAAATTTGGTCGGCGCCCTATATTGCACACTGTCCGGTGGAATCACGTTCATGGTCTTTATGCCTCGGGCACGGGGATTCCTGATGCTGCCGCAGAGCTTATTGCAGGTTTTGAGGATATGCGCCCTGCCGACGTTGCTTCCGTGCTCCATGATTTGCCAGTAAAACAACGCATTAACGTCGCCAGTGAGCTCGACGACGAACGCCTGGCAGATGTATTGCAGGAAATGCCTGAGGAACGTCAGGCCGAGCTGCTGGAGACGTTGGATATTGAGCGTGCTGCCGACGTTCTAGAAGAAATGGATCCTGATGATGCCGCAGACTTGCTGGGTGAATTAGATGATGCCAAAGCAGATGTACTCCTAGAGCTCATGGATCCGGAAGAATCAGCACCAGTGCGGCGTCTGATGAGTTTTAGCCCTGATACTGTTGGTGCCCTCATGACTCCCGAACCGCTTATTCTTGCTCCTCAGACCACTGTTGCCGAAGCACTCGCGTTGGCGCGTAATCCTGATTTGCCCACTTCGCTTGCATCATTAGTGTTTGTGGTGCGTCCGCCAACGGCAACGCCTACCGGTAAATATCTGGGCTGCGTGCATTTGCAAAAACTCCTACGAGAACCGCCCTCAGCATTAGTATCAGGCATTCTTGATCCAGATTTGCCACCACTGTATGCCGATGATTTGCAAGAAACAGCAGCACGTTATTTTGCGACCTATAACCTTGTATGTGGTCCAGTTATTGATGATGACGGGCACTTGCTCGGGGCAGTTGCCATCGACGACTTGCTTGACCATTTGTTGCCTGACAACTGGCGTGATACCGGCATTCGTCCTGAAACTCGTACCTCTCGTTCTTCACAGCAATAAGGAGTTTTTATGGCTGACTATAATCGTTCTGAGCTTGACACTCCTTATCTGAAGAAGCGTCGGAAGTTTTTTAAGATTGATGATGATACTGTCGGCGCTTATGCAGAAAAAGTAGCGCGTTTTTTTGGCACAGGTAGTTACCTGATGTGGCAAACAGTCTTTGTGACTGTCTGGATTCTGCTCAACGTCGGCGGCTGGTGGTTTAGTTGGGATGAATATCCATTCATCTTGCTCAACCTTGCTTTTTCCACGCAGGCAGCTTATGCTGCTCCGCTGATTCTGTTAGCGCAAAACCGTCAAGAAGACCGCGACCGTATCTCACTGAACGAAGATCGTCGACGTGCACTAGAAACTAAAGCAGACACCGAGTTTATTACCCGAGAACTTGCTGGTTTGCGCCTCGCTGTGGGAGAGATGGTGTCGCGTGATTACTTACGTCATGAGCTTGAAGACCTGCAAAATATGCTTGAGCGCATTGAAGCAAAGCTTGACGACGAAGCCGCAGCCCGTATCGCTCTCCAACATGAATTGCATGATCGCGGTATCCAAGAGCTCTCTGATCCTATTCAAGGAGATGTTGTGGGCAACGACAGCCCTGATACAAAGAAAAAGAAATGAGCGTATTCTAAACAATAATGAGTAATGCAGTAATCACAGAATCACGTGTACGCGAAGCCCTCTCTCGCGTTGATGACCCAGAAATCGGCAAGCCGATTACTGAGCTAGGTATGGTCAAAAGCATTGATATAGACGAGCACAATAATGTTGCTGTTGAAATCTATCTCACCATTGCTGGCTGTCCGATGAAATCAACCCTAACCAATAACTCTCGTGCAGTATTAGAGGAGCTTGAGGGGGTTGGTACTGTAACGGTAAGTACCGATGTAATGAACGATCAGCAGCGGCAACAACTGCGCACCCAACTTCGGGGTTCTGCGAGTGAACCAGTCATCCCTTTTGCACAACCACAATCCACAACCCGGGTCTTTGCCATTGCCTCCGGTAAAGGTGGTGTAGGAAAATCCTCTATGACGGTCAACCTTGCCACTACCCTTGCTGCCCGTGGCCTAAAAGTAGGTGTACTTGATGCCGATATTTATGGTCATTCCATTCCTGGCATGCTCGGATCTACTGAAAAGCCCCATGCTGTTGATGACATGATCATGCCGCCTCAGGCGCATGGAGTAAAGCACATTTCCATCGGGCATTTTGTGGAAGACAACGCACCTGTGGTGTGGCGTGGTCCTATGTTGCACCGAGCAGTACAACAATTTCTTGCCGACGTATTCTGGGGAGATCTTGATATTCTCTTGCTAGATTTACCACCAGGAACAGGTGATATTGCTATTTCTGTGGCGCAGCTTGTCCCTAATGCGCAGTTGTTGATTGTGACTACTCCGCAGACTGCCGCTGCTGAGGTGGCAGAACGTGCAGGCTCTATTGCTATGCAAACACGCCAAAAAATTGCTGGTGTGATTGAAAATATGTCTGCACTCACGCTTCCCGACGGCACCACAATGGATGTCTTCGGTTCTGGTGGCGGTCAAGCTGTTGCCTCACGACTGAGCGCCATCACAGGCTCGCCTGTTTCGTTACTTGGTAGCGTTCCTCTTGACCCTGCGCTTAGACAAGGCGGCGATACTGCTCATCCGATTAGCATTGCCCAACCACAGTCGCCTACTGCACGTGCAATCGCAGAAATTGCAGATCAATTAGTAGTACGCAAAGAATCACTTGCGGGCAAGCCTCTTGGCTTAGGTGTAAAGAAACAATAACCGGGCTTAAAGCACATCATCATTGTTGGTGTGTTTTTTATAAATATCTGCATAACTGAAGCTAGCAGCAGGGTTCTTTGGCGAGGCGGAATCGCTAGCGTGTGCTGGCATATCTGTCCGCGCAGGTTGTGCAGAACTTTCATCTTCCATGAGTTTGCGTGGATTAAAGCTATCCAAAAACTCTTCATCGTCGTCGAAAAGCGCTTTGCTAATCACACCGCGTGGTCCCATGCGCCGCACTGAAGCCAGTTGGCTAATGGGACGTTTAAGCTCCTCAAACTCCTCAAACTCACCGTTTAATTCTGCTTTTGCATTTCTAATTGCTTTCCGAGCAGCAAAAACTGCTGCGCGCACGTCTTCTACTACCCGAGGCATACGCTCTGGACCGACGATAATAATGCCGATGATGACAATGGCGAAAATTTCCGGCCAACCGATTGAAGAAAACACAGTTTTACTTTAGCCTTTCGACGCCCCATTGTCTTTTTCTTGTGATCGCTTTTCATAATGCGAACGATGGGCATTATGAATGTTGATAATCGTTTTTGATACCTGATCAATTTTTGCAATGAAATTTTGAGAGTATGACGACTTAGTTTCCTCGGAAGGCTCATGCGGTATTTGTTGAGCAATCTGGCATAACCGAGTAATCAGCTCAGAAGGAGCACACATATTCTCGTTATTAGCCAAACGCAAACGCTCAGATGCTTTTTGCTGCCGTTTGATTTCTTCACGACATTCATAGCAATGCACAAGATGTATCCGGGCACGATGTGCAGCACTAGGTGTGAGTTCACCATCAACGAAAGCAGCAACAGCCTCGGGATTGAGGTGGTCAACTGAGGCAAAAACGCGAGTGTTGCGTTGATAGCTTTGGCTCATACGACGTACTTGCGCTATTCCTGTTTTAATGGCTTGGCGATCAAAACGAATCCAGTGGGTAACGGTAGCTTCTTCTGTTGATTTAGTATGTTCATCTTTTGAGGGCTGGTTTTGGTCTTGAGGGTTATGCTCGGTATCCATCTGACCGCCCTTCTCTTATTGTCTGCTTGGGATAGAAGTTACCTGTCCAATAGAGAAAACGCTTAAGTACAAAATTGAGTTCCCACAAAAAGAAAGCGCCAGGTCATATGGGAATATATGAACCTAGCGTTGGGAATATGTACCTAGTGTTGTATTGGGATGAGCATTTTTGCTTCTGCGTCAGATTCTGCTGCCGCTTCTAGGGTTGCGCGAAGTTGCGAGCGCCCTCGGTGAATGCGAGAACGTACCGTACCCATTTTCACGCCTAAGGTGTCAGCTATCTCGTCATAGCTCATTCCAACAACATCGCATAAAACGACTGCAACGCGAAAATCTGGGCTTAGTGCGTCGAGAGCTTTTTGGAGTGCCGGATCAAGGTGTGCTACCGAATATGCTTGTTCGGGAGTCATATCAGTTCCAGGTACTCGCTCATAATCTTCAGGCAGTGCTTCCATCCGAATTTTGCTGCGATGACGCACCATATCCAAGAATAGGTTGGTGGTGATACGGTGTAGCCACCCCTCAAATGTTCCTGGTTGGTAATTTTTTAGGGAACGGAAAACACGCATAAATGTTTCTTGGGTGAGGTCTTCTGCGTCATGCTGATTACCAGACAATCTATAGGCAAGGCGATAGACGCTATCGGCGTGTTCAGATACAAGTTCACCCCAAGAGGGCATTGCACCAATACCAGCATCGAAAGCAGCAGTTCCTTGTAGATCATTGCTTTGTTGATCAGGAGTAGTTGCTGCATTCTTAGCTACTGAAGATGTCATGGCACTATTGTGCCTGACTTTGTTCAAGAAAACCAGCCAAGAATCTGGGAAAAGCCTGGCAATAGAAAAAGTTGTCATTTTGTTATAGAAAATGCAGCTCTCCCCTTATTCCCAATTGTCACTTTAGTATCTTTCAGTATTTTCTCAATCATTAGATAACAACTTAAACATGAAGTTCAGTACAGTTTTCCAATATATTTTCACCACAGGCGCGTTAGAAAACACTCGGTACACAAGCGGCATAGAATAATACACGTGAGCAATACTTCAGCATCTCTCAATGACTATATCGAGCACGTTACTGTCTTATCTGAGGCATTGAGTGCTGCACAAGAAGCAGCACATGAATTTGGGCTTATCACTCCTGACGCCGCAACTGGAAAATTACTCAGCACCCTTGCAACTGCAAGCAATGCACAAGCAGCCATTGCGGTAAGTCCTGCAGCAAGTGTCGTGGGATTGTATCTCCTTGAAGGACTCAACGACCATGCGGTACTTAGCTGCATTGATCCTGAACCAGAGCACCAAAAACAAGCAAAGACGGCTTTTGCTCAGGCTGGATACCCAGCTAGCCGAATACGATTTTTACCTTCTCGCCCACTCGATGTCATGTCTCGTCTTGCCACCGCATCCTATGACATCATCTATGCAGATATTTCTGCGCTAGAGTTCACTGCTTTTATTAAGGCAGGCCTTCCCCTCCTTGCACCAGGCGGCACCCTTATTTTGGCAGATTGCCTCCTCGACGGCACTATCAGCGATGTGTCGCGCAAGGATCGCGAAACTATCAGTGCACGTGAGGCAGAAGAATATATTGCGTCTTTAGACAATGTTCTCGTTACACGCCTACCTCTTGGTTCCGGCATGACTCTTATTAGCAAAAAACGCTAAGCATTGCTTTTATAGATTTTACGAATAGCGTGGGGTTATCTCCACAGTTCTTTGTTGGTTACACAACAGTGTTTTTCCCAACCACAACAACCCCACCAGCGCTAATAGAGAATTTCTGACTATCACGCTCCCGGTCGACGCCAATGAGAGTGCCATCGGTAACAACTACGTTTTTGTCAAGAATAGCGTGGCGTACAACAGCACCCTTGCCAATGCGTACCCCTGGCATCAGCACTGAACCTTCTACAGTAGCTCCCTCTTCTATCATGACGTCGGTGGATAAGACGGAATTACGCACTGTTGCCGCAGAAATAATAGATCCTTGAGCCACCATGGACGATTGCGCAATACCTCCCTGAACAAACTTTGCTGGCGGTAACTCACCTAAATCAGTGGAGCGAATAGGCCATTTTTGGTTATATAAGTTGAAAATCGGGTGCACAGAAATAAGATCCATATGCGCTTCATAAAAAGCGTCGATTGTTCCTACATCACGCCAATAAGCACGATCACGGTCGGTAGAACCTGGAACGACATTATTATTGAAATCATAAACATGAGCTTTCCCGCGTGCGACAAAATATGGGATAATATCGCCTCCCATATCATGCGCAGAATCTGGATTTTCTTCGTCTTCTTTCAGAGCACGAATAAGCTCTTGTGTACTGAACACATAATTTCCCATCGACGCATAGGACATATTCGGATCATCTGGTGTCCCTGGAGGCTCCGCCGGTTTTTCTAGGAACTCTGTAATAAGCCCATTTTCATCAGCTTGTATGCAGCCAAACGCACTAGCTTCTGCTCGAGGAACCCTAATACCAGCCACCGATACTGCTGCACCTGAATCAATATGTTCTGCAACCATTTGTGCAGGATCCATGCGATATACGTGATCGGCACCAAACACAATGACATAATCTGGGTTTTCATCGTAAATGAGATTCAACGACTGCAAAATCGCATCCGCTGAGCCTTGATACCAACGCTTTCCTAAACGCTGCTGTGCTGGCACAGAAGCAATGTATTGATTACGCGTAGGACCACTCACATTCCATGATTGCGAAATATGACGATCAAGAGAATGAGATTTGTACTGGGTCAGCACGCATATTTTCATATACCCAGCATTAACCAAATTTGATAATACAAAGTCAATTAGACGGTATGTGCCACCAAAAGGCACAGCAGGTTTTGCCCGGTCTTCGGTCAGTGGGAACAGCCGCTTTCCTTCACCGCCAGCGAGTACAATGGCCAGAACATTATGTTGGGTTCTCACAAAACCCAATGGTATATGCTGCCAGCAACTTTTTCTCGGCTTTTATTGTAATTGTTATCGTAATTGACAGATACTTCACTAAAACTAATTCAAGAAGATAATACATAACTCACTCAAAAGCACTACCCTGTGGAGTATGAGAGTAGCAATGCTAACCAAAGAGTATCCACCTGAGATCTACGGTGGCGCAGGTGTTCATGTTACCGAGCTAACCCGTTTCATGCGCAACATAGTGCCAGTCGATGTGCACTGCATGGGACAAGAACGCTCAGAACATGATGTCTATGTGCACAGCGTCGATCCTGCATTAGAAAATGCCAATCCCGCATTGCGCACTCTTTCGACCGGGTTACGTATGGCTCATGCAACACACAATGCAGATATTGTTCATTCGCATACCTGGTACTCCGGACTAGGCGGGCATTTAAGTGCACAACTGCACTCTATTCCGCATGTGGTTACTGCACATTCTCTTGAGCCAGACCGTCCGTGGAAAAAAGAACAATTAGGCGGTGGTTATAATATATCCTCCTGGTCAGAGCGCAATGCAATGGAATATGCTGATGCTATTATCGCCGTCTCTGCCAAGATGAAACAGACGATTTTACATGCCTATCCACGTATTGATGCTGATAAAGTCCATGTCATTCTCAATGGTATCGACACTCAGCTATGGCAACCGCGGCCGACTTTTGATCAAGCACAGCACTCAATTCTTCATTCACTAGGTGTTGATCCACAACGCCCTATTATTGCTTTTGTCGGACGCATTACCAGGCAAAAAGGCGTTGAGTATCTTATCAAAGCAGCACACCTTTTCTCTCCTGATGCGCAATTGATCCTGTGTGCAGGTGCTCCGGATACTCCAGAAATCGCCAAGCACACAGCGCAATTGGTACACCAACTGCAAGCACAACGTACTGGGGTTATCTGGGTAGAAACAATGTTACCGCAAGCAGATATTCAAGAGATCCTCAGTGCCGCCGATGTCTTTGTCTGTCCATCAATTTATGAGCCACTAGGTATTGTCAATCTGGAAGCGATGGCCTGTGCAACAGCAGTTGTCGCTTCCGACGTTGGTGGTATTCCTGAGGTGGTAGCCGATGGAGTTACTGGCACACTTGTGCATTATGATCCAGCTGATACGAATAGTTTCGTACAAGATCTAGCTCATGCGGTAAACGCACTCATCAGTGATGCTACGCGAGTAAAAAACTATGGTATCGCTGGTCGGCAACGAGCAATGAATGATTTTTCTTGGGAAACAATCGCTGCACAAACTGTGGATCTATACCACAAACTTGTTTAAGCAATTTTCCTAAATCGCGTAATTTTTGCCCGTGCAGTGACTGACATAGTATCGGGCAATGTCGCAATGCGCTGTGCCAGAATGTCAGGATGGATATGCCGTGCCGAGGGACTCATGCCAATCTGTGCAGCAATCGAATCCTGATCAAGTTGCATCCGGAACTCCACTGATTCTGACTGTCCGTGTGGTACCAGATGCCCAGCAGCTTGAGCAGTCATACGTTCAACTTTACCCTGTTCCACACCAATGATGCCTAGTGGTTCGCGTAATTCATCTAGATGACCGCTATCTGCTGTCAGCACGACCACCTCGCCTTGAGGTTTAAGTACTCGCGCAAACTCGCTAGCATTTCGTGGGGCAAAAACAACCGCAATAACGTCGATAGACTCATCTCGGATGGGAAGTCTTGCCCACGCATCAGCTACAACAGCACCAACACGCGGATGACATTTTGCCAATAATTTTGCAGAAGGAACCGATACGTCCAAACCAATACCGCGCGAGCCGTCAATGGAATCTAAAAGATGCGAAAGATAGTAGCCCGTACCTGCACCAACTTCTAATAATGCAGGTTCTGCATCATCAGGGATATGTGCATCGTTGATTGCTTCTATTGCTTTATGCGACACTGCTTCTACAAAAGGCGCATAATGACCACGAGAGAGAAAAGTCTCTCGATCTTGGATCATCTCAGTATTATCACCGGCATAGCGTAGTCCAGCACCACCTGCAAGAGTGACATAACCTTGACGTGCAATATCATAGCTATGACCAGAATCAGAAATGAGTCGAGAAGAATCATCTGCCAGTTCTAGAGGAGTCAAATCTATAGGATCAGCAAGTAGATCTATCACATGGGAAAGCACGACGACACATTCTCCTTGGCTAATAAGAGGCTAATACGGCTAGGGAATAACAACGCGAAGTCTATCACTGCGCAACATCGCTCAATAAGGTACTCAACTGGGTAGCTTCTTCCTTATTGAGCTCAATAACCAACCGCCCACCGCCATCAGTAGGAATACGCATAACGATTTTACGAGACTCAATCACTACTTCCATTGGGCCGTTACCTGTACGAGGCTTCATAGCTGCCACTTGTTTTACCGCTTCCTCAGTTGAAAATTACATTGATAATAAGACATAAGCATCATTATGAAAAATAAAAGATAATGGCTTGTGGCGCAGATACCAACTCTTCTTATCATACATTGCTAGAAAAAATACTGCGATCTATTAGAGAAAGCAAGAATACCTGTTAGTACCACCTAACTCGCTACTCAGTATGCGCGCTTACTTCCCTAGTCTTTCCAGCACCTTGCACTTGTTGTTCCAGATAATCAATACGAGCAAAAAGCGCCTCGATGAGATCATCAACTTGATCTTGTCGATAACCGCGCAACGCTAACTCAAGATGTACGGCATCGACGTCATGGGTAGCAACAGCATTGCGGTTGCCTTGCATAAGCTCAGCCCGAGGATGGAGCTCCCGGGCACTCTGCCGCTCGCCTGAACCAGAGAGTGTTCCCATAATCAGTGCAATGATAAGCGCAAAAAACGCGACGACAACAGTAAGCAACAACCACGATAACACTTATTTTCCCTCTCCTAGATTGGCTTGGCTGCTTATAGCATCAATTGGCATACGTTGGTTGATACCAAGCTCATTTACGATGCCCACACGATCCAAAATAGTTGCAATAACAATATCAGACATTGCACTCAATTCCGTTAAAGTGCGGTTACGATGATACTTATCAACCAGCTGTGCTTGGGCAATAGCAGTGATGCCATAGCGACGATATATATCGATAAGCAATCCTATTTCTACACCATAGCCCTCGACGAAAGCCAAAGAAAGCGCAGTGGAACGTCGAATAGCATATTCCCCTGCAAGAGGCTGGTTAATGGATGCAAGTTCGGGAAAAAACGCACGCAATAACGGCTTAGCAGATAACTGGGTAACTCTGCCACCTCCAGTTGGTTGTCCTTGGAAAGCACGTCGATAGTCTGCTTTAACTAAATGGATCTGTGGATTGCTAAAAGGGGCGGTTAACTTGGAGACAATCATCGGGTCGACAGTCTCTAGATCCGCATCAATAAACATAACTATCTCACCACGAGCAGCATATACGCCTCGCCATAACGATTCCCCTTTGCCAGTTCGCGGTGGAATATGAGGTATGATCTCACGCCAATTGAGCACACAAGCGCCAGTTGCTGCTGCTTCATGATACGTGTTGTCAGTTGAATCAGCGTCGATAACTAATAGTTCAACATCCGATTGCGCAAAAGAACTCGCAGCAATACTCTCTTGAACACAAACTATTACTTGAGCAATAGTTTTTTCTTCATTGAGCGCTGGAATAACAATACTCAACTTCATGCCAACCCCCGAGTAGTAGCACGCGGCGCAATTTTTCCCTGAATTGCTGCGGTCATAGCAATAGTATCAATTGTTTCTTGCACCTGATGAGCTCGAAAACACGCAACACCATGATGCGCTGCCCATGCAGTAGCAGCCAAAGTACCGGCAACACGCTCTTGAACTGGACGATTAAGTGTTTCTCCAACAAAGTCTTTATTAGACAATGCCATTAACACGGGAAAACCAGTAGCAACAATCTGATCAATATGACGCAATAAAGTCAAACCATGAAAAGTATTCTTACCAAAGTCATGCGTTGGATCAATGAGGATTTTTTCCTCAGGCACACCTCGGTTAATAGCGCATTCTGCTTGACGTGTTGTTTCTTCTATAACGCTGGCGACAATATCATCAAAATGCACCCGATACGGGCGTGTGCGCGGTATGACCCCACCAGTATGCGAGCACACATAACCTACTCTGTAATGCCCCGCCACCGCAGAAAGCTCTGGATCATGCCCTGCCCACGTGTCATTGACCAATGTTGCCCCAGCATTAATCGCACGCTCAGCGACAGACGAGCGCCATGTATCGACAGAAATGGTTATCTGAGGAAAGCGTTGATGAATTGCACTGATAAGCGGAACCACACGGTCAATCTCTTCTGCCACGCTCACTTCTTGCCCTGGTCCTGCCTTTACGCCACCAATATCAACAATACGAGCTCCGGCAGTGATCACAGCGTGCGCACGTTCTAGAGCAGCGTCGAAAGTCTGTGTTGCGCCTTTGTCATAGAAAGAATCTGGTGTGCGATTAATAATCGCCATCACTGAGGCAAGACCATCAGGATCAAGAAAAGCAGAAGAAACCATATTATCCCTGGTCTTCGTGCTCATCAAGCATGGTTCGATGTATGTTTACGATATGTGCTACAGCTTCCTCAGGACTATCAGTACAAAGAAAGAGATCCAAATCAGACTCGTTGATCATACCTTCTGCAACTAAGCGATCACGCAGCCAATCGAGCATTCCAGACCAAAACTCAGTACCAAGGAGCACAATGGGGTAATTAGTAACTTTTTTAGTCTGCACCATGCACAAGACTTCACAAAGCTCATCTAAGGTACCAAAACCACCTGGTAAGCACATAAAAGCCTGGGAATACTTGAGGAACATAGTTTTGCGTGCAAAGAAATAACGGAAATTGAGTCCTACATCAACATATTGGTTAAGTCCTTGCTCATGCGGTATTTCAATACCTAACCCAACAGAAAGCCCCCCTGCCTCATGCGCACCACGGTTACAGGCTTCCATAAGTCCTGGACCACCACCAGTAATCACAGCATAGTCCGCTTCGACGAGTTTCTTACCCAGCTCTTGTCCGAGCTGATAGTATTTGGTGCCTTCCGCCACGCGGGCAGAACCAAACACTGTTACTGCCGTCGGCAGCTGCGCAAGGGAATCAAATCCAGTAACAAACTCGCTTTGGATTCTCAGCACACGCCACGGATCTGCATGTAACCAATCATGATCCGCACCTAATTCGAGAAGTCGCTGGTCATAAGTAGATTCATGTGGCTGTGATGATTGTCGAACAAGTAATGGTCCACGAAGCATACGCTTTTGTTCTTGGGGGATCTCTGTCATATCAGTCTTCTTTGTTCTATCGATTCTATCGCTCATAACTTCTTTATTTAATAGCGCACAGATACACGGCTATGCATCACAATGCGCAGTGCACAATCAATTTCTTTCTACTAGGTCAAAGTAAACAGAATATGAAGGCGCATTATTGCTCATACCTACATACCGCATATGCCCATGCACCTTATGCATCTCGTACGATACAGTTCCTAGCGACCACATAACTCAGGAGCTGCTAGGAAGTAAGATATGCGCTCAGTACGGTGGCCACCTCATCAATCATTGCCACCGGGCACTGCTCATCTTTCTTATGGCAAAAAGCTGGATCACCTGGCCCAAAATTGACTGCAGGAATTTTTAGTGCGGAAAAACGTGCCACATCAGTCCAACCGTATTTCGCACGGAAAACACCACCAGTTTGGTTAATGAGCTCTGCCACTACCGGCTGGTCAAGCCCAGGACGCGCACCAGGAACTGCATCATCAATCAGATATTCGACCCCTTGTGGCAGATCTAGCACACTGAGCATATGCTCTAGAGCTTCATCAACACTGCGGTGAGGCGCAAAACGAAAATTAACAAACATCCATGCATGGTCTGGAATAGTATTCGTAGCCACTCCTGATTCCATGTGCACAATGTTAAGCCCCTCATGATAGAGACAACCATCTACTTCTATTTCTTGATCACGTGTCTGCTGATAGTGAGCGATATTACTAATCACTGGTGCCAACACGTGCATTGCATTTGTCCCCAGCCACGAACGTGCAGAATGGGCGCGCTCACCATGAGCAATCACTTTCAGCCGGATCGATCCCTGACAACCAGCCTCAATAACAGAACCGGTCGGTTCTCCCAAGAGTGCAACATCTGCCTCCAACCATTGCGGATGAGCAGCCTCGATGTGCCCTAACCCATTGAACTCACTGGATACTTCCTCACCTTCATAACATACTAAGGTGAGGTCTTTTGTCAGAGTATCGCTATGGGCAAGCTTGGCAAAAGTGTGCAGATACACTGCTAATCCAGACTTCATATCCACACTGCCGCAACCAAAAATAACTTCACGCCCTTGCTTATCGACGCCAAGAGTAGAAGGTACATTATCCGCAATGGGCACAGTATCAATATGTCCGGCTAAGAGAACACGCTTACTCAAGCCGCGTTGTGTTCTTGCCACAATCGTATTGCCATGCCGATCAACCCGTATGTCATTGATTGACCGCAATGCAGCTTCAATAAGATCAGCAATGTTTTTCTCATGATGCGATGGGCTTTCCACATCCACAAGTTGACGAGTCAAATCAATAGGTGATGAATAAAGATCAAGTGCAGCATTAGAAGAAGTAGACACGTCTATCTAGTGTAGCGGTTTTGAGCACCACTTTAGGCACTACCAGGAATGTTAATGCAGAGTTGCTCGCTTTTACTCACAGTATTTTATAAACATAATGCAGATAAACTACGTAAAAATAGTTTTTTTACCGTATATCGGTTTATTCTCAATAGGTATGAGTAACAATAACGAAGTGCATGCTGGTAACGCACAGCCAATAAGCACCACACTGACTAATGCCAAAGATAGTTCTGAACTTGGCGCAGGTCTTAAGACTCGTCACCTCACCATGATGGGACTTGGTTCTGCAATCGGTTCTGGATTATTCCTAGGTGCAGGTGTAGGAATTAAAGCAGCAGGTCCGGCAATTCTCATTGCTTATATCCTCGCTGGCATTATCGTGGTATTCGTCATGCAAATGCTTGGTGAACTCACCGCAGCACGTCCTGTATCTGGCTCTTTTTCCGTCTATGCTGAACAGGCCTTTGGACGTTGGGCTGGTTTCTCCGTTGGTTGGCTGTACTGGTTCATGCTCATCATGGTTATCGGTGCAGAAATGACTGGCGCTTCGGCAATTATGTCCACATGGTTCGGATGCGACCCGTGGATACCTGCGCTGGTGTGCGTCGTCTTTTTCACCATAATCAACTTGGCGCGCGTCGGAGGCTTTGGTGAATTTGAGTTCTGGTTTGCTTTTATTAAGGTAGCTGTTCTTATTTTCTTCCTTGTTATTGGTACGCTACTGATTTTTGGGTTACTACCAGGACATGAATTCATTGGTACAAAAAATTTCCTCAGCGCTGGTTTTATGCCGCATGGCATAGCAGGTATTGCTACCGGACTTTTAGCTGTAGCCTTTGCTTTTGGCGGCATTGAGATTATTGCTATTGCTGCTGCAGAATCAGAAAAGCCTAAGGAATCCATTGCCGTTGCTGTACGTTCTATTATCTGGCGCATTTCCTTGTTCTATATGGGTTCCGTGCTCATTATCACTTTCTTGATGCCGTATTCCAGCATCCAAAGCTCCGGTTCGGCAGCGCAATCTCCTTTTGCAGATATTTTGCGTCTTGCTAAAATTCCCGGTGCCGCAGGTGTGATGGAAGTAGTCATTGTTCTTGCTCTGCTATCTGCCTTTAATGCCCAGATTTATGCAACCTCACGGTTTGTATTCTCTCTCGCTCAACGCAATAATGCACCAGCATTTTTTGCCAAAACCAATAAAGAGAATGTGCCGACAAATGCGGTGCTCTTGTCGATTTTATTCGCCTTTTTGTCCGTCGGGCTGCAATACTGGAACCCAGAAGGACTATTAACTTTCCTCCTTAATGCAGTAGGCGGTTGTTTGCTTGTTTTATGGTTTTTCATTAGCGCAAGTTACTTAAAACTTCATCCTGAGCTAGAGCGCAATAATGAAATAACTACAGTTCGTATGTGGCTCTACCCTTGGTTATCGATATTCACGTTGGTGGCATTAAGTGCTTTGACATTACTGATGCTTAGCGACGAAGGCGCTCGCCAACAAGTTGTCGCAGTAGCTATTGTATTTGGGACTATTGTGCTGCTCTCACTCCTCAGCAGGAAAAATACATCTGCTAAAGAAGCCTAAAGAATATGTCTATCACGCCGCTTTGGCGTGGTTTTGGCTAGAGTAGTCACTATGACTTCTGCTTATGCACTTGGTATTGCAACTGTTATTCATGACGGCACTGTTTTGGATGCGTGGTATCCACAGCCAGAACTTAACGCATCCGAAGCTACTGCTCACACAAACACCGAAACGCTCGAAGGCTCAGCCATTCCAGAGCATTTTCGCGAGCTTGTCGGGAAAGATTCCGATCGGTTAGTTACTCGCGTCGCCATTGCTACAACTATTGCCGATCTTGACGCGGCACCTACTGATGCGTACGACGCATACCTACGCCTCCATCTACTATCCCACCGTCTCGTTCGTCCACATGGACAAAACCTTGACGGTATTTTCGGACTACTCGCTAATGTAGTATGGACTAATTTTGGTCCATGCTCTCCGGTAGACTTTGAGCTTACCCGAGCGCGATTATCACGACGCGGCACAGTTACTGTTTATTCAGTAGATAAATTCCCTCGCATGGTTGATTATGTTGTTCCTTCAGGCGTGCGTATTGGTGATGCTGACCGCGTACGTCTTGGCGCCTATCTTGCAGAAGGCACCACTGTTATGCATGAAGGATTCGTCAACTTCAATGCTGGTACTTTGGGTAATTCTATGGTGGAGGGCAGAATTTCTGCTGGGGTCGTCGTCGGCGATGGCTCAGATGTTGGTGGTGGCGCCTCCATTATGGGCACACTTTCTGGTGGCGGAAAACAAGTTATTTCTCTTGGTCAACGCTGTTTATTGGGAGCAAACTCTGGATGTGGTATCCCGCTTGGTGATGACTGTGTCATAGAAGCTGGTACTTATGTTACTGCAGGTGCAAAAGTCGCTGTACGTGGTGCGGTAGCTCACGCTCTAGGCAGCGAAGATGGCGCATATGTCAAGGCGCTTGACTTGGCAGGTTCCAATAATGTGCTATTCCGCCGTAACTCTACTACTGGTGTGGTTGAAGCACTACCTTGGAAATCTCAAGCTGTTGAGCTTAATGCAGCTCTTCACGCAAATTAGTTTTGTACTTTCCTGATTATCAATGCCCTACCTCCGATAGGGCATTGATAAGTTGTTGTACCCTGTGCTCAATATCGTCAAGAATCATATTCATTCTGCGAATCCCCTCAATACCGTCTAAAGATGGTTCCACTGTGTTCCAGCGCTGAACCGGTATATGTGAGGGAACATCATAATGTGCTTCATTGCCTAAAAAGACCACCATATCTGCGTGGTCGAGGAGTTCTGCCCTGAGCGATTTTGGGTGTTCGCCTTCTGTTTCATATCCTCGTTGCCTAAGCACCTGCATTGAAAGTTCATTCAACGCTACGCCAGGTTTAACCCCTGCAGAAACCACCTCTATTTCAGGCGATAAAGTGCGCATAACGGCTGCTGCCATTTGAGATTTTCCAGCATTGCGCTGGCATACAAAGACAATTTTTGACATATTTTATTCCACCTCACTGCCCTGTGCTGCAGTAAACCGAGGTTGCAACCATAAGGCTACATACACTAACGCGACTAACACTGGCACTTCAATAAGCGGTCCCACCACTCCTGCCAATGCTTGACCACTGGCCACACCATATGTACCGATTGCTACGGCAATAGCTAGCTCAAAGTTATTGCCAGCTGCGGTGAAAGCAAGCGTCGTGGTTTTGGCATAACCAAGTTTGAGCAGCCACCCAATAAACATTCCTGCGCAAAAAGTGACAATAAAATAAATCAATAGTGGAATGGCAATGCGGGCAACGTCGAAAGGCCTATCTGTGATGCTACGGCCTTGTAGTGCAAACAAGATGACGATTGTAAACAGCAATCCGTAGAGAGCCCAGGGGCTAAGTCGAGGTAGAAAAATATGCTCGTACCAGTCTTTTCCTTTAGTTTTCTCCCCCATCACTCGTGTAATAAATCCTGCGATGAGCGGCACCCCAAGGAAGAATAATACGGAACTGGTCACTGACCAGAAAGAAAATTGCGCGCTTGTGGTTGGAAGTCCCAGCCATGATGGAAGAATCTGAAGATAAAACCACCCAAGTATTCCAAAAGCAATAACCTGAAAAAGAGAATTAATAAAAACAAGCACCGCTGCAGATTCACGATCACCACAGGCTAGATCATTCCAAATCATCACCATTGCAATGCATCGTGCTAACCCAACGATAATTAACCCGGTGCGATATTCGGGTAAATCGGCAAGGAAAATCCACCCGAGCGCAAACATAAAAGCTGGCGAAACGAACCAATTAAGAATAATGCTGGTGAGCATGAGTTTTTTATCAGCCAACACCTGATGAGCTTTGTCATAGCGAACTTTTGCCAGCACAGGGTACATCATCACTAAAAGTCCCACTGCAATGGGCAAAGAAACTTCGCCAATTTTTATTATCTCAAGCGCATGCGGTAGCCCAGGAATATAATGCCCTAAGAGCAGACCTGCGAGCATGGCTAGGCCAATCCAGAGAGGCAAAAAGCGATCTAATGTGGAAAGTTGCGCTGCTATTGGTTGTGTTTGTGATCGCAAAGACATATTTTTAGATTACCTGTGGGCTTTCTTCTATAGTTTTATCCATTGCCACCTGGTTTTGTGGTTTTCTAAAAGTCCACAATTTGTTGATGATAAAGTTGACTGGCATGGCAATCATCGTGCCTATGGCATTAGCCCAATATACTTTTGTTCTAAAACCGGTGGAATCATCAAAAATATGATCCGGTAAAGATATTGGCGATTGTGCATTCATCAGTAGCGTCGCCACAGCAGTGCTGACGATAAAAGCGGTAAATCCGGTCAAAAGGAATGGAAAGAAACCACGCCACCAACTACGCAGCGTTCTATCATTGAACGTCCACATTCTGTTGAGTTGATAATTCCATGTATTTGCGATCAAAAAGGCACATGCCATAAAAACGTGATACCAACGGACGTTGAAAGGTGTACCAAAGATATTAAAGAAGGAGTCATATTCAGAAATACCCCAGCCCCATTGCAGTAGTTTTCTGACTACAATCACTACAGCAACATTGACGAATACGCCTGAACCGCCCACAATCCCGAATTGGATGAGCTGTCGAAAATTACGCACAAATCGTGACAGATCCAGATCGGTCAAATGTATCATCCTTCCACACGAATAAAGTAACCCAGGAAACTTTACTCGCTCAAGGCACATTCAAGCCAATCACACGCAATATACACAGGAATTATATGATTAGGAACCTAATCGCTGCACTACCTGAGCAATATCCTCATCAGAACCAGTCAGCGCAATACGAACAAAGTTCTCTGCCTGCTCACCATAAAAAGAACCTGGCGCTACGACGATACCATGCTGTGCAAACCACCGTACGGTATCCCAGCAGTTCTCGTCACGAGTTGCCCACAAATATAGCCCCGCTTCAGAATACTCAATCCGAAAACCTGCTTGAGTCAACGCCTCAAGCAGGGCTTCACGACGCTTCTGATAACGCATTTTCTGCAGTTGTTCCTGCAAGTCATCATCGAGAGCTGCTGCCATTGCTGCTTGGTTAGGACCAGGCATCATCAACCCAGCATGCTTGCGTACTTCTGTTAGCTCAGCGATAAGTTGCTCGTCGCCAGCGAAGAAACCAGCACGATAAGCAGCAAGATTAGATGTTTTAGAAAGGGAATGAATTGCAAGAATGTTATCGTGATTACCTGCGCATACTCGCTCATCTAAAACAGAGAATGCTTCTCCTTCCCAGACAAGACCAAGATAGCATTCATCAGAGGCAATGATGGCGTTATGCTCACGTGCCCAAGCAATAAGCTGTTGCAATTTGTTAAGCGCAATTATCTCACCCGTAGGATTGGCCGGTGAGTTAATGAAAATCAAATCTACGTCGCGTGCAATATCTTCCGGCAACTCGCTAGGATCATCGCAACGGACTGGGGTTGCCCCAGCCATGAGCACTGCGACCTCATAGGTAGGATATGCAATGCTGGGAATGAGAACGTGCCCACGTATTCCCAGTAAAGTAGGTAATAACGCGATTGCTTCTTTGGTACCAATGACCGGCAGAACCCCTTTTACTTGTGGGCAATGAAATCGTCGTTCCAATGCTTTAATAATGGCCTGGCGTAATTGAGGGGTGCCAATCGTTTGCGGATAACCTGGTGCTGCAGCAGCTTGGCTCAAGGCAAGTTGAATACCTGGCGCAACCTCATCTATGGGAGAACCAACTGAAAGGTTAATAAGCCCATCTGGATGTGCTTGTGCTTGCGCCTTTATTGGTTCTAAGGAGTTCCAGGGGAAATCTGGAAGAAGAGAACCAAGTTGTGTGCGTGCCATGCTGCCTTGCCTTTTCTTTAGGTGTTTTACGCTTGCGGCGGTAGCTGCGCTACCAATGGTGGGTCAAAATCTTGTGGACCTAGTTTTGCCGCGCCACCCGGTGATCCTAGATCGTCGAAAAACGCTGCATTCGCATCATTGTAATCAAGCCATTCATCTGGAACATCATCTTCATAGAAAATGGCTTCTGTAGGACACGCTGGCTCACACGCCCCGCAGTCGACACATTCATCTGGGTGAATATAGAGGGAACGTTTTCCTTCATAAATGCAATCGACAGGGCATTCTTCTACGCAGGCCTTATCCATAACATCAACACAGGGCTGTGCGATTGTGTACGTCATTGGCTATTAAATCTCCAGTTCACACTGCTAAGGGATAATTATCATCACTAATATAGCAAATCTAGTTTTTACGCTACATCCATTATGTCATCTCTTGTACGTCAGCGGCGAACTACCACCAAGAACACCACATAAAAGCAGCACGACGCTACGTAAGCTAGAAGCAACAAGTTGATCACCGCTGACTTCTCCACAGATACTCAACACACAAAATGCCGCTACCCACACATATAGTGGTAATAAAGCTAGCGCTTTAGTTTTCGTCCATAACAACGCTGTCCGAGTCAATACTGCATTAAAAAAATAAGCAACAAGAATCATAAATGGTGCTGGAATCCCAGCGATATGCACACCGAGATACACTATTTCTAATAATGCAGAAAGCAATGAACCAAGGCATAGCCACAATAAGCCCATCACCTGTTCCCCGCGGCTAAAACCACTATAGGTATGCTTTTCAGTTACTTTTATGCTTTCCGACGCTTGCTCAGCCATTCTATAATCCTGCCATAACATCAGTGCATGGATAATCATTTATTTGCGCCCCAATTTGGTATTCCTCTGTACGCATAATTGGCCGCGCCAGACGATTTGTGAGCGCAAAAACTTCAGCTACAAGTGCGTGATCATGAATTCTTGCTTGATAGACAGTATCATGAACATCATTGCTCTTACCATCTGCGATGGCTAATTGTGTGGCGTGAGAACGCATTGCAGCGATTTTCTTTGCCACATCGCTATGCGTCAGTGCAACAGAAATATCATACTGCGATACACTTGCTAATTCTTCTATATCAGGTTTATGCCAGCCATCAGGAGCGTCGAAAGCTCTCAAAGCTAAGTCCAGTTCAGTTCTACCAGTTACTGCCCACAAGATACGAGGAATGGTTACTACTTGAGCCGCCTCATGCGTAATGTGGTGAGCACGAATATGATCGGGGTGTCCATAGCCGCCATCAGGACCATATGTGACAACCAAATCTGGCTGTTCATACTGGAAAATCTCACACAATTGTTGCACAGCATCCGCCCCAGAATTGATAAAAGCACGTGGATGGTCATTAGCTGGATCACCCTGCATACCCGAATCACGCCACTGCCCCGGGGCACCTAAAAATTGACCACGTACCCCCAGGATTTCCAGAGAACGATGGAGCTCATGAATGCGAAAACCGCCTAATTGGTCAGCATGCTCTGCTACTAACTGACCATATTTTTCCCCAAACACTTCCCCTTGTTCGCCAAGAGTACAAGTAACCACCAAGACATCAGCACCACGCCGCACTAATTGCGCTAATAAGCCGCCTGTCCAGATCGCCTCATCATCAGGGTGCGCATGTACTGCTACTACTTTCTTTCCGTCAAGATCCCCCATCATCACTCCTGTTCTTTTTGCACCATTACTTATAGATCTAATGCACATTCGCTAAAATTGTGTCCAGAGTTTGACTATTGCGCTGCCACAACTCGGTATCGGGTGCTGCATCTGTATGCGCAGCCACAAACTCTTGTTCACGAGCACTTACCCGTGTATCGCGCATAATACTTATCGACAATGCTTGTTCTTGTTCTACTTGATGCGCCCATTGCGTTATTTCTTCTGCACTACGCTCACCGACTATCGCGTTCGTAATGAACTCTTGAGCACTAGAATCGCAAAAATTACTAAAATTTGTCCCCAAAATTGCATTAGTTTGCGCTGAGTCTTCAACTACTGATTCTTTTTGTTCCTCTTCCTTAGAGTTGTACTCAGGAAAAAGTTGTGATGGCTGCGCCTGAAAAGCACACTGATACCTGCTCAACATATCAAAGTTCCGCCAACCGACAACGAGATCTACTTTATGCTGCGGGATATAGTCTTCTAGGAGTGTTGCCGTATCTGTGGTTATCACCGTGGCAGTATATCCTCGAGCAAGATACATATTCTTGAGAGTATTAGCGCTACGCTCCGCTACAGGATCTTCTGGATCGACCCCAATGCGAATACCAGAGGCCAATTCAGCTAATTCTGGAGCCAGTTGTGTTTGTTGTACCTCATCGGCATAATCATTGCTGCTTATGTCCAGATAATCGGTTCTACCTGCGGCAATTTTTGCTAATAGCTCAACGTCGATAAGCGAAAAAAGCTCTCTGCGCGTTTGAGCTGTCAAAGCAGCATTTGCGCTAATGCTAAGCTCTAAGTCAGTAGTGTATGTATTAAGCTGTGCCCCAGGAACTAACGCCAAGGAATCCGCCAAAGTTTGCGTAGGTGTTACATTGAGATAAGCGATTTGCTTTGACTGCACAAGTTCAGTGGCTTGATTCTCTAAGCGAATCTCACGGAAAATTAGTTTTTCTACCTGTGCTGGGTTTTCTCCCCAAAAGCGATCATTACGGTTGAGAATAATCACGCCACGCTGCCTATCGACGTCACGGATCAGGTACCGACCTGCCGAAACAGGAATCGTACTCGCAAGTGCTTCACTAAAAGTCTTGCCTCGTAAAATATGCGAAGGCAATAGTTGAGCAAAAAGACGCTGCCAATTCTCGACCCGATGATGAAAACTCACAATAACCGTCTTACCCCCATCAGCAGAACGAATATCTGCGATTTCTCGATATAACGCCGAATCAAGGGCGGACGGTGCATTGGTGATACGACGTGCCAGATATTGAAAATCAGAAACTGTAATGGGAGTACCATCACTCCACTGTGCCTCTGGTTGTATCCGGTACTGCACTGTCATGGCAAAAGGATTACCTTGATCGTCTTGTTGAGGCGCAATGACATCAGCTGAGCGCACAACATCGCGATTCATTACTCCATCTTGAAAAACACTAGGTAATACTAAAGAACCCAAAAGGCGAGTGAAATAACTATCATCGGCAGCCAAATGCGGATTGAATCCATGAAAAACTGGATCAATTCCGATAGTAAGTTCCGTGCTCTGTTCTTTATCTGATTTGCTGCGCGCAGCCTGAGCAGTGCTCGTCGCATTGCTGGTGCTTGGCAGCTGACTTGTTGCAGTATCATCACCACCAGGCCCATTAGGTTCAATGGGTGCCGCACCAGGATTAGCTGCACAAGATACCAGCAGCATAGCACTAAGACATAATGCCACAATCGACGATAGCGAAGAAGATACAGCCTGAGCACCAGCAGTCATACTGACCATAGTAACCCATCACAGAAAAAACTAGCTTGCTGCCAATACTATTTGTATTGCATCAAGCTAGTTTTGTTTCAGTTTTGTGCTTACTGCTTACTGTTACTTATTGCGAGCTTTTTCACGTGAGCGAGCACGAGCACGATCTGTAGCATTGAGAATAACTTTACGCACGCGCAATGCATCTGGCGTAACCTCAACGCACTCATCTTGACCACAGAATTCCATCGCCTCATCCAAAGACAAAACGTGCGCCTTGGCCAAGGTCACAGTGGCATCTGCAGTAGCAGAACGCATATTAGTGAGCTTCTTTTCTTTCGTAATGTTAATATCCATGTCTTCATCACGGTTATTAGCACCCACGACCATACCTTCATAGGCTTCCATACCTGGTTCAACGAAGAAGTTACCTCGATCAGCCAATTGCTGTAGCGCATACGCCGTGATTTGACCAGAACGATCCGCCACCAATGAACCAGATGCACGGTCTTTGATCTCGCCAGCCCATGGACGAGCCTCAATGGAATAGGAGTTTGCAATACCAGCACCACGAGTTTCAGTTAGGAATGTTGTTCTAAACCCAATCAAACCACGAGCAGGAACATCAAATTCCATGCGTACCCAGTCACCAGAAAGATTAGCCATCGCGGTCATTTGGCCTTTACGCGCAGCAAGTAACTGAGTAACTGCTCCCTGGAACTCACTCGGAGTATCAATCACCAAGTGCTCATAAGGCTCATGTACTTTACCATCTACTTCATGTGTCACTACCTGTGGCTTACCTACAGTAAGCTCAAAGCCTTCACGACGCATTGTCTCTACCAAAACAGACAATGCCATTTCACCACGACCTTGGACCTCCCAAGCATCTGGGCGTTCAGTAGGCAATACTCGAATCGACACATTACCAATGAGTTCTTGATCCAATCGCGCTTTCACCATACGTGCGGTAAGTTTATCCCCACCGCCACGTCCGGCTAAAGGTGAAGTATTCACACCAATAGTCATCGAAATTGCTGGTTCATCAACACTAATACGTGGCAATGCAACAGGATGCTCAATATCAGCAAGAGTATCGCCAATCATAATGTCTTCGATACCAGAAATAGCCGCAATATCACCTGCGATCATGGCATCATTAGTTGACTCGCGTTCAACGCCCACAGTGCGCAGCAACTCAGCGATTTTTACATTCTTAACCTGTTGGTTACCTTCTTCATCATAGTGAATCCATGCAACTTGCTGGCCTTTTTTCAACTGCCCCGCGTGGATACGCACAAGTGCAATACGACCAAGGAAAGAGGAGGAATCCAAGTTCGTTACATGCGCCTGCAGTGGAGCATCTACCGTTGCAGATGGCTCAGGAAGAACATCATAAATCACCTCAAATAGCGGCTGCAGGTCTGGGGAATCTGGCACATTTCCATTACCCGGATTAGTTGTTGACGCTTTACCCTCACGACCAGATGCATAAAGAACTGGCAGGTCAAGGAGCTGCTCTGCAGCTTCTGCTGCTTCTGGATCTTCAAGCGAGGAAGCAAGTTCTAACAAGAGATCTTGAGCTTCTTCAACAACCTCATCAATGCGTGCATCAGGACGATCAGTCTTATTAACCACAATAATCACTGGCATCTTCGCAGCAAGTGCTTTACCGAGTACGAAACGGGTTTGTGGTAGTGGACCTTCAGAAGCGTCGATAAGCAATACCACGCCATCAACCATGGATAGACCACGCTCTACCTCACCACCGAAATCAGCGTGACCTGGGGTATCAATGACGTTAATAATGAGGTCATTACCGTCTTTACCAGCGCCTTTTCTTCTGATGGCAGTATTTTTCGCAAGAATGGTAATTCCTTTTTCCTTTTCCAAGTCTCCGGAATCCATCACACGATCTGTGATTTCACCGTGCTCACCAAAGGCACCAGATTGTTCAAGCATTGCATTAACTAATGTGGTTTTGCCGTGATCTACGTGTGCAACGATTGCCACATTACGAAACTCTGGAAGAGTCAAAGGTATCTCCTGATTCTCAGCGCGGTACAAACCGCAATTTTTTTGATAATAGATAAGGCTCTACAGCGTTTTAACGATACTCTACGCAATAGGGTTTGTGCACATTGAAAAGCAATAAAGCCCAGAGTGCACCCCCTTGACACGCTCATATATACCCCTATTGTTAAACGAGAACTCTTATGTATCCAGAAGAAAACTCAGAAGAAAAAGATGTGGCACCAATGACTGACCTGCACCCTATTAAAAAAGAAATTTTTGACACTACTACACTCATCAATATCGACCCTAAAGGCATCGAACGCCAAGTTGATATTTTCCGCAACACAAACGACGGACTCTATATGGCACGCGGGGCAAATCACCCGCAATTCGGCTACTTAGAGAGTTGGTTATTGCCACGCGTTGGCTTACGAGCCAATATCTTTCACTATCGACCAAACATTGTCCGACGTGAAGACCTATATTTTGACTTAGTGAGCATAACTGAGCATGAGGGAATCTGGCAGACCCGCGATCTTTACCTCGATCTGTTATGGACTCGTGGTAATCCTGTGCGCATCGACGATGTTGATGAACTCATGGCAGCAATAGCAGCCGGGTTCATCGATGCCGTTGAAGCAGAGAAGGCAATCAATAATGCCTTGAGTGCCGTCGACGGCATAGCCAGAAATGATGATGATCCTTTGCGCTGGCTGAGTGCCATCGGTTTTAATGTGAGCTGGGCACAAGATGTCACACTCATGCCTGCTCAATAAAAGTATGACCGTCACGAGAACGCGACGATCATAATCTCCATATATGCGCAATGCTTTACGGCTCTAGGGTCAAGAGTTCTCAACCATACCGGTACCTAATTCAATGCCTAAACCGGGGACTGAATTAATCAAATCACGCGTGTAGTCTTGCCGCGGCGCGCTAAAGAGCTCATCCGCACTCGCCTGCTCTACGACAGCACCTTTTTGCATGACGACCACATGGTCAGCAGTCTGACGCACAACCGCCAGATCATGCGTAATAAAGAGGTAGCTCAATCCTAGTTCGCTTTGTAAATCAGCAAGTAACTGCAGAATCTGGTTCTGCACCAATACGTCCAATGCTGATACTGCCTCATCAAGCACAACTACTTCTGGTTTTAGGGCCAAAGCACGCGCAATAGCGATACGCTGGCGTTGTCCGCCGGAAAGCTCATTCGGGAATCGGCGCATCGTCGAACGCGGCATGGCAACCATATCTAAAAGTTCAGCAACCCGCTTTTCTCGTTCCTTACGCGAGCCAACTTTGTGTACCACAAGTGGTTCCTCGATACAGCGATAAATCGAATACATCGGATCAAGGGAACCATAAGGATTTTGGAATACCACTTGTAACTTACGACGCATATCAAAGAGTTCTTTTTTGCCTAAGGTAGACAAATCAGTTCCATGATAAAAAACTTTACCCGAGGTGGGATCGATAAGGTTGAGCACCATATTCGCTACTGTTGATTTACCAGAGCCCGACTCACCAACCAATGCCAAAGTGCTAGATTTATGCAATGAAAAACTGACGTTGTCGACAGCTTTGAGTTCTGCCTTATCACCACGTTGACCACGCACGTGGAAAGTTTTGCTGAGGTTTTCCACGCGGATAACTTCCTCGGTTTCTTCTGTGCTATCGCTACGCAAAAGCTCTGTGGTTTGCACACCTTGCGTCTGTGCTGCTTGGATACGAGCAGAAGCCAAGGAAGGGGCAGCTTGTACCAAACGCTGAGTATATGGATGTTGTGGATTGCGCAGAATTTCTAGACTTGGCCCCGACTCCACTATTCGTCCGCGGTGCATTACCACAAGATGTTCCGCACGTTCTGCCGCCAAACCAAGATCATGAGTAATAAACAGCACTGCTGTACCCATTTCTTTGGTCAAAGTATCCAAGTGGTCGAGGATACGACGCTGCACTGTCACATCAAGTGCTGATGTCGGTTCGTCGGCAATGAGCAGCTTGGGATGAGCTGCAAGTCCCATGGCTATGAGGGAGCGTTGGCGCATACCTCCAGAGAATTCATGTGGATATTGCTTCGCCCGACGCTGAGCATCAGGTAGTCCTGCCTGGTCTAAGAGTTCAAGCACGCGTTGGTTCATCTGCTCACGTGGCACTACTTCATTAGCAGTGAGTGCTTCCTTGATCTGCGTACCAATGCGCCATACTGGGTTGAGGTTACTCATTGGGTCTTGAGGGACAAGTCCGATATGAGAACCACGATAAGCAATCATTTCTTTATTGGAGAGGTGGGCGATATTTTTTCCTTCATAGCAGATCTCGCCACTGGTGACTTTGCCTGTTCCAGGTAATAAACCAATGATTGACATGGCAGTTGTGGATTTACCTGAACCAGATTCTCCCACAATTGCAATGGACTGACCAGGGTAAATGCTTAGGTTTACCCCTCGTACTGCTTCTACGGTTCCAGTGGTAGAGCTAAAAGAAATATGGAGGTCTTTAAGCTCAACTAAAGGTTGTGTCATGGTTATCCTCCTCGGTTATTTCTTTCGGCTCTTCGGATCAAGTGCATCTCGAACGACATCACCCATCATGATGAAGCTCAATACAGTAAGCCCCAGTGCCACTGCTGGATAGAACAACACCATTGGCTGACTGCGTAACGACGATTGTGCCTTAGAAATATCTGCACCCCAGGACACAATGGTAGGTGGCAAACCAATGCCCAAGAATGACAAGGTAGCTTCTGCCACAATAAAAGTTCCTAGTGCGACTGTTGCGTACACAATAATAGGAGCGGCAGCATTGGGCAGAATGTGGCTGCAGAGTCTACGCAGCGGGGATGCTCCTACGGCTTTAGCTGCGGTAACAAATTCTTCATTTTTTACACTCATCACTGCGCCACGAGTAATACGAGCGATACTTGTCCATCCAAAAAGCGCTAACACGACGACCACTGTGATAATGGTGCGGTGTTCCTTAAACATTTGCATTACGACGATTGCTGCAAGCACCAGGGGTACGGCATAGAAAATATCGACTATCCGAGACAACACAGAGTCGATAACGCCGCCAAAGAAACCGGCTAGTGCCCCAATGATAGTGCCGATACACACTACTGCTACTGTGGTGAGGATTCCGACCAAAACAGATGCGCGTGCACCATAAATTGTCCGAGCGTAAATGTCGCAGCCTTGGCGATCAAAGCCAAAGGGGTGTCCGGAACGTGGCGCGTCGAGTGAGTTTGCAAGTTCACAGAATGTTGGGTCGGTTCGGGAAAATACCTGTGGGAATAATGCCATGACAATGGCAATAAAGATAAGTATTGCTGATATCCAAAACAGCGGACGACGTCGTAAGTAGCGCCATGCTTCTGCCCACATTGAACGTGGTGCACTGTCATCGACAACTGCGTCTACTGCCCCTAGTCCTGTTTCATCTGTATCGGCAACAAAACGCTCTTGCCCTGGCAATGTATGAGCATTATCTGAGGTAGGAAGGTCTTTTTCATAAGAGGTATGAGGTATATTAGGCATAGCGAATCCTTGGATCTAGCACGGCATAGAGCAAATCAACAAGCAAATTGGCAACGATATACACGATGACCAACACGGTGGTAAACGACACTACAGTTGTTGGCTCTCCTTTAAGAATTGCTTGGTAAATGGCACCACCAACACCGTTAATACCGAAAATACCCTCGGTGATAATTGCCCCTCCCATAAGCGCTCCCAAATCAGATCCCAAGAAAGTAACCACGGGAATCAGAGAGTTACGCAAAATATGTCTGGACACTACATCTTTTTCTTTTAATCCCTTTGCTCTCGCTGTGCGCACATAATCTGCCCGGATATTTTCACTCACTGACTGCCGAGTCAAGCGCACCACATAGGCAAAGGACAATAGCCCTAGCACTAATGCAGGCATGAGCAATGCTGTTAATGATTTATTAGAACCAACTGTTACTGGCAATAATTCCCACTTAACTCCAATGAGAAATTGGAATACAAAACCCACCACAAAGGAAGGCACAGCAATGACGATAAGGGAGATTACTAGCACTGTGGAATCAAAAATACCGCCACGACGCATTCCAGCAATTACGCCGAAGAACACCCCAAAAATGGCCTCAAAAACTAATGCCATAAGTGCTAACTTGATGGTCACGGGAAAGGCATTAGCCATTGCTTCTGCTACTGGTCTTCCGGAGAAAGTAGTGCCGAAGTCTAATTGAAAAGTACCCTTAATATAGAGCAAATATTGCACGATAAATGGTTTGTCCAAGTTATATTCAGCTCTGATTCGTGCTTCTGCTGCGGGAGATAAAGCACGATCGCCGCCAAGAGCCGCAACAGGATCACCCGGCATAAAAAACACCAGTGCATATAGTAAGAATGTTGCCCCAAAGAACACGGGGATCATCTGGAGCAGTCGACGCCCAATATAGCGCAGCATAAGGTTCCTAACCCCTTTTTCTTCTCTGTCCTCTATGAAACACAGCAACCCCACTCCATCTTGCGATTATGCACATGAAGTGGGTAATTATGCTGTTTCATCTGTATATGACTTTTTATTTCTTGGTGATCTTGTAGTATTGCGGAACCGAGTTCCAGCCGTAAGTCACATTAGAAACATTTTCCGAATAGCCACCGGTCACATTTGAGTACCACAATGGGATACCTGGCAATTCTGTGAGCAGAATTTCTTGTACTTGGGTGTAGAACTCTTGTGCTTCTTCAGGAGTCTTTGCTTCTTGAGCTTTGCGTAGAAGGTCATCTACCTTTGGGTTGGAGTAATCGCCGTCGTTAGAACCAGCCCCAGTGTGGTAGACAGAGATCAAGAATGAACCTTGGCTTGGATAGTCTGCTTGCCAACCAGTACGGAATGCGCCTTGGATGGTGCGCGAATGTATGTCATCGCGCAATGACTTGAAATCAGGGTATGGGTTTCCTACTGCATCAATACCAAGAGTGTTCTTGATTTGGTTGGCAACTGCGTCTACCCATGCTTGGTGTCCACCGTCGGCGTTGTAGCCGATGCTGAATTCACCGGTAAATGGCGAGATAGCATCCGCTTTTGCCCATAGTTCTTTAGCTTTATCTGGGTTATAGGCAAGCACTTCTGCGCCAGGGATTTTATCGTTGTAACCCGCAACTACTGGAGAGGTGAAATCAGTTGCTGGAGTACGTGTGCCTTGGAAAATGGTCTTAGTGATTTCTTCACGGTTAATCGCCATAGCGATTGCTTGACGACGCAACTGCCCTTCTTCACCTGAGAAATGTTCAAGTTTCGATGGGATCGTAAAGCCTTGGTAGATAGCTGCTGGCTGGTTGACTGCTCGATCACCTAGTTCAGACTCAAAGGTGCTAAAAGCTGAATCTGGTACTGCATCGAGTACGTCGAGGTTATTGGATAGCAAATCGGAGTAGGCAGCATCTTGCGAAGGATAGAAAACGAACTTTATTCCGCTGTTTTCTGCCTTACGATCTCCCTTATAGTTCTCATTTGGCACTAGAATTGCCTGAGAGTTGTGATCCCAGCTCTCTAACTTATAAGGGCCATTACCATTTGGTTTCTCACCAAAGGTAGCCATATCGTCGAAAGCCTCATCGGGCAGTGGATAGAAAGCAGTGTGCCCTAGTTGAAGGGTAAACTCGGATTGTGGTGCTTTTAGTTCAATGGTGAAGGTTTTGTCATCAATGACCTTCAGGCCTTCGAGTTCTTTTACGCCTTCTGCATAGCCTAAAATTGGCTCGAAGAATTGCGCTGCAAGCTGGTTATTTTCTACCGCATAGTTCCATGCTTTGACAAAGTTTTCTGCTTTCACTGGGCTACCGTCGGCAAAAGTAATGCCGTCTTTGAGTACCACCTTGTAGGTTTTGTCACCTTCAAGTTCAATGGACTCTGCCATGTCATTGTGCGGCGTGCCTTCAGCGTCATAATAAACAAGACCTGCATAGAGCAAGTCAATCATCTTGCCACCGGAAGTCTCATTAGTATTGGCTGGGATTAAGGGATTTTGTGGCTCTGAGTTGTTGGCAACGACATAGCCGTCTTCACCGCCACTTGTGGAGTCAGAAGAACACGCCGCAAGTCCGGCAATAAGCGCTAGTGAGGAAGTAGCTACAATGGCTTTTCTTAACTTCATCAAATACACCTTCCAAATTTAATGCACGAGATCACTACCACTGCAGTATGCGTAGAGACAACCGAAGCAGTAATTAAGCGGTAAGCCTAGCATAAAGTTCTAGGACTCATTTAGTTATTTTATAGACTTAAGTCACTAAAACTATTTAATTATAGATATTACGAGGTAGAGTGCAGATATCCTGAACAAGAAATAATAAGCAGCTACCCCTTCGATCCCCTATCCAGGTAGCCAGCGCTACTATGTCACAGCTGTGTCAAAAAGGGAAACACAACATCTTTCGACAAAGGCGCCACACTTTGGGAATAAGCAGCCTCCGACGCCAAGTCAAACCAACAAAACTCAGCCAGTTCAGCAAAAACTTCTGTCACAGCAACAGCCGGAGAATAATCAAAAAGTTCACATTGCACCACATAGCCATCTTCATTTGCTGCCGGCGCACAAAAACTTCCTAAAGCCTGCAGTCTCGATGGATCTAGTTCGAGACGCAATTCTTCCCAGATCTCACGAATTGCAGTTTCTTGAGCACTCTCATGTTGTTCCCGCTTACCACCTGGGAGCATAAAAGACGCCGTATTATTTTTGCGGACGCTCAACACTTGCCCTTGAACATTACGGAGGACAACAGCAGCGATGCGAATAACTTTTTCCTGATCTAGATCAGCGTCGTTAAGCATTATTATGCTCCCTTCCTGCAATATCATAACCCTTTTGGGTAATGCATAATACTACCCCATGTGCGTTTATCGCACCTAGCACTTACAATACTTGTTCATGATCGTTGAGGATACTGCCCTAGTATGTGAAGGCGGCGGCATGAGGAACTCTTACTCTGCTGCTTGTATCTGCGAATTAATAAATAATGACATCAATTTCGGTTGGGTAGGCGGCATTTCTGCAGGTGCCTCCCATGCAATTAACTTCTTGTCGAAAGATACACACCGCACAAAGGCAAATTTCGTAGACATCGCACAGGATTCACAAGCAGGAGGTTGGCACTCTTTCATTCGAGGCCGAGGCTACTTCAATTCCGAATACATCGAACAACAATCAAGTGCCCACAACACCGATCTGTTCTTTGACTATACCCGCTACCAGGAAAGCACCACTGCGCTGCGCATTGGCGTCACCCGTGCCGATACCGGAGAAAGTTTTTATTTCGGTCGAGAAGATAGCACCGATGCTCCAACATTGATCAAACAAGTACGCGCCAGCTCGACAATGCCGCTTTTTATGCCAATTACCTGGATTGATAATATCCCCTACGTCGATGGTGCACTAGGGCGCTCTGGTGGTATAGCTATCGACGCAGCCCAAGCAGACGGTTTTGAGAAATTCCTCGTATTGCTAACCAGACCACGCGATTACAAACGCCCTGAAGTAGCTCACCCCAAAGCCCTCAGACGTGCTTTAAGAAAATGGCCGGCTGTTGCAGAAGCAATGATTCAACGTCCAAAATACTACAATGCCACCAAAGAATTGCTCTTCGAGCTAGAAAAACAAGGCAGGGCACAATTATTCTTCCCAGAGACAATGCCCGTTAGCTCCCGTGAATTGGATTATCAGAAACTCAAAAGCTCCTACGAACTTGGCTTGGCACAAACCAAACGAGAGTGGCAATCATGGCTTAAATTTTTTGCCAGCTAAACACATCAGCGTCATGCGTGCTAAAAAAGACATAGCACGCAGATAAAATAAGTGGAGGATTTTCATGGCTGGTGGACTCGCAGCATTACTTGACGACGTAGCGCTCATCGCAAAAACTGCCGCAGCAAGCATAGACGACGTAGCGGCCCAAGCTGCAAAAACAAGTGCAAAAGCTGCCGGAGTAGTTATAGACGATACTGCTGTTACCCCACGTTTTGTGGAAGGAGTTACCCCAGCAAGGGAACTGCCTATTATTTGGCGTATTGCCCGAGGCTCTTTATTTAACAAACTCATTATTATCTTGCCGATTGCGTTGCTGCTCAATGCCATCGCCCCCTGGGCGTTGACCCCCATCCTTATGGTTGGTGGTGCTTATCTCTGCTTTGAGGGAGCAGAAAAAATTATTGAGATGTTCTCCCATTCCTCTCATGAGGATAGTCAAGCAGACTCTGCCCAACCCAAAGATGAAAAGACACTTGTGCGTGGCGCAATCACCACTGATCTCATTTTATCTGCAGAAATCATGGTGATTTCCCTTAATGAGGTAGCTAACCAACCCTTATGGATGGAAGCTAGTGTGCTAATCATGGTGGCTTTCGTAGTTACCCTCTTGGTCTATGGTGCTGTGGGACTGCTGGTAAAAATTGATGATTTCGGCCTTGCACTAGGCAAAAAAGATAACGAAAGCACTCAGAAAATTGGACGAGCACTTGTTGTCGCAATGCCAAAAATCCTCAATGTCATATCAATAGTCGGAATGTTCGCAATGCTCTGGGTAGGTGGGCATATCCTCATTACAGGATTGGCAGAACTAGGATTCCCACTATTCCATGACTTAGTTGAGCATGTTTTGCACGCAATAGCCCCCAACGGTGGTCTATGGCATTGGTTGGTCGAGACTTTCCTCTCCCTCGTTTTTGGCACTGTTGTCGGTGGCATTATTGCTGTGATTATGCAGCTGTTTCACAAGAAGCACGCTTAGAGTCTGCTCCCTAAGCGGCTTTATGAGTAAAATCACAAGATAACAGTTTTATTCGCTTATCTTATCGCTCTAGATGTAGACTGCTAACGAGTGTGACAAGTGACACTTAATGCACGAAAGAGGGTTTTACATCAATATGAGTGAAAAAACTTCACCCCATGAGAGTTCTCGCGACATTTTTGCCGCGGAGGACACTGGACTCCAAAAGGGCATGGGTGCCAGACAGCTACAAATGATTGCCATTGGTTCCGCCATCGGTACCGGCTTGTTACTAGGTACTGGCTCCAGACTTTCACAAGCTGGGCCTTTCCTTGCGATTCTTTATCTTATCTGCGGATTCTTTGGCTATATCATCCTACGTTCACTCGGTGAGTTGATTATTTACCGACCAAGTTCCGGATCCTTTGTCTCCTATGCGCGAGAATTTTATGGCGAGAAATCAGCATTCATCACCGGCTGGTTATACTGGGGAAACTGGGCTATGACGCTCGTTGCAGACTCCACTGCCGTAGCAATTTATATTAAGTGGTTCTCGCAATACACATCGTGGCTTGATGCCGTTCCACAATGGGCACTCGCTTTATTCGTTATTTGTGCGATTCTATTTTTCAATATGCTCTCCGTAAAGATATTTGGTGAGCTTGAGTTCTGGTTCTCCCTCATTAAAGTAGTTGCGCTCCTCATTTTTATGCTGGTAGCAATTGGAGTAATCATCTTCGGACACCCCAGTGGATCAGCAGTAGGGTTCTCACTCATTGGCGAAGCTGGTGGTTGGACACCAAATGGTTTATTAGCAGCTATCGTCGTAATTCAAGGTGTAGTTTTTGCCTATGCAGGTATCGAGTTAGTTGGCACTACCTCAGGCGAGACAAAAAACGTCGAAAAGCTCATTCCTAAAGCAATTAACAGTGTGCTATTCCGTATCCTCATCTTCTACTTCGGTTCGGTATTGCTGTTGACTCTGGTACTGCCCTACACCACCTACGTAGCAGATGTATCACCTTTTGTTACTTTCTTTGACTCTCTGGGCTTGAGTGCAGCGGCACCAATTTTCCAGCTTGTCGTCATTACTGCAGCAATCTCCTCACTCAATGCTGGCCTCTATTCCACAGGACGCATTATGTACAATATGTCCACAGCAGGCTCTGGCCCCAAATTTGGTGCCCGGATGTCAAAAACAGGCGTACCATATGGCGGTATTGTGATGGCAGCAGGCGTTGGCTTGACAGGTGTTTTCTTGAACTATGTTGTGCCAGAAATGGCATTTGAGATTGTGCTTAACCTCGCCGCACTAGGAACAATGGCAAGCTGGGCTGCAATCGTGATTGCTCACCAAAAATTTGTGCGCCTTTCTCAGGAAGGCAAATACACCAGACCGCAATATCGTTCTCCGTTTGGTATCGTTGGCGACTGGCTCACAATTGCATTTTTGCTTCTCGTCATTGTACTTATGGCATTCGATTACCCCATTGGCACTTATACCCTTTTATCATCAGTATTACTGATTCCAATTTTTATGATCATGTGGTACAGCTGGCGGGGAAGAATTAAAGAGATTGCACGTCAACGCAAGGAACAGCATCTGAGCACTTCGACGTTCCAAGCATCACCACAAAGTGATTTGCATCGTAAATAACTGACTATTCATACAATACTCATCCTGCAGCATATGCCGTTCTCACTATGCTGCAGGATACCTTCTTTTTAGCGTAGTATGGAGATTGCTCAACCAGAGCATTGTTATGTTTCATACGTTCACAAGACATAAAAATTGAGAAAGGAAACAATGGTTAAGTTCGTTGATGTACCTAATATGGCTCGGTGGATCCAACGCGATGGTGTAGAAAATATCATCGTTAATATGGTCGATTATTTGGAACGCGACTATAAGCGTTGGGAGAAATTCCACAAGATTCCCCGCGTCGCTAGCCATACCCCTTTTGGCGTCATTGAGCTTATGCCTACTTCTGATAGTGAAGAATACTCTTTCAAGTACGTTAATGGGCACCCTTCTAATCCAGCACGCGGCTTCCAGACTGTCACTGCTTTTGGTGTGCTTGCTGATGTGGATAATGGTTATCCAACATTCTTCGCGGAAATGACCCTTCTCACCGCATTGCGCACTGCGGCAACCTCTTGCATGGTGGCTCGTCATCTTGCACGCAAGGATTCTCGTCGTATGGCAATGATCGGTGCAGGTTCTCAATCAGAATTTCAGGCTCTTGGTTTCCGCGGCGTGATGGGAATCGAAGATATCGCTATTTACGACGTTGATCCCGCAGCCATTGAAAAGTTCAAGCGAAACATGGAACCACTCGGTTTTAATATCACAGTATGCAACAGCACTGAAGAAGCAGTAGCAGGCGCTGATATTATCACCACGTGTACTGCAGACAAGGCACAAAATCAGATTTTGGCTGATCACCATGTTGCGCCTGGTGTGCATCTTAACGCAGTTGGTGGTGACTGCCCAGGTAAAACTGAGCTAGCATCTGAAATTCTCGATCGCGCAAAGGTTTTCGTTGAATTCCCTGAGCAAACACGCATTGAAGGCGAAATCCAGCAAAAACCTGAAGATTTTTCTGTTGTTGAATTCTGGAAAGTGCTCACTGGTGCAGAAAGTGGTCGTGATTCCGAGGATCAAATTACCCTATTCGACTCTGTTGGTTTCGCAATTAATGATTTCTCCGCACTACGTTACCTACGCGATAGCGTAAAAGGCAGTGAACTTGAGGTAGATATCGACATTGTTGCTGATCCTGAGGATCCTAAGGATCTCTTTTCACTTGTTGCCCATGTTCCGTCTTTGATCTAACTCTGATCTAAAATCTTATCCATGTAGATTGCAGAAAATACAAAAATCACCAGTTCACATCGAACTGGTGATTTTTTAGCGGTAATCTTTTAACAATGCAGTTAATGCACTACCTATGATTGCTCTTCCGTAGCTACTTCTTCAGAGTCACTCTCGACGTCAGGGGTAGGTGCTGCAGTAGACACAGGTTCAGAATCTACTACTTTAGCTGTCTCAACTGTGCCATCCCCTTGTACGCGCAAAATTACGCCTTCAGTACCGATTGCACAATCCAACATAGAATTGTCTTTAGTGCATACGTTATTGCCAACTCTGATGCGCTGGTTGTTTTCTAATTTCTTTGTATCGGTAGGGGCAGAGATCGTTACCCAATCATAGCCTTCAGGATCAGCTTTAATAGCATTGCTATCAGCTTCAGCTGGATCACTAGCTTGAGCTAAACAAGAAACAGCGTCCTCAGCAATGATGCAATAGCTTGTGGTGTCATCAGCATTATCGAAGCTGAACGCATACCCGTTCTCAGCCTTAGTGAAATCTTCAGAGTTAACATCAACAAATGTGTTCTCTGGCTGAGCAGTATTCGTAGCTGTTACCTGAGATGCATCTGTAGCTTGAGCACTTGTACGTGGCTCAGTAACGGTTTCTTCAGAAAAACCATTCTGTCCAGCTCCAGGAACCACTACTGGTGCTGCTTGTTGCTGTTCACGAGTAACACGCGAAGCAGCCCCAGCTCCTGAAGATCCTGAACCAGCAGATCCCGCCGAATTACCACTGCGTGTACCTGCGCTGTTAGCGCCTGCAGGAGCACCAGCAGCTCGTTTGGCAGTTGTTGCTTTGCGAGTAGCTGTCGCTGCTTTCTTGGTGCTTGTTGCTTTTCGTGTTGTGGTGCGCTGAGAAGTTGTTTTCTTAGCACTGGTGGTGGTTTTTTTGGTGCTAGAACTCTTAGTTGCACTGCTTGAAGTAGCGGCACTAGAATCGCTCTTCTCTGAGTCAGAGGAACACGCCGCTAATGATAAACCAGCTACACCTGCAACGGTGCACACTAAGATGCGTTTCAACTTGGTCATTTCACAAACCTTAATCTGTATCTTATTTTCCTGAAGAAAACTGCCAAAGAACCCTATGTTTTCTCAAAGGGTATTACAGCAAAAAATGCTAGCATTATTTCCTTCTAAACACACGCTAAGTAACACATAATTTTTTATCAGATATAGAAAATAAAATCTTAAGACGAAGCTGCTTAATGAAAGAGCATAAAACTTGCCCCCCCCCCGCTCTTTCTCATTACCATGAAAAAAATGAACAGAAAAACTTTTAGCACAACAATTGCTCGAGCACTTATCATCGGTAGCACAGCAACAGCGGTAATGGATATTGCGTCTGAAATTGTACGAAAAACAACAGGTGTACCACCGCTGAACTTAGACTTCGTGGGACGCTGGGTTTTAGGCATGAAAGATGGAAAATTTGTACATGAGTCTATTGCACAATCACCGTCTATTCCTCACGAACAGGCAGTAGGGATCGCCGCGCATTATTTAATCGGTATTGGATTTGCTGGACTCTTTGATAGTGCGCTGCCACAGTGGTCACGCAACCCAAGACTCATCGGTTCCATTGCTGCTGGCGTATCAACCACAATTGCGCCATGGTTTCTCATGCAGCCGGCTTTCGGTTTAGGTTTCATGGCATCAAAAAACACCACAACCGGCGGTGGCTGCATACCGTAGCCTGAGAGCACATACCTTTTATGGTATAGGACTCTACACAGGTGCTCGCCTACTCAATAAAGCCCACAAGAACTAAACGCCAAACTCATGAACCAATAACCCCGCATCCTCTAACTGCTTTCCTAGCTGGCACAAGAGTTTTTCTCCCTCACCAGGATGAGTTTTTCCAGCAATAAATTGCACGGATACAGGCAAACTATCCTGCCCCACCGCAACGGGCAAAGCCAAAGCAGGGTGCCCAGAAACATTCCACGGCATCACATATGCAATAGAGGGAATGGATTTTATCATTGCCCGAATCAACCCGCCTCGCTCAAGCACACCGATCTTATCTGGACGAGAAGCTGTTGTAGGGGTGAGCAGCACGTCGTACTGGGCAAAGTTGCGTTCCATCCGCTCCCCAAAACGCTCACTGTGCTTTAATGCCCATCGAAGCACTGGCCCGCGCGCCCAAAAACCGAGCTTTGTGGTGTACTTGTGTAATTTCTCTACCTTTTCTGGGTGGTCAAGATCCTTAATTTCTGCAATGAGCCCAGCAAAAAACTGTACGACGAAAGGCAATGTTGGATCAGCAGGGCGACGATCAATACTGTCTATCTGATGCCCGAGAGAACGTAACTGATCAGCAATGTTTTCCACAGCACGCTGATGATCCTTAGGGAGTTTTGCTAGTGGGCTACACGGCGTGAGGTTAACACCGATACGTAATTTCTTTGGTTGCTGTACTGTTGCTTGTGCTTGTTCGCTAGTTGTTTCGCTGTCCACACGACCAGTGATGACATCAAACATCAATTCCGCATCACGCACACTACGCACAATAGGACCGGCAACTCCCAGGTGATACCACAAATGATCATAAGGAGCAGTGGGGACAACACCACGGGCGGGCTTGAGCCCCACCAAACCACACCGATCAGCAGGAATACGGATAGAACCACCACCGTCACCGCCGAGAGCAAGAGGAACAATTCCAGCAGCTACCGCAGCTGCCGAACCGCCGGAAGAACCACCCGGTGTGCACGCATGATTGCGTGGATTGCGAGTAATCCCAAAAGCCTCAGACTCTGTGAAAGGGAAGGCACCAAAAGCAGGCATGGTGGTTTTGCCAATAATAATTGCGCCTGCATCACGTAATCTTTGCACAGTAAGGGAGTCTGTTTTCTTCGGTATGGAATTGGCGTTCGTGCCAAATGTTGTCGCAGTTCCCGCAACATCATTTTCATCTTTGATGGCAACGGGAACACCGTGGAGAACTCCACGTTGATTCGCAGGCATAGCGTCGAGCTCTTGTGCCCTGGCGAGGGCTTCTTCTTTGAGCACCACAGTAAAAGCGTTGAGGGTAGGATTATGCTGTTCAAGGCGTGCTAATGCTGCTTCTATGCCAGCGTACGCCCCGTGTTTTTCTACTGCTTCACGCCATTGGTGGGCGTCGAACGTGTGCCATGCAATCATCATTGTCCTCCTGTTGGTGTCACACTCTCACTTAAAGAAGTAGTTTCTAATACACTATAGATACTCGATATGTTAGACACCAGAAATGGCTCATCAACCCTGGTTAGGACCATCATTAGGCTCCGCCAAATACTCCCCTGTTTCGTAGTCATAGCCCACACGATTACCCTCTTCATCGGTTCTGGCATACCACTCGACCACTTCTTCTGCCGTGGAATCAAAATCTGCGCCTGTGGCATACTCTTCTTCTTTGCTTGCCTCAATTGCCAACGCAAAATTATCACCATATTCACGCACACCATGCACTACCGCATTTTCTACAGCACGATGCTGGAAAACTTGGCGAATGGTTGTCGGATCATGACGTAGTTCCTTCACCAACGCTACTGCCATAGCAATCAAAATCAGCGCGAAGGGCAAAGCAGTAATAGTAATAAGATTCTGCAATCCTTTAAGCGCATTATTTCCACCCGAAAGCAAAATAACCACAGCAATACCAGACATACACAATGCCCAAAAAGCAGTAACTATACGACGAGGCTGCGGATTTCCCTGCTGCGATAATTGCGAATTCACCAACGACGCCGAATCGGCAGAAGTAATAAAAAATACTGCCAGCATCACTACCACCGCACAAGACACAAAATGCGACGCAGGCAAATGATCAAGTAGCACAAAGATCGTGTGTTCTGGACTTGGCATCGCTGCTGGATCATTTCCAGGAGCAATATCGCCATGCTGGCGCTGTAGCCAAATAGTCGTACCACCTAAAATGCAAAAGGCAATGATGATAATGCTAGAAGGAATAAACAATACGCCAAAAATAAATTGCCTAATGGTGCGACCACGAGAAATTTTTGCGACAAATACTCCAACAAAAGGTGACCAGGAAACCCACCATGCCCAGTAGAAAGTTGTCCAACTAGAGAGAAATTCTTGCATTTTCTCCCCTTGGCCCATGTTAGCTCCAAGCATCTCAGGCATCTGCCCAATGTAGGTCATCAATACCCCTGGCAGCATATTCATCAGAAAAGCAGTAGGACCAAGTACAAAAATGAACACTGCCAAAGCTATTGCGAGAACAAGATTGATATTCGAGAGCCATCTAATCCCCTTTGCCACCCCGGACACAGCAGAGGCAATAGTGCCAATAGTCAGCAGCACAATAACAATGATGGCCAAAGTATTTCCTTGACTCGACCAACCAGATACCAGTTCTACACCTGTACTTATCTGAATTGCACCGATTCCTAAAGAAGCAGCCGTACCAAAGAGAATAGCGATGATCGCCAAAGCATCAATAATACGAGCCGGAGCTGAGGTGCTAGATTTATTACCAAACAGAGGCATAAGAATCGAGCTCATCAATGGCACGCGTCCTCGTCGATAAGAAACATAACCTACCGACAACCCAACAATGGCATAAATGGCCCAGGCGTTGAGTCCCCAATGCAGTGCCGACTGCGCTAGTGCTCCTAATACTGCTTCATCCGACGCAGGTTCATAGGCACCAGGGCGCGGATTGAGATAAAAGCTCAATGGCTCATATGGCCCAAAGAAGATAATGCCAATACCAATCCCCGCCGCAAAAAGCATTGCTGACCAGGATAAAGTAGAATACTCTGGTTCTTCGTCATCAAGCCCAAGTGGAATTCGCCCATAACGCGAAAGCGCAAGGGCAATGAGAAATACGCTCAAACCAATGGCAATCGTGGTAAAGATCCAACCAAGATTGCGCATAACCCAATCCAAGGCGATACTTGAGCTATAAGAAACTTGTTCTGGAGCAATAACACCCCAGATAACAAAGGCAATAACAATCACACCAACTATAAAAGTTATCGGTCTATCAATACGATAGTTGATGCGTTGATCTTCGATACTCACTCCAGGAACGAGTGCTGGGTGAATACTATGCGGATATGTTACCTCTTGCAAAAACGTACGACTACGCCCAGAGGGAAAATGATCGTGCGTACTCTTCGTACTTGTCGAACTACTGTCTTTACTATCTCTACTGTCAGGTGCGTTCTCGTCAATACTGGACATAATGTGCCCCAGTATAACGAAAACGCTTTTCGACGCCCCTAATAGTGGTTAGAAACTAGACATTAAAACGGAACTCAACCACATCGCCGTCAGCCATGATGTAGTCTTTTCCTTCTTGGCGCACCCGTCCGCGGGCTTTGGCCTCTGCCATAGAACCAGCAGCATCCAAATCCTCAAAGGAGACAATTTCAGCTTTAATAAAACCACGCTCAAAATCAGAGTGGATAACCCCTGCTGCCTGCGGCGCAGTGGCTCCCTGTGGAATAGTCCACGCACGTGCTTCTTTAGGTCCAGCTGTCAGATAGGTCTGCAAACCAAGAGTAGCGAAACCAGCTTTAGCCAAAGTGTGTAGTCCAGGTTCATCCTGTCCCACAGAATTAAGCAGCTCTAGTGCTTCTTCTTCATCTAACTCAAAAAGTTCAGTTTCGGTTTTTGCATCCAAAAATACGCAATCAGCAGGAGCAACTAATTCTCTTAACTGCGCTTTGCGATCTTCGTCGCTGAGCACTTCCTCATCTGAGTTAAAGACATAAAGGAAAGGTTTTGCAGTCATCAAATGCAGCTCACGTAGGAGGGATAACTCAATTTCTCCTTGTTTAGCAGCCACAAATAGCGTGCGACCGTCTTCTAAAACACTTTGTGCTTTCTTTACTTCAGCTACCGTTTGTGCAAGTTCTTTGTTCTTGCGCGCTTCTTTTTCTAAACGTGGTAGTGCTTTTTCGATAGTCTGCAAATCTGCAAGCACGAGCTCGGTATTGATAACCTCAATATCTGCACTTGGCTCTACTTTTCCATCAACGTGGATAACATCGTCGTCGGCAAAGGCACGAACGACCTGACAAATAGCATCCGCTTCTCGAATGTTTGCCAGAAAAGCATTACCCATTCCTTCACCGTCTGCAGCGCCTTTGACGATACCTGCAATATCAACAAAAGAAACAGTCGCTGGCAAAATACGCTCTGAGGAGAAAATCTCCGCCAGACGATTGAGGCGTTGATCCGGCAACTCCACTAAACCAACATTTGGCTCAATTGTGGCAAATGGATAGTTAGCTGCTAAAACATCATTTCTAGTTAAGGCATTAAAAAGAGTGGACTTGCCCACATTAGGCAATCCGACAATTCCAAGAGTAAGGCTCACAACAAGCCATAGTAACACCCATTCACAATCGAGATGATAATGACCCTAGACTTGCCCCAGACTTGGCTCACGCTTGGCCATTTTCTCGGTAATTTTCTCGATGACCATTCAAGCGTTTAAGATACCTACTATTCAGCAACGATCTACCCGATATCGTCGCTTAGATTCCAAGAGCATATGCCCCACCCCTAGGTTAGTTCTTGTATATTTCATTATCTTCTGCTATTTAATTCTATTAAATTATAGTTATTTGTGTGGTTGCATATCCGCTACTTGTGCCACACATATTCGTCGAAAAGGTTGTGATCATGACTGATTCACCCAACAGTCCCCAACAAACTCAAGGGACACGTCGAGAGACATTCTCTAGCCGCTGGGTATTTTTGCTTGCTGCTATCGGCTCTGCTGTAGGACTCGGTAATATCTGGCGTTTCCCCTATGTCGCATATGAAAATGGTGGCGGCGCTTTCTTAATCCCCTACATGATCGCGCTGATTACCGCCGGAATTCCACTGCTCTTCCTTGACTACGCAATGGGACACCGCTACCGCGGTTCCGATCCACTCATCTTCCGTCGCTTCAAGAAGTGGACAGAACCAGTGGGTTGGATTCAAGTTGGAATCTGCTTCTTTATCACCATTTACTATGCCGCCATCATCGGCTGGGCATTGCTCTACACCATAAAATCCTTTAACCAAGCATGGGGCAAGGACACGGAAACCTATTTCATGAACGACTTTCTTCATGCAGATACGGCTTCCTCTTTCACCGGTGAATTCGTACCACAGATCCTCCTTGCCATGATTGTCGTATGGGTCGCGGCAATCATCGTCGTCGCAATGGGAGTCGATGCTGGTATCGGCAGAATCTCAAAGATTTTCATGCCCGTACTCACCATCCTATTTTTGATCGTTGTTATTCGCTCGCTGTTCCTCAATGGTGCCGCCAATGGTCTTAATGCGTTCTTCACCCCAAACTGGGAAGCACTCAGTGACACCAAAGTATGGGTTGCTGCCTATGGACAGATTTTCTTCTCCCTCTCAGTGAGTTTCGGCATTATGATGACCTACTCCTCCTACCTCAAACCACGCACCAACCTCACTGGCACTGGCCTGGTGACCGCATTCGCCAACTCTTCCTTTGAGGTTTTAGCAGGTATTGGTGTGTTTGCCACCCTAGGATTTATGGCAGCTGCGCAAAACACAGGTGTTGATCAGGTTGCGCAATCTGGCATTGGACTGGCTTTCATTGCTTTCCCAACCGTAATCAACCAAATGCCTATGGGCGCAATTTTCGGTGTATTCTTCTTTGGTTCACTGACCATAGCTGGCTTTACCTCACTATTTTCCCTATTCGAGCCAGTTGTTTCAGCTTTTAAGGACAAACTGGGAACAAAACGCACTCCTACTGCAGTCACCATTGGCATTATCATGGCTGTCATCTCTATCGTGCTGTTTTCCACCACCTCTGGTCTGGGCACACTCGACATTATGGATAAATTCACCAACAACGTCGGCATTGTGCTTATCGCATTAATTATCATCGTTGTCGTGGACTGGATCTTGCGCCGTATTGGTGAGTTCTCTGCACATCTCAATCAAGTATCTTCATTCCAAGTAGGCACCATCTGGCGTATATGCGTGGTCAATCTCACCTCCCTGGTGCTGGGATACACTTTGCTGCAAGAACTCATCAGTTTGGCAAAAGAACCCTATGGTGGTTATTCCAGCACCCAGGTCGCCCTCTACGGATGGGGTGTTCTCGGCATTATCGCAATAGCATCTATCGTGATGAGTATCGTCAGCTGGCCAAAGAATCTGCCTGTCGACGGTCCTCCTGGCTCTGATTTTGGTATTGCTCCAGAAATTGCGCGTACTCCTACGACACCGCAACAATATGACCCAGAAAAACCACGTATCGCTGGTTTCGCCATCGAACAATACAACCGAGAGGAATTACGATGAGTACCATTGCCATTATCATGTTAGTGCTATTCATCGTGGTTATTTGGGGTGGACTGATCCTCAGTCTTGTGCACTTGCAGCGCAATCCCGATGAAAGCTCCGGCATTTTAGGAAATTCAGAAAAAGCTACCGACGAGGTGCTTATCTCCCAAGAATATCGCTAAATAGTTCATGTGCCCTAGCTGCCTGATTATGAAAGTTTTTCTTCATAATCAGGCAGCTTTACTACCACCGCTGACAGTTATAAGGCAGAATATACATCGTGAGCACAAGCGAAAAACCAACGCATAACGTCGAAAGCAATAACACGCAAGAAAACATGAATAGTGTCGATGTTTCTGCTCCACCAGCACATGACGCAGAAACAGTGTTTGAGCAGCTCAGCCCAGCCGACAAACACCCTATTGACCGTTCTGTTGTCATTGTTGATGGGGTTCGCAGACTCGCGCAATGGTCATTGCGGTTGCTCTTGATTTGTGCCGCAGCCTATGTGAGTTGGTTTTTGCTGAAAAAAGTATGGGAGGGTGTTCTCCCGATCATTCTCGCCCTCATTATTTGCACAGTCCTATGGCCACCCGTTGCAGCATTACGGAAGATAGGTTTACCTGCAGGATTTGCTGCTTTTTCCGTTATTCTATCCAGCATTGCATTTTTGGGCGGGATTATTTATTTCATCGCACCCGACGTTGTCCGCCAATCACAAATTGTTTATCATCAAGCATTTGAGGGAATTCAGCGTGCTCAATCATGGCTCCAAGGTCCCCCGTTCAACCTTGACGATGACAAAATGGCAGAACGGCTCAACTCCGCAATACAGTGGCTGCAAAATAAATCAGGCAAAATAGCCAGCGAAATTTATTCAGGAATTGGTATTGCCACTTCAGTGCTCATCACGGCCGGTATTGTCCTCGTCTTAACATTCTTCTTCCTCAAAGACGGCGATAAATTCCTCCCCTGGCTCAGAAGAATCACCGGTCAACGCGTTGGCTGGCATTTGACAGAAGTATTATTCCGTGTGTGGAACACCCTAAGTGGATTCATTCGCGCCCAAGCAATAGTCTCATTAGTCGATGCGTTCTTCATTGGGCTTGGATTATACATCCTTGGGGTACCTATGGCTTTTACCCTGACAGTGCTTACTTTTATTGCTGGTTTCATTCCTATTTTGGGTGCTGTTGTTGCCGGTGCTTTGGCAGTATTGGTGGCATTGGTTTCCTTGGGGCTGACAAAAGCAATTATTACCTTGATCATTGTGCTGGCAGTTCAACAATTAGAAGGCAATGTATTGTCCCCTATTTTGCAATCGCGCGCTATGAACCTGCACCCTGCAATTATTTTGCTTTCAGTAACTATTGGCAGCAGCCTTTTTGATATCGTTGGTGCGTTTTTAGCGGTACCAGTTGCTGCAACTATTGCTGTATTCTTGCATTACATAGAGGATATGATCGCATTGCGTTCTGGCGAGAAAACTGCTGAGCAAATCAATTTTGTTACTACGGCAGGAACACTTACTGCAAAAGAAGGAGAAGAACTGGGACGAAAATTCCGTCTCCAATTCCTCGCTAATTTAAGCGGTAACCACACAACTAATACAGTAGGTAGCGAACCACAAAGCGATCCAGAAGATCCCCAGAAAGAAGATCATGAGGATGTGCATGATCACAAAACAGATAGTGCGATAAGCTCACGACGTCGATCAAGCTATACCTACCGTGCGTTGCAGAAACTATCTTCGATCATTGATCCAGACAAAAAATAGCGCATACCAAGAGTTTCATACCGACACGTTGCCTATATGTGTACGAAATAAGCCGCGAACAGGTACTATAGTCATTTGTGACGTACCATTCTATGCAAAAACATCGGGCGCCGAGTGGCTTGAAGAATCAAGGTACTACGCCATTCTTTGGCATTCCATTATGGTGTTCACTACTCATTTTCTCTGGTGCCTTACTCATTGGGCTATTTATCAGTGTTCATAGTGCAGCAATCGGAGTGCCTTACTTTGTTCTTTTTGTAATCGCAGCAATAGGAATTGCACTTGTTACCAGGCCACAGGATCTTTTCCTTACAGTCTCGAGCATTCCGATCATTTTTGGCATATTCACCATCCTCACTGGATGGTGGGTCGTTTCCGCTTCCACAACAAATAGCGCCGAGGGGATAAGCAAAACCCGTATTATTACCGCTGTCTATCCACTTGCCCAGCACTTCCCCATTTTTTCCATTATCACCGTAGCAGTCATCATTATTGCTTTTCTGCGTATCCGATTATTGCAGCTTAGTGCAAAGCGTAGTGCTGCTCATGCCCAAGAGCATCGCATCGTACAAAAGCACCAAAACCAGCGGAATGTCGCTACCGCACAAAAAGCTCGTTCACAGACGCAACGGGTACGTCGTCATGCAAAAAATGCTAACGCAGTGACTGTAGAAGAACTTTTGCGCAAGAAAAATCGCTCAAGAACAGCAAAAACTACCACTGTGCGTGATCCACAACGACGTCAAGCACGTACCTACGCTCCACGTCCACAACGCACACAGCAGCATACCCAACGTGATGTTACAACTCACAGCACAGCAGAAAATACTACAGGCAACAAGGCGCACCCCCATAGTGAACGCCCACTTCGCTCACGTGAGAATATCCGCACTCCACAGGTAATAAACTCGCCGCATGATGAGAACTCTCAGGTTCCTCCGCAACACACATCTTCTCGTATTCGTCAAGAAAAACGTCGTTCGTTCAACCGAGATTTATACAGCTAGATACTTGCTAGGAAGTGCCAAAGCATAATCTAGCGCGACCACTCACAAGCTGCAGTGGTCGCTTTAATGTACGCGCGGCGGTTTTATGCTCGAGGCGGGCGTAGATCACGTGGCAGCGAGAAAGTAATTTTCTCAGCAGCTGTTAATACCTCTTCCACCTCACCATAACCACGTTCATTCAAGAATGAGACAACATCACGAACCAGAATCTCCGGCACTGATGCTCCTGAGGTTACTCCTACTACTTCCACGCCTTCTAGCCAAGCTGGATCAATCTGGTGCGCATAATCAACAAGATAAGAATGATCAGCACCTGCTTGTAAAGCCACCTCCACCAGGCGCTTTGAGTTGGAAGAGTTCTGAGAACCCACCACAATTACCAACTGCGCTTGCTCAGCGATAGCTTTGACAGCAACTTGCCGATTTTGTGTGGCATAACAAATATCATCGCTAGGCGGATCCTGCAGATTATCAAAACGTTCATGGAGCTTCTGCACAATAACCATTGTCTCATCAACAGAAAGTGTGGTTTGAGAAAGCCACACAAGCTTTTCGTTATGCAAGAACTCAGGAAGTTTATCCACTCCAGCAACGCCATCTACAAGGTGCGTAATTTCTGGAGCTTCCCCTGCAGTCCCCTCCACTTCTTCATGACCTTCATGGCCAACCAAAAGGATATGGTAGCCGTCGCGAGCAAAGCGCTTAACCTCATTATGGACTTTAGTCACCAGTGGGCACGTAGCATCAAGAGTCTTTAGCTTAAGCTCGCGTGCTTCTTCATGTACCGCAGGGCTGACACCGTGCGCAGAAAACACCAGGTTTGCTCCCTCAGGAACCTCATCAGTTTCATTAACAAAAATAGCCCCGCGCTCTGCTAAAGTATCGACGACATAGCGATTATGCACAATTTCTTTGCGAACATATACCGGAGCACCGTATTTCTCCAATGCGCGTTCCACAGTTTCTACGGCTCGATCCACCCCCGCACAATAACCACGCGGCGCTGCGAGCAAGATTTTTTTTCCTTGTGACGGCATATCATCTCCCATGCTATGCGTAGCTGAAAAAGTAGCGGAAGTGGCAGTTGTCGGCAAAACCATAGCAACCAGCTTAAACTACAGATTCATTTTCTTCATCTGCACTGTTCAATACCTATTTCCCGATATGTCGCATGAAGTTATTAATATAGAACATACATCTCAAGACAATCAGCAATGAAGGAGGGCTCGCATGACTCAGCAATCACCTAGTCCAGAAAATGCGTGGCCAGTGCGTGAAGTAAACGCAAAAGTCAAAAGCTGGATTGAGCGTTTGGGTTCTATTTGGGTTGAAGGACAAATTACACAGCTTAATTCCAAACCCAACTGGAAAATGAGCTATATAACACTGCGAGATCCTCAGGTAGAAGCAAGTATTTCCCTCACTTGCCCTACCCAATTGTTAAAGACATTACCCACCCGACCCCAGGACGGAGATCGAGTGGTCGTTTTTGGCAAACCCAATTTCTATGAAGGTCGTGGTACATTCTCACTGCTCATCTCCGATATTCGTCCTGTTGGCATTGGTGAATTGCTCGCAAAAATTGAGCGCTTACGCAAGCAGCTTGCCGACGAAGGTCTATTCGACCCAGCACGCAAACGCGCTTTACCGCTCTTGCCAAGAAAAATTGGTCTTATCACTGGTCGTGGTTCTGCAGCAGAAAGAGATGTAATCTCCGTTGCCCAAGCGCGATGGAGCAACGTCGATTTTCGCGTCATCAATACTGCAGTGCAAGGTCCTCGAACCGTCCCGGAAGTCATTGCAGCTTTGGGGGAACTCGACGCCGACCCTGACATCGACGTGATTATTATTGCCCGCGGCGGAGGTTCCGTTGAAGATTTATTACCGTTTTCAGAAGAGGCACTCCAGCGCGCTGTTGCACAAGCAACTACACCTGTCGTTTCGGCGATTGGGCACGAACCAGATAACCCTGTGCTGGATAATGTTGCTGATGTGCGCGCTGCAACTCCTACTGATGCCGCCAAGCGCGTCGTCCCCGATGCACACGCCGAACAAGAACTTATCACTCAACTGCGTAACCGTAGCGCCGGTGCACTACGCAATTGGGTACATAATGAGTTGCATCATCTCCATGTCTTATCGAATAGACCAGTGCTCAAAGACCCTTATGCACTCATTAGAAACCGAGAAGAAGAACTCATCCAAGCACACTCTAGATTACGCAGAGAAATACAAATTTTACTCGGCAATGAAATAACAACCATTACTAATCTTCGTAATCAAGTAAGCACTCTCGGACCTTCAGCAACACTTGCTCGTGGTTATGCAATTGCACAAGTTATCTCACGCAATAGCAATGCAGCTGAAGTGCTTACCTCTATTGAACAAGCACCTCCCGGTAGCCAACTACGGATCAGAGTCAGCGATGGCTCAATCAGTGCAGCTGCTATGCAAACCCATAAAGCAGACTAATCCCACTCTCATTCCTATCTTTATGCATACTAACCAAAGGATCCATTAGCATGAATACTATGAATTCCCAGAACCCAGATGTAATCGGTAGCGGTACACATGATGCAGATTTTGCTGCTGTCGAAACACTTTCCTATGAACAAGCTCGTGCTGAACTCATTGAAGTTGTAAAAATACTAGAGCTTGGACAAATGAGCCTCGACGAATCATTAAAATACTGGGAACGTGGTGAAGCACTAGCAAAATGCTGCGAACAGCACCTTGCCGGTGCAAAAAATAAGGTTGAGAACGTACTAGCACAACATCCGACGCAAAACGAAACAGCCGAATAGCCCCCTGCCTATTATCAATGGGCTACATTGCAGTATCTAATGGTTGTGCGCGCATTGTTTGGCGCAGCACCTCGTTAAACTGTGCCTCAGTAGCAGCACCAGTAACCACTAATCGTACGTCCGCTAAATCGATAATGCGTAGCTCACGAACCTTCTTATCTGACGCAGCAGCTACCTGGACAGTCTCACCATCAAGTTCATAGGTTCGCGCAATCTCTCGAACATTCTCATCATATTTTTCTACGATTTCTGCCACAGATAAATCTGTTTGCACTAATTGCACATAACCATCTTTATCGTTCTCTGAAAAAACCCATCCCACGACAGGAGCTGGCGAACCCGCTATATCAGCACGTCGCGCCGAATTAACTGTCCAATCCTGCGGCATATCTGGCAAACGCACTGGAAAAGTAGCTGCTCGTGCTTCTAAAGAAAAAAAGGCGGGAGCATCAATCTTTGTGACCGGAACGTGCTCTGCACTTTTACGATCAAAACTACACATACCTGTAAAAGCTACAAGCGCAACCATAACGACAACAATTACTCCTACTGAGTAAAACATATCGCGTCCGTCTTGAAAGATTTTCGGTTTTTCTTCAGCCACAAATCCAGTATGGCACGTTTCGCTTTTTAAGCGTTAGCTCATAAACAGCGTGGCATATCTAACAAACACTTTTCGCCATAAAATTTCCACCCGCTATCAGGACTTTCCGTGCGTCGAAAGCAAGGAAGAGGATATTTTAGACGCAATAACCACTATATTGCCCTTATACGGGTGTAGTGGTACCACAAAAACAAAAGAAAGAATGGAAGAATTAAAAACGGATAAGGAAGCAAAAAATTATCCGTGTGTTAAGAATAATTGACATTCTAGATTCCTTTTTGCCACAGGAGGCATACGTTCATGAACGTTCATCTTACCGAGACACCAGATCGTAATCTCGCACTCGAGTTGGTTCGAGTTACCGAAGCTGCCGCATTAGCATCTGGTCGCTGGGTTGGTCGTGGAATGAAAAACGAAGGTGATGGCGCTGCCGTTGATGCAATGCGCAAGCTCATCAACTCGGTAGAGATGAATGGTGTCGTCGTCATCGGTGAAGGCGAAAAAGACGAAGCACCTATGCTCTTCAATGGTGAAAAAGTTGGTACTGGAGTAGGTGCTGAGGTTGATATTGCTGTCGACCCCATTGATGGCACTACGCTCATGGCTGAGGGACGCCCTAATGCGATCTCTGTTATTGCTGCTGCAGAACGTGGTTCCATGTATGATCCCTCTGCAGTGTTTTATATGAAAAAAATCGCAGTAGGCAGTGAAGCTGCAGGTAAAATCGACATTACTGCTCCTACAGAATACAACATCAAGGCTGTGGCTCAGGCTAAAGGTATTTCGCCTAGCGACGTTACTGTTGTGGTTCTTGATCGTCCACGCCATATCACTTTGATCAAAGAAATCCGTGAAGCAGGAGCAAAAGTGCGACTTATTCGTGATGGTGACGTCGCCGGTGCCGTATCTGCTGCACAAGATTCTAATTCCGTGGATCTTATGATGGGCATTGGTGGCACACCAGAAGGAATTATCGCTGCCTGCGCTATGAAGTGCATGGATGGCGAAATTCAAGGAATGCTTGCACCAAAAGATGAGGCAGAGGCTGCGAAAGCACGTGCGGCAGGGCATGATTTGAGCCAAGTTCTCACAACTAATGATCTCGTACGATCTGATAACTGTTTCTTTGCTGCTACTGGTGTCACTAATGGCGATATGCTGCGTGGAGTGTCTTATCGCAAAAACGGAGCCACCACACGTTCATTAGTTATGCGATCTCGCTCCGGAACAATTCGCTATATTGAATCTGTGCATAAGCTGCCAAAACTTGCTGAATACTCTGTTGTCGACTACGCAGAATAAAACAGATATAGATCTGCTATGTCTTTGGTGCCCCCAGAGATACCCCAGAGCTATCAAGAAAAGAAAAAATAGTCCATACTTGTGGTGTTGCTCTGTATGCTAAGCAATTCTAAGCAGGTTTGCCCAGAGTATCTGACTATAAGACTTCATATCCGAACACATATACAGAAAGTGATGAAAAATGACTGAGTATCGTATCGAACACGACACAATGGGTGAAGTAAAAGTCCCAGTTAATGCACTATGGCGTGCCCAAACACAACGTGCTGTTGAAAACTTCCCTATCTCTGGTCAAGGTCTAGAATCTGCACAGATTCGCGCGATGGGGCTACTCAAAGCAGCCTGCGCCAAAGTTAATAAAGATCGTGGTTTACTCGACGCGCAACAAGCAGACGCAATCATTAGCGCAGCTCAAGAAATTGCCGATGGTAAACATGATGCAGAGTTCCCTATCGACGTGTTCCAAACCGGTTCTGGTACATCATCTAATATGAACACCAACGAGGTCATTGCTTCCATTGCTAAAAATAATGGCGTAGAGGTACACCCTAATGACCATGTCAATATGGGACAGTCCTCTAATGACACTTTCCCTACTGCAACTCATGTTGCCGCCACAGAAGCAGCTGTTAAAGATCTCATCCCAGGTCTTAAGGTGTTACACCAGTCTTTAGCTGCTAAAGCAAAGGCATGGGAAACCGTCGTTAAGTCTGGTCGCACTCACCTCATGGATGCAGTTCCAGTAACACTTGGACAAGAATTTTCTGGCTATGCTCGCCAAATTGAAGCAGGAATTGAGCGCGTAGAGGCAACGCTACCACGCTTGGGCGAATTGCCTATCGGTGGTACTGCTGTAGGAACCGGTCTGAATACACCAGCAGACTTCGGCGAAAAAGTTACTGCTGAGCTCGTTAATCTGACTGGATTATCAGACTTGCGTGAATGCGTCAATCACTTTGAGGCACAGGCAAATCGTGATGCGCTTGTAGAGTTCTCCGGCGCAATGCGTACTATTGCTATTTCACTCAACAAAATCGCTAATGATATCCGCTGGATGGGTTCTGGACCACTTACCGGCCTGGGCGAGATTCGTCTTCCTGACCTTCAGCCTGGTTCTTCTATCATGCCAGGCAAGGTTAATCCAGTGCTGTGCGAGACTGCAACCCAAGTGGCTGCCCAGGTAATTGGTAATGATGCAGCTGTTGCATTTGGTGGTTCCCAAGGCGCATTTGAGCTTAATGTGTATATTCCTCTCATGGCACGTAACGTACTTGAGTCAGCGCGTTTGCTTGCTAATACAGCTCGTGTTTTTGCTGAGCGTCTTGTTGATGGTATCGAGCCAAATGTAGAGCATATGCGCACTTTGGCTGAGTCTTCTCCTTCTATTGTTACCCCACTTAACTCTGCTATCGGCTACGAGAATGCAGCGAAAGTAGCAAAGACAGCGCTCAAAGAAGGTAAGACTATTCGCCAAACGGTCATTGATTTGGGCTTTGTTGATGGTGAGAAACTTACCGAGGAAGAACTTGATAAGCGTCTCGACGTGCTTTCCATGGCAAATACTGACCGCGATAAATAAGCACGCACACATTTCGTGATGTGAATCACCTATAAATACTGGCCATATCCAGTATCACATAGCTCCCCGCTACTTTTTGTCTTTACGTAGCGGGGAGTTGACTATACTTTTAACAACTCTATTCCGTGTACTTTGTACTTCCCTGTACTTTCCTTGCAAAGGAGCAGACATGGCTACACCTGCACAATCACAGTCATCATCCCCACAGCCCAACGCACAACAAGCAATTGCTACTGCAACAACACGCGGCAGCATTATGGGTGCAGTATTTCTCATGGCCACCAGTGCCATCGGGCCAGGGTTTTTGACCCAAACAGCCACCTTTACCAATAAGTTAGGCGCTGCTTTCGCATTCGCAATTGTCGTATCCATTCTGCTCGATATTGCCATTCAGCTTAATGTATGGCGCGTCATTGGAGTCTCTGGTCTACGCGCACAAGAACTTGGCAATCGTGTTGTACCAGGTTTAGGCTGGTTGTTGTCGGCTCTTATTGCCATAGGCGGATTTGTCTTTAATATCGGAAATATAGCTGGTGGCGGGCTTGGGCTTAATTCTATGATCGGCCTAGATCCAAAAATTGGTGGTATCATCACTGCAGCATTAGCTATTGCTATTTTTATTTTCAAGCACTTAGGTGCCGCCCTTGACAAAATCCTCGTCGTGCTAGGTATTTCCATGATGGTATTGACCTGCTACGTTGCTTTTGTCTCCCACCCACCCGTTGGGCAAGCATTGCGCAACACAGTCTTACCTGAAACAATCGACTGGCTCACCATCACCACCTTGGTTGGCGGTACCGTCGGTGGTTATATCACTTATGCTGGCGCACACCGTATGCTCGACTCAGGTCATATTGGGGTAGAGAAAGTTTCTGCACTGAGCAAATCATCAATAACTGGCATTATTTTGACCGGTATTATGCGTATCGTGCTCTTCCTTGCGGTTCTCGGTGTAGTTAGCGCTGGTGTTTCCTTAACCGATGCAGCAAATCCAGCTGGTTACGCATTCCAAGTTGCAGCAGGCGAAATCGGACTGCGCATTTTTGGTTTTGTGCTCTGGGCCGCTTCATTGAGTTCAGTGATTGGGGCAAGCTACACGTCAGCTACGTTCCTTGTACCTAATAAAGCAGATAATGTGCGGATACAAAATATCGTCACCATTGTGTTCATCACTATTTCTAGTGTTGCGTTCATTATTGTAGGTACTGCCCCTGCGCTACTTCTAGTATTTGCCGGCGCATTCAATGGTTTAGTGCTCCCCATTGGCTTTAGTGTGATTATCTTTGTCGCTTGTTTCCGTTCGCACAGTATATTGCATGGTTATCGCTATCCACGTTGGCTTATCGTCATCGGCATGATTGCCGTGGTTATCGCCTGGTTCCTTGCATGGCGCTCTTTCGGCGGAGTTTTTGAGCTACTTCACTAACACTTACTTATTGATTGGATAATCCATGTCTTTTTCTTCCGACGCACAACCAAAGTCCACTCAAACTTTCCAGATAGATCTCAACGCTGATCTTGGCGAGAGCTTTGGTAACTACCACTTAGGTTGTGATGATGACCTCTTGACGCTCATCTCCAGTGCCAATATCGCCTGTGGTTTTCATGCAGGCGATCCAATCACCTTACTGCGCACAGTAAAGAATGCACATGACAATGGTGTTCGCATTGGCGCCCATCCGGGATATCGTGATTTAGCCGGCTTTGGTCGTCGTCGTATGGACTATAGCTACACAGAACTTTATGCAGAAATTATTTATCAATTAGGTGCTATCGACGCAGCAGCACGCAGTACAGGAGCTCGTCTTGAATATGTTAAACCGCATGGTGCGCTATACAACACTATTGCGCATGATGAGCAGCAAGCTCGTGCGGTAATCGATGCAATTATAAATTTTAATCCCCAGCTCAAGCTCATGGCTTTAGCAGGTTCTCAGATTGTTCACTGGGCTCAAAAGACAGGTCTTCAGGTTATCCAAGAGGCTTTTGCTGACCGCGCCTATACGAATCAAGGCACATTAGTGCCGCGCTCTCAGCAAGGCGCAGTGCATACCAATGCTGATGTAGTTATTGCACAAGCATTAGCCCTAGCAACGCAACAGCCAGTACAAACCAGTGACGGTTCCTCTTTGCTCATTCAAGCAGATTCAATCTGTGTGCATGGCGATAATCCTCAAGCATTATTGCTCGTACAACAGATTAAAAAAGAACTATCTAGTGCAGGTGTACAAATTAGCGCATGATTATACAACCGTATGGCGATAGCGCTCTGATCCTTACATTTGAGCGACAAGACACTACCGCCACCCATCCTCGTATCCTCGATTGTGTCCTTGCAATGTATGCCCACATCAATGCTGAGTATTCACGTGATGTTGTTGATATTGTGCCTGCTGCAGAAACCATCGTTATTACAGTTGATTCTCCCCGACTCACCCCTGGCGCATTGAGTAAAAAATTAGAATGTATTGATATTCACTGCCTGCCAGCAACAATGAATGACGGGAAAACTGTCACTATTCCAGTTCATTATGACGGCCCTGACCTTGGTGTGGTAGCGCATCATTTGGGCATTGCCGAACATGAGGTTGCACAGTGGCATAGCGAGATTCGCTGGTATGCTGCTTTTGGTGGTTTTGCCCCTGGGTTTATGTATCTCGTCGCTGAGCAAACGCACCACGCTCATGCACCTCGACCGGTTTCTATTCCACGCCTTGCTACCCCACGTACGAAAATACCTGCCGGTTCCGTGGCTCTTGCTGGACATTTTAGTGCAGTTTATCCGCATCAATCCCCTGGCGGATGGCAAATTATCGGTCATACAACAAGCACTCTCTGGGATGTTAATAAAGCAGCACCGTCATTGATTTCTCCGGGAGATACTGTGCGTTTTGTGGAGGAAAAATAAATGTCCCTTCCTATTTTTGATGTACTTTCTCCAGGTGCACTCAGCCTCTACCAAGATCGTGGTCGCTGGGGTTATGCGCAGCTTGGTGTGAGCAGCTCTGGCAGTTTTGATCGTTTCTGTGCAGCCCGCGCAAATGCAGCACTCGGCAATACCGTTGATGCACCAGTAATTGAGGTACTCATGGGTGGGTTGAGTGTTCGGTTTCATGCCGCAGCACATATCATTTTTTATGGCACAGATTCACTCATTAGCATCACATCTGCTGCTGGCAAAAAAACGCATAGTTATACCGGAGCCATTATTGACGTTCAGGCTGGTGATGTCATCACGCTTGACCATGCAGACTCTCGGTTACGTACCTACTTTGCTATTCGTGGCGGGTTTGCCGTTACCCCGATTTTAGAATCTGCATCCAGCGATCGACTCAGCGGCATTGGCCCTGCCCCATTGTCTGTTGGCGATACTGCCCACTGCGCTTATGACACAGGTGAGTTTTTGGCAATGCACAATTGGTATCCCACGCTACGCCAACTGCCACCACTATGGCAGCACAAGCAGCATGAAATACTTACCGTCACCTTAGGTCCACGGGATGATTGGTTTAGTAGCACTACGGTGAGATCCTTTTTGCAGCAACGCTATCGCGTTACTTCAGAGTCAGATCGTATCGGCATCCGCTTACAGGCTCCACAGCCGATTGAACGACTCAAGACCGAAGAACTACAAAGTGAGGGAATGGTTCGAGGGTGTATTCAGATTCCGCCTAGCGGCGATCCTGTTATTTTTGGTGCTGATCATCCAGTTACTGGCGGGTATCCCGTGATTGCAGTTTTGACGCGAGAATCTTGTGATCGCTGTGCACAATTAGTTCCTGGACAGACTGTGAGCTTCACACTGTAATACACTTTTATACACTTAGTTTAATTTTGCACTCCGTGCATTTTTATACTAAGTTTATTTTAGTGACTAATGAACCACTCTCCCTAAGAGAAAGAAAGCGGCAACAAACCCGCCAGGCTATAGAAGAACATGCCACCAGGCTCGCCATTGAGCGTGGACTCAATAACGTCACGGTGGAAGATATTTGCCAAGCAGCACAAATCTCACGACGCACATTATTCAACTATGTCGAGTCCAAGGAAGCAGCCATTATTGGCACCCCGCCAAGAGATATTCCTGCTGAAGAACAAGAAAAATTCCTCAGTCAGCCACATAGCGATCTCATTGCCGCCACTATGGAACTCTATCTTGACAATACGATCTCAGCACAGTTTGTTGATGAAACTACCGCTGCGGAAATTTTACGTCGTCGTAAGCATATCCGACGAGAAAACCCAAGTTTAGCCCATCTTTCTTCAGCAAACCATCACGAGTTCTTTAGTAATCTACATGAATTGCTCACTCAATATCTCACGCGTTACCCAGAGCAAAGGATATTGACCATGCATTCTGTGGAGCATGAGGCAAACCATATTGCAAAAATTGCTTTTTACGCTGTTCATCTCGGCTTTATGGAATGGATAGATTCACCAAAAGAAAGTTTTGCCACGTTAAGGCGTAAATGCCACCACAATCTTGACTCACTATCAACTCTTGCATCAGAAAGAATAAAATGACTCACACGACTACGACCACTACCGATTATAAAAAAGACACCAGCACCAATTCCCGTGTGTGGTTAATTATCTCTACGCTCATGCTCAGTATGCTCATGAGTGCACTTGGGCAAATGATTTTCTCCACCGCACTACCGACGATCGTCGGTGAGCTTGGCGGCGTCGATCATATGTCCTGGGTTATTAGCGCTTTCTTACTCGGACAAACTATCGCCATGCCGTTCTTCGGCAAACTCGGTGACCAGCTCAATAAAAAACCATTATTCATTGGGGCAAATATCACTTTTATCATTGGCTCAATACTCGGTGCTCTTGCACAATCAATGCCCATCCTTATTATCGGTCGTGCAATCCAAGGTATTGCAGCTGGTTCCATGATGATTCTGTCCCAAGCTATTACCGCTGAGGTCACCAGTGCTCGTGAACGTGGAAAATTCATGGGTGTCATGGGATCAGTTTTTGGTTTTGCTTCAGTGCTTGGCCCTCTAGCAGGCGGTTGGTTTACCGACGGCCCTGGCTGGCGCTGGGGAATGTGGCTTAACGTTCCACTAGGACTGATCGCAATCATCGCCATCAGCATTTTGCTAAAACTACCTACTAAAAAACAAACCTTCCAGGTGGACTGGTTAGGTACAGCCACCATGTCCATTGCAACAGCTGCCCTTATTCTCTTCATCACCTGGGGCGGACGTGATTACGCCTGGACAAGCACCACGATCATTTCGCTTATTTGCGTATGTATTATTTTCAGCATTATTTTCATCTTCGTTGAGAGCAGAGTCGCTAATCCATTAATTTCCATTGAGCTTTTTAAGAATAAAAACTTTATCCTCTGCACAGCTGCTGGATTCTCTACTGGAATTTTCATGTTCGGAACTATTGCTTATCTGCCCACATATTTCCAGATGGTTCATCATCTCTCTCCTACCCGAGCTGGATTAATGATGATTCCAATGATGGCAAGCATGATCATCACCTCCACTGCCATTGGCAATATCATTACCCGGACAGGACGCTATAAGTTCTTTCCGATTCTAGGGCAAAGCATTATGGCACTCGCGCTTTTCTTGCTCAGCACTATGTCTGCCGACGACTCACTCATGAAAGTAGGACTTTACCTAGCAGTATTCGGTTTTGGTCTTGGTGCCACCATGCAAGTTTTGGTACTGATTGTCCAAAACTCTTTCTCCTTGTCTCACGTGGGTACTGCTACTGGTACAAATAACTTTTTCCGCCAAGTTGGCGGTAGCCTTGGCGCAGCTCTTGTCGGTTCTATTTTCTTAACCGGACTCAAAAATCACTTAAGCACTGCTATTCCACAAGCACTTGCTAAAGCACAACACATGGGTATTGATATGTCCCAACTAGCAGGTGCTACAGGCGGTGGCATGGATACAAGCAGCTTGACCCCAGCAACAGTAACAACTCTACCGCAGCCATTCCAAGATGCCATTGCAGTTTCTTATAATGATGCGCTTACTCCGGTATTCCTCTATCTCATTCCTCTCGCTGTTCTTTCCGTCATTGCATTATTCTTTGTGCAGGAACAAGAACTAAGCACAGCGACAATTTTCGATAAAGAAAACCACACAAAGTAAAACGCACCTTAGCCCCATACAAAAAAGCTGGTATCGATTGATACCAGCTTTTTACTACTCTTCTACAGGCAATAATTTTTCATAAATATCTGTACCGCGCCATTGACCCGCCATTTCTCCATAGGTCATCTTTGCCAACCGAGTAAAAGACGCTACTTTCTTAAAGCCACGAGATTCATGCAGCTTGATCGAACCTGTGTTTTCCGGGAAAATCCACGAATGGATAGCACTCTTACCCAAATCTTGACACACTTGAGCAAGACTATCAATGAGCGCACCAGCCACACCTCGACCGCGTGCATCTTGATGTATATAGATTGAATCCTCTACAACATCATCAAACACACTCCGCGCAGAAATAGGTGCTGCAGTAACCCAGCCTAAAACTTTTGTGTCATCCTGCTTTTCCACTGCAACCAACATGGTTTCAGTGATCTTCTTTTGCGAAAACTCTTCCCAGGTAGGCGCCTCTGTCTCGAAGGTAGCATGACCTGTCGCTAAGCCCATCAAGTATATTTCCTGTACCTGACTAAAATCAGAGCGTCGCATAGGGCGAATCACGAAGTCTTTTGCTGTCATGTTTTTAGATTATTCCTAAACTTTCGTATTGGTGCAAACTTTCAATACACTTTTTATCTGCGCTTTTGCCAACAAAAAGACTCTCTATCACGCAAATGATAAGAGAGTCTTAGATTTTACTGAGTTACTTAGCTGTTGTTGATCTTTGGACCAAAGCCATTGCCCTCATCAACCCAGTCGATAGAACCATGAGCAAATTTCTGGTTCCAACCATTTTCCACAGTTTCTTCAGCAGCCAATGGAGCACCAACAGAAGACTTCAAGCCACCTTCAGCCTTCCAAGTTTCGGCAATTTTACCAATAACTGGAACAACTTTACCTTCTGCGTTGTACACAGCGAAGGTACCGTCGGAAAGCTCAATGCTGTAGGTGCCATCTTCGCCTTCTTCATAAGCAACAGCTTCATCAGCCTCATGAGCTGCATCTGCTAGAGCATCTGGAACCTCAACAGTGCTGCCGTCGGAAAGCTTTACTTCTTTAGTTTCCATAGCTTCCTTGGCTGAATCTACTGCAGAACCAGCAGCCTCAGTTGCTTTTGCGCCAGCTTCTTTTACCTCAGATACAGCGTTAGAACCAGCTTCTTTCGCTTTATCCAAAGCATTATCCGCAGAATCGCCTGCTTCATTCTTTACGCTCACTGCAGCGTCTTTTGCCTTTTGTGCATCCTCACCAGAGCAAGCAACAAGACCTGCACTAAGAGTCAAACCAGCAACACCTGCGACAAGACCACGAACTAGACGGTTAGACATTTTCTTACCTTTCATAAGTAAATAATTAATTAAAAGTAAACGGAGTATTTCTACACCGCTTTCCACCTTGCCTGGTTTATCAGCAGGACGCAAATAATCAGCAAAATCGTTAAGGTTTAGACATGAGATAGTTACCTAATCGTGTCCTTTCCCATAGCGAAAACACCATTACCTGCGCTTTTTCTTTCGACGTCCAATCTGACTATTTTTAGCCTTCGCAAACCGTGGAGTCGACTGTTGCGCTTTGCGCTTTTGTTTATCAAGTGTCTTTTGCCTTGCCGAACGCTTTGGCAGAGCCTGCCTGGAAGAATTGGCGGTCCTGCCCTTAGCTATCCCCACAAAATCTTGAATCGCAGCGCAATCGCGGTCTTTATACCACACTAAAGCGATGCTACTTTCTGGACTATCCCCAATGAACCCCCGATGTACTACTTCTTTTTTCGCTAGCACTTTCAGAATGGGACGAGGTGCAAGTACCACACCAACATTTGCGGCGGCCACACTCAACCCAGTTCTTATTTGCGCTATATCCAGCTTCTGCCCAGATAACCAGCGGTAATTGATGATTTCCCCTGCTAGTTCTTCTTGGGAAACTGTCTCATAAAGACTCAACGTATGCTCTTTAGAAAAAGCAATTCCTGGTTGTTCTGCATAAAGTTGCACAATATGCACGTGATCGCCTAACTCATCTAGCCGAGCGTCAGGCAAACGCACTAGAGCCAGATCAGCACTAGGAATATCTTGGTCTTTGGCTAAGCCCAGCTGATCCTGGGCTGCTAATAATGATTCCAGAGGATCATCACTGGAAAAAGTATGGAGTGTCTCATCTTTGGTACGCTCGTTGAAACGATGGAACCATTTTTCTGGTTCGGTACCGGTAACGAAACTTAAAGTCAACATAAAACTAATGCTACCGTTATAAGTGTGAATGAAGAATCTGGATTACAGCCATCGGGCACTGCTATGCGCCCTCAAACTGCTGCGAAAAAATTAGGTATTTACTTACCAGCAACGCCACAAGAATTTCAGTCTGGGGCAATTACCCATCAAGAACTGGCTCTACTGCTTAAAGAACCACCTCAGTGGCTTCAGCAATTGCGCAAAGAAGGACCACATCCTCGCCCCATTGTGGCGCAAAAACTTGGTATTACTATTGCAGCGCTCAAACGCAATGATATGGATAAACCACTTACTACAGCGCAGATCAAGGCGTTACTTGCAGATCAGCCACAGTGGTTACGCGAAGCACGTACCGAACTTGCACAATCGCGTGAAGAAAAACAGAAGAAGTCTGAGTAAAATAACGTATCCGCGTCCTCAGGACTTAGTGACTTAGTGCATTCTCAGTACGGTTCCGTACGCAAAAAATTCTTCCCCTGCAGAGCATACCTGTAGGGGAAGTTTTATCTCTAGAGTAGTTTCCAGTCTTCTAAGCCTTCATAGAGTGGATACTGCTCTACCAGTTTTTGTACCCTGGCGCGCAATGCTGGTATATCTGCACCGTCACCAGCTACAAGAGCTTGAGCAATGATGTCCGCTACCTCACTAAACGCAGCTGAGTCAAAGCCACGAGTTGCCAAAGCAGGAGTTCCGATACGCAACCCAGAGGTAACCATTGGTGGGCGTGGATCAAACGGAACAGCGTTACGATTTACCGTGATACCAACTTTGTGCAATAAATCTTCTGCTTGTTGACCATCCATCTGAGAATTGCGCAGATCAACCAAAACCAAGTGCACATCAGTACCACCAGTAAGTACGTCAATACCTGCTGCCTGAGCGTCGGAGGCAATTAAACGATCCGCTAGAATCTGCGCGCCCTCAATTGTACGAGCTTGACGATCCTTGAACTCATCTGTGGCTGCTGCTTTCATCGCCACTGCTTTAGCTGCGACAGCGTGCATCAATGGTCCGCCCTGCTGACCAGGAAATACTGCCGAGTTGAGTTTCTTTGCCCACTCTTGTTTAGCCAGAATCATACCGGAGCGTGGTCCGCCTAGAGTCTTGTGCACAGTAGTCGAAACTACATCTGCATAAGGAACAGGCGAAGGATGTAATCCAGCAGCTACAAGACCTGCAAAGTGTGCCATATCAACCCAGAGTTTTGCACCTACTTCATCAGCAATCGCACGGAATGCAGCAAAATCTTGCTGGCGTGGATAAGCAGACCAACCGGCAATAATGACCGCAGGTTTCTCTTTCAGCGCTTGCTGGCGGATTTTATCCATGTCGATTCGGAATGTTTCTGGATCAACTTCATAGGCACAGGCTTGATACAGTTTTCCAGAAAAGTTCAAGTGCATTCCGTGTGTAAGATGCCCACCATGCGCTAAAGATAGACCAAGAATTTTATCGCCAGGATTTGCCAATGCCATCAATACTGCTGCATTTGCTTGTGCACCTGCGTGTGGCTGCACGTTAGCAAACTCAGCACCAAAGAGCTCTTTTGCGCGCTGACGTGCAAGATCTTCAACAATATCCGCGTGTTCGCAGCCCCCATAATACCGACGACCTGGATAACCTTCTGCATACTTATTAGTAAAGACAGATCCTTGTGCTTGGAGCACTGCACGCGGCACAAAGTTTTCCGAAGCAATCATTTCTAGGGTAGAGCGCTGGCGATCAAGCTCACCGGAAATAGCTGCTGCAACTTCTGGGTCGAACTCTGCAAGCGACTGATAGCGAATATCGTTAGTCATTAACCTCAGTGCCTTTCATTATGGTTGGTAAAACCAGTTATTTTCCCAATCTATCTGGGACTTTTGCTCAAGAACTATATTCTTTCCCCTATCTTACTTGATATTGTGCTAGCCACACTACACAATAGGGTCTATGGCTCGCCCAAAAGATTCCAGTCCTTATCTCGACTTTGATCGAGAAAGCTGGCGTCATCTCCGAAAGTCTATGCCTCAAGTTCTTACCGAAGAAGAAGTGGTGGCACTACGTGGTGTCGGTGAAAATGTTGACCTCACCGAAGTAACAGAGGTTTACCTACCACTTTCGCGTCTTATTCATCTTCAGGTGCAAGCACGCCAAGAACTTACTGCGGCTACTGAAACATTCTTGGGTGATCGCTTTAGTCATGTGCCGTTTGTCATCGGTGTTGCAGGCTCAGTTGCTGTAGGAAAATCCACCACTGCACGTTTATTGCAAGTGCTCTTGCAACGCTGGGATTCTCATCCACGGGTTGACCTTGTCACTACCGACGGGTTTCTTTTCCCCGCTGCTGAACTAGATAAGCGTGGAATTATGGAGCGCAAAGGTTATCCAGAAAGCTATGATCAACGTGCTCTCCTTCGTTTTGTTACTGACGTAAAATCAGGCAAAGCACACGTCCAAGCACCTGTATATTCACATACTCGCTATGACCGCATTCCCGATGAAACTATCGACGTCGATCGTCCCGACATTTTGATTGTTGAAGGGCTTAATGTACTCCAAACCGGACCAACTCTCACAATCAGTGATCTTTTCGATTTTTCTGTGTACGTCGATGCTAAAACTCACGACATCGAACGCTGGTATATTGAGCGTTTTCTTCAACTACGCCATTCCGCCTTTCGACAACCAGACGCGCATTTTTCGCATTATGCAGATATGTCAGATGAGCAAGCAATAGCTGAGGCTCGCAATATATGGCAAACGATTAATTTGCCTAACCTCGTAGAAAACATTTTGCCTACCCGAGTACGGGCTTCTTTAGTGCTCAGCAAAGGAACAGACCACAGCATTAAACGCGTAAGAATGCGCAAAATCTAATCGACCGATAACAGATAAGAGCCGATCACTTACCAAACCGACGGCTACGTTTAGAATAATCACGCAGAGCGCGCAAAAAGTCTATACGTCGAAAAGCTGGCCAATACGTATCGGTGAACCATATTTCAGAATAGGCTGACTGCCATAATAAAAATCCCGATAAGCGCTGCTCGCCACTGGTACGGATCACAAGATCTGGGTCTGGTTGCCCAGAAGTATAAAGATGCGCCGAGATTGAATCCACGGAAATTGCGTTTGCGAGTTGTTCAGGCTGGGTTTGGGCTGCAATTTCAGTATTGATTAGTGTCCTTACTGCATCAACAATCTCTTGGCGCCCCCCGTAACCAACAGCAACATTGACTGTAATTCCCTGGTGCTTGTCGGTAGCTTGCGCAGCGCGCTCTACCCTCTGACGAAATTGATCCGGCAATAGATCCAAGTGCCCTACCAAACGCACCCTGCATTTTGTTTCTAAGGCAGCGAGTTCATCCACAACATCCGCAATGATATCAAATAAGAGCTGCAATTCTACGTCGCTACGGGAAAGATTTTCAGTGGATAGCAGATATATCGTGACCAGCTCAACTGTGGTTGACTGACACCAACGCACTAACTCGCCAATTTTACGTGCGCCAACTCTGTGACCATGCGTTACGTCGCTAAAGCCCGCTTCTTTTGCCCAACGACGATTCCCATCGCACATTACTGCAACGTGCTTAGGCTGAGCCGCATCAGCTAATTCTTTGAGCAGGCGACGCTCATAGAAAGGGTACACTGTCTCTAGCATTGCATTGCGCAAGCGCATTGAGGTTTTCTCAACTACCGTTGCTACGCTGTCGATATTCACGATTCCCCTTTCCTCTTATTGCAAATGCCCTGTTAGAACCAATGTTTCTTACGCTGATCCAATACTCCTGCCTCAGCCATTGCCTTATCTAATTCCTGCTCATCAAACAAGTTAATGCCATGTTCTTCTGCAAATAGGCGACGTCGGTTCATTCGGCTATACCGACGATGAAAAGCCCAACCAATATAGAGCACTAAACAAACCAAGACAATGAGCACAAGCCAACCAATGGGCGAGGCTTTACCAAACTCAGATCCTTCTGGCCCTGGTCCTTGTTGTGCCCAAAAAACCACTGCGGATACATCAGCAATAGCCGTTGTCATTGTTCTTCCTCATTTTCTTGTTCTGTTAGGTTACTCAAGTTATCCAGTTACATTGTATGCGTATCTGCCACATTAACCTACTCAGTGGTATCCACAAGCCCGTGGAATAAATCATTTTCCGGCATAGTTACTGGAACACGGGTACGCGCAAGCTCAAACTCCTCAGTTGGCCACAATAATCGCTGTTTATCAGTAGGTACTGCCAAAAACATTCCCTCTGGATCAATTTGAGTAGCATGTGCTAATAGTGCTGCATCGCGTTTGTCAAAAAAAGCTGCTGCCGCTACACGGGTAGTTACCCTAGCCATAATATCTGCCCCATCTTGTGGCCACTGAGCTAAAATTTCTGCAAAAGGCGACTGCGCGCCATCATTGACCAAAGACGTATGTAATAATTCAATTCTTTCGCGAATAAAGCCATGCGTATAGTACAACTTGAGTGGTGTCCACGGTTCACATTCAGGTAGATAATGGGGATCACCTGCTTTTTCCCATGCCAGCAGCGATACCTCATGCACTTTAAGATGATCTGGATGCGGATACCCACCATTTTCGTCATAGGTGATAATGACGTGCGGACGAAATAATCGAATCTCACGCACCAGTTTTTCTACAATCTCTGCTGTATCTGCCAAGGCAAAGCAACCAGAAGGTAATTCAGGTAGCGGCTGTCCTTCTGGCAAGCCAGAATCAACATACCCAAGCCACATATGCTCTACCCCTAAGGCGGCAGCAGCTTTTTCCATTTCTTGACGTCGAATAGCAGCGATATTGTGTGCATTCTCGACTGTGTCCATTGCTGGATTGAGGATATCTCCACGTTCTCCCCCAGTACACGTAATAACTTTAACGCGGTGTCCCTCTGCACTATAACGCGCCATTGTGGCAGCACCTTTACTCGACTCATCGTCTGGATGGGCATGAATCGCCAAAAGTCTCCGCTTCACTACTACCGGCCTCGCCTTCTGCTATAGAAAATGCTTTGCGACGTATTCTATACCCCTTTGTTCATCTTGTGTTTTTAGTGCCTATAATAAGTGGCATGACTTCTCCTCAAGTTCGTGCGACAACCAGGCAACGATATAGCCACGCTGCAGATAAGCACTCAAATTTTTCTGGGAAAATTTTTGCCATTTTGATCGTGGTCATTGTGTTCTGCATTGTGATTGCCGCTGTGCGATTCTTTCAGGCTCGTGGAGATGCAACAGTCCAAGGGAAAACTGGAACTGTAGAGCGTATTGATGATCGCACTTTTCGTCTTGGAGCAGATATCACCCGCACTAAGCTCAATGAACCAACTTATTGCATCGTCAAAGCACTTAATTATGATATGGCTGAGGTTGGACGCAGAGAAGTAGTGATTCCGGCAGGAGGAAAAAAGCTAGAGCGGGTCAATGTGGACATTACTACTACAGAACCTGCGGTTTCAGCTACAGTCTATGGTTGTTCAGAGAATATCCCATTCTATCTTGATATTCCTAGCCGCTAGGTAGCATTGCTCCCTTTGAGATCCTGCTGTAGCCCAGTAGTGTGTGCTAAGATATGCTGCTGTTAGCTACATAATCATTTCCAGATAAAAATAAAGTTCAGAGAGGTTTTTCATCAATGAGTGATAACCAAAAGCAGTACATTACCCCAGAAACAAAGGCAAAACTTGAGGAAGAACTCAATGCCCTGATTGCGCACCGTCCAGTGGTAGCGGCTGAAATTAATGAGCGCCGTGAAGAAGGTGACCTCAAAGAAAATGCGGGTTATGATGCCGCTCGTGAAATGCAGGATCAAGAAGAGGCTCGTATTAAACAAATCTCTGAGATTCTCGCTAACTCCACTACTGAACGTACTGGCGTTGTTGAAGGTGTAGCACACGTTGGTTCAGTGGTACACGTTTATTACAACGGCGATAAATCAGATAAAGAGACTTTCCTGATTGGTACTCGTGCTGCTGCTTCTGATAACAAAGATTTAGAAACTTATTCTGAGCAATCCCCACTTGGTGCCGCTATCATTGGTGCTCAAGAAGGTGAAACCCGTGAATACTCTACACCAAGTGGTAAAACAATCAGCGTAACAATTGTTTCTGCTGAACCTTATGATTCTAACAAAGCCGCTACCCCGCGTCGTTCATAATCTGTAGCATAAAAAATGTCCTGGATGATTATCTCATCCAGGACATTTTTGGCACTATGGCAGGTACACAGAAAATCTAGCAGTTAGCGTTGCTGGAAGTAACTCAGCAAACGCAGAATCTCGGTATAGAGCCAGACAAGGGTCACTGCCAAACCAAGTGCTACGCCCCAAGCCATATGTGCTGGTGCACCGCGACGAATAAGACGATCAGCAACATCAAAGTCTTGTAAGAAGCTCATGGCACCAAGTCCAATGCACACTAGAGAGAAGATGATGGCAATTGGGCCACCGTCACGCAATACATTGCTGATACCAAGCATAGAAAGAATAAAATTACCAAGGATCAGAACAAGCACACCAACCATACATGCAGTAAGAATGCGGTTAAATTTTGGTGTTACTTTGACTGCACCTGTTTTATACACATAAAGCATTCCAAGGAATACACCGATTGTGCCAAGGATCGCTTGACCAATAAGGGCACCAGCATTTGCAGAGCCAACAAGCATTCCTGAAAGAATGAGAGAGAAACCGCCAAGTGCGAGCCCCTCAAAACCAGCGTAGATAAGAGTAACTGCCGCAGAACCATATTTCTTAGAGAAACTGGAAACCAGGACAGTAACAAAAGCACCAATTGCTCCCACCAAAGCAAGAATCATAGAAACACTTGGGTTAAATTGCGCAAGAACCATATTGGCAGCGGCAAACGCAATAATAACTCCTAGAGTGATACCAGTTTTAGAAACAACATCATCAACGGTCATAGGACGTTGATCAGCATCTGCACTAGGAAATTGGTTATATGGAGCCTGCTGTAGCTCAGGCGATAATGAGTTTTGCTCTTGAGCACGTTTAGCTGAGCTTTTTTCTAATGAGCTCAACACAGGATTGCTACTACGCATTGCGATACCTTCCCGTTATATGACTGGTTTTATTAGTTATTACATAACCAATAACTGCACAAGCCCTTAATTAGTTCCCAATCATCACGATTTTCGCATAGATCCCTATAAGACCTGCAAAAAAAATATCAATGCGCATGACACAGACTACTAAAGAAACATCGGTTGCAACTGTTGCTGCGCTACTGTGAGCTCAGCTTTTTCTAATGCATGGAAACCGCGTTGCTGATCATAATTTACTTGTTTAATTGCAGTTATTGCTTCTGCTAAGGAGCTAATGTCTTGTGCAACAACGCCAGGAACAGGAATTGCAATAGAACCTGCTGCGATATCTACTCTGGTGGTAGTTCCCGCAGGAACGGTAATTGTTTCACCAGTACCTACGAATCGACAATACCCTTTGGTGGTAACTGTCGCGGTTCCTTGATAAATCCATAGGAGTTGGTCGTAGTCGCAACGCGCAAAAACGGTAGAAGCAGGAATTTTATGCGCCAAGGTTTTTTCTTGCATGGCGTCATAGTTTTTCATAGTTGTTCGCGCACGCGAACTAAAAGAGCGTGGTGTCATACCTGTGTGTCGTCGAAAAGCACGAATGAGTGAGCTTGTAGCATCAAAACCCACCATGTCAGACACATCCGCAACAGTGAAGTCGTGTGCCAGCAATTTAGCCGCAATATGTACTCGATACGCAGCCCGCCATTCACTAAAAACCATTCCGGTATCTGCTTGGAATTGACGCTGCACAGTACGAGTGCTTACCTGTAGCTTTTGTGCAAATTCAAGCAAAGAAGTATGTTCTGCAGGATTGCTCACCAAGGCCTCAGCTACTGTACGGGCAACTGCTGCATGCGGCATAGCAGGAGCGGATACCGTTGGCATCGGTAGCTGTTGTCGCAAAAAGTCAGCGAACTCAGCAGATATATTGTGACTACCCAATAGGCTCAACGAATACTCGAAGATAAGCCGTGCAGACCACTGCACACCCAGGGAAATGCAATGCGTTGTTTGTGCCCAAATCTCATGCTCATTATGCAAAGTATGGTGGTATGGGATTTCTAAAGTAACACCTTGCCCAGAAATAAAAGCACCTTGCGGCGCAATGACTAAATCACCTGCTTGTATCTGCAACACACGATCAGGAGCATTAACTGTGGCGTTACCTTCGTGGCACCACACGAGAATACTCCCGACGCCACCTCTAATCGAACCAGGGCATTTCGTTTTTTCCCCTGTTGTTTTTGTGTCTATCATTCGCTCGCTCACCACCGTCTTTTCCTCCAGCAGTTCACCATTATTGAGCTCGATGCCATGCCGAAGTACATACTTGTGCTATGCCTAATTTTGCCCAGCATAACATAAACTAAGGCTAACCTTAAAATTTTTGATTTCCGCAAAAAGAAACCATATGCACCGCTGTGGTACATATGGTTCTTGACTACAATCTGCCATCCATGTAGACAATTGAATTCGATTTTATTGTTCCACCATCATATGGAAAAACGAATTATCACATTGCACTACTTGTAGCTTAGGCAATATATGCTGGCACACCTGCAACTATCGAACCAGAAGGAACAGACTTAATCTTTTTGCGCTCTTTCGTTCCAGCTACCTCGGAACTACGAGAGGTTTTTGCTTCAGTTCCGCTAGTTTTAGCCTTGGTCTTCACAGTTGTCACTGAAACAGCAGGCTCTTTGCCTTGTGCAGCTTTCGCTTCCTTCTTTGATTCTGCCTTTGGCTCCTGAGACTCAACTGCCTTTACAGTTTCTTTAGATTCTTCTTTTACCGTGGTGGTAGTAACCGTAACCTCAGGCTTTGGCAAAACATGGGCTTGGTCAGCGCTTTCAGCTTTATCACTATCGGAATCATTTGATTCATTATCAGCAGAAGGCTTAGGTTCAGGTGCTGGTGTGGTGGTCGTGGTCGCAGACTCAGACTCTTCCTCCTTAGCCGCACTGGTCGTCGTGGTGGTAGTCTGGTCGTCGTGGTGGTAGTTGTTGCGGTCGCAGACTCAGAATTATCCTCTGCTGACTCAGTCTCACTCTCCGATCCAGCAGGAGGTTGCTGGGCTACCGGTGCAGGTTGCTCGCACACCGATGTGAGAACCTGATCGGCACTAGCTAGCTCCTCAGCATCAGCGATGATATTTGCGTCTTGCTCACCTCGTGGTGCGTAAACACCCTCTTTATCCACCTGCTTGGAAATAACAGAGGCAACCACTACTGCTTTTTCGATGTCCTTTACGTCTGGATCAACCGGAATTACTACATTTGCTGTACCTGAGGACTCGGTAGGAGTAAATGGATGTGAAGCAGTACCAAGAACTGTCTCGTCTTTCTCATTCACCAATTTCGCGTCGATCCTGTAGATCTTATTAGGAATGAGATTTTCATATGTGATCGTCTCGACAATGTTTTGTCCTGTCTCAATGCATTTATCCTGCTCATCGTTGAAAGAAGCAGCTGCCTTGAAAGTAGGCGCGGACACATTGCGACTCTCTGGCGATTCTAGGCTCTTGAAAGTTTCCTCATCAGCAATTTTCAATAGGATTCTGTCATTGCTGCCATCCCATTGTGCCGCTGGTCTAATGATCTTTGCCTCGGTTGTACCATTAATTTCTCTTTCGTCATTCCAAGCATATGCAAAGTCAAATCCCGTATAAATTTCTGGATTAGGATTAGTTACCGACGCAATAATCGTGTCAGTATCAGCAATGGAATCATCATTGTATGACCACACTCCACCATTACCTGTGGTAACAGTGTCGATCTTCTCAGGTTCTTGCCCTTCAGCACCAGCTTTGTAGAGATCAACTTTCACTCCAGGCAAAGCTAGTACATGGTCAGTGCTCGCAGTATTTACCCTATCGAACTGACCATCTCCATCTGCATCATACCAAGCCAAAACTGCACCAGTCAGAGGGTTCGTAGCTGCTTTTGCTGGCACACCAGCAGCAAAGGTCAAGCCCGAAAAAGCTAGAACGCTAGCTGTTGCACCATAAACCAAGCGCTTTGTAACGCGTTTCGATTCCGACATCATTAACAAGCTCCTCGTTGTGCTTCTTGCACACAAAATAAGTCCTGCATTTTACTTATGCCCACAGCACTAATCCGCACCGTCGCAAGTAAAAACTTACCGACTCTCCCCCGCTTGTCAATCGCTAAGAACAAAAAAGTTTGCTTAATCACCCCAAATATCGGGTTAATACCCCCCTATACGAGAATAAGAGGTTTTAATCTTGGTGATGCCCTAGCGTCGTATCATTTTTATTTGGATATTTTGGGCACGCCCTTAAGGTCCCATGCCTCTATTTTCCAGCGTTTATGCTAGTAGTGGTGCCCCCAGTGAGACTCGAACTCACACTGAATGGATTTTAAGTCCACTGCCTCTGCCGATTGGGCTATGGGGGCTTTCGCGCAACCTAGTTTAGTAGATTGCGCCCTCAAACCCTAAACAGCAGGTCATAACCTTGTTTCTCACTAAACTGAATGCGCAAGCTGCGCAATGATACCGTCCAAAATATCTTTTTCCGAGATAACAATCTGAGAAACCTGAGTACGCTGTTTTATTAGCTCAATGATCCCATTGATAACCACGCTCCCACCAGCAATAACATCCGCCCTTCCAGGATGAATCACCGGATGGGTCGCACGCTGTGTATTAGTCTCTGCAATAAGCTGCGTAGTAATTACACGCAATCCGTCCAACCCCAATCGTGAATCATGGATAGCTCGCGCATCATATTCTTCTAAGCCCATTGCAATAGCACTCAAAGTAGTAAAAGTACCTGCACAACCAACAAAAGTACGTGCCTGCGCAATAGGCACCACCTCAACTACTTTTTCTAACTGCTCCTGCACATATTCAGCAGCTATTTCCACTTCAGTCTCAGTTGGTGGATCACTACGCATAATTCTTTCAGTCAAACGCACACAACCCATTTGGGCAGAATAAGCGCCAAGAATATCACCGCTAGCAGTCCCGACGATAAACTCAGTGGAACCACCACCTAAATCAATGACACAAAACGGCCCATCTTGTGCGTCAAGATCTGCAACAGCTCCTTGAAAAGAAAGCTGTGCCTCTTCTTCACCGCTAATTACTTCTGCACAGGAACCATCATCAATTTCAGATAGGAGTTGTCTGGTCATAGCGAAAAACTCATCGCGATTGCTTGCATCCCGTGTCGCTGATGTTGCTACCATGCGCACTTTTTGCACATTCTCTCGCTTCATGATCTCTACGTACTCGCTTAATGCTTCACGAGTACGTTCAAGCGCATCTGAGGATAATTTTCCGCTCGCATCCACCCCTTGCCCAAGACGCACAATGCGCATTGTCCGAAACACCTCATGGACACCATTTTCATCAACCTCAGCGATGAGGAGACGAATAGAATTAGTACCACAATCTACTGCTGCTAATCGCGTCATCTTCTCTACCTCTATGCTCTATGCGTGGCTAAAATCAAATTGTGCCAGATCAATACCTAACTCAGCGCAGCTAGGCCATTGCTCATCAATAGCACTGCCACGCAATTGACCATGATCAGCAGCAAGTGCCACCGCCTCCGTACCGAGTCTAAAATGCTCCGGCCCCTCAGCAAGTGCATAGGCAATAAGAACATGGAGGCATTTCACGCGATCAGGCATTCCTCCCCCAGAGAAAGTAGTACCCAAATCTGCTATGGCATTGCGTTTTTCAAGAAAAAACTCATGCGCACGACGATAATCAGCTGCCAAATCTGTATCTTCCGCCAAACGCTGGGTCATCCATACCATGACACCGGCGACCTCTAAGCGTGAGGCTTCAGCAGTTAAACGTGGATCAGTGAGGTAATACAGCGTTGGGAATGGGGTACCGTCGTCTAGCTTGGGAGCTGTTTTTACGACCGCTGGTTGTCCGTCGGGAGTCCGATAAGAAATATCGAGTACGCCTCGAGGAGTTCTGCCTAATTGCTGCGCGACAATATCTAAATCATGTGGACTTACACTCATAGCTGCCATTGTGTCATGAGTAGCAGCGCTAATTCTATTCGGCTAGGAATCAAGGCGTCTCAGTAGGCATAATTGGCAAGTTCATTGGTTCTGTGGCAGTTTCTTCCTGCGGCTGATGTTTTTCTGGAACGGTAACGCTATCCCATAACAGCTCGTACCACGGTTGAGTTGCATCAGCGTGTTCTGTGCCCACTTTTTGATCTTGATTCTGTGCCTGAGGAGGTTCAATAACCCTAAAAGCAGTTTCCCCAGGGGCAATGACACCAAGTTGGGTGCGAGCTTGCTCACGAATATAAGCCTCAGACTGATATTTTTCTATCTGCTCGATGAGCTGTTTTTTCTGCTCTTCTTTTCGCTCAATAGCAGCACTTACGCGCGCAATCTCTGCTTTCTGCTGTAGATGATTACGTAGCGGACTAAAAATTAAGAAAAGAACAATGATAGAAACGACACCAAGGATGATTAATTCACGCACAGAAAGCTTCACTTTGGGCAAAGCCACTTTAGCTCTGTTTTTGCGGGTAGAGCGATTGACCACTGGAACAACTCGCCGTGAATTTCTTGCCATAGATTTTCTATTCTACTGATTAACACCATGATGTCACGCAACAACGCCTAAGACCTCGCACTAAGAAAATCGAGGAACTCTCAAGGCGTTATTGCGTTTGTTTTAGTTATATGGATCACCAGTGTGGTGCTCCATATAACATTATTCCGCCAGCTTTACCTGTAGAGTTTTACCCTTGGAACCGTGGGAAAGCTGAACGACCTGCATATACAGCCGCGTCACCAAGCTCTTGTTCAATACGAAGAAGCTGGTTGTATTTTGCTACGCGCTCGGAACGAGCAGGCGCACCAGTTTTAATCTGACCGCAACCAAGAGCCACTGCTAAATCTGCAATGGTGGTATCTTCGGTTTCACCAGAGCGGTGCGACATCATTGTGCGATAACCATTGCGATGCGCAAGATCAACAGCATCAAAAGTTTCACTCAATGTACCAATCTGATTTACTTTCACAAGCAAAGCATTGGCAGCTTTTTTATCAATTCCCTCTTGTAAACGCGCAGGATTGGTCACGAAGAAATCATCACCGACAATCTGTACTTTGTCGCCAATGGCTGCAGTAAGGGCGGTGTAGCCTTCCCAATCATCTTCTTGAAGTGGATCTTCGATAGACACGATTGGATATTGCTCAATAAGTTGTGCATATACTGCCGACATTTCCTCAGCACTGTGCTCTCCACCCTCGAAGTGATATTTACCATCGCGGTAAAATTCCGACGACGCGACGTCGAGAGCAAGGGCAATATCTTTGCCTGGCTCAAAACCAGCTTTCTTAATTGCCTCCATAATGAGGTCAAGGGCTGCTTTTGTGGAATCAACAGAAGGGGCAAAACCACCCTCATCACCCAAACCAGTAGATAGTCCCTGTGCTTTGATAACAGACTTTAAGCTGTGGTACACCTCTGCACCCATACGCAATGCTTCCGCAAAAGACTCAGCACCAATAGGAGCAATCATAAACTCCTGCACATCAACACCTGAATCGGCATGAGCACCACCATTGACGATATTCATCATCGGCACAGGCAAAATATGAGCATTAGGACCACCAATATAGCGGTAAAGTGGCAATGCAGCACTATCAGCTGCTGCTTTAGCTACAGCCATCGAGACACCCAAAATAGCATTAGCACCCAGGTTTGATTTATTCTCAGTGCCATCAAGCTCAATCATGAGACGGTCAATCACGCGCTGATCATCTGCCTCAACCCCTGCAAGCTCATCAGCGATTTTCTCATTGACATTCTCTACTGCGCCCAATACGCCTTTCCCCTGATAGCGCTGCCCACCATCACGCAACTCATGTGCCTCATGCACACCAGTCGACGCACCTGATGGAACACCAGCAACACCATGAGAACCGTCGTCAAGGAATACCTCAGCTTCAACAGTTGGGTTACCACGAGAATCCATGATTTCTCGCGCAAAAATATGCATAATCTCTGCCATAAGTTATCTCCTTAAATTTTGTATATTCACTCTCACACAACAGCATAAGCTACAGCATGAAAGCACCCTCATCTATTTTAGACGTACTTATGGCACAGCGTGGTCTATCGAGCGATAACTACAATCATCATGATGTTGCTGGTTGCGCTAGAGCATACGCAGCAGCAGCATTACGCACCTTAATCAGGTATTCCTCAGACATATTATAAGACTGAACTGCACTTACCCATCCTTGAGCAGTGGATAAATCACGATTGTCGCACAACAAATATGCAGCGCCTAATGCAGCATCATCAATCTGATTAGGATCAGCAACTCCATCACCATTGGCATCACGACCATAGCGTTGCCATGACTCAGGAATAAATTGCATAGGACCTACTGCACGGTCATATTCACTATCACCATCTAGTTCACCGCCATCGGTGTCTGCCACTGAAGCAAAACCTGGTGAACCGTCGAGCGGCACGCCAATAATCGGTGGTAGTACATAGCCATTCTCATCAATAGAGCGATTATTGAACAACTCACCAGAATAGGTTCCATGTCGAGTTTCCACATAGCCAATTGCTGCCAAAGTATTCCAACTAATATGACACTCTGGCCAAGATTGCGCAGCAATAAGTTCAGCATTAGCATAAGCACGCAAAGCGGCAGTGGGAATTGAAGTCTCAGCAGCTAATGGATCAGCCCAAAAACCTAATTTATCAGAGGTACGACCTGGTGCTTCAACGTCAATCTCAGGAACTTCGCTACCTCGCGCAGGGGGCACATCTTCTGGGACTGGTTGTAATTGCCTGATGGGTGCTTCGCCTTTCATAAAAGACAATGACCAACCAACAAAAGAGATAACCACGATGACAGCAAGAATCGATATTACTCCAAACCCAACTACGCGACGCACACTGCTCCTTATCTTTCCCTGACGCTTACCTAATATCTACCCGTACTGATACCTACCCGATTAAGATTTCTCAGATGCTTTCCCAGCAGCCCATAACCTGTGTTGCTCCGACTCGGGAACAAGGGTATCGGTGCCGTCAAATAAATAAGGAGCACGTGAACGCATTTTTTCCACATAGCTAGCTGCAACATCAGCAAAAGAAAACGCACCTCGACGAGCCGCAATCTCTGCATGAAATAATACCTGGAGCAAGATGTCACCAAGTTCTTGGCACAATTGCTGGTCACTGCTGCGATGCCTAATAGCTTCAATGACTTCTTGAGTTTCTTCTTCTAGAAAAGGAATAAGAGACTCATGGGTCTGTTCCTGCTCCCACTCACCTATTTTGACGGCTCTTTCCATAGCCGCAACTGCTTGTCCGATACTATCTGCACGACTTGGTACTTCAATAAGCTGGGCCCCTTGTGCAAGAGCTGCACGCACCTCAGGTGCCCACTCATCAGTGCTCACGAGCAGAGTACCCAAATCAGAATAATAAATATCTTTGTGCAAAAACTCATCGAAATCCCACCGAACTTTCACTGGAACTTCCGTAGTGAACTGTACTTTTCCACGTAACTGTGCAATGACCGAATAAGGAATCATCGTTGGCCAACGCGGATCAAGAAGCAGAACAATCATAGGTACTATCCTAACCATTGAATAAGCTGCAGGAGTAAAAGTGAAAAGAAAGATCACACAGTGCCCCTGACAGGGGCTATCACTTAACGCTGTCGCGCGCTAATAATCCTCTTAGATCTTTTCGCTAAAACACTATCGTCAGTATGGTCACCAGATGTTACTGCTCGGCTTTCGCCACTTCTCACATCAATCTTTTCCATATCAAACATCGTCGACAAGAAATCAGCCACCCACTGCACTAGCTCACTATCACGCACATGAGGTGCAGTAATAGTGGAGCCTGCCCGAGGAATAGCTATATTGATAACCTTTGCCACCGAACGATAATTAGCCGAAGGATACAGGCGTTTGAGACGCACTTGTTTAGAATCTGCAAGTTCCACTGAGTGTATTTTTATCCGTCCACCTTGTACGCCAATATCACTGATTCCTGCTTTTCTAGCCAAAAGACGTAATCGAGCAACTTCTAATAGACGCTTTACCTCTGGAACAAGCGGACCATAGCGGTCAGTCATTTCCTCAATAACGCCGCGAATATCATCTTCGTGATGGGCAAAAGCACATTTCCGATATACCTCCAATCGCAAACGCTCAGCGTCGATATACGATTCTGGAATATGAGCATCCACTGGAAGATCAATGCGGATCTCTTTCGGCGCATTATCAGTAGCATCAATGGCTTTACCTGATAATAGGCCACGATATGCTTCTACTGCCTCGCCAACAAGACGCATATACAGATCAAAGCCAACCCCTGCAATATGCCCTGATTGCTGTGCGCCAAGAACATTGCCAGCACCACGCATTTCTAGATCTTTCATTGCCACAGCCATACCTGCGCCTAAATCATTATTTTGGGCAATCGTCGATAAGCGATCATAGGAGGTTTCGCTGAGCGTATGTCCTTTAGGGTAGAGAAAATATGCGTATCCTCGCTGCCTAGAACGCCCAACACGCCCACGCAACTGATGCAACTGAGAAAGACCCATATGGTGCGCATTCTCTACGATGAGAGTATTAGCATTGGCAATATCAAGACCAGTTTCCACAATGGTCGTACACACTAAAACATCAAACTCACGATTCCAGAACCCTTGGACTGTTTGCTCCAGGAGTTCTTCACTCATTTGCCCATGCGCAATCACAATGCGTGCTTCAGGAACTAACTCACGCAAATAACGAGCAGTTTTCTCAATATCGGCAACTTTATTGTGCACATAAAATACTTGACCATCACGCAACAGTTCGCGTCGAATTGCTGCCGCAATCTGTTTATCCTCTTGGGCACCAACATAGGTAAGAATGGGATGACGATCCTCAGGAGGGGTCAAAATGGTAGACATTTCTCTAATGCCAGCCATAGACATCTCCAAAGTACGAGGAATGGGGGTTGCCGACATAGTCAGCACATCAACGTGCGTACGCATCGCTTTAATGTGCTCTTTATGCTCCACACCAAAGCGCTGCTCCTCATCAACAATGATTAAGCCCAGATCTTTCCACCGCACCCCTACCTGCAATAGCCTATGAGTACCGATGACAATATCGACACTACCGTCGGCAAGCCCAGCAATAATCTCTTTAGCTTCTTTATCAGAGCTAAACCGCGATAATCCCTTTATTGACACAGGAAAACCCGCCATACGCTCGCTAAAGGTCACTAAATGTTGCTGCGCAAGCAATGTAGTAGGAACCAAAACTGCCACTTGCTTGGCGTCTTGCACTGCCTTAAAAGCTGCACGCACCGCAACTTCAGTCTTGCCATACCCCACATCCCCCACGATCACTCGATCCATAGGTGCAGGTTTTTCCATATCGGCTTTCACCGCCTCAATGGCCAACATCTGATCTTCGGTTTCTACATAGGGAAAATTATCTTCTAGTTCTCGTTGCCACGGCGAATCTTGACTATAGGAATGCCCTGGTGCGGCTTGTCGCTTAGCATAAAGCTCAATCAACTCACCAGCGATTTCTCGTACTGCAGCACGAGCTTTTTTCTTGGTATTCTTCCAATCTGCACCACCCATTTTTGATAGTGAGGGCTGTTCTCCACCAACATATTTACTGAGCATATCCAAGGAATCCATGGGAACATACAGTTGATCTGCTGGTTGCCCGCGTTTACTAGGCGCATACTCCAACACAATATATTCACGTCGAGAGCTCGTCTCGCCGGTGTTAATAGTGCGCTCAGTCATTTTGAGAAAACGCCCAATACCGTGTGTCTCATGCACCACATAATCCCCGGTCTGCAATGCTAATGGATCAACTCGGTTGCGTTTCTTTGCTGGACGACGCTTAGCCCCTGCAATATCCCCCACTCGATTACCCGTGACATCTGTCTCAGTAATAACAACCAAAGGCAATGACTGTTCTGGCATCTCTTGCTGCGCAGACTCAACACTAGCAATCCGCGAAAACACCACTCCTGCATGGCTAAGCGCTTGATAAAGGGTCACTTCTCCTGGGCGCGGCTGCTCGCCAGCATGAGCGATTCTGGTTGGAATTCCTTTTTGCGCAAATCGCTCCTTCATGCGCTTGATTACGCCCTGTGCGGGAGCAATAAAAGCTGCTCGACCTCCCGCTGTGGTGTGTGCCAGCAATAGACTCATCATCTCGTCGATTTTGGCGAGTTCTCCTCGAGGAGCAGGTGCCGGAGTAAAGTCAAGCGGGAGTGTGTGCTCTTCTGCAGCCTCTAACATTCCAGGCGACGCAAACGTCCACCATTTCTTTTTTCCTTGCTCGGCTATATGCGTCAAAGCAGCATAGGACAGATAACTACTCGCTGATAAGTCAAGGTTATCTGCTGCCAGTGGGGCATCCGCTCCCATTGCCGCTGCTTCCCATCCTGCTGCGAGAAACTCCTCGTCTGTATTTTTAAGATCTTCGATACGTCGACGGATTTTTTCTGGGTGCACAGCAATGATATGTGTTTCTGCTGCCATGAGCTCAATGAGCGAAACCAAAGGAGCCTCTGTTAAGGCTGGTATCAGTGGTTCCATGCCTTCCACAGGTATTTTGGCAGCTATCTTGTCCAAGAGTTCTACCAGTGTGGGATTGGACGAATATGTGCGCGCTAACTCTTCCGCACGCTGGGCAATATGATCATCAAGTAGCAAAGCACGTGCGGGATAAATCTCTACCTTGCACGGGGTAATTTCTTCAAGAGTGCGCTGATCTGCCACTGAGAAAGCACGAATGTCAGTAACTTCATCACCCCAGAACTCAATGCGTAGAGGGTAATCGCTTGTAGTGGGAAAGACATCAATGATGCCGCCTCGCGTTGCGAATTCACCTTTTTTCGCAACTAGATCAACGTGCTTATAGGCTGCATAGGTCAATTGCTCAGTTAAGCTGGCAAAGTCATATTCTTTCTCTTGTTCAATGACTACTGCCTGGTAGCAAGCGGGGTCATTAAGAACCGGTTGGCTTAGGGCTCGTGCCGAGCTCACTACAATCTGATAGTTGTGTAGTTTATCGAGTACCTGTGCTCGTTGCCCTATGATATCTACCCCAGGGCTAAGGCGTTCATGCGGTAGTGTCTCCCATGCAGGGAATAATGCAACGTTTTCTCCTACCATTGCTGCTAGTTCTGCAGCAAGATCCTGGGCTTCACGTCCAGTGGCGGTAAGGACCAGAATGGGATTTTCTTGAGCTAGTGCTGCCAAAGCCCACGGACGTACTTGATCAATAGCTGTGATATGGAGTGAGGAAAGGTGGGTTTGACTGAGCAAACCTTGTATTTTGGCATCTGTTGCTGCCACTTCAAGTAAACCAGCGAGCATAGCAGGTGATGTGGACACGAAAATAGATCTCCCTTGTACGCGATTATCTACCTAATAGATTCTCTATTGAGCTTATGAGTCTGTTCGAGTTTTATGAGCTCGATTTAACCGATTGCGTCCCATCCTCATCAGCTTGAGGGGTTTTGAGTTCATTGAGGCTGAGTGTAGGTTGTGCTTCTAGCCCGGATAGTCCGCGCCAACATAAGTTCACGATATGTGCTGCTACGTCTTCTTTGGAAGGGGCATCGTCGTTGAGGCGTTCATCAAGCCACCATTGTGCTGTCATCGCAACCATGCCCACTAATGCTTGGCTATACAGTGGCGCATAGTCAGGGTTAAGACCAGAACGCTCAAAGGATTTGGCTAATAAGTAAGATGTTTGTGCAACTGCTTCATTCAGGAGGGTGGAGTATCGTCGTTCAGCGTGTAGCCCCATATCGCGCGCTAGGATCTGGAATCCATCTGTGTCAGTTTCCACGTAGCTCAATAATGCTAATGCTGCTTTTTCGATGCGTTCGCGTGAGCGCCCTTGGCTAAGTGACTCGGTGATAATTGTTTCTAGATGTAATAATTCACGGTCGACGATTACCGCGTAAAGGCCTTCTTTGCCACCAAAATGTTCATAGACAATTGGTTTGGATATGCCAGCACGAGCAGCGATTTCTTCTACGCTTGTGCCGTCGAAACCGCGTTCTGCAAAAAGTTCTCGCCCAATACCGATTAATTGCTCCCGACGTTGTTTGCCGGTCATTTTATGTGAACACATCTTTACCCCTCACGCTGCCACGGGCACCTTAAAACAAAAATACAGACCTTCTTACGTGTATATATGCTACACAAGTAAGAAAGTCTGCTTTCGGGCTTCCCTGCCAGGACTCGAACCTAGAATGACGGTACCAAAAACCGTAGTGTTGCCGATTACACCACAGGGAAAAATTGAAGATGCGATTAGGTAGCTATAGTTACGTGCTAACTAAAGTTCTTCAACAGGTCACTAGCATACAACACAGACTCGTACTTTGCGAAAATACCTGTAAAGACCACAAAAATACGGAAAATTTTTTGTTCAATCCACTTACTCACGCTATCTTTTAATAATGGTAACTACTGCAGGAATTGAAGCACACGACGCTACTGCCCCACGGTCACACACAGTAAAAATGTGGTCACTTGTGGGCATTATTATTGGTTCCTGCATTGGTGCAGGTATTTTCTCGCTCCCACAGAACATCGCTTCTGTCGCTGCACCAGGAGCAATGCTCATTGGTTGGTTTATTGCAGGTATTGGAATGCTCTCTGTTGCTTTCGTATTCCACATTCTTGCTTATCGTAAACCGCACCTTGATTCTGGGGTTTATTCCTATGTGCGTGCCGGTCTTGGTGATTTTATTGGTTTTGTCTCTGGTTGGGGTTATTGGCTAGGCAGCGTTATCGCACAGGTTGGTTATGCCACCCTATTCTTTTCCACAATTGGGCATTACATTCCTTTGTTTGACGAGGATCATCTTTTCTCCCAAGCAATTGCAGTGTCTATTCTCACCTGGGTTATTTTCTTCGGTCTTACTCGTGGCATTAAACAGGCTGCCATGATGAATGCCATCACAACTATTGCAAAACTTCTTCCTATTTTCTGCTTCATCATCTTCGTTGCATTCTTGGGTTTTTCCTGGGACACCTTCACCCTGGATTTCTGGGGTAAGGCTTCTGGCACCGATGTATTCCACCAAGTCAAAGGAATTATGCTTTTTACAGTGTGGGTGTTTATCGGTGTGGAAGGCGCTAGCGTTTATTCCAAACAAGCTCGTACTCGCGCTGACGTCGGTAAAGCCACTTTCATTGGGTTCTTTACGGTATTGGTGTTACTGGTCAGCATTGCTACTTTGTCTTTTGGGGTACTTTCTCAACAGCAGCTAGCTGCACTACCAGATAATTCCATGGCAGCAGTGCTAGAGGCAGTAATTGGTCCGTGGGGTGGCGCACTTATTTCTTTGGGACTGTGTCTGAGCGTGCTAGGTGCTTATGTGTCTTGGCAAATGTTATGTGCTGAGCCAATCGTACTCATGGCTCACGACGGGCTTCTGCCACGTAAATTAGGTAAAACTAATCCTAATGGTTCGCCGTGGGTAGCCCAGTTGATTTCTACTATCACCATTCAGATCTGGGTGATTGTTTTCTTCTGCAATGAGACTACCTATATTTCTATGGTGCAACTTGCTACCATCATGTACCTGTTGCCTTACATTTTCTCTGCACTCTATCTCATTTTGCTTGCAGTACGAGGTAAAGGTTTTACACACCCTCACGCTGGTACCCGTTTTGATGATTCGGGTCCGCGTATGACCGCTCAGGATAATAAGCGTCATCTGCTCATTGGCACTATTGCTTTTGCCTATTCTTTATGGCTCATTTATGCAGCTGATCCCAAGTATGTTCTTTTTGGTGCAGTTGCAGTATTACCTGGTCTTATCCCTTATGTGTGGACGAGGATTTATCGAAAAGAACAGATTTTTAATCTCTTCGAATGGATCATCGTCGCAATTATCATCATTGCTGGTCTGATTGCTGTGATCGGCTTATACACTGGTTCTCTCTATCTTTAACCGAAGCCGTACGCAGACTATTGCAGACTATACGGTACTGCTTGAGCGTCGATAAGCACTAAGAATGGATTTGAGATTACACTGGTGCCACGTAGTCTAATCACAATATAGGAGTTTTATACTCGTGAGTAATTCGCCTTGTGCTGTTATCGTACTTGCTGCCGGTGCCGGCACCCGTATGAAGTCAAAAACACAAAAAACACTGCATAGCATTGGTGGTCGTAGCTTATTAGCACATTCATTGTATGCGGCGGCGGGGATACACCCTGAGCGCATTATTACAGTTATTGGGCATCGTCGAGAGCAAGTGGCACCCGCGATCGACGATATTTCCACTGAGCTAGACATCCATATTCATACTGCCATTCAGGAACAACAACACGGCACTGGTCATGCAGTGCAATGCGCAATGGAACTCTTAGCTGACTTCCACGGCACCATCATGGTAACTAACGCAGATGTTCCGCTACTACGTTCTGAAACACTCCAGGATTGCCTGACCCATCACACCACTACGCACAGCGCAGTAACCGTGATGAGTATGCACGTTGAGGATCCCACTGGCTATGGCAGAATCATTCGCACCAACGACGGCACTGTGAGCGCTATCGTGGAACAAAAAGACGCCGATGAAGCCACCCGCGCCATTAAAGAAGTCAACTCTGGTGTTTTCGCTTTCGACGCTGATGTATTGCGAGAAAATCTACAACACCTCACCACTGATAATGCTCAAGGCGAGTTGTACCTCACAGATGTTCTTTCTATTGCACGCCAACAACACAAAACTGTGAGCGCATTCTGTGCACCTGACCATAAAGAACTCGCTGGTGTTAATGATCGGCTACAGCTTGCGCATGCAGCAAAGGAATTGAATCGCCGTACCCTCGCTGCTGTAATGCGTGGCGGAGCAACTATTGTCGATCCAGAATCGACGTGGATTGATGTAACGGCAACAATTGGTAGCGATGTCACTATTTATCCTGGTACCCAAATACTTGGCAATAGTGTGATTGGTGATGAGGCTGAAATCGGTCCAGATACTACATTGCACAACATGACTGTAGAGACTGGTGCGCAGGTTATCCGCACTCATGGTCTAGATTCACACATCGGTGCCCATGCACAGGTAGGTCCTTTTACCTATATTCGACCAGGCACTACCCTTGGGGAACGTGGAAAACTTGGCGGATTCGTCGAAGCGAAGAATGCTTGCATTGGGGCTGGATCTAAAGTACCGCATCTTACCTATATCGGTGATGCGACTGTGGGTGAAGAATCAAACATTGGTGCCTCTAGTGTCTTTGTCAATTACGACGGCGTCAATAAGCACCACACTGTTATTGGCAATCACGTACGTACTGGTTCAGACACCATGTTTATCGCCCCAGTAACAGTTGGTGATGGGGCTTATTCTGGCGCTGGAACTGTTATCCGTGACGATGTCCCACCTGGAGCACTAGCAGTATCTGGTGGTAAACAGCGCAATATCGAAAATTGGGTCATGCGCAAACGCCCTGATACCCCTGCAGCTCGTGCCGCTGAAGATGCTCAGGAAAAAGGAATTTTCACTGAAGTAGGTGACGAGAAACAGTAAAACACCTTGCACTAAATGCGTTATGGTTTTTCTCTCTTAGCGCAGGCAGTATAAGGTTAGAAATAGTTGTGCTTGAAACTCACACAATGTATCCCACTGGAATCTACGAATCTGGCGTGGGTTCCACATTAGGAAAGGTATCTTTCGCACATGACCAGCAATAACTGGACTGAGAACCACAAGAATCTCATGCTGTTCTCTGGTAGAGCACATCCTGAGCTTGGCGAGGCAGTGGCTCGTGAGCTTGGGGTTGCTTTGACCCCGACCACCGCGCGGGATTTTGCTAATGGTGAGATTTTCGTTCGTTTTGAGGAATCTGTCCGTGGCTCTGACGCCTTTGTGTTGCAGTCACACACCCAGCCCTTGAATAAATGGCTCATGGAACAGCTCATCATGATTGACGCGCTCAAACGTGGCTCCGCTAAGCGCATTACCGCAATTTTGCCGTTTTATCCTTATGCGCGCCAAGATAAAAAGCACCGTGGTCGTGAGCCTATCTCTGCTCGACTCGTTGCTGATTTGCTCCGCACTGCTGGAGCTGATCGTATTGTGGCAGTGGATCTCCACACTGATCAGATTCAGGGATTCTTCGATGGTCCTGTTGATCATATGCACGCTATGCCTATTCTGACTGATTACATCAAGCAGAAGTATTCCCTCGATAATATCGTTGTGGTTTCCCCCGACGCAGGACGCGTAAAAGTTGCTGAGAAATGGGCAAATACCCTTGGGGATGCGCCTATGGCTTTTGTGCATAAGACTCGTTCTACCGATGTTGCTAATCAAGTTGTTGCGAACCGCGTTGTTGGTGATGTTTCTGGTAAGACAGCAGTGCTCATCGACGACATGATTGACACAGGCGGAACTATTGCTGGCGCTGTAGGGGTACTGCGCGATGCCGGTGCAGAAGACGTTATCATTGCTTGTACTCATGGTGTTTTCTCCGACCCTGCTAAACAACGTCTTTCTCAATGTGGTGCTAAGGAAGTAATCACCACGGATACTTTGCCACAATCAACCGAGGGTTGGGATAATCTCACAGTATTGTCCATCGCACCGCTACTAGCTAAGACTATCCATGAGATTTTTGAGAATGGTTCTGTAACTAATCTTTTTGAGGGTCAGGCATAACAGTTTTCTTCCCCATAGCCCAGTAGTGCGAAAACGGCATAAAGATTCATCATCTTTATGCCGTTTAATTGTTATCGGATGTTAAGCGCTTGCTATGTAGCAGAAGGCAGTTCTCGCGCTACCACTTTTCCAGTAGCATTGCGTGGCAATTCTGCCAGCCAATGCACATCACGAGGAACAGAGTGTTCTGCAAGGTTTTGTCGTACCCACTCCTGCACAGAGTTTTCTGTCAATGCTAATCCAGCTGGTGATTCTTCCCGAACCACATAAGCTGCAATTCTTTGGAATGTTTTATCGTCTTCTACGCCTTTGCAGTAGACGTCGGAGATGCCTGGCATACTGGTCAGACAATCAATAACAGACATTGGATACACATTTTCGCCACCGACGATGATCATATCGTTATTGCGACCAAGCACTTGTAGGCGGCCACCTTCATCGCGGTATCCTAAATCGCCAAGATCGACAAGTCCGTGGCGGTAGGTGATTTTATCGCGTTTATTAGCGTATCCCACTAATGTCATGGCATTGCGCGCGTGGATGATGCCAATTTCGCCGTCTTTTACTTCATTGCCTGCTTCATCCAGGATCTTGGTAATCGTGCCATGCGGAGTATGTCCAGCACATAGTGGATTAGCAACAAGATCTTCTGGTTTAGCCACAGAAACTGCAGTAACCTCAGTGGAACCATAGATATTAGATAGGATCGGGCCAAAAAGATCGTGGATCTTTTCCACTAGATTTACGGTGAGCGCATTTCCAGCATTAGTTAAAAATTGCACAGAAGAAACATCATATTTCTGCACATCAGGCAATTCGACCATAGCCTTCATGAACACTGCAGAGGTAAGCACACCTTGTACCTTGTGTTTTTCAATGGTGCGCATGACTACTTCGGGCTCAAAAACACGCTGAGTAATAATAGTTGCGCGGGTGGCCAGGCATAGGTTAATACAAGCCCATCCCCACACATGGAACATTGATGCAGTCATTTGCATACGCATTCGTGGTTTCCACGGTCCACTGCTCAAAATACTAGAAACTAATGCCACTGGGAATCGTGGTTCATGCAGTACAACGCCTTTAGGAGTGCCGGAAGTACCGGAAGACATAAGCACAATACGCCCCTGGCGTGGACGTAATGGGAACTTCACTGCCTTTTCGTTTGGTGCGTCGTCGATAAGCTCGGAGATATGTGCCCAATCTCTATGTGGGAGTCGTTTGCCGTCTTGGGTCCAAGTAAGGACCACTTCAATGTCGTCAAAATCCTCTGGTAGGCGCGACTCGAACTCCTCGTCGATAAAGAGCATATCGATCTTGTGCTCTTTGAGGCTGTCGAGGAGCTGTTTTGGTGAGGAGCCAACATTGAATAGATATGTGTTATAACCGATGAGTCCTTTGGGGACCAGCGTGTATAAGAAACCGCGACTATTGCGCGCCATAAGGGCGATGCGGGAGTTTTTATCAATTCCTTTGCAATAGAGTGTGCGTGCTATGGCACGTACGTCATCGCGCAATTGGCTGTAGGTTAGTTCTCCGTCATCGTCAATGAGTGCAATGCGATTGCCGCTAGAAAAAGCAGAAGTTTCTAGCTGGCGTGCTGAAGTAAAGCCCCAGCGACAGAAATCAAGAACGAGTTTTCCTAATGCTTGAGGACCATCTTGTGCACCTAAAACACCGGATGACCATAAAACTGGTATGGCTTTGGCAATGTCAACTAAGTCTCGTGGCACAGTTGCAATGCGTTTTACCACGTTTAATGGATTCAATCTTGTTCCTTTCCCCTTGCTTATTCTGCACTATGGGTATGTGTTAATTCTTAAGTTACACCAAGATAACAATTTTAACAGAAATAACATTATTCACTATATTAACTTTTGCAAACATAAATGAATAATTTTAATGACATAACATTAAGAAAAATACTATAAAATACTTTCTTCAACAAAAATAGCTTAAATCATGTGAATAATACCCTGATGACCACGCACCACTAGCACAGAAAAGAAAACGCAGTGACAACCAAACCAACACCACACAAAAATCTCACCACCCTGCGCCATATCCTCAGCGATCTACGCAACGAGGATAATGCCCTCACCATGCACACCTATATGCGGGAACAATTTGCATTTTTCGGCATCAAAACGCCACAACGCAGAGCAGCAACAAAAAACTTCCTCACAGAACTTACCCAAACAGCGCACCAGGCCGGCATAGACCGAAACTTTGTCGAACTATGTTTTGCCCAAGAAGAACGAGAGTTTAGCTATGTTGCCTGCGATTATCTAAGAAAAGCCCCACTGGGCACTAGCGACATCGACTGGCTAGCCGATATCGTCACCACCAAATCCTGGTGGGATAGCGTCGATGCGCTCGCTGGTATTATCGGAACATACGCCACAGCTAAGCAAATGCAACAGTGGGCACAAGAAGAAAATACCTGGCTACGTCGTGTAGCAATCATTCATCAACTAGGACGCAAAGAACACACAGACACCGCACTTCTTGCTTTTTGCATTGAACAATCATTGGGCAGCACCGAGTTCTTTATCAATAAAGCAATTGGTTGGGCACTGCGCGATTATGCCAGACATAACCCTGATTGGGTACGCAGTTTCCTTGACACTTATCAGGAAGAACTTGCCACGCTATCACTGCGTGAGGCAAGCAAATATCTGTGAATATCTCTAGCAGGTACTATTTTGAGTTTTAGAGCTAAGAATGCTATATTTACACAGTCTCGGCGAGGGCTGAATTATTTTAGCCGTTATCGACGCGATTGTATTTTCCTTTGCAATACCTGCGAAGACTCAGCCAAGACAGATGTCTAGATAGTCTCATTCGTAGGTTTTTCTTGTTTCTCGGCTTATAGCATCGAGCGCAATCCTTATGAGACTCTTGAAACTTATAGTCATAGAAGTTTATAGGAGTTAAAAATGGCTCAGTACCCTACTATCAGCGCTAAAGCGCGTAATGAATTTGGTAAAGGCGCTTCCCGACGCCTCCGCCGCGCAGGTTTCGTACCAGGTGTTATCTACGGATCAGAGGTAGAGCAACCCGTTCACTTCGCAGTCGACATTCTCGAGCTTCACGCTTTGCTTCGTGCTCAGGGCGTTAATGCTGTTCTTGAGCTCGACGTCGAAGGTGAAAAATACCTCACCATGGTCAAGAGTGTGGATCAAAACGTATTGACCTTCAACGTTGATCACGTCGATTTGCTTACCATTAAGCGTGGCGAAAAAGTTGAGGTTGAAGTTCCAGTTGTTATCGAGGGTGAAGTTGCCGCAGGTGCAATGCTTGTTCAGGATGCTGACGTTATCCTCGTTGAAGCTGACGTACTCTCTATCCCAGATGAGATTACTTTCTCTGTTGAAGGCATGGACGTAGACAGCAAGGTAACTGCTGCCGACCTCACCATGCCAGCAAACACTACTCTTGTCGCAGATCCTGAGACTCTTATCGCGTCCATCAACCACGAAGAGGTCGCTGAGGAACCTGCCGACGAAGATGCTGAAGCAGAAGGCGCAGAGACAGAAGAAGCCGGCGAAGAACAAGGCGAAGAGTAAAATTTTCCTTTTGCGTTTACGCTTGCGCAACGCTTACCTCCCCGCACAATTCAGGAAGACTGTGCGGGGAGGTTTTGTTTTCTTAATAGGTTAATGGGACAGTCTCTAGCAATGATGGACAATGATGGACATAGAAAGCAATACCAATTAGACTATAGTTATTATCGTTCTAGATAGGCGGCCCATGACAAATCACGCACATAATTTTTACCGCACCGCAATCGGACTTGCCCTCAACGCTTTTGCGAGCCGCAGCATAAGCACCGGTGTGCTACTTGTGCTTTTAATAGAAACAAGTTTCTCACAAGCAGTCCTTAACACGGCTCTCATAGCGATCATTACATTATGTGTTGCACCACTTGGCGGCTTGTTGAGCGACAGATTCAACGCTCGATTATGTTTCTTAGGCATCTCAATCTGTGACGCGCTGATATGCGTAGCTTATGCCCTTTGTCTTGGAAATCAGACTCCACTCACGACGGTTCTTCATATACTAGCCGTCGCTACGGGTGCGCTAGGGGCATTCGCCTCCCCTAATCAACAAGTTGTTCTTGCCCATATCACCGATTCCGCAGGCAGGGCACAAAAAATTGCTCGAACAAGACTCTTGATTAACATTGCTCGGGCAATCGCACCCGGTTGCGCAAGTCTCATTCTCACGGCTTTATCAACCCAATTTTTCTTTTATATTTTTAGCGCACTCTACTGCTGCTCAGGCATACTCGTATGCCTTGTTTCCCACAATGAACTACAAAGACCTACGCAAAACGCAAAGGAGAACAAAAGCACTTTTCGCGCGTCGATAGCGTATCTTCGCTATGCAACATGGTTTGTTATTCTTGCAATCACCTCCGCTGTCCAAGCTGGTGCATGGCTTGCAGGTTTTCGATTAGCCACAGCGGACTACTTCCTCAGCGCTTTTCACTCACCACAATTATGGGGATACATACTCTCTACTTTTAATGTGGGGCTACTCCTGGGAAGTGTACTGGCACAATATCTCAAGCTAAAAAATGATATTTTCTGGGCTCTCGTTTTTCCTGGATTATTAGCACTACCACTCACTCTTTTTTATGGCACACACGCCCTACCACTATTTTTTATCAGTGCTTTTCTTGCCGGCATCCTTTTTGATTTCACAATTATCTATGGGCAAAGCGCAATCATCGACGGCATACCACGCCCAATTCTTGGCACTGTTTCTTCTTTTTCTTCCTGCTGCGAACAAGCCGGAATCGCCAGCGCGTACCTTGCATTATTTATTTTTAGTGAACATAGCTCACATACTTTCATCCTTTCTTGCATAGTGTGCACCGTTACCGCAACGATCTGTGCGCTGATCATCACCCGAATTCAGTTCACACGCAAGGCTAAAACTCATGCTGCACATATACCACACCCCTGGGTCGCACGTTCTTGGGCTCAGACTTATTCCAATACTTATGACTAGCTTTTGCATCTGAGAGTGTCCTTGGCACAATAAGTGATATGAATGCTCCTGCCTCATCTTCTCCTTTCCTTATCCTAGGTCTTGGTAATCCTGGGGAAAAATACGCACGAACCAGGCATAATGCTGGGATAATGCTTCTCGAGGAGCTCCTCGAGCGCACCACGCCAACAGCGCAATTATCCTTGCATAAGCGCTCGAATACCCTTATTGCGCAAACTAGCTTGAGTGGTCAGCGCGTTATTCTTGCCAAAACTCGTAGCGCCATGAACCTCTCTGGCACCCCGCTACACAGCCTTGCTGCATTCTTTAGTATTCCCCCTGAACACATTATTGTGCTTTTCGACGACCTAGAGCTGGATTTTGCCCAGCACAGGATACGGCTGGGCGGTGGCGATCATGGCCACAATGGTTTGCGCTCTATTAGTAAAGCACTCGGCACTAAGGACTATGTGCGAGTCGGTCTTGGCATTGGTAGACCACCAGGGCGCATGGAAGTGTCGCGCTTTGTGCTGCAAAACTTTAGCAAACAAGAAACAGCGCAGTTACCTATTCTGTGTGCTGATGCTGCGGATAGCGTCGAAAGTTATCTCAGGAACACCTAGGCCGACTTAGCGCAAGCGTGCTTCTAAGAGCATGCTTTGCAGTGCTGCATCATCAAGGGTCAGGGCATTATTCTTCTGTAAATAGCGCAACACTGCTGGGCAGGTACTACACCGTGGACATGAGCGGCAGCATTTCTTTTTTAATGCTGGTGCACCACTCAACAAAGTACGTACTTTGAGCAGCTCACTGTGCTTTTTATTCTTCTTATGTTTTTTCTTTTTATGCCCACTTTTGTATAGGTCTTTATAAGGATTGTACGCTTTACGCTTTGTGTTAACCTTATGACCCATGACCCTGATCTTAGCTTACCCTAGGCTAAAAAGATAACTGCGCTAATCCCTGGCTTAATTCTGCGACGATCCCTGCTGCATCTTGCGCAGCCAATGAATGCACGTCCTCGCCGACAAGGCAATAGGAAAAATCAGGGTGTGAACGCAAAGGCTTGAGCATAACAGAAAGATAAGGATAACTCGGTGGCAACTGCAGCTGACTGCGACTAAAAGTAGTAGCCAACCCCCTGGCATAGCGACCAGAAAAAGCTCTGCTGAGTATGGTTTCCCCACCTTTTTCCAGCAGTGCTCGGTTGTCGGCACTCGTTCCAGCCTCGGTAGCAAGGAGAAATACGGAACCACACGATACTGCCTGCACCGCGTTAAAAGCGCATAGCCGAGCAACATCGCAAGCATTGCGCACCCCACCTGCGGCAATCAGTGGGATTGTCGCATTGGTTATCTCCGCTACTGCCGGGAGCAATTCAGCCACAGGCATAAAAGCTGGTTCTGCTGTCATCGACCACGTTAATTGATGCCCACCTGCTTCTTTGCCTTGCACAATAAGAGCGTCAGCACCATTTTCTTGCGCTTGGCGTGCTTCTTGCGGGCTAGTCACTGATACCCAAGCATAAATACCTACCTCATGAAGCTGTGCAATTTCGCTCGGTGTGAAACTACCAAAGCTACTAGAGACAATACGAGGACCATAGCCCTGGGCGCGGGCATCAAGCACTGCGGCGAACTTATCGTCAAATTCATTGGAATAGTCAAGAGCACGCGGCGTGGGTACTACATACTCAGTATCGTCATCGTCTGTGCAAGTGCTATGCGCATGGGCATAAGCGTCGGCAAGCACAGGAGCAAGAGCTGCAATAGTATGTGCACTGACCTCTTGTTCTTGGCGGCAGAAGAAATTGACCCCATAATGCCCTGGGGTTCCTTGGCTTAGCTCACGCAATTGTTGCATATTAGCTACCAGCTGCGCAGCACTGATATTTCCTGAAGCAAGAAAGCCGAGTGCGCCTGCTTGGGTAACGCTATGTACTAAATGTGGAGTGGACGGACCACCTGCCATTGGTGCAGCAATAATGCGTGCCGTCTCATTGCCACCTACTTGCTCTAAAAACGATGCAGCTGTTGTATGCACTATCAATCACCCTCAGCAAACCCTTTAATAAAAAATATGCGATTATGGAATGATGTTTTCTCGCCAATCCTTAACACAATTTTTACAGAAACTATTTCGCCCTGCCACCACGGATGCTAAGCAGCGCCGACCTGAGTGGTTAGTGATTGGCTTGGGTAACCCTGGTGAAGAATATGAGACAACCAGGCATAATATGGGCTACCTGTGCGTCGATAAGCTCTTGGAAAAAGAGGGACTTGGGCTAGAAAAGCACAAGAATGCGCCAGCGTGGACAGCGCAACTCATGGTAGCCGACACTCCCGTGCTGCTCGTTCGTTCTACAACATATATGAATGACTCCGGTAAAGCAGTGACAGCGCTGGCTCATCACTATGATATTGCGGCTGACCATATCATTGCGGTTCATGATGAACTGGATATAGCTGCAGGTGTGGTGCGCATTAAAAAAGGTGGCGGTGAAAATGGGCATAATGGCTTAAAATCTATTTCGCAGCTGCTAGGCACCCGCGACTATGTGCGGATAAAAATGGGCATTGGCAGACCAGAGCGCGGCACAAGCGTAGTTGATTATGTACTTGAGGAATATCACGACAATAAACAAGTAGAGCAAATGGCAACTTTGGCAGCTCGTGGGGTGCGTGCAGTAATTAGCGAGGGTATCGCACAAGCACAAAATGATATTCACTCCCAGTAAAAGCTAGCGGAAAAGGCGAAGATATAGACCCAAGATATAGAACCAAAAAGCAGCGTTGAGCTGTTGTTGAGGATTGATTCGCCACAGTGGTAAGACACGAGCTATCCTTGTTCTTTATGAGTTCAGACACTTTAGCGCAAGCGAAACGCCGCCGTACCTTTGCTGTTATTGCCCACCCCGATGCTGGTAAATCCACTCTGACCGAGGCATTAGCACTGCACGCACACGTTATCGCCGAGGCAGGTGCCGTGCATGGTAAAGCTGGGCGCAAAGCCACTGTGTCTGACTGGATGGATATGGAAAAAGACCGTGGTATTTCCATTGCCTCCTCGGCTCTGCAGTTTGAGTATGCTCCTGCAGATCATCAGGGCGAACCATTCATGATTAATTTGGTGGATACCCCTGGTCACGCTGACTTTTCCGAGGATACCTACCGCGTCCTTACCGCTGTGGATGCTGCAGTTATGCTTATCGACGCAGCGAAAGGCCTAGAACCCCAAACCTTAAAGCTCTTTAAGGTGTGTAAAGCCCGTGGACTGCCCATTATCACGGTGATCAATAAATGGGATCGACCAGGTAGGAGCCCGCTGGAACTGGTTGACGAGATTGTGCAAGAGATTGATCTTCAACCTACCCCCCTTTATTGGCCAGTAGGCGAGGCTGGTGATTTTCGTGGTCTTGCGCGTATCGACGCAGATGGTCAAGCGCAACAGTATATTCATTTCTTGCGTACTGCTGGTGGTTCTACTATTGCCCCTGAAGAACACTATGCACCACAACAGGCACAAGAAAAAGAACAAGAAGTGTGGGATAGTGCGGTAGAAGAAGTAGAATTACTCGCTGCCGACGGCGCCCTGCATAATCAAGAACTGTTCTTAGAATGCACTACTTCCCCACTTATCTTCGCCTCAGCAATGCTGAACTTTGGTGTGCACCAAATTTTAGATACTCTGTGTGCACTTGCCCCTGAGCCGGCCGCAAGAACTAGTGATGAGAAGGCCATTGCTGCTGCCACAAGTGCTATCGACGAACGCCGCAACATTGACGACGAGTTCTCTGGTGTGATCTTCAAGGTACAAGCTGGAATGGATAAGAATCACCGAGACTCCCTTGCATTCATGCGTGTGGTATCTGGCGAATTTGACCGTGGTATGCAAGTAACTCATGCCCAATCTGGGCGTAGTTTCTCCACTAAATACGCACTGACTGTATTTGGTCGCACCCGCTCTACTGTGGAAACAGCGTTTCCTGGCGATATTGTTGGCCTGGTCAATGCTGGATCCCTTGCCCCAGGCGACACTATCTATGCAGGTAGAAAAGTACAATATCCACCTATGCCTCAGTTCGCACCAGAGCATTTCCGCACGCTGCGAGCTAAGAGCTTAGGAAAATATAAGCAATTCCGCAAAGCTCTTGATCAATTAGCCGCTGAAGGCGTGGTTCAGATTTTGCGCAATGATGCTCGTGGTGACGCGGCACCTGTTATGGCTGCGGTGGGTCCGATGCAGTTCGAGGTTATGCAAGCGCGAATGGAAAATGAATATAACGTAGAAACCGTAGCAGATCCCATTCCTTATTCCGTTGCTAGAAGAACTACTGCCGCCACAGCTACAGAATTAGCAAAACAACGAGGTGTAGAAGTTTTCACTCGTACCGACGGCGAGTTAGTCGCGTTATTTGGCGATAAGTGGAAACTTTCCTTTATCGAAAAAGAGCATCCAGAGTTTGAGCTTTTCCCTATGGTCGCCGACTAAAGTAAACACACTCAAGGTCACACTATGACACTCGCCTAAAGGTGTGCCACACCCATAAGGATTAGTACCAGCGCTACACAATACCCTGCCCAGACACCTGCTTGCCGACGATTCTGATCTAGCCAGATTAATGCTCCTTTAGCAGGCTTTTGGGGGGAGCGTCGTAGAGCTGTAGCTAGTGCTGCTACGACTATGGGCAACGATAGGGCGAGAGTGGCATAAAAAAACATCCCAACGTAGCGAATTGTGGTAGAAAACTCCCCCACACTTAATACTGCGATACCAGCAAAAAATGGGATGGACGTTAACGACTGAACTAGCCCTAGTACCAATCCTAGGGCAAAGGTTTTTACTGTTGGTTTTTCTAGAGGCGGCATGAGTTTGGCAATAAGCTGGGAATTATCGCCACCACGCCAGGTCATAATCGCGCCGAGAACCCCCACCCCAATCAGGATAATGCCAAAAACTGGTGAGGAAATAACTGCTTTTACGCCTGATTCCAAACCATCAAAAACATACATAGTCATCAGGGATAACAAGAATACTCCCAGCCAATCCCCTGCGATCAGCAGCGACACTATGCGCCCAAAAGGCTTATCTGAAGGCACAATGACTGCAACGATAATTATTAAGCCAATAAGCAGCACATTAAGCGAGTCCGCTAATGCAAAACTCACTGCATGCCACATATCTGCCACCTGATCTTTCTTGTGCTCTTTGCCAAAGGGATGAGAGTGAGAGGTTTAGGGTTTCTCATCTGCCACACCACTATAGCAGGCAGGAATCGTGTTCCTCACTGGTAGAAAAACTCATCAATAACTGCAGGGAGGGTGAGTATAAGAAAGTTATTCTTTTCACCCTGAAGATACCCCCAATTTCCCCATTTTTACACGTCATTCAGTTAGACTATCGGGTGTAGTTATCATACGTGGTGGCTTAAGCATCCGTAGCATATACGCACTATACACATAGTGTGTGCTACTGAACTACCTATGTCACCATTATTTTGGCCCCATGAATGAAGGGAATAATGAGTAACGCCATGCCACAGCATTGGAATGAAAAAATCGAATCAGCGCAACATATGCTTGCACTTATTGGAAAGCTGCACCGCAATAACAATGTAGTCACTTCCATTTTCGGTCGTTTGCTTATCGACGTCACCGACATTGACATCGTCAAAGCTCATCGCTATTCTCGTCTGGCTACTCCTACTGAACTCACCCCAGCAGATACTTTGCCTATCTTGGAAGCAATCAGCAAACTTGATTTAGGCACTGCCTCCATTGACCTTGGTCGACTAGCAGTGAAATATCAAGAAACTGGTGGAGATCTTGACCAATTCCTGCAAGCAGAGTTAGCACCAGCAATCGGCACTGCTCATGCTATGCCATCTCAAGACGTTGTACTTTATGGTTTTGGTCGTATTGGCCGCCTCTTGGCGCGTATTCTTATTGCCCGTGAGGCTGCCTATGGTGGTGTTCGCCTGCGAGCTATCGTCGTACGCAAAAATGGAGAACAAGACCTTATCAAGCGTGCATCACTATTGCGCCGTGATAGTGTTCATGGCGCGTTCAATGGCACGATTACCGTGGATGAGGAAAATGACATCATCTGGGCAAATGGGGCACAGATTCAGGTCATTTACTCCAATGATCCAGCCAGCGTGGATTACACTGCCTATGGTATCAACGACGCCATCGTCGTAGATAACACAGGTAGATGGCGTGACCGTGCCGGACTAAGCCAGCACCTGCACAGCAAAGGTGTTAAGCGTGTTGTGCTTACCGCACCTGGTAAAGGCGATCTTAAAAATATCGTCTACGGAATCAACCATGATGACTATGCTGATGATGATATTGTCACTGCTGCGTCATGCACCACCAATGGTATTACTCCGGTGCTCAAGGTACTCAATGATCACTATGGTGTCGTTCATGGTCACGTAGAAACCGTCCATTCCTTTACCAATGACCAAAATCTCATTGATAATTTCCACAAAGGCTCACGTCGTGGTCGAGCCGCTGGACTGAACATGGTGCTCACCGAAACAGGTGCAGCAAAAGCAGTGGCAAAAGCACTACCTGAATTAGAAGGAAAGCTCACGGGTAACGCCATTCGTGTTCCAACCCCTGATGTGTCTATGGCAGTGCTTAATCTTTCTTTAGAAAAAGAAGTCACTCGCGACGAAGTCAATAACCTCATGGATCAAGTGGCATTGCACTCTAATTTGCGTCAGCAGATTGCCTACATCCAATCGCCCGAGGTAGTTTCTACTGATTTTGTTGGTTCTACCCATGCGGGAATCGTCGATGGGCTAGCTACTATTGCTAGTGGAAAACATCTTGTGCTCTACGTATGGTACGACAATGAGTTTGGCTACTCTAACCAAGTTATTCGCATTGTGGAGCATATTGCGGGCGCTCGTCCAATCGTGCTACCAGAACGCATTGATCAAAAAGATCTCTAATACCTGCATACCCCTCACATATACCACCAGCACTCATTATTCATATAACGAGTGCTGGTTTTCTATTACACTGGTGGCATAGTAATCGCTTATCGCAAAGGAAACCATGGAGCAATACACCTCCCCAACATTAGAAGAGCTACGCATCGACACCATCATCAACCAAGCAGCTTATGATGAATCCTTCTTCATGCTGTGCGGCAGTCAACCAAGCATAAAGTTCAACCCCACTTCCGACGGTTATCAAGTACAGATCACCACTATGAAGCCACAAGAAACCGTAACACTTGATGGTATTGTTATTGCGGAAATAGAAAATAATGTCTGGCATTGGTTACATCACAATGAACTCCCCCATGCCCCATTACACGGTGACGTAGAATTCACTCAAGACATCATTGATTTAGCGCGTAGTGTGTTCGGAGGAAAATTACTCTTTTTCACTCCTATTCCCGGAAAATCAGGGCACTATCATGCCGTTATTATTACAAGCGCCCTTCCTCTGAGTAATCCACACTATGCATTAGCACTGGGCTTAGCAAGGATTAAGCATTCTTCCTTACCCAAGGAACCAGCAGTGATAGCACGTACCGTACATTCTTTTGCACGTACCTTCGGTTTAGCTGCTCACACTAATGGACAGCAGATACATCTCAACAACGGCAGTGTGGTTGATACCCATACGGGAGAATTAGTATCCGAGCAGAAAAATACTACCGACTTACTTGCTGCCAGTGCTCTGCTTTCTATCGAGTCACAATTCCTATTTGAGGCAACTTTTTCCCAGGCAAATGCACGTTGCGTTTCTGACCAACCCGGTATTGAATTATTTACGCCACAGCACAAAGCTCCACTTCATTTACGTGCGGCACTCATTGCCACTATCCGAGATAATACTTGGCGCTGGTCATATAATGACGCACAATTTGCACACTATCAGATAGCTTTACCGGCTATTGGTCTCAAGAAGTATGGTCTTGACCACAATGTTTCTATTTTCCTCGCGCCGGAAATAGACATAGCCCAAGCTCGTGCACAGCATTATGAGATAATCGGAAAGCAGATCCTAGGATTGTGGACGCATATTATTGTTAATCTCGACGAGCATACTCGCGGAGTATTGTTAGTTGATTGTGCACATATTCTTTCTCTCCCACAACCAACAGTGCATGCTGTCCAGGCTACTATCAATGCAGCCAGTGATTACCCCATGCGCGATACACGTTTAGCTCTAGAATCTTATGCCAAGGCTCGGAATATCGCTCTAGATTTCGATACACATTCTTATGCTCATCATGCAGAAACCACCGATATACCAGCGCAACCACATACGCGCCAGGCAAGACTGATCACTACCAATGGTGCAGTTACCGTAGATTTTAGCGATGGCTTGCGTCTTGTATCCTAAATATCACTCAACGCTATGCAAAAAGCAGCCGGTGCAATAAGCACTGGCTGCTTTCAATAAAGCAATGGAGCAATAAAACGCAGTAAATTCTTACTGATCAAGTGCTGTAGTCAATAGGGCACGATACACAGATACATCTACATCCTCGACATTATCTGGATGGAAATGTGGCGTGCGGTCTTTATCGACAAGCACTGCACGTACTCCTTCAGCAAAATTAGGATCACGTCTAAAATGCATTCCTAAAACTCGTTCACATTCAAGCTCTTGGCGAATATCCTCACAGCGAGCAACAACTGCCATTAGCTCTACTGCTGCCACAATCGATGCAGGGTTTGCATGAGCAATATGCTGCTCGACGACATTGCAAAATTCTTCATTAGAATGTTCTTTTAATGCGTGCGCAATAGATTTCCATGAATCAAAACCAAATACCGCTTCAATGTCTGGATACAACGCCTCTAATTGCGACGGCTCACTTGGCTCTTGCGCGAACTCAGCTAATGCCGCATCAAGAGAATCCTCAATGATTTTTTCCCGCAATTGGTCGAGTTTTTCACTGGGCACAAAATGAGTTGCCAAACCACTAAAGAGCATATCTGCTGGGGATAACCGCCAGCCAGTAACAACTAAAAATACTGCTAGTGCATGAGAACTACGTCCATTGCGCGCCACCATATTCTCAAACATATATGGCACACCCACATCAGGAATAAAACCAATAGCCATTTCAGGCATTGCCCCAAAGGCTTTCTCCGTCACGATTCTATGGGATCCGTGTGCAGAAATGCCGAGTCCGCCGCCCATCACCACACCGTCGATAAGCGAAATATATGGCTTAGGGTACTCAGCTATGTCGCCGTTGAGGATGTACTCTTGGGCGAAGAAATCATCAACATGATCATGTTCGTTGGCTAGTGCGCCTTCACGGGCAAAACGTACATCTCCGCCTGCGCAAAAACCTTTAGGGCTCAATGAGCTGAGGACTACTTGTTTGATATTGCTGTCTTCTTTCCACTGCTTGAGTGCGTGGTCGATGATGGTGACCATTTCAACATTGAGCGAGTTCAGAGCGCGTGGACGGTTGAGTTCCAGTAAACCAGTATTACCGCGAACAGAAACTTTTACCAATGGTTCTTCTGTGTTACCTACCAAATCAGTCATGTTCTACAGTGTCGCACATCACGATAAAAAATGTTAGTTAAAACTAGGAAGTTTTAGCGCACTACACCACATTAGGTGAACGTGGCAGGTAACATCATGCCCAACTACAATACTTTCGAGAAAGAAAAACCAAAACAACCTAAGAAAACAAAGAAGAGGGCTCTTGTGAATGTTCAGCTAATAGTAAGCGATATGGACGGCACCTTATTAGATGAGAATCACTGCATACCACCTCGCTTTTGGCCCTTACTCAACACAATGCACGAGCGTGGAATATATTTTGCACCCGCAAGTGGTAGGCAACTTTTTACCTTACAAGAACAATTTTCCGCCTATCCTCAACTGCCCATCATTGCCGAAAATGGCGCTGTAGTCTCCTACGAGGGAGAAATAATCTCGCTTGTCACAATGAATACAGCAGCAGTTCACACCATTGTGCACACTGTGGCAAGCAATCAAGAACTTGACTGGGGTGCTGTAGTATGCCGTGCAGATGGTGCCTTTATTTCTCGCTCTGATCAGGCTTTTATACAACAATGCACACCGTATTATAAGAAATTGACCGTTGTTCCTGAGCTATCAGAATATATCAATGATCAGGTAGTCAAAGTAGCTATCTATTGTTTTCAAGGGTCCAGACCTGCCGCGACCACCGCATTATCTGGAAAAACAGCTGGTTTACTTCCCATTGTATCTAGTGGAAACTGGATAGATTTTATGAATCCTGCCGCGCATAAGGGTAATGCGGTTGCCACTCTTGCCAAACGTCTTGACATTACGCTGGACAACACCATCGCTTTTGGTGATTATCTCAATGATCTTGAATTATTACGCACTGTTGGCCGCTCTTATGCTATGGCAAATGCTCATCCTGAGCTACTTGCAATAGCAACACATCAAGCACCCGCACACACAGAAGAAGGTGTGATACAGGTGCTTGAACAAGTATTGACTCAGGCTTGCTAAAAGCTAGTAAAGCTCAACCAATAAGCGACTATTTCTTTTTCTTTTCCTTGTCTTTCTTCTCTTTCTTCGCATCAGCTTTTTTCTTTGGCTTCTCTAACTTAGCTGCTACATCAGGAACATAGCGGAAATCAGAACGTGGTGGTCGTTCATAATCATCATGATGAGATTTGGGCCGTTCTGGTATTTTCGGTAGTTCCCGCTCGATTTTCTCATAGGGAATCGTCGACAGCAGATGGCTAATAACGTTGATACGAGAACGCTTTTTGTCTTCAGACTCCACGGTATACCACGGCGCAGATGGGATATCGGTATGCACAAACATCTCATCTTTTGCTCGCGAATAGTCTTCCCAACGAGTAATAGATTGAAAATCCATTGGCGAGAGTTTCCACCTACGCAATGGATCATTGCGACGTGCCTTAAAGCGTTCGAGCTGCTCCTCATCAGACACAGAGAACCAGTATTTACGCAGGATAATGCCATCTTCAACTAAAAGTCGCTCAAAAATTGGTGCTTGGTGCAAGAAACGTCGATACTCTTGAGAAGTACAAAAGCCCATCACGCGTTCTACACCTGCACGGTTATACCACGAGCGATCAAAAATAACGATCTCGCCAGCCGTCGGTAGCTTTTCGACGTAACGCTGGAAATACCACTGCCCTTGTTCCCTAGAATTAGGCGCAGGTAATGCTTCAATACGACACGTGCGAGGATTCAGATACTGAGTGATGCGTTTAATAGCAGAACCCTTACCAGCTGCATCACGCCCCTCCATAATCACCACAACACGAGCACCAGTTTCTACCACCCACTGCTGCATATCCACCAGCTCTGCTTGCAAGCGCTTAAGCTCTTTCTCATACGCCTTTGTGTCTAGCTCAGGTGGTTTTTTGCTCTGCTTATCTTTGTTTTTTGTCTCTTTACTCATACGTGCTTTCTTTCTTGAACACTGTCAGTTTTGCTTTAGTTTTAGCCTTCGACGGCAAACTCCACTAACTTATCCCACTCAGTTTTACCCGGTATTGTGGTGTTGATAACCTTGGGTGTCTCCACAAAGTATCGAGGCAATTCCTTGCACGCACGCTGGAAATGCTCGCTTTGCACATGAGCAACATCTGCGTCATCGTGGAAAGATTCAATGAGTAAGAATTGCGCTGGATTATGTGGATCTTGATACCACTCAAAGAAGATATTTCCTTCTTCAGCTCGCGTTGCCTCAGTGAACCAGGCAATCTCTTCGAGGAAAGTATCAACAAATTCTGGCCGAACGTTATAGCGCACATTGATGAGAATCATAGCTATAAGTTTAGGCGAGAATCGCCCTGCATAATAATATGACTTTTACTTTGGTGTCATTCCAATTGTTCCGATAATTCTAACCACTGCATCTCACATTCAGCTAGTTGTTCGTCGACCACGCTAACCTGCTCATTTAACTCATTCAGTCCCACATAATCACTGGGGTCATGATCAGCCATAAGCATATGAAGTTCTTTTTTACGGTCAAGGAGTTTGTTCATATGTCTCTCTAACGAAGAGATTTCTTTTTTCATCATATGCCGAGCTGCTCCAGAAAGCTCAGCGCCAGCAGATGCAGGCTTACTGGATTTATCAGCACTATGTGCTTTGGTATCTATGCTGCTTTGTTGCGTTTTATCCCGCTGCAATGCCAGATATTGATCAATCCCACCAGGAATATGACGCAATGTGGAATCAATAATTGCATACTGCTGATCGGTAACCCGCTCTAAGAGATAACGATCATGGGAAATAACAATGAGCGTTCCAGGCCAAGAATCTAAAAGATCCTCAAGGGCAGTCAACATCTCTGCATCAACATCATTAGTTGGTTCGTCTAAGGCAATAACATTAGGCTGCGCCAACAATAATAACAACAACTGCAATCGACGCTTCTGTCCACCAGAAAGCTCGCTCACCGAAGAAGAAAGATGCTCTTTCTTAAACCCTAAGCGCTCCAATAATTGCGCAGGTGTCAGCTCTTTGCCATCAACATTAAAACTTGTTTTTGTCCGCGCCAGTACCTCACGTACCCGATCCTGACCAATGTCTGCTAACTGGGAAAACTGCTGATCGAGCAAACCAAAGCGCACAGTTTTCCCATGCTTTACCCGACCTGTACTCGGGGCAAGCTCACCAGAGAGCAAGCGCAATAGTGTGGATTTACCTGCACCATTAGCACCAACAATTCCAGTACGCTCCCCCGGTGCTATTCTCCAAGTAACATCACGCAATACTTCCTGATTGCCAAAACAAACACTAACATTTTCTAGATCAACAACATCTTTACCCAAGCGCGCTACCGCTAGTCGCTTAAGCTCAATGCTATCGCGTACAGGTGGCACATCAGCGATAAGCTGATTAGCGGCTTCAATACGAAACTTTGGCTTTGAGGTTCGTGCAGGGGCACCACGACGCAACCACGCCAGTTCCTTGCGCATCAAATTTTGGCGCTTACGCTCTGCAGCTGCATTGATACGATCGCGCTCTACCCGCTGCAAAATATAGGCCGCATATCCGCCCTCAAAAGGCTCCACGATACCATCATGGACTTCCCAGGTCTTATTGCATACTGCGTCAAGAAACCACCTGTCGTGCGTGATAACCAACAGACCACCAGAATTTTTTGCCCAGCGGGTATTCAAGTGCTCAGCAAGCCACGTAATACCTTCCACATCAAGGTGATTTGTTGGCTCATCAAGGGCAATCATGTCCCAGTCGTCGATAAGCAATGCGGCAAGAGCTACTCGACGACGTTGCCCTCCAGATAAGTGACCAATGCGCGCATCCCATGCAATATCCGACACTAACCCAGCAATAATATCTCGTATGCGTGCATCAGATGCCCACTCATGTTCTGGGCGCGAACCAACAATGGCTTCTTGAACGCTCAGGTGATCATCGAGCTCATCTTTTTGAGTCAAAACGCCAAGGCGCATTCCATTGCGCTTGGTTATTCGACCTGATTGCGGCTGCACATGACCAGATAACAACGATAATAAGCTGGTTTTTCCTTCCCCATTGCGCCCAACAATACCAATGCGATCGCCTTCTTCAATGCCGAGGGTCAAAGAATCAAAGACGACGTGGGTAGGGTATTCAAGATAAATTGCTTCAGCACCTAATAATGGCGTTGCCACAGCATATTCCTTTACGATTACAGTTGTCTATTTCTTTTTCTTTTCTGCCATGTTAGCGGTGCACTAACTGCACTCACTAGCTGCATTAGCTGAGCAGGTGCGCCCCTGAGGCTGCTCCTGTTGCCACAGTCGCTGCACCAAAGAGGCGTAACTCATCAGCTACTTCCCGAGCAGTCTGTTCATCAGCGCAGAGAAAAGCACAGGTTGGTCCTGACCCTGATACGATTCCCGCTAATGCACCTGCATCTTTGCCAATTTCTAGTGTGCGCCTTAGCTTTGGTTGTAATGAGAGTGCTGCAGCTTGTAAATCATTATGCAGACATTGCGCCACTTCTGTTATCTTGCCAGCGCTCAAAGCAGCTGAAAGTTGTTGAGTGTCAAGATGGGGTTTTCGTTGCATCGAATCGAGTTTGGCAAATACCTTTGGGGTGGATAATCCAGTGTCGGAAAACGCCAACGCCCAGTGATACGTTCCTCGGGTAAGTATTGGGGTCAGTTCTTCACCGCGCCCTGTGCCTAATTGCGTATGCCCTAATAAGGTAAATGGCACATCAGAGCCAAGAGTTGCGGCGAGTGCTAGCAATTGTTGTTCTGTTGCCGGAGTTGGCAAAAAAGTATTAAATGCCCGCAATGCTGCTGCTGCGTCAGCAGAACCACCTGCCATACCGCCTGCAGTAGGTATTCCTTTTCTTAGGGTTATGCAAACAGGTTGTAAAGCGTCTCCACCATTGTCACGGTGCCAATGATATAGCTTTTCGACGGCCTGCCATGCTAAATTACGACCATCACGCGGTACTTCCGCATTAGCAACAGTGCCCTGACTAAGGTTTTCTACCTCAAAGGAACTGATGATACTTGTGTTGTCGCAGGGTGAGGCACCATGAGCAGATTCTATGACCAGTTCGTCGTATAAGCTCAAAGATTGAAAAACGCTCACGAGGTCATGGTAGCCATCAGCACGTAATTCCCCTACTCCTAGGTGGAGATTTACCTTGGCATGAGCATGAGCTATAACAGTGCGTCCCGATGTCTGTTTTTCTTCACTGCGATTATGCATTTTCATTCTTTCGAGCCACACTCTCATGCTCATGCGCTACATATGCCTGTGCTAGGCGCACATATTCTTGCACGCCTAGTTTTTCGCCACGTAACGTCGGATCAATATCTGCTGCTCGCAAAATGTTTTCTGCGTACTCCCCGCCACCGCACAGCCCGGATAATGCAGCCCGGAGTGTTTTTCTGCGCTGGGCAAAAGCCTGATCTACTAATTGGAATACTGTCTGGCGAGTATGCGCGTCTCTCGGCCATGCGCATTCTTGATCATCATAGACATCAATGCGTACAAGTCCTGAATCAATTTTGGGCGCCGGCCAAAAAATCTTCTTCCCAATAGAGCCAGCTCTTTTCACGCGACCATAATAGGCTGCTTTGACACTTGGTACCCCATATATTTTTGAGCCTGGTGCTGCCGACAATCTATCAGCAACTTCTGCTTGCACCATGACGAGCACTCGTTTGATACTGGGGAAAATCTCCAGAAAGTGCAGTAACACAGGGACAGAAACATTATAAGGAAGATTGGCAACTAAGGCCGTGGGCTGGTCAATGTCTTGAGCTTGAATGCTTAGTGCATCCTGATGAATGAGCTGTAAATTATCGCGGACTGCCGGTGCATACTGAGCGACGGTATGTGGAAGTTGCGCTGCTAAGCGTGGATCTATCTCTACTGCGGTTACTGTACGCACAGTATCTAATAATCCAAGTGTTAATGAGCCAAGACCAGGTCCGATCTCAACCACATGATCCTCGGGGCTCAATTGTGCTGCGGCAATAATCATCCGCACGGTATTAGGATCATGAACAAAGTTTTGTCCGAGTTTTTTGGTTGGAACAATACCTACTTGTTGCGCTAAAGCTCTTATTTCTTGCGGACCGAGAAGTTGCACGCGCTGATCTTCCATAATTATTTAATCTACCTAATTCCGCATTATTTTCTCTATGCACAAGCCCAAAATGGATATGCATATTCCATAGTAAAACCTCCTCAAGACGAAAAAGCACGTATCGATCTTGAGGAGGTTGTATTACTCAACTTTTTACACTTTTAGCGAATGCCTAGCTTTGCAGTACAAGCAGGCCATGCGCCCCAACCTTGGGAAGCCTGCACACGCTCTGCAACAGCAATCTGTTGTTCACGCGTCGCTAAGTGTGCTGCTGGAGCGTATTCTTCACCGCCATAGCCACTCCATGTAGAAGGAGTGAACTGCAACCCACCAGAAAAACCGTTTCCAGTGTTTATCGACCAATCGCCACCAGATTCACATTGCGCTAGTTGATCCCAAACTGAACCATCAGCTACAGCTGGCGCAGCCGCACCAGTATTCGCACTGCTAAAGCTCACAGTGACAGTGGAGTTTTCCTTGATACCGCGCGCAATGGCAGCCGCAATGGCAGGACGGATTTCTTCTTCACGGATTGGTTGATTCTCGCGCTCTACACCATTGATCTTGGTGATTTTACGAACCACTTTCTTTTCACCAGGTGTAGCAGGTGTAATAAGCTCTTCCTCACCCTTATAGAGGTCAGGATCATCAGTATAAACTGGTGGTAGCTCAAAGGCCTCAGTAACTTCCGTCTCGAATACTTCGATACGCTCAATCACCATACGAAGATTGGGAGTTATTGGTGTCTCCACAGGAGGGAATACGCGATCATCAGCATCAAGCACAATGCCGCGCTCTTTGAGAACATCCCCTACGGTCGCTGCAGCAATTTTTGTGTGTACGAGTTTACCGCCATCATCAATGGTGATGAATTTTGGTGTCACGATATCAACATTCATACCTTCTTCAGGTATTTTTTCATCAGCATCAACATTCATTTCCACTGCATTTATCGCAGCTGGAATACTGTTAATCTGTTCCATGAGCTCGCCCACGGTAGTTGCTGTGGTATCAACAGTCTGTTCTTGACCATCAACAACGAGGGAAACCTGCTTGGAAGTTTTCACAGTGATGCTGTCATCATCACTAATTTTTTCTTCTAACGCTGGCGAAACAATATCCTTTTCTGTGACAGTAACACCAGCTTTTTCTAGCGCCCCTTCAACGGTGCTAGACATTGTACTCAGCTCGATTTCTTCACCGTTATAATCAACGATGATATTTTTGTGGTTTGTAACCACAACTCCCACACCTGCCACAGCGCTGAGAGAAGCAACAACTCCGCCTATAGCGAGACGCATTGGCAACTTGTTATCTGTCTTATCAATTCGCGTTTTCTGATGTGTCCGCACTGAACTACTTTCTTTAAGAATTACTATTGCACATCGCAAGAAACCATCACTGAAACAATCCAGTATGGCACTGTATGCGCCTTTGCTTTTATTACAATACGGTAACAAAGCGATAAAGTCGATTAATTATGGAGAAAAAATCCCACTTTAACCTTTAAGTCACCACAAGGAATTACAGAACTATCATTAGTCACATATTTCCCATAATTTTTGTATGCTTTAGCACTTAAGAATCACAAGAATAGACTCGATCGAAATTACCTCGTACCACTTGCGCCAATTCAGTCACACTAATACCGCGTAACTCAGCAATGCAATGTGCAGTATGCCCAATCAATGCTGGCTCATTCTTAGCACCGCGATACGGTTCTGGAGTCATAAAAGGCGCATCAGTTTCAACCAATAACTGCTCACCTGGCACAATGCGAGCAGCTTCACGCAAAAAATCATTACGCTTAAACGTAACATTGCCCGCAAAACTTAAGACATATCCTCTGTCTATTGCTTCCTGTGCGATATCTAGCGGAGAAGAAAAACAATGCAAAATTGTATGCACCGGCTTTGGCGCATCATCGAGAATCCTCAATAGTTCCTTATCTGCTTCACGATTGTGAATCATCAATGCTTTGCCATAGCGCACTGCCACATCAATATGCCACCGCAATGCTTCTTCTTGAACCTCAAAAGCAGCAGTATTATCTGGATCATGTTTGATCCAATAGGTATCCAGCCCTGTCTCGCCAATAGCAACACAGTGCTGATCTGCCGCCATCTGCTCTAAACGAACCTTCGCTTGCTCATCAAGCTCCTGTGCGCGAGTGGGATGAATAGCACACGCAGCATATACATTCTCATATTCTCTTGCTGCGGCTAAAGCTAATTCCGCTTCAGCAAGCCCATCACCCACTGTACATATTTTTGTCACTCCGGCTTCCTGAGCTCGGTGAACAAAGGCACCAATATCCTCAGTACCCTTATGCTTTGCGCAAGAGGAAAGATGGGTATGAGCGTCGATAAGCTCATCAATTCTTGGTGCAGGAACCGGAATTGGACGAGGTTTTTTCTTTCCCATTATTTCCTCTAAGACACCGGCGCCCACTGTGGACCAGTGGTAGCTAATTCTGGATCCAACTTATTGATAATTGGCTGCGGCTTAGCAAGCACCACACCTGGCTCCATGGGAATCCGCTCCCATTTAGCAGCCTGTGCCTCATAATCCCCAGTAATAATAGGATAAGTCTGACCATGCTCCGGCAACCCCACACCGACAAGATCAAGCGGCTGATCATCGACGACTTCTTCTACACGAGGTTGAGCTGCCCACACCCCAGTGCGCCCAAGAGTCTCATGTACTTTCTGCGCAGTATGCGGTAAGTAAGGCGTAAACATCACATTGCAATCGGAGATAACTTGCAAGGCTGTCCATAGGACAGTCGCTAAACGATCACGCTGCTCAGGATCTTTAGCCAACTTCCATGGTTCTTGCTCTGCAATATACGCATTCGCCTCACCGACGACGTGCATAATAGCAGTAATGCCTTGCTTGAAATGAGAATGTGACAGCGCTTGAGCCACATTATCCATCGTTTGTGCAGCAAGAGCCAAAATCGCCTCGTCGACAGGCAATAATGCACTTGGCTGTGGCACCTGGCCAAAGTTCTTATACGCCATAGAGACAGTGCGATTGACTAAGTTACCCCAACCATTTGCCAGCTCATTATTGATTCTGCGGACAAACTCATCCCACGTAAAATCAGTATCATTATTCTCTGGACCAGCAACGGCAATGAAATAACGCAGTGGATCAGGACCAAACTCAGCAAGGAAGTCCTTAACATAAATGACCACGCCTTTGGAGGAAGAAAACTTAGAACCCGACATGGTTAAGAACTCTGAAGACACCACCTCAGTAGGCAAATTGAGTTCGCCCAATGCATGCACAACGCCAGCTTTATCGCCTTTGCCCTGGTAACCAAGCAATTCAGCAGGCCAAATTTGTGAATGGAACGTGATGTTATCTTTGCCCATGAAATAGAACGACTGCGCCTGCGGATTAGTCCACCAATCACGCCATTTTTCTGGCTGCCCACTACGATATGCCCACTCAATAGAAGCAGATAGATAACCCACCACTGCATCAAACCAAACATACAGTTTCTTCGATGGGTTATCTGCCCAATCTTCTACAGGAACTGGAATACCCCAGTCAATATCACGTGTCATAGCACGTGGACGTAAATCTTCTAACAAATTAAGGCTGAACTTGATGACATTAGGACGCCAATCTTTGCGTTCTTGTAACCATTGCTCCAAAGAGTGCGCCAGCGCTGGTAGATCTAACAAAAAATGTTCCGTTTCAATGAACTGAGGTGTCTCGCCATTGATTTTCGATACTGGATTGAGCAGATCAGCAGGATCGAGCTGATTGCCGCAATTATCGCATTGGTCACCGCGCGCATCCGGAGCACTACAGATAGGACAGGTGCCCTCAATATAGCGGTCAGGAAGAGTACGACCTGTAGAAGGTGAAATAGCTCCCAATGCAGTTTGTTTGATCATATAGCCATTGTCATAGAGGCCTCTAAAGAGCTCTTGCACAATTGCATAATGATTACGGGTGGTCGTACGCGTAAATAAGTCATAGGACAGCCCTAGTCCGGCAAGGTCGGAAACAATTTGACGATTATAGCGATCTGCTAATTCCTTGACTGACACTCCCTCTTTATCAGCTTGAACAAGAAGTGGCGTACCGTGCTCATCTGTACCAGAAACCATGAGCACATGTGCTCCACGCATTCGCTGAAAACGAGCAAAAACATCAGATGGAACACCAAAACCAGCCACATGACCAATATGGCGTGGTCCATTTGCATAAGGCCAAGCAACTGAGACGAGCACATTATTCATGGTTCTTACTCTATCAGGCTCCATCACGGGACTCGAGAACAGCATTATAAAGTTCCTTTTTACTTGCACCACTACGCTGCGCCACCAGGGCACACGCCTCTTTTAAGCGCATCCCCTCGTCACAGTATGCAAGCACCTGAGCTACCAGAGCATCTTTATCATGCTCGGTAATAACTTCTTGCACTCCTTCCAACACCACAGTAATTTCGCCACGTATTCCCTGCTCAGCCCACTGGGCAATCTCGCCAAGACAACCACGTTTTACTTCTTCATAAGTCTTGGTCAATTCACGCGCTACTGCTACACGACGTTGCTCCCCTAAAATCTCCACTGCATCAGCAAGTGTTGCCGCAATTCGATGTGGCGACTCAAAAAAACACACAGCTCGAGTCTCTTTTTTTAATCCTTCAAGCCACGTACGTCGCTGTCTTGTTTTGCGCGGCGCAAATCCGTCGAAAGCAAATTTACCGACGTGCAATCCAGAAAGAGCAAGTGCAGTCAGTACCGCAGAAGGTCCAGGAAAACACGTAACCGGTATGCCCTCATCATGAGCAGCTGCCACCAACGGAAACCCTGGGTCGGAGACAATAGGCATACCCGCATCAGTCACAATGACTACCGTGCCGCTTCTGGCAAAACCAAGCAACTGCGCTACCCGCGCTTGCTCATTATGGTCAAAGTTACTCATCACCCGACCACGAATATCCACCCCAAGACTTTGAGCCAAAGAACGAGTACGGCGAGTATCTTCAGCAGCAATATAATCTGCCTGAGCCAGAGCCTGAGCTAAACGCGGGGTAGCATCAGCAACATTGCCTAAAGGAGTTGCGACAATAATAATGCCACGGGGCAAATCAGCTAGTGGTTTTCCGCCTATATCAACAGGGTGCCAAGTCATATCTCTAGTGTGACACAGCTACGCATATCTGACCAATAACATAAAAAATGCTTTTTAGAGCTATACAAACCTATACCTAGACACGAGTTAAGTTGCTTTGTTGATTGTCCAATCTCACCTGAGTGTCTACACTATAGCCCGTGACCACTAACACCATAAGCGCGACATCGGCCAACAAAGTTAGCTCCACGCAATCTTCGCAGGGGCGGTTTAAGACCAAAATGCTCCCTCATCCACCACGTGCTTATGTATGGACAAAAGCAGATACATATAGCACAGCACTCGTTGCCTTCCTCGCCTTTTTTACGCGCTTTGTCGGATTATCCACCATTACGGATGCACACACTCCTGTTTTTGACGAAAAGCACTATGTTCCTCAAGCCTGGGATATGGTTCGCTCCTGGATGAATCCGATACTCGGTGGTATTGAAAGCAATCCTGGTTATGGACTTGTGGTACACCCACCTTTAGCGAAACAAATTGAGGCTTATGGAGAATTTTTGTTCGGCTATACACCTCTAGGGTGGCGCGTTATGACCGCCTTATTTGGTGTAGGTACCGTCATGCTTACCATGGCTCTTGCCCGACGCATTAGTCACAGCAGCGCAGTAGCAACTTTCGCTGGTATTCTCGCGCTTTTCGACGGTGTGCTCCTGGTCAGTTCACGCTATGGAATGCTCGATATTTTCCAAGTTTTCTTCATCGTTGCCGCCGCTTGGGCTTGTGCACGTGATAGAGAACAAATGCGCCTACGAATGCATAATCTCTACGAAAACTTCCAGAACACCAAGGCATTCACCACCTCCTTAGGACCTCGTCTTGGTTTTCGCTGGTGGCGCTTTACTATGGGTGTATTCCTTGGCCTAGCCCTATCGGTGAAATGGTCTGGTCTTTATTACATTGCTTTCTTTGGACTACTCACAGTAGCTCTCGACGCTCATCTGCGTATGCAATACCAAGTCCAACGCCCTATCCTCGGTGCACTAATACGCGACAGCATCAGTGCTTTTGCTTCTATCGTGATTTTGCCTATCGCCTTATATGCGTGGAGTTGGCGTGGCTGGTTCGCCTCAGAAACTGCAGTATATCGCCATGCTGCAACCGATGGCACAATTCCAGCCGACTCATGGTTGAATTCTTTACCAGATACCCTTGCTAGCTGGTTTTATTATCACTCTTCAGTGTTAGAGTTTCATGCATCACTTACTTCTTCTGGCGGACATAGCCATCCATGGGACTCTAAACCCTGGGCATGGTTAGTTGCAGCACGCCCAGTTCTCTATTACTCCGCTAACGACGTCGAGTGCGCGGCTGGAAAATGCCACCAAGCAGTCTATCTATTTGGCACCCCTGTTATTTGGTGGTTAACAATCCCAGTATTGCTATGGGCATTGTGGTCTTTAGTAATTGCACGAGATTTCCGCTACATGATCCCATTCATCAGCTTCCTCGCTGGCTTTGTACCGTGGCTTATCACCTTTGACCGACAAATGTATTTCTTCTACGCCACAGCACTTATCCCCTTCAGCATTGTGATGATTTCCCTAGCACTCGGATCCATAGCCCGCACAGGAGCAACATTGTCCAAGCGATACCAAGCACTAAGCAAGGTGGGTATTACCACGAGAGGACACGCAATTGTGGCTTGTTATCTTGTGCTGGTCGTCGCAATGTTTTGTTATTTCAGCCCACTCTTTTATGGCTACACCATCCCCAATGAGTTCTACAATGGACTCATGTGGTTTAATAGCTGGCGCTAATCACTAGGCTTAGCAGAAAGGGCTGCTCTGAACTGACCAATAAGCGACAACCCACGTACGCTTAACCATGCCCACAGAATAGCTACCACGCTAAGAAGCAATAATGCCAAATATAAAAATTGGTTCACAGCAAGCTCGCCTAGGACTATATCTTTTGCATACACACCAAAACTAAACATCCACAAAGCGAAAAATACCGGCGCAATACCTGCAGAAAGTTGCGGTTTCCATGCGCTAAAGAGCAAACCAATGCCCAAGCTACACCGCAATGCTGCTAGATGAAAAGCCATTGCGGTGAATTCCTGTGCTGCAACATCAATATCGCTGATCTCCTGCTGCTGGGTAACCTGAGATTGTGCGAGGATAAGAAAAGCCATCAGAAACCATAATCCACCGCTTATGCACAAGAGTAATCGAGATAGAACGCGCGATAATACTTGGCTACTCGTATTCTTATGCCATTGAGATTCCACACCAGCAAGAATTACGTCAGAAAGATCTGGGGTCACAAAATCATGCTCGGGAATAGAAAAATTGAGGGTCCGTTTTACTTGAGCTGCTTGTTCTAAAAACGCACTGCATGATGCACAACCGGCAATATGAGCATCAATAACGTCATCGGCCAAACCACTACGATTGTCTTCACCATCCAAACGCGCAGAGATTGCAGTCTGAATCTGATCACAATCACAATTGAGCACGACTAAAAACTCCATCCAAGCTGGCGCGCCCAGCACCGAAAACCACAATCATCAGTAGCGACACTATCAGTACCAATGGATATTCCATGCCTCCATCACTGGCAAATAAACCAGACTCAAGGTGCACAAAATAAATAGCAGCCATCATCAATAACGCAAGGGCACCAGCAATAAAGGTAGTAAGCAACCCCACTACTAATAGTGCTCCACCTAGTAATTCAGCACTGGACACGATGTATGCAGATAATTTTGGTTGCGGCACCCCCAAGGCACTAAATTGCCCCGTGGTTTCAGTAATTCCAGTGATAAATAAACGGTCAAAACCATGTGCAACAAAAATGCTGCCAAGCACAATTCGCAAAAGTGCCAATGCAGCATCACGAACAATTGGCTGATCCATTTATCTTCCTTTTGAGTTGAAATTACCCAGCAATATCGATATTAGCTGACACGTCGATGAGCCTGATCTGACTCATATGTATCAGGATACTCATAAGAACCACCTTGTTGCTCATGAATATCAATCACATCTAACTCAACAAAATCTGGGCTTTCATCATCAATTTCAAGCACTACTGCACCAGGACGACGTAACCGCTGCGGAATGCCTAGAGCTTCATCATGCTCATTGCGCACACCAAGACGCGCTCGACGCAATTGCATTATGCGTCGATGGCGCAAACGCTGCTCAGCCTGCACTTGACGACGCAACGCAATAAGGTAAACCACGCTGAGCACCAGGACAGCACCAAAGAAAATCCACAATGTTTTACCAAGTATCAAAGCTAACGCAAGAGAAAGCACAAAGAAACCAGCTAATCCCAATAAAGTACGCTTACGACGCTGGAATCTGCTCGCACTAGCTTGTTGATCAGCTTCAGGATCCCAACCGCCACGACCACGACGTCGCACAGCGAATTCTAGTTCTTCTGCTGTTAAATCATCTTCTTCAGCTATGTGATCCTGAGAGTGCTGTGCGTCAAGCTCTACCACAGTACCTGATTCAGGTGACTCTTCAGAGATGGCCTCACCATGCAAAAGATCAGCAGGGGAAAGATAAGCATCATCATAAACGTATGCTTCATCTTCTTCATACCAAGCATCATCTAGCTCATCTACCTCGTCGGTAGTATCCATATTCTGCTCAACCAATTGCGGTTGAGTATCAGTAGCGCTGTGATCCTGGTCGATTACCTCACCATCAATGACATCCTGTGGTTTGCGCTCAGGAATAATTTTATGCTTTACCGCAGCAAACACGTGTTCCATGCGCTCAGAAGACTCATCATCAATCAAAATTTCTTCTGTATCCGCATCACTAGGTCGCACTGGTGATGTTTCCGCTGTAACGTGCACTAGTTCAGTACCATCATCTGATCGCCACGCATGAACATCTGCAGAACTTACTCGTGGTCGAGGACCCATGGCAACGCGGTTTTCACGACCCCCCTCATAGACCACGCGTGTCTCGTCGATACCGTCCATCTGGTTATTCATCGGTTTTTGTCTGCGTAGTAGTACCGGAGCTAACACAAAAAGCCAGACAACTACAATCAAACCAATCGCTATAGTTCCAGACACCGGTGAAAACCTCTCAAGTAAATACCCTCAGCTATCGCTGCCTACCGCTTTTGCTGTAAGTGCTACAAGAATATGTGAAAAACAGTTATTTTTATTACTGCCACGCCGCAGCACGACCAGCAGAGATTAATCTTTCTACACAAGTATCAGGATAGTCCTGCAACGTTTGCGCTGATAGAACATGGTCACGCCATTGACCATTGATATGCAAATTCTGGCGTAACAAGCCTTCACTGCGGAACCCATTATTTTCCAGCACTGCTTGTGAGGCGATATTACCCGGCAAATACGTAGCATACACCCGGTGCAACCCCACTCTGGAAAAAGCATGATCGGTAGCCAAAGCACAGGCTGCTGTCGCTATGCCACGCCCCCGATACGCGCTATAGACCCAATACCCAACCCAACAATCACTTGTTGTTCCGTGTTGGATATTGCCAAGAACTATTTGTCCAGCAAACTCACCGCTTACTTCAATAACCAGCGGAACAAGAAAACCAGAGTCTGCAGATTGTTTTGCATTGAAGAAATACTCACGCCAACCAGAATGACTATGTGCCTGCGCCCAACTATGCACAGATGTTGGCTCAACTTCCTGCAAAGAGTATTGATCTGTCATTCGCTGCTCGCGCCAAAGCACACCGTCTTGATAGTACAGTGGACGTAATCGAATCGTCTCACCACAAGGCAAGGATAATGTCTGGGTATGCTCCCCCCACCCTGGATGGATAGCATGAGGACGACCATAAGCAGGCGCACTCGGTTTCACCTGCCCCATTATCCTAGGAAACACAGCGCTCAGCGTCTTAAGCATATGACTATCCCTTAGCGTCCTTGGGTCAGGAACAGCACTTCCACAATATCACCAGGACGAATTTCAGTAACTTCTTCAGGGATCTTGATCATTGCATTTGCATCTGACAATCCCGCAAGAAGATGAGCCGGAGCACCATTAGCACCCCCCAAACCTTCGACTAAATAATCTTGTGTCTGCGCATCGCGCATTAATCGCGCCCGCACATAACCGCGTCGCCCATTCCGAGAAGTGACATGGTTAAGCGCCCTCGCTCGCACTGCACGACGCTTATGCGCCCCCTTGCCCAGGCACAACCGAATCATGGGACGAATAAACATCTCAAAAATAACAAGCGCAGAAACTGGATTGCTAGGAAGTAAAAAGACTGGCACTTTCTTTTCCCCCAAAGTGCCAAATCCTTGAACAGAACCTGGGTGCATAGCCACACGAGTGGTATCAATATCGCCAAGTTCGCGCAATACTGCTCGGATAGCTTCAGAGCTAGACCCACCAACAGCACCGGAAATCACAATAATCTCGCTGCGCAACATTTGCGATTCCACAATTTCTTTCAGGCGACGCGGCTCCCCTGCTGCAATACCCACACGGTGCACATCCGCACCTGCATCTCGTGCCGCTGCAGCAAGAGAATAGGAATTAACATCAAGTACCTGACCAAGACCGGGATCCCTATCAATATCAACCAATTCCTTACCAACAGAAAGAATTGATACCCGAGGACGTGGATATACCAATACTTTGTTACGACCGACGGCTGCTAATAAACCAATATGCGCCGGACTCAGTATTGCTCCCGTACTTACCGCAACATCACCTGGTCGAATATCATCACCACTGCGACGCACAAAATCGCCAGAACGCACAGGACGCGCCGCAATAACTCTCCGTCGACCACGATCCGTCCACTCCAATGGCAGCACCGCATCTGCCAATGTAGGCAAAGGAGCACCAGTATGCACTCGCACTGCTTGCTTTGGTTGTAAACGCAATGGCCGTTGAGAACCAGCAGCAACTTCGCCTACAACTGGTAATGACGTTTCCCGAGGTAGCATATTCGGCGATTCTTGGCTAGTAGCGCCAAGACCGCGTTCTCCCCCAACGTCGACGGCTCGAACAGCATAACCATCAATGACAGCTTGATCGAATCCCGGCAATGGTTTTGTTGCTTGAACTTCCTCTGCGCACATAAGTCCCAGAGCTTCTGCTATTGCAATACGCACTGGTTCCGGTACAATAGCTGCTTCGGTAACTAAGGCTAGCTGTTGCTCAACTGAGCGCACGGCTTTACCTCCTCACCGACGAATGCTCAATATGCTTTCGCCACTCGTATTGACAATAACGTATGAACTAAATCTAGGTTAGTAAAACACCTAGAACTTAGAAAATTCTAGCCGAGAGTAATCACTACTTATAGTGCCTCATGCTCCACCAATAAATCCCGCAATGTTTTCTTCAAGTGATCACCATATATGGGGTGGGACAAACCAAAATCCACTACCGCAGGAATATAACCACCAGGATTACCCAGGTCATGACGCTTTCCGTCGTGAACCACAATATGCACAGGATGTCCTTGTTCGATAAGCAAAGCAATTGCGTCGGTAAGCTGCAATTCACCACCGGCACCAGGGGTGATACGTCGTAAAGCATCAAAAATACAACGATCAAGAAGGTAACGTCCAGTCGCTACAAAGTTAGACGGAGCGTCCTTGACCGCAGGCTTTTCTACCATACCGCATACACGTTTTACAGTTAACGGACCATCATAACCAGCAGATTCGACGTCAAACACGCCATAGTTATAGACATCTTCTTTAGGCACCTCAAAAGCGCATAGTACGCTGCCGCCTAGCTCTTTACGCACCTCAGCCATTTTCTCTACCACGCCAAACGGCAAAACGAGATCATCGGGAAGCATAACTGCAACAACATCTTCGTCATCGTCAAGGATACTTTCCGCCAAGCTCACTGCATGACCTAACCCTAAAGGTTTTTCTTGCAACACCGATACTGGCTCAATAAGTTCTTTTGCCCTCCTGACCTTGGCAAGTTGTTCAACTTTACCTCGTTCATCCAAGGTGCGCTCAAGTTCGGGGAAAGACTTGAAATGCTCAAGCACTTCTTGCTTATTTGGTGCTGTAATGACAGCCAGACGCTGTGCACCTAGCTGAGCCGCTTCTTCTGCAATGAGTTCAATACCTGGGGTATCAACAACTGGTAGCAACTCCTTTGGCACAGTCTTTGTCGCTGGTAGGAACCGAGTTCCCATACCAGCAGCTGGCACAATTACTGTTTTAACAGCGTGTTGCTTTTCCGATTCAGGCATAATCATGCGCACGAGTCTACCTGGTAGACCCAAGTAAAAAATGAGCAAACACAGTATTATGGCAATAATTATTTTATTTGCTTCATCACACTACTACCCGACATACTGCCCGGAAAGATACCTACAGCAAGAAACACCACGGACTTTCTATGACTTCCCCACTATCCGATACAACTATTGATACTGCTAAAAAAGCCCTGCGAACTGAATTGCGTATCAAGAGAAAAACCATGTCTCCGATCGTTCGTGCGATTGCCAATGCACGTATCATCGAGCAATTATGCACACTAATCACTCGCAACAATTACACGCGTATTGCCGCGTATTGCCCCGGAGAAAAAGAACCTGGTGGAGTTGAGTTACTAAAAAACCTCGACACATATGTCGACGAGCTCTGGTTACCGCTCTCGCGGTCACAGTTCCAATTAGAATGGGCACTATACCAAGGCAGTGAGTACCTGCGTGTAGGTAAGCATAATATCTATGAGCCAATGGGAAAAAGTTTCTCCAGTGAGATTCTTCATGCGTTAGATCTCATCATCGTTCCAGCTCTTGGCGCCACTCCTCACGGGCACCGGCTTGGTCAAGGTGGTGGCTACTATGATCGTGCAATGAAAAACATATCCACCCCACAAGTCATGCTGCTATTCGCCTCGGAAATACGATCTGATATTCCCATTGCAGATCACGACATTTGCATTAAAAAAATCATTTCAGCTTAAAGTAGCGTAACGCAGAGGAACCAACACGCCATGGTAAGCGTCCCTTATAAAGTATGAATCTGCATTTTCGATTTTTTGAGGATTTACGCAACCCTGGTTATCGCCGCTCTATGGCGCTTCGACGGCTATTAGCATGCAGCCTTGTTGTACTAGCACTATGTTTTGCCATACAAGAAAATCGTGATGATAAAGCAACAGTTATCATTACCACTAGAGAAATAGAGGCTGGTCATAGCCTATCAGCCAGAGATATAACGCAAATACACATACCACATGAGTTTCTCCCGGACAATGCATTGTCTCTTCCAACTGAAGCCCTCGGGCGAATTAGCGCGCACGCACTCCCCAAGGGCAGTATGATTTCCCAATTTAATTTCATCTCCTCTGATCTGACCGCTCACATAAGTAAGAAACATACTGTCGACGCAGATACTGAGAGTGCGGAAGGTGCTGAAAGTGCTGAGGAAATCGAGCAATTTGATGAGAGATATAACATGGTTCCGATTAATCTTGCTGACCCAACTGTGGCAGGACTGCTTGTACATGGCGATACTGTCTCCGTGATTAGTGTGAGCACTGATAATGGAGCACACGAAGAAAAAGTTATTGCAACTGGCGCCAAGGTAATCTTCAGTGCCAATGCACAAAGTGACAAAAAATTCGCCCAACCCGGTACAGTCTTGATCGCGTTACCCGAGCAAGAAGCACAAACTGTAGCAGCTGCCTCTTTAGCTAGCCCGCTGACGCTTATTGTTACTGGTGAACGCGCACAGCTTTCGTAATTCTAGGGGTTGCCTGTTGTCCTACACAGGGTTTTAGAATCAGATTTTTGGCTTTAACTAGCTAAAACCTAATCTTTTAGTTAAGATTTTCTCGCACATTATTCCGCTCACTGCGGATAATTGTTTACCATACTCTTTCTGTTCGCCTAATTTCCTTAAGACTAAGCACATTTTTGCTGCCCTAGCAGGTGCAAAAATAATGCATGGCAGGAATATATTAAGGAACAGTCAAGGATTAAGAAAACTCATATTGAAAGGGACTTTCATGTTAAAAGGATTTAAGGACTTTATCCTTCGCGGTAATGTTATTGAGCTAGCAGTTGCTGTTGTTATTGGTTCTGCTTTCACAGCAATCGTTAACGCCTTTACTGAGAACCTCATCAACCCACTCATTGCGTCATTCGGTGGTGCAGATGTCAGCGGTCTTGGTTTTGCTATCCGTGCTGGTAACGATGCAACTTTCCTAGACTTCGGTGCAGTTATCACTGCTGCAATTAATTTCCTCATCATCGCAGCAGTCGTTTACTTCATTCTTGTTGCTCCAATGAATAAACTTGCTGCGCTACAGGCAAAACGCAAAGGCGTAGAAGAAGACAAAGCAGCTCCTGCTTCTATTGAGGCAGAACTCTTGACTGAGATTCGCGATATGCTCAAAGAGCAAAAATTGCAGTAATCTCTGCTCAATCTATCGACGCTATTTCTTCGGAGCAGTTTTCATTAATTTTTCAACTACAATTGTGAAAAATTAGTGAAACTTCCGGAGATTACCATGCCACGTAATAGTCGTCAGATAGATATTTCCCCCATTAGCGTACGCGAGCTGGAGGTTCTTCGCATTGAAGACCTCACCACAGGTATGCGGCGCATTATTTTTGGCGGATCACAATTAGGCGAACATACTTATCGAAATTTCTTAGTTCCTGCTCTCAAGAGCACAGGTTTCGATGATGATGTTCGCCTTATTTTTCCACACCCTACAACTGGTGAACGCCCCAGACCAGAACCCGATGCAGATGGTCGGTTGCAATGGGACGCTCAGGTAAAAGACCTATTCCGTACATACACCGTCCAGCATTGGGATCCCGAGGCACAAGAATTAAGCATTGATTTTGCCCATCATTCAATGGGGTTGGCACAAGAGTGGTCACAACAAGCAACCCCAGGAGATAAGCTCTGGGTTGCTGGCCCCAAAAACAGTATGTCACTTCCTTGCCACACCGACTGGCTATTACTCATTGGTGATGAAACTGCGTTGCCAGCCATCTCTCGTTGCTTAGCAGAGCTTCCCGACGGGCATCCAACCTGGGTATTCATTGAAGTAGCAACAGAAGAACACATCCTTACCCTAGAAAGTAATGCTGATGTTCATCTTCAATGGGCAATTCGTGACCAAGAACAAAACTGCGCCAGCATACTAGCACAGGCTCTCGACGATGACATTTTTCCTAAAGGAGTGCCGTATATCTGGGCCGCCGGCGAAACCAGCAAACTGAGAGAACTACGTACTCTGGCCAAGAATTTTGATGCGCCAAAAGAACACCAAGATTTCACTGGTTATTGGCGATATAGCGATGCGCAGAAAAATGATGAGGGCATCGTCGAAGGCGGCGGATACAGTATTATGGAAAAGCTCCATGAACTATCGGAGCTGGCACCTGCCTTTGCATTACGCGCTGCACTTAATTTAGATATCTTCACTATTATTGGGCAACAAAAGTCGCAGGAAATTTCTGTTAGTGCACTAAGCAATGCAGCAGGCACCCATCTTGATAGCGCCTGGCGTTTCTTTAGGTATTTAGGCTCATTAGATTTATTGGAGCTATCCGACAACGATGATCCTACTCAGCAAACCGTAAAATTAACTGCACTTAGCCGAGAACTAGCTGATGTTGATTCTCATTTAACAAAGCATTTACGCGGTCCGGCACACTTACGTGCGCTGTCGTTACTCAATCTTGAAGATACACTGCGCACTGGTATGCCAACGCAGATTTCCCCTTGGGAGGTAGCGAAAGCCAACAACCCACTCACTCATGACGATTACCTCCAGCACCTTGCTGAACGAGCGCATTGGTTAGCTCCTGCGATCGCACAACTCTTCCCCCCACATTCCCTCTCCACAGTAGTTATCTGTGGTTCAAGCGCCCATATTTTTGCTGATGAGTTTTTACGCGCCACACCAAATATACGTGCAACCTTGATCGGAGCTCCCAGCGAAATTACATTCATGCGTCGCCAAAGCACTCAGTTTCAAGAGCAACAATGCACTTTCTTGGCATACAGTCCTGATGAAGTAGAGCTTTTCGACGCTCATCTATCTCAATTAGAGTTGAACGCAGAAACTACTGCAGTTATCTTGGTAGATCCTTTTGCTATGCCTGATGCACAAGAAATGTTTAGGCAGCTGCAACGCCACCTTCACCATGCGTGGATCATCACAGACATTATGACCCACAATGACAGCGAGGAGCACCAATATGAAGAAGATCTCATTCGTCTGTCCACTGAAGGCACGCGAGTACCAACACATGCTGACATCACGAATCTACTTACCACTCATGGTTGGGACATAACACACTCTCAGCCCATTGGTTGGAGTAGCCACGCACTAAAAGTGCAAAAATGAATAAAAATAAACATTTTTTTCTAAATTCGTTTCGCGAAGAAAACATCAAGCTAATTGCTATTTTTCACACAGGTTTTTGGGAAAAAATTTTATTATTCCTATAATCACAGTTTGATAAAAAGAAAGTTTGGTATAAGGTCATTAGACATGAACAAGTCTAGTTTCCTACGCAAAGCATCTTCTCTTGGTGCTGCAGCTCTAGTTGGTTTCGGTCTCACACTTTCAAGTGCTCCTGTTGTTTCTGCTAACCCTGCCCCACAGCTACCTGTTCCTAGCGTCTCTCAGCTAGCAGGTATGCTTCCTAATTCAAGCACCCCTCCAGCTGGTGCTCAGCAGATTGTTACTTTTGGTGATTCTTTCACCGCTACTGGTGGTACTGTCCCTGGACAAGCTCCACAGACTGAAAAAGGCTACCAGTTCAAGCCAACCTGTGCTAAAGATGTTCGTAACTGGCCTCACTCAGCTGCTGCAGCTGCAGGCAAGTCTCTTGCAGACTGGTCTTGCAATGGTACCGGCGGCATGATTCCCATCTTTGAGGTTCAGGCATATGTAGAGCAGGCTATTGCAGCAGGAAACATCGGACCTGGTACTGAGAAGGTTGTTTTCATGTACGGCGGTATGGATGCTGTCCAATGGGTTGATGTTGCTGCTGGTCTTCAAGCTGCAGGAAACATTCCGGAATCTGAATTCACCAGAATGTATGGCGCAATCAAGAACCGCATTGCTCAAGCTGCACCAGGTGCACAGGTTGTTGTTGCAGCATACCCAGAGTTCGTAACAAACGATAAACTCTGCTTAGTAAACCCAGATCCACATAACCCAATTCCTCTTCCAGCTCCAGGTGGCGACCAAATTCAGAATGGTCTCCGTAACTCTCTCAAGCATGCTGCTCAGGTTAATGGTCTACAGTTCATTGATACTCTTGAGCTAACTCGTGGACATGGCACCTGTAACCCAGATCCAAACCAACGTTATGTTGCTGGTACTTTCGATCCAGGCGCTCCTTCTACCATGCCTGCTCACCCAACCGTAGTTGGTGGAATTGAGATCGGAAAGATTATCGCTAAAGAGCTTTACCGCTAATCTTTTAAGATTCAACTAAAATGATCCCAGAGTTTCTCTGGGATCTTCTTTTTATTTCAGCACCCTAGCCAACTAACGAACACTGATTCGTCATAAGAACACTACTCATAATGAGGCGGTTGTTCTCTACGATAAAAATCGATGCTGTGTGGGGCACCCTCTGCAGCAGATTCGCCATCATAAGCATCGTCTAATGCGACATACCGCCTACTGTCATAGTCATCAACACTCACCTGTGTATCGTCAGCTTGACGATCATAATCACTGTCTGCCAGACGAACTACCCTACGTCGCTTATGTGTACCATGCTTATTCATAAATTTTCTGGTTTCTACTGCGCATCAGTCCATCGTCGAATAGCGTAATTGGTCAATGAGATGGTGTACCAGTGGCATAAGCGTTGCCATACCATCACGAATAGCAGCACGTGAAGCAGCAAGATTCACAACGACAGTCGATCCAGAGACTCCTGACACGCCTCTTGAGGTACAAGCGTCTACTGCCCCACAGGCTAATCCCGATGAGCGCAATGCCTGAGCAATGCCTGGAACATCGTGATCGAGTAATTCTTGAGTTACTTGTGGAGTTTTGTCCCTAGGCCCTACGCCGGTACCACCAACAGTCAGGACAAGATCCACTCCTCCAATCACAGCTGTTTCAATTGCTTTTCTGATTTGAGAACGCTTATTCTTGACCATCACTGTTCCGTCGACGACGAATCCGCCTTCTGCTAGTAATTCAGCACAGACCCGATCGGTGTCTTTCCCCGAGCCAATAATGTGATCGCTCACTAACACCACTAAGGCTCGACGTGGAGTTACTACAGCATCTTGTTGTGCTTCATTAGTTTGGAAGAATGAAGCGTCTGGCTCTTGTTCCTCCAAATTAGCTAAATAAGATTCTGTGGTACGAAGATCATGCGAATCATCATTATTGGCGCGGATACTCATCTGATTCCTTCTCAGTTGCTCAGCGAGGGATACTTTTAGTCTTTGTATGCCAATCTACTCGCTTGTAAGAGTAAGCTCCACATCACGAGGATTATTTCCTTGCTCATCAGCAACTGTAAGAGTAATTTTTTCACCAAAATCGCTACTACGCACTGCAGCGATAAGCGCATCTGCACTGTCTATCCGCTTACCATTCATCGCGGTAATAATTTCGCCAGCCTTCAATTTTGCTTTCTCACCTGGCCCACCGCTACTTACCTCAGCAATAACTGCACCAGCAACAGGCGAATTAGGCAATACCTGAATACCAATCATTGGTTGTGTCGCCTGGCCAGTTTCAATTAATTGCGTTGCTACTCGTCGCGCAAAATTAGCAGGAATAGCAAAACCAATACCAATTGAACCTGCTTCATTGCTTGCCGTACTTGTAGAAGCAATGACCGAGTTCATCCCAATGATATTGCCATTCATATCCACCAGAGGACCACCTGAGTTACCCATATTGATGGCTGCGTCGGTTTGGATTGCGTCGATAAGCGATGATTGTCCAGTTTCAGTTCCGCCGGCACGTACTGGTCGGTTAAGCGCTGACACAATGCCTGAGGTAACCGTAGCGGATAGTCCTAGTGGCGATCCGACAGCAACCACTTCCTGCCCGACGGCAACAGAATCAGAGTCGCCAAAGCTAATTGTTGGCAAGCCAGAGGCATCTTTCATTTTGATGACTGCGACATCTGTATTTGGGTCGCCTGCAACTAATTCTGCGTCATATTCTGTGCCATCATTAAGGGAAACAGTAATTTTTGCTTGAGTATTTTTAGCAGCATCAATCACATGGTTATTGGTTAATACATAACCATCTTCAGAAATGATAGAACCTGATCCCTCACCCATTTGGTTTTGGGTAGTAACGCGGATTGATACCACCGAAGGCAATACTTTTGCTGATACCGCTTCAACGGAACCAGGTGTGGCATTCGCAGATACTTGCTTAGCGTCTTTTGTATCTGATGATTGTTTTAGATTAGCGACAACATTACTGTGGTCATCTGAGCTTTGGGTATTGTGCGCAACATAAACCCCAGTGATAGTACCAGCAGAAATAGCTGCGACAAGCGAGAGAGCCAATGCAGTGGTAAGTCCTACTGAGCGTTTTTTCTTAGGCTCAGAAGCCATTGCTGGTGTTTGAGAAAATTGCTGAGCGTGTTGGTTGTCATACCAAGATGAACGCGTTGTGTAGAAACTTGTTGTTGGATTTTGACTGGACTGAGTTGCTTGCCCCGCTTGTGGAGGTTGAAAAGAGCTTGTGGTATGCGCACCTGGATATGTGCTAAAACTTTGTGTTTCCTCTGCACCTATGTTTCCTTGTGCATTTGGTGATGTAGTGGATGTTGGATGAGCATTACCATTTTGGGCAGCAGTATTAGTGTCATTGGTATTGTGCCCTGAGAAAAAAGGAGAATTATTTTCGTTCATGACAATTACTATGCTCCTTTACACTGAGTTATATCTATATTTCGTCTGTCAATTTCATGTGAAAAACTGGGAGTTTGCTGAGTGTCCCAGGCATGCATACTATTAACGCTTTGCTTGACTTATTTTCTCCAATTGAGCTGCAGTCTGTGCCCCCGGCAGGATAACGCTCATCTTCGTTCCGCCGTCTTCTGATTCCATTGCACTAATTGTGCCCCCATGCCGTAGAATCGCCTGCTTCACAATTGCCAACCCCAACCCTGAGCCTGGCGTCGAACGTGCTTGAACAGAACGGAAAAAACGCTCGAATACTTTTTCTCTGTCTTCCACTGGGATGCCTGGCCCAGAATCAGATACCGTAATCTCCACACTGTGCGCAGACACTGGTGTCATAGCAATACGAACACAACCATCCTGTGGTGACCATTTTGCAGCATTATCCATGAGGTTGAGGATTGCACGCTCTAGACCATGAGAATCACCGTCTAGATACCATTTAATGGTATTCACAGTGAACTCGATGTCTGGTCGGCGTCTGCGTACTCTATCCAATGCACGATCAATCACACGTGACATTTCCACTTCTTCCAACACTGTTGGCGGTGCATCATCACGCGCAAGATCTACGAGATCGCCAATAAGCGTAGATAATTCTTCCATCTGCGCCATCACGTCATGTTCAATTGCAGCTCTATCTTCTGCGCTCATATGCTGTGCGCTACCTGAGCGTTGCATCATCATCAACAGCTCGATATTGGTTCGCATAGAGGTCAAGGGAGTTTTGAGTTCATGGCCTGCATTTGCTACCAATTCAGCTTGTCGACGTCGTGACTGCTCTAAAGCATGCAACATATCATTAAAACTATGGGTAAGCATGGCGAGCTCGTCGTTTCCCACCACTTCGATAGGAGTTAGCTCATCTGTCTTGCGCACTCGATTAACCGCCATATGTAATCTACGCACTGGACGTAAACCAGAAGTAGCAACGATTCTACCGATGATAATCGCAAAGAAAACCCCAACTAAACCAACGATCAGTAATGAAAAACCTAATAAGGTAATGAGTTGATTTGTACTTGACATATCACGCGCAATAATGACTGTAGCACCGGTAGCATTTGTCTGTGATAACACACGTTCACCATTAACAGTGGCGACTAAATATCCTTTATCAGTTCTGTTTTTCTCAGATAACTGTGGAATATCGTCGCCAACAGCAAAGTTAGAACCAGGCATGATGATTGAAACGCGAATATCGGAATTATATTCGCGGAAAACATCTATTTTATCTTGCACATTGGCATATAGATAAGGATCAATTGTCTGCTGTAATAGTGCCTGCGCGCTTTGCTCAAGATCCTTATCCACCGAATCTTTCAGAGCTGCTGAAATAGTCCAATAGGCGACAACAGTCATACCACCAACAACCACTGCCACCATAGCAGCAGTGAGCACTGTAATACGCCAACGCAGCGAACCACGATTATCAAAGGCTTTATCTTTGACAGATAAAGCATCTCCTAGCTTCCCGCCGGGGAAAGCCACATGGTGTGCTGGGCGTCGGAGTATCACGATACAGTGTCTCTCATATCCCTCAGGACGTATCCCACACCGCGCACAGTATGAATCAAACGTGGTTCATCTTTAGCTTCTGTTTTTTTGCGCAGATAACCAATATAAACCTCGAGTGCATTCCCAGTGGCAGAAAAGTCGTATCCCCATACTTCTTCTAAAATTTTTGCCCGAGACAGCACTGTTTCCGGATTTTCAAGGAGAAGCTGCAACAATGCAAACTCAGTGCGGGTCAAATCAATGCTACGGCCTTCTCGACGAACTTCCCTAGTCGCCGTATTGAGATATAAGCCCTTAAAGTGAAATTCTTCAGCAGGTGTGTCCAAAGAATCTGCTGCTGCACGACGCAAAAGCGAGCGTACACGAGCAAGTAATTCTTCCAGAGCAAAAGGCTTAGGCAGATAATCATCTGCCCCAGCATCTAATCCTGCAACTCTATCAGCAACGCCATCACGCGCTGTGAGCATAAGAATCGGACGATCATTGCCTCTGCTGCGTAGAGTACGACATACTTCCAGCCCATCCATGCGAGGCATCATCACGTCAAGAATAACAAGACCTGGTTGCTCTTTTTCGATCACGCTGAGTGCCTCTTGCCCATCTTCGGCAAGAAAGACATCATAGCCGTTAAAAGCTAAAGAACGTCTCAGTGATTCACGCACTGCCTGTTCATCATCTACTACAACAATTTTCATGTCACCAATACTGCCTTGTTTTCCTTTATCGTTGCTTAGCAGAGTATATGAAAATAATGTGAATATATATTTCGCTTGTTTTTCCTGGGAAAATAACTACCAAATGGGTGTAGTGGAAACTGTATTCATTACCATGATACAACCGCGTTCATGAAAAAAGGCTTATAGAACCTCATAGGTTCTATAAGCCCCGTAATTAATCGTCTATCCCTGCATAGGATTAGAACTGCTCAACCTCTACAAGACCAAGGCGAGCTGCTTTAACAAGACGACGTGGAATGCGCACAGTCTGACCGTCGATAGTCACTTCTTGCAAAGCAGGGTTATCTGCTTTCCACTGTGAACGACGAGCATGAGTGTTTGCACGGGACATACGACGCTTTGGTACTGCCATGTCTGTTCCTCCTTAGTTTCTTTAAGCCTGTGTCTTCTTCTTGCGACGAGCCATGCCACCGAAACGACGCTGGAACTTCTCAACGCGACCAGCGGTATCCATAACACGCTGTGCACCAGACCAGAATGGATGAGACTCGCTTGTAACATCAACAACGATCAATGGGTACTCATTGCCGTCTTCCCACTCAACAGTACGCTTAGAGGTAGCAGTAGAACGGGTGAGGAACTGATAACCAGTACCTGCATCACGGAAGACTACTGGATGGTAGTCAGGATGAATGTCCTTTTTCATAAACTCGATTCCCTCAGGATTGACACTTTAGGTCGCTTCACCTCAATAGCAACAGCAAAATCGGTGATCGTGCCTAAGTTGGGCTCGGATATTTCTTAAAACTTAGCCATAGCCTGCACCAAAGCTGAATCAACAACTTTAAGTCAGCGCTTTTATGACAACCCCAAAGACATTACACCAAAAGGAAGAAAAATAAAAATAAGCAAGCATTGCCATTAAGAAACTATTAGAGAAAAAGACCGTCAAAGAGCACGATTAGGTTTTTTTACAAAAAACAGGTATGGTTGTCCATTGCTGTTGTCGAAAAATGTTCGTATATCGCTCCGTCAGCTGGCGTGACTGTAAATCTGCATTCAACAAGGCACTACGTGTCCATATACTTTTCGCAGATGTATCTAGTCTAACTAGCATGAACGTGGGCGGCTAGGAGAAAGAAACCCATGTCGGCTATTTGCCAGGTAACGGGACGTCAGCCGTCTTACGGCAAGTCTGTCTCACACTCGCACCGACGTACTTCACGCCGTTGGAATCCCAACGTGCAGCGTCGGAAGTTTTACCTCCCATCTGAGGGACGTACCATCACTCTGAATGTATCCACCAAGGGTCTTAAGGTTATTGACCGCGATGGCATTGAAGCTGTTGTCGCAAAGATCCGTGCACGCGGGGAGAAGATCTAAAGATGGCACGTAATGATGTTCGTCCAATTATCAAATTGAAGTCCACTGCGGGCACCGGTTACACCTATGTGACCCGTAAGAATAAGCGTAACAACCCAGATCGCATCACTCTGAAGAAATACGATCCAGTGGTACGCAAGCACGTCGAATTCCGCGAGGAGCGATAATCTATGGCTAAAAAGTCTAAAATCGCCAAGAACGAGCAACGTAAGGAAATCGTCGCACGCTATGCGCAGCGTCGTAACGAGCTCAAGGCAATCATTAAAAACCCAAACACTTCTGACGAAGATCGCCTCGATGCTCAGTTCGAGCTGAATCGCCAGCCACGCAATGCATCACCTGTTCGCGTTCGTAACCGTGACTCCCATGATGGACGTCCTCGCGGTTATCTTCGTAAGTTCGGTGTTTCCCGTGTCCGTATGCGCGAGATGGCTCACCGTGGTGAGCTTCCTGGCGTTCGTAAATCAAGCTGGTAATTCTTAGGAGTTTTCAATGAAACGCACTAATGTCAAGAAGGCGCGGATTGAACAATCCCGTCGCCCTAAGAAGAACCCTCTCAAGGCTGCAGGAATCGACAAGGTTGATTACAAAGACATCAACACTCTTCGTCAATTCATTTCTGACCGCCACAAGATCCGTTCTCGTCGTGTTACTGGTCTGACCCCGCAGCAGCAGCGTCAGGTAGCAACCGCCGTTAAGAACGCTCGCGAGATGGCTCTCCTGCCGTTCACCAGCCGTTAATTCAACGGGGTGAACATCCCGCTGTCAGTTTTTCTATTTCTGACTGGCGATAACAGCGTACAGCGCTTATTCTGCAAAGGAATAGGCGCTGTATATTTTTGTAGATCTTCACTTACCTCGCAGAAAGCAATATCGTGTTACACCCTTCATTGCTCGAATTAGCTACACAAGCCCCCTTGTGCAATGACATACCCACCGTTCGTGGTGTTCTAGCAGAGTCACAAGAACTGATGCGTAATGCCATTGAACATGGCGAAGCCCCCCAAGAACTCACTCAGTGGTTTTCTTCACTTATCAAGGATATTTTCCGTTCACCAGCAATTCGTAATCTCAGCAATAACGGTGATAGCAAAGCAAATATCTTATTCACTGGTGCCATAAGCAGAGGCGACGCACTGCCCTCTTCTGAGATTATCTGGCTCAATGTGGCCCAAGAAACTAATGGCACACAGGCAAATAAGCAAAAGCAACTGCGTTCTTTACTCAAAGAAGCTGAGCTACAGGTTGGCTCTCTTAAAAAGACAAAAGGCGCAACGGAATTCTTATCCCAGCAACAATGGGAAAACTATATCGAGAAGAATAAAAACAATATCCAGGCTCACGAATTAGCTTATTATTGCGATGCTGGTGATTGGTTACTACAACACGCACAGCAACATATCGACCCACGTATTCTCCTCGTTGATGCTATTTCTCAGCGCCCACCAGCCTTGAGCAAAACGCTTACGGGTCTTCCTGACAAAGATACTTATATTGATATTCGCAAGGATCTACTCCACGTCATCATTGCGCTTGCACGTTGGGCAGGAATGGCCGCGCAAAGCCCACATACTGCAACACTTAATCGTATTGATGATGCAAGAGCAGCCGGAGTGCTCTCTGACCTGCAATCTGATTATCTTCGTGAAGCATGGCACGCAGGTTTGCAATTGCAAATGAACCGCTGGGCTAACAGAGTGCATAACAATGCCACTACTCCTGAGGCATTATCAGCCATTCAACGCAGTACCTTTGGTGCTGCATCTCGCTTGGTAGCTGATGTTGCTCGGTCACTTGCTCATGAGCATAACATTGAAATCTGACTCAGGAATCGAACACAGAAATCTGAATCATTTTACAACTGTCCTTAGATAAAATAACGTGGTTATTCTGTATAACACTTTGTATAATCAGCCATACCGCGTGTATCCGTACTCAATCAAACAGAAAAGAGGTGCCAGAAACCTATGGCGGGAGCAGTAGGTCGTCCTCGAAAGAAAAGCCCTCGACGTCGTGGTAATACCGCACGTGAAGAGATATTGGATGCATCAGCAGAACTATTTACTACCCAAGGTTTCGCGAGCACTTCCACCCATCAAATCGCTGATGCTGTCGGCATTCGCCAGGCATCACTCTACTATCATTTTCCATCAAAGACTGAGATTTTCCTCACTCTGCTTAATTCCACAGTCTTGCCTTCCACAGAACTAGCTGAGTGGCTCGGAGAAGCAGAAGCAAATGCACCACTGCGATTATGGGCTCTCACAGCAGCTGAATCTAGGCTGTTGCTTTCTACTCGGTGGAACGTCGGTAGGCTCTATCAACTCCCAGTTGCTGCCTCGCCTGAGTTTGCGGACTACCATGCTTTGCGCGCACAGTTGCAGCAGATTTTCCGTGATCTAGCAGTTGAGATCGTCGGTGATGAGGATCCGCGGGTAGATTTGCCTTTCCACATCGCCCTTTCAGTAATTGAAATGCGCAATAACGATGGCACCATCCCAGAACAGCTTTTAGAAGACTCGCTACCTGATACTTCCATCATGCTTGCCGACGCTGTTCTCAATGTTTTGGGAGCACCACTGCCAGAAAACCGTGTATCGCGCACTCTTGATCTCATTGCGCAAATGGCAGAAAAACAACAATAGCAGCAGCATAGTATCTGTTTATTGCATGCGGCTGAGCAGTATATGCGCCTGTTTAATCAATGGCGCATCAACCATTTCTCCATCAAGCTGAAATGCGCCAGGATGCTGCTTCGATTCAGCTACTACGCGTTGTGCCCATGCTACCCGTTCTGGTGACGGGGCAAATGCCTTACGCACAATAGGTACTTGACGTGGATGAATGCACGGAAATGCATTGAATCCGCTTCGTGCTGAATCGAGAGCTTCACGATAGAGTCCCTCATCATCAGAAAAGTCTTGATAAACCGCGTCAAGAGCAAATTTATCGTAAGCTGCTGCATACATAAGCGTCTGCACCCTAGCATATGTCATCGTGTCACGGTACATACCAGTGTGTGATTCATCATTTTTATACCTCGAATGCAGTCCACCAAGTTCAATGGTGAGATCATCAGCACCCCAATATAAACCAATCACACGAGGATCTGCCGCAATAGTGCCAATGTTGAGAATTGCTTGGGGCGTCTCAATAATAGGGACGATCTCTAGCCCCTCGCCTAGCGTCTCTGGAAGTGCTTCACGAATTTTTGGCACAATAATTTTTGTGTACCGCGTAGTGCGCACAAAATCGAGATCATCTTTGTGATTGTCGTCTTGAGGACCAACAATACGGATGAACGTACGCTCAGGATCTAATTGTGCGTCACGGATATTTTGATAGGCACGCGGACGATCAATATCACCAGCACCATCTTCAAGATCAAGAATCACTACGTCAGCACGCTCTGCGGCTTTGGGGATAATATCAGCACGATTAGCAGGAGCGAATAAAAAAGCTACACCAGGTACATATCTACTCATACCCTCTAACTCTAGTGAGGTCGTCGGCAGCTTCGCTTGGTTTTCTGTGAAAATAAAACACTCCCCAACGTCGAGAGTTATACTATGCGCTCTCAAATTTGGGGAGTGTCTGTTTTTTCTTAGGAATTAGTGTGCAAAGTGGCGTGACCCAGTGAGATACATGGTGATACCAGCGGCATTAGCTGCCTCAATAACCTCAGCATCACGAATAGATCCACCTGGCTGCACCACTGCCGTTACTCCTGCGTCGGCAAGCACTTGGAAACCATCAGCAAATGGGAAGAAAGCATCAGAAGCGGCAACGGCTCCGTTAGCGCGTTCTGCGTCTCCTGCTAGGGAATTAGCGCGCTCCACAGCAAGTTTAGCCGCATCAACACGATTAACCTGCCCCATACCAACGCCAACAGTTGCCCCATCTTTGGCTAACAAAATGGCATTAGACTTCACCGCACGCACTGCACGCCATGCAAACTCTAGTTCGCGCAGTAGCGCCTCATCTGCAGGCTCCCCAGCTGCAAGAGTCCACTGATCTGGTGCGTCACCCGGCGCGTCGATAAGATCACGCTGCTGCACCAGGACACCACCGGAAATTTCCCGCCGTTCGACACCAATTTTTTCTGGCTGTGGTGCTTGTAGGATGCGGATATTTTTCTTCTGGGACAACACGTCAATTGCACCTTGCTCATAAGAAGGAGCAACAATAACCTCAGTAAAAATCTCTGCTACTTGCTGTGCCATCTCCACGGTGACTTCACGATTAGCAGCAATAACGCCACCAAAAGCAGAAACTGGATCACAAGCGTGCGCATTGCGATGTGCCGCAGCAATAGACTCATCCGAGATAGCGATACCACAAGGATTAGCATGCTTAATGATTGCTACACACGGTTGCTCATGGTCCCAAGCAGCACGCCAAGCAGCATCGGAATCAGTGTAATTGTTATACGACATCTCTTTACCGTGGAATTGTTTAGCGCCAGCTAAACCAGTGCCATCACTGTATAGTGCTGCACTTTGGTGAGGGTTTTCCCCATAACGCAGTTGATGAGCGCGCTTATAAGAACTACCAATCCATTCCGGATATTCTTCATTAGTTGTGTCTACCTGGCTGCTCATCCATGTTGCCACTGCAACATCATAGGATGCTGTGTGTCGATATGCCTCTACCGCAAGCATACGACGTTGCTCCAGAGTAAAACCACCATGAGTTAATGCTTCTTGCACCAGATCATAACGAGCTGGATCCACAACCACACCAACAGATGGGTGATTCTTTGCAGCCGCACGCACCATAGATGGGCCACCAATATCTATTTGCTCAACACAAGCGTCAAAATCTGCACCTGAGGCAACAGTTTCTGTAAAAGGATAAAGATTGACTACAACGAGCTCAAATGGCGATACCCCAAGTTCTTCTAGTTGGGCTAGGTGCTCGCTTTTACGAGTGTCTGCCAAAATACCAGCGTGTACTCGCGGATGTAGTGTTTTTACTCGTCCTTCGAGGCATTCAGGAAAACCAGTCAGCTCTTCTACTCGAGTTACTGCAATGCCTAGTTCCGCAATTTTGGCAGCAGTGGATCCGGTAGAAACGATTTCTACCCCTGCTTTATCCAAGGCTTGTGCTAAATCAGCCAAACCTGTTTTGTCATATACGCTCACCAAAGCGCGTTTGATTGCTCTCATGCCATCACTCATACGTGAAACGACACCTCTTCTATCTCATTCTCTGCACCCATGACCACGACTGCAGAGTTTAATACTGACACAATGAGTCTACGCTCTACTTGTTTAATTCGCTCATGGAGTGTGTGCTCGTCCTCACCAGCAACGATATTCACTGCTTCTTGCGCGATAATTTCACCCGTATCTACCCCATCATCAACAAAATGCACTGTAGAACCGGTCACTTTTACGCCATACGCCAAGGCATCTCTTACCGCATGAGCACCTGGGAATGCCGGCAAAAGAGCGGGGTGAGTATTGATAATGCGGCCACCAAACTGCGCAAGAAAGTTTGCTCCCAGGATTTTCATAAAACCTGCACAGACAACCAAGACAGGATCAAAAGCTGCTACGACAGCAGCAAGTTCACTATTCCATTCTTCCCTATCAGCCCCGTGTGCTAATGCTACGCAGGCTGTAGGGATACTAGCGTCTTTAGCCCTGGTGAGCGCGGTACAAGGAACATCACTAACAACACCAACTATGCGATATGTTCCTTGGGGTTGAGCGTCGATAAGCGCTTGCAGAAGTGTGCCAGATCCTGAGGCGAGTACCACTATCGGTATTTTGTGCTCATTCTGGGAGGTTTTTTCAGTGCTCGTCACTCTGTGTATTGTAACTTGTTGATTGGCTAAGGTCACTTTTGTGATTCTGGTGTCTGCTCTACCGGTGTTTGTTCAGGTAAAGCCTCCGCGTGCTTTTCGACGTCCTGCTCATGTTCATGGGCAGCAATCGCCTCAGCGTTCTCAGCGTTCTCAGTGTTCTCAGTATTGTCAGTTTCTGCTGTTTCCTCTGTGTTCTCTATTTCCTTAGCAAGATCATTTTCGGTATCTGTTGTATCTGCTCTATCTTCAGCATCTATTGCAGACGTGGCACTGTCGTCATTAGCATCATTGACATCGCTGCCGTCGCTATCGTTGCTGCCATCATTGACATCATTGCCATCATTGTCGCCACCAGATATATCATCGTCCACACTCTGAGCTATATCTTCTGTGTCTTCTCTATCTGTTATATCTGTAGCTGCTACACCTGGTTCCACCTCCTCATCCTGAGTACCAGGCTCATCGTGTATATCAGAAACGCTGTGACGACTTCTCACAAACCGTATGGTCGCTGCGATCAAAGCAATAACGCCTATCCACAGGGTTACTAATCCTGTACTCAGCCATAAACGAGGACCAACGAATTCATAGACACCTAGTTGTCCGCTAGCAAGATAACTGAATATGAGGAAATTAAACGCACTAAAAATAATGATGAATCCAGCTTGCCTAAAGTTAGGGATATTTTTATAAATACTCATTATTGAGGCAAAGAAAGGAATAACCATGAGTGCTACTGCCCAATCCGGAATGGCAGCAGGGATAGCACTAAGGAGAGGCAGTGGTGGAAGCGGAACTAAATTAAGTCCGAATAACGACAAGGTTGCCTGCCCAAATACTACTTCGGAACCACACAACACAGCCATTGTTGCAATAAGTACATTGGGTAAATAAAGAATACTGATACCAATTGCAGCAATTTTTCCAGGTGCTGTGGGATACAATGCGAGCGTGTCACCAACCGAGGCATAATGCGCCCCAAGGCTGATCGCATACACAATTGCCGCAGCAAGACACAAACGAAGCAGCACTTTTACAGCGAGAACAAATGCATCAACAATTTCTTCAGGTAAACCGAACCGACGCATCAGAGCACGCCAGAGCCTCGTGCCCATGCCCCATGTCATAGCAATGAAATGTACAAGAACAGTACGAAGCACTACCAGCAATACTGGTGGACTACTCAGATCATAGACCGCAGCGGCGTCGAAAAGCATGGCACACGCAGTTAAAGTTATCAGTAACGGAATACCGAAAACACATAGAGTGAGCACACCAAGATCTGCGATACTTACTCGGTCTTTCACAATGCGATGCACCGCACGCGAGACTGCCCACATCAGCGCCAAAGTCGGCAACAAAGGCAGATATTCAATCATTTGTCCACGGCCAACAACCGGTCCGGCATTGACTACCAACCAAAATTGAGCGACTGTACTAGGGAAAGCACTCATCGAAGTCGAAGTAGCCAACAGAGCAATTGTGGTAAAGATAATTGCCCCAAGAACAACGCTGAGGCTGGGCACCATAATAATCGGAAAGAAACCACGCACTCGTGATAAGAATGTGGGATCAACCTGAACCTGTTTCGGCTGAGTATTACGAAAATCAAAAGAACGAACCCTACCACTTGGACGGGTGGAGGAAATCTTCTGCGCTTTCTTATTACCGCGACCGCCAAGACTACTAACAGTTGGTTTACTTTCGCTACGCGGACGACGCACCGGCTCAGAGTATTGTCGTGCAGAAGATTTCTTGCTCATGCCTTCAACTGTGCCACGCATTCAGAGATGACGGTCGATTACACGACGGCAACCATGGGGGAGAAACTTAAGAAAACTTACCTCCACACACTTTTAGCAACTTTAGATAACAATTATTAACAAAAGTTAAAATACACTACACTTGATGGGGGTTTGATGTGGAAAATTTTTTCTAAGCATTGTCCAAGCTCATTGATGTTTTTAACAAAAAGATAAAAAGAAATTTGTTTTTTCAACAAGAAGAGCTTGCCCAATAAGTTAGAAAGCGCTATCGTTACATCTCGAACGATAACAAGTTGGTTACAATATGATTAACCTTCGTAATCTCTTGCTGAATCGGGCTTTTGAGACTCAGCATTTCGGCTTATACGAAGCAATAAATCACATTGCCATATGCTACTAGAAGGAAAGTGAAGTTTTATGCAGTCTGCACAACGGACTACTGGCGGAAAACACCGCAAACAAAACACCTCTAGCCTCAAAAATCGTATTTCCCTTATGACTTTGGTAGCCAGTGCTCTTTCTATTTCTGGTGCTACTGGCGCGGCGATTGCACAATCTCACACTAAAACTACAGACAAAGATGCGAAAATCGCTCTTGCTGCTCACGAAGGAGAGGTTGTTGCCGAGGAAGAAACTTCACCACAGATCCTCTCTATTGCCGAGTTTAAGCCAAACACCAACTTAAGCAACCAGCTCACCAAAGCAGTACAGTACAGTGAAGAACGAGCTGTAATTGATGAACTAATCCGCATTCCAAAAGTCACCATCGCTAAACCTGCTGATGGTATCCTCACTACCCTCTTTGAGTTCCGTTGGGGTGCTTTCCACACTGGCATTGATATTGCTAATGCCTCCGGCACACCTATCTACGCAGTCATGGATGGTACTGTTATTGATTCCGGTCCAGCTTCTGGTTATGGTCAGTGGATTCGTATTCGCCACGATGATGGTTCCATCTCTGTATATGGCCATATGGAAACTCTCGACGTCTCCGTAGGCGAGCGCGTAGTTGCTGGACAGCAAATCGCTGGCATGGGCAGCCTTGGATTCTCTACTGGACCACATTTGCACTTTGAGATCCACCCTGATGGATCCACCCCAGCAGATCCTATTGCATGGTTAGAGGAACACGGCGTTTCTTTCTAAACCTTTTCATACAAAAAGGAGCAGTACAGTTGTACTGCTCCTTTTGCGTTATCACACGCATTTCTTCAATGTATGGACTCAGAGTTTTTCCATTGGCACATTACCAATGAGCATGAGACGCACCACTCCTGAGGAACCAAAATCAATTGTTGCTGACATATACTGCCCCATACCATCAACGGCAGTCACCGTGCCCAACCCGTATTTCTCATGATTAACGCGATCTCCCACCACCACATGCAACTGGCTTGTTTTAGTAGTGCGCGCAGTATTCGGTCTATGCGATCTCATATTTCCATACGACCCATACGTATTCTGCGTTCGTGGCGTGTTTGGTTGACCATATGACTCATACCAACCACTACGCATTCCGTCTGGTTCTGTTCTACGCCACTCTAAAAGATCACCAGGTATCTCATCAAGGAAACGAGATTGCGGATTCATTTGAGCATTTCCCCAAGAACTACGCATAATCGCACGAGACAGATATAACTTCCGACGCGCACGTGTTATACCTACATAAGCTAAACGACGCTCCTCTGCCAGTTCTTTTGGATCCCCTAAGGCACGCATATGCGGGAATTGTCCGTCTTCCCAACCTATTAAAAAGACAATCGGAAACTCCAGACCTTTAGCTGTGTGCAGAGTCATTAGTGTCACAACATCTTGTTGCTCATCAGGAAGTTGATCGCTATCAGCAACCAATGACACTTTCTCTAGAAATGCCTGCAAACTGCCAGGAACAGCCTGAGCCTCAGATATATCTGCAATACTTTCCTGCTCAACATATGCCAATTGATTAGCAGCTTCTGCACAAAACTCTCTTGCAACAGACACAAGTTCGTTGAGATTATCTAGACGAGCTGCATCTTGTGGATCATTCGATTGCTCTAGTTCGCTCTTATAGCCGGTACTGTCGAGAATATCGGAAACCATAGCAGCGATATCAGGAAGCTGTGTAAGTTCATGTAGATTCTCTGTAGCTCGTTGCTGTATCCCAGTGAGTAATTCCACAAAACCACTTATTGCCCGAACCGCACGAGTACCTAGCAATGAGACTTTATCAGCGCAGGCATCCAGCAGAGCCTGATAAAGACTGATGCGATTATTCTGCGCATGAAGGCTCAGTAAAGCAAGGGCTTTATCACCGATGCCGCGTCGTGGAGTATTGATAATTCTACGCAGTGATACTTCATCTTCGGGATTATCAATGAGGCGCAGATAGGCAACTATATCCCGAATTTCTTTACGCTCATAAAAGCGAGTCCCACCAACAACCTTATAAGGAATACCAGAACGAATAAATATCTCTTCAATTGCACGTGAAGAATTATTCGTACGATACATGATCGCTATGTCATTATAATTTGTGCCGTGATCAGACAAGTGATCTATTTCAGTGGCTATGAAACGTGCCTCATCATGTTCATTATCGGCAACATAGCCAATGATCTTCTCACCAGATCCTGCCTCAGTCCAAAGATTTTTCTTTCTACGCTGACTATTTCTCGCAATCACTGCATTTGCAGCGCTAAGGATATTTTGGGTGGAACGATAATTCTGTTCCAACACAATAGTCTGAGCACTAGGGAAATCCCGCTCGAATTCTTCGATATTACGGATCGTAGCGCCACGAAAGGCATAAATAGACTGATCAGAATCACCAACGACACACAGATGGCTTGCCTGTTCCCCTTCCCCTACCAAGGTACGCAATAGGACATACTGAGCATGATTTGTATCTTGATATTCGTCTACTAAAACATGGCGGAAACGACGTCGGTAGTATGCAGCCACATCTGGATTATTCTGCAGAATTGACACAGTTATGGCAATGAGATCATCAAAATCTACAGCATTAGCATCAGCTAAACGACGTTGATACTGCTCATATACTTGCACCACCATGGCTTCATAAGAACCCGCACCTGTCGTTACTTCTGCCTGTGCTTGAGCAACACTGATGAGATCATTTTTATACTTGGATATTCCCGCTGCAAGCATTCGAGGCGGATACTTTTTGACATCTATGTCAAGATCTTTGGCAATCATTCCCAGCAGACGCTTGGAATCATCAGAATCATAGATAGTAAAATTACTGTTTAGCTGTGGAATCAGTCCTGCTTGCTCCCTAAGAATACGCACACACGTTGAATGGAAGGTAGCCACCCACATACGTTGAGCGATCGGTCCAACAAGAGACTCTACGCGTTCCTTCATCTCCGCAGCAGCCTTATTAGTGAAGGTAATAGCAAGAATCTGACCTGGATGTGCCACTCCTGTATGCATTAAATAGGCAATCCGCCTCGTAAGCACAGCTGTTTTCCCGGAACCAGCACCTGCGACGATAAGCAAAGCTCCACCGTGATATGTCACCGCTTGCTTCTGCTGTTCATTGAGCCCGTCGAGAAGCTCCTCAGCAGAACTTGCTAAGCCCTGAGTGGGTAAGCCCTGATGTGTATGGTCAGTAGTTCTTGCCTGAAAAGGATTATTGTTTACGTATTCATTCATCGTTTCTAACCTACAACGTCTTAGCGACATAGGGGGTTCTTCACCCTACCCCTACCGAATTTTTCGCCTTTTCTTCAAGAAAGTACAGTGCAAAAACCTTGCACGGCTTTAACAATTCCTCTTGCACATGGCACAATAATGAGTATGTCTACTGCTGATAGTTCATCTGAAAAACTCATGCCTACAGGCGTTGATGATGCACTTTCCGATGCGGAAATACAAAAATATCGCTTAGAGATCGATCGCCTCGACCGAGAAATCCTCAGCGCAGTAAAACGACGCGCAGAAATATCACAATTGATTGGCAAAACACGCTTAGGTTCTGGTGGCACAAAACTCGTCCACACTCGCGAAGTAGCAATCATCAACCAATTCCGAGCAGAAATCGGTGAAGAAGGACCAGCTTTAGCACAGTTACTACTGCGCATGGGACGTGGCAAACTCGGCTAATTAACGCTAGCTTGGAAGAAGATAATACAAACCTTTGCTCAACCCCCTCAAGGAGCATCACATGAGCACTGACATCACTTCTCTACCCCAGTGGCACAGACTCACCGATCATTACACTGACATAAAAAATACAACTCTATCTGCGCTTTTCGACGCTGATGCTCAGCGTACACAAAACTTTAGCTATGAAGCAGCCGGTCTTTATATTGATCTGTCTAAAAATCTCATCAACGAGACGACTATTGCATTACTCATTGAGTTAGCCGAGGCAAGAGGATTATCTCAAAAAATCGCTGATATGTTTGCTGGAAAACATATCAACAATACTGAAGATCGCGCAGTGCTCCATACCGCCTTGCGCCTGCCCAAAGATGCTGAGTTGGTCGTCGATAAGCAAAACGTTGTCGCTGATGTGCACGAAGTGCTAGAGAAAATGCGTAACTTTGCCACTGCGCTTAGAACTGGCACTTGGCGCGGTTTCACAGGTCAGCGCATTGATACAGTAGTCAACATTGGCATCGGAGGTTCCGACCTGGGGCCTGCTATGGCCACGCGAGCACTACGCAGTTATGCCACGGCAGGCATTAAGGCACATTTTGTCTCCAACGTCGACCCTGCAGACATCAGTGCAGTGCTTGAGCAATGTAATCCTGAATCTACTGTGTTTATTGTTTCTTCTAAAACCTTTACAACTCAAGAAACACTGGCAAATGCTCATGCTGCTAAGCGTTGGCTGATCAAGAAACTAGGAGATGAGGCGGCTGTAGCAAAGCATTTTGTTGCTGTGTCTACCAACACCGAAAAAGTAGCAGATTTCGGTATTGATACTGCTAATATGTTTGGTTTTTGGAACTGGGTCGGTGGACGCTATTCCATGGATTCCGCTATTGGTTTATCCCTCATGGCAGTCATTGGTCCACAAGATTTTATGCGCCTGCTCGATGGTTTTCATGACATGGATGAGCATTTCGCTCACACAGAACTTGCGCATAATGTTCCTGTACTTATGGGACTATTGGGAGTCTGGTACAACAACTTCTATGGTGCGCAAAGCCACGCAGTGCTGCCCTACAGCCAAGACCTTGGTCGATTCCCTGCCTATTTGCAGCAACTAACTATGGAGTCCAACGGTAAGTCTGTGCATCGTGATGGAACGACAGTAACGCTACAAACAGGAGAGATATTCTGGGGTGAGCCTGGCACAAATGGTCAGCATGCTTTTTTCCAGCTCCTACACCAAGGGACAAAACTTATTCCAGCAGACTTCATCGGTTTCGCCCGCCCACAACAAGACATCCCCACAGCAACAGGCGATGGCAGTATGCATGATTTGCTGATGAGCAATTTTTTTGCACAAACAAAGGTACTTGCCTTTGGTAAGACCGCAGCAGCAATTACTGCTGATGGCGTAGATCCCGCATTAGTACCACACAAGGTCATGCCAGGTAACCGCCCTACCACTACCATTTTGGCACCAGAACTGAATCCTTATGCTCTGGGAACGTTAATTGCTCTATATGAGCATATTGTGTTCGTCGAGGGCGCAATATGGGATATCAATTCCTTTGACCAATGGGGGGTCGAACTCGGAAAACAACAAGCCAATGATTTAGCAGCTGCTGTAAGCGGAAAAGAAAAAGCACAATCTGGCGATAGTTCTACTGATGCGCTTATTGGATGGTATCGAAAACATCGTGATGAGCAGACCAACTAAGCACAAGCTAGCTACATGATAGAACAAGCCCCTATAGGAGAACCCCAAACACCGGGGTTAACTATAGGGGCGCTTTGTGAGCGATACGTGATGTTGAAGCACTTTTAGGCACTTCAACTAATGGATGTTATGGGCGCACCGGACGGTCTGTAGTGAGCTTTGCGTTGATAAAGCGTGTAAGCCAAGCAGGAGAAAAATGAGAGAAGGCATACATCACTTTTGTTTGCAGACCTACTGGCTGATGTACCTTAGCGATCTTACCGCGTTCGCTTTGTACCATGTCAGCGACAGCTTGTGCAATATCATCTGGTCCTAGACGCACACCCATCTTTTTAGTACCACTGGTAGATACTCCATCGAGCATTCCTGTGTTTACGTAGAGGGGCCACAGTGATGATACTGTGATGCCGTCCTGTTCCCACTCAAGATTAAGCGCTTCAGTAATACCGCGTACCGCAAATTTTGTTGCAGAATAAACTGCCATATCAGGGGTACCATAGATAGCTGATGCAGATGCAAGGTTTACCAGCTTGGCATCATGTGCTGCTTTAAGATACGGATATGCTGCACGTGAACCGTTGAGCACTCCTTTGACATTGACATTCACTAAGAACTCATCACGCTCGTAGGAACCTTCTTCCATAAAAGGTCCCGCATAAAGGACACCAGCGTTATTAACAACGACTTTAATTTCGCCACCGGTATGACCAGCAAAGTCTTTGAGTGCTTCTTCCCATGACTGTGGATCAGTCACGTCCAAATGCCCTGAATAGATTTTTCCTGAGCCAAGATCTTCGGTTTCGATCCACCCAAAATCATCAACTATGTCATATACGCCTACTGTCCAACCACGTCGAGCCAACTCTAGTGCTGTTGAACGTCCAATTCCGCGGGCAGCGCCCGAAATAAATACTGTTGAAGCCATATACCTATATTAGAACTTCTACTTAGTCTTCAGAAAGCATTTTCTCATCTTTTTCTTGCATAGCCCCTATCAAGGGGTTAAAAATCTTATGGAACCACCACAAACCACATAGCTATCAGGTGCAAAATAGCTGCTACAACTGTAGCGGTATGAAAATGCTCATGAAAACCATAATGACGCGCTTGCCTACCTGGCCAACGAAAACCATACATCACCGCCCCAAGCGAATAGACAATTCCACCAGCGAGAATCAGCCAGACCACCGCTGCACCGGCCTTGACCCATAGCTGGGACATCAACGGCACAATCAACCATCCCAAAACCAAGTACACCACTACATCTAACCAGCGTGGGTGATTGATCCATACAAGGTTGAGCACAACACCTAGCACTGCTCCAACCCATACAGTACCGAGCAACCATATTGTTTGTTGCCGCGACAAAATTATCAGACTCAATGGCGTGTAGGTGGCAGCAATAAACACAGCGATCATGGCATGATCTGCCCTACGCCACCATTGCACGGTTTTCTTATGACGCCACGGTCCTAGGTGATAGGCAGCAGAAACACCAAATAGCGCACATAGTCCCACCGCATATACGCATACTCCCATAGCTTGCCACCACGGCAGCGTCATCCAGGCATAGGTAGAAAGAACGGTACCAGACACAAGACTTAGTACCGCACCGATAAAGTGCACTTTGCCACGCCCGCTTGGTCTTGGACCACGATTCCACACATAGCGGGTTCGCGCAATGAGGTCTTCGTGTTGCTGTTGGGTCATAACAATCCAGCTTAGTCCAGGAAGATAATACAGAAAAGATAGACAGCCCTGTCTATACAAAATATACCAGTCTGTTAATTTGCTCACATTATTCGTCGAATAGCCCCTCACGCGGCATAAAATCATCACTTATGCGTTGAACCATGACGAGCATGAATATGATTCATCAAGCATATGGAAGAACAAGCAAACTAGAAAAGGAAATACATGACTACACCCCACCCCACCCGTAAACGCACCACATGGATAAGCAACTTCGGTGTTCAAGTCATTATCGGCCTGATTGTCGGTCTTGTACTCGGCTTTATTGCCCGAAAGAATAATAAAAATAATGACTGGCTCACCAATGCACTCGAAGCAATCGGCGACACTTATGTGCAGCTACTTAAATTACTCATTCCGCTCCTTGTCTTCACCGCCGTTGTCACTTCCATCGCTAATTTGCGTAAAGTAACCAATGCAGCACGACTAGCAGTCTCGACGCTCATGTGGTTTGCTATTACGGCATTCTTCTCTGTAGTGGCTGGCATTATCGTCGCCCTGCTCATAAAACCAGGAGAAAATACCACAATCGACCCGAGTAATGCCGCCGATCCTTCCAAGGTAGGAAGTTGGTTCGGATTTTTAGAATCCATAGTGCCAGTAAACTTTCTCGGGTTAAGCGCTAGCGCTACCGATTCTGGGGCAATCAACATAAATTTCAATGTGCTACAAATCCTCATTCTTTCTTTAGCAATTGGCATTGCCGCAATCCAAAGCGGTAAGGCAGCCGAGCCTTTCTTTGCTTTTAACGAATCTTTGCTAGCCATCATTCAGAAAGTTTTATGGTGGATCATCCGTCTCGCCCCCGTTGGCACAGCTGCACTCATTGCTCACGCAATCGCTAGCTATGGTTGGGAAGCACTTGGTTCACTAGGTAAATTTGTTATCGCTGTTTATCTTGGTTTAGCGCTGGTACTCGGCATTATTTACCCAGCTGTACTACGTTTTGCACGTATCCCAGTCATTGGATTCTATCGACGCATCGCTCCGGTCACGTCGCTTGGCTTTGTTACTCGATCTTCCATGGGCGTAATGCCAGTAACACAGCGAGTATCTGAACAAGCTCTTGGTGTTCCTCGCGAATATGCGTCTTTCGCCATTCCACTAGGTGCAACAACAAAAATGGATGGTTGTGCTGCTGTTTACCCTGCTGTGGCCGCTATTTTCGTTTCACAATTCTATGGTGTATCACTCGACTTCACAGATTATTTGTTGATTATCTTCGTCTCAGTAATTGGTTCCGCTGCCACAGCAGGCACCACTGGTGCCACTGTTATGCTTACTTTGACACTTTCTACACTTGGTTTGCCATTAGCAGGTGTAGGCTTATTACTTGCCGTTGAACCTATCATCGATATGGGACGTACCGCAGTCAACGTCACCGGTCAGGCTTTAGTAGCAGCTGTAGTGTCTAAACGCGCAGGTATTCTCAACGAACAAGTATGGAACCATGATTAATTTTTCAGAACCAGCTGATGTAGTAGCGCCACAGCTTTTAGGCTGCGTACTGCATCATGCCGGTGTTTCTATTCGATTAACTGAAATAGAAGCCTATCTGGGAACTGAGGATGCTGCCTCACATACGTACCGCGGACCAACACCACGTAATCGTGCAATGTTTTCTACTGGTGGCTGCATGTACGTCTACGTCTCTTATGGTATCCACCGAGCAGGAAATATTGTCTGCGCACCTCAAGGAGTAGGACAAGGCTGTCTCCTACGTGCAGGTGAAATAGTCGAAGGGGTTGAACTGGCACGTCAACGCCGTGGCAACTCTATCCCCTTTGCACGTCTGGCACAAGGGCCAGGAAATCTCGGCTCAGCTCTAGGACTTGATCTTATTCATAATGGCGCATCCATACATGGTCCGGATTTTATTTTGACGCCCAGAACCCAACAACCACACTGGGTTCGTGGACCTCGAATCGGCATTTCTAAAAATACTGAAGCCCCTCTGCGCTTTTGGATACCAGGAGACAAAACCGTTAGCTCACCGCGCAGCGCACCAGCTCACATCTAGCCGCATGGAGTTAAGTATTCTGCTTGATTACTCAGAACACGAGCATAAGAACCAGGATAATTCTGCTGAGCAGAGCATACGGCACTCTTGTCAGAACCGTAATCATAGTAAATGGGAATGATATACCCACCATCATATCCAGCATCACTAAGAGAACGCCCCTGCGAATCATCTTTCCAAGCTCGCAATGAAGGACACGCTCCTGGTTTTGCTGTTTTCGCCCCAGGATATGCACTCAAACGCTCTTGAACAGTTTGAGCTTCATATGGCGTCGACTCAGCGAAAATAACATTATCGACGATAAGAATATAGTGACCATCACATTGTGGTTGTTCATACGCAGCCAAACTACTCACCCCAGCAGAATTAGATCCTGCAGAAGGGGCTGCATTGTTTATCACATCACCTGCATCGCACGTCACAACATCTGCTAATAATTCTCCCGGAATACCCATGCTGATCAGCTGCTGCTTATCCCAACATGACCTTGCCAAGCCCATACCACTTGTTGTTCCGGCAGAACGAACATACTCCCATTCGGTTCCCGTCCAATGCTGTAACCCCCGACCAGAATCAGAGGCATAAAGACCAGTCTTCGCCCATTGTCCATCACAAAATGAAACAACCGTATCACCAGATTCACCATGTGATATTGAATCACCATGCTGAAAAATAAGATTGCCGCCATCTTCTACTTTGTTCAGCGCATTGCAATCGCCATAACCTACTGCTGGTTCTACTGCTACTACATCAAGTTCTTCTTTTGCGTTCGACGTCGGCTGTGCACTTTCCTGTGCAGAAGTAGCATATGTAGAACTAACAGATGTAACAGAACTTTTCTCTACTGATTTTTCACTCGTACCATTGCTCACCGTAAACTGCGCAGCAGAATCAGCGGTGTGATTAGTCGACCTACCACTTAAAAAGAACCAGCCGATAGCGATAAGAGCAAGGAGAACAATAAACACAACAACCAGAACAATAAATTTTTTTCCTTTGCCAGAATTGCCGGGTCTAGCATTATTGTGCGGTGCTGACTGCGGGGTATCCCAAATGCTATTGTTCATCTGCTCTCTACCTTTTCCTGCTCTCTTTCCTGTGTTCCTGGAAAAAATTTTCACTACGACTGTTATGTCGTCGATAAGCGTTATTTATTACACACTCACCGAATGATGAAGTATCAATGATGACAATAGGTGCCAAAGAAATGCACACTAACGAATGGCTTCTGAAAGCATAAAGAACTAAAGAACCAATATCAGACGAAACAAAAAGGCAGACCTGCTTATTTACTGTTACATCTCATGCACAGATCATACTTAAACTCAGGTACTTTGTTGAATTCACTGGATCACTGGCAAGTATGAAGAGGTCACAGCACTTTAGCTCTACTCCACCATCGATGACGTTGTTGCAGAGAGCTGACCTGTCGAGAAATTAATTCCCATCCAATGAGTTCACGTACTACTCTGCATCGCGAGCGTCTCGGAACAGCAAGAGCAGCATCAGCAGCCTGTTGAACCAAGGTTTCCTCAACACCAAGAGCTTCAGCGAGCCATACTAAGCCTTCTGCACATTGAAATCGATTGTAAGTTATCTTGGCGGAGCGATTGGATTTTTGTCTTGTAAAAGCTCCTTGTCCACAAGTAACTTGAGACTTATACCAATCCACCAGATGCTCACGTTGCGATGTCCAATATCGTCCACGTTGCTGCGGATCCGCAGCTTCCATGGCATCAGAGATTGGCAGGTGTTCCGGCAAACGTTTCATAATACGTGCGAAATCAAGCACATCCCAATCCATATACTCTGATTCTTTACTGGCACACATAATTTCAATCTAGCAAGAAAAAACTAACTAGCTCTGCAAGAGCAAAACATAAGCATGATTTTGAGAAAAGCGTTTATTTTCCGAAATAATTCCACCCCGTCATGATAAGGCTCTTTTCCGATGAATTTTATTGTAGTTTTATATAAAATTCCTACCCTATCGTACGGGCTAATAAATGCTTAAGGCTCTATCTCAAGCACAACCATGCGGTGATCGCTACTGGTCTTAGGATCCATCAGCTCACCCAAAGGCTGGTCGCTCTTTGGCCACACAACGTGTGAACCCTTCACGTTCAGACCGCGAGAAGGTAATACATAATCAACACGCAAATTACCCGGCGTTGGGTCAGAAAAATCGGCAGTGTCATTTTCTGCAGGGTTACTGTGTGTATCGTTGCCTGGTTGCCTTGCCGCCTCCACTGCACCTTCCGAAGTTGGTTTCGGATCTACCACACGCTCCTGCCCCAGCAATTGCTTCACGCCTGTGAAACCTGCGCCACCATCACGCGGGTCAGAGTTTTGGTCGCCGAAGACAATGAATTCCGCATCTGGTGCTAAACCACCGCGTTGCCCCTGGTCATCAACGATCCATTCTGCCTCTTTGCCGCCATGAATGTAATCGGCAGTGAGGCGAATTTCATCGGAATTGCGGCGCCCATTGCGTTTTTCGGGTCCATCGAAAGACGGCGGTGTGGGGTGGGAAATAAGAAGGTGAATCTCTTTGTTTCCAATTTCTACTGGCAAATCCCAGTGTGACTTACTGGATAAACGCAGCTTGTCAGCATTGGCACCATAATAATCCGCGGGCATGAGATTATTTGGCATGTCTTTCCATAGAAGTTTCTGGAAACTTCTTAGAGCATCCGTTTTTAGTGGGTATTTCGAGAGTACGGCTATGCCGTATTGGCCAGGAAACTCACCATATCCCCATGCGTCGTTTGCCTCATGTAAAACGCCGTTATTGTCTAGATCAAGCCCTGAATCCACACCGGTATTCACTTCGGCGCTGAATGAGTACTTGTAGGCGTTATCTAGATAATTCTCCTGGAACAATTTCAGTGCTTTACCCTCCGGGTCATAGTCAAATTCGTTAATGACAAGCACATCTGGGTTCTCGCTCTTGATGATTGTGGCAATAACGCCTGCCTGCTCATTATTAGGTGTGGAGAGATCTTCAATAAGCTTGCCCTCCGCCTTGCGATTTAGGCTGGCATTATAGGTTGCAAACTTGATGGATTCCTTTTCCTGTTTTTCTTTCTGCCCTTCGTTTTCTTCTTCGTTTTTATCATGTGCCACTGTGCTTGCCGACGCCTGTGCTGATTCTTTGTTGCCTTGTTTCTCTGTACTGTTCTCATCGGTGGAACATGCGACGAGAGCGCAGGTTAATGCTGCTGTACTGAGGAGGGAGATGATTGTTCTTTTGTTCATGTTTTCATGCTAATGCGCGCAGGTGAACATGAAGGGAACGCTGTATAAACACGGGATATAAACTCTGTTGCTTGAAATTCCGTGCGTGATGGTGTTCTTGAAAGAATATGCCGGTGCGCTGCTGGGACTCGAGCCCAGCCACCTACCAACTAGGCAGCGTCAGTAGAGGCAACTGATTGTTCCTCACTACGAGGGATATAGCCAAACTCTTCCAACTCAAAACGAAGCATAATACCCGGCTCATTATCCTCTAACCACTTATCAACAGCAGCTTGACGCTCTTCACGAGACTTACCACGAACCCCAAGCCGCCGCATCAAAACAGGAACATTCGTAGGAGGCTTATCATCACGAGCAAAAGACATATCATCCCACAACCGCTCAAGAAACACCTCATGCGCCGTTGTCATAAGACACCTCCACATTTATCATCGGCAACTCGCCAGGCTCAACAGAAACAACTTTTATAGTAGCACCGGCGGCACCAAAAACTCCTGCTGCATAACTAATTCTTCATCATCACTACCATTCGTCGGCATCCAGATACCAGGGGTACCTTTCTTCGCCTCCACACGCAGCAACGCACCCGCCTTGCCGTACGTGGTGAACTCATTTGTAGCAACTTCACGAGAAGAAGTGATAGGAGTAAAACGCTCCTGTTCATCTTCCCAGCCAGGAAGATTATCTAGATCATCAGTGCCAAAAGTCGTATGCCAGTTACGAACACCACGCCACATCAACACATCCGACTGCAACGGAGTCTGATGAGCAGAGCGGATCAAATCCTGAGCCACAGAAACAGCCTCAGAATCAGAACTCTTATCCTCCACAACATCCTGCACTTCCTCATAAAAACGATCCATCCCCTGCCACCGCTCCACAGCCGCACGAACCGAATCATCAACCAAACGATACACACGCCGATTCAACGGATTATCCGAACCCGTAAACTCACGCCGAGTATTCAACGCCAACCCAAAATCACGCAACGTCCGACTACCAGAGACACGCCACACATCCCTCAACTCACGATTAATCCGCGGCAACTGCTCATCATCAGCCACCTCAATCCCCACACACCGACAATTATCGTGATACCCACCCAACTGGCCAAACACCGTCTCAGAAGAATACACACCACCACGAGACGCCAACATCAAACAAAAATCACACGCCCCAGGCTCAGGAACACGCGCATACCAAGTACCAGCACGCGCCACCCCCAACTCAACCGTACGACGCGCAGGAGCAACCACCAAACGATTCACCACACCCTGCAACTTCCGCAACGCCACAGCCACCTGCACCCCATCACCGGTATCATCAACACGCATCCCCCACCTATACGACGCCACCGCCTGCTCATACCCCACAGGATCAGCAACCTCAGGATACGCCAAGTTTAGACAACTCATCATCAAGAGAACGCTGCAAAAACAAATAATCCGCCGCGGCATACGCAGCCTGCTCACCATAAGCAGCAACAATGGCAGCAAAAGGCTCCTCGAGAATACGTTTCCGCTCTAGAAAACCCGTCCCCTCAGTCGCTTTCCACCACGCCAACAAATCACGCTGCGCCAACAGCTCTATCCCATTAAGCGTCATGGACACACGCTAGCTGATACTTTTATTTGGTCCTGACCATAATTCTTCCGTACGCACAAAAATGTGGATACCTTACATCTGTGCGTAAGATATCCACATTTTCTTGTGGGCGAAGGGGGACTTGAACCCCCACGTCCTTAAAGGACACTGGCACCTGAAGCCAGCGCGTCTGCCATTCCGCCACTCGCCCTTTAGTTCATCTTCCTATTTTCATTAGAAAGTTTAGAAAGATTAAGTTCATGGAAAACTCTATACTTCTGGTTTTCATCTGACAAATGAGCAGCGTATTGAGGCTATAGTGTTCTTCTAGAATAAGGTAAACGTCGAAAGTGAGGAAAAAGCCTTACAAATCCCTGCGTTTCTTGTAAAGAAGCTCATAACCTCTTAAAGTCTTTAACAAGAAAATAGCGTCCTTTCAAGAATAGGTAGCATCATGAGCAATCCTTTTATCGACCCAGTACAACAAAACCAAAATCAGCATAACTTTAACTCTGTCCCCCAGCCTTACCAGAGTTATCCGCCTCAAATCATGCAACAAGCTCACTTTGCTCAAGCGCCAATGCAATCAAATAAGAGTGTCCTCATTGCTGCTGTTCTTGCTTTCTTCTTGGGTGGTCTTGGGCTACACAATTTTTACTTAGGGTACACCAAGCAAGGTCTGACCATGCTTATCCTACTCCTCATAGGATCAGTGCTCACTCCAATTCTCATCGGTGTCCCTATTGTTGTCGCAGTCGAAATCTGGGCTTTCGTCGAGTTCATTATGATTCTTACTCGATCAGGTCGATTCCAGACAGATGCTCATGGTTTCCTGCTCTAAACATTCATCATCTGAATTTTTCTTACGACACTCCTCTATCTCAGTTCGCATAAAGCTCCGCAGAGCACTTGTGGACTGAGATTTTTGTGCATATGGGGAGCATAGGGCAAAAGACAAGAGAAAAAAGCTACAAAGACTTATGATGGTTCCAGCTAATCTCTTTGCCAAGGAAAGAATATGGAGCGTATGAAAAACCCAAGAGTTGTTGCTTTTATTGCTATTATTCTCAGCGCCTTAAACTTGCGCACGATGATCGTAGCTTTGCCACCGCTTATGCCGCATATTAGCCAAGAACTCGGGTTCAATACGACGACTATTGGTATCCTCGGTACCTTGCCTACCATTATGTTCGCAGTTTCTGCATTTGCAGTGCCGCATATTATGAGATTCCTCAATATCCCTCAGGCACTATGCGTGGCCATGCTCATTACTGGACTTGGGCAATTTTTTAGAGTTATCGGCCCCAACCCAGTATTTCTATTTTTAGGTACGGGCTGTGCTCTTTTCGCCATTGGTATGGGAAACACTATTTTGCCTTTGGCATCACGTGAGTTTTTCCCAGAAAAAGTTCCCACTATCAACACAACATATCTCTTTACTATGCAAATCACTATGGGATTGGCACCAGTTGTGGTGGGCTTGGAGTCTATGCCTGGTTGGCAACTCACCCTAGGAATGTGGGGCATTTTAGGTATTGCTGCAGCAGCTGCGTGGTTACCACTAGCTCGTATTCGACGACCTCGCACTCCACAGCATAAACAGCACAGTAAGAATGATACTGGAAAGAAAAAGGCAAATATCCCGGTATGGAAGACAAAAGTTGGCTGGGGACTAGCATTCATGCTTGGCTGCACTTCTTTTGTTACCTACACCTTAATTGCCTTTATCCCGCAAATATATGTGGAAGCAGGAATGTCCAAGCAGTTTGCTGCCACTATGCTAGGCATTTGGTCTTTTACTGGCATAATCCTTAATGCAAGTGGACCTTGGTTGGTCGGAAGATTCAATAGTGTGTTCATTTTTGTGGTGATTTCTGGAGCTTGTTCCATCGTCGGCACGCTAGGGCTGGTGTTCGCCACTAATTCTGCACCAGTATTATGGGTTATTATTTCTGGTCTTGGTCCGCTTTCTTTCCCAATGTCACTCACTCTTATTGATTCACGTGCACGCACTATGCAGGGCGCGACGTCCTTATCTTCTTTCATGCAGGGTATCGGGTACACAATTGCATCTCTTGGCCCGTTTTGCGCCGGTCTTTTGCATGATATTTTCCACGATTTCCATGCAGCAAGCATTTTGACTGCAAGTTTCACCGTTATGATGATCGTCGGTGGCTATTTTGCTACGCGCCAAGTATTTGTGGAGGATCAACTTGCCCGTCGCTTGTCGACGTCGCCGCAAAGTGCATAAGGCAACTGCGTAATCTTCTCATAAGCCTATGTTCTGGTGTCAAAGGCAGTAGAATCATACGGTATGAGTGCACAATTCGATGACGCAACGTTGAGCAAGCGCCTTGCCCTAGGTACAGGGGAAGTTCTCAAAGGAATAAGAAATGTCGGTGTCTTGCGTGGGCGAGCTTTGGGCGAAGCAGGTGATGATCTCGCACAGAATTGGATTGCTCGTGCGCTGAAGCAGCATCGCCCGCAGGATGGTTTTCTTTCTGAGGAAGCTGCTGATAATCCTGAGCGTCTGCACAAGAACCGAGTATGGATTGTGGATCCGCTTGATGGGACTAAGGAATTTGCCACTGGCAGGCAGGATTGGGCAGTGCATATTGCGCTGGTAGAAGATGGGGTTCCTTCTCATGCGGCCGTTGGGTTACCTGATTTAGGCGTGGTGTTCCACACATCTGATGCACGTGCTGTGACCGGTCCTTATGCACAAAAAATTGTGCTTTCGCATAATCGTCCTCCAGCGGTAGCAGTGCATATTGCCGATAAACTTGGATTCAGCACTGATTCTTTAGGTTCCGCAGGCGCTAAAGCAATGCATGTCCTGCTTGGCGACTATGATGCTTATATTCATGCTGGTGGACAGTATGAATGGGATTCTGCTGCTCCTGTTGCAGTATGCCAAGCAGCCGGGTTGCATTGTTCACGCCTTGATGGTTCCCCATTACGCTACAACAACAAAGACACTTATCTTCCTGATCTGCTTATTTGTCGTATGGAACTTGCCGACGAAATCCTCCGCCTTGCTGCGCAATTTCATGCTGAGCACGGCTCATATTCTTAGGGATATATCTTCTATCAGCTTTTGCGTTAAAGTAGTGTCCATGACTGCCAACAATACAGCGACAATTGTGACCCCTTATGAGGATCTACTCCAATCGATTCTTGACAATGGAGTGCATAAGGATGACCGCACTGGAACTGGCACAACCAGTCTTTTTGGTGCACAGTTAAGGTTTAATCTTGCCGATTCATTCCCATTGATTACGACAAAAAAAGTGCATTTTAAGTCTATCGTCGGAGAGCTTTTATGGTTTTTACGTGGCGATTCTAATGTTTCTTTTTTGCATGAGCACGGCATTAGTATTTGGGATGAATGGGCAGACGAAAATGGCGAGTTAGGTCCCATTTATGGTGTGCAATGGCGTAGTTGGCCTACTCCCAATGGGGCACATATTGATCAGATTTCTAAAGCCCTGGATATGCTGAAAAATAATCCTGATTCTCGACGCAATGTAATTAGTGCATGGAATGTGGCAGAACTGGATAATATGGCACTGCCACCATGCCATTTGCTGTTCCAGTTATATGTTGCTGATGGCAAACTCAGTTGCCAGCTTTATCAACGCAGCGCCGATATGTTCCTGGGCGTTCCATTTAACATTGCGTCTTATTCCCTGCTCACCCATATGTTGGCTCAGCAAGCTGGTTTAGCTGTGGGTGAGTTTATCTGGACTGGTGGCGATTGCCATATCTACGATAACCATCGTGATCAAGTAGCACTCCAGCTTTCCCGAGAGCCACGACCTTATCCACAGCTCAAGCTCAACAAAGCCTCGAGCATTGATGCATATTCTTTTGAGGATATTTCGCTTATTGGTTATGATCCACACCCTGGCATTCGTGGTGAGGTTGCAGTCTAGTGCGCGCTATTTGGGCACAATCCATAGATGGGATTATTGGCGATGGCGTCGATATGCCTTGGCATCTGCCGGAAGATCTTGCTTTTTTTAAGAAAACCACTACTGGTGCGCCAGTGGTGATGGGGAGGCGAACATGGGAGAGCATTCCTCGTCGTTTTCGTCCGTTACCTGGGCGAGAGAACTATATTCTTACCCATCGTGATGCTGCTCAATGGTCTGCTGGTGCACAGTGCGTTGACTCGCTTGAGACAATTCCGGGCGACGCCTGGATTATTGGTGGCGGAACTGTCTATCATGCGACTTTGCCTTTGGTGGAGGAACTGGTCGTCACAATTATTGACGTAGAACTCCGCTCATTTTTAGGGGAACAAGCAGTATATGCACCTGCGCTTACTGATTTTCATGTCACGCATGATTCCGGGTGGTTACTCTCCGAAAAAGGAAAGCTCACCCATCCTGCCGTAAGCGCTCACAACACCGCTCCTGTGCGCTATAAATTCCAAACCTTGCAGAGAAAAACTCACAACAGAGAGGATTAACAATATGTCTGATGAACACATAACTATTTATGCTGCCGATTGGTGCCCCTTCTGCCAACGCCTACTCAAAGCTCTTGACCGTACCGAAACGCCTTATACGCTTGTCGACGTTGAGGCCGATCCAGAGGCTTCTGCCTGGGTAGAATCTGTCAATAATGGTGATCGCATTGTGCCTACTGTTAAGTATTCTGATGGCACCACTGCCACTAATCCCGCTGCTTCTGAAGTTCGCAAGAAACTTGAAGAATTAAGTGCTTAACCAACATTTTCCAGGTTTTCTGTGCTGTTGTGGATGCGTATTTTAGCAAGATAACTCGCGTAACAAATACGTATCCATAATCCACCCATGCTCGCGGCGCAATTGTGCTTTGAGCTGAGCAAGTTCTTGTCCAATCTCATGCACATACCCTTCACGTATTATTTGCTGCTTTGACCCTAAATATGCTCCCCACCAGATGTAGGTATGGTGAGTGTAGGAATCAAGCCAAGCATGAGCACCATCAAGCATGACCACACAGTTGCTACGATCTTGAGCAGATAATGTAGCTAATTTACGTGCCGTACTAATCACAATAGGCTCGCCAATACGGTTTAAGGGGATGGCGTGAGCGGCAGTCAGTGCTTGAAAAGCAGTAATCCCAGGTACTACTACCACTTGTGCTTCCAGCCCACAATCGCGTTTCATCGTATCAATAATGCGCAGGGTTGAGTCATAGAGCGCAGGATCGCCCCACACAAGGAATCCAATGGTTGCTGTTGCAGCAGAATGCTGAACAATTGCTTCAGCTAATTTTTGGGCACGCATCTCATGCCACTTTTTTACCTCTGCGGTATAGTCCTGTGGGTTTCGATCACGTTCAGGATCGAGCACACTAATAATATCTATCTCAGGCGCAAACTTATCGACGATGTTGCGTCGTAAAGCAAGCAAATCTGCTTTTGCTTCTCCTTTGTCCAGGGCAATCACAATATCGCACTGACGTAGGTGCTCGATTGCATCGAGAGTAAGCATTTCGATACTGCCTACGCCAATGCCAATAACGTGAATGGTACGCACCTGATGACTCCTTATTATGAAATGCCCATGAGCTTAGTCATTGGATATATGTGTATCTTATACGGTAACCTTGAACAGGTTGTGATACATATTTTGCCCTAGTAGCTCAGTGGATAGAGCACGGCTCTCCTAAAGCCGGTGTCGGAAGTTCGATTCTTCTCTGGGGCACAAATTTTTGTACTGGTATGCGTGAATTGAGCCTACAAGCTCAATTCAATGCCAGAGTCATGTCCGTAACGCTGATATGGTCATATGCGCTTACAATGTTTAAGGTGACATACGAACGACCAAAACCATATCATCGGAAAACCGCTTCCCCCCCCATACAGTTTTTTCCGAAAAATGTATGGATTGTAGGTAGCATTTTTACTGTTCTCACCATTATTGCGCAGCTCAACTTCGGGCATGGCGACGATTTGGCCGCATGGTGGATTGCTGCGCGATTAGTTGATCAAGGACGTAGTTCAGCGCTTTATGCTATCGATCCCATGGATTTTGCACTTGCCACTGGTGAGGACTGGCAACGAGAAGCACTCCTGATTTCTGATGCGGCAGCTCTCGCTCACCCTTATGTTCATCATCCTTTGATTGCGTATATGCTTGCACCGCTGACAAAAATCATTACTTTCCGTGCGTTCGTCATCATTATTGCTGGTATCAATGGTTTCTGTTTTGCGTTGCTTACTGCAAGCTCCATATCGTTATGGACCAGACAGGCAACCCCTACTGGGGTACTTGTTGCAGGCACTTCTGTTCTATGGCTCAGTACAGCAGGACAATTAAGTATCTATCTAGGGCAAACTTCTCCTCTTGTGTTTGCGCTTATTGCCTTATCGCTGGTTTTGAGTAGGAAAAATCCCATTGCTTCTGGTGTATATATTGCTCTGGCAGCACTTATTAAAGTAACACCAGCAATAATTATTGTGGTTTTTCTTGGTTTTGCCTCACGTCGAAAAGCTGGAGTGAGTGCTTTGTTCTTCAGTTCCATCATGATTGTCGTCACATATATGTGGTGTGGACGAGCGGTCATGAATAGTTGGCTCGATACTTTGTCTTGGATAAATGAAAAAACGTTAGTATCGCCGATTAATTCTTCTGTTGATTCTCTCTTTGCCGGAACAAGAAATCTCACTGCGATTGTGCAGGTCATTTCTGATACGCCTGTGGCTGTTACAGTCATAAAACTCTGTATTGCACTGGTTTTACTTGGTTTGTTGCTCCTGCAGTGTGGCAGTAAAACGCAACATCTCTTTGAGATATGTGCGGTCACTGCATTAATAAGCAGCACAGCCTTATCAGGTTTAGTGTGGCTCCATTATGCGCTTGTCGCAATCATTCCTATTGCTGGCACCATTATCATTCGACGCAATTGGGGTGTATTGGCGGTGTTGCTCATACTATTCCCACCATTTGGTGCTTCCTACGATAATGATTTTTCAACGCCATTATCTCAGCCTTGGGCAGCACTAGCGGCATTATTAGTCCCGCTTAGTATGCTGTTGCTGAGTGGGATAGACAAAAAATCTATTACTCTCGCACGCATTGTCTCTGGCATAGCGCAGGAGTTCTGCGGATCAGCACGTCCATCGCCGAGGTTGTCTGGAACTGGGCATAGGAGCTCGAATAGAAACTCAGGCAGAAACTCACTGCGCCCTGCCCCACACAATCACAAAACATGATACGGGTCACATTTTTGCGGTACTGTAGGTTATATGAATGATCAGGATATTGTTATCGTTGGTGCGGCTCGCACCCCTATCGCAAAACTTCTTGGTGGTCTAAGCACTATTCCAGCAACCGAACTCGGAGCACACGCCATTAAGGCAGCCCTTGGCACCATTGATCCACATCTTGTTGACGCCGTCATCATGGGGCAAGTATTACAAGCAGGTGTGGGGCAAAATCCAGCCAAACAAGCAGCTCTTGGCGCCGGCATTAGCCCTACCGCACATACCACAACAGTCAATAAAGTGTGCTTATCTGGTTTAAGCGCAGCTATCGACGCCACCCGTATGCTAAAACTCGGCGAGGCACACGTTGTAGTTGCTGGTGGCATGGAGAATATGTCCCAAGCACCACACCTGCTTAACGGCTCACGTCGAGGCACCAAATATGGCGCCACTACTTTGCTTGATCATATGGAACATGATGGTCTCAGCGATGCCGCACTGGGTATTTCGATGGGAGAACTCACTGAAAATCATATAGAGCACTATCCCGTTTCCGCTGATGATAGAGATTTTTGGGCAGTTTCTTCCCATGAACGAGCGCATAAAGCCTGGGAAACTGGCGAGTTTGATAATGAAGTAGTTGCTATCGAAACCAAGAAAGCAACCATTACTCGCGACGAGGGGATTCGACCCGGTCTTACCCTTGCCGATATCCGAGCATTGCGCCCCGCTTTCAAGCCACATGGAGTTTTAAGTGCAGCTCACGCTTCCCAAATTTCCGACGGAGCAGCAGCGGTAGTCTTGACCACCCGAGAGATGGCAACTAAGCATGGCTGGAAAATTCTTGCAGTTGTGGGAGCACCCGGACAAACCGCAGGACCAGATTCCAGTTTGCAGCACCAACCAGCGACTGCTATTAAACAAGCACTAGAGCGGCAGGGTTGGCACTCGCATGAATTGGATTTAGTAGAGATCAATGAGGCTTTTGCCGATGTAACAGCTTACTCAGCAGCCCTGCTTGAGATAAGCGTCGACATAGTTAATCCACATGGTGGCGCACTTGCCCTTGGGCATCCTATCGGAGCTTCTGGAGCACGTTTGCTTGTCCATGCAAGCCATCAGATTGCCCAGCATAAAGCAACAAAAGCTGCTGTTGCATTATGTGGTGGTGGCGGTCAAGGAGAAGCACTGCTTATTTATGCCGACAACCAGTAGAACTCTATAACACGAAGAGAAATACTCAAAACCACACACTAGAGCAAATAATGTACGCTAGAATCAACTTCCATCAATATGTGAACCAAATCTCAATATAGATGAAAGGTTGATTCATGTCGCACAACATTCCCTTTCCCGATCCTGACCTATTCCAATTCACGCGCCTACTCAACAAAGACGAACAAGCCTATTTTGCTAAGGTACAAAAAACCTTGCAGGAGAAAATTCGCCCAGCAGTAGGCACCTATTGGGATAAAGAAGAATTCCCCTTTGAGCTTCTTGATCCTCTGGCTGAAGTCGGGCTAGGCGAACTAGAGTTTAGCGGTTATTCCCGCCTGCTCAAAGGAATGATTTACGCAGAAGTTACCCGTGCCGATGTCTCCCTATCCGCACTAGTTGGCATTCACAATGAACTCATTGTCGATCTGATAAACGAGTTTGGATCCACGGAGCAAAAAGACACATGGCTCCCAGGACTGCGCCAATTCCGCAATATCGGCTGTTTCGCTTTAACCGAACCAGATCATGGCTCAGACATCGCCGGCGGTCTAGCCACCACCGCCACCCCAACCGATGATGGTTGGATTATTAACGGTCAAAAACGCTGGATCGGCGCTGGAACTATCTGCGATTTTGCCATCGTCTTTGCTCGCGACACCACCGATAATGAAATTAAGGGCTTTATCGTAGAAAAAGAGCGTGATGGTTTCTCAGCGCAAAAAATTGATCGCAAAATGGGATTACGCATTATGCAAAATGCCGATCTCCATTTTGAGAATGTTCTTATCCCTCGAGAGAATCTCATCCCAGGTACTGCAAGTTTTGCCCAAACAAACATCCTATTGCGCAACTCTCGGGCTTGGGTCGGATGGCAAGGCGCAGGAGTACAGCTAGCCATTTTTGATAGTGCACGCAACTATGTTCTTGACAGAGAGCAGTTCGGCAAGCCACTGGCAAAATATCAGCTTGTTCAAGAACCGTTATCGCGCATTCTCGGCAATGCAATGGCAAGTTACGGTATGCTCGCCCAAATCGCCTGGCTACAAGATAATGGTGGTTTTGATATGGTTCATGCAGCTCTTGCCAAAGCAACCACAACTCGCTTAGCACGAGAATCCGCTGCAGCCGGCAGGGCACTAGCAGGTGGTAATGGCATTCTGACCCAATATGAACTATCCAAGCTGCTCAATGATGTAGAAATCCTCTATACCTATGAAGGAACCTACGAGATCAACTCCCTTATTGTTGGTCGCGCTATCACAGGCTTATCCGCTTTTAAGTAAATTTTCTCAGCAAAGGACATATCATGCAGAACTCCTGTGCTCTTGTCACTGGTGGCGCTTCTGGACTCGGTGCCGCCACTGCCCAAGCACTCTTTGAGTCCGGTTACCACGTTATTGCTCTCGACCTCACCCAAGGGGATAATTCCAATATCACGTACGTCGAATGCGATGTCACAAATGTTGCACAAGTCGCATCCGCTATTGAGCAAGCAAAAGCCATTGCACCCTTGGCGCTTGCTGTCAATTGCGCTGGTATCTGCCCTTCTGCACGTGTTGTGGGCAAGAATGGTGTTCATTCACTTGAGCTTTTTACTAAAACCATCAATGTTAATCTGATTGGCACTTTTAATGTTCTCAGTCAAGCTGCTATTGCAATGCGGGAAAATGAACCAGATGAGAATGGGCAACGCGGTGTAATTATTAACACCTCAAGTGTCGCTGCCTTTGAGGGGCAAGTGGGGCAAGCAGCATATGCAGCAAGTAAGGGTGGTGTACATTCGCTGACCATCTCAGTGGCGCGTGATCTTGCTTCTTCTGGGATACGAGTTAATTCGATTGCTCCGGGTATCGTCGATACGCCAATGATGGCTGCAATAACACCTGAGTTTCGCACGCAACTTGAAGCTCTGGTTCCTTTTCCGCCGCGTTTAGCTAAGCCAGAAGAATATGCGCATCTAGTGCTCAGTATCGTCGAAAATCCATATCTTAATGGCGAAACAATCCGCTTAGATGGAGCATTGCGTATGCCACCACGTTAGAATACACACTTTCAGGTAAGCACCTATGTTTTTTCCAGCATAGGTGCTTTAATAGGTTAGGTTAAGATAATTAATTTTTATTCAAGGAAACCTACCTAATGCCCCATAAAAAGCATACGACGACACTTTCGCTTTATCGACGTCGAGTCATTGGTTTTTTCATCCTTGTGCTACTGCTAGTCCTCATGATTATCTTGAGCTTTCTCTTTGGCGCACGATATATGACATGGGATACGCTCATACACGCTTTGCCCGACGCATGGCAACAAATTAAATCTGGGCAGGTAGAAAGCACTGATAATAACGCCACCGTCATCTCTCACCTGCGCTACCCTCGCACCGTGCTGGGCATATTTGTGGGCGCAGCCTTGGGTGTTGCCGGCGCCTTAGTGCAAGGGCATACCCGCAATCCTTTGGCTGACCCCGGTATTTTAGGTATCTCCTCTGGAGCTTCTCTGGCTGTTGTCCTTGGATTCACCTTCTTTGGTATTAGTTCAATGCAGGCAACAGTCGTGGTTGCTTTCCTTGGTTCCATTGCTGCCACCATGCTGGTTTTTGGTCTTGCCTCTGTGGGCAAAGGATCCATGAACCCTTTAACGCTGATTCTCGGTGGCGCTGCCTTAGCAGCTGTCCTTTCTTCTATTACTTCTTCTCTCATTCTGAGTAATCAATCCAGTCTGGATCACCTGCGTTTTTGGACAGCGGGCGCTCTCTCAGGGCGGGAACTATCTGTGGCCTGGGGGATTGCTCCTTTTATTGTGCTTGGTGTGATTGCCGCTTTTAGCACTGCATCCTCCCTTAATCTTCTTAACCTAGGGGAAGATACTGCCCAGTCCTTGGGGGTTAATGTGGGACGTCAACGTTTCATTGGCATGGCACTCATTGCTCTGCTGGCAGCGGCAGCTACTGCGGCAGCTGGCCCTATTGGTTTTGTTGGTTTAGTGGTTCCCCATATTGTTCGTGCGATCACTGGCCCTGATTACCGGTGGATTCTTCCGTATTCAGCACTGACAGGTTCAGTGTTGTTGTTAGCTGCTGATGTTGTGGGGCGCGTCGTCGCACGGCCTGGGGAGCTACAAGTAGGTATTGTGCTTGCTTTTGTGGGAGCACCTGTGTTCCTCTTTTTGCTGTATCGACGTAAGGTGGTGAAACTCTGATGCACACTCCTCTACGCATGTTTTCAACGAAACGGCAGCACCCCGTCACTCTTGGAGTTTTTTCTGGGCTACTGCGCCCACGGCTTGTGCTGATCAACGCTGTACTTGCGGTGGGTATTTTCATTCTGCTGGTTGTTTCTATCACGATCGGTGATTACCCTATTACTCCCCATGGGGTGCTGGATGTGTTTTTCGGCGGTGGTACCCGCATTGAGCGCATGGTGGTGCTGGAATGGCGCGCCCCACGCAGTGTTGCAGCTATCATTATTGGCGCTGCCCTGGGATTATCTGGCGCCTTAACACAGTCACTCACCCGCAATGGCTTAGCAACTCCAGACATTCTGGGTATCACAGTGGGTGCTTCCGCAGCAGCGGTGACTATCATCGTGCTGGGTTCTGGCACCACCAGTGCTCTCATTGCGTGGCTTACCGGGGTGGGCATTCCCATTGCTGCGTTTTTGGGTGCCATGCTCACTGCCACGGTGATCTGGATTATGAGCTTTCAGCGCAAAATTGATACTTTCCGATTGATCCTCACCGGTATTATTGTCAGCGCCCTGTTGCAGGCGTATATCACGTGGATTATGACCCGCGCTGATATTAACGACGCCACCGCCGCAACCTTCTGGCTTAATGGTTCACTCAACTCTGCTTCATGGAGCCGTATCAGTTGGTTGTTATGGGTACTGCCCGTAGTGATTCTGCTACTAACGTGGATTGCGCACCAGCTACGTATCTTAGTGCTGGGTGATGATCTTGCCCGCGGATTAGGCAATAACGTTACTGCTTCGCAGTTCTGCCTGCTGGTTCTCTCTGTTCTGTTGGCAGCTTTGGCAGTGGCAGCCAGTGGGCCGATTGGTTTTGTGGCTTTCGTCGCCCCCCATATCAGCCGCACTCTCAGCGGACTGGCTACTCCCCCACTATTCGGCTCCATGATCAGTGGCGCTTTCTTGCTTATTTTTGCTGATCTATGTGCTCAAACAGTGTTTCCCAAAGAACTCCCGGTGGGTATTCTTACCTCTGCGATTGGCGGAGTGTTCCTTATTTATCTTCTCATTCGCTCTAACCGAAAGGTCAACGCATCATGAGTATTCCGTTCTCTCCTGCTACCTCCGCTGCCCGCATCAGTGCCCGCGGTATTTCTTCTGGCTACGGCAAAGAAAAAATCATTAACACACTCGATGTTGATATTCCACGCGGAGCTGTCACCACAGTCATTGGCCCTAATGGATGCGGTAAATCAACGCTACTGCGCACCCTGTCACGGCTTTTGCCTACAACCTCAGGAACTATTGCGCTCGACGGCACGGATATAAGCACCCTAAGCCGCAAAGAAATCGCTAAAACTCTCAGTGTATTACCGCAATCCCCTCTTGCTCCTGAAGGGTTACTAGTCTCTGATCTTGTTTCCCGAGGACGCCACCCGCATCAATCCTGGTATCGCCAGTGGAATAAAGAAGACCAACAAGCAGTAACTGAAGCACTCAGACTCACCAACACAGATCACCTAGCCGAGCGCACAGTAGATTCCCTCTCAGGAGGACAACGGCAGCGAGTATGGATCTCTCTTGTCCTAGCCCAAAATACAGACCTTGTTTTCCTCGACGAACCCACCACCTACTTAGACCTCGCCCACTCCATTGAGATCCTGGAATTAGTAGGACGGCTGCGTTCCCAGGAACAAAAAACAATAGTGATGGTTCTTCATGACCTGAACTTGGCGATTCGCTATTCCGATCACCTGATTGTGATGAAAGATGGGCAGATCATCACCACAGGAACGCCTGCGCACGTGATCACGAGTGGTTTATTGAAAGAAGTTTTTGGGCTTTCAGCTATCGTCGTCGCAGACCCTGTTACAGGAGGTCCGCTTGTGGTACCAACGCAACCAGAGCAGACCCAATCCGAATTAGAATCACACGCAGTAGGAGCGGAAAAATAGGGTCATAACCTGTAGCGGTTATGACCTTAGGAGCTAACAATCATGAGAGCTTAAGACGTTGTATTCTGTGCAAGCAACGCATCAAGTTTTTCCACCGACCAAGGAATACTCAGTGGGTTCGGAGTGCTCATGGCATTACCGAGCTGTTTTTCAATAAAGAACACCCGGTTTTCCTGCACTAACTTCAGATTTGCATATACCGGGTTCTTTTTTAGCTCATCTTCATTATTGTCATAGGACAAAATAAATAGATAATCCAGCGACTCCAGTACGTCGTAGTTTTCCGGAGAAAGCTCAAAGTAGAAATTATCCTGAGCGCGCTCATTGAACTCCTCAGGAACCTCAAACCCTAATTCTTCAAGCAAAGCTCCACGCCCATCAGCATCAGTGTAGAGACTGAGCTGACCGTTATATGGTAGCCCAATGGCAACTTTCTTCCCAGCAAGTTCAGGGTGTTTGTCTCGGAATCCCTTAAGCGACTGCTCAGTTTTCGCAATAAGTTCCTTGCCTTCTGCTTTCTTATCGACCGCCTGCGCCACGCTCTCTACCTGTGAACGCCACGGAACCTGCCAATCTTTATATTGCTTGTCATGGTAAGTAACAGGAGCAATGGCTTCTAATTTTGCTTTGGTGTCCTCATCTACCTGTGCATTCACCGCAACAATAGTATTGGGTTCAGCTGCCGCAATTTTTTGCAAATGCTCCGAGGTAAAACCAGTACCGGTACCATAGAGCACCTCAGGTTTTTTATCTTTCGGCAGATCATCTGCTGCCCAAGGACCAAGCCCATTCGGGCTATCACTATCCTCAACCCATGCAGCGAACACACTAGGGGTAATTCCTAACGCTAATAGCGTATCGACGTCACCCAAACCCAAGCTCGCCACATTTTCTCCCGCTTCTGCCGCGGTGGACTCTTGTTGTTTGGATGAGTTTTCTGCGGTGTTGGTAGAACACGCACCTAGTAATAATGCGCAACTAGATAAAGCAGCAATAAGCGCACGCTTAGAGCCTCGTTGTGCATACCATGTACTTGGTTTCTTCATCGCTATGCAGTCTCCTTGTTCTTATCGCACCCTTGGTGCACACCTCGCAATCTGCGAGAAACTTAGTTAATCCTACCTTAATTTTTTTCAGTAATGAAGAGGCTAAAATGGCAAAAAAAGCAGAAAGTGCTAGCTTAAAATTTTAAGTACGAAACTCACAGATCATGCACCGGAGAAATCATGCAGGAAAACTCAACTCACAATGCTAAGCATCACAGCCAGCGCACAATGATTGTGGCAGGCAGTCACCGTATCGGTTCTTATTCTTCTGCCCTAGCACACGTCGTCGGCAAGCGGCTCACTGACCGAGGGCAAGAAGTAGATCTGATCGAGGTATCCACTTTGGATCTTCCGATGCATAATCCAATCGATCACCGCAACCCAGAGGGTTCAGCAGATCCGCGTGTGCGTGATTTTTGCCACCGAGTACGACAAGCAGACTCCTTTGTATGGATCACTCCCATCTATCATGGTTCATATTCCTCAGGATTAAAGAAAATAATTGATCATGTCAATATCTCTTTAATGGAAAATAAACCTGTAGCAGTGATGGCTCACGGAGGCGGTCGGTTCAGTGGTTCAGCCATAGATCACCTTCGAGCTGTCGGTGTTAATCTTCACGCACAAGTCATCAATGTTGCCGTAGCCACCAACACGACAGACTTCACCGAAACAGAAACTATGCCAATACTCACCAGCGAAACAATTATTGCCCGAATAGATCGAGCAATAGAGCAATTGTTACACTAATAGAAGTCAAAATATCCTGGTAGAACTGCTCTTTAAGAGCACCATTGCGTTTATCTTGTCGTTTCTACTATCAAGCATATTTCTGACCATAGGAAATATATATTGGGCAACTTTTCTGCAGAAGAATGTTCCTCACACTTTACTAGCCAGAGTCATCAGCATAGATTGGTTTGCTTCTCTCGCCCTTGTTCCCTTGGGGTCGGCATTAGCAGGGGTAACGCTCGAGACGATTGGGATGGAAAATATGCTTTTCTTGCTTTCTTTCCCCATATTGGTTAGCGGATTCATCCTTGCCACGAGGATGAGGATGGGCAAAAATAGTTAATAGCTCATTTTTGGCAAAGAAAATCACGAGAAAACGAAAAGCCCCTACAAGCGTAGGAGCTTTCACGGAATATCTTTGCGACTACGCAGCGCGCAGGTGACCACCAGTAGTTACTTTAGGACGGTCTTTCTTCGCAACGCTCTTAGCCTGCTTAGCGACGTTATCCTTTACACTTTCAGAGATAACGGTCTTAGCTGCGGGCTTAGACTCAGGCTTAGATTCTGGCTTAGACTCAGCGGGGTTACCCTGCTCAGATTGAGCAGATGGTACAAACTTACTCTCAGAAGAAACAGGTTCTTCACTAGAAGTAGATTCTCCAGGCTCCTGTGATTTCTTAGAAGATGTAGGTTCCTCAGACTCCCCAGGTTCCTCGCTAGCAGTTGGTTCCTCAGTTTCCTTAGAAGGCTTAGCAGGACCAACTTCCTCTTCTTCAGAAGGCTTTGGTTCTTCAGATTCTACAGGCTCTTCACTAGGCGGCACCTCAGACTCCTCATCAGGACAAAGAGTAATATGCTGGAAACCCTGGTCACAATTATCTTCATCACCATTAAGCGAACCATAATAATTCACCGCAGGATTCAAGCGAAAATGAAACTCCTGTGCGTAAGCACCATGCTTGCCATCAACAGCCGGCTCTATATCAGCACCAATAGTGTCAAAACGACCAATATCTGCTGTCACAGCACACGCACCAACACCAGTCAAGCCATCAACTTTCGCCTGCTTCTTATATAGTTCGACGATCTTGTTACGAGTTTCCTCAGACTGCTCTTTGGTAGTAACAGGAGGCAACTCACCAGTACGACCCCACTCGTAATTTTTTAGCCCCTCGCAACCTTCCTCAACACTACCAGGTCCACCACCCTCAGCAGAACACTTCCACAACATATTATCCGCGCGAATCGGAATATAGGTATCCTCACCGACTGCTTCCACAGTACCGGTGACCTCGAAGGTATAAACACCCAGCGCGTTCAAGCCGATTTGGTAGAAATCCCACTCAGGCTGCTCAGCAAAAGACGAAGGCTGAACACCATACCTTCCCTTTTCATCATCAGCTAAAGAACCATGAGGATTCTTCACAAACGACGACACTTTATACGTGTCGTTATCTGTTAGTTCCGCCGTCGAATCAACGATCGGAACCTGGTACTCTACTTCTTTGGTAGGAACATAAGTATCATTACGCCACCCAATGATTTTTTCTTCAGGTAGCGGATTACCATCCAAATCTTCCCAATAAGTTTTCTCAGGGTCTTCCCCCTGAGCGGCATCACCTCTATGCCATTGCACATTAGGCATATGTGTCAGCTTAATCGACACATCTTTGACTGTGGATGGGATCATGATTTGCGCACCACGAGAGGTTTGGATGTGATCTTCATCCATCACCAAAGGTGATAGTTGTACTTGCCAGGTGACCTGTGTTTCATCGCCTACTTGTTTCACACAGGTAGAACCAGTGTCACAGTTCGCACCACCCCACGAACCAAGAACATTATGAGCATCGCTGCCCTGGGAGCCACTATCATCAGAACCGACAGGACCAGCGGCTAATACTGAGGGGGGGGGCTAGAAAACCCGAACCAAGCATACTTACGGCAGCAACAGCCGCAGCACGCTTAGCAAAACGTTGTAAAAACATATTTCCTCTTATTTTCTTCCTAGGAAAAAGAACAAAAACACTTTCCAAGCCATCCTCAACCACACAAAGCTGAGAAAAACCTAAAAGCGTTTCCCATCATAACCCAAGACATAAAGAAAGTCCTAGCACCAATGGTGCCAGGACTCTTAAAAAACTTAAGAAACAAAAATTACGCTACGCGCAGATGACCACCCGTAGTTACTTTAGGACGGTCTTTCTTCGCTACAGTCTTAGCCTGCTTAGCGACGTTATCCTTCACACTTTCAGCGATAACAGTCTTAGACTCAAGCTTAGATTCTGGCTTAGATTCTGGCATAGACTCAGCAGGTTTACCCTGCTCAGATTGAGCAGATGGTACAAACTTACTCTCAGAAGAAACAGGTTCTTCACTAGAAATAGGTTCTCCAGGCTCCTGCATTTTCTTAGACGATGTAGGCTCCCCAGACTCCCCAGATTCCTCGCTAGCAGTAGGCTCCTCAGATTCTTTAGAAGGCTTAGCAGGACCAACCTCCTCTTCTTCAGAAGGAGTAGGCTCTTCAGATTCCTGTGGCTCTTCAGACTCTACAGGCTCCTTGCTAGGTGGAACCTCAGTCTCCTCATCAGGACAAAGAGTAATATGCTGGAAACCCTGATCACAGTTATCCTCAGCACCATTAAGCGGACCATAATACCTCACCGCAGGATTCAAGCGAAGATGAAACTCCTGTGCGTAAGCACCATGCTTGCCATCAACAGTCGGCTCTATATCACTACCAATCGTATCGAAACGATCAATATCTGCTGTCACAGCACACGCACCAACACCAGTCAAACCATCAATTTTTCCCTGCTTCTTATATAGTTCGACGATCTTGTTACGCGTTTCCTCAGACTGCTCTTTGGTAGTGACAGGAGGCAACTCACCAGTAAGACCCCACTCATAATCTTTCAGACTCGCGCAACCTCCCTCATAACTACCAGGTCCACCACCCTCAGCAGAGCATTTCCACAGCATATTCTCAGCACGAATCGGCACATACGTATCATCACCAACCGCTTCCACAGTACCAGTGACCTCAAAGGTATAAACACCCACTGTGTTCAAGCCGATTTGGTAGAAATCCCAATCAGGCTGCTCAGCAAAAGACGAAGGCTGAACCCCGTATGAATTCTCTCCCGACTCCTCTGATACAGGTGCATTGCTCAAAGAACCATCAGGATTCTTCACAAACGACGACACTTTATACGTGTCATTATCAGTAAGCTCTGCTATCGAATCAACGATCGGAACCTGATAGTCCACCGCCTTGGCAGGAACATAACTATCATTCTTATCGGTAATGATATTTTCTTCAGGTAATGGATTACCATCCGCATCTTCCCACTGAGTTCCCTCAAGATCCCCTGTGCCATCATCAACTGGTCGCATGTAAATATCAGGCATATGCGTGAGCTTGATCGACACATCTTTCACAGTAGATGGGATCATAATCTGCGCACCACGAGTAGTTTGGACGTGATTCTGAGAAAAAACCAGTGGTGACAATTGCACTTGCCACGTGACCTGTGTTTCATCCCCCACTTGTTTCACACAGGTAGAACCAGTGTCACAGTTCGCACCACCCCAAAAACCAAAGGTATTATTATGGACTGGATACTCTTCCGTACCACCGTTACCTGCTAATACCGAGGGGGGGGGGGATAGAAAACCCGCACCAAGCATACTTACGGCAGCAACCGCCGCAGCACGCTTAGCAAAACGATTCAACAACATTATTTCTCTCCTAGGAAAAAGAACAAAAACACTTTCCCAATTCCCCTCAACCACACAAAGCTGAGAAAAACCTAAAAGCCTTTCTCATCATAACCATATAATCGCCAGATATGCCAGAACACATCTTCGCCATCCCCACCTCCAAAACAACCAAAGTGGCAATACATAACCAATGAGACTAACGTGACTGTTGATGTTCTGTGGCATTCAAGTAATCGCCCACCACCAGATTATCGAAGCATAGGAGTCTTTATGTCCCCGCACCTTAATCGCCGAGGTTTCCTCAAAGCATCGGCTTTTACTCTTGGCAGCAGCGCAGCATTAGCCGCAACGTCGCCCCGCGTTCATGCACAGGCACAAGCACCAGATAAAATCCTGGGCACTGTCATTGACTTTGCGGCTGGAGTACCAGACGCACAAGCCATCAAAGCGGCTGGCCATAGTGGTACGGTTCGTTATGTTTCTGGTCGTCGTCCCGGCACTGAATCATGGATGCTCGGCAAACCCGTTACCCTAACCGAAACCAAAAACAATGCAGCCCTCGGTCTAGCCACCGCTTCGGTTTACCAATTCGGCAAAGAGGCGACTGCAGACTGGAAATCAGGTGCAGCCGGCGCACTTATACACGCTCCACAAGCAATCGATTTTCACCACAAAGCAGGTGGTCCACTGCACCGCCCCATCTACGTCGCTATCGACGACAACCCGAGCAGAGAACAATACACCACACTCATCCGTCCTTATTTGCAGCAATTTAATGTGCTATTGGCACAATCAAATTATCAACTGGGGATCTACGGAAATTACAACACTATCGATTGGGCTATTCGCGATGGTCTTGGCAGTTTCTTCTGGCAACATGATTGGGGTTCTCGTGGGCTTATTCACCCTCGAGTCACCATCCATCAAGTAGCTGACTATCAGCGCAATGTTGGTGGCGTTATTGTAGATGTCAACAATGTCTATGCCAAAGATTGGGGTCAGTGGTTACCGGTTTAACTCCCAATCCGCCCCTAGCATCAACAAACCCCAGTTCAACACAGGAACTGGGGTTTTAGCGATATCTACAGCTTAGTGATCTACTGGTGCCTCCACACCGACACCGGTGAGTGACCGTACTTCCATCTCAGCTTGTAGATCGTCGAGGTTATCTGGTTTTCCAACGAGAGTACCGATATAACCCGCGATGAATGCTAATGGGATAGACACTAAACCAGGGCTAGTGAGTGGGAACCACGCAAAATCAACATGAGGGAACATGGATGTTTCCGCACCCGACACTGCTGGCGAGAAGAAAATAAGAACAAGCGCAGACCCTAAACCAGCATAGATAGAACTTACCGCTCCCAAGGTATTAAAGCGCTTCCAGTAAAGGGAGTAAAGGATCGTCGGCAAGTTTGCGGAAGCAGCAATCGCAAACGCCAGCGATACTAGGAATGCAACATTTTGTTCCATCGCCAAAATGCCAAGAATAATCGAGGCGATACCGACCACAATAACTGTGATCCGAGAAACGCGAACCTGCTCTTCCTCGCTAGACTTACCATCGCGAATCACTGCGTCATAAATATCATGCGCAACTGAAGCAGAAGCAGTAATCGCCAGACCTGCAACCACGGCCAGTACCGTCGCAAAAGCTACTGCCGAGATCGCCGCCATGAAAATTGGACCAGCAAGCTCAAGAGCAAGCAATGGTGCCGCAGAATTTGCCCCACCAGGTGCTGCCAAAATGCGATCTGGACCAACCAAAGCAGCCGCACCATAACCAAGAACCAAAGTCATAAGGTAGAACGCACCGATGATTCCGATTGCCCACGTTACTGAACGACGCGCCTCTTTAGCAGTAGGCACGGTGTAAAACCGCATGAGCACGTGTGGCAAACCAGCAGTACCAAGCACCAAGGAAATACCCAAAGAGATAAAGTCAATCTTGGTGGTGAGAGTCTTACCGTACTTCAGACCAGGTTCAAGAATCTGAGACGCCTCATAGCCTTTATGCGCAAGGTATTCCGAAGCACTATGCGTCATAACAGCCTTATCTAATAGTGAAGAGAAGCCACCTTTTACCATGACAAACACAAGAACAGTCATGATTAAAGCACCGCCAACAAGCAAGACCGCCTTAATCATCTGCACATATGTGGTTCCCTTCATACCACCGATGAGCACATAGAGAATCATGATAATACCGACCACAGCAACAACAATGGATTGCGCAAGACGTCCGTGGAGGTCAAGGAGCACCGCAACCAATGCACCGGCACCAGCCATTTGGGCAATGAGATAGAACAAAGAAACGAACAAAGTACCAAAAGCTGCAGCAACACGCACTGGTTTTTGCTTTAGGCGGAACGAAAGCACATCAGCCATAGTAAACCGGCCCACATTGCGCAATGGTTCAGCCACCAAAAGCAATGCGGCAATCCATGCCACGAAGAAGCCAATGAGGTACAAGAAGCCGTCGTAACCATTGATCGCAATTGCGCCAACGATACCAAGGAAAGAGGCAGCAGAAAGGTAATCACCTGCGATAGCCAAACCGTTTTGACGACCGGAGAAACTTCCACCACCGGTATAGAAATCAGAGGCTTCTTTTGTGCTCTTTCCGACCCGAAGCACAACTGTCATCGTGACCACGATGAATGCCAAAAATACACAAATGTTAAGAATGGGGTTACTTGCAGAGGATCCTGCGGCAAGATAGGTAGTCATCATGTCTTAGCCTTCCATCTTCTGACGAATTATCGCAGCACGCGGTTCGAGATTCTTATTAGCAAACTTGATGTAGATCCACGTAATGATGAATGTGGTAAGGAATTGTGCCCAACCAAAGATGAAACCGATATTTACCGTTCCAAACACTGGTGTCGCCATAAAATCCGATGCAAAGGTTGCGGTCAGCACATAGCACACATACCAAAGGAAAGATGCGATTGCCATAGGGAACGCAAATGCTCGAAATGTTTTCTTAAGATCAACAAACTCTTTACTTGTCTGCATCTCACGGAACTCTTGCGCCGTGGGCTGATGACGTTGCGTAGGGTCTGGCGCAGCAGCACTCATATCAGATCCTCTCTTTTGCGGACATAATGGAAAGACTAGGCGTGCACACTATGCACTTTGACGTGATGAACTTTTGCTCAAAAATGTCATACAGCACGTTCACCTTATAGAAAGTTACCTGCCTCACAAATTTTTACAAAGACGTAATGCGTTATGTCCACTTAAAATAATGCCCCCTACCCCCATTCACCCACTTTAGCTGCACAAACTTCGCACCAAATCCACCCCCTAGCCCCCTGTCCCCTTCGTGGGCACTTAGCGTCGCTCAAAAACTGGTGCTCGTTTTTCTTTACGCGCAGCCTTCGCCTCAGCAGCATCAGCGCTATCCCAACATTGCTGGTATTTTTCCTGTTGGTTGGCGTCGAAAGCATAAGAACTATCGCCCGCATTCAGCACTCCTTTAAGCTGCGCCACCGCCAACGGAGCAAGTTCACTGAGCTTTTCGACGATCCCCCATGCTTCTTCCTCACTGGCTTGAGCAAGAGCAAAACCACTTTCCACTGCTTGCTGCGCACTTATTGTGGTAGCAGCGAGCAACATATTACGAGCCACAGCCCCACCAAGTAACTCGCGCGCACGATTAATCGTCCAAGCATCTAAAGCAAAACCCAGTTCAGCAGCAGGAACCTTAAACCATGCCCGCTGCCCCACGATACGCACATCACAAGCAAGTGCCAGCTGACTGCCAGCCCCAACAGCGGGACCATGAATATCTGCCACAACAGGAATCGGCGCATTGACACAAGCACGCAACATAGCCCACAAAGCATCATGGAATCCTCCACCATATACACCACCGCTGTTCGTCGCGGCTTGCTCTTTGGTCGATCCCAAATCTGCCCCAGCACAAAATGCTTTCCCGGCGCCACGAATCACCACAAGCCTTATGGAGTCATCTTCCTGTGCGCGCACCCCGGCGCGTTCAATAGTGTTAGCAATGCACTGACACATCTGTGCATTCAAGGCATTACGTTGTTCATCACGATCAAGAGTGATGAGCAAAATTTTTCCTTTTTGTTCAACTCGAACATATTGGTCAGCATATTGGTCATGAGCAAAAGTGTGCGGTAGCGTTTCAGTCATATTTCCATTGAACACTGTTATCAGGAAAATCGCTGCCAAAAACGAAAACTTTTCCGTTCATGGGCATTACAGTCATTACTATGAACCACACACGTGCCCAAGACTTAATAAATGATGTACTAGACCCAAACTCCTTTATTTCCTGGTCCACGCCAGTACGGCATGGTCGCATATCAGAAAGCTATGCTCGCTCTTTAGAAAAAGCTCAGGAAAAAACCGGTTATGACGAAGCAGTTATCACAGGCGAAGGCACAGTGTTTGGACAACGCGTCGCTCTAGTGCTAAGTGAGTTTGATTTCCTGGGCGGATCCGTCGGGGCTGCCACCGCGCAACGCATTATTGACGCTATTCACCGTGCCACTGCAGAAAAACTGCCGCTGCTGATCTCGCCTAGCTCTGGTGGTACTCGTATGCAAGAAGGAACCCCTGCCTTTGTGCTCATGGTATCCATTACGGCAGCAATCTATAAGCACAAGGATGCTCATTTGCCTTATTTAGTCTATCTACGCCACCCCACCACAGGTGGTGTTATGGCATCGTGGGGAGCTGCAGGGCATTTCACTTTTGCCCAGCCTGGCGCGCTACTCGGTTTCTTAGGACCGCGTGCTGTCGAAGCAGTTACTGGCAAGTCCTTGCCAGAAGGAGTGCAAACAGCAGAGAATCTAGCAAATAAAGGCATTATCGACGGTGTTATTTCCCCTTCTGAACTGCGCTTTTCGATTAAAAAAATTGCCACGATTGTTCTTGGCTCTCAAGAAAACACCACAACGCATTCTTCCGCACCGCATCATTACACACCGATGCAGAGCACACCACCAAAAGATGCCTGGGCAGCAATCAGTGCTACTCGACGTATCGACAGACCAGGAATCAGCCAGATACTCGCAGCACTTGGCGACGACAATATCATTGCTCTTTCCGGAACCGAAAGCGGACTCACCTCTCCTGCTATCCGCGTACTGCTGAGCAGAATTGATGATCAATGCGTCGTTATCATTGCTCAAGATCGTCATGCTCAGCCCCCTCACGCACACACTGAATTAGATTCAGCAGCTCTGCAATGCGCCAGGCGCGGCATTGCTTTAGCCAAGCAGCTCAATCTACCGATTATTACTGTTGTAGATACTCCAGGTGCTGAGCTATCTGCTAGTGCCGAAGAATCTGGAATTGCGCGCTGCATTGCTGCCACCCTTGGCGATCTTGTCAGTGCAGATGTGCCTACTATTTCACTTATTCTCGGTCAGGGCTGTGGCGGTGGTGCACTTGCACTATTACCTGCCGATCGTACGCTGAGCATGAGCAATGGCTGGCTTAGTCCGCTCCCGCCTGAGGGTGCATCGGCTATTGTGTACCGCGATAGCACCCATGCTCCTGAGATGATGGATGAGCAGCACGTTGTGGCACAGGCGCTCTATAAGCATGGTATCGTTGACGAGATTATTCCGGAACCGGATTGCGAACATTATGGTTCAGATGAGATACATACTTTTGCACAAATGGTTCTGCAGCACCTACGTGATTGTCTCCAAATGCTTAAAGAAAATCCTCAACGCGTTGGTCGCAGCGCGCGTTTTGCCCGCTACGAGAAACTCGTTGAGGATATTTTAGCTACTCGCTAAAGAGGCTAAAGGTGCAGCCAATGTAGCTGCACCTTTCATGGGTTACTTTAACGACCGACGCCCTGCTATGCGCCAACACCTAGAAGATCAATGACGAAAATGAGCGTACGACCAGATAAACGATGACCGCCACCTGCTGGACCGTATGCCGCCTCTGGTGGAATGATAAGCTGGCGACGTCCGCCAACCTTCATACCAGGGATGCCCTCTTGCCAACCAGCGATAAGACCTGCTAAAGGAAATTCAATACTTTGACCACGATCCCATGAAGAATCAAATTCTTCACCGGTTTCATAGTCCACACCAACATAGTGCACTTCTACCAAGCCACCAGGTTGAGCCTCTGGACCATCTCCTTCAACGATATCGTAGATAACGATATCTTCTGGTGCTGGACCTTCAGGTTTATCAATATGCGGCTTTTCCATACGTCACACAACTCCTTGCTGTATGTTTTTCACGAAAATTCGGACGATTATTTGATCATTTTGAGGTATAAAAAACAAAAGTCCGAGCGTACCTTTACCATTTTAGAGGGAAAAGATATGCTCGGACTACCAAGGCAACCCTAAAAATTAGAGATTAATGACACAAATCAACTAATCAGTGATACCGTATTAGCGCTGTTCACGAGGGGTAACAGGTCGCAATGCCTCGCCGGTGTAAATCTGGCGCGGACGGTTAATCTTTGTGGTCATAGTAAGCTGCTCACGGTACTGAGCAATCCAACCTGGTAGACGTCCAATTGCAAACAATACAGTGAAGAAATCGGTTGGGAAGCCCATAGCGCGGTAAATCAAACCAGTGTAGAAGTCCACATTTGGATAGAGCTTACGAGAAACGAAGTAGTCGTCGTTAAGCGCAATTTCCTCTAGGTTGAGTGCAAGATCAAGCAACTCATCGCCACCGAGGTGCTCAAGAATCTCATGTGCGGTTTCTTTGACGATTGCTGCACGTGGATCGTAGTTCTTGTACACACGGTGTCCGAATCCCATGAGGCGAACACCCTTTTCTTTATTCTTCACGCGAGTCATGAAGTCAGTAGCATCGCCACCATTAGCCTTGATTTCTTCAAGCATCTCTAGCACTGCCTGGTTTGCACCACCGTGAAGCGGACCAGACAACGCATTGATACCACCGGCAATAGCAACAAACATATTTGCCTGTGCAGAACCAATCATACGAACAGTGGAAGTAGAACAGTTCTGCTCGTGGTCAGCGTGCAAGATCAATAGCTTATCGAGTGCCTTGGACACAACTGGATCTACTTCATAGTCCTCGGTTGGGTAACCGAACATCATGCGCAAGAAGTTCTCACGTGCATTGAGTGCATTGTCTGGGTACATGAACGGCGCACCCTTAGAAGCGCGGTATGCATAAGCTGCCAACATTGGCACCTTCGCCAAGAGACGTACTGTTGCTTTGTCAAGCTGCTCTTCGTCTAGTGGGTTAAGTTGATCTTGGTAGTAGGTGGAAAGGATATTGACTGACGACGCCAATACACTCATTGGGTGAGCATTACGTGGGAAAATGCTAAATTGCGCCTTAAAATCTTCATCGAGCAAGGTGTGGTGGCGAATTTCCTCATTGAACGCGCGGAGCTCATCAGTGGTAGGTAGATGACCCTTGATAAGTAGGTAAGAAACCTCATTAAAGGTTGCGTTCTTAGCAAGGTCAGCGATGTCATAGCCACGGTGGCGCAAAATACCAGCATCACCGTCGATGAAAGTAATCTTTGATTCTGCTGAACCAGTGCTTACATAGCCTGGGTCGAATGTAACAAGACCGGTTTCTGCAAGCATATTGCCAAGAGCTACTCCATCATAACCTTCTGTGGATTTGATGATTGGCATCTCATACTCGCCACCAGGATAGTGAAGAACAGCTTTGTCTTGGTTCTCTGTAGCCATGACTTCCCTTTCAGTTCAGTTTTTTAACTAACGAAGTTATCCACCTCAACAACACACAATGTATGCAATACATACGTATTCACGCATTTACATATTGAGGCACTTTTCCTATTTTCTCACCAGATTAAAATTAGGGCTAGTTCATAAGAGATACTCACCCCTTTCTGGCACTGCACACATGGTGCACACAGTGCGGTGCGAAGAAAAATATGAAGTTATATCCATGACCGCTTGCCGACGGAGCATATTTTCTTCTGGTCTTACTTGGAACCAGATCCAAAGCCTTGACCTTTAATTATGAGAAATATCGCGAACAAATAGTCACAGACTTATCGCACAGTGTAGCAGAAAATGTGACACAAACTACAAGAGTTCCCGTGGCTTTATCCCGGTCTTCTCTGACAGCCTTACTACCCCAAGCAATACCCCCGATATGGTCACAACGGTTCAGTATTTATGCATAACTATCCCATACTTTTCGCTATCGACTATCTCTAGTTCTAGACTTAACACATCATCAAAAAAGGAAAATTGAACCCCCTCCAGACAGGAAAGCAGAACACTATGAGCACCTACCCCACCTTGCCCAGCCAGCTACTTCCCGCAGATCCACGCTTTGGCTGCGGTCCTTCTAAAGTGCGCTCCGCACAGATTCAGGCAATCGTCGAGGGTTCCACTCATATTATGGGCACCTCACATCGCCAACCAGCAGTAAAAAATGTCGTACGCAGTATTAGAGAAGGACTCAACGACTTTTTTCAGCTACCTGAGGGATATGAAATTGTCCTTTCCCTCGGTGGCGCTACCGCTTTTTGGGACGCTGCCACTTTCGGACTGATAGAGAAAAAATCAGGTCACCTAAGTTTTGGTGAGTTCTCAGCAAAATTTGCCAAAGCCGCACAAAACGCCCCTTGGCTCGATGACCCAACCATCATCCAAGCAGCTCCCGGGGACGCTCCAGAACCAACTGCACTAGCAGGGTGCGATGTCCTCGCATGGGCACATAATGAAACCTCTACCGGCGCTATGGTGGAAGTTACTCGACCAACAGGGTCAGAAGGTGCCCTTATCGTTATTGATGCCACTTCAGGTGCTGGTGGTCTTCCAGTAACCATGAGCGACGCAGATGCCTATTATTTCTCGCCGCAAAAATGCTTCGCCTCCGACGGAGGACTATGGTTGGCGGCCTTTAGCCCGGCAGCACTCGAGCGTATTGAAAAAATCAATAGATCCGATCGGTTCATTCCCGCATTCCTTAATCTACAAACCGCTGTAGAAAATTCACGTAAGGATCAAACATACAATACCCCTGCTGTGGCTTCTTTACTCATGCTAGATAATCAGATCGCATGGATGAACGAACATGGTGGTCTATCTGGAATGGTTGAGCGCACTCGCGCTAATGCTCAGGCACTTTATTCTTGGGCCGAGCAACGAGCTGAAGCAACACCTTTTGTCAGTGATCCAGCAAAGCGTTCCTTAGTAGTGGGAACTATTGATTTTGATGAAACAATTGATGCTGCATTGCTTGCAAAAATACTACGCGCAAATGGCATTGTCGATATTGAGCCTTATCGCAAGCTCGGACGCAATCAGTTGCGTATTGGTATGTTCCCAGCAATTGATACCGTGGACGTCGAAAAGCTCACTCAAGCCCTTGATTTTGTACTCGATGGAGAATACGCCAAAAAATAAATAAGATTTTTTAAGCCAATAAACACAGTGCTTGCTGCACCAGCTCTACCTTTACGTTAGAGTGATAGCAAGCACTTTTTGTATTTCCTAAGGAGAATATATGCGAGAACTCGTCCTCATTAGTGAGGAATCAACAAGATCTTCTCTGGTCTTTGGCATAAAAAACGCCACAGACACCACAGAGCAGTTCTTCTTCGCAGTCGATGATTCCCTCCGCGATATTCTCCTCAGTGACACAGCCACCACTGATACTGCACGTATTCCAGAGAAAAACACCCCCGTCGAATCACATGAAACTCCCGCTGCTGCTACCGATGCGGGAGCAGCAACCGAGGCTGAACACAATGTTCCACAAGGATATGCCACGGCAGTATCCACATCATCTACAACGTCTGCAACATCTGAGGCAGCCACAGTATCCACACAGTCTGACTCTACTGCTGCCACCCCCACTCAATCATCAACAGGCTCAAATACCCGACCACAACGCGAGGTAGATCCACGCCTTTCCACTCCATTAAAAATGCGTCCACGGGAAATTCAAGATCGCATTCGCCAGGGTGCAACTATTGAGCAAGTTGCTGAAGAAAATGATGTCACCGTTTCTCGCATTGAACCCTATGCACATCCTGTGCTCTTAGAACGCGCGCGCATTGCAGAGATGGCAAAACAAGCTCATCCTGTACGCGACGATGGTCCAGCTACCTTAACTCTTTGGGAAATACTCGCTACCGCTTTTGCCGCTCGAGATGTTGATTTAAGCACCTGCACCTGGGATGCCTACCGCGACAGTGCTGGCCAATGGGTTGTAAAGGTAAGTTGGAAAGCAGGATTGAGTGAAAATAGTGCTGAATGGTCCTATTTGCGCCACGGCATGAGCAGCGCTACCGCTGTGGCACGCAACAGAATGGCAGCTGATCTTACCGACCCTGATCTTGCCCGACCAGTACGTACCCTAAGCCCGCTTCCCATCTCTTCTACTACCGACGAAGATTCCGCAGCAGAAAATGATGTGCCTGCCACACAACGCACTCGTGACGATATTCCTGTGGTTTCTTCTAGCGATAGCAACCCAAAAAACCAAGACAAAGCCTCCGCTAGCACTGCAGACACAGTGGAAATGCAAAGCGGTGAGTTTTTGCAGCACCCTGATACTAAGCCTGCAACGAAACGTCGTCGGAAAGCAGTAACTCCACATTGGGAAGACGTATTACTCGGAGTTCGAGCAAACACCAAACGCCCCCGAAAATAATTACTAGGAAGCAAACTAATGACTGATTTTTCAGGTAATCACGAAGAATACAAACCACAAGGTGTGGTGACCTTGTGGTTTGTTACAACTGCTGATCCGAAAAAAGTCATTGCCACGTGCCCTAAGGCTGATCGAGGTTTTGGGCGCAAATACTTAGCACAGCTCAACCCACAATTTCCGATCACTTTCATTGGGCAATTTGCACTAAATCGTTCAGCCACTGCCTCAGCAGGTGAATTCTACATCGCTGGTTTCCCCGGCATTTCCATCGTGCAAACCGTCATTGAGAATCACGAGCAACTATCAAAATTAGACCCTGCCCTATTGACCTCACTGCCTGCCGCAGATGTCTATGCCTTTTCCATGGATACAGACACCGGATTAGGTGGCTTTGCCCATTGGTCAGGTGGACAACTTCGACGCAGTTTCTGTGCCCGACGCGATAGAGTTCATGAGGATCTCGGTGTTCCTGAATCCTTTGAGACTCCTTTCTGGGCAGGTGAACGAGCCGAACAGCAAGGCGGAATTGCACTGCCCTTTGTACCAATTGATTTAGTGCATGAAGCTGAACAACAGTGGTTAGGTTTTGATCCGCACTCAGGCGACGATATCAATATCGTTGCTTATGCCGTAGACGGTCGCCCAGAACCAAAAATTGCGCACACCACTCCGCCACATACCACTCCAACGCATCTACGCGCCGAAGCAGACACAGACCAAGAGTCAGCTCAGGACTATACCCCATCCGACGATACTTCTAGTTCTACTGGTGATGAATTTACTCAATTAGCAGTCGCGTCTTTAGCTGCTGCACAACGCGTAGGGCGTAACGCCAAACATTATGCCGGCAAAGCAAAACAATTAGTAGGAAGGCTTAAGAATAAACTCAAACACCTTGACCGGAGCAGTTCGGATCATAACTCCGCACCAGAGCTAACCCCCGATGAAGGCGATACCACAACCCCTAGCTCTTAGGTGCGTAAACTACGCTGACGCTCATAAAAAGCAATGGCAGCAGCGGTAGCTACGTTAAGCGAATCAGTACCACCTGCCATAGGAATACACGCCTTAACATCTGCCGCACGCATAGTTTTCCCGGTTAAACCAGGTCCTTCTGCACCAACAATAAATGCCACTTTGTCATATGGTTTACCCTGTGCATCTACAATGGCATCAGCTATGTGTACTGCTTGATGATCAGGTGTGAGTGCCACCAAGTGAAAACCTGCGTCGCGAAGTTGCGCTAAGTGAGTTTGCCAACCAAAACGCTTTCCAGGAAAGCTGCTAAAGGGAGTGCGCAGTACGTGTCCCATTGATACCCGCACCACGCGTCGATAAAGCGGATCTGCGCAACCATTGCCAAAGAGTACCGCGTCAATATCCATGCCTGCTGCATTGCGGAAAATGGCCCCGATATTTTCATGATCCCCCACACCTTCTAACACAACCACGGTGCGTGCTTGGGAGATAATGTTTTCCGGTGCTAATTCGGGTACACGTTGCGCACTTGCTAGTAACCCTCGGTGCATATCAAACCCAGCAACCTGTGCCAATGTGTGCCGTTCCAGACTATGCACAGCGATGTTGTGCTGACTAAGATATTCTCGAATATGTGCGTGTTCTAGAAAAGAATCGAGCTTGCTGGGAAAACCAATGAGGGCGCGTACTGGGAAACGGGAAAAGAGCAGCCGCTCCACCACCAGTGGTCCTTCAGCAATGATGAGTCCTTTCCCGTCGGGAAGATCTGGTCGATTATCGGAGTGATTGAGATTCCGAAAATCATCTAGGCGCGAATCCTCAGGATCACTCACATGGCTCATTTGCACGCTAGGTAGCACAGGTATCAGTTTCCTTTAGTTCACAAGGTTCATAATCGGATCAACGGCAAAAAATACCACAAACAGTGCAGAAATTAACCACATAATCCAATGCACTTCTTTTGCTTTTCCAGCAGCTACTGCCATAATGCTGAAAGTAATAAAACCAACACCCACTCCATTGGCGATGGAATAAGTAAAAGGCATCACGACGATCGTCAAAAAGGCAGGCAGTGCAATGTGGAATTGTGTGAAATCAATTTCGCGTACTTGAGAAATCATCAGTGCTCCCACGATAACGAGCACTGGAGCAGCTGCTTCAATAGGAACAACCTGGTACAGCGGGGTTAGGAACATTGCTAAAAGGAATAAAATTCCGGTAACCACATTTGCTAGTCCAGTGCGAGCACCATCAGCGATACCCGCAGAAGAATCAACAAATACTGTGTTAGAAGAAGCAGAAGCACTACCGCCGACTATTGCACCGCAGCCTTCGACGATAAGAGCTTTCTTAAGATCGGGTAGAGTGCCGTCGTCGGTAGTTAATTGAGCCTGCTTCCCTAGGGCTGTCATGGTTCCCATTGCGTCAAAGAAATTCGCAAGAACCAACGTAAAAAGGAGCAACGTCGCAGATAGTGCACCTATTCTGGCAAAAGAACCAAAGAGGGAGACATCACCAACGATGCTGAGATCAGGTAATGATCCTAAACTCTCGGGTATTTTGGGCACTGCTAAGTTCCAGCCACCTGTAGGGTTATCTGCGGAGGAGCCCACACCGGTAAGTGCTTCAAGGATCATGGCAATAACTGTGGTAGCAACGATACCAATAAACAATCCACCACGTACTTTACGCACTACCATAATGCCGCATAGCAACAAGCCGATAACAAACACCAATGTTGGTACGGAGGCAATAGAACCATTGACGCCTAGTCCAACCGGAACTGTGGTATGTGCAGCATCAGGTACGCGACGAACAAAACCGGAGTCAACAAGACCGATGAATGCGATAAATAGCCCAATACCCACGCTCATTGCCGCAATCATCGGTTGTGGGATAGCTCGAAAGACTGCAGTACGAAATCCTGATGCAGCCATGATGACAATGACGATACCATCTAGTACCACAAGCCCCATTGCTTCTTGCCATGTCAATCCTTCAGTAGACACCATGGTGACCGCTACTAAAGTATTGATGCCCAATCCTGCGGCGATACCAAAGGGATAGCGTGCGATAAGCCCAAAAGCTATGGTCATGATGCCTGCGGCAAGAGCAGTGGCAACTGCTACTTGGGGAACACCTAAGGTTTTGCCGTTGATATCTGCGCTGGTGCCTAAAATCAGTGGATTGAGGATAATGATGTAGGCCATTGCGAAGAATGTGACGATGCCGGAGCGTATTTCTGTTCCTATTGTGGAACCGCGTTCGCTAATGCGGAAATAGCGATCCAGTGCGCTAGTATTTTTGTGCTGCGCTGCAGGTGCAGTGCGAGAATTAACTGGTGTAGACATAAGTGCTCCCTAGAATACGAACAAATATGAAAGGCAAAACGAATAGGACAATAGAACGATAAAGACACTGAGAAACAAAATAAATTGTGTGTCTTATTCTAAAGAACCTGCCGACAAAAGTAGAAACCAGTCTTAAAAAATGGATTGTTCTTCGTCTACTTCCGTGCTATCCGCAAAGTTAATATCTAATGGTTGTTCGTCATCAAATGCTTCTGCACCATTATGTCCAAGCGGTTGTTCAGGTGGGGTATCAGAATGTGCACCACAACCATAGGAATGATGGATAACGTGCCCGTCGGCAGAAAACTCATTAGTACATACGCCATAATGCGCACCTATGGGTTCAGGCATAGGAATGAAAAAAGCGCAGGTCTTGCAATATAAACTAGCGTGTTCAGCAAAATCGGAATCAGGACCATATTTCCCTTTGACCCACCGAGTTTTAGCTGCTGACAAACCAGCGGGCGTAAGTTTTTTGCGTGTTCCTCTGTCTAAGACACTCTGCGATTCCTCTTCAGTTAACCGTTCGTCGTCAGGGCGCGGTGGTAGTACGTCTGTTGGCCCTAAATCTCCTGGGCGTACTCGCTGTTCATAAGGAATCCATCGAGGTGCTTGTAGGGCACTTCTACCTGGAACTAGCGCAACCTCACTGACCGTAATATAGTTGCTACCTTCTGCACAAGCAATAACCGCATTCCATTCCCACCCACGGTAACCGCTGACATGGGCACGAAACCGATGTGTTGCCTCATGCGGACCAATATGCCCAATGCCAATGTGCTCGCCTACTTCTCCTTCACCTAATTCCGCCAAAGCATTGCGAGCAACCTTTACTGCACGTGCGCCGACAAGAACCCCCGTATTTCTTATCTTTTGTTTTCGTCTACTTGACACTCATTCATTATTGCTCATTAACCTCAGAAGTTCTAATGGCATGATAATAAGTATGCGCAATAGAAAAATACTTGTCGGTTTCCTATGCTTACCGACGCTCCTGCTCAACTCTTGTGCTGCCCACAGCGCACGAGAAAGCGTCGACAAGCTTGGAGTTGAAATTATCAACACTTTTCCTTTTGATGAGACTTCTTTTACTCAAGGTCTGGAAGTAATGGATGATGAGTTATTAGTGGGCACAGGTTGGTATGGGGAAAGCAGAATCTATCGCAGCGATTTATCTGGAAACCAGCGTGATAGTCATGCTCTTGAACCAGAACTATTTGGTGAGGGGGTTACTCGTTTTGAGAACACCATATGGCAACTGACTTGGAAAAATAATGTTGCCATTCAACGCGACGCGAGTACCTTAGCTGAAATTTCTCGAGTGGAATTACCTGGTCAAGGCTGGGGGTTATGTGCTTTTTCCGATCGACTGATTCTTTCTGACGGTAGCGCTATTTTACGAGTGCTTGATCCGCACACTTTTGCTGAAATAGATAGGATCACTGTGCGCAAAAACAATGAGCCGGTGTCGCAGCTCAATGAGCTAGAGTGCGTTCCGACCGCCACAGGAGATAAAGAAGGAGGCGATATTTATGCAAACATTTTCACGAGCACTGACATTGTGCGCATTGATGCTCGTACTGGGACAGTAACAGCAGTAATCGACGCTTCTACTGTGCCTAATACCGCTGAGCCAGACCCTAATCACGTTCTCAATGGGATTGCGCATATTCCTGGAACTGATCACTTCTATATCACAGGAAAGCGGTGGAAAACTCTCTATGAAGTTCGTTTTACCGCCAACGACAACTAGCAACTAGGATGAACATATGGTCAGTCGTAAGACAAAACGCAAAAATTTCAAGCAATTCGCTCTCCTGATTTGCGCCGTCGTGGTACTCGTGGGCGCCTCGATTGTATTCCAAAACTGGTGGAAATCACGTCCTGGACCAGATCCAAAAGAAATAACGATTACTGCAAAAGTAGGTAATCGTACTGTCGACGTTACGCCTTACTCCATCTGTGAATTAGATGCCGAGTGCGAAGAAAAAACAGTGACCACACTCGACGTTCAAGAAAATGACACGCTTAGTATTGAAGTACCCGAAAGCATTTCTGATCATGACTGGTCACTTCTAACAATTTATGATGATCCTACGGCCAACGACCAATTCTATTATGGCGCTAATGAACAAAGTAGCGTGGACATAGCTGGATCAGTTAAACCGCAAGAAGGAAAAACCAAAGCAGGCAACACTTCTGCTAGCTCTCATTTACTCGTCGCGGAGGTGTCCTCGGTTTTTGTTGCAAAAAATGCTCAGGGCGAAGAAACCGCTTATACGGTAACGTGGTCCATCAATACAGAAAATGCCCAGAAACTTACTGCTGAAACCACTCCAGCACCGGCGCAAACAAACAAGTAGCAGTGTGCATTCATGTTATGGCGAATGCACACTGCCGTCTTCTAGGTGCAGTTTGTTTGATTATTTTTGCAGCTAAGCATCAAGTTCCTTTGCAACTGCACGTAAAATGCTAGCAATTTGTCGTGCTTCTTTGCGTTCTGGATAACGCCCATTCAACAAAGCTGGCTGCACACGTGTTTCAAGTAACGTCGCTAAGTCTGCAATCATGCCATGTAATTCTTCGGTGGAATATCTATGCTGAGCTTTTGGCGGTTTGATAGGATCAAGCAGTTTCACTCTCAAGGCTTGCGGTCCTTTACGGCCAGCAGCAAAATCAAATTCAATGCGCTGACCAGCGTGTAATTCTTCTACGCCCTGTGGCAAAACTTGTTTGCTCACGAAACAGTCTTCTTCGCCTGGATTGCTCACAAAGCCAAACCCGCGCTCTGCGTCATACCATTTCACTTTACCGACAGGCATTTTTTATTTCACCTCTATCTATTTTGATATTTTTACTCTCATCATCTTCAGTGCACTCACACGGAGCAGCCATGCTTTCGTGCGATTGGCATTTTCATCATGAAGTTACTAAGGCAGTACAGTTTACGCCTATCCCCGTCATTCTTGCCAAAAGTCGACACGCATTAGGTTAAAAAACGACAAGGTTAATTTTAGTTGAATTAACTATTGACACTTTAGTCACAAATTACAAAAATGTTTTTATTGCCAATAAATGCACATTAAGCTGCCATTTTTCCGCATAAACCTTTAAGAAAAGAAGGAAAATTCCGCTATGCGACGTGACATATTCGTTACAAAAGTATAAAGTCGGTACCTAAGCACCACGAGAATGTATTGCTGATGCTTTCGCATATCCTCTGTTTGAGTATCACTAATTCTCGTTATGTAAGAGTGCGCTTGAAGGACTTAACCGTTGATGGCTCGTCTTTCGCGCTGACATCCAGTTAGCTGCAAATACCATGAGCCAGTGTACTGACTCACTAAGCAAACAGAGGTTTTGCATTGCCCATTTGGGAATGATGCTCACAGCATCAACAGTGCAAAAATACTAGCGACACAACCCGAGAGGAAACTTTCATAATTATGGCACGTCACGCACGTAAAACTGCTTCTTCTTTTACTAAGTTGGCAGCTTCTACCGTTGCATTAGGAAGCGCTACTGCTGTACTAGCACCTACCGCTTCTGCTGCTCCTGACTCTGATTGGGATCGCCTAGCTCAATGTGAATCCGGTGGAAACTGGGCAAGCAACACTGGTAATGGCTACTACGGTGGTTTGCAGTTCAGCTCTGCAACATGGAATGCTCACGGTGGTCAGCAATTCGCTGCCTTCGCACACCAAACTGGGCGCGCTGAGCAAATCATTATCGCAGAACGCGTACTCGCCAGCCAAGGTTGGGGCGCATGGCCATCATGCTCTGCACAACTTGGCCTCAACTCTGCTCCTACCCCACGTGAGGGCGGTGTAGCACCAGCAGCACCTGCACCAGCAGCTCCTGTTGGCTCTGTTGACCTCAACTCAGTTGTTAATGGAGTAAAATCCCAGCTAGAGCAATACAACATCCTTATCCCTAACGAGATTAACTCACTTGTTCAGAACTATCAGGATAGTTTCAACAACCTGATTCGTTTCTAAGCTCCCAAGGTTGCCCAAGGTATAGCCTGTCCGCAAATACCTTAACTTAGGCTGATAAAAAATAATGTGGCGCAAGCGTTCTTGCGCCACATTATTTTTATTTATGGTTATTTGTTAATGCGAGTATAAGGATGAACATAACCAAGTTCTTCCACAGGAAGCGGCAATTCAACATCACCATAAGGACTATCTGCACCTGGCAACTTAGCGATGATTTCTGTTACTACATGTCCGTCACCAGGAATGTTCTTTGGCCAACCTGGATCGACATAACCTTTTTTCTCAATACCTGACATAGTTCTCATTCTCCCAAATCTTGACCACAAAAGTCATATAGAAAAACTACAATTATCTTTATTATGCCTCAAAACCTGCAACATTCATCATCCTTTTCTGTCGAAGACACCCGAAAACTATTCCAAGGATGGCTAGAATCTCGAAGCGATGACCACTTAGCGAGGATACTTTTTAATCGGAAAGACACGCTATATCCACTGCCACCAAGTATAAGTTCGCTGGCAGTACGATTAGAGCTAAAAACATCCATCACCAAAGCACTGCGGCAGCTTAACGCTGTTGAACTAGCGATTATCGAACTTCTCAATGATTATGAACACACTGCAGGCATAGGGGGTAAAATCGCCTCAATAGATTGCCCCCAGCTCATTCATCTGGTGGAAACCACGCCCGAAGCGCAGAATATGCACCCGCCTCTAGAGCATGAGCATATGACAAAAGCAATACATGATGCGCTTGATCATCTATACGATCTGGCCTTAGTCTTTAGCCACGATGAGCATTTATTTTTGGCTCCTCATGTGGCACAATCGCTGCCGACGTGGGCAAAAATCATCTCCGATTCCCCTGGCTTAACTGAATCCCAGGCTCATCAGCTCCTCGCACAACTCACACCTGAGCAAAAGAAAATCGTCGAAACGCTCCATAAATCTGGCGGCGTTGGTATTACTAAAGACGCACGTGCAGACGCAGATCCCAGTCGTCCCATTCCTCGAATGATTAGCGCAGGTATTCTCATAGCTGTCGACGAAGCCACAGTGCGATTACCTCGTGTCATTCGAGATACACTGCGCGGGTATAGCAGCGCGCCACTGCCACTATTTCCACCGGCCAATACCCACATACCGATTAACCTTGAGCAACAGTCTCATCATGATGCTGGTACTGGTCTAGAGATGATCCGTCTTTTGCGTGACCTGCTCGATACTCTCGCGCAAGATCCCATAGCTTTACTCAAAGACGGTTGTATCGGAGTGCGCCATGTCCATGTTTTGTGCAAACAATTGGATTGTCAGCCACTTGTACTTGCCAGACTTATCTCTTTTGGTATAGCCAGCGGGCTTATCAGTACTGGTGTGCTCAAAGCACTACCCGAAGGCGCCCCGATGGATAATTATTGCGCCCCTACTGAGCTCTATGATGAATGGCTTGACCTTGAGCTTGGTCAGCAATGGGCGTGGATCGTATGGCATTGGTGGACCCATGCCACCATGTTGCCTTGGTTAGTGGGTGAAACAGACCATAAAGACAAACCTATGCGGTTATTGCACCCAGACACTTTCCATGAGCAATTCCCAGAAATTCGTACCCTTTTACTGAAGCAATTTCATGCGCTCTCCACCACCGATACTTCTGCCGATACTTCTTCACCTCAAGAATCCACTGGCAGTGCTGTGAGTACAACAACTTTACGCGCTCATGTCGGGTTTTGCTCCCCTATTCAGGCAGCGCAACTTGCTGAGCATACGTATCAGCAACTCTTAGCTGAAGCAGCTTTTCTTGGCATCCTCAATCCTGTTTCTGCATCAGTGGACGAGTCTGGTGCGGCTGATACGCCTTTGCCGCAGTTCTACGCAACAACTTCTATGCTTGGCGCACTCACCTACCACGCTAGTCAGGAACAAGAAACACAACTCTACGCCACAGCCAAAGCACTTACTCCTCAACCGATCGACTATGTGATTTTTCAATCCGATTTGACCATATTGGCACCTGGACCACTCACGCATAAGCTCTATTCAGAAATATCTTTACTTGCTGACCGGGAATCTAGCGGTTTAGCGAGTGTGTTTCGTATAAGCGAAACCTCGCTTTCCCGAGCTTTTTCCGCTGGTCGTAACGCAGATGACATCCTACACTTCTTGGACAACCATACTCCCATGCCCATTCCCGATGCAGTGGCATACCTTATTCATGATGTCGGAAGAAAATACGGAAACATACGTATGGGAACGGCACTATCCTATATCCGTTGCTCCGACGACACACTACTTGCACAGGTGTGTAATAGTGTCAAAGGTCAAGGAAATACACTAAGACAACTTGCCCCCACTGTGGCTATCTCTACACAACCACTCCGATTATTATTGGAGCAGATCAAAGAAATGGGGTTTCACCCCAGTGTAGAAAATGAACAAGGACTAACTATTGATATTCGTCCACCTGCTGCGCGAGTAAGTTATCAAGAGAAAAAGAAAAAAGCAGAACCTGAGATTGACGAGCTACTCCATTGCGCATTAGACACATTGCGTCGTGCGCAAAAGCAAGGAAAGGACACCGCCGTGGGATTGCCTGCCACAGATATGATCAAAGCAGCTATCAAACAACGCACCAGTGTCCTCGTACATTTTGTAGATCGAACAGGAACAGCGCAGCACAAGGAAATTACCCCCATTGCTATTACTGGCCAGCAGGTATCAGCCGTCGATAAGCATACTGGTGCGCCCCTGAATTTTTTGCTCCCGACGGTGACTGAAGTCGCCGAGATTCTGTAGTGTAAGAAAATGTTAGCAACAAGGTTTTTATATATCGTTCATATCTGCTGAGAGGATTCTTCGTGCCATCTGGTGCATTTGATGCTGGACCCTTAATTGTCCAATCGGATAAAACTGTTCTGCTCGAAATCAACCACCCACAAGCCGAGCAAGCACGTCTTGCGTTAGCTCCTTTTGCGGAACTCGAACGTGCACCAGAACATATCCATACTTACCGTATTACTCCCCTGGCACTGTGGAATGCCCGTGCAGCCGGTCATGATGCTGAACAAGTAGTGGATCTGTTGGAACGCTATTCTCGTTTCCCAGTGCCACAATCTTTACTCATTGATGTGGCTGAAACCATGGCGCGCTACGGCAAAGTGCGACTATTGCGTCATCCTGCGCATGGGCTGATTTTAGAGTCTGATACTGCCGACATTGTGGTGCAATTGCAAAGAGATAAAAATATCGCCCCCATGTTAGGAGCCACTATTGATGAGCTAACCCTAGTTGTTCATCCTTCGGAACGCGGTCGGCTCAAACAGGAGTTACTCAAAATTGGGTTGCCTGCTGAAGACTTAGCAGGATATATCGATGGCGAATCTCACCCTCTTGCCTTGAGCACTGACGCTGAACCGTGGCAGTTGCGCGATTATCAGCGTATGGCTGCCGATTCCTTTTGGGAAGGTGGCTCAGGAGTCGTGGTCTTGCCATGTGGTGCTGGTAAAACTTTGGTTGGGGCCAGTGTGATGGCAAAAGCTCAGGCTACCACGTTAATTCTGGTTACGAACACCGTTTCCGGGCGCCAATGGCGTGATGAGTTGCTCAAACGTACCACGCTCACCCCAGAAGAAATTGGTGAGTTTTCTGGTGAGAAAAAAGAAATTCGTCCCATCACCATTGCAACCTACCAAGTAGTTACCCGAAAAACCAAAGGTGAATACCGTAATTTAGAGTTATTTGATTCAAGAGACTGGGGATTAATTATCTATGATGAGGTTCATTTACTCCCTGCCCCTATTTTTCGACTCACCTCAGATTTGCAATCCCGACGCCGCCTCGGACTTACTGCTACTTTAGTCAGAGAAGACGGCAGAGAAGGCGATGTGTTCTCACTTATTGGCCCCAAACGCTATGATGCGCCGTGGAAAGATCTTGAGCAACAAGGCTATATTGCCACCGCGCAATGCTTTGAGGTGCGCTCAACTATGGATAAAGACGAGCGCATGGTCTATGCCACTGCCAGTGCTAAGGATCGGTATCGGGTTGCTGCCTGCGCGCATACAAAACTAGCTGCATTGCGCACTATTGTGGCTCATCACCATGAGCAACCAACACTCATCATTGGTGGCTTTGTGGAACAGCTAGAAGAAATAGCGGCAGCTCTTGACGTACCTTTGCTTGATGGCAGGACACCAAATAAAAAACGAGAACAGCTATTCGACGCTTTTCGCAAAGGCGAAATTACCACATTGGTTGTTTCTAAAGTTGCTAACTTTTCTATCGATCTTCCTGAAGCCGCAGTCGCTATTCAAGTCTCTGGTACTTTTGGTTCACGCCAAGAAGAAGCACAACGCCTTGGTAGACTATTGCGGCCTAAGGCGGATCGTCGGGAAGCATATTTTTATTCTCTTGTCAGTCGCGATAGTGTCGATGCAGACTTCGCTATCCACAGGCAACGCTTTTTAGCTGAACAAGGCTATGCGTACCGCATCGTTGATGCTACCGACCTAACTACGATTTTGCCCCCTATTCAATGAGGAACCCATGTCTACCTTTCACTTTGATATTGACACAGCTCACGCTAAGAAAAACAATGAAATTCTCAAAGATACTCGTCGATTGCAAATATCTGCTTTTATCTTCGCGCTTATCCAGCTAGGAATTGGAATTGCTCTGTATTTTTATCTGAATAAAGACATAATGGGGCTATTTGTGCTCGGCGCTTTTGGTGCTATGGCAGTGTTTACTCTTGCTTTTATCTTTATCATTCCTAGAAAAGTAGGTACTCCACAACAGCTCTACCAAAAGTATGAGCTTGCTCCGGCAATCATTGCCCAAGTAAATCCGCGTGACATGGTGCTTTTGGCCTTGGTAAATACCAATGTAGACCCAGATATTTCTCCTCGTTGGGCGTTAGCTGCACGTACTGTCACCGCTTTGCCAGGGCATAACCTTAAAGTTGGCGAACAAGTACCCTCCGTTGCAGTAACTGGACGACGTTCTCTCAAAACAGAACACAGCTGGGATCACATCACCCCCATGCCTATTGCCTGGGCAACGAAAGACGCAGAGGTCATACAGCGTGCGAAAAAAGAGATACCACAACAACTGTGGGCTAAATTAGAAAAAAATCTGCCGAAACTAGCACAAGTACGCGAAACAAAGTTTGATCTGCTTAGCATTGACTAAAAGCGTGAGCTTGAGGTATCGCTATTCTGGCGAGTGCTGTGTTCTAATCGACCAATATGCATGGCAACATAAGCAATTTCATCTGCACCAAAATCATCGCCTTGTTCTGCCACTGCACAAGCAATCTCCTCAGCAATAGCATAGGCACGTGGCAACGCATGAGCGATGGACTCCGCAAATCCACGAAAAGGTGTGCTGGCTTGTTCCCCACGGGCAAGACGTGCAAAAAGATAACGCAAATGGGTGATGAATCGAGCGACAGCAGTAGAATGCGGATCCAACTCACCCACGTGCTTAGCAACGATACCCAAAATCATCGACAACTTTGCAGTAATACGCTCAGTAATATGCACATCACCACCAACAATGCTGGCATCAACAAAACGCATCGCAATGATGAATGCTTCTTCCTCAGGTAGTCGCACACCGGTGGCATCATGAATCAGCTCAATTGCTTTATGCCCAAGCCTCACCTCATGCGGATAGAGTTGTTGGACTTCCCAACGCAGCGGAAAATCAATGCTCATTGATTGTTTTACGCGTTCGACGGCAAAGCTAATGTGATCGCCAAGACCAAGAATAAAAGATTGGCTTGGTTGGGAACCAGCAAGTCGAGCAACACGTGCCCCCAACTCAATCATGTCTAGTGGTATATCTGCAACCATCTGCACCAGCGTAGGCATAGGTTGCAGAGCATTGGGCACAAAAACTTGTTCTGCGTCGTCTGTATCAATGACATCACCCAAGCGCTTCCCAAAGCCTAAACCACGACCAAGCAAAATGGCTTGTCCTGTTTTTCCTTGGCATAGCACCGCATTATTATTCAGCACTCGAATGACATCCATACGTATTATCTAGCACCTAATTACCATTGGTCGCAATAAGCTGCTGATACCACGCGAAAGAAGGCTTAGGGGTGCGATCGAGTGTACCTTGTCCTTCATTATCTCTATCCACATAGATCATGCCATAGCGCTTCTTCATCTCACCGGTGGTAAAAGATACCAGGTCAATAATGCCCCAAGGGGTATATCCCATCACTTCGACGCCGTCCTCAGCAATAGCCTTGCCCATTTGCTCAATATGAGCTGATAGGTAATCTATCCGAGGTTGATCAAGTTTGATATTGCCCTGCTCATCGAATTCATCAACCATGCCAAAACCATTTTCCACAATAAAAAGCGGCAACTCATAACGGTTATAGAGCTGATTGAGAGAATAGCGTAAAGACACAGGGTCAATAGTCCAACCCCAATCTGATGCGGAGAGATAAGGATTAGGAACAGAATTGCGCGTACCTGCTACAATCTCGGAAATATCTTGGCTGGCACCATCTTGCACAGTAAACGACATATAGTATGACAAACCAATATAATCCACAGTTCCCTGCGCAAGGATCTCCTCGTCACCAGGAGCCATTGTAGGGGTAATTCCTTCACGCTCCCATAGCTTCTTTACATAGCCTGGATAATGACCGCGGACATGAACGTCGGCAAAGAAGAAACGATCACGATTAGCGATCTCTGCAGCCATAACATCATGAGGATTACAGCTATACGGCAGTGCAGGAGTAAAAGCAATCATGCATCCAATCTGATTATCAGGATCAATCTCGTGACCAGCCTTAACAGCTAATGCACTCGCTAATAATTCATGATGCGCAACCTGATAGAGCACCTGATATGGGTTTTCATTCTCAGTAAGCTCTACACCAGAGTTTACCCACAGAAAAAGTGGATTATCGACATTCATCTGATTATTTATCTCGTTGAACGTCATCCATTTAGTCACTTTTCCCTTGTAGCGCTCAAAACATACGCGAGCAAACCGCTCAAAAAAACCTATGACCTCACGGGACCGGAATCCGCCATAAGAGCGTGCCAAATGCAGCGGCATCTCAAAGTGGCTGAGTGTGATAACTGGTTCAATGCCATGAGCGAGTAATTCGTCGAAAAGCTCATCATAGAAAGCTAATCCTGCTTCATTGGGTTCGCTTTCATCACCTCGAGGAAAAATGCGACTCCAAGCAATCGACGTGCGGAAACACTTGAGCCCCAACTGAGCAAATAATGCCACATCCTCGCGAAAACGATGATAAAAATCAATCGCATCATGGTTAGGATAAAACTCCTCCGGCTCAACCTGCTCAGTTATCCGACGCGGCACTCCATGAGCACCGGCAGTAAGCACATCGACGATACTTGGTCCTTTTCCGCCGGCTTGCCAACCACCTTCTAACTGGTGAGCTGCGACTGCTCCGCCCCATAAAAATCCTTGTGGGAAAGTAGACATGATTATCCTTTCTGATGAACTGTTTTTTCTTTTACTGGCAACAATAAAGGCTGGCCAACATGAATTTCCGACTCTGGATCTGCCACACAGATTACCTCACCAAACGCTTTTGTGTTTGTCAGGATTACTGGGGTAAGCGTCGATAGCCCAGCTTGCTCAATATATTCTTTGTCAAACTCAAGCAAGAGCTGCCCCACACGGACACGATCTCCTTTTGCAATATGCGTCTTAAAAGGCACACCCTCGAGCGTAACCGTATCAAGCCCAACATGAATCAACAGTTCAACCCCTTCATCACTGATAAGGCCAATAGCGTGTTGGGACGGTAACACAGTGACAACCTTTCCGTCGAAAGGCGCTAATATCTTTGTGTCATTGGGTGCAATGGCACACCCTGCACCCATCGCGCCCCCAGAAAATACCGGGTCAGGGATCTGTTCTAGCGCAATAATTTTTCCACTCACCGGTGCCATAACTTCTTCTCCGGCAGGCGTACTATGCGCCGTTGCAGTAGTTTTCTCCGGCGTGTGTTCCCGGAAACCTAAGGTGTAGGTTAAAATCACTGCACCGATAAAAGCCACAGCATATCCAATAAGCGCTCCGACGAGAGAATTAGTCCCCGGATGATAAGCATTGATTGCGGTCAAAGGACCAGGTAGACCAGCATAAACGTATTGCCGCGAACCGAAGAACGCAATAACCATTGCCCCCAATGAACCAGAAACACACCCACAAATAAAAGGTTTCTTTAGCGATAAGGTAACTCCATAAATCGCCGGCTCAGTAATACCAAAGATACCCGTCAACACCGCAGAACCAGCAACACGTTTCCTTTCTTTATTTTTGGATTTCAGTAGCACCCCAAAAACAGCACCAATTTGCCCGACGACGGCCGCAGTTTGGAATACTTGGAAAGAATCAGAACCATATTGATCAAAATTAGACAAAATCACTGGTGTGATTCCCCAATGAACACCAAAAATCACAATGACTTGCCATAAGCCACCAACGATAGCAGCTGCAACTGGTGGCGCAATCTCTACCAACCAGTTATAGCCATTAGCAATGGCATTAGCTCCTCCCGCAGAAAGTGGCCCCAAGACCATAATGGTCAGCGGCACCATGATGACAACACAAATCAGCGGAGTAAAAAGCTGAGTCACTACAGCAGGAAGCAACTTCTTGCACGCCCGCTCTACGTATGACAATAGCCACACCAAAATCAAAGCAGGTAATACCGTTGAGGTGTACGTCGTAGAGTTAAGGGCCATACCAAAGAAAGTAAGTTTTTCCCCTGCACTCACCCGAGCAGCAAGCTCTGCCCAAGTCGGGCTAACCAAAGCCGCGACGCACAACAATGCGACAAAAAGATCTACCTTGAAGAATTTTGCTGCAGTAATAGCAATAAAAATGGGGAGGAAGGTAAACGGCGTCCAAGAAATGAAATCAAATACCGCAAAGGTACCCGTTTGCTTCACCGACGGTGCGAAAGCACTGATGATGATCAAAATTCCTTGAAGCAACCCAGCCGCGGCAAGCACATAGATAAAAGGAGCAAAAACCGCAGAAACCATTGAAACAATACGGTTGAAAAACGATTGCTGTGTTTCAGTCACACTCGTGGTATCAAGATTGACATAGGTACTGAGTGCATCAAATACTTCGCCCACACGATTACCAATGACAACCTGAAACTGCCCAGCGTTTTCCACTGTTGTAATCACGCCAGGCAACGCACTGACTTTCTCTTTGGCATCAGCAGGAGTATGAGCCAGCACTAAACGCAAGCGAGTTGCACAGCGAGAAAGATTAGTGATGTTTTCTGCACCACCAACCAACTCGACGATCTGAGCCGCGATTTTTTGATAGTCGCGTATCTTCTCGACCATAACTTTATCCTTAGAAATAACGTGAACTATACGACGGGGTGAATATCCCCATTCACCTGTGCTGTCTAGCCCTTTAGCCTCTTAACCATATGCCTAGTTGAACACGTTATTTCTGATATCAGAATAAAAAACGTTTCAGATGCATGAACTAAGAACGGAAAAAGAACCTGCATACACAGGTGTTTCGCTCTCAGATTCTTGCCTCCGAAACGAGTAACAGGTCTGATAAGTCGATATCGGCATTATACCAAGATGACCAGATATACTAAAAGCACTTTTACGTACTTTTCCCCCTTCTCGCATAAAAGTTTTTGTTATAGGCGGATTGTGGATATCTGCCCAATTTTTACGAAGCAAACACTAGAGAGCACAAAAATAACAACAAAAAAGCCCACCGCAGGCACCCGTCCCACAGACTCAAACAACACTCCCGCCAACATATGAGCAATCGGCATCATCACCATAGCCGAAGTAGAAAAAAGAGCAGTACACCTCCCCTGCAAAACATGAGGCACCGACTTAATAAAAAACCCACTACACGGAGAATTAAACATAGGCAGCACAAAACCAGACAACACCATGCCCACAACAACACACCACACTCCCCCAAGCGTGAGCGCCAAGGAAAAACCAAAAAACACCACAGAAGCAACGATCATGCCACCAGCAGCAACCTTACTCACCAGCTTGCCAGCAACATACGCACCACAAATCCCCGCCAAACCTATCGCAGCCTGATATAGCCCAAGATGTAAAGAATCAAAAGCAGCATATTGCAAACTCAACAATGACACTGTCGTGATCCCAGCAAAAGAAAAATTCATCAGCGGACTGTACCAACCAATAGCACACAGCTGCCGCTGTCGTACTAACCACTCCCATGCAGTTCTCAACAGCGGTCTTTCCCCTTCAACACCGGTTTTTTGTTGAACTGCAATAGGACGAATCAACATCACACAACACAAAACCCACACAAATGACACGGCATCAACCCAAAAAGGTGCCTGATCAGAAACAGAAAGCAACATACCAGCAAGTAGCGGCCCAACAAGAACCCCAACACTATAACGCCCTTGATTAACCGCCATAGCCTTTGCCAACAAAGAAGGCTCCACAATCTCTTTCAGAAAAGCACGCTCTGCTGTACCAAAAGCCGACGACACCACCCCCAATAAAACAGCAGCAAAACAAAAAAGAACTACCGAAAAATCAACTTCAGTAGCCCACACACATAACAATGACCCAACAATCCCCACAGCCGCAGATAACCGCAAAATATACAACCGAGAAAACCGATCAACGACTTGACCGATCGGCAAGCCAAACACAACCATGCTTAAAACACAAAGACCAGAAATCACACCAGCTGCTGCAGAGGAACCCGTAACATGAAAAACCACGAGTAACAAGGCAAAGGAAGTAACCTGATTACCAATCACACTCACAGTCTGCCCAGCCATCAACAATCGGTAATTCTTACTGGTCCACATGCTTTTGTCCTTTTTGTGTTGTAGCACCCACCCCACACAATACGCACCAACACCACCCCACAACAAACCCCCACACAACACACACCCGGACAGCGTGCACACACCCGTGGAATTAGCGCTTCTATGTGTGGTGTTAATTTTCTTCTTGCCTTGCTAAGCATTTTCCGTGGGCGCATCAAAATCAGGTGATTCCTGCGGCATTGGACGCATTTAAGTTGATTAGCACTACTGTTCTTGGTTTTGTTTTTGGGTCAAATACTCTAAATAAAAAGTAAAGACTAATACTTCTTTTTCACGTCCCTTATCTTCTCTATATCCTGAACTTTCCATAGTGGGGTGCGCGCGTCAAAGTGTTCTGCTGGTTTTGGCGCGTATCCACGGCTAACATAGGATGTCCAGGCTGTTCGGGATATTCCTAGATGTTGTGCGCATTGCTTGGTAGTGAAGTATTGCTGTCCTGTATTAGTGTCAGTGATGAGAAGCATGGTTTGCGATTGCCTTGTGTGTTTGGTATCCAGCATTAAAAGCGGTGGGGATTAGAACAAGCATAATAAGCCACGGGTTGTGGTTCGTTAGAAGAATGAGAACTAGCGCTATCGCGGCAATTAAGTATGTAACATAGTGCATTATTTTCATGGTTTTCCTTGGTGTTTATTGAGTATTTGCTGGTAAGGTAATAGGGGAGCCACAACTTCCTGAATAAAAGCACGTCCAGGAAGTTGTGGGGTTATTTCCTATGCTTTCCGTGAGGCTTGCTATCTCGAATATCAGGTGTCTTACCGGATAAACCAAAAGAACAAATCGCTATCGGACTATGCTCCCCGATAAGACGCTCAAGCTCTGCAAGACCACCATCATACATCACAGGCAATTGTGCCCTAAGAATACGATGCCCGAGTATTTCCTCGGGTAATTCCGCAAGCATTTCCCAAGAAGTATTGCGAGGATTTCCAGCGAAAGGCTCGAAACCAGTAACAAGAATTAACGACATGCTTTTTGTCCTTTTTGTGTTGTAGCACCCACCCCACACAATACGCACCAACACCACCCCACAACAAACCCCCACACACACACACCCCGGACAGCGTGCACGATGCACCCCTACCGACACACGATGCGCACCCGCACCCCACAGGTAGCACACACCCCCTGTGCCCCCCTTGTGCACACACAAGCAAGCACACAAAAAAAAGGGGGTGTGCACCACCAACGGCACACACCCCACAACACAATATTAAAAAACCAATGTTGGCAGCGACCTACTCTCCCACACCCTCCCAGATGCAGTACCATCAGCGCAATCAGACTTAACGACCGGGTTCGAAATGGGACCGGGTGTACCCCTGACACAACAACCACCAACACAACCACAAGAAACACCACAAAAGGATGCCCCCCATGCCATGCCAGACACTGCACAGCAAACACAACACAACTCTTTCTTCACCACCACACAACACAGCACAGCAGCACACATCTACCCCAAATGCATCCCAACAACCATATATTTTCCCATTATTGTTGTTGTTTTTTATCGGCCAATTAGTACCAGTCACCTCCACCACTCACATGGCTTCCAGACCCAGCCTATCAACCCCATCATCTACAGGGAACCTCAAACGAAACCTCATCTCAAAACAGGCTTCCCGCTTAGATGCTTTCAGCGGTTATCCCTCCCGTACGTAGCCAACCAGCCATGCCCCTGGCGGAACAACTGGCACACTAGAGGTACGTCCGTCCCGGTCCTCTCGTACTAGGGACAGCCTTCTTCAAGTTTCAACGCGCGCGGCGGATAGAGACCGAACTGTCTCACGACGTTCTAAACCCAGCTCGCGTGCCGCTTTAATGGGCGAACAGCCCAACCCTTGGGACCTACTCCAGCCCCAGGATGCGACGAGCCGACATCGAGGTGCCAAACCATCCCGTCGATATGGACTCTTGGGGAAGATCAGCCTGTTATCCCCGGGGTACCTTTTATCCGTTTGAGCGACACCACTTCCATACGTAGATGCCGGATCCTCTAATGCCGGATCACTAGTCCCGACTTTCGTCCCTGCTCGAGCCGTCACTCTCACAGTCAAGCTCCCTTATACACTTACACTCACCACCTGATTACCAACCAAGCTGAGGAAACCTTTGGGCGCCTCCGTTACACTTTAGGAGGCAACCGCCCCAGTTAAACTACCCACCAGGCACTGTCCCCAACCCGGATCACGGGCCAAGGTTAGATGCTCAATACAATCAGAGTGGTATTTCACCAACAACTCCACCACAACTAGCGTCACAGCTTCACAGTCTCCCACCTATCCTACACAAACCGCACCAAACACCAATACCAAGCTATAGTAAAGGTCCCGGGGTCTTTTCGTCCTGCCGCGCGAAACGAGCATCTTTACTCGTACTGCAATTTCACCGGGCCTGTGGTTGAGACAGCAGGGAAGTCGTTACGCCATTCGTGCAGGTCGGAACTTACCCGACAAGGAATTTCGCTACCTTAGGATGGTTATAGTTACCACCGCCGTTTACTGGGGCTTAAATTCTCCGCTTCGACCACAAGGATCTAACAGGTCCTCTTAACCTTCCAGCACCGGGCAGGCGTCAGTCCGTATACATCAACTTCCACGTTTTCGCACGGACCTGTGTTTTTAATAAACAGTCGCTTCCCTCTATTCTCTGCGACCACCACCAGCTCAACACGTCGTTCACCAACAGTGGCCCCCCTTCTCCCGAAGTTACGGGGGCATTTTGCCGAGTTCCTTAACCACAGTTCACCCGAACGCCTTAGTATACTCTACCTGACCACCTGTGTCGGTTATGGGTACGGGCCATACACACACTCGCTAGAGGCTTTTCTCGACAGCATAGGATCACCAACATCCCCACAACGGGTACGCATCACGCCTCACCCACATGTACACCGGATTTACCAAGCATACGGGCCACACGCTTACACCACAATCCAATAAGTGGCTCGGCTACCTTCCTGCGTCACCCCATCACTTGACTACTACCAGCTCAGATCCCACGCATCCACACACAACAACACAAAGCCATCACATGCTTCAGGGCAGTTAGTATCACCGATTCACCACTTGACGCGCATATACGGGTACCAGAATATCAACTGGTTATCCATCGACTACGCCTGTCGGCCTCGCCTTAGGTCCCGACTCACCCTGGGAAGATTAGCTTAACCCAGGAACCCTTAGTCATCCGGCGGAAAAGTTTTCCACTTCTCATTCGTTACTCATGCCTGCATTCTCACTCGCACACAATCCACAACCCATCACCAGACTGCTTCACACCATGCACGACGCTCCCCTACCCAAACAACAAAAAAAATTGCTTGCCGCGGCTTCGGCGGTGTACTTGAGCCCCACTACATTGTCGGCGCAGAACCACTCGACCAGTGAGCTATTACGCACTCTTTCAAGGATGGCTGCTTCTAAGCCAACCTCCTGGCTGTCTTCGCGATCCCACATCCTTTCCCACTTAGTACACCCTTAGGGGCCTTAACCGGCGATCTGGGCTGTTTCCCTCTCGACCAACGGAGCTTATCCCCCGCAGTCTCACTGCCATGCTCTCACTTCACCCGCATTCGGAGTTTGGCTGACATTGCTAAGATGATAGTCCCGCTCAACCAACCAGTAGCTCTACCTCAGGCAAGAAACACACAACGCTGCACCTAAATGCATTTCGGGGAGAACCAGCTATCACGGAGTTTGATTGGCCTTTCACCCCTACCCACAACTCATCCCCTCAGTTTTCAACCTAAGTGGGTTCGCGCCTCCACAACCTCTTACAGCTGCTTCACACTGGCCATGGGTAGATCACCCCGCTTCGGGTCCAGAACATGCCACTCACACACCCCATTAGGATTCGCTTTCGCTACGACTACCCCACACGGGTTAACCTCGCGACATGCCGCTGACTCGCAGGCTCATTCTTCAAAAGGCACGCCATCACCCCAAAAGGCTCTGACGGATTGTAAACACACGGTTTCAGGTACTATTTCACTCCCCTCCCGGGGTACTTTTCACCATTCCCTCACGGTACTCATCCGCTATCGGTCAATGCAAGTATTTAGGCTTACCAGATGGTCCTGGCAGATTCACAGCAGATTCCACGAGCCCGCTGCTACTCGGGTAACGCAACAACCCATGACACACACTTTCACGTACGGGACTCTCACCCACTACGGCAGGCCATTCCAAACCACTTCCGCTAACACACATGCCACAAGCAACCAGCAGACAGACCAGTCACATCACACACCCACAACCCCCATCATGCAACCCCTGCCCGGTATCACACACAACAGGTTTAGCCTCATCCACGTTCGCTCGCCACTACTAGCAGAATCATTATTATTTTCTCTTCCTACGGGTACTAAGATGTTTCACTTCCCCGCGTAACCCCCACACCACCTATACATTCAATGGCGGGTAACCACACATAACTATGGCCAGGTTTCCCCATTCGGACACCCTCGGATCAACGCTCGATTGACAACTCCCCGAGGACTATCGCGGCCTTCCACGTCCTTCATCGGCTCACACTACCAAGGCATCCACCGTGTGCCCTTACACAAAAACAACAAACAAAAAACAAAAAACAACTAAGACACAAAAAAGAATAGACACAAAAAAAAATTGCATCGCGTCCACTATACAGTTCTCACACAACACAAGAAACACCCCACACACACAAAACCATGCGCGCACAGCAGCATCCCCACCAAGGACAAAACACACAGTGCCATCCCAGACACCCAACAATGCACCAACAACAACCACAATCCAACAATCAACCAACACAAACCAACCACACACACAAAACCATGCGCGCAGCATCGTCCACAAAAAAACAACACCCCACAAACAACAAAACAAAACAAAAAAAGGGGGTGCACAAAAAACTCCCTAGAAAGGAGGTGATCCAGCCGCACCTTCCGGTACGGCTACCTTGTTACGACTTCGTCCCAATCGCCAATCCCACCTTCGACCACTCCCTCCCAAAAGGTTAGGCCATGGGCTTCGGGTGTTACCAACTTTCATGACGTGACGGGCGGTGTGTACAAGGCCCGGGAACGTATTCACCGCAGCATTGCTGATCTGCGATTACTAGCGACTCCGACTTCATGGAGTCGAGTTGCAGACTCCAATCCGAACTAAGACCGGCTTTAAGGGATTAGCTCCACCTCACAGTATCGCAACCCACTGTACCGACCATTGTAGCATGTGTGAAGCCCTGGACATAAGGGGCATGATGATTTGACGTCATCCCCACCTTCCTCCGAGTTAACCCCGGCAGTCTCTCATGAGTCCCCACCACCACGTGCTGGCAACATAAGACAAGGGTTGCGCTCGTTGCGGGACTTAACCCAACATCTCACGACACGAGCTGACGACAACCATGCACCACCTGTATACAGACCACAAGGGACAACACATCTCTGCGCCAATCCTGCATATGTCAAGCCCAGGTAAGGTTCTTCGCGTTGCATCGAATTAATCCACATGCTCCGCCGCTTGTGCGGGCCCCCGTCAATTCCTTTGAGTTTTAGCCTTGCGACCGTACTCCCCAGGCGGGGCGCTTAATGCGTTAGCTACGGCACAGGAATCGTGAACAACCCCCACACCTAGCGCCCACCGTTTACAGCATGGACTACCAGGGTATCTAATCCTGTTCGCTCCCCATGCTTTCGCTCCTCAGCGTCAGTTACTGCCCAGAGACCTGCCTTCGCCATCGGTGTTCCTCCTGATATCTGCGCATTCCACCGCTACACCAGGAATTCCAGTCTCCCTACAGCACTCAAGTTATGCCCGTATCGCCTGCAGACCCGAAGTTAAGCCCCAGAATTTCACAGACGACGCAACAAACCACCTACGAGCTCTTTACGCCCAGTAATTCCGGACAACGCTCGCACCATACGTATTACCGCGGCTGCTGGCACGTATTTAGCCGGTGCTTCTTATCTAGGTACCGTCACTTACGCTTCGTCCCTAGCGAAAGAGGTTTACAACCGAAGGCCGTCATCCCCCACGCGGCGTCGCTGCATCAGGCTTGCGCCCATTGTGCAATATTCCCCACTGCTGCCTCCCGTAGGAGTCTGGGCCGTATCTCAGTCCCAATGTGGCCGTCCCCCTCTCAGGCCGGCTACCCGTCGACGCCTTGGTAGGCCATTACCCCACCAACAAGCTGATAGGCCGCGGGCTCATCCTCCGAAAAAACTTTCCACCACACACTAAAGCATGGTCCTATCCAGTATTAGACCCAGTTTCCCAGGCTTATCCCAGAGTGAAGGGCAGATCACCCACGTGTTACTCACCCGTTCGCCACTCGAGCACCCCGCAAGCAGGGCCTTTCCGTTCGACTTGCATGTGTTAAGCACGCCGCCAGCGTTCGTCCTGAGCCAGGATCAAACTCTCCACAAAAACACTCACAAACAAAAAAGTAAGCAAGCACAGGCCGTGAAAAGCCCAATACCCAACAAAAAACAAAAACCAGCAAACCAACCAACCACACCACACAACACACAACCATGCCATGCAGCGCAATCAATCAATCCACCAAAAAAACAAATGAAGAGCATCCCATCGACGAGACAAAAACACTCCCCACAAAAAACAATGTTAATCAACCATCAAAAAATGATCACTATCAGTACACTATCGAGTTCTCAAACAACACCCACCACCAAACACCAACCCCCAACAAAGAAGCCAGCACTCAACAGCAGCGAAAATAAACAATACAAACAACACCCCACCACTGTCAAACACACAGCACACAACAGGTTTTTAGGAGCTTACTCTTTCAATTGTTGCGCCGAGTTTTTGCATATTTTCCACAAAATTAGGATAACCGCGGTCAATGTGGAACACATCATGAACCTCAGTAATGCCATCTGCACACAATCCAGCTAGCACTAAACCAACTCCAGCACGAATATCAGAACTCCATACAGGTGTCGAGGACAATGTTTCTACACCGCGCAACACCACATGATGTCCGTCGACAGTAGCATCAGCGCCTAGCCTGGTCATTTCATCCACGAAACGGAAACGAGCCTCAAAGATATTTTCTGTGATCACGGAGGTTCCCTCGGCAATTGCAGAAATACCAATGGCCATCGGCTGTAAATCTGTAGGGTAGCCAGGGAACGGAAGAGTTTGATAATCCACTGCCATTGGGCGGGAATTCATACGGACTCTAAACCCAGATTCATAGGTTTCAACTTCAGCACCAGCAACTTTTAGCTTTTCTAACGGCAGATGCAAATAGCGTGGCGCAATACCGCCAACGGTAATATCCCCTTGAGTCATCGCTGCAGCATATGCCCAGGTTCCTGCCACAATTCTATCGCCGATTACTTCATGGGTAGTAGGCGTTAGCTCAGAGACACCATCAATAGTGATCGTCGAAGTGCCCTCACCTTCAATTTGCGCCCCCATTTCTTTGAGCATGGTGCACAAATCAACAATTTCTGGCTCACGCGCTGCATTATCCAAAACGGTTCGACCTTTAGCCAATACCGCAGCAGTCAGGATATTCTCCGTAGCACCAACACTAGGGAAATCAAGGCTAATTTCTGCGCCGACGAGTTCTTGAGCTTCAGAAACCACTGCGCCATGACTAATGCGTGTTTTTGCACCGAGTTTTTCTAATCCGGACTGGTGCATATCAAGCGGACGGGATCCAATGGCATCACCACCTGGTAAAGCCACAACAGCTTGCCCGCAACGAGCAGTCAACGGACCTAACACACATACGGATGCACGAAATTGACGCACTGCATCAAAATCAGCATTGGGCGATAACACTGCGGGCGTAGTAATACGCACCGTCGAGCCTTCTAATTCAACGCTACAACCCAGTCCTTCTAATACGCGCTTCATATACGGCACATCAAGAATTTCTGGACAATTAGTTAATGTTGTAGTTCCCTCAGCCAATAGCGATGCAGCCATCAGCTTAAGCACACTATTTTTTGCACCACTGACGTGCACAGAACCTCGAAGCCGAGCTCCACCTGTTACAAGAAAACGATCACTCACTCCCCCTAGCCTACCGAAGTCCTACCCTGAACGTCGATAAGCAACTACGGTAGAGGTCATGGCTATTCATTTAACAAAAATCTATACCCGCACTGGCGATGATGGACACACGAACTTGTCCGATTTCTCCAGAGTTAGCAAAAACGATGTACGGCTTGCGGCATACGCTGATTGCGATGAATTGAACGCAGCGCTTGGGATTGCATTAGCTGCAGGTCATCCTGAAAAAAAGATAGCTGCATTGCTTAAGAGAATCCAGAATGAGCTTTTCGACGCCGGGGCAGATTTATCCACCCCCATACAAGAGAACTTGGGCTATGAACCGCTAAGAATCACTCAGGATTATATCGATCGCTTAGAACAAGACTGCGATGAATTTAATGAGCATTTAAGCAAACTTGATTCTTTTATCCTGCCTGGCGGCACTGAACTAGCTGCATATCTACATCTGGCACGTACGATTGCCCGAAGAGCAGAACGCAGCGCATGGGCTGCGATAATAGAACATCCAAAGACCACAAATAAGTTAGTAGCCCAGTACCTTAATCGGTTAAGCGATCTCCTGTTTATCCTCTGCCGTACAGCCAATGAAGGCAAAGACGTAAAATGGGTACCCGGCGGTAATCGCTAGATACCCATGTGCTACATAATCGCTACATAATCACTGTGATGTTTTCTTCATAAGAAGACATCACGTATTCACATATCAAGGCAAAGCACCAATCCGACGAGCTGCGTTCACAGCTTCATAACGAGTGTGTGCACCAAGTTTACGCATAACCGAGCGCAAGTAGCTCTTTACGGTTTCTGCACCAATGCCCATTTCTTCTGCTGCCTCGACATTAGTGTGTCCCAGCGCAACGCAAGAGAGAACATCAAGTTCACGAGCGGAAAGTTTAGTAGTTTGCTTCACTCGTACCGGCGCTACCATTTGATCGCATAGCTCTTCTAGCTCTGCGCGCAATTCTTCTTGTTCAATGCGATTTGCCAGCATTCTTAGCTTGGAGTGAGTAGAGCGTACTTGCTCCCACTCAGCACCATTCATGATGCGACCTTGTTTATTCATGCCAGGACGCAATCCATCACTGCGTCGAGCAGCAGCGTTAATGGCAAACTCTTGTTCCAAAACACGTGCCGTCATAGTGACTTCTTCGATGATCTTATCACCAAGGCGCACTGGGGAATGCACGCCGACGTAGAGAATACCTTTTACTTCTCGATTAACAATAACAGGTACTGCAACAACTGAATGCAGGCCTTCATCCTGGATAACCGAATCAAGTTCATGAGAAATGCTGTTTGCGCGAGTATAGTCACTTACTCCAATGGGGCGACGAGTGCTCAATGCACGACCACCAACACCAACATTGCTATCAATAACGAGGTTTTGTAGTGCTGGGGTTCGCAAACCAACCCACTGCCCTATTTGCAAGCGATTATCAGGTATTACCGCTGCATACATTGTGACTGGAATACCTGTAGAGGTTTTGAGCGAAGTCAAAGCAGAGCGTATAGCTTCATCATCCTCTTTTAGCCGCTGCATTTCCATTAATGTTCCTCCTGAAAATGTACCCCTTTTGGGGTATGCAAAACATCCTGTCGAAAGTATAGCTTTAGCGCGGGGGTATGCAAAACCATGCTATGCATTACTAATCCCACATTCAATGCATGATCTGATCAAAAAAATGACAATTTTTCACACCCTATCCCCCTCCATTTTTCACCACAAAATAACAGGTTTCAGACTGATCCGAACATATTCCATACAAGTTTATAGGAGAACAAACTAGACAAATATCCTGCTATATGGGTTTTTTATTTCAGGCATAGACAAAAATTCCCCGCAGAAAACAAATATGCCACGACTTATCATCCCCCCTTTGCACCTACAAATACACCTACCCCCACAAAAGCCACAAAACGGACATGACAGCCTCGAAGTATTAAAGATTTATGGGACACACGGTGCTAACTTTTTCTAGTTATTTCTATTCATTATTTATCTTTTTATCTGCATAAATTATAAAAAATCTTAACAACCCATCTCCCCGATTATCCCTCATTGCCAAAATTAGACAGATCGTTCCATAAGTAAAGACAGTTCTGTCTAGATTTATTTACTGAGGCTGTGTACTATAACAGACAGAGCATGATGATTTTTCTAGTTTCCCACTCAAAAAGCGAAGCGAGTATAAAAGAAAAATCAGTAATCATGCGCCCAATAAATTCTCTCAGCAACTTTAAGAACTCTAAGGAGAACCAATGGCTAAAATTTATGACAGTATCCTAGACACTATTGGCAATACCCCACTTGTGCGTCTCAACAACCTAACCGAGGGGCTTGGCGCAACAGTGCTTGCCAAAGTTGAATTCTTTAACCCAGCCAACTCAGTAAAAGATCGCATCGGAAAAGCGATTATCGACGCCGCTGAAGCCGCTGGAGAACTCAAAGCAGGTGGCACCATCGTCGAAGCCACCTCGGGAAATACCGGTATTGCCTTAGCCTTAGTCGGTGCAGCCCGCGGATACAACGTAGTGCTAACCATGCCAGAAACAATGTCCGTGGAACGTCGCGTCATCTTACGTGCTTATGGCGCAGAAATTATCCTCACTCCAGGCGCAGCCGGTATGCAAGGCGCTGTGGATAAGGCACATGAAATTGTTGCCCAACGCGAAGGTGCAATTTTAGCTCGCCAATTCGCACATCCAGCAAACCCTGAAGTACACCGCAACACAACTGGCGAAGAAATCTGGGCAGATACCGACGGCAACATTGACGTATTCGTTGCAGGAATCGGCACCGGCGGCACCATTACTGGCACCGGCGAAACCCTCAAAAAGCACAACCCAGACATCAAGGTTTTTGCCGTAGAACCAGAGGCATCTCCACTGCTCAACACTGGAAAAGCAGGACCACACAAGATTCAAGGCTTAGGTGCAAACTTCATTCCAGAGGTGCTCAACCAGAAAATCTACGAAGAAGTGCTCACTGTTTCTAATGAAGACGCAGTAGCAACCTCTCGCAGCCTAGGCGTAAAGGAAGGCATCTTGGGCGGCATCTCAGCTGGCGCCAATGTGAAAGCGGCTCTTGAATTAGCAGCACGCCCTGAGTTTGCTGGTAAGACCATCGTTACCGTTATTCCAGACTTCGGTGAGCGCTACATCTCCACCATCCTTTACGAGGATATTCGCAGTTAAACTCTCTTTTTCTCCATAAAGCGTGTGCCTGATCTGCATGAAACACCATGTCACGGCGCACGCTTTTTATATGCCAGTACACAACCAGAGACAACGTCGTCAAGCGCATAAACCTGCTAGGGTCTTTTCCTATGAACAAAATTATTGACAGAATCCGTGAAGATCTAAAAAATGCGCGCGAGCATGACCCTGCCGCGCGTAGTGATATAGAAAATGCCATCGTTTATTCTGGGCTGCACGCGATTTGGTCGCATAGAATCTCGCATTGGCTCTGGATACGTGGGCACAAAGGCATTGCACGCCTGCTAGCGCAATTCACGCGGTTTCTCACCGGAGTCGAAATCCACCCTGGTGCCACTATTGGCAGACGCTTTTTTATTGATCATGGCATGGGTATCGTGATCGGCGAAACCGCAGAAATCGGCGACGGAGTCATGCTCTACCACGGTGTCACCCTGGGCGGTCAGGTCTTAACCCAAACAAAACGCCACCCCACTATAGAAGATGATGTCACCATCGGGGCAGGCGCAAAAATTTTAGGTCCTATTCGGATTGGAAAAGGCTCAGCCATCGGCGCCAATGCCGTAGTCACAAAGGACGTTCCGGCGGAGAGTATCGCCGTAGGTATTCCTGCAAGCTATCGACCACGCAAGAAGGAAGAAAAAATCAAGCTGGTGGACCCAGACTACTATATCTAGGTTGTATCTAGGCTTTTCGACGCCTACCTAGTTTGTGCTAGTGCTGCACCAGTAAATCCTGATACTCAGGATTCTTCTGTATAAAGGCTGCTACGGCAGAACAAGTAGCGATGACACCATATCCATCGGCACGGGTGTGGTCTAGTGCAAAACGGATAAGTGGTTTTGATAAACCTTGCCCCTGATATTTTTCTTTGACGAGAGTGTGATTAAAATTGCGTGTTTTACGCTGTTCGTCTTCAAGAAAAGTGACATAGCCCGCTAAGGTATCATCAACGAAAATCTCAAAGCGAGATTTGGATTCATGCACAGCAGTATGGATACTCATACATATTTATCTTAGGCTTTAGGCAAAGATTCTTTTAGAAAAAAAACGGTACTTCTTAAGAAGTACCGTTTTTTTCTATGTGGCACGGACCGGGATCGAACCGGTGACCTTCCACTTTTCAGGCGGACGCTCTACCGACTGAGCTACCGCGCCACAGGCTAAAAAATAGCCAGCGACCCTGACGGGGCTTGAACCCGCGACCTCCGCCGTGACAGGGCGGCGCGCTAACCAACTGCGCCACAGGGCCAATGCGAATAATTCTTAAGAATCACTACACATACGCACAAAGAGCATTGAATACAACATATCTTTGCACGAGTTGATACATTACACAGAATGCTTTTTATTTAGCAAGTCTGCTGGTAGAAGCACTCTAGCATCTCTGCTTACTGATGACTCCAACAGCTTTTGCTTCGATAACACACCATCACTCCGGCTTGCCTGCTCCCCATGCCCCCCCATGTTTCCCGTCCCTTGTCTTTAACGACGAGCTATAAAACAAACACTCTAGAAACCTTAACCGCTTAACGACGTCTACACAGCAAAACACCCTGCTATCCTGAACTTACACAGGATAACAGGGCTTTCACACAAGCGACCCTGACGGGGCTTGAACCCGCGACCTCCGCCGTGACAGGGCGGCGCGCTAACCAACTGCGCCACAGGGCCTTATTTTGTTATAGCTACCAAGTGGTAGTTGTACTCCCAACGGGATTCGAACCCGTGTTGCCGCCGTGAAAGGGCGGAGTCCTAGGCCTCTAGACGATGGGAGCTAGAACCATAGACACACTATAACCAGCTGTCTACGCTGTGTTGTACTATACTTGAACTTTCCAATAACACAAAATCAATGCTCAAACCATGTTTTCACCTATTCACTGTGCGCTCTCTATGCGGCGGAATGCATACCCTTGCCCAAAATGCACAGCACTAATTCTTCTCAGCCTGATCAGCTTTCTCAACTTACTCAACTGAATCTTGTCGGCAATGCTGGAGCATACTTTACAAAAACATCTTCAGAGAGTAATCTCACTAAGGCTATTGGTTTTCTTATTCCCTAGGAACCACATAGCTCGTACATATAACCTCGAACCTCGTGGTTATCTTGGGGTCGATTTTGGTTTCGACTGTGTACATTGCGCCAGGGGAAGCGTGCCGGTGCAGGCTAGAGACCACCGTAAGCGTCGTAGCAACTAAAATAAACGCAGAGAAAAACTCTCAGCGTGACTACGCCCTCGCTGCCTAATTTCAGCGACGCGTGTCTGTCAGCCTAGATTTCGTTCCTGATCTAGAATCTGGCATCGACTAAGGAACTTGCCGCATAGTTGTGTTATTAGGGCTATGTGGGACGCACACTGATAACTGGGCTTATCATCTGGAGGAGTTCGTCCCATCCAGAAAGTCAAGTAAAGATTCCGCGCGAACTGCGCACGGAGAAGCCCTGGCAAGGTGGCGCAGGACCCGGGTTCAATCCCCGGCGGCTCCACAAAAACCTCTCTAGTTATCACAGCTAGAGAGGGATTTTTATATCTATAGATTTCGGTAAAAGATACTCGGTGCCCACATCTTTCCCGCCACGACCACAACCACACTTCAAGAAAAAAGAAAAGCTCATGCAACACAAACGTATTACATGAGCTGGCAAACGCGTCTTACTTACCGAGTTTACGTCGTTGCACACGGGTACGACGCAATAGTTTACGGTGCTTCTTCTTAGACATACGCTTACGGCGTTTCTTAATGACAGAACCCATACAGGCTTCCTCGTTTCAATCAATAGGTTGTACAGTGCTTCCCTTTTTCAGTGTCAGCACAACCATGCCGCCTCTACGCCAGGGCAAGCCTTATGCTCACTCCCCATGTGTTACAAAGCCACGCATGAGATTCCGAACATGAGCTGACACGAACTTTAATAGTCTACCCATAGTGCTCTCAGGGAACCAAATACCTCACACTTACGTGTTGAAAAACAGTTAAAAATTGAAAAAAAAAACAGAAATATATACTCGAAGTTATGTTGAATCTCATTCTCGCAGCCATATCGTTCATTATTCTCATTGTTATCCCCATCATTGCGCTTCTCTCACTCTTGCGTAAACAACTCACGACCTCAGAAACTGCATTGTGGGCTATCGTTATTCTCATTGCCCCACTCATGGGTCCTGTTGCATTTTTCATGTGGGATGGTGCCAACAAAAGCACTCAGTAATGTATGGCAGAGGCGTCGTAAAGCACAATGCTCTACGACGCCTCTTGCTATGTTTTAGCCTGCAATACCTTTTACGCGACGCCCCAGGTCACGTACGATCTCGCGTTCTTCAGTGCGACGTTTGATTGCTTGCCGCTTATCATAGTCTTGCTTACCCTGAGCAAGCGCTAATTCTACTTTCAAGCGCCCATCCTTAAAATACAGCGACAGGGGCACCAGGGTTTTCCCACCATCGCGAACCTTTCCTAAAAGCGAATCAATCTCTCGACGATGTAACAAGAGCTTTCGGGTACGCATAGGGTTGTGATTAGTCCAATGCCCTCGCGAATAAAGCGGAATGTTGAGATTGCGTAACCACACTTCCCCCTCGTCAATGCTGGCAAAGGAATCCACAATCGACACTTTGCCCTCACGCAGTGCCTTTACCTCGGTACCGACTAAAACCACACCACACTCATAGGTATCTAAAATTGTGTAATCATGCCGTGCCCTGCGATTGGTGGCAATCACAGGGTTATTATTTTTCTTCTTATCTTTTTTCTTAGCCATAATGCTTTACCATGCTAATTCTTTATGCGGCTAAAGAAAAACCAACAAAACCTACTTGCGGACGTACCAACGCAAGGTAGCTTGCGCAGTAATCGCAGCAAAGACAATACCGATCGCCGCTACAATTGGCAGGACTAGCCAGATGTCATTCATAGTTATTGGGGCAAGCAATTGAGCCTCGTAAAGACCATGCAATGTTTTATCAATAACCCAAACTTTTCCAGCGAAAATAGATACACCAGCAAGAATTGAACCAAAAATTGCCGCTATCACTGCTTCGAGCACAAAAGGAGCCTGGGTGTACCAGCGCGAGGCACCAACCATGCGCATGATAGAGATTTCTTCCCGACGATTAAAAGCAGCCAACTGCACCATATTTGCAATGAGGAATATCGCGGCTAATGCCTGAATACCCGCGCATAAGAAAGTAGCGTTACGGATTGAATCAAGATTCTCAGTAGCTCCACGCAAATCATCAACCTGATCCACAACTGAACTCACCTGTGGGAGCTGACGAATAACATCAAGCGGGGTGGTATCAAGAGGATCCGATAAGCGTACGTGCAATGCAGCTGGTAGTGCATCTGGTGATGTCTCTTGCACAAGCAAAGGATCAGAATTCTCAAATACCTGCACGAAACGCTCATAGGATTGAGCACGAGAACGATACTCGATAGATTCAATTCCTGATTCTTGTTCCAGCTTATCTTTTACCTCTCGGCACTGCGGGGAAGAACAATCAGGATCCTGGGCAGAAACTTCTTCATTGAACTGCACCATGACCTCTACCCTGTCGAGGTAGATATCTTTTGTTTTTGCAGTCATATTGGTCACCAACACTCCTGTTGCCAGCAGCGCTAGCGAGATTGCTGTGGTAATCACAAGCGCAATGGTCATGGTGATATTTTTTCCTAGACCACGGAAAGCCTCACGAGTCACATAAGAAAAACTCATTATTTTTTACTCCCTTTGTTCCTTATTGTGCCTCGCCGTAGACGCCATGAGCGTCGTCGCGCACCAGTTTACCGAGATTCAACTCGATGACTCGCCTACGCATATCATTGACCGCCCGAGCATTATGCGTCGACATAATAACTGTTGTACCAGCGCTATTGATGTTGGCTAGCAAGGTCATAATGTCGTCTGAAGTATCTGGGTCAAGGTTGCCTGTTGGTTCGTCGGCAAGCAGAAGAATAGGGCGGTTTACCGTAGCACGTGCAATTGCCACTCGCTGCTGCTCACCACCAGAAAGCTCCTGTGGCATACGGTTTGCCTTAGCCGCAAGACCCACCATCTCTAGCATCTCGGGTACGCGCTGCGCAATATCTTTTTTCTTGGTGCCGATCACTTCTAGTGCAAAAGCTACGTTGTCATAGACTGTTTTTTGCTGTAGGAGACGGAAGTCCTGGAACACATAACCAATGTTTTGCCGTAGCTTATTGATCTGGTTACCACGTAATTTATTCACATGGGTATCAGAAAAATAAATGTCACCGCTGGTGAGATTAGTTTCTCTAATCATTAATTGTAAGAAAGTTGATTTTCCAGAACCAGAAGGACCGATCAAGAAAACAAACTCTCCGCTGTCTATCTCAAGAGAGATGTTGTCGAGAGCTGGGCGCGTAGAAGTCTTATATAGCTTGGTGACGTTGTCAAAGGTAATCACGAACTACACCTTAGCAAACTCCGCAAATTCCATACAGCCCAGTGCATCATGAGTATTTATTTACCTATAGATATTTCTAGTGCTATTGTCATGCCAACAGCATTCGACGCTTTTGCGTGCAATCATGCTGGCATTGCTACATTCATATCTCATTGACCTTAACGCGGAGGAATCTCCTATGAATGCTCAGGCCACTCCTGTAGAGCACTCACCCGACGCTACGCGCAGCGGCGGGTTCCTAGCTAAACTTGAACGACTAGGCAATAAACTACCTGCACCATTATGGCTCTTTATGTTCTTTGCCGTGATGGTAGCAGTAGGCAGCTGGATTGGTTCCGCTTTGGGACTCCACGCACAAGATCCACAAACTGGGGAAACAATCTACGTCACTAATCTGCTCACCAAGCAAGGGATACAGCAGATGTTTAGTGAGGCGATCAATAACTTCACGACTTTTCCACCACTAGGCGTGATTATTACCGTGATGTTTGGCGTCGCAGTAGCAGAACATTCAGGGCTTATTTCTGCGCTTATTCGGGTCATGGTGGCTCGCGTAGGGGCACGCACCATTACCTTTATGCTCTCCCTTGCTGGCGTCACTGGCTCCATTGCTTCCGACGCCATCTATGTCATTCTCATTCCCATTGGCGCTATTAGTTTCCGTGCCCTGGGGCGCTCACCCATCGTGGGGGCAATCGTTGCTTTTGCGGCTTCTTCTGCCGGATTCAACGCAAGTTTGATTCTCAACATCACCGATGTGCTCCTGGGCGGTATTTCAACTTCAGCAGCACATATTGTTGATGAATCCTACGAGGTATCGCCACTGGCAAACTATTTCTTCGTCATCGCTTCTACTATTTTGCTCTCCTTGATTATTACCGCAGTGACAGAGCTATATATGGAACGCAAAGCACACAGTATTATCGACCACAGTGCTATTGATTTTTCGGAATTGTCTTTTGCGAACTCCGAAGATTCAGCCGCACCTTCTGACTCTGATACCAGCACTGGTACTGGCGCTGACTCCGGTGCAGTATCGGAAAAAGATCTCAGCCTTAAACCACAAGAAGTAAAAGCCTTAAAAGTAACAGGCATAGCTGCCGCCATCTACATTGCGTGCTATTTCGCAGCACTATTTGCGCCATTCTCCCCGCTCTACAGCCCAGAAGGCCCACTCGAAGGCCCATTGATCCGCGCCATTGCAGTGCCTATTACTGCAGGATTTTTCATCCTGGGTACTGTATATGGTCTTGCGGCAAAGACAATCACTGAATCTGCCGATGTCCCTAATTTTATTGCCAAAGGACTAGCACCTTTGCTGCCGCTGATTGGTCTGTTCTTGGTGTTATCTCAATTCCTTGCTTGGTTTAAGTGGTCAAATCTTGGAGTGTGGTTGGCAATTAAAGGCGCAGAATTGTTGCAGAAATGGCACTTGCCACTTGTTGTCACCTTTACCTTGTTGGTTCTCATGGTTGCCTTGCTCAACCTGCTCATTACCTCTGGCTCGGCTCAGTGGTCGCTTATGGCTCCTATTGTGGTACCGATGATGATGTATATTGGCGTCAGCCCGGAGGTATCTCAGATGATTTTCCGTATCGGTGATTCCACCACCAACATCATTACTCCGATGAGCCCTTCGTTTGCGTTGGCGCTCATTTTCCTACAGCGCTATTACAAAAAGGCTGGTGTCGGTACGCTATTTTCGCTAGCGCTGCCTTACTCACTGTCCATGCTCATTAGCTGGTTCTTATTCTTTATCCTGTGGTATTTCCTCGGATTACCACTTGGACCTGGTACGCCATACACCTACCCTGCTTGATCAGCGATTAATCAGCTTGGTTTTGGGCAATGCGCCACCTAATACCAGCTTCAAGGAACTTGTCAATGTCCCCGTCGAGAACTTTTCCGGGGTCATTGACTTCATAGTTTGTGCGCAGATCCTTCACCATCTGATATGGGTGCAATACATAAGAGCGCATTTGGTTACCCCAGGAGGCATTGCCGCCAGCGCCAAGAGCTTCTAATTCATTCTTTTCTTCTTGGCGCTTGCGCTCTAATAATTTTGCTTGGAGCACGCGCATTGCCGACGCCCGGTTCTGGATTTGCGATTTCTCATTCTGACAGGTCACCACGATATTTGTGGGAATGTGCGTGATGCGCACTGCTGAGTCTGTGGTATTTACTGACTGTCCACCTGGTCCGGAAGAACGGAACACATCAACACGAATATCAGAATCTGGAATATCAATGTGATCTGTTTGCTCCACCACCGGCAATACTTCTACCTCGGCAAAAGAAGTATGGCGTCGGGATTGGCTATCAAAGGGACTGATGCGTACCAACCGATGTGCCCCTTGTTCCACAGAAAGCGTGCCATACATATACTCGCCATGAACCACAAAAGTGGCGGATTTAATGCCCGCTTCTTCCGCATAGGAAATATCATAGATTTCTACTGCATGACCATTCTTTTCTGCCCAGCGAGTGTACATTCTCATCAGCATTTCTGCCCAGTCAGCAGCTTCGGAACCACCAGCTCCTGAGCGAATGTTGATCACTGCCTCACGAGCATCATAAGGGCCAGAGAGCATGGTTTTTACTTCTAAAGCATCAATTGCTGCGGTAAGGTCAGCTAATTCTTGCTCTGCCAGTTCTAGCCCAGATGAGTCTGAGGTGTCTTCTTCGGCTAATTCATACATGATGGGAAGGTCGTCGAGACGCTGACGAATATCACGTATTTTCTTCAGGGAAGATTGGACAGCAGAAAGCTCTGTGGTGACTTGTTGCGCATGGTCGGGGTCATCCCACAGTGATGGGTCTGATGCTTGGGCTTCTAACTCGCGAATCCGATCAGCCATCTGTTGCGGATCAAGCACTTTTTCAATAGTGACGAGGGTTGTGTCGAGTTTCGTTATCTGGGCTGATGTTTCCGGTCGCATGGTGGTTCATTCTACCTTGAACTTCCGCTCGCCAAAATATGCCCTAACGAAAAGCAGAATCTTTGTCGATATTGCACAATAGAAAGTATGACGAACGACGCAACGCATCCAGATTTAGAAACTTTTGTCGCAGCCCTTGCCAAAACCTTTGTTATTTCGCACCAAGATGATACTGACGCCCACCTCGCCCAAGCATTAGTGTTTAATGCAGCTCGTCTTGCGTGGCGCCTGCGCGAACAAGGAGTGGCAGTGGAACACAAAACGTCGATAAGCGATGTTGTAACTAATGCCGATCGTGCCGCCGAGCAATTTGTTACCTCTGTGTTAGAGCAACTACGCCCCAACGACGGTATTCTCGGCGAAGAAGGAACCGCCAAAGCCAGCACCTCTGGGCGAACTTGGGTTATTGACCCTGTCGACGGCACCTACAATTTTGCTGCTGCATCCGACTATTGGTGCAGTGCCCTCGCGCTTATCGACGGCGAACCAACACATCCCACTGCCCTACATTTTGGTGCAGTCCATCGCCCTGATCTGGGCTATACCTGGTTTGGCGGTCCAGATATTCCTACTACTTTTAACGGCAAAGAGGTAGCGTCGCTTAGTGAACAACCATGTGCTGATATTTCTTTTGCGACCTACATCCACCCTACTGCCCTGAGTCAACCAGAGATTGCGCAACCGTGGCAGGCATTGGCTGAGTCCTTTGCTGCTCTGCGAATGTTAGGGGCAGGCTCAGTGGATTTAGCTCAAGTCGCCCAAGGAAATCTCGGCGCATGGGCACAGCATAGTGTTCCTGCCTGGGATTGGTTGCCTGGTGCTGCGCTTATCCAAGGCGCTGGCGGTGCTGCAGAACAGGTTGAGGTAAATGGCATTGAATGGTCGCTTGCGGGCAATAAGCAGGTGGTAGCAGAAATGTTGCGCATCATAGAACAAGCAAAACAGCAGTAGATGGACACATCCCTAGCTAAGCAATTAGGCTAAACAAGCATGAATACCCCTTATGCTGCTGAATTAGCTTTTGCATTAGAACTTGCCCAACGTGCCGATGAGCTTACTCATGAACGGTTCTATGCCAATGACCTGCGCGTGGAAGCTAAACCGGATATGACTCCAGTTTCTGATGCGGATATTGCGTGCGAGCAGCTGCTGCGTTCACTCATTACTGAGCATTTTCCGCAGGATCATATTCTGGGCGAGGAATTCGGCGGACAGCCCCAGCTAAGCGGACGGCAATGGGTTATCGACCCCATCGACGGCACAAAAAACTATGTGCGCGGAGTACCTGTGTGGGCTACCCTTATCGCCTTGCTTGTCGACGGTCACCCTGTGGTAGGTGTGGTTTCTGCCCCAGCATTGAATCGACGCTGGTGGGCAGCCCAAGGCAGCGGGGCATATCGCAGTGTCAATGGAAAAGTAAACCCCATTCACGTCTCTGGCGTTACCCAACTTGGTGATGCCTCGGTTTCTTTTTCCTCACTCGACGGTTGGAAAGAACGCGAACTATTAGCTAATTTTCAGAAACTCTCCGATGACACCTGGCGGCTACGCGGCTTTGGCGACTTCTGGTCTTATTGTTTAGTTGCTGAGGGTAGCGTCGACATAGCTGCCGAACCAGAAGTATCGCTATGGGATCTTGCCGCACTGGCAATTTTAGTTGAAGAAGCCGGCGGGAGCTTTAGCTCTCTCGCCGGCATTCCAGGACCTCATGGTGGTGATGCTCTGGCCACTAACGGGCACTTACATGAGCAGGTACGCTCTTTGCTCTCTGAATCCTCTGAGGCTTAGCGCACACCCTGCATGAGTTTCACGATTGGTTTAGTAAACACAGCCAAAATAATGCCCAACACAATAGAAGCAACCCCGACAAAGAGGAAATACTTGTTGGTTGCCGCGGCATCACCTGGTACGTAGAAATCAGCCAACCAACCTGAAGCAGCAGTACCAACCGAAATGGACATGAAGAACAACGCAACCATTTGCGAGTTGAATGCTTGAGGCGCCAATTTAGTAGCCAACGACATACCCAATGGAGAAAGCAACAACTCCGCAATGGTAAAGAGGAAGAACACAACCACAATCACATACATGGGGATAAGACCCTTAGTAAATGGGATAAATACCAAGAACGCAATACCCATGATGATATTAGCGAAAGCAAATTTCATTGGTGCTGGTGGTTGACGATCACCCAACTTCAACCACACCACTGAGAAAATACCAGCGAAAATAATCACAAACATCGGGTTAATCGACTGCACCACCGACGGCGGCAACTCCATACCAAAAATATGGCGATCAAGTTGCTTATCAGCCAAAACAGCAATAGAAGTAAACTGCTGCTGGAACAACGCCCAGAAAGCACTTGAGGCAAAGAACATAGGGATAAACGCATACACGCGAGAACGCTCCACCTTAGTCAACTGCTGAGAACGAATCAACACAGTAAAGAGCACCAAAGAAGCAAGCAACGTTACGACAGTAACAATGCTAGACAAGCGCTCCAAAGTCACAACACCCAAAGCGCATACTGCAATCAACGCGATAAGACCAACCACGACGCAAATAGCAACCACACGCAGTTGTTGCTTCGGTGCAGGGTTAGGTGCGCCTTTGGACGTCGTCGAGAGCGTGCGCTTGCGGAAGAACAGATACTGGGTCAAGCCGAGAGCCATACCAATTGCCGCCAACGCAAAACCCCAGTGGAACCCCTTGGTTTTCCACAAAATACCAGTCAAAATTGGTCCGACCAAAGCACCGATGTTAATGCCCATATAGTAGAAGGAGAAAGCAGCGTCACGACGACTATCACTGCGTCGATAAAGCGAACCAATAACCACAGAGGTAGTAGTCTTTAGCGCACCAGAGCCAATGGCGATCAACACCAAACCAATACCCACGCCAAGCAAACTGTGGAGGAAAGAAAGAGTGAGGTGACCACACATGATAAGCACCGCTGCAATAGTAAGAGTACGCTCAGCACCAAGCACACGGTCAGAAACCCAAGCACCCGCAATAGCGAAAAGGTAGACCAAACCACCATAGGCACCAAGGATAGAAGTAGCGACAGTTTCGCTATACCCTAGCCCCCCCTGGGACACCGAATAATAGATGTAGTATGCGACTAATGTTTGCATACCGTAGAAGCTGAATCGCTCCCACATCTCGATGGCGGAAAGATTTGCCAACCCCCACGGGTGACCAAAGAAACCATGCTCGCGGTCTGCCACTGCAGGTGGTTCCTCGCTTTGTTGAGCGCTATGCGCAGATAAAGAATCGGACATGATAAGTATTTTAGGGTGTGCTCAGCAAGAATGGGAAATTCAATAGGAAAATAGAAATATGGGTTGGCAATTGAAGGAGTCCAGATGAAGTACCGGAATAGGATTGCTGAGGTGAGGACTGTGCGATGCCTGAACAATCGCAGAGTGCGCTGCACTGCTTGATCATGCTACGCAGCTTTTCGACGTTGTGGCTAAGAAGTTATAAATGGCATTGAATGTGAAATGTGGGGTGGTGCTTTGTCACACCACCCCACATCTGCGCCCACACTATACGTGCTATACGCGTGCAGGACACACCATCCCGTCTAAGAAGCAGGCTCCAACTACGCTGCTAGATGACCACCCGTAGTTACCCGCACACCAGACTTCTGAGTCTTGCCACCAGTATTAGTCTTAGCACCAGCCTTCACCGTCTTAGCGGTCTTATCCGCACCAGGCTCAGCCTTCACAGGCTCGCCAGACTCGGCAGGATTGGTGCCAGACTGGGCAGGACTATCACCAGGGTTGGTTGGTTTCTGGCAATGCTTCACAACCTCACCAGCAATCACACCACCAGACTGGCCAGGCTCAGACCCAGGTTTGCTGGACTCAGGTTCGCTTGGTGTGCCACACGCAGGCTTAACACCCACAGACTCACCACACGACCCAGCAGGCTTGTCCGCCTCAGGCTTGGAAGGCTTAGCAGGCTTAGCAGGTTTAGAAGGCTTGCCTTCCTCAGGCTGCTCTGGTTGTTCTGGTTGGTCAGGCTCCACCACCACAGCACGAGCCACATCAACATCCAACACAGGCTGATCAGAACCAGTCTCACCATCACCATACACAGGAGTTGCCTGGGCGGTTGCGATATTCACATGATCACCAGACGATGGTGCCTTGAGTGTCGCATGGCAGGTGAACGACTCACCAGGCTTGAGTGACTCTGGTTTATCCTCACACGTGATCTGATCCGATGGAATCACATTATCCGCAAGATCAATGTCTTCCAGTACTGCCGAACCAGTATTAGTCACCTCAAACACGATGTTCATGTCTTCACCTGGTTGTACTTTCACACCAGGCTTACTATTGGCATCATCACCATTAATCTTCTTCACCACTGTAATGGAAGGAACCTTCACCACCTTCTCAGGCTCATCCACCCACGCACGAGCAACATCAGAATCCATAACAGGATCAGTCGGACCAGACTCACCCTCCGCGTACACAGGGGTACCTTCCACCGTTGCGATATTCACATGATCACCAGACAATGGTGCTGTAAGTGTCGCAGAACACGTGAAACTGTCACCAGGATTCAACGTGTCAGGCTTATCCTCACACGTAATCTGGTCTGCTGGGATCACATTATCCGACAATGCAACGTCACCGAGTGCCACATCACCATCATTCGATACCTCAAACACGATGCTCATATCCTCACCAGGTTGAACCTTCACACCAGGCTTCGCATTGGCATCATCGTCGTTAATCTTCTTCACCACTGTAATAGAAGGATTCATCACAGGTGCATCAGGAACATCCACCCACGCATTCGCCTCATCAACATCCTTAACCGGCCCATCAGAACCAGTCTCACCATCGGCGTACACCGGTGTGCCTTCAACCGTTGCGATATTCACGTGATCACCCGTACTTGGTGCCTTGAGTGTCGCATGGCAGGTGAACGACTGGCCAGGGTTGAGTGTTTCAGGTTTATCCTCACACACAATGTCTTTCGCTGGAATCACATTATCCGACACAGTAATGTCACCGAGTGTTGCGGTACCAGTATTGGTCACCTCAAACACAATGTCCATATCCTCACCCGGTTGTACTTTCACACCAGGCTTAGAATTGGCATCATCGTCGTTAATCTTCTTCACCACTGTAATGGAAGGCTTCTTGACTTCTTTCTGTGGTTCATCCACCCACGCATTCGCCTCATCAGAATCCCGCACAGGAGAATCAGGGCCAGTCTCACCCTCACCATACACTGGTGTGCCTTCAACCGTTGCGATATTCACATGATCACCAGACGCTGGTGCCGCCAATGTCGCATGGCAGGTGAACGACTCACCAGGCTTGAGTGTTTCAGGTTTATCCGCACAGGTGATGTGGTCTGCTGGAATCACATTATCCGACACAGTGACATTGCCTAGTGTTGCGGTACCAGTATTGGTCACCTCAAACACGATGTCCATATCCTCACCTGGTTGAACCTTCACACCAGGCTTCGTGTTCGCATCCTCGTCATTAATCTTCTTCACCACAGTAATAGAAGGCTTCTTCACTTCTTTTTGTGGTTCATCCACCCACGCACGCGCAGGATCATCATCAGACACAGGGCTTGTGGGACCAGACTCACCCTCACCATACACAGGTGTTGCCTGGGCGGTTGCGATATTCACATGCTCACCCGTAGCAGGAGCCTTCAATGTCGCAGAACACGTAAACGACTGGCCAGGCTTGAGTGACTCTGGTTTATTCTCACAGGTGATGTCTTTCGCTGGGATCACATTATCCGTGAGATCAATCTTTTCCAGTGTTGCCGAACCAGTATTGGTCACCTCAAACACAATGTCCATGTCACTACCTGGCCCAACTTTCACACCAGGATACACATTCGCATCATCACCATTAATCTTTTTGATCACACTAATAGCAGGAGTCTTCACCACCGAAGCTGGCTCATCCACCCACGCACGCGCAGGATCAACATCCGACACAGGGCTTGTGGGACCAGACTCACCCTCACCATAAACAGGTGTGCCCTCTACTGCCGCGATATTCACATGCTTACCAGACACAGGAGCCTTCAACGTAGCAGAACACGTAAACGACTGACCAGGCTTAAGTGACTCTGGTTTATTCGCACAGGTGATGTGGTCTGCTGGGATCACATTATCCGTGAGATCAATGCTTTCCAGTGCCACATCACCATCATTCGTCACCACAAACGAGATGCTCATATCACTACCAGGGGCTACACCCACACCAGGATACGCATTCGCATCATCACCATTAATACTCTTCATCACCTTCACAGAAGGAACCTTGGCTACTTTTACTGGTTCATCCACCCACGCACGCGCAGGATCAACATCCAACACAGGGCTCGTTGGACCAAACTCACCATCACCATACACAGGGGTTGCCTCAACCGTTGCGATATTCACATGATCACCAGACACAGGAGCCTTCAATGTCGCAGAACACGTAAACGACTCACCAGGCTTCAGTGACTCAGGTTTATCCGCACACACAATATCTTTCGCAGGGATCACATTATCCGTGAGATTAATGTTCTCTAGTGCTGCCGAACCATCATTAGTCACCTCAAACGACACCTTCATATCGCTACCAGGGGCTACCCTCACACCCGGTGCCACATTCGCATCATCACCATCAATCTTCTTAATCACTTTAATCGATGGGATTTTGGCTACTTTCGCTGGCTCATCCAACCACGCAAACGCCGAATCATCATCAGTGACAGGAGTATCACCCACAGGATGACCCTCCTCATCCACCGGAGTACCAGTTACTGTCGCAGTATCCTTATGTGTGACACCAGAGCTTGGTGCCGGCAACGTGGCCGTACACGTAAACGACTCACCCGGTGCAAGAACATCTGGTTTATTCTCACACACAATATCCTGAGCATTCTTAATCTGATCGTCAGACACTGTCACGTCTTTGAGTGGTGTTTCACCCGTGTTCGACACCTCAAACGAAATGTTCAACGACTCACCAGGTTTCACAGCAACACCAGGCTCACGATTCGCATCATCACCATTAATCAACTTCACCACCCGAACACCAGGAACACGTGGTTTCGGTACCCGAGCATTCGCTGGGTCAGAATCCGTTAACGGTGTATCACCCACAGGATTACCATCCTTATCCACAGGTGTAGCAGTCACCGTACCCGTATTCGTATGCATCTCACCAGCCTGAGGTGCAGGCAGGGTTGCATAACAAATCAGTTTCGCACCAGGATTCAGTTTCTCTGGTCGACCAGGACACGTAATGTTACTTGGATCAGTAATCACATCATCACTGACCACAATATCCTTCAACGGCATATCACCAGTATTAGTCACCTCAAACATGACACTCATATCTGAGTCCGCATCAACCACAACAGCATCCTGTGTGGTGTTAGCATCCACAGCGTTAATCTTCTTCACAAGTTCAACACCAGGGACTGCACCATGCGCATTCGCAGGATCCTGTGACGAAACATCCCCACCATCAACAGGATTACCATCCTTATCCACTGGTGTTGCTGTTACTGTCGCAATGTTTGTATGCTGCTCACCAGGTTTCAGAGCAGGCAATGTTGCAGTACATGCCACTGTTTCAGCAGGCTGTAGCACAACAGTATCAAGACTGTTTTTACCACAAGTGATTTGATCAGCTGGGATCTTATCATCAGCAAGTTTCAGGTTTTTCAGCACCGTATTACCCGAGTTACGGATCATAAACCTAAACGATAATTCTTTGCCCTCAGCAGCAGCAATACCAGGAGCCTCATTCGCACCCTCACCATTGACCCTCTTGCTCACGCTCACACGAGGCACAGGTTTTGCTTGGAGCGGATCACCAGCAGCAACACCTTCCTGAGCAACAAACGGTGTAGCACCTGCTTCACCGCAGGAACCATAATGCGCACCACCACCGACGTGAGCACCTTCCTTATAACTCACAGGATCAGTGGAATACGTCAGGATAGTGTTGTACTTCGCAGCACCAGAATACGGAGCAAACACATCACCACCAAAAACAGAGAGTCGATACAAGGCATTCGTCTCGAGCATTGAAGCTACGACATTAGCACTAGCATTACCATTCTCATCAAGGTCAACCTCGCCTCTAGTGCGCAATGATGCAACAGGCTCTCCCCAGGCGTTTTTCATGATCACAGGTTTATACAACCCAGGGATCTTATAGTCCACGTACACGGTGCCGTTTGCAGGATCAGTGTTGGATCCAATCACCTCAGGCTTATGAGCTTCCTTCCAGGATTCATATGCTTCCCTAAACAATTTACCTAAAGCAGTAGCGTCTTCTTGAGTAATTGTTTTACTGTTCCAGTCAAAAGACTCACTTAGTCCGTTGGTTCCTGGTTGTGCTTTCGCTTTCACACCCTCGAGATCAAAGTCAGGTGGATACACATAGGCTTGCGGTGGTACACGAGTACCCTCAGGGTACTTCGTCCCAATGTCACCAGGCTTCCATCCACCAACGAGATTATCATCAAAACCTGATGTTTTAGAATCATTAAGATCCACACCAGCAGCATCGAACCCCCCTATCATTTTCATGGGTGTTTGTGCTTCATCTACACGTACACGCACATAGATGTCTTGGAAGGTTTCGTTCGCACCGCCAACATCACCAATCGGCGGAGTCACATACACAGTACCGTTCGCATCACCGTACACGCCAGCACCTTGTGTAGCTTTCTTATTGAGAGCATCATAATACATCAAAACCATGGGACGTGTTGCACATGCCATACGTGGGATAGGCATACCCTCAACCGTGCCACGAGGAATAGGGTTCGTGTTGGTATTGCATGCGGTATTATTGCGTTCTGTCACGGTGAATAAACCCCAGTTATGATTGTTGCCCTGCGAATCAGTTGTTATCGCAGTGTATTCCACCGACGCTGGATCACGATCACATGGATTGTAAGGGATCTCCTCTGTACGCGTGAACTGCGCGGTACGGTTTACTAGACCATCGGATTCAGGTAACAACGTCACACGAAATCTACCCAAGGTTGATGTTACAACAGCGATTGTTTTTCCTGTCTTAGGATCCTTCAGAGGTGAATCACTTCCAACGAAAGCAAAACCGCCACGTCCTGCTTGCATCTTACTCACCGAGAATTCAACATAATCCCCTGGTTTTGCGTCATCAGGGAACGCGAAATCAACGTTCAACACAACCTTATTTTTGTTATCAGGATCAGCTGCCACTGTCAGGCTTTTAATAGCTGAACCAGGCTCACCAGGTTTACCAGGCAACTTTTTCGGGCTAGCAGTATCCGCCGCTGGTGCTGTTGTTTCATCAGCAGCCCACACCACAGGCACACCAACACCAGAGCCAGCACCACCCCACATACCACTGGACAATAATCCAGTAGTCATAATCACTGCACCAACACGGCGCAGCAACCAGTGTTTCTTCCCCATGAACACTCCTTAGAAAAACCTTAAGAAAACATAAAACACCTAAAGAGTAGCCCCCCCCCCCCATAAAAATGTCCAACCGAGAGAGTGCTCACGCACCCACTACAGCTGCTGTGTTCTACCAAAATTGACATAGACTAACAAGAACCCCTCACCTGCACAGATAGGGACGCAAACTGGCATAAAGTGTCCTCTTTTTCACGTTGTTGACGGAGGTGCCGCGCTCTCTAATTGGTAAAACACCAGGAAAATATCTATATATTTTATAGGTAAAATCTATATGTCAATTTTGGTAGAACACAGCACACTACAGCACCCCTATAACAAAAAACGCCCATGCACAAAGCATGAGCGTCGAAAAGCCAGTGCACTAGGCAGCATTCAGAATATATGGAAAATAGTTATCCGTACATCAAACTACTGTAGAGTGTATAGATAACTCTTAAACATTCTTCATTTGTCTCAGTTCGATCGGAAAAGCGTTAAATGCCCACTCATATCACATGCCACTGGATCCCACCAGATGGCTCAGGACTACCCCGGCGTGAAAAAGCTGGAGGCACATACCGCGCCTACGTACCCGATTTGCTTAGCACTACACCACTTCACATTGACCCCGAAATAGCTAAACGCGCAGCACACGTCGAACAAGCAATTAGCACACTAAGCACACACGAAGATATGACCGCGTTAGGAAATATCTCACGTCTCCTTTTACGCTCAGAAGCACTATCCTCCTCCAGAATTGAAGGCATCGCACCACGAGTAGACAAAGTAGTCCTAGCCGAACTCGCCCAACAAGAAGAAATACGCGGCTTTAAAGAAGGCGCAGAAGCCGTAGCGCGCAATGTGCACGTTCTACACGGGATCGAAGCACACTTCCGCTCAGAAGAAACTATCAGTATCCAATTATTAGAAAAATTCCAACGAGAATTGCTTGGGAAAACATCAATTCCCACCGGGATACGAACATTACAAAATTGGATTGGTGGAAATTCCTACACCCCCATCGGAGCAGAGTTCATTCCCGCCCCACCAAACTATGTCCCTGAGCTCATGGAAGATCTATGCGAATACCTCAATGGAGCCGCACATGGTGCACTTATTCAAGCTGCACTTACCCATGCTCAATTTGAGACTATTCACCCTTTCGCTGATGGAAATGGCAGAGTTGGCCGTGCGCTTATTCACGGAGTATTGCTACGCCGTAATCTTATCCAACGCACCATACTCCCCATAAGTTTGATATTAGGAACATGGTCCCAGCTATATATCGAAGGACTCACAGCTTTCCGAAAAGGAGACATTCATACCTGGCTAAATATCTTTCTCGATGCAACAGAACAAGCGATACAACAAGCACAAATAATTGCGAACCAATTACGCGATATTCAACAGCAATGGCATGACGCTTTAACTATTGCACGCACAGCCCAAGGGAAAACCCGTGCATTACGCACAGATTCAATAGAAGCACAATTACTACAGGGACTTGCTGGACATCCCATTGTAACCACCACCTCTGTCCAGCGAATTTACGGCATAAGTACAGCTAATGCCCGTAAAGCACTAGATAGCCTTGAAAATGCTGGAATTTTACGCACAAAAATTATCGGAAAACATGGTCTGCAAGGCTATTTCTCTGATGACATCCTCAGCCTCATCACCCACGCCGACCGCAGACTAGCCAGTAGTCAATTCGATACTCGACTAGCTGCACCACAAGGACGAGCAGTTCCCGACGGCATTCAGACAAAGAGAACAAAGGATTAGTGCGGAGGTTAAGGGGGGACTAAGGGTACGTCTGAGGTACGCACAAAACAAAACGAGGCTCCCCTGTGGGGAGCCTCTATTAGTGGCGGGGGCTGGATTCGAACCAACGACCTCTGGGTTATGAGCCCAGCGAGCTACCGAGCTGCTCCACCCCGCTACGCTTGCAAAGAACACTTCTTTGCAACGAGTGAACACTTTACCTCTTGTTCACCCTAATGACAAATCACCGATAAAGAACCAGCTAGCAGGCCCGCCGCACCAAACGACTATGTACTGTACGTACTGCACCAAGCAACTACGTACACAGTGATTCGCTCATGCAGCGGGCTTAGTGATTTTCAGATCACTGAGCGCTTAATTACTTCTTATTCTGATCTGTAGCGTGGGTATCAGCACTTGCCCCCGATGATTGTGCTGCAGAAGCAGCACCAGCACCGCCAGCGTTACCTGCTTTTACAATGGACTGATAGGACTCCACCGCAGCGTCGAGAGCATCAAGTGCCTTACCGTATTCCTCATGCGAACCACTACGCGCCTTTTCTAAGTTGCTCAGCGCATTATTGATCCGCTCAATTGCCTCACCTTCAGTACCAGTACCACTGGCCGGCAGGCTTGGCGCGGCCGGACGCTCAGCAGGAGCCGCATCACCAGAAGCTGCACTATCAGCAGGAGAAGCTGGGGTAATGGATTCCGCCTCATCAAGATCTTGTGCTGCCTTAGGGTCAATGCCTACCTGTGCCAGCGCCTCGGAAATAGTAGGTGCATAACCTACTTGACCGCGGTAGCTCACCAATACTCGCAACAGTTTAGGGAATGCTGAGGCTTGGTCTTTGCGTTTTGAGTAAATCGGCTCTACGTAGAGAATCTCATTACTTCCCACAGGTAGTGTCAGCAAATTACCCGTAATGATGTCATTGGATCCACGCCACAAGGTGAGGTTGGCGGAATACTGATCCGACGAGGTCATTGTGTCTTGAACCTGCTTTGGACCTTGAGTTTGCGTATCTGTTGGCAATACGCGCACAGTGATTTTTCCGTAGTTATCTGGGTCAGAGGACGCACTCATATGTGCAGCAAGGAACTCACGATTAAGACCACGGAAAGCCGTAATGAGCTGGAAACTTGGCTTAGCAGTATCAGGGTCAGCAGCCACAACATAATATGGTGGCTGGTTCACACTACGCTGACTCTCCTCTGCAGTAGGATCGCCCGGCACAGACCAGAAACGGTCATTGGTAAAGAACTCGCGAGCATCATCGACGTGATAGCGAGAAAGCATTTCGCGCTGTACCTTGAAGAAATCTTCTGGATAGCGAATATGATTCATCAATTCTTCAGAAATCTCAGACTTTGGTTTTACCGTATCTGGGAACACGCCACGCCATGCTTTAAGCACTGGGTCTTGCTCATCAAACGCATAGAGTTCCACAGAACCGTCATAAGCGTCGACGACTGCTTTGACCGAGTTGCGAATGTAGCCAACATTATCAATGACTGGGCGCTGCCCACCTACCCCAATATCAGAGGAAGTATCTTGAGTAGCGTCAGTCAGATTAGTGCGCTGAGCATAAGGTAAAGAGCTCAATGTGGTGTACCCATCCACGATCCACTTGATTTTTCCATCAATCACAGCAGGATATGTAGTGGAATCTGTGGTCAACCACGGAGCAACCTTATGCACACGCTCACGAGGATCACGATCATAGAGAATCTTGGACTGTGCATTTACTCGATCAGAGAGAATCAAATTCATCTCTTGATATTGGATAGCATAAGCCGCGCGATTGAAGATATTGCCGATCTTTACTCCGCCCTTACCGGAATAGGTGTAGGTAGAAGAATCGGAGTCGTATTCCACTGATTTGCCGTCGTCGGAGCCAACAATGGCATAATCAGCGCCATCTTGTGCCGAAGAAATAACAGGACCATAGTAAATACGTGGCTCAGTTACCTTAATACCCACTTCTTCTGCTTCTTTATCGGTTGCCTGCAAATCAGACACGGTATAAACCGGATAGCCACCACGCGCAGAGCCAACATCCCTAGCAACCTCATCAACTTGGTTAGCTTGAGCAGCAACAAACCCATTACCGTGGGTATAGACCGTATGCCGATTAATCCAATCACGCTGATTTTCTTGCAAAGAATTAGGGTTAATCTCACGTGCCGCCACCACAAAGTCACGCAGTTGACCGTCGATCTCATAACGATCCATAGATAACGACGCTGGGAAACCATAGAAGTTTTTGAGCTGTTGCTGCTGGGTAAAGGTGGGCGAAATTACCTCAGGATCAAGCAGTCGGATATTGTTAATCGTCGCATTATCCTGTGATACTTCCTCAGTGCGCTGCTGTGATTCTGCAGCTTGAGTCGTAGACGTACCCCAGTTGTCTTTATAGGTGACTTTATCGTCGGTGATGCCAAAAGCATAGCGCGTAGCGTCGATATTTCGCGCAATATACTCCGCTTCTTTCTCAGCACGGTTTGGCGAAACAGAGAAACGCTCTACGACCAGAGGATAAGCAGTGCCAATCACAACACCACTAACGAGCATGAGCACAGTAGCTACTGCCGGGATCCGAAGATCTTTGAGCACAATCACGCTGAAAAATGACAGTGCTACCACCAAGGAAATGACCATGAGAATAATTTTTGCCGGCAAAATAGCATTAATGTCCGTGTAACTACCACCGGTGAACGTCTCATGAGTTTTATTGAGCAAATCATAGCGGTCAAACCAATAGCCTGCTACGTGCGCCAGCATCCACAGCCCAGCCCATACCCCTAATTGAATACGTGCTGCTTTTGCCACTTTCGTTTTCGTACTAATCAACTGGTTGGCAACCTGAATGTTACCCAGCAGATAATGTCCCACCAAGGTAATCGCAAAAGCGATACCAATGTACGTGATCAATGCACTAAGCACTGTGCGGATAAAGGGAAGGTCGAAAGCATAGAAACCATAATCCATGCCAAATTGCGGATCGGTTTTACCAAAGGTTTGCCTGTGAAAAAACAGCTGAAAGACCTGCCATTTTTGCTGAGCAATGACTCCGGCAGCCACACCACCAACAACAGCAGCCACAGGAAGCAGCCTCCGAATAGACTTATCCAGAACCTTGCGATACTCCACAATAGGGCTTTTTCCTGCCAGCGCACTCAGCACACTCATATCCGGACGAGTGCGATACGTAAGATACCCAGCCAGCCAAATAATGGCTGCGCCGATAATGCTAAAGGCAAGGAAAATGCTTACCCTCGCCAGGATAACTTTATTGAATACGCCACGGAATTGAACTTCACCAAACCAAAGCCAATTGGTGTATAGCCCTACAATCAGCGGCAATGCAACAGCAAGAATACCAATAATGCTGATAATTCCGGTCAATAGCCGAGGTGGGCGCCTGCGTTGCGGAAATGCAGACGAGGTTTTGAGCGACAACTCTCGGTTCTCCTTAACTCTCTCATTCTCAGTTTTCAGTCTTAATGTTTCCAGTTTATACAACACAAGACAGACACGGTGTGGGCGTTAAGCACACATGACGCTGCCTTTCTAACGCTTAACAAGAAAGTTTTGTCCCCACACATACTTTTTCACGTATCGTTAATTGGGTATAACTTGGGTATAACTAATGTTCATCCCCCGCAACCATTGCTCAACTATTGTTCGACCATTGCTCAAAGGACACGCACTATCATGACTACCTCTGATTTTCCGCCCCAAGCCCTCAATAAATCCATGCTTGAGGCAGTGGATTTTATTCACGCCGAAGGATGGGACCAGCCCCCCACTCTTTTTGCACTCGTTCCCGCGTCCTTGCTTGACGACGCCATGCCAGAGGTCTTTGCCGAAGAAGATGAACACACCCCTCTAGCCTTGGTGGTTCAAGATATGCTGCCAGAACATATCCTGCCTGGCTCAGAAGAGTTAGGCGAGTTTCTTGCCAGTATTGTCTGGCCCGATCAAGTAGTTGGTGCAGTGCTGGCTCAAGAAATCATGTTCTATGACTCATCTGCATCCGATTCATCCACGTCAATCACGGACGCTGCACTAGACATTTCCGCTGTGCCACAAGCCCGCCCAGCACGCTTATTCTCCGGAGTCTTAGGCACATATGCACAATTAACCCTGCTCCAATTGCGTCCCAGCGAAGAAGAACTAGCTACCAAAGGTCCTTTTGCTGAGGATGATATTGAATTACGCGGTGGGGAAAATATCGCCCCTGGTGTTATCGCAGCACTGCAATATCCCTTTGAGCACCCTGGGGGGTACTAATCCACGTGTCACCACGCCAGCGCTTTAGACTTAGGCGTAAAGCTCTATTTTAAGAGCAGGTCTTTACCTCTTTCCCCTCATTAAAAGCCTTAATTTGCTCAATAGCGTCACTGATATTGTCCACGCTGGCCAAGGTAATTCCCGAGGCTTCACGACGCGCCTGCGAGCAATTAGCTTCAGGCGCAAGGAATAACTGCGCACCAGCTTCTTTGGCAGCACGAATTTTATGCTCAATCCCACCAATAGGACCAACAGTGCCATCTGCATCAATAGTTCCAGTACCAGCAATAAACTTACCCCCCGTAAGACTGCCTTTCGATAACTTATCGATCACTGCCAAACTAAACATCATGCCTGCCGACGGCCCGCCGACGTCTTCCAAGTGATAGGTCACTTCCACGCCATTAGCAGGAATCGACACAAGCGAAGCACCCAAAAAGGCAGTGTCAGGTTCATCTTCTTTGGCTGTTAATCGTAGCGATATGCTTTGTTCTTTCCCCGCACGCTTAAACTTAACCGACAGGGAATCACCAGGCTTTTTGGCTTGCACTGCCTGCTTAATTTCCTCTGGTTGTGCCACGGGCTTGTCGTCGATAGCGATTATTTCATCGCCTTGTTCTAGAACTGCGGCTGCGGGAGAATCCTCAGCAAGGTCAGAAACTTCAATAGAAAGAGGGAGATTGAGATAATTCATAGCGGCAATCGTCGCCGAGGCTTCTGAGGTGCTAAAAGCCTTCTCGTTTGCTTCTTTGACTTCTTCTTCAGTCATGTTCTGCGGAAAAATCTGCTCAATAGGCACAAGGGTATCCTTGGTAAAAAGCCACCGCCCCAAAGCCTGCCCCAAGGTCATATTCGAGCGCACACTCACAGTGGTCATATTAAGGTGACCATCAGTATCATCTAATTGCGCACCGGAAATCTCGACAACATCCTGACCATCTACTTCACCCAAAGTATTAAACGTAGGTCCTGTCCCCTCAGCCGCATAAGGCACAGTCAAACTGATATTGGTACCAGGAATATGATCAACGGTAACCAACCCAGTAAGCAATACCAGTGGAATAGCGCCAAGAATTAACGTACGGGAACCTCGTTTCACGCTACATACACTACCCTGTGTCCCCCGACAAAACCTAGACACAAAACTTTATCTCACACCCATTTTGGAATATCAATGCTGGTCACACCAATTTCTACACCGAAGAATACCTATGTGTTCGCTGAGAGCGTTGATAATGAATAGCTAAATACACTCACTCGCAGGTAACTTAGGGTTTATGAATAACGGTTTTGGATTTTCTTTTAGCTTTAATGGCAACGACGATGACGATAACAACGACAAAAATAATCCCTTCGGGGGCGGTTTAGGCGATATGCTCAATCAATTTGGGCAAATGCTCTCCGGTATGGGTTCCACAATGAACTCACCCGACGGGCAAGGCCCAGTTAATTATGCCTTGGCAGAGCGCATTGCTAGGCAACAAATACATATATCGCGCCGTATTACTGACTCTGATGTCACAGCAGTTAATGACGCAGTACGTTTAGCTGAATTATGGTTAGATAAATCCACTATCCTTCCTGCCTCAGGCAACAAGGTAGAGGTATGGAATGAAGAAAACTGGTTAGAAAACACTCTGCCTACCTGGAAACGCATGGTCACCCCAGTTGCCGAAAATATGAACGCAGCCCAAATGGAATCACTACCAGAAGAAGCTCGGGAAATGGTAGGGCCTATGATCGGCATGATGAACCAAATGTCTGGCATGAACTTTGGTATGCAACTAGGCAATGCTCTTGGTGATTTAGCAGACCAAACTTTAACTGGCACCGATTTTGGCTTACCCATTGCCCCTGCCGGAATTACTGCGCTTTTGCCCAAAAATCTCGGAAAAATCTCCCACGGACTAGGGTTTGCGCAGCATGAACTTCTCGTTTATCTAGCGGCACAAGAAAGCGCACGACAGCGCCTCTTCCATCATGCTCCTTGGCTCATTGAGCGCCTAGTATCTTCCGCAGAAGAATACGCTAGCGGACTTGTGATCGACACGTCCCATATCGAAGAAAAAATGCGAGAGATGAACTTAGAGTCGGGAGATCCTTCTGCTATTCAAGATGCAATGCATCAATTACAGGAGATGGATCTGTCCCCTAATATCTCTTCCAGCAACCTAGGCGCAGTAACCCGCTTAGAGACTCTCCTTGCCCTTATCGAAGGCTGGGTCGAATATGTCGTTACCGAAGCCCTAAGTGAAATGCTGCCTTCTACCGCAGCCATGAATGAAGCCTGGAAGCATCGACGCGAAACAGGCGGATCTGCAGAAAAAGCCTTTTCTTCTGTGGTGGGTATTGAATTTGACGCACCAAAAGTAGCGGCAGCCGTAGAGCTGTGGCGACGTGTGACCGTTGCAGTAGGTGCCGAGCGCAGAGATCAAGTGTGGGATCATCCAGATTTCCTCCCCACTGCAGAAGACCTCGATAACTCAGCAGAATTCATCGACGGATTGCTTGACGACGCACTGGGCAATGATTTTGACCCCATTGCAGAAATCACCGCTCTGGAAGAACAACTTGCTGAGCAGGCACGCCAAACAGAAGACGCAGAAGATTCTTCCGACGATAGCGATAGTGGTAACGGTAGCGTCGAAGGTTCAGACGAAGGTCCAGACGAGGATCCAGAGGCGAAATCGAATTAGCCTCCAAAGCGGCTATAGGCTTCTAAAAAGCCTTTAGCTCGCTCGGCTTTGGGCGCTCTATCTGCCCAAAGCCAAAACTCAGCAGTGTGTCCACCAGGAACAAAAGTATGCACAAGTTCATGGATAATCACAGCGTCGAGCACATAGTCTGGTACCTCAGCTAGTCGATGGCTAATGCGAATCTCACTGAGTGCATTGTGCTTCACCGTCGTACTGCCCCAGCGTTGATGTTGATTGCTTACCCAGGTAATCGTCGAAAAGCTCGCCCTGTTCTCAAGATAGCGAGCATTGAGTGTGTGCGCACGCGCACACAACTGATCATTATCCAAGGTATCCTTGTGTAACTTTGCGCGTAATTTTCGCACGATTGCGGCAACTTCCTTATCGCGCTGAGCAGCAGGAAGATGTGCAGGGACACGCACTTGGATTCTCCCATCAACGACCTTTGCAGAAATGCTACGAACACGCCTGGTGGAAGCAATAATTTCGACATCTGAGTATTTGTCTGGCATAGTTTTCATAATTGTATAAGACAACAGGGGGACGGGGAACTTATGCATAACATATGCATTTCCGATACATCGCATATGATCAAACTCAGCCCACACGCTCGAGTATTTTTACGCCCTGGCGGCGCAATCCAATTTGGCATGAATGCGTATCATGCTGGCATTATTCAATGCGAACCACAGATTATTAGCGCAGTATTGGCAGCTTTTTTAGAATTACGTGCCCCCACAATAACGCAACAATTCATAACCCGCCTTGTTCAAGCAGGACTCGGCGAACTTGCCGCACGCACTATGGTAGAAGAGCTCATAGCACACGGCATCATTTGGCACCACCAGCCCACAACAGTCGCTCTCATCGGCAACTCACGTAGTGCGGCTATTGTGCACGAAGTCTTAAACGAATCAGATATTGCAGCTCGCGTGCCAATGCGCAATGAATCTCCACGCTTATTCATTCAACGACTCGAGGCACATATCCCGATTATCGTCGTCGGGCAGCAACCAATGGGGGCGCTTACTCAGGCATTAGCTCGTCGACGTAGCGTCATTCCTGCCCGCATAATTGATACACATTGTGTTATCGGACCAGTCAAATTATCTGGTTCTGGTCCTTGTCTACATTGCATAGAGCTCTATTGCATTGACGCTGATCCACATTGGACAGCTCTGCTAGAACAATGCAGCCCCAGCCAACGCTACGCACCAGCTTATGAACACCTCTTAGCAGCTAAACTCACCGGCTTGCTCACAGCTACCTTTCATGGTGCAACTCACAATGCAAGGATGAGTCCAACGATCACGGCACCTGTCTTATCTGCGGGCACTGTCGTCAGTTTTGACCTCTACACAGCGAATATGCACCACGAGCAACGCCACTCGCATCCACTATGCGTGTACTGCTATGAACAGCGCCAACACACATCAACCACACGCTAGCGCCACACACCTACAACTTTTTAAGCAATGCTAAAAGTTCGGAACCATAATGCTCAAGTTTCACTGCACCGATACCTGATATAGACAGCAATTCATACTCTGTCCTCGGATTCTCAAGCGCCAGTGACCATAAAGTAGCATCGGAAAAAACCATATAAGCAGGAACATTCTGGCTTTGCGCTTGGCGGGTACGCCAGAGTGCCAATTGCTCAAAACGCTCATGTACCTGGGCTGGCATATCTTGCATACACGCGCTACAGCGCCTCAAGGTTTTCTCTTGAGCAGTTGTCACACTCACGCCGCACACACGGCAATGCACACCACGTCTCTTCGCACTACTCGGTTGTGGATTGAACCCATACTCACCATGAGCTAAAAATCGGCTACAGTGACGACTCGCTCGCCCACCAGCGTGTCGCGCCTTGGCATAGGAACAATAAAGATACTTCTGCGCACGAGTAATTCCTACATAAAGCAACCGACGCTCTTCTTCAATAGCCTCCCCTCCCACGGTGATTGCATGAGTCATTGGCAGCAGTCCATCACTTAACCCAATGAGGAAAACCGCCTCCCATTCCAAACCTTTGGCGGTATGTAGCGTGGCGAGGCTGACCCCACTAGGAGCTGGATTGTGTTGCCGCTGGTGTCTGTTATGTAGCTCGGTAAGTAATTGCGCCAACCCCATGTGTGGCTGCTGCTGCACAATGTCGACGATTATGTCCATCAAAGAACGCAAGGTTTGCCACCGTGCTCTCGCGTGCTGCCCCTGGGGTTCTTGAGCCACCAACCCCACTGGCGCAAGGGCATTGCGCACCAAATCTACTAGAGCTACATCAGAATCGAGTTGCGCTTTTTCCTGTTCCAGGCGCATATTTATCCGGATGAGTTGGCTTATTGCCTGCTTAATTTCCGGACGTTGGAAAAACTCATCATCATTGTGGACATAATAGCTAATCTGTGCCTCGGCGAGTGCTTGCTCCAACACCGCAGTTTGTGAGTTTGTCCGAAATAGAATTGCAATCTGTCCAGCCGCTACCCCTTGAGCAATGAGATCTTTTATCTTCTGAGCTACAGCTTGTGCCTCCGCATAGTCATCAGCGTAACGGGAAAACGCTGGGTGTGGACCTGTAGGCTGCATACCTTGTAGCGTGAGTGTATGAGCAGCAAGTGTCCCCTTAGCCTGGCTAATGACATGATTGGCAAGTCCAGTTATTTCTGGTGTGGAACGGTAATCGCGCTGCAATTTGATAGTGACAGCGTGCGGATATTTTTTAGAAAACTCCTGCAAATACCGCACTGTTGCCCCACCAAAAGAATAGATGGTTTGGCTTGGATCCCCCACCACGGTTAGGTCGTCTCGCCCACCTAACCATGCCTCTAATAATCGCTGTTGCAGCGGAGTAACATCCTGGTACTCATCGACAACAAAAGTGCGGTATTGCTCACGAATCTGCTCAGCAATAGCAGGTTGATTTTCTATTGCCCCTGCGATGTGGAGCAAAATGTCATTGTAGTCAAAAAGAAGATGCTCACCTGCATCTTTGAGCCTCTCGTATTCGGCATAAACAGCAGCGACTTTTTCCACTGATTCATTCAGCGTTCTGTCATTATGCTGGTGCACATACGACGCATATCCATTAGGTGATAATAGATTAGCTTTTGCCCAATCTATCTCGGTTTTGATGTCTTTGATGTTTTCTTTCTCACTGGAAACACCAATCCGTTGCGCTGCTTGAGCAACCAGCGCATAGGTTTTATCCACTTGTTGCCATTGCAATGAGCCGCCAATCTGCGGCCAAAAATGGCTGAGTTGCTTATGCGCTGCAGAATGAAAAGTTCTGGTTTGTACTCCGCTAATACCCATGTTGGTCAGGCGCTGGCGCATTTCACCCGCAGCACGTTTGGTAAAAGATACGGCTAACACACGCTGTGGGCTTACTAATCCTTGCTCAATTAAATGAGCAATACGATAGGTGATAGTCCGAGTTTTTCCAGTACCTGCACCCGCCAAAATAGCAACAGGTCCTCGCGGAGCCAGTGCTGCTTGCTTTTGGTCGGCGTCGAGAAGGCTTAAATCTATACTCATCTATTAGCTACAGCCTCTATTGCGGTATGGATTATCAATCTTGATCAGCGAAAACGCGCCGCACGTAGAGGAGACGGTCGCCTGGTTCCACTGTTTCAGCTTCAGGAGAATCAATGCGGTATAGCTCACCGGAACGCACCACTCCTAGCACAATATCGGCGAGGTGACGAGGGTTTGCACCTACTTCGTCCTCTGCGATAAGGCGTTCAGCAACAGAAAAACCTTCGTCTGGCGACAGCAAATCTTCCATCATTTCCACCACAGATGGCGTTACTGTAGCAAGACCAAGCATTCGACCTGCGGTTTCCGAAGAAATGACTACTGAATCAGCACCAGATTGTTCAAGAAGCCTTTGGTTTTCTGACTCTCGCACACTAGCCACAATCCACGCCGATGGCGCTAATTCACGCACACTCAAGGTAACAAGCACTGCAGTATCATCAAGATTTGGTGCCACTACCACTGCTTTCGCCTTCGGCACACCGGCTAGTTTTAGGACATCCGATTTCGTTGCGGAACCAGCGACGGTCACCAAGCCCTCACTGTTTGCAAGGTCAAGCGCCTCTTTGTCTGTATCAACAACAACAATGTCTTTCGGTAGGACTCCGTCGGCAAGCAAGGCAACCACTGCGGATCGCCCCTTAGTCCCATATCCAATAACAACCGTATGGTTGCGCATTCTTCTCCTCCAACGCTGGATCTGCCACATTCTTCGTGACTCTTCAGTCAGCACTGACAATGTCGTACCGACCAACAAAATAAGGAACATTACTCGCAAAGGAGCAATAATAATAATGTTGAGCAATCGCGCTTGCTGAGTCACAGGGGTTATATCACCATAACCAGTGGTAGAAAGTGACACGGTCGAATAATACAGAGCATCAATGAACGTCAACGACTCTGAATATCCACCTTTGTCGGTATAGACCAAAAGCGCTACTGCAACAAGAAGGATAAGAGCATAAGCAATACGCTGCGCAATGAGCCGCACCGGAGAAACCACATATGGCTTAGGCAAACCCACTGTATGTAACTGCGCATATTCAGCAATCCCAGAGCTATGTTCTTTCCGACGGCGCGCCAGAGAACGAGAATTACTCATGCTCGTTGCTACCTCCACTTTCTATCAACAACAGTTGCTCTAGTTCCTGCTGTGTTGGTAAATCTTTCGGTGCGACTAACACATCATGGGCAACATAGTAAAACGCTGCAGACACGGAATCGACTGGTATGCCATGTAGTCGCGATAATGCCAAACGATACACCGCTAATTGTATCTTTGCCGACTCCATTTCTTTTTTCCCAGGAATATGCCCAGTTTTCCAGTCAATAATCTGCCATGTGCCATCAGGTTGGGTGAATACTGCATCCATCCTGCCACGCACCACCACTCGTCCAATGGCGATCTCAAATGGATACTCCACATAAGTTGGCGTGCGCTGTGCCCAATCGCTAGCTAAGAAAGCAGCTTTAAGTTGATCAAGTTGTTCTGTAGAAACCTGTTCTTCATCTGCTACAAGCTCATTTTCATCTAACAGAGCTTGGACACCAACACGTTTTTCCAACCAACTGTGGAAAGACTCACCAAGCCGCGAACTGCTCTGTGGTTTATAAGGCACCGGACGACGTTGACGGCGAGCAAAATACTCAGGATTGCTGCTTAAACTCACCAAATCTGTAGCAGTCAATTCTTGAGATAACTCAATATCGACATATGCTTGCTGTGCCAATCGATGTTCTTCAATCAAAGCAGCAACTTCTTTTTCCCACGTGCCATAAATCTCTCGATCCTGACTTAACTCAGGTAGTTGCTGTTGCGCCTGGCGCACCAATTGTGCACCACTAAGTAATGCTGCTTTGTGTGAGTGCTCTAATTGCTGCGGAAATGCCCCCTCTACCACTGCTGAGACAGGTGGTTTGGCACATAGAGGTTGATCAGATTCTGCTGATATGTCTACCTCTAGGTTTTGCCCATACCACTGGGTTACATAATCCGGATAGTGCGCAGCAAGAGAGCTAAAAAGCTCATAAGGTTCACGGTCACCAGAGACAATAGCTTCATTTTCTGCCGATGCAGTAATGAGTAGTCGTCGTTCGCTACGCGTGAGTGCCACATAGAAAAGTCGCGTGGCTTCGTCTTTAGTAGCAATAATGTATTCATTCTTATGGTGTTTTAAGGCTTCTTCGAGATCTTTGCGATTTTCCACCTCAACTAAGTCAAGCACTGGAACTCCAGGCTCAACTGCGTCATCAGGATCACCTTTGACACCACAAGGCACATACTCCACCTTGCTCAACCAAGTACTTGTATTAGTGACATATGCTTTTTGATCAACCCCTGGGACAATGACAAAATCCCACTCTAGGCCTTTAGCTTTGTGAATCGTGAGAATCTGCACTCGTTGAGTATTAACGCGTACTTGCCCTTGGGATAAACCTCGCTCCCACTTTTCACTATCGCGCAAATAATCTAAGAAGGCGCCAAGCGTTGCACCAGGTATTTTGGCATAATCGGCTACGACTTTGGCAAATTGATCCAAATGCACTGTGCCTACTGCCCCCGCAGCATGAGGATCCTGACGACTGAGCACTTCAGTACGAATCCCCATTACCCGTTCAATATCATTGAATAGATCAGACAAACTCTGATGCAAACTATGAGTACGCAAGGCACGTAGCTCACCAGAAAGTCGATAAAGACGTTGATAGCCTTGAACAGAATACTGCTCAGGCTCGCCCAAATCTGCCAACGCATCTGCCAACCCAACGGAAAAATCAGGATCAGATTCATATAGCTCTGCGATGATATCTTTTAGTTTTTCCTCAGGTGTCTTTGATTGCTCCTCAGGTTGGGTTTGCCCCTCATGGCGAACACGACCAGCTAATGTTGCAGCACGCTGAGCAAGAGCTCCAAGATCATTAAGACCCAATTGAATCCGTGGCCCGAGCAAAATGCGCAATGCAGCATGAGAATCCTGAGGCCGAATCAGCATTGTTGCCACTGCAATAAGATCTGCCACCTCTGGTATATGAATTAACCCACTGGTATCAGCTATTTCATAAGGAATACCACGCTCAGCTAAGGCCTGGGCAAAGGGTGCCGCCTGAGCGTTTTTGCGCAAGAGAATCGCCGCACGAAAATCTTTCGCAGCGCCATCAGATTGGATATGACTACGCTCATATGCTTGGGCGAGTTCATCCACAATAAAATCACATTCCTGCTGCCCTGTTGCGAAAAAACCAAATTGGATCATGCCGTCTTGAGCACCAGGACCTGGCTGCAAAGGCGAGACAGGACGTTTATCTGCACCATTTTTTTCTAAGACACTAGCGGCGACATCATTGGCAAGTGCTAATACTTGCTCTGGGTTTCTGAAACTTGTCGTTAGTTCTTTGCGCTCTACTGGAACGCTTATTTCGCCCTGCTCATCTCGAATAGCATAATCCGCAATAAAGTGCTCGAGATTAGCAGCAGTTGCACCACGCCACCCATAGATGGACTGCATGGGATCACCCACTGCAGTAACTGCACTATGGGCAAATAAACTACGCAAAAGCACCCGCTGAGCATAGCTGGTATCTTGATACTCATCGAGCATAACTACTGGATAGCGCTGGGATAACAATGCGCCCACGCTGGGATCTTGCCGTGCCAACCGTGCAGCTTGGGCAGTTTGCTCGCCGAAAGTCTTGAGTCGATCTTCCCGCAATTGCTGCTTGAATAGCCGTACAAGATCGACGTATTCCAAACGATTTAGTTGGAGATCACGTATTTTTTGCAGAGTTTGATTGAGCGTAGATTTCTGACGTGGCCCTGGAGGCAGTTCGTCGAAAAGCTTGTCAAATGCATCAGTTTCTTCAGCTAATTCTTTCTCGTCAATGAGATGATTATCTAACTCAGCAATGAGTTTTAATAGTGTTCCCGCTACGGTAGCAGTGCTGTGGCTCGTACTCAACGTGCCGCGATACTCAGTGACAAAAGTATGCGCACGTTGATATAGTTCAGTCTCACCAATCAAACGTGCCCCTGGTTCCGCCGGCAGCAGTAACCCAAACTCCCCCATAACCTTCCCGACAAACGCATCATAGGTAGAGCTCACAGGCGCAATGGTTTCGAGAGTTTTTTCCAGCTCTCCGGTGGGATCTAGATCTTTAATAATCGGGGCACCAACAAGTTGCTCTAAACGCTGACGAATCCTAGCACTGAGTCCTTGTGCTGCTTTCCGGGTAAAAGTTAAGCCTAAAACCTGATCTGGGCGTATAAAACCATTAGCCACTAACCACACAACCCGAGCCGCCATTGTTTCGGTTTTACCCGCACCTGCACCCGCGACGACCAGCATAGAATGAAGCGGGGCAGCAATAACTGCTGCTTGTTGTTCTGTAGGGGGAAATTTTTGCCCGAGCGCAACCGAAAGTTCCTGCGGAGAAATTTTTATCTCACTGGTGGCGTTTTTATTAGCTTTATTCGCAAAACTCATGATAACACCGTCTTTCCTTCAGGTTGCACTGGGCATATGCTCTTGTAATCGCACAAATCGCATTGCTTATTCTTCCGCGCGATAATAGTGGGACCACGTAATTCCTGAGCCACATAAATAAGCTCTGCTGCCAACTCATCAAGAGTTTCTCTAGTACGACGCGTCTGAGAACGTACCGTAACGCCTTTGGAGGTGGTAGCAGGATACACCAACATTGCCTCATCAACGTCTATTCCTACACGTGCTGTGTCGTTGGCATCGTCGCTGTTGTTACCGGTACCTCGCATAGGAATACTGCGAATATGGATTTCACCGTCTTGTTCTTCCAACTGCGAACGGCTCAACATCAACTGATAGGTCAGCAATTGCTTATTGTCCTCGGCGTCTTTGACACTGATGGCAGTTTTACTCGTTTTAATATCGACGATACATACCCCATCTTCGGTCTTATCGAGTCGGTCAATCCTGCCGCGCAACCGCAGAGAATCAGAAATACGCACATCAGCGCTCACTTCCACCCCTAGCAGTTCAGTCTTTCCGGTTCTTCCCGCCAACCAACTACGTAACTTAGCCAGTATATTTTCCCATTCTTCTATGGCGGTATCTTTACGCCACGATGGCAGTTCCGCCAAATCCACAAATGCTTCGTTGACCAGTGCTCGCGCTTTTTCCTCGGGCATACCATTCGTGATTGCTTCGGCATAAGCATGAGCTAGAGTGCCTTTGTGCATAGCAAAAGCATTGCTTGCATCAGCGGAAAGTTTCTTATTATCTAGGCTGACACGCAATGGACACTCCATTGCTTTTTCCACAGCCGACGGAGATAAACTGCGTACTGTTATTGGTTCTGACTCACTAGGTTCCTGTATTCCCCACCAAGAATCAGGATCTGCCCCTGGCACCCCTGTCTCAGCTAGTTTTGCAAGCTGACGTGCTGCTTGTTCTCGCAATTGCGGTGGGTTCTCTTCATCACTTACTGCCCTACGCAACTCACTTACCAGTGAGCTGAGCAAAAAGAATCGAAAATAATTAGTGGATTCAGTGGATTTAGTAGTATGCGACGCATCCGACGTGCCACTGTCAGCCCCCGCGTGTTGCTCACCTGTGGTAGTAGCTGCTTTATCATGGCTGTCATAGTATTCTGCCCCAGGTATGTCATAAATAAATCGTGATGGTTCTAAGGGAATATCCCCTTCTGGATCATCCACCGCACTGATTTGCACTAATGTCGTTGCACGACTGATTGCTAACTCGAATAACCGCTTTTCTTCTGCAACACGTGCACTAATTTGTGATACTGGTGTACCAGGTTCAATACCTGAGTCAAGGTAATCAATAAGTTCTTCCTGACCAAAAAGTGAACCCGTGATTGCCATATCCGGCCACGTATTCTCTTGTACCCCTGCAATAAAAACAATGTCCCATTCTTGTGCACCCACGCTATGAGCTGTCAAGATCTGCACAGCATCAGGTCTAAGTACCCGACGATCACGCACTCCTGTAGGTAATTCCTGCTCGTCGATATGCACAAGGAAAGAATGGATGCTTGCTCCTGGACGACGACGTACCCAGTCGCTCGCTGCGTCGAAAAGCGCCATTACTGCATCTAAATCACGATCTGCCTGTGCACCTGCAGTACCACCACGTAAACTTACTGCCAGTAAATGCTCTGCTAAGCCAGATGTCGACCACACAGCCCACAATGCTTCTTCGATATTGGCTTTGCTACGATAAGCCTGTGCAGCAGCAATAAAAACTTTGCTGATACGGTCAAGAATGTCTAACTCACGCTGTGTCAGCACACTGTGCGCTTGCTCATATAGCTCAGCTTTCTCATTCTGGTGTTCTGGCTGTGCACTAATTATTATCTGGAGCACTTCGATTGCCCGACGCGTTCCACCTCGACGTATCTCTAATAACCGCAATCCACGTAAAAGACGCCGCATTGTTGCTGGGTCGGCACCGCCTAGTGGCCCTAGGGCAAGGTCTTCTAGTTCACGAGCACTAAGTGGCTGAGACAAGGAACGTAGAATACGCAAAAGTGCAGCAACAATAGGTTGTTCAGCAAGGATAATATCGCCTGGATCAGTATGTACCGGCACTCCTGCTGCCAACAGCGTACGACGTGCTGCATCGACCATTGTGGATGAACGCACAATAAGTGCCATGTCGCGCCACCGCACTGCTTCTAACAAGTGTTTCCTGCGAAAAGTATCAGCAGCTAATTCCCACTGCTTATTCTCAGAATCAAGAATATGTACTTCTTTATTTGGCTGACGGTAGCTATCCGACAGATACAGCTCATGATCTACAGGGTAGTGTTCTAAAAATTGCGTATGCGCACCACGGAAGTGGAAAATACTGTGCTGAGGATTTCCGGCAATAATACCAAAATCTGCATAGTGCAGAAGCCGATCAATCAAGCGGGCAGCCTGTGGATCTAAGTTTTGCGCATCATCAACAATAACTGTCCTAAAACCATAATCGGTAGCCGAGTATGCTAATGCTGCACTAATGAGCTCAGAAGCACTCAAGGAACGGTTACCCCCCAATTCCATAGTCTGCTCGTACTCGCGCATGAATGCTCCAGCACTGGTCCACATTGGACGGTGAAAGCGCGCCCCCAGTTCTTCTAAATCCTCCGGCCCTACCCCACGTTCTGCTGAGCGCAAGAGAAAATCACGAAGCTGCCGGGCAAAGCCAAGCATTCCCACGGCTTCTCGCATTTGTTCTGGCCATCCAGGCGCCCCAGCAGCCGCATGACCAGCCAATAGCTCACGCATAACTGCGTCCTGCTGCGCACCAGGGATCAGCCTTAACTCTTCTTGAGTATGTTCTGCCATATTTATTCTCAACATGGCAAAAGCAAGCGAGTGTACTGAACGAACAATTGTATTAGTGCTCGCGAATTGACTATCGGATAATCGCTGTGCCAGTCCCCACCTCAGTGAAGCAACAGCTGCCTGAGTAGTACCGATCACAATAATACTGGCGGGATCACATCCTTGCTCAATACGCTTTGCGACGGTATCAAGGATCAGGCTACTCACACCACTACCTGCACTACCTTGTAAGCGCCAAATCCCCTTATGCTCACGATATAAATCATTATCCCACGTACGTGCGACATTCTGCCGCTCAGGAGCGTGAAGGCGAATACGAGGAATAGGACTGCGCTGCCCTAGAAAAATCGAGTCATGAGTTGTATCTGTCTTATCAGTCATAGCTTATAGTTTGGCAGATAGCCGCGAGATAAGCGCACCAGTCACCCATTTTAGGTTTTCCCCTGCTTTTTGTTTAGCTTCCGGATGATAGGCATGCAAACAAATTCGATACGTTAGTGCCCTTAACAAAAGCTGATCACGATGTGCGATATGCGCAAAGCGATCAATAATTTTCTCATCAGTTGCCCCGATAAGCAGTGCATCAATAATAGCTAAAGCCGCACTATATCCATAAGGACGCGCTACTCCTACAAGTTCCGTCAGCACAGGAGCTTGGCTACCAGCGTAGATGGTTGTCGCCATCATATCGGCGTGATTTACCTGGCGAGGGGCGTCGATAAGCGAGAAGTAGGGTGCTAATTGTGTCACAAGCTCTGCGGCAAGGCGTTGCGTAGGAATCTCCTGGTCAAAGGTTAATGTATGTGCTGGGTTAGGGAGCCAGGCATGAACGTCGGCAAGAGCAAAAATATCTGTAGGATCAGGCTCATGGAAGAAGTCTGGAATATCCAATTGCCCCAACATAGTATCTAGGCGCAGTGCCGCAGCAACTGTTTCATCAACTCGTGGTTCTATTTTGCCCTCGACGAAGGTATTAGCGCACCAACCAGCACTAATAAATCTGCCATCTGTAGCACGCACTGGGCGCACGATACGTAGACCATGAACATTGAGCTTCTCTCTTATCCGCGCTGACCAAGCACTATGATCATGCCGAGTAACAGCAGAGAGCACAAGATCATCAACGCGCCAACCATAGCCCCATGCAACATCGAGTATGTGTGCTGATGCATGAGAAGCATGAAAAGCATCACGAACATGATCTGGTAGGTTCTGATGATCCATGATTGCTACTATCCTCTCAATCCTGCACTGTAGCTGTGTACTCTCTATATGCTGTGCTCAGCAGCTATGGTTTGGCTATGATTCAACCACGTGGATAAGGCCATGCGTTCGGCGCACATACTGCGTTGTCATTTGCATACGCCTCATTAGGTTCTATTCTAAACAGTTCTGAGTTAGATAAGCTCAATGTCTGTTGCATCATTATCGGCGCTAATTCACCATTGCGTGCACAGGGTTGATGTTGAGAGAAACCAATGCCGTGCCCAACCTCATGGTTAATCAAGTATTGGCGATATGCCCCTAGGTCACCGTTAAAAGTTGCTGCACCTCGAACCCAACGAGATTCATTGATGACCACGCGATTGCCTTCAGAATAAAAGCAGCTTGTTTCCATAGCAATGTCATCGCCACATAATTTGTGAGTGGTACCAAGTGAAGTGAGTTGAATACGCAAATCAGCTCGCTCAGGGTCGTTAATATGCTCAAACTTATATTGAGAATCTGCAGTCCAACCTTTGGGATTAGCAAGAGTGGCATCAACCATGGCAGCAAATCCATCATCACCACCATAAGCAGCAGAATCTATGCCATTTTCAATCTCTACAACATAGGTAAAGGTTTTTTCTCGCCCCTGCCCAACCGCTGCTCCTGCGACACCAACGGTGCGATATGACTCATCACCTTTTTCTGTATAAGAACCGCCTAGAGGTAACTGTGCCGCGTCATTGGCTAACTTACGCGCACTAGCTGGATTCGGACCGGGAATAGCAGACTTTTTATCGGTATTGCTTACGCTTTTCTCCGCTTCTGATACCGTCGCGACCGTTGATGCCACAGGTTGCGTGCGCTTTTCGATTAAAGCAGGACTGATGAGAACGTCGTAAAGCACCCAAATACTAATCACAATCAGCACTGGTATTGCATAAGCACGCCAACCATAATTGCGTGCAAAGCGTACGAGAAATCCCTCATCAGTGTGTGCCATGAACTTATGCTCCTGCGAACCCAACGGTTCGGGTTTGATTACTACCTAATTCAACATACGCAATCTGTGCAGTACGCACAAGATAACGATTGCCGCGCTCATCGACGAGATCTAACACCCCTGACCCTTGGGCGTTTTCTGCAGTAAAAGCAGCACTCACCTGTGCAGCTAGTTCCTCTTGCGTATTAGTTGAACTAATTACCAATTCACGTGGTGATTGCGTTAAACCAATTTTAATATCCATGTGGAACTCATATCCTTTCAGGTTGTTGATTTTTCTTCGTTCTTCCCAGTTCTTCTCAGTTCATAAACAAGAGGTTCTTGAGTTAAACATATGTCCTCCTATCATAGCTCGAAATCGAGAGATGAATCTTATACCTAATGTGATGTACTTTTGCGTCTTTGCTTTTTCTCATTAACAATGGTTTTATGACGCAAGCACCTGAGCAGATTCAGACTCAAAAATCAGATAGAGACAATACAGACGTAAATACAGCTACGTCTCTAGCGGTCACACCTGGTTTTAGTAAAAAGAATTGGATTATTTGTGGCGTCATCAGCATTGTGAGCATTGCTGCGCTTATATGTGCATGGCTCAGCGCTCCCATTCGACAAGCACATCTTACGGTGCTCTCACATTATGAAGAATCTGCTACTGCACCGACTATCCCTACGAGCTTTTCAGGAGACAGAGGTTCTTTTCCCGCTGACTCTTTTAACCACAAACCTATTGTCACCAATGGACTTGTTATTTCAGCACACAATACTGGTTCTCATTCAGTAGTCAGCGCAATCAACCCAGAAAATAATAAACAGGTCTGGAGCTATGAACGTGACGCAGCCTTGTGTGCGCTGAGCACGTTGGATGAAAAAGTTGTTCTGGTCTTTGCTACTGGTGTCGGATGCGGTGATGTCGTAGGTATTGATGCCACAACTGGCGATTATGCAGGTACGCGCAGTGCTATTGCCAGCGAACATAGTGCGCTATTGCGGTCTAATTCCTATGTTGGAGTCGTAAGCTCCACGCGATTAGAGCTATGGCGACCTAGTGATTTTGTTCGGACAGTCGAATACGGAAAAATCCCTGCGAAACAAGAACCTAATCAACAGCCACATGAAAATTGTACAATCGCCTCCGCGCTTACCCGCACAGAACTGTTGGCGAGCGTAGACATATGTGATGGTCAAGCGTGGTTACGTTTTCAGAAAACTACACCTGAGGATTCTCGAGAACCAAAAATAGAGCATGAAGTAAAACTAGATAATCCTCAGGCACAGCTTGTATCCATTGGACAGGAAGGAGCTGCAGTATATGTTCCTGGTCCTCAACCAAGCATCATAAGCTACCAAAAAGATGGTCAAGTCACTGCCAGAACAAAAATCTCCACGCCACCAGAACTTGTTGTTGATCCCGATAGTCATGTGTTTAATCCCAAAACCGCTGATTTACCTCATCACATGAGCTGGTTCGACGGTCATTCCCTCTATCTTTTTGACCCTAGCACGCAAAAACTGCTGCATATTTTCAGCAATGTTATTGGCACTGGTGCTGCAGTAGAGGGTTCTTTACTACTACCTATTCGCAGCGGTATTGCGGTCGCTAATCCTGATACTTATGCAATCGAAAGAATTATTCCTGTCGATCGTGGTACTTATGATGGGGATGTTTCTCTTGCTCTCGCTGGCGAGTATGTCGTCGAAAAGCGCGGAGATACAGTTGCAATTCTTCAGGCGCAATAATGCGCAATCATACATAATGATGCACAACAAAGGCACAATAAGAGGTTGATGATGACTGATTCACATATGATTAACGGATATTTATATTCTGGCTACTCTGACTGCTCTGATGAAAAAATGCAGGCACATACCATACGTATTGAATCAGGACAGATCATTGATATTAGCGAGTATGAACCAGAAAATGAGCAACAAGCCGCATCGTTACCCCTGCTAGTACCAGGTTTCATTGATGTGCATAATCATGGTGGGTTTCATGGTTCTTTTCCCAATGGGGACTATGAGGATTGCAAACGTGCAGCTCGCTTTCATCGCAGTCATGGTACGACAACATTGCTCGCCAGTTTGGTTTCTGCATCAGAGCAACAGCTATATGCTCAAACGCGCATTCTTGCCCGTCTTGCGCAAGAAGGAGAAATCTACGGCATCCACATGGAAGGGCCTTTTATTTGTGCGCATAAGTGCGGCGCTCAAGATCCACACCACATTATTCCAGGCAATCCTGAAATTTTAGAAAAGGTTATCAATAATGCGCAGGGCTTTTTGCGCTCCATTACTTTCGCCCCAGAGACTGATCATATTGATGAACTGCTTGACCTGTGCGCCAAGCATAATGTCATTGCTAGTCTTGGGCATACAGATGCTGATTATCACAGCACCCTGGCAGTGATTGATAAGGCTCGGCAATTGGGTGTCACAGTCAGTGCGACGCATCTGTTTAATGCTATGCCCCCTATTCATCATCGCACCCCCGGTGCAACGGTAGCACTGCTTAATGCTGCTCAAGAAAATAAGGTGTTCTGTGAGTTAGTAGCTGATGGAGTTCATCTTCATGATGCTGTGGTGGATATGAGTTATCCGCATAACGCCATTGCGGTCACTGATGCGATGGAAGCTGCCGGAATGCCTGACGGTCACTATCAGCTTGGTTCTTTATCAGTTGTAGTAGAGCAAGGCGGCGCATTTTTAGCTGATGCCTATGCCCAGGGCACGCACACTATTGCTGGTGGGACGTCAACACTTGCTCAGCAATTTGCACGCTTTGCTTCCAGGCATGGTATAGCTGATGCGGTTCGTTTTACGTCGACGCGCGCAGCCCAATTATTGGGATTGCCTGATCGTGGTAGGTTGGAGCCAGGGGCACGAGCAGATATTGTGGCGCTCAATAAGGATCACACTGTGCGAGCTACTTTTGCGCACGGCGAAAAGCTCCTACCGCTTACTTAACGCTTACCTGAAAGGCGAGGTGCCTCTGCTCCTGCTTTCCTGTCTCATCACTTGCTCTTTCATTGTGCGCTACGAGTAGTGTGCGCTAACCATTGCAAGGTTGGCGCACTAAATAACAAAGCGAGCGCTATGAGGGCAGATAAAGCAGTAATGATCCCAGCGATAATTTGCCCACCGGTGCACATATAGTAGCTGATGGGTAGTAAGAGTAATTCAAGCATAAGCACTGGTCCACGCCCCCATCGTTTCCCTTTAATCATCATGGCTGCAGCGATTATCACCACACCAAATACAATGATAAAAAATAGTGCGGTACCATAACCTACTCCGGTATGCGTGAGGTCGTTAGCTTTAGTCTCATAGACAAGTGACTCGTCATGAAGTCCAGATATTTCTCGAATAATTAAAAACGCTGCAAAGGCGATCCCTAGCATTGATTGTGCAATGGCAATAACCCCTGCTTTTTTCAGTGTTTGTGGGGGTGCGAGCTGTGTTGTCTTGTTGTGTTCTAAGTGCTCTTGTGTTCCTGGGTGCGACGACATGACCATTCCTATTTATTTTTATTGATAACAATAGAACTTTATTCTAGCGACTATAGCGCTTTCTGTTTTCGACAAACTTCCACACATACTAATACCAACACAAGCGCAATCCGATCTTCTTTCATATTGTGTTTACTTTTTCGTCACCCTCTCCCTTTTCTTATCTCTTGCCTCATTGTGCACCTACGACGCCCATCAGATTCTTTTTCCTGTGATTTTTTTGAGTTTTTTGCCTAAGTTTTTCGCCATAGTTCACAAACCACAGTGCCCCATTTTGCGCATTGGTAATTTGACGTAATAACGCAAGGGTGTTCTCGAAGATATTAGAGAAAAGGCTGTTCAATCACCCCTATTAACCTAAAAGGTTACCCTTACCTTCAAGAGACGGCGCGTCATGGGAGCGGGAAAACTATCAAAACATGACATAAATATGTGAGTTTAATCACTTTTACCCAGATAAACCTAGCGAAGTTGCCAAAGTCGTGACATTATTTCATAAGCACTTCCTGAAGTGATCATAAGAGATCAACTTCAGCATTTTGCACAGTTGCAAAGTAAACAGTACGTAAACACATGAACCACACGTTCATGCACTACGAGCTGATTCCATAACGCAGCTTCTGGGCATATAACACCCTTATTTCCCACTAAGCTCTGCACAACTGTGTCCCAATGACAAAGCAACAACCCCACAACTATCTTTAAGGAGTTTTTTCATGGACTGGCGTCACCAAGCAGTATGTCGAGACGAAGATCCCGAGCTATTCTTCCCTGTCGGTAATTCAGGACCAGCTCTTGCCCAAATTGCCTCTGCAAAGGTTGTCTGCAACCGCTGCCCTGTTACTTCTCAGTGCCTCGCATGGGCACTAGAAACCGGGCAAGATGCTGGCGTATGGGGCGGCATGAGCGAAGATGAGCGTCGTGCGCTCAAACGACGCAAGAACCGTGGTCGTGGACGCGCCCGCAGCATCGTTTCCTAAAAGACCAACCCAAAACAGCAGTGCACAGCCTTAATTTCAGTTCGTGCACTGCAAACAGCTAAAGTGTATAGCTGTTATTATCCCAATGAGTGAGGAGTATCTTCATGAGCCAGCGTGGTCGTAAGCGCAAGGATCGTCGTAAGAAAAAAGCTAACCACGGCAAGCGTCCTAACGCATAAGTAAAAGAGTGCGATCTTCTTAACAAAGATACGCACTCTTTATTTTTATCTTCAGGCTTTTACTCGATAACCTCTGTCCTAAGGGACACAGTGCTAATCGATACACTTATTCGTTCTTTTAAGCTCTCTGGTGCTGGCTGGCAACAACATTTTTTAAGAAGTTGCCGCAAATCTACTTCTGCCGCTATTTGTTGAGCACACTCAGGACATTGCGCCACATGAGCTTCCAAGCGCTGACACTCAGCAGGGGTAAGCTCACGGTCAAGTAACGCATACATCCCCACATGAACCTCGGAGCAACTACATTCAGATGAACGAGAAGAACTGTCATGACTCATTGCGTGCTCACTTTCTGTTTCTCACTATCCGCCTTGTGCGTCTTTTTCGTCTCTTGAGCATTTTTCGTGCCAGTCACACCAATGCCATATTCACGCGCCACATCTTTCAACGCACCACGCAACTGTTTTCTTCCCCGATGCAGACGACTCATGACAGTCCCTAAAGGAATATCCATAATCTCAGCGATTTCTTTATAGGGCAGTCCTTCAGCATCAGCATAATAAACGACCATGCGATAATCGTCGGAAAGCTCATTCATTGCTTGCACAATATGCTGATTAGGGATATTTTTTAACGCTGCTACCTCAGCAGACTCCAAACCAGTAGCCGTATGCGAGGAGGATTCAAGTAGCTGATAATCGGTGATGTCATCGGCCGATGATTGTTGTGGTTGCCGCTGCTTTTTCCGATAACTATTGATATAAGCATTGGTCATAATGCGATACAACCACGCCTTAAGATTACTCCCTGGGGTAAAGGAAGAAAATGCACTAAAGGCCTTCATATAGGTTTCTTGAACCAAATCCTCTGCATCTGCGGGATTGCGCGTCATACGCAATGCGCCACCATAGAGCTGATCCAAAAGCGGCAGTGCCTCTTGCTTGAATCGCTGTTCTAACTCCGAACCAGACGCAGGTGTTTTATGCTTTTTCTCAGATCGCTCAGCCAAGATGTATCGTCACCCTCCTTAGGCTCGTGTTCAATCCTAGCTTCTTCTTGCTAGACTACACAGTTGCTCTTGTGCCTGCCCCATTCACATGATCGCATTAAGACTCTATAGTAGATAACTATGTCTAGCCCCACCCCTACCCCATTATGGCAAGCTCCACATTGCACACAGGCTTTCGACGCCACGCTCAGCATTCCTGGCTCAAAGTCAATGACTAATCGTGCTTTCATCCTGTCTGCTCTTGCCGATCAGCCTTCAACTATCCGCGGTGCACTACGTTCGCGTGATACTGATTTAATGGCACAGGCACTCCGTAGCCTCGGTGCTGAAATAAGCACAGATGATACTGGAACTTTCCATATCACACCTGCGCCTTTTCACAGTGCACACATTGACTGTGGGCTTGCTGGTACTGTCATGCGTTTTGTGCCACCTGTGGCTGCTTTTGCCCAGGGTGAAGTGGTATTCGATGGCGATGAGCAAGCACGTTCTCGCCCAATGACTCAAATTCTGCATGGTCTGACACAAGCTGGAGTAACAGTATCTGGCGATCGCTTGCCGTTTAGTATTCACGGTACCGGCTGTGCACCAGGCGGCACAGTAGAAATTGATGCTTCGCATTCATCACAATTCGTATCGGGACTTTTGCTTTCTGGGGCACGCTTTGAGCAAGGTCTAAGCATCAAACACATTGGGAATACTTTGCCGAGTATGCCTCATATTGACATGAGCATTGCAATGCTCGAACAAGCAGGAGTACACGTTGACCACAGTGTAGAAAACCAATGGCACGTTTCCCCTGGCACTATTGCTGGCAGAGAATGGGTGATCGAACCTGATTTATCCAATGCTACGCCTTTTCTCGCCGCGGCAGCTATCAGCCAATCCCGTGTTCGCATTAGGCAGTGGCCAACGCATACCACCCAAGCTGGCGATCGTATTCGCCCAATCCTCGACGCTATGGGAGCTAAAATAACCCTGCATAATGGCACCTTAACGGTAGAAGGCACAGGCTCTTTGCGCGGTATTGATCTTGATATGTCCGATATCGGTGAACTTACCCCTACCGTCGCAGCATTGGCAGTTTTTGCTGATTCCCCTACTACGCTGCGTGGCATTGCTCATCTGCGAGGTCACGAAACAGATCGCTTGGCTGCGCTATGCACCGAAATCAATAAGATCGGTGGTGTGTGCACTGAGCTTGACGACGGACTCTATATTGAACCTACGCATAATTATCATGGAGCACAATGGCATTCTTATGCAGATCATCGCATGGCAACTGCTGGCGCCATCATTGGTCTAGGTGTACCAAATATGACTGTGGAAGATATTGAGACTACTGCCAAAACCTTGCCCAATTTTGCCGCTATGTGGGAGCAGATGATGCATGGCTAAAAAAATCACTCATCGCAGCCGTGGTGCATGGGATGAATCAGACGTGAAAATTCGTCCTGGAAAACGCTCTAAACCACGCACCAAAACACGTCCTCAGCATGATGACGCTGAATTTGGCATGGTCATTTCTAAAGATCGCGGTAGGTGGGGCGTAGTTCTCGACACCGGCACTACCGTTACTTGTATGCGCGCCAGAGAACTTGGTCGCAGTCCCGTTGAAGTTGGCGACCGAGTAGGCGTCGTCGGCGATACTTCAGGTAGGCAAGGCAGCTTGGCAAGAATCGTAAAAATAGCAGAGCGATCTTCCGTTCTGCGACGCACCGCTGATGATAACGATCCCTATGAACGCATAGTCGTCGGCAATGCCGAAAACCTCCTCATCGTCTGTGCAGTCGCTGATCCTCCACCACGAGCGGGTTTTGTCGAGCGAGCACTCATTGCTGCCTTTGTCGGCAATCTCAAGCCTATTATTTGTCTGACGAAATCCGATCTTGCTGATCCACAAGAATTTGCTGCTGAGTTTGCCGCTCTCGACGTTCCGGTCATAGTCTGCGGCATCGATGACCCATTAGAACCGATCAATGACATTGTGAATAATTCCTTGACAGCACTAATCGGACACTCCGGTGTAGGCAAATCCACACTTGTCAATAGATTAGTTCCTGGAGCCGGACGACAAACCGGAGAAGTATCCGGTGTAGGAAAAGGACGGCATACATCCACCCAAGCTGTTGCATTAGCACTACCACACGGTGGGTGGATCATCGATACTCCTGGTATCCGTTCCTTCGGACTAGCACACGTTGATGCAGATACCGTTGTCAATGTGTTCGAGGATCTAGCTTCCTCAGTAGAGGATTGTCCACGTGGTTGCACACACATGGGAGCACCTGCAGATCCGGAATGCAAGCTGGATGATTTTCCCCATGACTCCCCCACTGGTCGTCGAGTGCAAGCCGTACGCAAATTACTCACCACATTGCGCAATAACGTGGACTGGTAGCTACAGGGTCATGCACGGCGAAAATAATTACGCGCCACATCCGTTATCCGTGGTCGTAACTTCTTTAAGAGTGTGAGTCCAGTACGCAACCCGGCACGCTGATTATCTTTAACCCCAACCCATAATTGTTCCTCCACATCTGGGTTATGCGTAAACGCTCGGTTAGAACGCACTTCTGGGGCATTGTCTGGATCAGCGAGTAAATACTTATTCGGCAATGTGAGTTTGAGCAGTGTCTTTTGCACCTTCAATAACTGCACCGGGAATGAGTCGATATTGTAGGGCAAATCATATTCTGCACACAGCTGTTGTACTTTTTTCGCCACATCAGCAAGACGATTTGATGGCATATCAGGAAATAGATGATGCTCGATTTGGTAATTCAAGTTACCGGATAAAATCGTGAGCACTTTTCCGCCACGAAAGTTTGCCGAGCCCAGCATTTGGCGCAAATACCACTGATTATGATCTTCGTCCTTGAACTGCTCCTTGGTAAAGGTTTCTACCTCATCTGGAAAATGTCCACAAAAAATAACCGCATATGCCCACAGTGAACGCAAGATATTAGCGCTGACGTGAGCGCCAAGCGTATGGCGGAAATTTTTTCCGGACAATAACGGATAAAGAACATAATCACGCACACCTTGTCGTCCGGCTTTGCGCGTAGTCTCCCAAAACTTTTCCCGAGTTTGTGCCCATGTGGCACGGCCGCTAAAAAACTTACCCAGCTCTACGTCATAGTATCCTACTGCCCACTCAAAAAGAGTAGCGAGCACTGTGTTGACAAGAGGCTGGAAGGCATGGAGCGTAGTCCATTTTTTATCACGAGTAACACGCAAAATACCATATCCTACATCGTGATCCATGCCTAAGACATTGGTATAAGTATGGTGCACATAATTATGCGAATGCATCCACTGTGAGGATGGGCATACGATATCCCACTCCCATGTCGTCGAGTGCACTTCTGGATCATTCATCCAATCCCATTGACCATGCAAAACATTGTGCCCTATTTCTAAGTTCTCTAGCACCTTTGCAGTAGTAAGTAAGGCAGTACCAGTCCACCAACACTTTTTATTGCCAGAGAAAATCAATACTGCTCGGCCAGCGAGATCGAGAACTCGCTGAGTGCGAATGAGTCGATAAATATAACGCGCATCTTTTGTGCCTAAATCATTTTCTACCTCAGCTTTAATGCGATCTAGGCGCGCACCAATTTCTGCTATATCGTCGTCGCTTAGATGAGAATAAGCCTTGATATTATCAATTGCCATTAAAAAGTCCTTATCGATCAGAGTGATTATTTTTCTTAGACATCAATAGTGACATCACCAGCAGCGACACAAACACACGTACGTATCTGTGTCCCAGCTTCATGGGTATGACCAGTATGCACATTAAATACGTGCCCTTTGCGCAATGGCCGCACGCAGGTATGGCACAGTCCCATACGACAACCAAAGGGCATATTTATCCCAGCTTGTTCGCCTGCTTCAAGAATTGTTGTGGCTCCATCGGTAGTGATAGCGCCACGATGTCCGAAAGTCACCACGCCGCCCTGCGCATCGGATCGTCGATCAAGCGTAAAATGCTCTGTTTTTAGGCATAAAGATTCTTGCTTAGCCCACTGTTCTAAATCTCTGAGCATATGCGCCGGACCACAAGCATAGATAGTTCTGTGCGCAATATCTGGAATAAGAGTGCCATAATCTTGAGCGTGAAGACGTGGTTTTTCTTGCGTGTAATGGAATATGGCGTGCACACTAGGATAGGTGTCAGCTAATTCCTGGATTTGTGTAGCAAAGAGTGCCTCATGGCTATTTTTTGTCGAGTACACAATCACGACATCACAGTGGGCATAATCACCTCGACGAGCAAGGGTACGCAACATAGAAATAATGGGGGTAATGCCTGTACCTGCTGCGATAAAAGCCATTTTCGGAGCTGGTGGCTGGCTTAACTGAAAATCACCAGCGGGTGCCAGAAGCCGAATAATAGTTCCCGGCTGGGTCTTGCCCACTAAATGCTGAGAAAGCTGGCCTTTTTCTACTGCTCGAACCGTGATGTATAATAGGGCACTCTTATCTTCTTCCTCAGATAAGACGGGAGCATTAGTGAGTGAGTAACTTCGCCACACAAATCGACCATTGATAGCGACGCCAACGCCAATATATTGCCCTGCATAGAAAGTGGTAGGTACTGCCCAACCGGGCTGAATCGCAATATGCACCACATCTGATGCATTCTTATCGTGTTCGATAGATATTATGCGTCCACGCAATTGCCGGGTGGACCACAAGGGATTAGCCAATACTGAATAATCATCAGGCAACAATGGCGTAGTCAGCCTGGTGAGCACACCACGTATTTTCCCTAAGGCATCTTTGGGCATTGTGATCCCCATTTCTTGGTGAGTACATCAACAACGCCTCATATTACGCTTTAGTAAGTTACTTGTCTATAAGTTACGCTAAAGTAGGTAACTTTCCTGAAAACACACTGCAAAAGCACAGCACCACTGCACCTAGAAAAAATAAAAACTCCTAGCCACAAAGAGCTAGGAGAAAATAGAAACTACCGAGATACCAGGTAACACACAGTAGTGCTACAACAACTCTACTAAGGCAGATAATTCGCTAGGGTCATACCAAGCCAAAAAATTATCCAATGCGTCGCCCACTACCAGCATGGCGTCTTCATCACCAAGATCTGCCTCATCAATAACAGCAATCGCTTTGGCTACTGCTTCCTCACTTGATTCCACATCAATATGTATCGCAGCAACATCCGATACAGCTATCTGCGCTGGCTCAATCTTAAGCACTGCCTCGTCGAGATCAGGCACAAAACTTACACGCCCATCATCAATATCGACACTTACCACAACACGCCGATGCGGGAAGAAGTCATCACCAATCGCCAATAGTCGCAAAGATGCACGAGAGGCTTCGTCGAAAGCATACTCTGCGATTTCTTCTTCAGTGCCAGACTCAAAAAAATCAGTTAACGCTGGCGTTACCGCAAAACCATAGCCAGAGCGAGCATGAATCACTCCCGTTTGCGACAACTCACGAAGCATGGAAAAAGTAGCTGGAAGATAAACCCGCACTAAAACTCCTTGTCAATACCAAACAAGCCAGTAATCTCTACCACTGCACGATCGAATTGCTGATAATACACACCAACTAATCCTGCTTCTACCGCACCACGAACATTAAGGATGGAATCATCAACCATGACACAATCACGCATAGGCAACTCAAGAGCATCAGCAGCTGCCTGGAATGCCTCTTTCTCTGGTTTCTCCACCCCAATATCCCCACTGAGCACTACAGCATCGACAAGTCCCTGCGTCTGCAAAACACGAATATGATCAGCGTTGACCCCTGGATCATTAGAAAGCACAGCCAAGGCAACACCATTAGCTCGAGCAGCCTCTAAAAGATGGCGCCACCGACGCTGATCCTCATCACTGCCATCTAACACACCTACGTAATCAACAATCAAGCCACGCATGTCTTGGCTGCACCTCACCTTTTCTCAAAATCTGTTTTGGCGGCATTCATTTTTCCATAGACCGCCATACAATTGCTATACAAATGCTCTATATTTATTATTTATTGTAGCGTCACTTGCCTTGAGATTCTTTCCTCAAGGATGTTTTCTATGCTTTGTGCATCTTCTCGTCACGAAAAACAACTCGTTCCGATGCCAGGAACAAGATTTTTACTGAAACTAGAACAAACCACTAGGCTGCCGGAACACACAACCACTACGGGTATAGCAACAATACATAAGCACCTTACTGCACAACGCAAACAAGAAATCTATGCCCTCACTCACACAAGTCTTGCCGCAGCTTTTGGCCTCAGACCAGCGCATAGTCTGAACACCAAGCGTTTTAGCCCCGCCATTAGACGCTTATCCACCACACCTGGCCCGAACAAGATACTAACACCTGGACCAATCGGGATCGTCTCTATTCGCTTTCGCGAAATATCACCCGACACTTTTCAAGCCTACGGAACGGTGATACATATAAAGAGCCAGAAGGCCTACGCCTATCTGGCTCTGATAAAAGATGCGCTATTTGGACTCCAAGTCCAACAATTAGATATTCTCTAACGCCATCGCGACGCTACTCATCTAATTTTTGCCCACTAAGCCTCAAGCCTCAGTCTCAAGCCTCAGCTGATGCTGGGGCAGGTTGCTCAGCAAATTGCTTCCGCAACAAGAAAAGCTGGCGCACAGTTTCTTCTTTAATGCTATCTTTCATCGCATTGAACATATCGCCACCCTCTTTTTGGTATTCCACCAATGGGTCACGCTGTGCCATAGCACGCAAACCAATGCCCTCTTTGAGATAGTCCATCTCATACAGGTGCTCTCGCCACTTCTGGTCAATAACTGGCAGAATCATCAAACGCTCCAGCTCGCGCATACGATTATCGCCGCCAATGGCATTGACCTGCGCTTCCATTGCATCATATTGCTCGTGTGCATCTTTAAGGATCGCTTCACGCAATTGCTCTGCGCTAAGCTCACCAGCACTGCCATATTCGGTACCGTCGATAAGCTCTTGTGCGCTTACTGTTGGACCATAAAGCGCCTCAAGGGCGTGCCAGAGGGAAGTCATATCCCAATCCTCGGCATAGCCGGTAGCAGTCTCAGCATCAATATAAGCATTGATGGTGTCGTCAATCATATGCTGAATGTTGCTAGCAATATCAGCCGATTCTAGAATGGCACGACGCTCCCGATAAATAACTTTGCGCTGCTCATTCATAACCTCATCATATTTGAGCACATTCTTACGAGCCTCAAAGTTTTGGTTTTCTACCTGAGCCTGAACATTCTTGATCGTCGTAGTAACCAGCTTTGCCTCAATAGGCACATTATCTGGGACATTCAAGCGGTTCATCATGCTTTCCATGGAACCACCAAAACGCAACATGAGTGGATCGCGCATCGATAAGTAGAAACGCGTTACCCCAGGGTCACCTTGCCTACCAGAACGACCACGCAACTGATTATCAATACGACGGGATTCATGACGCTCCGTACCAAGAACATAGAGTCCGCCTGCTTCGCGTACTTCTTCAGCAGCTTGAGCACCCTTGGCAGTAACCTTAGCGACTTCCTCGCTCCATGCTTCTTGGTATTCTTCAGGAGTATTGACCGGATCCAAACCACGCTCACGCAAGTTAAGATCAGCAATGGTTTCTGGGTTACCACCAAGTACAATATCGGTACCACGACCAGCCATATTAGTAGCTACAGTAACAGCACCTGGCAAACCAGCCTTCGCAATGATCTGCGCCTCTTGCTCGTGATATTTTGCATTAAGCACATTGTGCGCAATACCACGACGCTTAAGCAACTTAGAAAGATACTCAGAACGCTCTACCGACGTAGTACCAACAAGCACTGGCTGTCCTTTGGCAGAACGCTCTGCAATATCATCAACAACCGCAGCAAACTTCGCTTCCTGAGTCTTATAGACCAAGTCGGTAAGATCCTCACGCTGCGACGGCTTATGCGTTGGAATTGGCAACACATTGAGTTTGTAAATCTGGTGCAGCTCCGCAGCCTCAGTTTCTGCAGTACCCGTCATACCAGCGAGTTTGTCATAAAGACGGAAGTAATTTTGCAGGGTGATCGTCGCCAGTGTTTGGTTTTCATTCTTGATCTCTACACCTTCTTTTGCCTCAATGGCCTGGTGCATACCTTCGTTATAGCGACGACCTTCTAGAACACGACCGTTGAACTCATCAATAATGAGAACCTCGCCACCGCGCACCAAATAGTCTTTATCTCGGGCGAAAAGCTCTTTAGCTTTAATCGCATTATTAAGATAGCTAACCAATTGCGAATGCTCTGGTGAATAAAGGTTATCAATACCAAGCTGATCTTCTACAAAAGCAACGCCCTCTTCTTTAATACCTACGGTACGTTTGCGAGTATCAACATCATAATGGGTATTTTGTTTCATCTGAGGCACAATCTGAGCAAAAACTGAGTACCACTGTGATGAGCTATCAGATGGCCCAGAAATGATCAACGGTGTACGCGCCTCATCAATAAGAATGGAGTCAACCTCGTCGACAATAGCGTAATTATGTCCGCGCTGCACCATATCATCGAGACTGCGCACCATGTTGTCGCGCAAATAATCGAATCCAAACTCATTATTGGTGCCATACGTAATATCCGCTTTATATGCTTCTCGACGCAACTGCGGATCTGATATTTCCGATAAGATGACACCCACTTCTAGCCCAAGGAATCGGTGCACACGCCCCATCCATTCAGCATCACGCTTAGCAAGGTAGTCATTAACCGTAACAACGTGCACGCCTTTACCAGCCAACGCATTAACATAAGCAGGCAATACACAGGTCAAAGTTTTACCCTCACCAGTGCGCATCTCAGCTACATCACCGAAATGCAAGGCAGCACCACCCATAATCTGAACATGGTAGTGCTTTTGTTCTAACACACGCCAGGATGCTTCACGTGCAACAGCAAAGGCTTCGAGCATGATGTCGTCGACAGTTTCACCGTCCTCGATGCGCTTACGAAACTCTTGAGTTTTTGCTTTAAGCTCCTCATCACTAAGCTCAGCATAATCCGACTCAAGCGCAATGACATCATCGGCAATTTTCTTCAGCCGCTTAATTGCACGCCCCTCACCCATACGGAGCATCTTGCTAAGTCCAAACACGTAGGCTATTCCTTCGTAAAATCAATTGTATTTATTGACAGTAATGTTGTTATCGTCGCTATTGTACGCCTCAAAGCGACAATAGGTGAATATCAAGCAATATCAGCTTATATCGTATATCGCCCAAGCAACAGACAAAAATATACCTCAGCTAGACAATAAAATCTGCGCTAGCTGAGGATATTCCGAGCTATATCAGCCCTATTCGCTTAAGGTAATCAAACCATAGTCATACGCATGACGACGATAAACCACAGATGGGCGACCATTTTCCTCATTAACAAATAAATAGAAATCGTGCCCCACAAGTTCCATCTCACTCAAAGCATCATCGACGCTCATCGGGGTAGCAGAGTGCTCTTTTCTACGGACAATCTGCCCAGGAATAATATCTTCGACTTTATCGGCATAAGGATCAACATCATATTGACCTTGCTGCTGTGCTTGCTGCGCCTCATGCACTAAATCAGCAGCAATCTCTCCTGTGCTCTTTGGGGCACGATGGCCAGAAAGAGAAATCGAACGACGAGCCTTTACCTTACGCAAAGAGCGCTCCATACGAGAAAGTGCCGTTTCTAAAGCTGCATAAAAGCTATCCTCTTTAGCCTCAGAACGAGCAACATGACCTTTTCCAGTGGCAGTAATTTGGATGCGATCACTTTCATCAGCACGCCGTGGATTTGGTTCATGTTGTAATTCCACGTGGAAGAATGTCAGCGTTGAATCCAAACGTGCAATTTTGGCAAGTTTAGCGTGCACACGCTCAGCAAAATGCTCTGGAACTTCCACATTGCGTCCAGTGATAGTAACTTTAACTTCTGGACTCAGTGACTCATGATGAGCAGGTGTAACCATGACTGTACCTTCCTCTTAGAGCACCATCACGCAGATAAGAAACATCAAACTGCCTCATTATTCACATGATGGCTAAATGGAATTAACCTGTACTTCTACCCTACTCCCCTTTGAGACAATAAGCATGAACTTTTCGCGATACCTATGCCTATTTGCCTTTTTGCCTATTTGCCTATTGCGCACAAGAATCAAGCATGTGCCCACGCCAAACCACCACGAATCTTCACTCCCATAGCACTAAGTACCGCCGTCGAAGCAGCTAAGGTTGCCCCTGTGGTGAGGATGTCGTCGATAAGCAAAACACTAAAACCACTCAACCCACCAGCAGTATGCAAGCGTACTGCTGTAGGAGTCGGCACTACAGCACCGATCATATTTGTATGACGCTGCCGCATACTTAACCCCACTGAATCACGCACCCCTGCTCTATGTTCAATAAGATTGGCGACTGGAAAAGGAGTACGCTGACATACCCGAGTAACAGGATCACCACCACGTTTTAATGCAGAACGACGACTCGTCGGCGCAGGCACAAGCACAATATCCTCCTCTACCTCACCCTGCGCAATGAGATAAGACACTGCACTAGCAAGCATGGCACCAAGGGGCGCAATCATATCTCGCCGGTTTCGTTCTTTAGTGGCGATAATAATTTTCCTACGCGCCCCACCATAGGCACCCAAAGACCATAGTGGTATATGCGAATAGATTTTTGCGCTTATCCGCTGTGGCGGTTGCCGCAAATGTATTGCACAATGCGCACATAAGCGATAACCAGCAGCACCACAACCTGCACAATTACATGGAAAAAGTAATTCCCGAAAAGCCCCCTGCATAACCGCTTATGATAGCAGTTAATAACGTGGCACAATCACTTTTCCTTGGGTGCCTTCTAAGCCTTGTACTTCACGCCAAAAAGGCGAATCCGAGTTATTAAGCTCTAGTGCAGTTCGCGCATCAGAGGCATATACTGTTGCACCTGTAGAAGCCAGTGAAGACACCGGAGCAATGATATTGCTCGTCGATAGCCATTGCGTGATAGAACCATCACCTGCTACATGCTGTACTGGCGCTTGGGAATCAGCAGTGCCTACCAATAAACTGCCATCTGGCTCCCATTCCACACTTACTGCACGAGTATCTTTGCCAAGATATTCATAAACATTGGTCAGTTTTCGCTCACCAGCATTAGGACGCGACACTGTTGCCACATACACTGCCCCGTCAATGATAAATGCCGCTCGTACTCCTGAATAAGAAAGACGAAGCGAAGTAATAAGATGATCCCCCGCATTGGGCACATCACTGGTATCAACTTCAGTCTGCGCTATCTCACCAGTATCAGCTGAACGAGAAATACGTGCCACCGTCGTGCCATCTATGACAGTCCACAAACTATTGGCACCATACTCAAAGCTAGGGCGCGTAAGGCTACGCGCATGGAGCAATTCAATGGCTTCACCGTTGAGCGTCGAAAGCATAAGTTGAGAGGCTTTCGACGCCCCGGCTCCACTAGCAGTTACTGCAACAACCAGGTTTTTTTCAGTGGCAATATCCGCACTTTCGATATTTTCCATATAACCAAATTGACCAGGGACAGGATCTAAACGCCCTTGATAAATGCGAGTAAGCCGCCCTCTGCTCAACGCATATACTGTCCCCACTGACCTACGAGATGCCTGAGGGTTATACTCTGGATAATCCTCTACAGTAAGCTCCACTGCTGTTGAGTTTGGTGCCGTCACCTGAGTACCGTCGAAAGATAAATGATACGGACCAGGGACACTGGCTGCAGCGAGAGTCCATACAATTTGTGCGGCAAGCCGTCGCTGTGCATCTTTACGTAACGAAGACACACCAGTAAAGGCATAGGCGCCGTCTTTTACTCCGGCAAAATAAGCACTATTGGGAACCTCATTGAGTACCCCAGGAGCAAGAGTATCTGAAGCCCCATCCAATAGTAGAGACAGCAAATTCATGTCGATAGCGGCATTAGTGTTATATATCCACCGCTTATCGGCAACTAACACTGAACCACTGGGGTCAAAGAAATACAGATCATGCTGAGCATATCTATTACGTAGTTCAGAACGCTCTACCACAATACGAGTAGGTAAAGAATTTATCCTCCACTGCCCATTTTCTTTTTTCAGTTCAACAACATCACTATATTTTTCATCACGAGGAACAAAACCCCCACCAGGGCCTAGGGTTCCCACAATCGTTCCTTGAACCTGATACGCAAGATAATCCTTTGACCCAGCATTAGCGGCATCCCGACCAGGATTATTACTAGCTAGATTAACGTCTAGCCGATCCACAACATACACCGTGGCACTGGGTTGCCATCGTGAAGCATTGTCCTCAGTTAAAAAGGCACGAGCACTTTGATATTGCTGCGTGGGTTGCGCATTGGCGACAAAAAAATCTCGCACCAAAAGATCTGGCTCACGGTCTTGTATCGGGGTTTCAACTTTATCTTGTGCAGAATCAGAAAAATCCCTTAACACCTGTGGCTCAGTATTCGACGGCAAAGCAGTACATGCGCTGCATAATAACACGCTAGCTGACACTACACAGGAAAAAATCCGTTTTACTTCATGTCTATTCATCTGCTGCAACCTCTAACTGCTCTGGTTCTAGCGAACGTGGAACCGCTAATTCTAGTGGGCTCTGTTCATAACTAGCGTGTGGGGTGATGGGCAATGTAAGCCGGAACATAGTCCCCACGCCTTGTTCACCAATCGCTTCAAGCGCACCACCATGCAAAGCAGCATCTTCTCTAGAGATTGCAAGCCCCAATCCAGTACCGCCTGAATGACGTACTCGCGACGGATCTGCCCGCCAGAAACGGTTAAAGACCAGATCTTCTTGCCCAGGCTTTAATCCCACCCCATGATCGACTACGCCAACGGCAATGGCCTGCTCATTACGAGCAACATACACATCGACTGGGTTCCCTTCAGAATGATCAATTGCGTTGGCCAATAAGTTACGGATAATACGCTCAATGCGTCGAGGGTCCCCTGTTACAGATGTAGCCATCTGCGTGCGTGCACTGTCTAAGTCGTGTTCTTGGTCTTGTTCTTGGCTAGCCAGGACATCATCGTTGGCATACATATGAAAGCGCACAGGTACATCAAGTTTCTCTGCTAAATGCTGTGTTTGCTGCCATGCGGACGCAACACAAGAGCGAATATCCAAAGCACTCTCTGACAAATCTGCCACACCAGCGTCGTGACGCGAAATCTCAAGCAGATCTTCAAGGAGAACCTCAAAACGACCCAATTCAGTCTGCATCAATACCGCAGCACGCTGCACGCTCTCAGGTAAGTCATCAGTTTGCGACTCAATAAGATCCGCAGCCATGCGTACCGTGGTCAATGGGGTACGTAATTCATGCGACACATCAGAGGTAAATTGCCGCTGCAAATTGCCGTATTCCTCCAATTGTTTTATTTTTTTCGACAATGACTCAGCCATTGAATTGAAGCTAACTGCCAGGGTAGCCATCTCATCTTCGCCATCGACAATCATGCGCTCTCGCAGATGCCCTGACGCAAAGCGCTCCGCAATCAAGGCTGCAGAACGAACTGGCACAATAACTTGCTGAATTAGCAGCCACACAATGCCCACAAGCAGCACGACGATTACTACTCCAGCCGCAGAAAACAGACCACGCAATAGGGCAATTGTTGACTCTTCGCTGGTCATAGAAATAACCAGATACACCTGCAGATCAGGAATATCTGTTTTTGTGGGAGAACCAATGATCAGCGCTTTATAGGTACTGGAATCTTGACGATCAATCGTGGCAAATTGATAAGAAATCTGATTTTTTTGCACAAAACTACGAAGTCGCTCTGGGATGCGATACCCTTCGGGAGAAGCCGTTATAGATCCATCAGGATTATTGACCACAATAACTGGTTCATAGGTAGTTTGCGCATAAAACCCATTAGTATCTTGATTTGTTAAAGCTGCACGGGCAGCATTGAGCCGAGTTTGCAATGATGTAGAAGCACTGGTGGCATTAATTTGCTCTTCCACCGCCACACGAGCACGATCAATTTCCGAATTGGCAACATCAAGTTTGGCATTGAGCAAGTTTTGTGTCACGAGGTTGACGAGCACAAATACCAAAATGATCATCATGATCGCGGAAATAGAAAGGATAGATCCTAACACCCGCGTCTGGATGGAAGTACGCCATTGAGTCAGAAACCGATGCGTCTGGTTTCTTAGCCATTCTACTAAAATTGCTGCCTACTCCTGCACAGTCTTATACCCGACACCACGAACGGTGAGCACAATCTCTGGGTTTTCCGGATCCTTCTCAATTTTAGAACGCAAGCGCTGGATATGAACATTGATCAGTCGGGTATCAGAAGAATTATGATAACCCCATACCTTCTTGAGCAGCTCCTCACGAGAAAGCACTTGCCCTGGTTTTGAGGCAAGCTCAACTAAAAGATCAAACTCCAACGGAGTGAGTTTTACCTCTTCACCAGCACACGTAACCACATGGCCAGGAACATCAATAAGCAAATTACCAATCTCAATGGTATCCGCTTCAATGTCATCACTACGACGCAACCGTGCTCGAATACGAGCGACAAGTTCTTTAGGCTTAAACGGCTTGTTGATGTAATCATCAGCACCTGATTCCAAACCAAGAACCACATCAACGGTATCTGTTTTCGCAGTAAGCATCACAATCGGAACTGCTGATTCACGACGAATAATGCGGCAAATATCAATACCGTTCATCCCCGGTAGCATCAGATCAAGCAAAATAAGATCTGGGTTTTCCCGCCTAAAAGCAGCTACTGCTTCTGCACCATCGGTTACAGCCACTGCCTCAAACCCTTCGGTGTTGAGCACAATAGTCAGCATCTCAGAGATAGCTGGATCATCATCGACGACGAGAATTTTCAGCGCCATATTAAAAGAAATATCCTTCCCACAGCTCATACGCATTGCTATGAGCACTTCTTGCTAGATTGACCAACGGTGCTTTCAGCCCAAATCTCACGCAAGCCTTTGGCGCACCGATTTAATCATGTCTTCCACATTATAATCTGGTTCGGCAATCAGCCACTGGGATTGCCACTGCTTCTGTGCAAGTTGTCCATATATCAATGCCGTATTGTTTTGCAAGGAATTATCGGACTCATAAAGATCTCGCTGACGCGTCGCATCGTTTTTTTCTCGCATCTGAGCACGCTGTTGTGCAAGCTCAGGAGGGGTGTTAAGCAAAATCTGAAGATCTGGACGCGCTAAACCAAACTGCTCAAACTCTAAGTGAGCCACCCACTCTATTGCATTTTCATCAGCTAAACGTGCAGCAGTATATGCAGCATTTGACGCTACATAACGATCGAGTAACAAAATTGATTCGCTGCCTACAAAGGCATCAATATCCGCTTTCGCCTCCCGACGATCTAGGGCGAAGAGTGTCGCCATTGCATAAGCAGAATCACTCATATCACCCATATTCCCATACAGCGCTTGCCGGGCTAATTGCGCGTGAATGGACTGATCATAACGAGGAAAACTCATAACGCGCGCAGAAAAATCCTGCACTAATGCACTTACCAGTGTGTTTTTTCCTGCACCATCGATGCCTTCAATTGCGATGATCATAAATGCTTATACCTCAAAAATTAGTAGCGATAGTGCTCAGGCTTATATGGACCAGCGACGTCCACTCCAATATATTCTGCTTGCGCTTGACTGAGCTGGGTGAGAGTACCACCTAGTGCTTCTACGTGGATGCGGGCGACTTTTTCATCAAGAATTTTTGGCAGACGATAAACATCGTTAGTATAACGACCATCGTTATTGAATAGCTCAATCTGCGCAATAGTCTGATCCGCAAAAGAGTTAGACATAACAAAACTTGGATGCCCCGTAGCATTACCAAGGTTGAGCAAGCGTCCTTCAGAGAGCACAACAATTGATTTTCCATTAGGCAATTGGAACTCATCAACCTGCGATTTAATAGTCACCCGCTTAACATCGTCGCGATGAAGCAACGACGCCATATCAATCTCATTATCAAAGTGACCTATGTTCCCCACCACTGCATGATCTTTCATAGCAAGCATATGATCAAAAGAAATAATATCGCGATTACCCGTAGCAGTAATGACAATATCCGCATCTGATATTGCCTGCTCAACAGTAACGACGGCATAGCCATCCATAAGTGCCTGGAGCGCATTGATAGGATCTACTTCCGTAACTTTAACCCGAGCGCCTTGGCCTGCCATTGCTTCCGCGCATCCCTTACCTACATCGCCATAACCACAGATAAGGACATTTTTTCCGCCCATGAGCATATCGGTTGCCCTGTTAATGCCGTCGATAAGCGAATGCCTCGTGCCATATTTGTTGTCAAACTTTGACTTGGTTACCGCATCATTGACATTCATGGCTGGGAATGGCAATTCTCCCCGCTGCGCAAAATGATAGAGACGATGTACTCCTGTGGTGGTTTCTTCCGTTACCCCTTTAATGGCAGCGGCAATCTTGTCCCATTTGCCATTCTCTTGTTCTAGGGTAGTGGCAAGCATTGTCAAAAATGCTTGATATTCGTCGGAGTCATCTGGCTGGATGGCAGGAACAGCACCAGCACGCTCATATTCACGACCACGAATAACAGCCATAGTGGCGTCACCGCCGTCGTCAAGAATCATGTTGGGTAGTTCATCTTTCCAGCTAAAAATCTGGTTAATGCACCACCAATACTCCGCTAGAGTTTCCCCTTTCCACGCAAAAACTGGCACACCTTGTGGATTCTCCGGGGTGCCATTTCCCACAACCACTGCTGCCGCTGCTTCATCTTGAGTGGAAAAGATGTTACACGATGCCCACCGTACCTGTGCCCCCAATGCCACAAGAGTTTCGATCAGTACCGCAGTCTGCACAGTCATATGGATAGAACCGGCAATGCGAGCCCCTTTAAGAGGTTGCTGTTCGCGGTATTCCTCACGCAATTGCATCAATCCTGGCATCTCGTATTCCGCCAAACGGATTTGATGGCGACCCGCTTCAGCAAGGTGAAGATCAGCAACTTTATAATCTTGTGAGGTCAGCACAGATTGGGATTGGGACATATTCTCTCTACTCTCCTTACATGACGCAGCTATACTCATTTTGCATCATATTCTTTTGTCTTTATCGTTAAGCTCCACTCTACAAGGCAATGACCCTACGGAGTTATTTGGGTGATTCGAGATGATCCACAAGGCTCAGGGTTTCAGACTCAAGACTCAAGAAAGGGCTTCAATATAGCTTTCTAAGTCATCGTCTGTTTCCACAGTTTCTAATACCGCGGCCGCAGATTCACGTAACTGTTCATCTCCTGCACCAATGAGATCACGAATAAACGGATACATCGCAATAATCTCACCAGAAGAATAAGGAGCCCCTGCCCAAATTGCGGCAATGGTCGCTGCCGCTTGCCCATTGAGCTGTTCTTCCTCGGTACGAGCAACGTCATTACGTACTAGCATGACTGCATCAAAGATAGCCTCGACGACATTTTCCTCATCGAGATCATTCAACTCTTCAAGAAAATCAATGTTGACTTCTTCGTTGAAAATGTTTCTTTCCCATGCACTCATTATTGTGTCCTATCTTTCCCGGTGCTTATAAGACTTAAAGATTGAGTTTTTGATAAACAGTGCACACTTGAGTGTCACCCTCCTAATTGTAACCAATTTGTAATAGTTTTATGATGTATGAAGTAGCTCAATGTAGCGATATGTTTGGCAAGCACCAGCAGTTTTGCACATATCTTGCCCGCATAACACTTTCGATATAGTTTTATATAAGAAAATAAGAAGTGTAGATATCTAGCTAGTCTAGATAGTTCAGAAACACAGAGAGGTATAGCAGAAGTGGTTGAGGCCAAAAATAACTCAGCACGACGCTTTTTGGTCTTTATTGTTACAGGCTGCGTCATAGCCTTAGTCATTGGCTTTTTTGCATGGCGTCTTAGTCTGCAATCAACAACTACTACCGAAGCACACGCCGGTCCGCAGGCCAATGCCACTACAAGCCCTACCCGCATTACCCAAGAAGCAAACATCGTCTCGCGCAGTACACAAAGCACTCGAGTGAGCACCAGTTCCGCCCAATCGTCGAGTAGCCTCGTTGCAAAAACTACTGAACCTACCAAAAAAAAGGCTTATCGACGCTCACCTGAGCAAAAAAATACTTCACCTACAGGCTTTGTGGGCAATGAAGAAAATGAGCAGGATAAACTCGAATCAGACGCATCTATTGACGATCAACAAGTTGAAGATCGCGATACCGATAGCGTTTACTCAGAAGATGAGGAACGCATAAAGCGTCCTATCACTAGCATTGAGCAACGTTATCCGCAAACAACTGATCAACTCTTATCTGACTTACAGAAGTTGTTACCACATACACCAGCACTGCCTACCCCAGGCAAGGAAACAGGTGAAGTGATTGAATCACTTGTGAACAAGTTACCGACTATCCAAGAAGCACCGTTACTTCCACCTGAGGCATATCAGAAGACCTACCAGCCTCAAACCCCTACCCCAGATCTCGATACTCCGGACAGCACTGACGCAATCGAGATCCCAACAGCTCTTGAGCCTATTAGTAGCATCACCACCGAGGAACCTTCCCAAGAACCAGAGTCAGAGTCAGAGGCTGACCTCATATCCAAACCAGATGAAGAGGAACTGGATCTCATTGCTCCTCTTGCTACCGAAAGCGTCAATCAAAATACCGCTAAAGTAACCGAGGCGGACTCAGTAACTCCGACTGCCCAAGCAATAGCAGATCGACAATAACCACCCGCACTAGCTTGTTATATGCTGCTATGTCACCTTAACCGTGGCAAGGTAGACATGACCTTTGCCGCTAATGTGCACTTCCTCATGCGCATCTATCCACACAGCGCCAGCAGCTGAAAGAGTTTTCGTTTCTTGTGCATTACGCACAGTTACTTCTCCACGAGTACACAATGCAATACATGCACTGTCATAAACAATGTCCTCCGAAGATTGCTGTGAATCTAGCACCAAGCAACGCAACGCAAACTCATCAATGGGAACGCGATAGTGTCCATGCTCACATGGCACTCGTGGATCATCAAGAGAATCAAAACGTAATACTTTAATCAGCTCTGCAATATCAATATGCTTTGGTGTTAAGCCACCGCGTAATACATTATCTGAATTCGCCATGATCTCTACGCCAAGCCCACTCACATAAGCATGGAGATTACCTGCATCGAGATAAAGCGCTTCACCAGGTTCTAGAACAATGTAATTCAGCAATAATGCGCTCAATACGCCAATATCACCAGGATAACGCTCATTGAGATTTATTACATTAGTTAGGCAGTCTTTTATCCATACTGGCGCTGGCATATCAAGTGCTTTTTTTGCAGCTAAGATGACTGCGTCGATAAGCTCATGCCGCGCTTTGATTGGAATAGTGATCCATGTAGTAAATAATGCGCGTAAATTACTCTCGTCCGAACCAGAGTCGTCAAGCACGCTGCAATAACGCGCTAGCTGATCGCAACCGAGCGTGTTAAAAAGTTCAAGGGTGCGTGCAAGCGGTCGAAAACCAGCCATTGCATGAAACTGAGTCAGCGCCACAATGAGTTCCGGTTTATGATTATCATCTTTGTAGTTTCGATTATGCGCGCTAAGTGCAATATCTTGCTCATTTTCCTTAGCAAAGCCCTCTTCGGCTTGTTGTTTCGATGGATGTGCTTGCAAGGATAACGGGGCATCAGCAGCAAGAATTTTCAGCAAAAATGGAAGAGTATTGCGGTACTTAGCACATACTCGTTCGCCCAACACTGTTGGATCCTGCTCAATGTAGTGCAAGAGAGTATCGCCATTTTCCACCAAACTTGGCGCCCCAGGATGCGCACCAAACCATAGCTCTGCTTCTGGACGTGCACTTGCCTCTTCCCCTTTTAATTGGGCGATGAGGGTTCGTGAACCCCAGGAATAATGTTGCACACTTGGACTCAGCAATTGCATAACAAATCCTTTAGTTGCTTTCTTGGCGAATAATGCCGAGGATCTCCTGCACGAGCTCATCGACCTCACCCTGAGTAGGAGCTTCTACATTTAACCTTAATAATGGCTCGGTATTGGATGCACGCAGGTTAAACCATGCTGGGCTGTCTTTGAGAGTCACTGTAATGCCATCGAGCTCATCGACGCTTGCGCTACGCTGAGCAAAAGCCTCTAGCACTGCTTGAGTACGCTGCTGCTGTTGCGCAACAGAATCAAGACGAGAGTTGATCTCCCCAGAAGCTGCGTAGCGATTATATTGAGCCATCATCTCCGATAGTGGCAGTTGCTGCCCTCCTAAAGCAGCAAGGACGTGCATAGCTGCAAGGATTCCCGAATCTGCATTAAAGAAATCAGTGAAATAGTAGTGTGCAGAATGTTCACCACCAAAAACAGCACCAGTACGCGCCATTTCGGCTTTGATGAAAGAATGCCCTACTCTGGTTCGCACAGCTTGTCCACCATGCTCCTGAATTACCTCTGGTACAGCGCGTGAGGTAATGAGATTATGGATGATTGTTGCCCCTGGATACTGCGTCAAATAGCGCTCGGCAACAATGGCGCAAATAGCTGAGGGACTTACTGGCTGGCCTTTCTCATCAACGACAAAACAACGGTCTGCATCACCGTCGAAAGCTAAACCAATATCTGCCCCAACTTTTTGGGTGAATTCCTGCAAATCAACCAGATTCTTTGGATCAAGCGGATTTGCCTCATGATTAGGGAAAGTCCCATCAAGCTCAAAATATAGTGGCTCTACTTCAATGGGCAGTCCAGCAAATACCTCTGGCACAGTGTGACCAGCCATACCATTGGCAGCATCAACGGCTACTTTGAGCGGGCGAATTGCGCTCAAATCAACAAGCTCACGCAAAAATGCGCCATAATCATGGAGCGAATCTTTTTCTTCGATAACACCAGTTGCTCCCGAATACTCTGGAATACCCTCGACGAGCATGGTGATAATATCACCCAATCCGGTTTCTTGCCCTACTGGTTTTGCCCCCGCACGGCACAATTTGATGCCATTATATTGAGCAGGATTATGCGATGCGGTGAACATGGCACCAGGACAATCCTGCACACCGGACACATAATACAACTGATCAGTTGATGTTAGCCCTAGATAGAGCACATCAAGCCCCTGAGAATTAACTCCTTTAGCAAAAACCTGAGATAATGGCGCAGATGACGGACGCATATCATGCCCGACTGCAATTTTTTTCACGCCTTCTTGCCTCATTAAGTAGCCAAAAGCAGCGCCTACTTCTTCAATAAAGTCAGAGTCAATATCCTCATCGACGATACCGCGAATGTCATAGGCTTTAATAACTTTGCTAACTGCTTCGAGTGAACGCATAGCGGTGCTGCACCTTTCAGATGTTATGGTTTTTCCTGGGGTTTTTCTTCTCTACTATCTTAATACGATAATTAGTCATGCCGAGATGAGCTGGAATCAGACCGCTGCGTAACATCTGATTGCGATGAAATAACACGCAGATGAGCACGACGTTTCTGATGTTCCTGCGCCCTATGCACTGGGTGTTGTGCACTCGGTTGGGCATTATCCTTATCATCTTTATGATCCGACTCAACCGGATCAACCAGACCCGAGGTCGTCTGCCCAGCTTCTCGCACTGCTTGTGCTAATGCGGTTAGATCTTCGTCATCGTCGATATCGTCCACCCGCACGAGTTCCCAGCCCATTGGGGCGGTAATACGCGATGCGTGGTATTCGCACAAATCCCAACTATGCGGATCACTCGTGTGCATAAGTGGTCCAACGACTGCTGTTGATTGCGCATAGGCATAGGTAAGTGTAGCCACGGCAGGCTTACCACATCCAGGACGAGAGCAACGACGAAATTGATTCACAAACACAAAGTCTAGACTCTAAGTAGAGGTTCAGACAACGATAGTCCTTTTCGGCGCGTCCCCACCAGCATCACAGACCAGCACAATACTGTGGAATCATCATGTATCCTCACAATCCACACTCTCCACGCGACCGACATGGTCGAGGTATCCGCAGTATGCTGTTACCACCTGATGTGCCACGTCATCGTACTCGTCGACAGCTATTCGACGCTGCTGTTGTAGAGGCTTACTCCCCTATCGAAAAAAAATATGCTCAGCAATTAAGCAATGTGGATGTTGTGGTTGATACTGTGCCGCATATTTTTATCAGCAACCAACCACGCTCCTTGGAAACAAACGAACCAATTTTTAGTACCTCAGATGGAACCATTCCAGTAGGAATTGTGCGTGATGGCTCTGTACCACTCGGTTGTGTTATTAGTGCAGGCAGCGATCGACGGAGGAATCCTACCAAAGATTGCATTGTGATTTTCCGTATGCCGATTGAGCAGCGTAGCCAAAATAAAAAGGAGCAATATGAATTGCTCCAAAAAACTCTTATCGCGCTGGTAGCCGATTATCTTGAAATCGCACCAGAGGATATTGATCCATATCTATACCACTAATGCCGAAGTGTTATTAACCAATATCTCGCTTCAGACGACGACGCTCACGCTCAGATAATCCACCCCAGATACCAAAACGCTCATCATGCGCTAAGGCATATTCCAAACACTCATCACGAACAGAGCATGCCTGGCAAATACGCTTTGCTTCCCTGGTGGAACCACCTTTTTCCGGAAAGAAAGCCTCTGGGTCAGTTTGAGCACATAGTGCTTGCTCCTGCCACTCTCGCTCAACCGCACCGAATATGTCATCTAGAGATTGATCTAGTAGCGACTGAGTACGAGGCGCGGCGTTGCTCGCCATATCTTTCACGCCACACTCCTCTCCTCATAGTTGTTATCTAAAAACCGTTCAGATAACAGTTCCGGAACATAATTACCCGCTGGCAACTAAATCAGCTGCACCATTCGCGTGGTAACTAAGAATTACATATATGCAATTCAACACGCGAACACTAGATACAGTCAAACCCTCAGAAAAAAATTCTGACAAATATACACATTATCCCTGTTTGTTTGTATCAATAGTCACACGAGTTATCAGGAAATAATGAGCGGGGGAGGTTGTCGGGGGTGCTATATATTGTGCCCACACGAAAGAAAACAACCATAAAGGACTTTTTCCTACCATAAGAATGGTCAAAAACCATGAGGACACAACAAAAAAAGAAAGGGCTGTGGAAAATAATTTTTCCAACAAACCCCAACAGACCCAGTAGTTACACTGCTACACGCAGTATCGCTAAGCATCAGAACTAAAACGCACCCCATTATCTGGGATCTCAACACCAGGCCACACTCTCACACCGTCGAGAAGCTCACAACGAGCACCAATGATAGCCCCCTCACCAATAATGCAACCACGCAACCTCGCATTAGCACCGATACGAGCCCCCGACGCAATAATAGAATCTTCAATAACTGCACCAGGCTCAATGGTGACACCATCAAACACCACAGTGTCATCCAAACGACACCCGGCACCAACCTCTGTCCCCCGACCAATAACAGTGCCTCCCAACAACAAAGCACCATCACGTACGCCAGCACTTTCATCCACCAGCGACTCACCAACACGTCCAGCCAACAAAGGCGAAGGTGCAATACCACGCACTAAATCAGAAGAACCACGAACAAAATCACTTGGTGTACCCATGTCCCGCCAATAAGAAGTATCAACAAAGCCATAGACCTTGAATCCATCTTCAAGCAGTTTAGGGAAAGTATCTCGCTCCACAGATATCACGCGATCAGCAGGTATCTGTTCAATCAACTCACGCTTAAAGACATAACATCCAGCATTAATTTGGTCAGTCGGAGGATCTTCTGTTTTCTCCAAAAAGGCCTCTACCCGCCCCTGAGCATCGGTCGGCACACAACCAAAAGCTCGCGGATCAGGAACACGAACAAGGTGCATAGTAAGGTCGGCATTCTTGTCATAATGCTCCTGCAAAATGCCACCTAGATCCGTACCCCCCAAAACATCCCCATTGAACACCATGACAGTATCAGCACGTAATTTGTCATACACATTGCGAATACCACCACCAGTACCCAGCGGACGCTCCTCCACCACATACTCAATTTCAAGCCCAAACTCTTCGCCACAACCAAAGTATTCCTCGAATACTTCCGCCTTAAATGACGTACCCAAAACCACATGAGTAATACCAGCAGCTTTAATACGTGCCAATAAGTGAGACAAGAATGGCACTCCTGCCGTCGGCAGCATAGGCTTTGGTGTAGACACAGTTAATGGACGCAAGCGCGTACCTTTTCCACCAACAAGAATTACTGCATCAACATCTTGTTTCATCTTATCTTCAGCCATTGAGTTCCATTTCTGTATGATTTTCTTCGCTTGCTAGGCTAACCCATCGACTCTTATAGCAAGCGAGTGACGCACCGATTAACGCCGTTTCTTCGACCACACCACTATCTGTGCGCGTGCTTTTAACCCACACCACAAGGCCACACGAATTGGCAACTGCCACCAATGATGCAATCGATCTGCCTGAAAACGATATGCAGAATCATGATGAGCAGGCAACATCTTCTCCGGCAATTTCCCTGCAGCATGCCCTACCGCATGAGTGATCTGCGCCTGCGGACAGAACACATTGACATAACCAGCCTTACCAAAGCGATCACCCAAATCAACGTCTTCCATATACATGAAATACCGTTCATCAAAACCACCAATCGCTAAAAACGCATCCCACCGCACAAGTAAACAAGAACCAGATAACCATCCAGCACAGCGTTCGACGTCCATCTCTGCATTGGCATGATACGCAGCAGACCAAGGATTGTTTTTCCACACAGCACCAAAAAGTGCATGACCAATACCATTCTTAAGAGTGGGAACTGCACGCGCCGAAGGATAAGCCGACCCATCATCTTGACGAATATATGGTCCTACTGCAGCAACCTCATAACCATCAGCTGCCCAACGATGCGCACAATCAATCAGGGCATCTACCGCTTGCGGGTCAAAAACCACATCAGGATTAGCGATAACAAAAAATTCATCATTGATATCGCCCACAGCACGCATTTTCTCCAGATGCTTCGTCGCAAAGTTAATGGCGCTACCATAGCCAACATTGCCGCCCGTGGGGAGAAAAATAACCCACTCATTATCCTGTGCTGCTTGTTGTGGCACACCATCAACAGACCCATTATCCGCCAAAATAACTTTCACTGGAGCAGCATGAGCTGCAGGAATCGACTGCAGAAAATCAGTCAAGTATTTCCCGGGAGAATAGGTAACGGCAATGACGGCTAAGGGCTTATTCATTCCTCGAATTTTAGTCGGAGCATAACTTTTTCGTGGGAACGACCACTGATTATGTGTAACTATTTACGTAAGTTTGTCGTTTATACCAGTGGTCTTCTTTCATCGGGAAAGTAACTACTGTATTTTTGCGTAGTCATACGTGCGTGTGACTGGCTCTGAAAAAACGAAATAACATAGAATTACTAATTATTTTTAAGTAACTATTTTATTAAAACCAATTACGCACTGTCGTGCCATACATGGGAGCAGGTAGATGAACAATAGGATCCGCCACACGCGTGATATTCAAGCACCACCTACCCGCGGTCCTATTCTTAGCCAAGCTGGTTCCCAGACCCTCAAAACCGTATTAGCAATTTTGGCAACTATTGTACTGCTCACCTCTGCGCTGGGATATTTTACCGTTGGCCGTATCGGAAAAACTGTCGCTTCAGGCAACCTATCCCTAGGTAATAATGGCATGAAAGGAAAAGCAACTGATGGCGCTACCGACATCCTCTTAGTTGGTTCCGATTCCCGCACAGACGCACAAGGCAATCCTCTCACCCCACAAGAAATAGAAGTATTACACGCCGGCGATGAAGAAGCTGATAATACTGATACCATCATGGTTATTCGTGTACCTGATGATGGTTCCTCTGCAACCGCAATTTCCATCCCCCGCGACACCTATATTCATGATAAAAAGATGGGGAATCTGAAAATCAATGGCGTTTATTCTGCATACAAGGCTCAAGAAAAACAAGACCTTATCACCGATGGTCTGAGCGATGAACAAAAATTAGAAGAAAAATCTAAAGATGCAGGCAGAAAAGGGCTTATCAATGCCATTAGCGACCTAACTGGCATCACCGTCGACCACTATGCCGAAATTGGCTTATTGGGTTTTGTGTTGCTTACCGATGCCGTCGGTGGCGTAGATGTATGCCTCAATGACGCTGTCTATGATGAATACTCTGGTGCAGATTTCCAAGCTGGTCCGCAAACCCTCAATGGCGCACAAGGGCTTGCTTTTGTACGCCAACGACACGGACTCCCACGTGGAGATCTTGACCGTATCGTACGCCAACAAGCATATATGGCCTCTCTTGTTTCTAAAGTGCTCTCTTCGGGAACTCTCGCTAACCCTGGTCGTCTCTCTAGCCTCAGTAATGCAGTAAGCCGCTCAGTTCTCATTGATGAAGACTGGGATGTGATGAGTTTTGCTACCCAACTCCAAAACTTAGCTGGAGGCAATGTCTCCTTCAATACCATTCCAGTCACATCCATTGATGGCACTGGCGATCATGGCGAATCTGTAGTCACCATTGATAAAACTGCGGTACGCGATTTCTTCAAGAGCCTGCTCAATGATTCCCCCGAATCTGACGATGCCAAAAACAATCCAGCACCGGCAGAAAATGACAATGCCAATGACGATCAAGCTGCACCAAGCAATGAGATTCATGTGCTCAATGCCAGTGAAGATGAGTCTTTAGCACCCACCGTTGCCCAGCATTTGCGCAACCAAAACTGGAAAGTCTATGCAGTTTCCACAGCAGAGGCCGGAATATACTCAGAATCACAAGTCATTGCCACAAGTCAAGATGATCAAACAGCTCAAGATATTGCCAAAGAACTAAGTCTACCTGTCACTGTTAATGCCTCCCTCGAGGCAGGTACTGTTATCGTTGTCACTGCCGACGATTATGCAGGACCTACAGCTGAGCTAAAAGAAAATGATCCTAATGAACAGGTTGGACAACCAGGTAACGCTCTAGGTGAAGAAAACGCATCGCCAAAAATTGATGCGGATAATACCGGCCCACGCTGTGTCAACTAATAGTGTAACCGCACCATCATTATTTCAGTCACATTAAACGATTCCTCACAAAAGATAGCCAAGGGTAGCCTTATAATAATTTTGTGAAGATTTTTTCCATCAGTTCCTTAAGGGACATAATCTGGCAAGAGCATAGAGGCTAACCCATGTTCATTGCTAACTTTCTCATTGCACTACGTGAAGGTGTCGAAGCCGCACTGATCATCGGTATCATGGTCGCCCTGATCAATAAAATGAATAGGCGCGATATCCTACCAAAAATGTGGCTAGGCATCGCTCTGGCTGTGATCATTCCTGCAGCTGCGGGTGCATTTATGACATGGGGTCCTTATACTCTCTCCTTCCAAGCCCAAGAAATCCTCGGCGGTTCTTTATCATTGCTCGCTGTAGGTATGGTCACATGGATGATCTTTTGGATGGGGAAACATTCACGAACCCTCAGTGCCGACATCACCGAAAAAACCAATCGCATCCTTAGCACAGGAACTGATTGGCGTATTGTCTGGCTCAGCGCACTCAGCGTTGGACGCGAAGGACTAGAAACTGCTGTATTCACATGGGCAACTGTTAGAGGAACACTCAATGGTGGTTTCCTTGCTCCCAGTTTGGGTGTGCTCTGTGGTTTATTGTGTGCGATTGCAATCGGCTGGCTTATTTATCGCAGTACGACGCATATCAATCTCAAAAAATTCTTTAATACCACCGCATTCTTATTGATTTTTGTTGCTGCAGGCATTGTCTCTTATGGTATCGGCGACTTCCAGGAAGCAAACATTCTTCCTGGTTGGGGACATACTGTCTATGATGTGACCGGATTGTTCGATGGACATATCCCAGGGCTTAGCACTACGTCGTGGTGGTTTGTCCTTCTAGAAGCAATGTTCCAGCTCAATCTCTCGCCTACTTACCTGCAATTTTTTGGCTGGTTCGGATACTTGCTTGTCGTCTGCACACTATTTATTATGCGTACCCGCCCCCATAGGCATGAGCAAAAATAACGCTGTACTTGTTCGTACTTGTTCACTATGACTCGAAAGGTAAATATCATAATGAAAAAGCATCTCATTCATACCGCATTACCCTTGGTTGTTTCACTCAGCGCAGCCAGTGCGCTGAGTGCGTGCGTTGCTAATACCCCGGAGAATACCGAATCTTCGGCTAAGAGTGGCACAAGCACTATCGACGTGAAAATTAGCGATGATACCTGTGATGTAGCAGCAGATTCTGCTAGTTCAGGACGAGTGAGTTTCTCGCTCAGCAACACTGGTACAGTGCGCAATGAGTTCGAGATTCTTGCTGAAGACCAACTACGCATCGTCGGGGAGCGAGAAAATCTTGGACCGGGCACAAAAACTGATTACACGCTGGTATTAGAACCAGGTACATACTACACGGCGTGTAAGAAAAATATGGTGGGCAAGCTAGTTGATGTACGCCCATTCACCGTGAATGATTCTGGGGAAAAAGTAGCAGTCTCTGCTGACGAACAGGAACTCATTACTAACGCCGTTACCAATTACACCGCATATGTGCGTGATCAAACTGGGCAGCTCCTTGAGGAAACCAAAGCCTTTGCTGCGTTCTACAAGGCAGGTGACGTCGAAAAAGCCAGAATGGCTTATGCCCCAACTCGTGCTTTCTATGAGCGCATAGAACCTACTGCTGAAGCATTCGGCGATATTGATCCTGCGCTTGATGAACGTGAAACAGATCATCAGGAATCCGATGATGCGGTGGCACGTAGCTGGACTGGTTGGCATGTCATTGAAAAAGATTTATGGCGTCCAGAAGGATATGCTGGGTTATCAGTCGAGGAAGCAACCCATATTGCTGATCAATTAGTTGCTGATACTCAAAAACTCTATGACCTGGTTTATTCTGATCAGTTCACTGTAAATATCGATGATATTTCCAATGGCGCTATTGGACTGCTAGAAGAAGTTGCCACCACGAAGATCACTGGGGAAGAAGAGATTTTCTCACATACTGATCTCTATGATTTCTTTGCCAATGTAGAAGGGGCAAAAGTTGCTTTTGGCAATGTAGAGGCTTTGGCTAAGCAAAAAGACGCACAATTGGCTGATACAATTTCTGCGCGTTTCGACGAGATCGAAAAGGCATTGGATAAGTATCGCACTGGTGATGGTTTTGCCTCATATACTGATCTCGACGACAAACAACGTCGTGAGCTCTCTGACAAAGTAGATGCACTGCGAGTGCCATTAGCAAAGCTCACTGAGGCGATTATCTCGTGATGCCACAGCATGATTCCAATAATTCTCATTCCGGTGGGTTTTCCCTCTCTCGTCGGCAACTCCTAGCTGGTTTGGGTGGAGCAGGTGTCGGTGCGCTTGGTACAGGTGCGCTTGAATTAGGACATATCCGCAAAGAGCACTCTCCTACTGGCACAATTGTTCCTTTTCGCGGCGCACATCAATCAGGCATTATCACTCCTGCGCAACAGCAAATGCTCATGGTGGCATTTGATATGACGGTCAGCAGAAAACAAGATCTGATTTCTTTGCTCACGCAGTGGACGACTGCCACGGAAAGAATGATGAATGGCGAGGAAATTAATACTCCCAAGGTACGTGATGATGTTCCACCCGATGACACTGGTGAAACAATGGGACAACCTCCTGCCTCGCTCAGCGTTACCTTTGGTTTTGGTGCCAGTTTATTTGAGCACCCCCAAGACGGTGATCGTTTTGGGATTGCGCATAAAATTCCAGCAGCCTTGCGCGCTGGTATTCCTCGAATGGCAGCGGAAAAAATAGATCCGGATCGTTCTGATGGAGATATTGTTATCCAAATTTGCGCAGAAGACCCAATGGTTGTACTCCATGCTGCACATCAATATAAGCGCATTGCTTTTGGACTTGCCTCCGTTAAGTGGATGCAGCTGGGATATGGCAGAACCTCCTCCACTTCTCAGCAACAGCATACCCCGCGTAATCTCTTTGGATTTAAGGACGGTACGGCAAATATCAAGGCTGAAGAGGATCCAGCACAACTCAATGAGCATTTATGGATTCAACCTGGCGACGATCAGCACGCCTCATGGGCTGCGGGAGGCACATATCTGTGCATCCGCAAAATTGCCATGATGATGGAGGTATGGGATGAGTTGTCACTGCGTGAGCAGGAAAGGATTATCGGTAGAGATAAACTTGAGGGCGCACCGTTATCAGGGAAAAAAGAGCATGATAAACCAGATTTTCATGCTTTAGCTACCGAAGATATGGCCCCTGGAACTGGTGGTGCACAGCTTAATGAGCCGTTGATCAATGTTAATTCCCATGTCGCAACCGTCCACCCTGAGAATAATGGTGGACACAGGATGCTGCGTCGTGGCTATAACTACACTGAGGGAATCAATGAGCTAGGGCGTTTTAATGCTGGTTTATTCTTCATTGCTTTTGTACGAGATCCACGCACAAAGTTCATTCCCATTTTAGAAAATATGGCAACGGATTTATTGACTGAGTATGTGCAGCATATCGCCACCGGGCTCTATGTGGTTCCACCGGGGATTGCCGATGGTGATGATTACATTGGTCAATCGCTTTTTGACTAAGTTCTCTGCTCATTGTCGTCGGCAGAGAATGAACAGCTTTGACTAGCATAGAGACTATGAAGTTGTTATCAGAATTGCTTGCCGACGACCCAGCCACACCACGGCTGAGTGTTTATGACGAAACCATCGGCACGAGGCTAGATTTCTCAGCTACTACTCTTGATAACTGGGCTGCAAAAGTAGCAAATATGTTGCTCGATGAGCTAGATCTCGAACCTGGGGCAAAAATTGCAGTTGCACTACCACCTGGTTGGCAAAGCACTGTTATTGTGCTTGGTGCGCTTGCTGCCAATATAGATTATTCTTTTGACCCCGAACACGCTGCCGTGCTTTTCACCGATATCTCCCGAATAGCTGCCGGAGAGTTTTCCGACTTCGAGGGCGATATTTGTGCATTGAGCGATGATCCACTTGGGCGCGGTGTGGAGGAATTGGGTTTAGAGCTACCGACGGGGATTATTGATTTTGCCCCTACAGTGCGATTCTATGGTGATGCTTTCACCACAGATGAACGACTATTGCGTGAATGCGTAGCGACGACTTTCCAACCAAAAAGCAGAGTGCTGGGTACTGGTTGGACGAGTATGAGCGATTTTGAGCACCAAGTATTGCAGCCGCTTGCTGTTGGTGGTTCAAGTGTTATCGTCCGTGGCCTCGCAGATACGCAGCGATTAACAGAAATTGCCACAGTAGAAAAAGTAACAGAGTTGGTTTAATCGAGTGATTTACCCCCGTGGGTGTAATGAGCTGTGCTATTTTCTTTATTAAATAGTAGCTAGATCACTACATTAGGTGTAAAAGAATCCTCATCACGAAAATACAGAAAGGGTTTTCTTTTCATGTCGTTTCCAACTCGTACTATAGCCGCGCTAGCTATTGGCTTGAGCACCACTCTGGTCTTGAGTTCTTGTAGCAAAGATTCAGATTCTGCTGCTACCGGAGCTGCTAATGGTCGCGGTCCAATTACCTTTGCTATGGGTAAAAATGACACCGATAAACTCGTTCCCGTTATCGAAAAATGGAACGACGCACACCCTGATGAAAAGGTAACGCTCAAGGAACTTTCTGGTGATGCTCCTGAACAACGCGACACCCTAGTTCAGTCGCTACAATCTGGTAGCACTGATTATGATGTCATGGCGCTCGACGTTATCTGGACAGCAGATTTTGCAGCGAACCAATGGATTGCCCCACTCACAGGTGAACTTGCAGTAGATACTTCCAAACTACTGAAATCAACTGTCGAGTCCGCAACCTACAATGGAACGCTCTACGCATTGCCGCAAAACACTAATGGGCAACTGCTCTATCGCAACACTGAGCTTGTACCTCAAGCCCCAGGAACCTGGGCGCAATTGGCACAAAGCTGTGAATCCGTCAAAGCACAGTCCAAGGATTGCTTGATCTTACAGGCAAAACAAAGTGAAGGCCTTACCGTTAATACTGCTGATTTCATTGAAGGTTGGGGTGGCCATGTCATTGATGACTCTGGTGCACCAGTGGTGGATTCACCAGAGGCAAAAGCAGGTATCCAGGCACTCGTCGATGGTTATAAAGATGGGGTCATCTCCAAGTCCTCTCTTTCTGCTACTGAAGAAGAAACCAATTTGGCATTCGTCGCAGGTGAAACTGCATATGCGGTGAATTGGCCATATATGTATACCAATGCCCAAGCACAGAACTCACAGGTAGCTGGAAAATTTGAGGTTCAGCCGCTAGTCGCCAAAGATGGCACTGGCGTATCGACATTGGGCGGTTATAACAACGGAATCAACATCAATTCCACAAAGAAAGCAACTGCTCTTGACTTCATGAAGTTCATCGTGGAAGAAGAAAACCAGGCATGGTTTGCCGATAATTCTTTCCCGCCTGTCCTTGCTTCTATCTATGACGATGAAACATTGGTGAAAAAATACCCATATTTGCCAGCGCTAAAGACCTCTTTAGAAAGTGCAAAACCACGTCCAGTCAGCCCATATTACCCTGCTATTTCTAAAGCAATCCAGGATAATACCTACGCAGCGCTTACTCATGGCAAGAGCGTGGACGAAGCAACAAAAGATATGAAGTCTGCTATTGAAAATGCAGCAAAATAATCTGAGAGTTTACTAATACGCCATGCACATAGAACCTGCCTCCACAGCAGGTTCTATTGTTGGTTATGAGAACAATTCAGCAAGGATACATTCCCAAAGACGTACCCGCCATCACTCCTCATCACATTTCACACAGAATTAGAACATTAAAACTAAGGACTGCTCATCGTGTCGCTATCGACTCCACTTACAAAGAAGCAGAGCTTAGCGCAACCCAAGAAAACCAATGCACGTGCTTTTGCACTGATTGCCCCTACCTTGGTAGTGCTCGCCATTGTTATTGGTTATCCTATTGTGCGCGCTATCTATCTGTCTTTCCAATCCGATAAGCACTTGGATCCAACTACTGGTCTTTTCGTCGAAGGCGGTTTTGCTGGCTTTGACCATTATCTTTATTGGTTGAACCAGCGCTGCATGAGCCCTTCTGGCACAGTATCAGCCTGTCCTCCTGGAGTTATTGCTACCGACTTTTGGGCGTCGGTAGGCAATACCGTTTTCTTCACGATTGTTACGGTGAGCTTAGAGATAGTCGTCGGAATGGCTATGGCGCTGGTAATGAATCGGCAATTTCGCGGCCGAGCAATAGTACGTGCAGCAGTACTGATCCCCTGGGCAATCCCAACAGCAGTGACAGCTAAACTCTGGCAGTTCATTTTTGCCGACCGAGGAATTATTAACTCCCTATTGGGTACTCCTATTCATTGGACCACTGATCCGTGGGCAGCGCGCTTTGCTGTGGTTATTGCTGATGTGTGGAAAACTGCCCCTTTTATGGCTTTGCTCATTCTTGCTGGTCTGCAGATGATTCCCAAAGAAGTCTATGAGGCAGCACGCATGGATGGGGCAAATACCTGGCAGCAATTCTGGCGCATTACCTTACCCTTGGTCAAACCTGCACTAATGGTTGCTATTTTATTCCGCACTCTCGACGCACTGAGAATGTATGATCTGCCAGTTATTTTGATTAGTGCTTCTGCAAACTCCCCTACCGCTACCGTTTCACAACTGGTTGTTGAAGATATGCGCAGCAATAACTTTAATTCTGCCTCTGCACTCTCAACGCTGATTTTCCTGATGATCTTTACTGTCGCACTGATTATGATTCGTTTCTTAGGTGCGGATGTTTCGGGCACTGCCGAAAAACGTGCAGCTAAAAAAGCAGCACGACGCGCTGCTCAGGCACAAGCAAAACAACAAGACAACGCAATAACCGTGGCAAAGGAGACAGCACAATGAGAAAAGCCAAAGCGCTCATCAGCAATTATTGTGGTGTTGTTCTCATTCTGATCTGGGGACTTGCACCTTTCTATTGGATGGTTATTACCGCACTGCGTGACAAAGCCTATACCTTTGACACCACGCCCTTTCCGACTCATGTCACACTTGATAATTTCCGTGAAGCACTATCCACCGAAGGTGGCAATGATTTCCTAGGTGCTATTGGCAACTCACTCATTATCGGGTTATGCACCACATTCATTGCAGTTGCAGTAGGTGTGTTTACTTCCTATGCATTAGCTCGATTAGAGTTCCCTGGTAAAGGCTTTGTCACCGGCATTATTCTTGCCGCCTCCATGTTCCCAGGAATTGCACTGGTTACGCCTCTTTTTCAGCTCTTCGGTGAATTGGAATGGTTCGGCACCTACCGTGCCATGATCATTCCGAACATCTCCTTTGCCTTACCACTGACCATCTACACACTTACTTCTTTCTTCCGCCAATTACCGTGGGAGTTAGAGGAAGCAGCACGCGTCGACGGTGCCACAAACGGACAGGCTTTTCGACTCGTACTATTACCGCTTGCCGCCCCAGCACTCTTTACGACCGCAATTTTGGCTTTTATTACTACATGGAATGAGTTTATGCTGGCGAGACAGCTCTCGAGCGAAGCAACGGAACCAGTTACTGTAGCAATTGCTCGTTTTAGCGGACCATCTTCCTATGAGTTTCCCTACGCATCGATTATGGCTGCCGGTGCACTCGTGACTATCCCACTGATCATCATGGTATTGGTATTCCAGCGCAGAATCGTATCGGGTCTTACTGCCGGCGGTGTTAAATAACATCATGCCGCATTCTCCCATGTATTCTCCTGGTGAACCCTCTAGGGAAAAATCAGAAAACCGCACCCGGAAAAAGTTACAGCGCGAAGCTATCTTAGGGTTCTTTTTTGGTTTCACGCTCCTAGCTTTTATCCAGGCAATAATAAATTTCTTGCGACCTAATCCAGCTGTTTTCCCGGCAGTATTATTGTTGATTTTCATCCTCATTGATCTGGGATTATGGCGCTGGTATAGCGCGGATGACGCATAATCAGGGTCGGGAGGAATGCGCGCGTAATCGTCGCCAAGCTATTCGAGCATAAGAATGAATCAAGGCGGTACTTTCGCGAATCACCAACCAGGTGCGGTGGCGTCGTGGAGTGGGCGCACCAAAAACCACGATATTCATTCCAAGGTGCCACGCCCACGCTCGAGTACGCCACTTGTGAAACCCACTGGTGACAACACAAAAATCACTATTGCCGCGATCTCTAAGAAGTGCCGCTGCATTCTCTAGATTCTCATTGGTAGAGGTCGCTTCATGCTCTTCTATAATGCGCTCCGACGCAATCCCACGCATACGCAGCCAATGAGCCATCACAGCGGCTTCTCCTTTGCCAGAAACGACGATCAACCTCTCATTATCGTGACTAAGCTCATAGGCTTTTTCTAGGCGCGATTCTAACACCGAACCGGGGATAAAAGGATACTCACTCTCATCTGTTCGAGGATGATACTGGGCATAATACTGCCCAGGGTTAGGAAAAACAACGTGATCCAAGAACAACCAATGGCAATGGAGATATAGGAGTCATAGGCGTAGCACCCACGAATGCAATGTTAATCTCATTGTCTTGTTGTTTTTATTGTCCTAGTAGGCGCTGTCTGAGTTTCTCGTCTTTTTCTTCTACTTCAGTGCGCATATTTTCTTGGTAGTCAACCATCTTCTCTATTAATTCTGGTTGATGTGCACCTAAAATGCGCACTGCTAATAGTCCCGCATTCTTAGCGCCACCAATCGATACTGTTGCTACTGGCACACCACCTGGCATTTGCACAATGGATAGGAGTGAATCCATGCCGTCTAGTTCTTTGAGGGCACGCGGTATTCCGATCACTGGCAACGGTGTTGCAGCAGCAACCATGCCTGGTAGATGTGCTGCGCCACCTGCACACGCAATGATGACTTTGAGTCCTCGAGTGTGCGCTTGTTTGGCATAGGCCAACATTTTCTCAGGGGTGCGATGTGCAGAAACTACTCCCACCTCAAAAACGACACCAAATTGAGCCAAGATATGCGCAGCTGGCTCCACCGTGGGCCAATCGGAATCTGATCCCATAATCAAACCGACGAGAGGTGTTTTCTCACTCATTGTTCACCGTCACTTTCTGTATATGTTTTTTAGTTTTTATGCTTGGTCGTTCTCGGGTTCATTGTTCTCGGGTTCATTCCACACGCCATGGACCATAAAATATGCAGCTGCAAGCGCTTGTTGTCGAGTTTGTTCTACATCGGTGCCACATATATTCACATGACCAATTTTTCGTCCTGGTCGATGAGTTTTACCATAAAGATGAATTTTGGCTTGTGGGTATCGTCGCCAAACTGCTTGCATACGTTCAGGAATAGATAACTCTGGTTCCGTTGCACCACCAAGGATATTGGCCATAACAGTCACTGGGGCACGAAGGTCTGTACTACCCAATGGATAATCCATAACTGCACGTAGATGCTGCTCGAACTGACTGGTTACGCAACCATCTTGGGACCAGTGTCCAGTATTATGCGGGCGCATTGCCAATTCATTAACAAAAATTTCCGGTTGCCCCCATTGATCAGTTGTCTCAAAAAGTTCAACTGCCAGTACCCCGGTTACGCCTAATTCTTCCGCAATTCGACCGGCAAGGTCACGTGCTTGTTGTTGCAAGCTCTCAGAAAGCTGCGGTGCTGGAGCTATGGCTTGAGTGCAGATTCCATCTTCTTGCACCGACTCCACAACATCCCATGTTTTCTTTTCTCCAGAAGGAGTGCGGGCAACCATTGCAGAAAGTTCACGAGTCAGTGCTATTTTCTTCTCCGCCATAAGCGGAGTTCCTTTTTCTAATAGCTGCGCTACTAATGCTTCTAGTTCAGAACAAGTTTGGGGAAACCATACTCCGTGACCATCATAGCCACCACGACGAGCTTTCAGACATACTGCACCTGATACAGCTTCCCAGAATGCTTGTGCGTCTGCCACACTTTCAATCGCAGCAAAAACTGGTACAGGAGCGCCTAGTTCACGCAATTTTTTGCGCATCACTAACTTATCTTGTGCGTTCAGTAACGCCTGGTATCCTGGCTGCACATTAGCACCCTCATCAGCCAAAATACGTAAATGCTCGCTGGGGACATGCTCATGATCGAAAGTAATAACAGCACTGTCTTTAGCCACATGGCGCAAGGTATCCACATCGGTGTAGTCACCAATTACGATATCGGAACATACCTGAGCAGCTGAAGAACTAAGCCCTCCGGCAAGCACTCTGATAGATAACCCTAATTCTATTGCCTCAGTGTGGAGCATTCTTGCTAATTGACCGTCACCGATAACGCTAACAATAGGCATCCCTGGTGCATGCGCTGCGACGCTACGTTGTTGTTCATACTGTTGCTGTTGGCTCAAAGAAGTCACTCCCCAACTATACGTGATAAAAACTACATTCTTCTTCTATCAATCGAGCTATTTTTCCAGCACGCGGAACGTCGTCAAGCATAATGGGTTTGGCATACCCTTCAATGGCAATGAGTAATTTTTTCCCTTTCCCGCGCACACCAGTAATGGCATAAAGCGGAATGGACTCAGTATGGCTACCAATACCAAAATGACGGATTATGATTCGAGAATCGGTAAGTACCAAGCGATTTCGACGATTTTTTATGATGGGTACACCAAGAGACAAAAATGCGAGAAAGAACCAGATTCCGACAAAGATATTACGCATTCCCGTCTCGATAATGACATAAGGCTGTGGCTGATCTATATACCCAATGCCCATCCAGCATAGCGCTGTGAGCAGGGTCAGTCGTATTACCGGATATGCCAAACGCGACAAGGGTGCCGTGACATCAACAATAATATCCTCATCTGCTGCAACAACAAGAGCCATAGTTATTAGAATACCTAGACCACTAAGAACGTGAAGTTTCCGAAGAATCTGCAGGATCTGAACAGTAGTGCCATTGATCTTTTTGACGCAGATGAATAATATCTCCCACGCTCATCTCATGGGTCATACCAGCCTGATCTTCAATGAGTAAATGCCCTTGGTCAGTTACTGCCACGGCACGACCAAGCAATTCCTTTTCGCCAGGCAAAATAGCACGTACTTCTTGCCCAAGTGTCACGCATACCTTGCGATAATCGTCGATAAGCTCTGGCGCATTGTCTTCCCATTGCCGTATGCGCCGGTAGAAACTGCGCAACACGTGTACCGCCAATTCAGTGCGATCGCACTGTATCCCTTCCAGGTAGAGTGATGATGCGTGTGCTACTGGTAGCTCATCTTCTCGCAGATCGACGTTAAGCCCAACGCCAATAACAATTGCTGGATTGTCACCAAGGTCTACGGCTTCTGCAAGAATACCGCTGAGTTTCTTGGTGTTGCACACAAGATCATTGGGCCATTTCAATCCAATGCCTTCATGTGATTCAAGTACGTCCACTAATGCTAGGCCAGCTGCTAGCGATAGTGTGCCAAGGCGGTTTAAGGCGCTCTGGGGTGGTCTGATGAGTACGGAAAAGGCGAGCAAAGCTGATGGTGGCGCTTGGAATTTCCGCCCCATGCGCCCGCGTCCTGCCTGTTGATGTTCGGTGATATGCACGCTCCACGCTGGTGCCCCTGCACGGGCTGCGGCTACAAGATCAGTGTTCGTGGAGCCAGTGCTGTCACTGTGATAGATAGTGGAAAAAGGACCTAGACCACCATGTGCAGTGAGCTGTTTTTCTAAAAAAGCATGGTCGAGTGGTATGCGATTCCTGGTTTGTGACGTAGTCATGCATGCGGCGGAGTCCTCAGTGGAATTCATGGTCACATTCTAAGGTTTTCCCTAGTTTTACTTGTTCTAATACCCCTCACATACCCCCACACTAGAAAAGTTTTACATACAATACTAAATTAGTAAAACATGACTATTTCCTCATATTCTGTGGACACTTCTTCCCTTCCTGGAAAAATGACCACCGCTGAAAAAATTTCCGACCTCATCACACGCCGTCGCAAAGCACTCCTGCCACTAGGAAAAGCAGCGCTAGCAAAAGTACGCAGTCAAGGCCGGCTTAGCGCACGCGATCGCCTCGAGTATCTACTTGATGAAGGCTCATTTATCGAAACCGATCAGCTTGCCAAGCATCGCACTTTTTCTTTTTCTATGCAGGAAAAACGTCCAGAAACCGATGGAATCATCACTGGATGGGGCACTATCGACGGGCGGGAAGTCTGCATTTTCTCCCAAGACGGCACCGTGTTCGGTGGCGCATTAGGAGAAGTCTATGGAGAAAAAATGTGCAAAATAATGCGACTAGCCGTCGACACAGGGCGCCCCCTCATTGGACTTTATGAAGGTGCCGGAGCACGCATTCAAGACGGTGCCGTCTCTCTGGATCTCATCGCGCAAACTTTCTATCACAACATCAACGCCTCCGGTGTCGTGCCACAAATATCAGTAATCATGGGCTCCAGCGCTGGTGGAAATGCGTATTCACCAGCACTGACCGACTTTGTCATCATGGTAGAAAATAGTGCCAAGATGTTTGTTACCGGTCCCGATGTGATTAAAACAGTCACCGGAGAGGAAGTTTCCCAAGAACAATTAGGTGGGGCAGCCATACATATGACCACCGCAGGAAACTCCCACTACACTGCCGAAAGCGATAAAGACGCACTTGACTTCGTCGCTGATCTCATCAGTTTTCTTCCAGATAATAATCGCTGCGTTGCCCCTATCACTGATCATCACGTCGATGAAGGCACTATCGACTCTTGTCTCACCCCCGACGATATGCGCCTCGACACCATTATCCCAGATTCCCCCAGCATCCCCTATGACGTTCATGAGGTCATCAGTGCGCTTACCGACGATGGTGATTATCTTGAAATTCAAGCTCAGCGTGCAGAAAATGTGGTCATCGCCTTCGGGCGCATTGAAGGACAATCAGTTGGTTTTGTCGCCAATCAACCCACACAATTGGCTGGATGTTTGGATATCGATTCCGCAGAAAAGGCAGCAAGATTTATTCGCACATGCGATGCCTTTAACATCCCTATCATTATGCTGGTCGACGTTCCGGGATTCCTCCCGGGAACTAACCAAGAACACGGTGGCATTTTGCGTCGAGGAGCTAAATTACTCTATGCCTATGGGGAAGCAACAGTACCAAAAATTACAGTCACAATGCGTAAAGCCTATGGTGGGGCATATTGCGTTATGGGTTCTAAAGGTCTTGGTGCTGATGTTAATTTCGCATGGCCAACAGCACAGATTGCAGTTATGGGTGCCGCAGGTGCCGTCGGATTTTTGCACAGAAAAGAAATAACCGCAGCCACAAAAAATGGAATGAGTGCAGAAAATATCGCAGAACTTATCCATTCTTTTGAGCGCGAATATGAAGATCAGATGCTTACCCCCTATCTCGCTGCTGAGCGTGGTTTGATTGACGCAGTTATTTTGCCCAGAGAGACACGCAGTCAACTAGCCAGAAATTTGCGTTTACTCAGAACAAAGCACGTACAGCGCCCCGCACGCAAGCACGGAAATATCCCCCTTTAGCACCCCCTTTTTCCGTTTTCTTTTCCTTTTCTTTTCTTCGATCGAACTTTTTTAACAAAACAGTTCACATAACAAGTCTTGACAACCTAAACTAGGAAAACATGACTGCCACACTCAATAATAATGCCGATAATCAGGCACCAGATCTTTCTACCACCGCTGGTAAACTTGCAGATCTTCGTGCTCGACTTGCCGAGGCACAAGCCCCAATGGGGCAAGCTGCCGTTGAAAAAACTCATGAAGCTGGAAAGAAAACAGCTCGTGAGCGTATCGAATACCTCCTTGATGAAGGGTCATTCGTTGAAGTAGACGCATTAGCACGTCACCGTTCTAAAAACTTTGGTCTTGATGCAAAACGTCCAGTCACTGATGGTGTCGTTACCGGTTATGGCACTATCGACGGAAGAAAAGTGTGTGTATTCTCCCAGGACGGCGCTATTTTCGGCGGTGCACTTGGAGAAGTTTATGGTGAGAAAATCGTCAAAATCATGGATCTCGCCATTAAAACTGGGGTACCTCTCATTGGTATCAATGAAGGTGCCGGCGCTCGTATTCAAGAGGGCGTAGTATCTCTCGGATTGTATTCACAGATTTTCTACCGCAATACCCTTGCCTCAGGTGTTATTCCACAGATTTCACTTATCATGGGCGCTTGTGCAGGTGGACACGTATATTCACCAGCTCTTACCGACTTCATCATCATGGTTGATAAGACATCCAAGATGTTCATCACCGGCCCAGATGTCATCAAGACTGTTACTGGCGAAGAAGTCACTCAAGAAGAACTCGGTGGTGCACATACTCATATGGCAACCTCAGGTACTTCGCACTACACTGCTGCCGATGATGCCGACGCTCTTGATTGGGTACGCGACCTTGTTGGGTTCCTCCCTTCTAATAACCGCGCTGAAGCTCCTCGTGAGCAAGCTGAGATTATGGTTGGTTCCATCCAGGACAACATCACGGATTCTGATCTCGAACTCGACACTCTCATCCCTGATTCACCCAACCAGCCTTATGACATGAAAGATGTCATTACACGCGTTCTCGATGATGAAGATTTCTTCGAGATTCAAGAAGGCTATGCAGGCAATATCATTACTGGTTTCGGTCGAGTCGAAGGACGTTCTGTGGGCATCGTTGCTAACCAGCCAACAGAGTTCGCCGGCTGTCTTGACATTAAAGCATCAGAGAAAGCAGCACGCTTTATCCGCACCTGCGATGCGTTTAACATTCCTATCATCGAGTTCGTCGATGTACCAGGGTTCTTGCCTGGAACAAACCAAGAATATGACGGCATTATTCGTCGTGGCGCTAAATTGCTCTACGCTTACTCAGAGGCTACCGTCGGAAAAATTACTGTCATTACCCGTAAGTCTTATGGTGGCGCATACTGCGTTATGGGTTCCAAAGATATGGGTGCAGATCTCGTTTTTGCTTGGCCAACAGCACAAATTGCCGTCATGGGTGCAGCAGGAGCTGTGGGATTCATCTACCGCAAAGAGCTTAAGGCTGCAGCAGCCGAAGGTAAGGATGTAACCGCAGTCGCTAAGGAATACGAACGCGAATATGAAGAAACTCTCGTTAATCCATATATGGCAGCCGAGCGTGGTTTCGTTGACGCAGTTATTCCGCCATCAGAGACTCGTGGGCAAATCATCGAAGGCTTGCGCCTCTTGGATCGTAAAGTGGTCAATGTCCCAGCAAAGAAGCACGGTAATATCCCACTGTAATGCTTAACAATACGTTGTTGTTCGTTGTTACAGTCCACACAGGAAGATGAATGCCATGTCCGAAAAAGAAAACACTGAGGCTCAGCAACCAGAAAAGCAGCCTTTTCTGCGCGTTCTCAAAGGCAATCCTAGTGCCAGTGAAGTTGCCGCCCTCACCGTTTTATTCGCTGGTCTTGCTCAGTCCAGCAGTCAAGAACTTGAGCGCGAACGCAACCTTTGGGGCAATATCGAGGAACGACTCCGCAAACCTGCCACCTATAATCCAACAGCGTTTCGCAATGTGAGTTTCTTCTAAGCACTCAGGCTTATCCGCACGTTATCAGGGATCTTAGCATTCTCTTTGCTAAGATCCCTTAACTATGCGCATTGTTCTTGCTTCTGCTTCTCCCTCTCGTAAAGCAATTTTGCTTTCTGCAGGCGTCGAACCGCACATACATCCAGCCCATGTTGATGAGGAGAAACTCATTGCGCAGCTCCACAAGCACAATGCCACACCAGAGCATATCGTTACAGAGCTTGCCACAGCCAAAGCACAATCTATTGCCCCGCAGTATCCGCATGATGTAATCATTGGTGGAGACTCCATGCTGCTTATCGACGGCGCACTTCAAGGAAAACCACACACAATCGACAACACAATCGCTAGGTGGAAAGCACAACGCTCGAAAACTGCGCAACTTATTACAGGGCACCACATTATTACGCCACAAGGTACGCATAGTGAAGCATCATGCACCACTGTGCATTTTGCGAATCCGAATGATGAAGATATCGAGGCATACGCACGAAGTGGTGAACCGCTAAAATGCGCTGGTGCTTTTACGCTAGAGGCATTAGGCGGATGGTTCATCGATAAAATCGAGGGTGACCCCTCTAGCGTAATCGGGTTATCACTTCCTGTTGTTCGTCGAGCGCTTTATCACTGCGGCTATAATGTTTCTGATTTTTGGTCTGCTGCTCCCCCAGGGTCGAATCTCTGAGCATCATCTTTCCATATCTTCACATCGGGCAAAAACTTTGGCAGAATCAGTTTTATGACAAAGTTCAACGATATGCTTGCGCCGCCTCCTGTCACACTACCTGCAGAACATATTTCTAGTTCCGTGTCCTATAGCACTGTTCTCGAGCATCCAGACAGCCCACTCATGTGGGCTACCTTGGCAGAAGAAGCGATTGCTCACGCTGCCACTGACCAGGAAAAAGCAACTGCTTATGCTTTCGCCCGAACAGGATATCACCGTAGTCTCGATAGGTTGCGTGCTCATGGTTGGAAAGGCTGGGGTCCAGTACCTTTCACACATGAACCTAATCAAGGTGTGTTGCGTGCAATTGCCGCACTAGGAAAAGCCTCACTGATGATTAACGATCAAAACGAGTACGACCGTATTCGACAAATGCTTTCCGACGCTGACCCTAGCTGTGTTGCCACCTTACTTGACGCATAACTGCCAGGCTTGAGCCGCTGTGCTCAAGCCCACGTTACTTGGGTGCATTAACTTTTTTCTTCCCACATTGGCAGCACCTGTACTTTATTTCTCCTGAGGAACTCCCTCATCCCTGGCATAGCAAAACTTATTTTCCCATGCACAGGTGAATACACCACATGCTTATTCATCAGTCGGATTCGATATTGACTGATGTAATTACTACTGACGTCTAACCGCTGGGCTATATCACTAACCCGCGAAAAGCCTTCATCCTGTGCCATCGCATAGAGGAATGCCTGTTCACGATCACTAAGCGAACGCAAAATAGGACGATGCACATTCATCCCTACAAGAGTTAAGGCTGATTCAGCAGCAGTTTTCACTAATTCTAGTGTTAGCTCACGCTGCTGTAACGTCATAGCTGCGTCAAAGATGCATGACCCCAATGCTTGAATCAAATACGGATACCCTCGAGAAATCTCTAGCGTATTCTGCAAAGCATCGTGATGCCACATTAACCCTTCAGATTGAATAGGTAATTCCAAAGCTAGCCGAGCACTTTCATAGTCAAGAGCTCCTAGCACTTCATGTTGCGCACGACGTAGAAACGTAATTCCTGGTGCATCAAGTAACTTGTCAATGTTCTCAGGCAGCCCGGCCATAATTAACGCGATAGGTCGACCTTCGCGAAATAAATGTTGAATTGTTGCAGCAATTTCTTGTAGATCTGCTAATGCCCCTGTGTGCAATTCATCAATGCTCAGCACTAGTCCGGTGCTATGTTTACCTAAAAAATCACACAACGTAGTCAATTGGGATCTTAAACTAGGCGAGGCAACATATTTCTGCTCAGTATGAAAGTTCACTCCGCCCAACCCTGCTGGGATTTGCACACCGGTAATCCGTTTAATTTGCGCTTTTGGATCTAACTCAGATAAGAGAGTGGGTAGGTGCTCCATAACGAGTCGATTTTTTAATCCAGGTATTGCGGTTTCACTTATCACCAACCATCCATTATCGATAGCAGTATTTTCGAGAGCATTCAAGGCAACTGTTTTCCCAACCCCACGTGCTCCAGATAGCAATAACATCCGACGAGCATCTGCTGTTTTTACCTTCAGCCCATCCATAAACGTAGACAGTATTTTATCTCTGCCTACAAAATACTGTGGAGTAATACCGAAGGTAGGAGTAAATGGATTTGCGATATTCATTTTTCTAACTCTAGCTACATAGTGTTTAGTTTTGTTAGTTTTTCTCTATTTTCGCAGGAAAATTTTTTATAAAATAAAAAATAGTGTTTAGTTTTATTAGTTTTTGCTTTCTCGGCGCAATTCCTCATCCAGTCCATAAAGGGCTAAACCCATAAAGAAAAGCACCCCGAAGGGTGCTTTTCTGCATCAAACAACAATTAAAGAATGGCAGTATTAGGCGAACTTCTTTTCTACGCGTGCAATAGCTTCTTTCGCCACTAGCTCTTGAATACCCATATCCAATTCCGAGGTAAATCCAACACAAGAGCAGTTGATCTCACCAAGAACATACGTGTCAGATCCGTCCTCAGCGTCGGCAAGCATGAAGTCTGCGGTCCAGATCAATGGGATGTTGTCGCCACCTAGCTTTTCTGCGATAACTGGACGAGCCTGAGCAAACATATCGATAAGTTCTTGCCATGACTCAGGCTTATCATAGGTGTATTTTGCACCAGAGAAGAGGGTTGCCGAGAAGTTATCCCCACCCTCAGCTGGCTTCTTGTGCACCACGAATACCGGATGAGGACCGACAAGAAGAATGCGGATCTCACCCTCGACGATGCGCGGCATAAAGCGCATATCGACGAGCATACCGTTGTCACCAATGATGTACTGATCGCAGAAGTCCATAAACTCACCGAGTTCACGGATTTCTGTGTGATTATCTACCGCTTCAGTACAACGCAACTTTGTATCCAATGGCAATGCAGTACCTGGGGTTACTTGTGCGGCAAGTTCTTTGTCTTCAAGTTGCACACGCCAAATACCAGAACCAGTAGAACCACGATTTTGTTTTAATACGCGCTCGCCATACGACAATGAGGTTGGGAAAGTATTGTGGAAAGTTTCCACATCATAGTAGGCTGCAGTGTCAGCAGGCACAAGGTCAGTGTCGTTGAGCTTTACTAACGCATCTTTGGCACCATATGCCATCATCTCTGCTGGAGTAGACATACCGATAAGACCAGCATCAGATAGCTTGCTGAGTAGATCAAAATATCCTTTTTCACCGCCTGGGATATTGCCAGGATTTACTCTGGAAATATAGGCATCGCAGTTAGTGGATACATACTCGAAAATTGCTTCTGCCCATTCTGGACGATAGAAAATTACTTCGCTTTCCCAGCCTTGTGCTTTGATCGCGTTAACAATTGGCATGGTGTCTTTGCGGTGTCCATCAAAGTATTTATCTGAACCGCCTTCGACCTCGAAAACAACAATGCGCTTGTGCACGATAATTCGCCTTTCCGACGTGAGTGTTTTATGAGTGTGATGTGTGAAGCATTCTGAACCAACATTGTCTTAGCAGGAATCAGGAATAATGCATACACTTTCTATGATATTTAACTAGGCCTCAATGTGCTGAGTGAATAGAAAATCAGTAAGCAATAACACATCTGTGCTGTACATACAGCCTCTATTCAGTAGCGAGAGCTTGATTTTTCTCGGTTTTCACCCAATACCTACCCGATGACACGCTGTTGCCAATCCCCCATCTGTGGCTGCATATCAAGAAAAAAATGCTCACACAACATAAATTGGTTTTATTAGTATTTATGCTATCTACGACATGGAAATTAAGATATGTATTTTTAATTTTGCACCGTAGTGCATAATATGAATGCCACGCAGATAAATGCGCTTTGGCAGATATAAACCACTAATAAACATAATTACGACAATGAGAACCACATAGTAGAAGAAAGGCTCATTATTCATGGCAGTTCCATTTGATCCACACCCACTTTTACAGGATTATGCCCACCCAGAATGCCTTGTCTCAGCGGCTTGGCTCAGTGCCCGGTTAGGAACAGATGGTATCCGTGTTATCGAGTCTGATGAAGATTCTCTCTTATACGATATCGGTCATATCCCGGGCGCGATTCGGATTAACTGGCTCAAAGATCTCAACGATGGCAGCATTCGAGATTTTATTTCTGGCGAGCAATTCGCGGCTTTGATGGAAGAAAAAGGCATTAGCCGCGACGACACAGTCATTATCTACGGCGATAAAGCAAACTCATGGGCTGCTTTTACTTTTTGGATCTTTAAGCTCTTTGGTCATGAAGATGTGCGCCTGCTTAATGGTGGTCGTGATGCTTGGATGGCAGAAGAGCGCGATACATCTTTTTCCATCCCTGAATACCCTGCCACTCATTATCCAGTAGTAGAGCGTGTAGATGTACCTTTGCGCGCTTTCTTTACTGATGTGTTGGAAAAAAACAACAACACAGTTTTGCTTGATGTCCGAGAGGAAGATGAATATATTGGCAAAAATTCCACTTCCTACCCTCATAAAGGGGCATTACGACAGGGTCATATTCCAAGCGCTATGAATATCACATGGGATAAAACGATCTTACCTAATACTTATTTCCGCTCCCACGAAAATCTCAAAGAGATTTTCCAAACCCTGGATGACTCCATGGAAATAATTACTTACTGCCAAACTGGAGAGCGGGCTGCCCATACCTGGTTTGTTCTTAAATACCTGGTAGGGATTAAAAACGTACGTATTTATGATGGCTCTTGGGCAGAATGGGGCAATATGGTTCGTAACCCTATTATCCGCGGTTCCCTACCTGCATAATTTTCTTCAGAAAAACTTATTCCCACCGTCGTTAGTTAAGTATCCATGAAGCATTGATATACTGACTCCTTTTGCGGAATGAACCCATTGCTTTTCGTGGCGAAGAAAATAAAAATATTGTCGTTTTTGCTTTAACTAACTTCAGAATATGCGAAGATATTATGTGTTATTTCCTTTTCCACCTATTACTGTCTTGTTGATAGCAGCACAGTAATATGGTGGTAAAAGTTTAAGTATCGACCTAGAACTCACTACAATCAGGAGAAATCCACCGTGTCTGTAGAAAATAAAAAAATTACAAAGGTACTGATCGCCAACCGTGGTGAAATCGCTATCCGCGTCATTCGTGCAGCTCGTGATGCAGGTATTGCGAGCGTTGCGGTTTATGCTGAACCAGATGCAGATGCACCTTTCGTTTCTCTCGCCGATGAGGCTTTTGCTCTCGGTGGTCAAAACTCTGCTGAGTCTTACTTAGTAATCGAGAAAATCATTGATGCAGCTCAAAAATCAGGCGCAGATGCCATTCACCCAGGTTATGGTTTCCTATCTGAAAATGCTGACTTCGCACAAGCTGTTATTGATGCAGGCTTAATCTGGATCGGTCCTTCCCCGCAGTCAATCCGTGAGTTGGGTGACAAAGTTACCGCTCGCCACATTGCATTGCGCGCAGATGCTCCTATGGCTCCTGGTACCAAAGAACCAGTCAAAGATGCTTCTGAAGTCGTTGCTTTCGCTGAAGAACACGGCTTACCAATCGCTATTAAAGCTGCCTTTGGCGGTGGCGGTCGTGGTATGAAAGTGGCTTATAAGATGGAGGAGGTTGCAGAATTATACGAATCTGCAACACGTGAAGCTACCGCTGCTTTTGGTCGTGGTGAGTGTTTCGTCGAGCGCTATCTAGATAAGGCGCGTCACGTCGAGTGCCAGGTTATTGCCGATCAGCATGGCAATGTTGTTGTCGCGGGTACTCGCGACTGCTCTTTGCAGCGCCGTTTCCAGAAACTCGTTGAGGAAGCACCAGCACCTTTCCTTACTGAGCAGCAGCGCACCTCTTTGCATGAATCAGCTAAGCGTATTTGTCGCGAAGCAGGATACTACGGTGCAGGTACTGTTGAGTACCTCGTTGGTTCCGATGGATTAATCTCTTTCCTCGAGGTCAATACGCGTCTTCAGGTAGAACACCCAGTGACCGAAGTAACCACCGGTCTTGATTTGGTACGCGAACAATTCCGCATTGCAGAAGGTCAAGAGCTACGTATCAAAGAGGATCCAACTCCACGCGGACACGCATTTGAGTTCCGTATCAATGGTGAAGACGCTGGTTCTAACTTCATGCCTGCACCGGGCAAGATTACAAAGTACGTTGAGCCTGCAGGTTCTGGTGTCCGCATGGACTCTGGCATTGTGGAAGGCTCTGTCATCGGTGGTCAATTCGATTCCATGCTAGCTAAGCTCATTGTCTTTGGTGAAACACGTGAGGAAGCACTGGAGCGCTCTCGTCGTGCGCTTTCTGAATACGTGGTTGAAGGTATGCCTACTGTCTTGCCTTTCCATCGTCATATCGTAGAAAACCCTGCATTCGTTGGTGACGGGGAGAAATTCGATGTCTACACCAAGTGGATCGAAGAAGAATGGGATAACCCAATTCCTGCTTATGTTGACCCTGCAGACCAGGCTGAAGAGGAAGCACAAGAGCCAGCGCAGAAGGTTATTGTTGAAATTGATGGTCGTCGCGTAGAGGTGGCATTGCCAGCTAATCTCGCTCTCGGCGGTGGCAATGCAGCAGGTGCGAAGAAGAAGGCCAAGAAACGTCGTTCCGGTGGTGCCAAAGCAGGGGTATCCGGTGACACTGTTGCCTCACCAATGCAAGGTACTGTTATCAAGGTCAATGTCGAAGAAGGCGCTGAAGTAGCTGAAGGCGATGTTGTCGTTGTGCTTGAGGCAATGAAGATGGAAAACCCAGTAAAAGCACACAAAGCAGGAACTGTTAGCGGTCTTGCAGTAGCAGCTGGCGAGGGCGTAACCAAGGGTCAAGCACTGCTTGATATTAAGGATTAATCCACTAACGAGCCCATAGCACGTCAGCCAGCAGAGCAGCGTGCCTAGTATGTCTTTTCCATACTAGGCACGCTATTTTTGTCCTTATCCTGCATATCTTTCAGATGGTATTGCATCCACAACCATAAGATCACCCCCTTGGCTACCCCCATTTTCTGTTCATGCTGCAAAGTTCGTCGAATAGCGTTAGCCTCAATTCGTAAAAAATCTTGGGTATGTGTTTCATGAACCCAGATATCAGCAACATAATTTGGATATTTATATGTCAGATACATCAGTGAAGAAAGCTCATAGTTTCAGTCGTCGTACTTTCCTCTCCTCTAGTGCACTTACCCTCGGCTTCTTGTCGTTTGGCGCCACGAATGCACAGGCAAATGTTTCCACCCCTGATTCCGCAGCTGGATTCCTGCACGGTGTTGCTTCTGGTGACCCACTGCCTGATTCTGTGATCATCTGGACCAGGCTCACCCCTGATGCTGCTGCAGTTCCTGGCTCCGGACTTGGCGCACCAACCCGCGTACGCTGGGAAGTAAGTGCACAGGCTCAGTTCTCCACCATCATTGCTGCTGGTGAAGTCACAACCAGCCCTGATTCTGATCACACAGTAAAAATTAATGTTACTGGTCTTGCCCCTGCAACCACCTATTTTTACCGATTCAGCGTTGTTGATGGTGCACTCAGTGGCACAAGTTCCCCTGTCGGTCGCACTCGTACAGCTCCTGCTGCTGGAGCAACACCACAAAATGTACGCTTTGGTGTCGTTTCCTGCTCTAATATCGAGGCGGGTTATTTCCTTAGTTACCGCGAACTTGCAGCGCGCAATGACGTCGAGTTCATTATTCACCTAGGTGACTACACCTACGAATATGAGTCTGGCAAATACACTGGCCTCTATGGCACTCTCGTGCGCCCTACCCAACCACCTCACCGCACCACCACCCTACAAGATTACCGAGTACGCCTTGGGCACTATCGCCGCGACGTAGATCTCTGCAATCTTCATGCTGCAAAACCAATGATCAGCATTTGGGATGACCACGAATTCGCGGATAATGCATACCGTGATGGTTTCGGTGGTAACTCAGCAACACTCAACGACGACGTACCTGCAATCAAAGCAGCTGCTACCCAGGCGTATTATGAATGGATGCCAGTACGTACCTCCAATGACGGAGCCAATGGCACACACCTCTACCGCCACCTACAGTTTGGTAGCCTAGTAGAGCTTATTCTGCCCGATCTGCGTACCTACCGTGATCGCCAATTATTGATGTACGGAAAGGGTAATTTCTTCAAGAGCGACCCTGACTTCCTCAGAGCAACTGGCGATCCACAACGCTCTGCACTAGGCGAGACACAATTTGCTTGGTTAAGCTCCGTGCTGGAAAGTTCGGCAACCCAGTGGCAGGCAATTGGTAACTCAGTCATGATCAGTCCTATGACATTACCGACAAGCGTCGATCCGCTCATCAACACATGGTTGCAAGAGCAATTTGGTCTGCCAAGCGACGGTCTTGCGCTCAACCAAGATCAATGGGATGGCTTTATGGCAGAGCGGCAACGTCTTGTTGATACTCTACGTGCCCAAGGAAAGAATAATGTTGTGTTCTTGACAGGTGATATTCACTCATCGTGGGCATCTGCCGTGCCAGCTAATCCAACCCGTTACCGAGCAGGTGATCGCCAAGCTGCAGCAACGGAATTCGTTGCTCCTTCAGTCACTGCTTCTAATGGTTATGAAGCAATTGTTTCTAAACCCGGCACTGAGGCCTTGGGCGATGTACTCATGAACACGGCTTATGAAGCATTGCGCTTAGCAAATCCTTGGCACCAGTGGATCGACATGAAATATCACGGTTTCATGGTGGTTGATTTCAACGCACAACGCACCCAATGCGATTGGTTCTTCACCAATACTGTCTTGGAAAATTCTGCTCAGTTCTACCACGCACGTAGCTACCAAACCCTTGCTGGAGCACCAGGTCCAGTGGCAGCTCCTGCACCTTTGCCCCAAACCGCAGTATATTAATTGGCACAAAGATAGCCGAAAGCATAAACGTCGCTAGAAATTTTCTAGCGACGTTTTCTCATGCTTTTTATAATGATGTGCTTACTCTAAGTCATCATGTTGAACCAACTGTCGAGCAGCTTCTGTGATAGAACCGGACAAAGACGGATACACAGAGAAAGTGTCAGCAAGGTCAGAAACAGTCAAACCATTAGATACCGCCACTGCAATAGGGAGAATAAGCTCTGAGGCAGTTGGTGCTACCACGACACCACCAATGATGAGCCCGGAATTCTTCCGACAGAAGAGCTTGACAAAACCATGACGTAAAGAACGCATTTTTGCCCGTGGATTAGTATGCAAAGGCAACATAATGGTACGTGCCATCACTTCGCCCGATTCAATCTGCGCTTGAGTAATACCCACAGTCGCAATTTCTGGACGAGTAAATACTGCAGTAGCGACAGTCTTCAACCGGATTGGTGATACACCTTCCCCGAGGGCATGATACATCGCAACACGACCTTGCATAGCTGCTACCGATGCCAAAGGGAATAAATCAGTACAGTCACCAGCAGCATACACACCAGCGACATTTGTCCGAGAAACACGATCAACTTTGATATGACCAGAATCGGTTGTCTCAATACCTACTTTTTCCAAGCCAAGATCTTTTGTATTAGGAATAGAACCAACAGTCATCAAGGCATGAGAACCAAAAATTTCCCGACCATCTGCAGTGCGCACGCACACGCCACCGTCCTCAGTGCGCGTTACGCTATCTACACGTGCATGTTTTTCTAAAGCTACGCCGCGCTCAGCCAACACTGTTTCTAGTACATCAGCAGCATCTGCGTCATCATGCGGCAGAATACGATCACGTGAAGCAACCATCGTTACTTTCACACCTAGCTCTGCAAAAGCAGAAACAAACTCGGCACCAGTCACGCCTGAACCGACGACAACAAGGTGTTCTGGCAATTCTTCAATATCATAGATCTGGCGCCAGGTAAGAATACGCTCACCATCAGGTTGTGCATTAGGCAAAATACGTGGACTAGCTCCTGTAGCCACTAGCACAAGATCACACTCGATAGTTTCTTCTGTGTTTTGCGTGGTTTCTACCTTGATATAGTGCACAGTTTGTTTGTGACTATAATCATCAAAGCTACCGCGACCTTGGATAACACGAATACCATGACGCTGCATTGATTCATAGATATCATGTGATTGCTCATCCGCTAATCCGCGCACACGATGATTCAGCGCTTGAATTTCAAGATAGGTTTCCCCAATTCCTTTATTCAAGCCCATATCATCAGCACGACGTAAATCGGTTTTAATGTTGGCGCCTGCAATAAAAGATTTAGAAGGAACACAGTCATCAATCACTGCGGATCCACCAAGACCGTGGTCTTCGATGAGAGTAATCTCTGCACCATATTTTGCACCAGCTAATGCTGCTTCATACCCAGCTGGGCCACCGCCGATGATGACAATTCGAGTCTTATGTGTAGGCACAGTTCCTCCTGAAGATGAGCATAAAAATTATAAGAATCTAAATAACCTAAGTCAGACATAGCGATATTAACTGAAACTACCATTAACAGCCACTTATCGCGTCTTAATGTCACCTACGATCATCACTATGGACGTGTCCACGCATCTGATACTGGTCCAACACCGCCGCAAAAAGCCGGATTCCTACTGCCAAAGAACCCTCATCAGCACGCATATCAGCTTGATGAAGATCCCCCACCTCGCCTATCGTGTCCCAGCACCCCAGTCGAGCCATAGAACCAGGTACATGCTCTAAATACCAGGAGAAGTCTTCCCCACCAGTAGATTGCGCAACCGTAATCACACTTGCAGGATCAAGGGCACGCGCTGCTTGACGCAATAATGAGGTAGCACAATCATCATTGACTACCGGAGGAACCCCCTTGGTATAGACAATGTCATATTCACAACCAGTAGGCGCTAACACTTGGTCAATAAGCTGGCGTAATAACGGTTCCATTTCTCGCCACACGTCAATATCCCCGGTACGTATTGTGCCAGCTACACTACCATGTTCCGGGATAGCATTCGGGGCATAGCCAGCATTAATCGTGCCAAAAACCATCACAGTTGCGCTACGTGGATCAACTCGGCGCGATAATAAGCCAGGCAGTTCTGTTACTAATTTTGCCAATGCGTACACCACATCAGTGGTTAAATGCGGACGAGCACTGTGTCCTCCTGCCCCTTTGACCGTGATTTCTACTACATCGCCTGCTGAGGTTATTGCTCCTTCACGCACTCCCACTTGTCCGACCGCTATTTTAGGTTCAGCGTGGACTGCAAAAATTGCGGCAACATTACGCAATGCGCCTTGGGCAATAACTTCAGGCGCCCCACCATCCATTACTTCTTCAGCAGGTTGGAAAATAATGCGCACTCCAGTCTCTAGCTGCGTCGTCTGTGCTAGAAAACACGCTAATGCCAATGCGATAGTGGTGTGTATATCATGCCCACAAGCATGCATAACTCCTGGTTTTACTGAGCTAAAAGGTTCTGCGCTTTGTTCATTAATGGGTAGTGCATCTATATCTGCTCGAAACGCCACGCGGGGTTTATCTTCAGGTCCGATGTCAACATATAACCCAGTTGGGGTAAAACGCACTGGATGAAGCCCATTATGTTTTAGGATTTCTTCAATAAAATCAGTGGTTGCAAACTCTTTATGCGATAACTCTGGGTACTTGTGTATGTGACGACGCCAACCAATGATTTCATCATGGTGTTCTGTTATCCAGTGCTGCGCTTCTTGTAGCAGTGCATTATTCATCCGCGCTTTTCTCCTAACCCCTTTCAATCAGAGTTATTCTAAACTATTTAGCGATAGTTTTTTAGTCGCGGTCGGTAATTGGCGCCTCTAATTCATGTTGCTGCTCAACTTTTTCTAATTCATATTGGTCAAACTCTGGTATCTGCCCTGGATAAGCAGTTTCGATATAATGCGGCGAAAAGGCCACCACATCAATCGCTTGTGTTGGCCAATGAATCTCAATGCTCAGATCCCCTGGAGTGTCTTCGGTAAAGACATCCGCGACGGTCTTACCTACCCCCGGTAACAACACTGCTGGTGGTACATGAAGCACTCGCGCCAGAGTATAGATTGTTTGCAGTGTTGGTCTGGTTGCTGTGCCAGAATTACTTTCATTTCTCTCAATGATGGAGATAGTAGTTCGACTTAAACCAGACAAATCAGCAAGTTTCGTTTGGGATAATCCACGCATTTCCCGGATAGCTTTAAGACGCACGCCGAGGGCATAGCCATAACTTGCCCAGTGCACGTCCACAATTGTCATGCTCTCTAGCCTGCACAATATAGTGAACTATTGATGTCCACTACAGTGAACACCCTTGCCTTGAGGGTCCCCTCAAGAGCACTTGCATGACAAAAAGCCAGCTAAAACCTATAGATCAATGTTGCGTGGCCCATAGAGACGATCGCCGGCATCCCCAAGTCCGGGGACGATATAGGCATCGTCGTTAAGTTCTGGGTCAATTGTGGCGGTCACAAGACGAACCGGATAGCCAGAATCAGCTAGCGCTTGCACTCCAGGCTGGGCACTTACCATACACACTGCAGTAATATCGCTGGCACCGCGAGCTACCAATAGCTCCAGCGCGTGCAATAATGAGCCACCGGTCGCAAGCATGGGATCAACGATAAACACGCTTCTACCACTTAAATCTTCCGGCAAGGCTTCAAGATATGGCACTGGTTGGTGTGTTTTTTCATCCCGAGCCAAACCGATAAACCCAACTTGTGCATCAGGAATCATAGACAACGCTGGATCAATCATGCCTAGACCAGCGCGAATCACTGGCACGATAATTGGTGGTTCTTCGAGACGAATTCCCTCTGTCATTGCCACTGGTGTCTGGAGCTTAAACTTTTCTACAGCTAAATCACGGGAGGCTTCATAAATAAGCATTGCACCCAGATCTGCTAATGCAACTCTAAAACCAGCATTATCTGTGCGTGCATCACGCATGATGGTCAAACGTGAAGACACAAGCGGGTGCTCGATAACTCTAATTTCCATACGCTCTATCCTAATCAATCCTCAGCATTGACACCTAGCTATGATTTTTCACAACAGGGAACCTGCCCCAGGTTCATACAGTCTAACGAGCTATGACTATTGAACTATCTACTACTAATGAACCTAATTTAGCTATCTGTCCGCACGCTATCCGCGCTCTCGTGCAGCAATTATTCGAGCAAACTGAGATTATTTCTCACCCTTTAGCCCGCTTCACGAGCCCAAATCCCAGCATCAATAATGCCCTTATCGCCTTTAATGCGGCAGTGGATAATTTGGTACAGCGCAGCGAGAAACAAAAGCAACATGCGCATTGCTTAATGGAAAAGGCACATGCACTCTTATCTGACATAGAACATCTGGACTCTTCACTCGCCTTTTCCCTGGAAAACTCACTGGTGAGCTCACTCGCACAATACTTGTGAGGCACAGCTATGAATGTTTTTACCCACGTACTCCCCACTCTTAATAGCATCTCGACGCTCACCCCAACGCTCCAGCAACTAACGGTTCCTACTTTTCCTGATTTTTCTCTTGCCCATAACCTGGCTCAACAATTCGGTGCGCCTAAGGCATTATTGGCTAGTCAATCAGAAACATTGCACAATGACCGATACCAAGTAATCTCCTTAGGTACCCGCATTGATCAAGAAACAAAAAATCTTGCGCATAGTTTATATGCACTTGGTCAGCAATTTCTTATCGACGTCTGCCAAAAATTCACCAGCCAATTAACTACTCTTGGACCAAATCCTTCGAGTGTGCTTGCGCTACGCGCACAATTGGGAGCACTCAACAAAGAATACGAGTATAAAATCTCCCAGCTACTTGATGATACCCAGTTAAGGTTGCAGCCAATCATTAGTGAGCTTGGCACTATCGCAACGAAAACAGATGCCGAACATGAATCTCCCCTGTCTCAACCAGCTCACACCAAAAATGATGAACCGTATTTTCCCCAAGAACACACGAGTGAAGGGCACGCCAGCGCTTATCAACGCGAACGTGGTCAGCGTGCCGTTGCCGCAGCAAAAAGTGCATTAGGTACGCCCTATGTATGGGGTGGCACCAGCCCAGCAGGATTTGACTGTTCTGGTTTTACTCAATGGTCATGGAGACAAGCTGGAGTAGAATTGCCACGTCTAGCAGAACAACAAAGTGTTGGTACACCTGTGGCACAGTCAGATCTTATTCCTGGCGATTTACTTGTTTGGGATGGTCATGTGGCTATGTACGCTGGTAATGGTGAGATTATTGAGGCTGGTGACCCAGTACAGATCAGCCCTTTGCGAACAACAAATATGGGGATGAACTTCAAGGGATACTTCAGACCTAGTTAAGAGCGTGTAGCATTTATGTTCATGGCGAAAAAAGACATTGTTCCTATCAAAATCTCTCTCACCGAAGGTGACTTTTACACCCTATGGGCACCACGTTGGCGTGAACGTGGTGAAGAATGGGAAGCATTCCTGGGATGGAAAGATGATCTCTATGGTTTCACCAGCCCAGAAGAACTCCTGCTTTTCCTGGAATCAGATGCAGAACATGATCTCACTTCACATCCACGTTGGAGTGCATTCCACAATAGTGGTGAGCAACGCGTCGTTCCTAGCGAAGAAGATTATTTTGATCTCATCGGTACCCCTGCTCTCTTGTGCGAAGCACCCGATAACGCTCGTGCAAGCACAGTGGCACGCAATTTTCATCTCGCACGCAGCCTTGCTGAGACAACAGACACTCCAGAGGTTCTCTCAGTCTTTTCCTCTTATTCTATTTTGGCTAACGTCGATAAGCGCGGTGTTGCGGGTGCACAACGTGATTGGACTACAGTCGGCAGGATTGTCCTAGAGAAATGGGATGGCATCATTGACGCTCTCGATAAGCTCGTGAGCACCCCAGAGGTTTCCGGTGATACCCAAGCAGCGCTAAGCCGTATTGAGCAGGCTCAAGAATTAGAAACACAAAAGCGTCATGAACAAGAACAGCAAGATAAAGAGAACAAAGCCAACGCTGACCCTTATGACTCTACTGTGTGGGCACAGTCAGGCATTGATCCTATCAAGGTGTCTATCAATGGTCGCAGCATATATACGCTACGCACTTATCTCAATAAGCAGCCTGTTTTCCTTGGCAAATATGGGGAAATTTTCAGTTTCCCGTCCGCCAAAGCACTCGTTCGTTGGCTAGTAGAACACGATGACCACGACCTTGCAGCGATGAGCACCTGGGAAGATATTATGACCTTAGCTCATTCAGGTGATCTGACAATGACAGTTCATGAGGACAATGTCTATTCCTTTAATGGCATTGCCCGTGATATTGCTACGGGAACTCATGCCGTGGATACTCAACAGATGGCTCGTGCTTATGAGTTGCTTGCCGACGCCGCCGACTGGGCAGCAGACGACTCTCTCAACTCATTCTTCCTCGCCAATCCACGTATGCAGGACTACATCTCCTATCTCTTAGGCGATTCTCAAACCACTGGATACACTCCTACCCCACCTTTCGATGAACATTCCCAAGCCTGGAAAGAACTCGAAGAAATGTTCATCAAACGCCTCAGCAAGATCTAACATTTCGCCTTCCAAGTCCTTCCAAGTACAGTGCATAGTTCTTCTTCGCAAAGAGCTATGCACTGTAGGTTTTCTTAGCCCTCCCCCACTACGACCATTATCAATTCAGGGGTAATGGTTTAAGTTCTAGTTAGAATATGGGAGTGTCATCCATACTTCATACCTGATGTCATTGCACGATAACAACCATGAAACGTATCTGCCGCGCCGTCGTAGCTACCAGCATTATTATCTGTGCTCATTCAGGATTTGCACTGGCCGATCCAGCGCCACGCGATAGTGCACCAGATACCAACTCTTGCCCAAACGCCACTTATCCACCAGAGGCGGAAACTACCTCTGAAGCCTTAGCTCCTGGCCAAAAAGAACCCGAGGCTTTACCCACAGTAGAAAACCAATTTGGTTCCTGTGGCATTACTGCCCCCAAAAACTTCCGTGTTCCCGAAAACACCGCAAGCGCATGGCTGGTCTATAACCTAGATACCGGCGACGTGTACGCCACTAAAGATCCACACGGTAGATATCGTCCCGCTAGCGTCATTAAAGTGCTCCTAGCCACCGTTGCCCTTGAGGAATTACCTCTTGACGACACATACGTGGCTACCCAAGAAGATGAAAATCAAGAAGGATCCGCTGTGGGTCTTAAAGAAGGAATACGATACACCAACAAGCAATTACTCTATGGTCTCTTACTTAACTCGGGAAATGACGCAGCCCATGCACTCGCACAACAACTAGGCGGCGACAAAGCAACACTTACAAAGATCAATGCCTTAGCCCAAAAACTTGGTGCCAAAGATACACGTGCAGCAAGTTATTCAGGACTAGACGCACCAGGCATGATGACCTCCGCCTATGACCTAGCTTTGTTCTACGAATACGCGTGGCAGAACCCCACCTTTGCCACAATACTGGCCACTGAGTTCATTGACTTTCCTGGACCTACGCAAGCAGAAACCTACCAGGTGTGGAATGACAACGGACTGTTTATGAATGATGAGCAGGGATTTGGTGGAAAAACAGGCTATACCGACGACGCCCACCATACCTTTGTCGGTGGAAAAGATTTTGATGGTACGCGTATCGTTGCTGTTATTTTGGATACCACCATTGATACTGGACGCCCCTGGCAGCAAGCCCAACGACTCATCGATGAAGCATATGCAACAAAGAAAACAGTGGGAACCGTAGAGTTTTCAGATACTTCCAGCGATACCGACGATTCTGATGATTCTGGTGATTCTGCCTCCTCTGACGCTGAGGAAATGCCCACTGCCGACTCAGACGGAGCCACAAATGCAGTTATCGCAAATCATGACACCACCGACGATCATAAAAATAACACCACTCCAATACTCATTGGTATCGCAGTGGTGGGAGTGATCGTCCTCGGAGTAGCTGCACGGTTAAGAGCGATGAAACGAGCACGTATGCGTGCTCGCAGAACGCATTAATGCAAAGACTTCCCGACGAACTTGTTTACTTGAATATAGAAATCAGTGCTGCTACAAGTGCGGCACCGGCTAGTCCTAGCCCGAAGCGAGAAGAACGAGAAGAAGAATTTTTCACTTCCTCACGAACTCGAATCACTGCCGGTGCTGGTGCATCCAGATGTGCCACAGCAAACGCCTCAGGGGTTGTTGCCGCCCAAGCAGAGCAATAAAGCACAATGCGCCAAATGAAGTAGAAAAGCACCATGATGCCGATAATAGGACCAAAGGTAGCCCCTGCAGGATTGCTGAGCGCATTAGAGAAAAACATTGATCCCAACTGCTTAAAAACCTCGAAGGCCACTGCACCGATAATCGATGCACGAATTGCTGCTGAATTAGGAACTTCACCACGAGGCAATGTTTTGATCATCCAGAAGAATACAAAGAAATTGGCAATAAGACCAACAACCAGTGCGATGAAGAATGTGATGACAGACGCACCCGGTACGTCGTCAAGCCCAATTTTTTCCAAGACTGTCATACTCAGCCCAGAACTACCAATAGCAGTCACGCCTAACGCAATAGCCAAAGCGACTAACAGTCCAATGAGCGCCACGAGATCTTTGAGCTTTACCAGCACAAAGTTTCCACCCACAACTGGATACTTCCACATCTTCGACACTCCATAGCGGAGGTTATTCATCCAGCCCAGTCCTGACCATAATGCAGTTAAGCCACCGATACCAAACATCGCACCACGCTGTTGCACTGCAGTTTCAATGATGGTGTTGAGAGTATCAGCCATAGAGCCTTCTACTGACTGTGCGATGGAATCTTGTACTTGGCTCATCAGATCTGGTCGTCGCGCAAGCACAGTAGCCAATACAGCAAAGGCGAGCATGAGCAGTGGAAACATAGAGAGCACGGAGAAATAAGTAATACCGGCTGCATATTGATTGCCGCCTTGTTGTCCATAGCGTTCATTCATTAAGAACACATGATCAAACCAAGACCACTTTTGACGGTACTTATCCAGGAGAGTTGGTTCATCGGCATTTGCACGCTCGATACCATACTCGTCTTTTATGTTTTCTTTGGCGGTGGTTGATGTTGCCACGAGTAAGATTCCTTCAATAGCTTTTCTATGGATTGCGTATATCTCTAGTTCTTATTACCCCAGCACATGACAAGCACATGGGACAACATGAAAAATAGTCAAAAGCAGAACCGTTAAAACTTTATCGGTTATCCCCTGCACCTGGCAACCTTTATGTGGTTTTCAACAACTAGAACGCGGGGCAAGAAACCCTACTCGGTCATAAACGTCAGCAAGGGTACGAGCAGCAACCTCACGGGCACGCTGTGCACCTCGCGCCAACGTTGCCTCTAGTTCAGCACGATCGCCCATGTAAAGGTCATAGCGCTGTTTAATCGGCTCCACAAATGCCTCAAGCGCGTCGGCAGTATCAGTTTTTAATACGCCATAACCTTTTCCTTGATACTCAGCTTCTAGTTCTGCCACGGTTCGTGAGGTCAATGCTGCTTGAATAACCAACAAATTAGATACGCCTGGCTTTTTTTCTTTGTCGTAGTAAATAGCACCCTCGTTATCTGTGACCGCAGATTTAATGCGCTTTGCGGATACTTTAGGATCATCAAGCAGGTTAATAAGACCTTTAGGATTTGCGCCTGATTTTGACATTTTTGCGGTTGGCTCTTGCAGATCATAAATCTTGGCAGCGACACCTGGCATAAGCCCCTCAGGAACAACAAATGTTTTCTTATATTTGCTGTTAAAACGCTGTGCAAGTGTTTTGGTGAGCTCTAAATGTTGGCGCTGATCTTCACCAACTGGAACAAACTGTGGTCGGTAGAGCAAAATATCTGCTGCCATAAGCATGGGATACATAAACAAACCAGCTGAGGTACGCTCAGCACCTTGTTTTTGTGATTTGTCCTTAAATTGTGTCATCCGGCTTGCCTCGCCAAAACCAGTCAAACACGTAAGCACCCAATTTAATTCTGCGTGCTCTGGTACATGAGATTGCACAAAAAGAGTGGATTTTTCTGGATCAATGCCCAGTGCAAGAAGCTGTGCGGCACTACCAAGCGTACGTGCACGAAGCAATTTTGGTTCTTGTTCTACGGTGATGGCATGGAGATCTGGAATAAAATAAAACGCATCATACGAATGCTGCAGATCAATCCACTGTTTGAGAGCACCAAGGTAGTTTCCTAGATGATAGGAATCACCAGTTGGTTGAATACCGGATAAAACACGTTGGCGCTGCGCTGTTTTAGGCGCTACAGCTGTGTTCTCTTGTACGGTTTGTCCTGATTGCTCAGTGCTATGCGTAGAGTCATGTGTCATAACTATCCAGTGTAGCTGTCTAAAAAGACAAGAACACAATAAGCATGAAATATGTGCAAAAGCGTTGTTGGTTCTTTATGATCCAACAACGCTTCAATGGTTAAAGAATGCTGAGTGATGAACTCGCAGTTATTGCATACGTGGTTTTTCGTCAAGCAAGTAAACCAGTGATGCTACTAAACTTGCTCCGCCAGCGCCCATCAATAATGCTCCGTGCAGTGCTCGAACATCATGTCCGCCGAGCATAAGAAGTGAAAGTCCGAATAAAACTACACCAAGAATTAATAAAATAATGCCTTTGATGCGCATATAATTAACCTCATTTTTTTCTATTAGGCTTAATTAGAATTTTTATGTGTAAAGCTGATTGGCATTGTACTACGTAGTGTCCATGATCACTACTTATCAGCTCATAAGTCCCGATAAACCACGGTCAATGGTGAATGATCACTCCAGCGTAGGTCATAACGTTCTGCCTTATCTACCCATGCGGTCTGCGCACGCTGTAATAAACTCTCCGTGACAGCTTGATAATCAATCCGCCACCCCGCATCGTTATCAAATGCTTGACCTCGATATGACCACCAAGTATAAGGCGCACCTTCGGGAGCTAGCCGACGTGCCACATCAAACCACATGGGATCAGTTGCCGCTTCACGACGCACATCTGAACTATATTCCACTGCCCCAGCCCACGAACCAGCATCTTTATCCTGCGGCTGCTCATCAGGAAATGCACCAAAAATGTGATCCATAAATGCGCGTTCATCTGCTAAGAAACCTGATTTATCGTAATTGCCCTTAAAGTTTTTGAGATCTTGTTCCCGATGGCAGATATTCCAATCGCCACCAATAACCATCTGCTTATCTTGCCCAGCGCTTCCTTTTTCGGCGAGATAATCGGCAAACACATCGAGAAACTCATATTTTTCATCTTGCTTTGCAGTATTTGCTGAACCTGAAGGCAAATATAGCGAGGCAACTGTCACATCTGTGCCATTGTCGTCATAACAAGCGCTAATAAAACGTCCAGATTCCTCAAAACCCTCCAGCCCGATCTGTACGTCGCTGAGCTTGGTACGCGATAAAATCCCTACGCCAGCGCGCCCTTTAGCACTAGAAGGAGCGCCGACATAATACCAACCATCATCATATGCTGGTGCCAGTGCAGCATCTGTGTCTTTATCACTAGCGCGGACTTCTTGTAAGAGAACAATATCGGAGCCTGACTGCTCAAGCCATGCGAGGAAACCTTGATTTTCTGCGCTGCGCTGTTTCACCGCAGCGCGAATACCATTGACATTGACCGTGGTAATTTGCATACAGGCAAGCCTACTAAATCCACTGTCTTAGTTGTTGGCGCCAGCTCGAAGTCGATAAGCAAAAAACCAAACCACGATGGCACACGCACCGAGAGTAGCACCTGCCAATGCTGGTGCTGCATAACCAAAACCAGCTGCAATAACCGCACCTCCCATTGCCGCACCCGAGGCATTGGCGATATTGAGCGCAGAGTGATTCAGTGCTGCTGCAAGTGTTTGAGCTTTACCTGCGACATCCATCAATCGGATTTGCAGCCCGGGTACCAAGGTAGAACCCGATAAGCCGATAAGCCCAAAGTTAATGGTGCCCCACACTGGGTGTGCTGAACTAAAGAAGAACAGGATAAGCGTGACCACAATTGCAATGAGAGCACTAAGAATACCCAACTCCATATTCCAATCAGACAGCCTGCCTCCGATGAGATTGCCAATAACCATTCCTACGCCATAGACCATAAGTACAAGCCACATTAGCTCTGGATCCAAAGCTGCACGTTGGGTCATAGTCCAGGAAATGTAGGTGTAAACCGCAAACATTCCGCCAAAACCAACTGCCCCCGTCGCTAGTGAAAGCCATACTTGTATTTTTGTTAATGCGCTTAATTCGGTCATGGGTGAGGTCGGTGGCATTTGTGTCATATGCGGCATGAGGAACCACAGAGCGATAAGTGTGGCAATGCCAATCAAAGCGACACAGATATATGCCATATGCCAGCCGAAGGCATACCCGAGTGCTTGAGCTGCCGGGACACCGATAACTGTGGCAAGTGGTAAGCCCATTCCGACGAAAGCGATTGCTTTACCGCGTCCCCCCTGAGGAGCCATCGACGCAGCAACCAGACCAGAAACAGAAAAATAAGCGCCGTGGGGTATGCCGGCAATAAAACGTGCAACGAGCAACACTCCATAATTATTGGCAAACACAGATAGCGCATTACCAAAAGTAAAAGCAATCATGAGGATGATGAGCAGACGACGACGCGGAATCTTGCCTGTTACTGCTGCAATAAGTGGGGCGCCAATAACTACTCCCATAGCGTAGGCGGTAATAATATGACCCGCTTTTTCCTCGGAAATAGCAAAATCATGCGCAATCTGATCGAGCAATCCCATGGATACGAATTCGGTTACCCCGATGCCAAATCCGCCTAGGGCTAGAGCAATCATGGTGATGTATCGGCGTCGCGGTGTTATCTCTGTTTGGGTCGGTAACGCCCGTCTGTTCATTCTTGGCACGTTTGGCTAGGTTAGTACGCAAAACGCAAGTTCGCTAACTAGAGGCGTTTTTCTTGCTCACAATCAAATTTATTCTCAGCAATGACCTAGCGCACAGTTACTCTATCAGGGATTATGTCCTGCGCCTTCCCCTAATTTTATGTATGGGCTCACGCTAAGTGCTTTTGAGCGGTATTCTAGAAGGTGCAATTAGTACAAAAGTACAAAGTCACAGCCTTAGCTTAAGTGCATAAGGATTATCTCTAAGGAGAAGTATGGCAAAAATTATCTATACGCGTACCGACGAAGCACCATTATTAGCAACCTATTCTTTCAAGCCAATTGTTGAGGCTTTTGCGGCAACTGCTGGCATCGACGTCGAAACGCGAGATATTTCCTTAGCAGGTCGTATTTTGTCTCAGTTCCCTGATTATCTTAGCGAGGAGCAAAAAGTTGATGATGCTCTTGCTGAACTTGGTGAACTAGCAAAGACTCCTGAAGCAAATATCATCAAGCTCCCTAATATCTCTGCTTCAGTGCCACAGCTTAAAGCAGCTATCGCTGAACTACAGCAGCAGGGCTATCAATTACCTGACTATCCAGATACTCCGAGCACAGATGAAGAAAAAGATATCCGTGCCCGCTATGACTCTGTCAAGGGTTCTGCAGTAAATCCAGTGTTGCGTGAGGGAAATTCCGATCGCCGTGCGCCTATTGCAGTTAAGAACTTCGCAAAGAAGAACCCACACCGTATGGGTGCGTGGAGTGCTGACTCTAAAACTAATGTTGCCACTATGGATGCGCATGATTTCCGCCATAACGAGAAATCAGTCATCATTGAGCAGGACGACACCCTCAGCATCAAACTTGTCACTGAGCAGGGTGAGCAGGTTCTTAAAGAAAGTCTCAAAGTTCTCGCTGGTGAAGTTATCGACGGCACTTTCATGTCTGCTAAGGCATTGGATGCTTTCCTAGCAGAACAGGTCAAGCGCGCCAAAGACGAGGGAGTGCTCTTTTCTACTCACCTCAAAGCAACCATGATGAAGGTATCTGACCCAATTATTTTCGGTCATGTTCTGCGCGCTTACTTCGCAGATGTCTATGCTGCTTATGGTTCTCAGCTTGAAGAAGCTGGTCTTAATGGCGAAAATGGTTTGGCTGCTATTTTCTCTGAACTCGACAAACTAGAAAATGGTGCAGAAATCAAGGCAGCATTTGAGAAAGCACTTGCCGAGGGGCCAGCTCTGGCTATGGTGAACTCTGATAAGGGAATCACTAATCTTCACGTCCCATCTGATGTGATTGTCGATGCGTCTATGCCAGCTATGATCCGTACTTCTGGTCATATGTGGAATGCACAAGGCGAAGAGCAAGATACTCTCGCCGTTATCCCTGATTCTTCGTATGCGGGCATCTATCAGACCGTTATTGACGACTGCAAAGCCAACGGCGCTTTCGATCCTGCCACGATGGGTACCGTTCCTAATGTTGGTCTTATGGCACAAAAAGCAGAGGAATATGGTTCCCACGATAAGACCTTCAAGATCCCTGCTGCAGGTACGGTACAGGTAGTGAACTCTGCAGGTGATGTCCTTATCTCCCATGATGTTGAGGCTGGCGATATCTGGCGTGCGTGCCAGACTAAGGATGCCCCTATTCAGGATTGGGTGAAACTTGCTGTTACTCGTGCTCGTCTTTCTGGTATGAAAGCAATTTTCTGGCTAGATCCACAGCGTGGGCATGACCGCAACCTCATCTCTCTTGTCGAAAAGTACCTTGCTGATCACGACACTGATGGTCTTGATATTGAAATTTTGTCACCAGTAGAGGCAACAAAGGTATCCATTGACCGCATTCGACGCGGTGAAGATACTATTTCTGTCACAGGCAATGTTCTGCGTGACTATAACACTGACCTATTCCCTATCCTTGAGCTTGGTACTTCTGCAAAGATGTTGTCTGTTGTGCCACTCATGGCAGGCGGCGGTCTATTTGAGACTGGTGCTGGTGGTTCTGCGCCAAAGCACGTCCAGCAGGTTCAAGAAGAAAATCACTTGCGCTGGGATTCTCTTGGCGAGTTCCTTGCCCTTGCTGAGTCGCTACGCCACATCAGCAACAATGGCGGAACTGCTCAAGCTAGTGTGCTTGCCGACGCGCTGGACAAAGCAACTGAATCTCTGCTCAACGAAGGTAAGTCACCATCACGCAAGGTCGGTGAGATCGACAACCGTGGTTCTCACTTCTACCTCACCAAGTTCTGGGCAACTGAGCTTGCGCAGCAAACTGAGGATGCTCACCTTGCTGAGATTTTCGCACCGGTGGCAACAGCACTTGCCGACAATGAGGAATCGATCACTGCTGAGCTTCTCGCTGCACAAGGCAGCCCTGCCGATCTTGGCGGCTACTATCAACCAGATGATGCCAAGACAACTGCGATTATGCGCCCTGCTCAGGCTTTCAACGAGATTATTGATTCGCTCAAAAAATAATTGCTAATCAAGGTAAGAATGTGAGGTGGTTTGTGACAACCACCTCACATTTTATTTCATTCACTATTCCCTCAGTGTCCCTGTCTGTTAATTGCCCTGCTAGCCTTGAGCCAAAGACGTGAAAGTGTGAATATCTCGGCCACACATTCACGAGTGCTGCACTTTTATTATCAGGAGGGTCTTGTGTTTGGCACTGGAAAATTAGAACAGCTCAATATCGGCTCAGTCACGACGGAAGCTGGTAGCGTCATTGATGATGTGGTTATTGCATACCGCTGCTGGGGCTCGTTCAACTCTGATAATCTCATCCTTGTCGAGCATTCTTTAACGAGCGACTCTGATGTCTCTAGCTGGTGGAGTGATTTGATCGGCCCTGGGCGCGCACTCGATACAGATAAATACTGTGTGCTTTGTACCAATGCCCTGGGCAGCTGTTATGGTTCCACCGGTCCTAGTAGTTGCCATCCTGATGGCCAAGCGTGGGGCTCTCGTTTTCCGGCGATTTCCATTCGCGATCAGGTCAAAGCCGAAAAAATTTTTCTTGACGCCTTAGGGATAGACACTATTCACAGTGTTATTGGTGGCTCTATGGGTGGAGCACGCACATTAGAATGGGCGCTCACTTACCCAGACATGATAGGTGCTGCGCTTGTTATTGCGATTTCTGCACGAGCAAGTGGTTGGCAAATTGGTATCCAGACTGCACAAATATCAGCAATTGAGCGTGATCCGCTTTGGAATAATGGAGACTACTATGCTGATTCTCCTCCTCTGGAAGGACTTGCTGCTGCACGTCGTTTAGCACATCTGACCTATCGCGGCGAGCTTGAGATTGATGAGCGCTTTGGGGCACGTGCGCAGCAGGGGGAAAATCCACTTGGTGATTTCCGACATCCACAGCAGCGTTTTGCAGTGCAAAGTTATCTGGAATACCAAGGGGTAAAACTTGCTGAGCGTTTCGACGCAGGCTCATATGTTACTTTGACTGAGGCCTTGAATCGGCACGATATTGGTCGAGGGCGAGGAGGGTTGAATAAAGCTCTTGCTAGTTGCCAGGTTCCCACAATGGTTGCAGGTGTTGATACTGATATTTTGTATCCTTATCACCAGCAAGAGCACTTGTCACGAAATCTAGGCAATCTCTTGGCTATGTCAAAAATATCTTCCCCGGTGGGTCATGATGCGTTTTTGACAGAATCGCGCCAGATGGATCGTATCATTCGTCTCTTTTTCCAATTGTCTCGTGGCGAAAAAGACGCAGGGGTTGAGTACCACCTGTGATATTCGACCCTAGCTCCCCAGGGAGTCAATCGAGAGGGAGAAAAAGATAATGAGTAGTCCGCAGCAGGCACTGAAAACCATGTCAAAACGTCGAGAGCGCACTGCAAGGATACCAAGTACTTGGGAGTCACAACTTGCTCGTACAGCGGCAAGCCACATGAGTGCTATGCCGAGTGTAAATGTGGCTCGCCGCCAGTGCTCAGTCAAAGAAAATAGCCCTGAGAGCACTACCAAAATAACAAAAAGCACCACAAAGGCATACTGTGCTAGCTGCGGGATCTTTGATGGAGGCAATCCTTTGTCATGGGGATTCATTGCCGCTCTGCTGTCTCCACAACATTTTTTACCAAAAATGCTCTGGTCAGTGGTCCCACTCCACCTGGGTTTGGGGAAACATAACCAGCTTTGTCCCATACGTCAGGGGCTACATCGCCTAGGAGTTTGCCAGCTACCCGAGAAACACCAACATCGAGCACTGCTGCACCTGGTTTGACCATATCGGCAGTGAGCATATGCCCTTTACCTGCCGCAGCAATAATAATGTCTGCTTGACGAGTATGTGCAGCAAGGTCTTGAGTTCCCGTGTGGCACAGGGTAACAGTAGCATTTTCACTTCTTCGGGTGAGCATAAGACCGATGGGGCGGCCAACTGTCACACCACGTCCAATGACCACCACTTGTTTTCCTGCTATTTCTACGCCAAAGCGCTTGAGCAAATGAATGGCACCATTGGGAGTGCATGGCAAGGGTGCAGGCTCATTGAGCACTAATTTTCCCAGATTGATTGGGTGTAGCCCATCTGCGTCCTTTGCAGGATCTATGCGCTCAAGGACAGCGTTTTCGTCGATATGCTTTGGCAGGGGAAGCTGAACGATGTAGCCGGTGCATTGTTCATCAGCGTTGAGCTCGTCGATAACTTCTAATAATGCCTCTTGGCTAATATCGCCGGGAAGGTCTTTGCGGATTGAAGTAATGCCTACTTCTTCGCAGTCACGATGTTTCATTTTGACATACGAGTGGCTGGCTGGATCGTCACCGACCAGCACTGTTGCCAACCCGGGTGTGATACCTTTTTCTTTCAGCGCAGCTACTCGAGTTGCTAGATCTGCAAAAATTTCGTCGCGGTATAATTTGCCATCAAGTTTTATTGCACTCACTCGTTCTATTATTCCATCAATCTAGCTCTTGCCCAATTTTTGTGCATGGCAACCGCGCAGGAGCAGAAAACAAACCTAGAATTTCGCCTATGTCTATCTTGAATGTCATTTTCCATCACCCTGTTATTCCACCTAATACTGGAAATGCGATTCGTATGTGCGCTGGATCAGGCGCGCATTTGCATTTGGTGAATCCTGGTTTTGATTTGGCAGAAAAGAACCTCCGACGTGCTGGTTTGGATTATCACGACCTTGCCCAAGTCAGTGTCTATGACACTATTGATGAATGTTTTTCTCATATTCCAGGGCGCGTTTTTGCTTTTACTACCCGAGCTCACACGTTTTATACTGACATAAGCTATCAGGAAGGTGATGCATTATTATTCGGCACTGAACCAAGTGGTTTAGATGATTACGCTTTATGCCACGATCGTATCACTGAGCAATTGCGTATCCCTATGTTGCCGTCGCGCAGATCGATGAATCTTTCTAATGCCGCGAGTATCGCCACTTATGAAGCATGGCGTCAGCTAAGTTTTTCTGGCGCTATTTAATTCTCTTAGTGCAGTGTTATCAGCGAGTTTCCCGACGCTAGCGGGAAAAAATTAATGAATCCACTCAAAAAATAGACAAAGCTGTATATTTAGAATAGACTTCTTGGAGTTTATCTTTTTGGAGCATTGCTCTACATGAAAGGAATCATTATGAAACTTCGTCGTACGCTCGCTGCTGTTACTGCAGCTGTCATTGGCACCGGCAGCTTGGCTGCGTGTTCCTCAGGTTCACAAGACACCCTCGCCGATGACGCCACCACTATCCGCATTGGCACCACCGACGGCAGCAAAAAAGCATGGGCCGTCTTTGAGGATAAAGCCAAAGAGGCAGGTATCACTCTTGATATTAAAGACTTCTCTGACTACTCCACACCCAACCTTGCGCTAACCCAGAATCAAATTGATGTTAATCTGTTCCAACATCTGAAATTCCTGGCAGAATACAATGTGAAGAATAATCAATCACTCGTGCCTATTGGCGCCACAGAAATTGTACCATTAGCTCTCTATTGGAAAGATCACTCCGACCTTAACGGAATCGAAGGAAAAACAGTCGCGATTCCTAATGACACCACAAACCAAGGTCGCGCCTTACATATGCTTGACGACGCAGGACTGGTAACTATCAAAGAAGAAGCGAAAGACCTGGTAGATATTACCCCTGCCGATATTGATGAAAAAGCCTCTAAAATCTCATTGGCACTCGTCGACCCAGCACAAACCACTGCTGCATATGGTGAGGGCACTCCTGCGGTGATCAATAACTCTTTCCTCGATCGAGCAGGAATTGACCCAACAAGCTACATCTTTGCCGACGATCCTAAGTCGCCTGCAGCAGAACCATATATCAATGTTTTTGTAACCAAACCAGAAAACAAAAACAACAAGACGCTTGCTAAACTTGCCCAGCTGTGGCACACCGAAGAAGTACAAAAAGCCGTTGCTGAAGATTCACGCGGTACTTCTGTGCCATCACAGCTTCCACCTGCACAGTTGGAAGAAATCTTGAAGAAAATTGAAGAGCAAAAGAAGAACTCTTAATTTTCTAACCACCAATTGAGGCAACGAAGAAAGAGCTGTACACAGTGACTGGAACCAAAATTGAGTTTGAGAACATCACCAAAGTTTTCAACTCTGGCAAAAAAACAATCACCGCCCTAGACGGGGTGAGCTTAACAGTCGAACCCGGGGAAATACTCGGTGTCATTGGTTACTCAGGTGCCGGCAAATCCACCCTAGTGAGGATGATCAACGGTCTTGACACCCCTACCAGCGGCAGTTTGCTACTCGACGGCACAGATATTGTGGGATTGAGCGAGAAAAAACTTCGCGGTATTCGTCGCAATATCGGCATGATCTTCCAGCAGTTCAATCTTTTCTCATCACGCACCGCTGCAGGCAACATCGAGTATCCACTTATCTTGGCCGGTGTTGATAAAGCAGAGCGCAAAAAACGCGTTGCCCAATTGCTTGATTTTGTGGGCCTGGGTGATCGCGGCAAGAATTACCCAGAGCAGCTTTCTGGTGGACAAAAACAGCGTGTTGGTATTGCCCGCGCCCTAGCAACCAACCCTGACCTCTTGCTTGCCGACGAGGCTACCTCAGCACTAGATCCAGAAACCACTCACGAGGTGCTTAATTTGCTGCGCAAAGTCAATCGTGAGCTTGGAATCACCATTGTCGTTATTACGCATGAGATGGATGTTGTACGCACCATTGCCGACAAAGTTGCTGTTATGGAAAATGGCAAAGTAGTGGAATACGGTTCCACCTATGAGATCTTTTCCCACCCACACAGCGCAGTTACTCAACGCTTTGTGGCAACATCATTGCGCAACACTCCTGACGCACTAGAATCCGAAGATCTACTGGCACACCAGGGACGCTTATTTACCATCGTGCTTAGTGAAGAATCCGGTTTTTTCGATGCGGTAAGCTCTGCACGCGCCAAAGGAGTGTCCATCAATATCGTCCACGGTGGGGTCACCACTTTGCAAAAGCATAGTTTCGGTAAGGTCACCGTACGACTTAATGGCGATGAGCAAGCTATCAACGACTTCTACGCCTATCTTTCCACGACCACTGATATTGAGGAGATTGCTCGATAATGCACACCAGTATTCTTGCAGCAGATTGGTCCAGACTCGGCGATACCTACAAACAAGCTATCAGCGACACCTTGGTTATGGTTGCAGTCACCCTAGTGGCAGCTGGTATCTTTGGGTTGGTTCTAGGAACTTTGCTCTATACCACTCGCAAAGGCGCAATTTTAGAAAATCGCATCGTTTATGCGTTGATTAACTTCCTGGTCAATCTGGTACGCCCGATTCCTTTTATTATTCTCATTTCAGCTATAGGTCCGTTGACCATTGCTGTCGTCGGCACGCAAATTGGGCGTGAAGCAGCAATGTTCGGTATGTCCATTGCAGCGAGTTTTGCTGTGGCACGTATCGTGGAGCAAAATCTTGTCTCGATTGATCCTGGAGTTATTGAAGCAGCTCGTGCCATGGGAGCCAGTCCCTGGAAAATCATTACCTCAGTGATTATATTCCTGAAGCTCTTGGCCCACTTATCCTCGGATACACTTTTATTTCCATCGCGATTGTCGATATGTCTGCCATGGCAGGTTATATCGGCGGCGGTGGACTAGGTGACTTCGCTATCACCTATGGTTATCGCGCATACGATTGGCAGGTAACTCTCGTTGCTACCGTAACAATCATCATCTTGGTTCAGTTCATCCAGATTTTTGGCAACTGGCTCTCCAAAAAAATCATGCGACGCTAACCAATCGCTTTGCCCCAGCACACAATAATGATGGTGCTGGGGTTCTTTTTATCTACTCAGCCTGTGCCACTGGGCTTTATCCCACCAAACAAAGCAATGAACATAATAGAAAGCATAAATGTTTCACAACAATATCAACATTGCCCTCTTCTACATCTTCCTTTCTTCACAAAGGAAGATTAGGGTGGAACTATGACTACTCACTCTGCTTATCTTCGTCGTATTGCTGTCGCAGCTATTGCTGCTAGTGCTCTTGGACTGGCTGGATGCGACGACACTACTACAGAACAAAAAAAGAATGCAGAATCGAGCACCCACGCATCAGGGGAAAAAGGCGCAACCCAAGAAACAGTTGTCGTGACCTCCACGCGTACTATTTCGCGCTCCAACACCACTACTGCCCCACAACAGGCAGCTCAACTTCACAGTGGAGCCCCAGAAAGTAGCACTTCTATTCTGGGCACCCCTGATACCTCTGATAAACAACAACAGCCCGACCACGGCGCTTTGGTGCCTATCGGGATACGAGTAGCTAGCCATGATACTTTTGACCGCATTGTGATCGACCTAGAAGGAACCGGAACACCTGGTTGGGCAAGCCAACTCACCACTGAACCCACTCAACTCACCAGTGGCGAGGTCATCACGTTCAACGGCACCCAAGCACTACTGCTCAATATCACAGGCACCTTGTACCCATTCGAGTTAGGAATCAAAGACCCCAATCTCAACGCCGATATTGATCCAACAAGCACCGGTGTGGTAACTGAGGTACGTAGCCTTGGTACTTTTGAGGGATCAAGTCAATTTCTCATTGGATTAGATCGCACACATCCGTATTCCATCCAGTCACTTAGCAACCCCAACCGACTAGTCATAGACATCCAGCACTAATTATTCATTGACTAATCACTTCCCTGCCGCATCTTCATGGTGCCCGCTATATCCACACCAGCCCAAGGCAGTACACTATTTCTTATGAATGCCCTTGCACCTACAACACCACCTTCTGTTCGACTTAGCACATCAGTGTTATTCGGTCTTGGGGTAGCCAGCTTAACCACAGCGCTTCCCCGTGGAATTCAAGTAGCCATTATGCTCGCAAGCATTGGCATCGGTATCCTGCTCATTTTCTCGCACCCATATCGTGCTCATATACGTGCCTTCCTCGAGCAGCGCAATCTCTATTACCGCCCCAAGTTCTCCCAAATAGTTCCACTATTTTTAGTATGGCTTATGCTCATGCTCGCACCCCTACTCGCCCCGGCACCGTGGTGGGCAACATTGGGCAGTGGACTCATTGTTTTTGGCTGGATGTGGCTTATCTTCCCGCACGTCGACGGTACTCGCGCCCTTGCATATCTTGACTAATATGCAAAAACACCAGACTGCCTATCGTGCAGCTGGTGTTTTATAGTGCCAGAATTACTCCCACTCTATTGTTCCTGGTGGCTTTGAGGTGACATCCAATACCACTCGATTAACATCAGGTACTTCATTAGTAATACGGGTAGAGATTTTCTCCAGCACATCATACGGCAACCGCGTCCAATCTGCGGTCATTGCGTCCTCAGAAGATACCGGGCGCAGCACAATAGGATGCCCATACGTACGACCATCGCCCTGCACACCGACTGAGCGGACGTCGGCAAGCAATACCACAGGGCACTGCCATATCTCTTCATCCAATCCAGCAGCACTAAGCTCAGTGCGCGCAATCAGATCAGCTGCCCGCAGAGTCTCTAGGCGCTGAGCTGTTACCTCACCAATGATCCGAATGCCTAAACCAGGACCTGGGAAAGGCTGACGTGCCACAATTTCTTCAGGCAAGCCCAACTCACGACCAACAGCGCGAACCTCATCCTTGAAGAGCAAGCGCAATGGCTCAACTAGCTCAAACTCAACATCATCAGGCAATCCACCAACATTGTGATGGCTCTTGATATTGGCAGTACCAGCACCACCACCGGACTCCACCACATCAGGATACAAGGTACCCTGTACCAAGAACTCAACCTGTTGCCCTTCCAACACACCAGCGACAGCGCGCTCAAAGGAACGAATAAACTCTGCACCAATAGCTTTACGTTTTGCCTCTGGTTCACTAATACCAGCAAGTTTGTTTAAGAACGCTTCCTGTTCCGAAACAACCACTAATTTTGCACCAGTAGAGGCAACGAAATCTTTTTCTACTTGCTCGCGCTCACCAGCACGCAACAAACCATGATCCACAAACACACACGTAAGACGATCCCCAATTGCTCGCTGCACCAATGCCGCTGCTACAGCCGAATCAACTCCGCCAGATAGTCCACAAATAGCGCGCCCTTGCCCCACTTGCTCACGCACTGCTTCAATAAGTTCATCAGCAATATTTGCAGCAGTCCAATTCTGCTCCAAACCAGCAACCTTAGTAAGGAAGTGCTCTAGCACCTGCTGGCCATGAGGAGAATGGCGTACCTCAGGGTGATATTGCACACCAGCCATCTTCTTTTCCACGCACTCAAATGCAGCGACAGGAGCTCCCTGACTGGATGCGGTAACAACAAAGCCCTCAGGTGCTTCAGAAACAGCATCTCCATGACTCATCCACACAGTATGTTGTGCTTCAAGCCCCTCGTGGAGTGCACCACCCACGACGGTAATATCAGTGCGACCATATTCACGATCCCCAGTAGCACTTACTGTTCCGCCGAGTGCTTTTGTCATGTACTGGAACCCATAGCAAATACCAAAAACAGGAATACCCAGTGAAAGAATCTGTGGGTCTAGCTCTGGTGCCTCAGGAGCATAAACAGAACTAGGTCCACCAGATAGCACTAATGCTGCAGGATTTTTTGCTTTTACTTCTTCTAATGAAATACTATGCGGAACTACTTCCGAATAGATTTTTGCTTCTCGAATACGCCGTGCAATAAGTTGCGCATACTGCGCACCAAAATCAATAACAAGCACTGGTCGATGTTTCACAGCAGGTTGCGTTACATTTTGTTGGCTCACGCTTTCCTAGTCTAGCGCGCACAAAGCGCTAGAGCGAAACTCTTGAAAAACCAGCCCTCGCCAAAGACTAGGTGCGCACATCATTGCACAGATATCCCGACCTTTTGGAAACTCTTTAATTCCGTATAACCGCACTTTGCCATCGCACGCTTGAGGCCACCAACGAAGTTTTCTTCACCAAACGCATCCGAGGAAGGTCCATGCAAAATAACTTCCAAGCTCACTCGTTCTTCCGGCGCTATGTCATAATCGCTGAGTTCATCATAGCCTATCATTCCGCGTGGGAAACGAGGATGAGCAGCACTTGCCTGCCAGTACAAACCATGCGCCGCAGCTTCTCGCGCTCTGGCAAGTGGTTGCCCAAGAACCACAGCGTCGGCACCACAAGCAATAGCCTTGACCACATCACCGGAGTCATGAATAGAGCCATCGGCAATCACATGCACATAGCGGCCGCCAGTTTCGTCGAGGTAATCGCGTCTAGCTGCTGCAATATCAGCAATCACGGTGGCCATAGGCACATGAATACCCAATGTTGACTCATGCGCACTACTACCACTACCGACGATAACCCCCACAGCACCAGCACGCATCAAATGTAATGCCGTGGTGTAATCACTCACACCACCTGCGATAACCGGGACGTCGAGAGTGCCAATAAACTCTTTGAGGTTAAGTGGCTCCCCACCCGTGGCAACGTGCTCAGCCGAAATGATGGTGCCCTGGATAAGCAGAAGTTCTGCACCAGCTGCAATCACCACTGGCGCTAACTCTCTAGCATTCTGTGGCGATACACGTACTGCCACCGTAGCACCACTATCACGCACCTGAGCTATTCTTTCGCTGAGCAAGTCATAATCAATGGCTTGGGTATGGAGCTGTTGCAATTTCTTTGTTGCATTGCTGGCAGAAAAACGAAGAAAGCTATTTTTATTGTCATACGCATCGATAACTTCTTGAATTGCTTGATCTAGATCGCGATGGCGCCCCCACAGTCCTTCTGCGTTAATAACACCTAATCCACCTTGTTTGTCCATTTCAATGATGAACTCAGGCGTGGCTAATGCATCAGTTGGGTGCGATAGGAAAGGAATGGAAAAGGTATAAGCGTCAATGTTCCATTCCGTATTGACATCTTTTGAGGAGCGGGTACGACGAGCAGGCAACACAGACAACTGATCTAAGTCATATGTTTTTCTTGCTTGGCGCCCAATGCCAATCTCTACGTAGTCACGCATTGTGACCCTTTCTGTTCTATTTTCGGCTTTTCTTTAAGCTGTGTACCGATGCAACCTTAGCGATAATTTGGCGCTTCGACAGTCTGCTGAATATGGTGTGGATGAGATTCCTTCAAGCCAGCAGAAGTAATCTGCACAAAGCGTGCCTGTTGCAAATCGCTAATAGACGCAGAACCGGTATATCCCATTGCTGCCCGCAAGCCCCCGACGATTTGGTGCGTAATAGCACCAAGAGGACCACGGAAAGGCACTTGACCTTCAATACCTTCTGGAACCAACTTATCTTCGCTCTTCACGTCAGCTTGGAAATAGCGATCTTTAGAATAAGAGCGCTTTTCCCCAGTTAAACCACGCCCTTGCATCGCCCCCATGGAACCCATACCACGGTAACGCTTATATTGTTTACCGCCAACCACAACGATTTCACCTGGCGCTTCTGTGGTACCAGCCAGCATAGAACCAAGCATAACCGACGACGCACCTGCCGCTAATGCCTTAGCAACATCGCCAGAAAATTGCATACCACCATCGGCAATAATTGGTACTCCTGCAGCATGAGCTGGAACAGCTGCTTCCATAATGGCAGTAATCTGTGGAGCGCCCACACCGGCAACAACACGTGTAGTACAAATGGAACCTGGACCAATGCCTACTTTGATTGCATCAGCACCAGCCTCAATCATCGCTTTCGCCGCTGCTCGAGTAGCAAGATTGCCACCGATCACGTCGATAGTATCGCCAAACTCTTTCTTGACTTTAGCCACCATGTCTAGCACACCCCGCGAATGAGCATGAGCGGAATCAACAACCAACACATCTACTCCAGCATCAACGAGGGCGCCTGCGCGTTTCCACGATTCCTCACCAACACCGATACCAGCGCCGACAAGCAAGCGCCCAGAAGAATCTTTAGAAGCTAATGGATATTGCTCAGTCTTGACAAAGTCTTTCACGGTGATCAGCCCGGTGAGTTTGCCATTTTTATCTACAATTGGCAGCTTTTCCACTTTGTTTGCAGAAAGTAGCTGTAATGCTTCTTCTTTGCTCACACCTTCTTGGGCAATAACCAATGGCATTGGTGTCATTACTTCAGCAACGCGACGGTTATAGTCAGGCTCAAAACGCATATCACGATTGGTGCAAATTCCCACCAACGTGCCTTGCTCATCGACAACTGGTAAGCCTGAGATACGGAACCGGGCGCATAATGCGTCAACCTCAGAAATGGTCATATCAGGTGTAGCAGTTACTGGGTCAGTAACCATGCCAGATTCCGAACGCTTCACGGTTTCGACGTGTTGTGCTTGTTCGTCGATAGAAAGATTGCGGTGCAAAATACCCATACCGCCTTCTCTGGCCATAGCAATAGCCATACGAGATTCAGTCACAGTATCCATTGCCGCAGATACAATCGGTATATTCAACGAGATATTGCGCGTCAATTGTGTCTTGGTTGTTACCTCAGAAGGAATCACATCTGAGGCATCAGGAATAAGTAGTACATCATCAAATGTCAGACCGACAAGTGCTACTTTTTGTGGATCATCACCACCGGTAGAAACATACGACTGTGACATCTTTTCTCCGTATTTCTCTTTGTCAGTTTTTCTGTGCAAGATAAGGTTTTAACTTTTATTAACGCACGTGCTTTCGTGTGTTATCTCTACCCTAGTACGGATCAAGCATGAGCGTTAATTGTGCGTTTTCCCCCAAGCAATCAGAAGATAAAAGCTGCCCAAAACCAACGCCTGCCACTTAATTTCCAAACTATTTTAATGAACTGGATTGAGAACATCCCCAGGAGATTCATCAGGAAGATGTGCCAAAGAATCTCGAAGCTCGTCGAGAAGCTCTATAGGTTGCGTCAAGGGCGACTGGGGTTCAGGTACAGCGGCAGAAATTACTTCTTGCTGTGCAACAGGCTCTGCCATTTCTACCGCTGATGTATGAGGTTCTATCACTGTAGGCGTTTCTGGCACCATAACATCACTAGGCGTATATGGCTGCGTGCCAGGTAATTCCGCCCCAACAACGCCATTGGGTGCGTTCGTCGGAAGTGGCATATTAGTTTTTTCAGCACCAGTTACCTGTGGTGGCTGCTCTGCGCTTGGCTGTTCAGTAATACTTTGCTCAGTTTTCTCAAGCACTTCTTTTGCCTGCTCACGATCTACCGGCGCAAGATTATCCACAATAGACTGCGCTTGCGTCAATAAACGCTGCACACCTTCAGTATCCCCGGCAGCATTGAGTTCACGCACTTGATCTAAAGTGCTAGCTAATTGAATAACATCCTCATGAGATTCTTGGTCGCCGAAAAGCACTTGCCGCAAACCATAAAGCGCAGAATCTTGTTGTGCAGAATGAATAGCTAGTCCACCGCCTGCGATAACAAATGTTGCTGCCGCAGCCCCCATGAGCGCAGCAGAAAAGAATCCACGGTATCTCCGAGATTTCGCACCAGCCAACGGCTCCGATACAGACCCCGACGCATCAGTAATTCCTAATTGCGCCAATGTAGGTGGGGGTGGCACATCAGTCAGAATCTCTTTACGCAAAGCTAATAATGCGGTAGCACTAGGATCAATCGTGCCATCATGCCCTGATGCAGGAACTTCGCCTCGCGACAAGCACGCTATGTACTCTTCATCGCTTTTTAGCTCATGAAGAATTGAAGAATTCAAGCCCCCCCCCCGACTATTTTTCTCATCTCGCTTACCCATTATTTTCTCCTGATTCAATAATTTTTCTTAATGCCGTTAACGCACGATGCTGTGCAACCCTTACCGCTCCTGGCGTACTTCCTACTATTTCTGCTGTTTCTTCGGCACTTAACCCAACAAAAACTCTCAGTATTAAAACCTCGCGCGCTTTTTCACTCAGTGAATCGAGAAGCTGACGGACTTTGTTACTACCATCGCTTACCAGAACATACTCTTCAGGAGAATGTCGATCTTCGACTTCTGGCAATTCTGCAGTTGGACTCGATAAGTCCTTAAAATAACTTCGATGCGCATCGGCTATTTTATGAGAAGCAATCGCGTAGACAAATGCCATAAAAGGTCTTCCACGATCCGTGTAGCTTCTCATAGAAGTAGCTACTGCAAAACAAATTTCCTGGGCAACATCATCTGCCGTCGGATGCTGATCGCCATTTATCCTGGCGCGAGCATAACGCACGACGAGCGGGTGAATAATCCGAATTACTTTTTCTAGAGCCTGAAGATCACCAGCAACAGCCAAAGGCACCACCTTTGCTAGTTCTTCTTCATGACTATTCACAGACTTTAATCCTTTATCGATTTCTTGCCAGGCTATGTTTTACAAAAGAACATAATCCTTTTCATATCACGATGCTTAAAGTTTTAACTGAGATATCTAGAATATCTACCAAAATATAAATATAGGATACCGCAGCAAAGTACAAAGAATTAAAATATCCCTGAGAAACATTCTTAGACTTCTTTTAGTCAGTCTTAGGATCAGATCCCTAGGCTTGGAATCAAGAAAATTTTTCCCTCCACATATCCGATTACCCCTTTGTTCTCTGCATTTTCCGTTATTTCCCGTCCCCTTGCATCTTGACTAACGCAACGACGCTTTTCTGCTATTTTCTATCATTTTATAGAACCTTGGGAAAAATTAACCTTTTTTTAACTTTTTCCTTTTGCGCAGACCAGGGCAGGTGCACATTACCCCAAAAATGTCTTTTTGGTTAATTTTCGCTTTTTCTCAACGAATCAGTCAAAAGTGTTTTACCAACTGTTCACCTAAAGAATTCACACTAGGCTAAGCAATCAGCACAAGTTAGAGGAGATTTTTATATGTCTCAACCAAATCTACTCCCTGGTCCTAACTCAGATTTTTGGGACTGGCAATTACACGGTGCCTGCCGCGGGGAAAACTCAGATGTTTTCTATCATCCAGATGGAGAGCGTGGACGTGCTCGCCAACAACGCGAACTACGTGCAAAAGCAATTTGCAATTCTTGCCCAGTTCTTGAGGCATGCCGCGAACACGCACTAAGCGTTGCCGAGCCTTATGGCATTTGGGGTGGAATGTCAGAGACAGAAAGAATGGTTATTCTTCGTTCTCGTACTAAACGACGCGCAAGCGTAACCGTCTAGAAAGTACAAGCACTTACTGCAAGACAGAAGTTGGCTAGTTGGCTATCGTGCGAAAATAGCAAAAACTCCTCAGCACTATGCTGAGGAGTTTTTATAATCTCATGACCTACTCTCAAAGAGTAAGAATCACTATCCCACTACTCGTCTTTTAATGACTATGCCCAGCCGCATTCGGTGCAGCTTCATCTTGTGGTTTCTCTACTACAGATGCTTCTGTAGTCAATACCATACGAGCAACTGACGTAGCATTCACCACTGCAGAATGGGTAACCTTCACTGGGTCAATAATGCCCTGCTCAATGAGGTTTCCGTATTCAAGGGTTGCCGCGTTAAAACCAGAACCATTTTCTTGTTCAGCAATACGCGCAACCACAACTGCACCATCTAAACCGGCATTGTGTGCAATCCAGTATGCGGGCTTACGCAAAGCACGAGCCAAAGCAATAATGCCTACGCGTACATCTGCATCATGTTCTTGTGCAAATTCCTCTAATCCAGCAGAAATCTGAACCAACGCAGAACCACCGCCAGCAATCACGCCCTCCTGCGCAGCAGCACGAGCAGCATTAATAGCATCTTCGACACGTAGCTTACGCTCAGATACTTCTGTCTCCGTTGCAGCACCTACTTTGATGACAGCGATACCGCCAGAAAGTTTAGCCAAACGCTCTTGTGCCTTTTCTCGATCCCACGATGAATCAGTATTCTCAATCTCTCGTCGAATCTGCGCACGGCGATTTTCTACTGCTTCTGCGCTACCAGCGCCATCAACGATGATGGTTTCATCTTTGGTGACAGTTACCCGACGCGCGTGGCCAAAAACCTCAGCGGAAGCGTCGTGAAGATTTACACCCACCTCAGGATCAATGACCGTAGCATTAGTAACTACCGCCAAATCATCCATGAATGCTTTACGACGCTCACCGAAATACGGTGCCTTAACTGCAACAGCTTTAATAGTTTTGCGAATTGAATTGACCACTAATGCTTGTAGCGGTTCACCCTCAACATCCTCAGCAACAATAAGAACTGGCTTCGCAGACTCCACGACCTTCTCCAACAGTGGAAGAAAATCTGGAAGTGAAGAAATTTTATTGCGAACCAGAAGAACCAATGGTTCCTCAAGCACTGCTTGCTGACTATCAGTATCAGTAATGAAATAAGGCGAAAGGAATCCTTTATCAAAGGACACACCTTCAGTTACATCGAGGTAGGAATCAATTGATTGTGATTCCTCCACAGTAACCACACCATCTTTGCCCACTTTTTCCATTGCTGCTGCAACCATCTCACCGACTACTTCATCGCGAGAAGACACAGTAGCAACATTGGCAATATCAGCAGACGATGATACTTCAGTAGCACGTGCAATAAGCTGATCCACTACATAATCAGCACCGGCTGCAATTCCTTTATTAAGCTCAATAGGATTGGCACCAGCAGCTACGTTGCGCAACCCTTCAGTGATAAGCGCCTGCGCAAGCAATGTTGCAGTGGTGGTACCATCACCAGCGATATCATTGGTTTTTACCGCCACGGACTTAACAAGTTGCGCACCAAGATTCTCAAAAGGATCTTCTACATCAATATCACGCGCAATGGTGACACCGTCATTAGTAACTGTTGGCGATCCGAAAGACTTATCTAAAACCACATTACGACCACGTGGCCCTAAGGTTACTTTCACTGCATTAGCGAGTGTATCTACACCTCTCAGGATACCCTCACGAGCTTCCTGGTTAAATGCAATTAGTTTTGCCATTGTGTTATACGTCCTCTATTACTTTTCGACGATAGCCAGTACGTCGCGAGCGTTAAGAAGAAGGTACTCTTGACCGTCATATTTCAGCTCAGTTCCACCGTACTTAGAGAATACGACGGTATCGCCAACCTTAATGTCCATAGGGACACGATCATCACCATCAAAACGACCAGGACCTGCTGCTACAACAACACCCTCCTGTGGCTTTTCCTTTGCAGAATCAGGAATTACCAAACCAGAAGCAGTGGTAGTTTCTGCCTCACTGATCTGGACGAGAACACGATCCTCAAGCGGTTTAATACTGACGTTAGCCACGATGTTCCTTTCGTGAGTTAAGAGTTTTCTTATCATGTGCCGGTTGTGATTCCAGCACAGCCGTCGTCGCGGGTGAACAACTGTGTGTTTTGACAACCTTATTGGCACTCTACCCTCACGAGTGCCAACCCTCAACATTGGCACTCATATTTTTGCTAAAAGCGAACATGAGGATATATTCACGACATCTTCCTCCTTATTCCGCCGCAATAAGCAACGGTACTTCTACGTCCAACCCCGTATCGGTACCAACAGTCAAACTCGACTCCGCAGCACCAGCAGCAATTAACTCTGCCGCTAACGCCGCAATCATGACGCCATTATCCGTGCACAGTTTGAGTTGGGGAACCCGCAGCTCAATTCCTTGTGCGCTACACCGATCACCAAGCAATCGACGCAATCGAGAATTCGCAGCAACCCCACCACCTAAGAGCAATACCTGCGCACCTGTATCTTTGCACGCTTGAACAGCTTTAAGACTTAAAACATCACAGACCGCTTCTTGAAAACAAGCACATACATCATGAATATCGACGCTCCGACCTTCTTTTTCTGCTTGCTCAAGATAACGCGCAACTGCAGTTTTTAAGCCAGAAAAAGAAAAATCATAACGATGCTCACCACGCATATCTTCTTTCTTTGCCAAAGCACGCGGAAAAGCAATAGCTTTTTTATCCCCTTGAGCAGCATACTTATCAATAATGGGTCCACCAGGATAACCCAAACCTAGCAAGCGAGAGACTTTGTCATAGGCTTCCCCTGCAGCATCGTCCAAAGTAGAACCCAATTCTTTCATAGGTTTCCCAACCGCAGTCACTTCCAATAACTGAGTATGCCCACCAGAAACCAACAGAGCAATGGAATGTGGAAGTTTTTGCCCATCCAAGTTTGCTACTGCCACATGCCCACCCAGATGATTAACACCATAAAACGGCACCCCCCAAGCAGCCGCATAGGCCTTTGCCGCTGAAGCCCCCACCAAAAGCGCCCCAGCCAAACCTGGACCAACAGTCGCCGCCACCACATCAGGCTTATCAATTCCAGCTTGCGCCAACGCCTCTTTCATCACTGGTTGCATCGCTTCCAGATGAGCTCTAGACGCTATCTCTGGAACTACACCACCAAAACGTGCATGCTCTTGCATCGAGCTGGCAACTGCGTCAGCCAACACCGTTACTGTGCCATCGTCGGCAAGCTCGACAATGCCAACGCCTGTTTCATCACAAGAGGACTCGATACCCAAAATAATCACAGACATATCCTAGCTTTATTTCTTTAAGAGTTGAGGTGAGCGTCGCATAGTAAAAGCGTCAGCGCCCGAGGGTTGATAATAACGCTTGCGCACACCTATCTGCTCAAACCCATAGGAACGATACAACGACACTGCTGGTTCATTGTCAGTACGCACTTCCAGGAACATAGCACCCCCATAAGAATCGGCAATATGAGTGAGGTTATCCATGAGCAATCGCGCAATTCCGCGACGCTGAAAACGCGGATCAACGCCTATCGTATGCACCTCAAACTCTGGTTCCGTAGCAACACCCAACATAGCCAACCCGGCATAACCCACCAATAGCTGTTCCCCCTCAGCAGTGGTAATCACCGCACCAATATAAAACGTGTGCGATTGGGCAATCTCATGGACGAAATCTGATAGCGTCCAGGGGCTATCACCTGGGAATAATACTTCCTCTAATTGTGCGAGTCTGGCACAATCGTCGGCGGTAATCTCACGCAGTTCAACATTCATCTCGTCTTTTATTTTCTTTTATTTTTCATAAAAGCAGATCAAGGCTGCTTCGGATAAACTAAGGCAGATGATACACGCACCGGTGCTGGAACCTGCGCATCAGGACGTCGTAGATATAATGGTTGAAGCTGTGCAGGAGCTGCCCAATCCACCGCTTTTACCAAAGATAATGCGCCAGGACGCGCATGAGTACGTACGACCTCAGATAAAGATTCTGGTAGTCGCGCAACAAGATGATCTGGAATAGACACCACATCAATATGATCCCCAGATAAATCTTCAGGTTTTCCTACCTGTGGATAATGCTGCCGAACACCATCTACATACTCTGCCCAATACACTTCTTTACGACGCGCATCCGTGGCAATAAGCACCCGCCCGTGATACTGCCGCTGGCACTCGAGAGCAGCCGCATCGAGTGAGCATACACCCCAAATAGGCGCCGATAATGCGTCAGCAAAAGCTGCAGCAGTAGCAATGCCCACACGCAACCCAGTAAAAGGTCCAGGCCCTAGCCCAACCACAAATCCAGACACATCACGCAAAGTGAGATCATTATTAGCCAAAAGCTGCACCGCAGTAGGGGTGAGTAGCTCATTGTGTTGGCGAGTATTCACCAACACCTGCTCGTCGATAAGCTCATACTCTTGTGGCTGCGACGCGGAAGCCGAGGTATGAGCATCATCAACGCGCACTAATCCCACTACTAAATCAGAAGTGGAGGTATCTATTGCAAGAATAAGCACAATTACCTAATACCTAATCCTAATTTTGACAATGCCGACAAATGCTAACAATGCTTAAGAGGACGCTCAGAGTGGAGAATACCCGCGCAAAATCCAGGTATCCTGCTCTGGATCATGAGTAAAAATAAGTAAACCATCATCGGCAATAGGGATCCCCGACAAACCTGATATACACAAATCAACCTTATTGCTGTCAAATTTCTCTAAACTAGGCTTGTATTCCTCACCATTTAAGATAACGAAATAGCTTTCATCACGCTGTGGTCCATTGACTGGATAAGAAACAGAAGATAAATCAATGCCCATCTGCTTAAATGAACCAGCAGTAATACCAGGACACGCGGCAATAATACCAGCGGTATCTTCACCATAAACATCAGAAATTTTTATTGCCGCTGTATTCATACCATTAGCGGAAATACTCTTAAGTTTCTTCTCTAATGGTCCGGTTTGATCTGCAGCTGGACTCAACTGACCGAAAGCCACCAAAGCGCCCAGTCCAATAGCGAAAAGCACAATCAATGCGGCAACAGCTGCTTTGAGCTTGGGTGCAAGTGTCATTATTATTCCTACCTCACTAATCTCATTTCTGCTAAAAGCCTAGCAGAGCTTAGGAACAGGTAATAACTGGCTCAGTCACACTGACCGCAGGCACTGCTATGTGCCTTCCACCCATTGCCAACTAAGAATACGCGCCTGTGATTGCGCATCTTGTTCCCAAGCAGTCCTACGATCAAACTCAATGACTAAATAGTTCTCAGATATGCGCTCAATCAACCCCCCACCCCACTCGGCTACAATCACTGCCTGCTCCAACTCAGTCTCTAGATCCAAACTATCAAGCATCCCGACGGCATTTCCCGCCTCGCCATCAATAAGACGATAAGCATCCACATGGATAAGTGCAGGACCATCGCTCAAACTAGCGTGCTCCCGAGCGATAATAAAGGTCGGCGAGGTAACGCGCCCTTTCACCCCTAATCCTCGAGCCAATCCTTGAGTAAATGTGGTTTTTCCTGCCCCCACAGGCCCTGACAAGATAACCACATCGCCTGCCTCAAGATGCTTACCTAGCTCCTCAGCAAAATCTTGCGTGTCAGATACTGTTTCTAGGCGACGTCGTCCGCTTAATGGAAAATCATGCACTTTCTCTGCCCCTTCTTAGTGATACACTCGCACGCTACGTCCGCCAGGGCGACAAATGACCTCATAGTTTATCGTACCTAGCCGTTGCGCTAACTCCGTGGCGCTCATGCCGCCAGCCCCAAAGATAATTGCCTCATCACCAGGAGATACGCCATGAACATTATCTCCCAAATCCACCACTATCTGATCCATACAAACACGACCCACTTGTTTATAGCGATGTCCTCTAATGGTAAGTTCGAGATGATCCTGAGCCATACGCGGCAAACCATCTGCATAACCCACCGGAACCACAGCAATATAACCATCGCGTTTACTATGCCAGGTCAGAGAATAGCTACTGCCCTCACCCGCTCGAATAGGTTTAACCACAGTAATTTTCCCCACCCATGATAATGCTGGACGCAGGTTATGCGTACGCCCAGAAATTGGCTCCATACCATAAATCGCCACACCAGGGCGAACCATATCACAATGGGTATCAGGGCGCGATAAGGTCGCAGGAGAATTAGCAATGTGGTTTTTCGGAATGCTTAACCCCACAGCACGGGCGCACTCAATTGCTTCATGAAAAACAGCCAATTGTTGATCCGTATAGGAACTAGATAAATCATCTGCACACGCAAAATGGCTAAATAAACCGGTCACTTCCAGCTCCGGGTGCGATTTTAAGAATCCAAACACATCCAGCCAGTCCTGCCGATCCACTCCAGAACGATGTAATCCAGTATCTACTTTCACACATACTCGCGCGTTCTTACCTGCCAGGGCGTAAGCATGGTGAGGCGAAACAATCGCCAGGTCAATATCTGCGGCAATCGCTGCAAGAATATCTTGCTCCGGCGACCAGATCCAACACAAGATTGGTTGTGTGATACCACTGCGACGCAGTGCCAATGCCTCATCTATCGTTGCAACACCAAACTGGTCTGCCCCATGTGCAGCCATCACAGGCGCTACACGTGCAGCGCCATGATTATATGCATCTGCTTTTACCACGCACATGAGCTGTGCAGGAGCAACCATTTTTTTGAGGTGCGCTGTGTTATGTGCAATGGCAGAAAGATCAATGCGGGTTTCAAGCAAGTGCATGGTTAATATCATGCCATTAGTTTGAGTTAGTCTTGGAATTTGACCAATACCTCTGCGCAATATGCCCATACGAGGAAAATCTCATCAACCATTCAAGAGACAATTTCCTTAAAATCCGCCCTCTTTGTGCTAAATCCTCTATTCTTGGTAGTTGTGGCTGAAAATCTAAACAAACATTTGTCAAAATTATCCAAGCGTGGTCCACATCGAGTTCTCGTTGGCGACCTTGATTATGCCGGTTTACCTGGAAAAATCTATACCCCTGCCGAGGGGAAGAACATTCCAGGCATTGCTTTTGGGCATGACTGGATGAAAGACATCTCAAAGTACCATGCAACGCTACGTCACCTAGCTAGTTGGGGAATTGCCGTGGCTGCACCGAATACAGAAAAAGGATTCCAACCTAACCAACATGGCTTTGCAGCTGATTTGGAATCATGCTTGCAGATACTTTCTGGTGTGCGTTTGGGTACTGGAAATATTACGGTGTCTCCTAGCAAGCTCGGTGTTGTGGGGCATGGTATGGGTGCCGCAGCAGCGATTCTTGCTGCTGCACATCGTCCTAAAATTGCAGCGGTTGCAGCTTTATTTCCCTCTGCTTCTACTCCACCAGCTGAGATTAGTGCTCGTTCTGTAGAGGCACCAGGTCTGATTTTAGCTGCTGAAGAAAATCCCATTTTCGACTATGGCAATGCGCCGAAAATTGCAACGGCGTGGAAAGGTAGCGTTGCTTATCGTGAACTTGAGGATATTACCCACCAAAGTCTTACCGAGGACACGTTCTTCAAGCTTTTCACTGGTATCGGCAGCATTAAAATGTCTCACCGTGAGCTAATTCGTGGTCTGACCACAGGATTCCTTTTGCATCAGCTTGATGGGCAAAAGAAATACTCTGGTTTTAGCGACGAAGCAGCCGAGGCGAAAAAGGTTACTTCTTTCTGGGGAGAAGAACTAGAAGAAAAAGCCGATGTAGTTTCCACATCAAAAATCCCTTTTCTTAGTTAACCACCCCGAGTAACTATTCACTACAATTTTTTCAGCACACCGCGTACCTTGCCTCGTCTATTTCTGCCCTGGTGCTGGGGCAGAATACTCGAGGCAGCTCTATCTCTCAAGCTGTATTCTTCCATTGCTTTTCGACGACCATCGCCATCTTTTTCAGTGCCATTACCTGCTAAAGCCTCTGCTTTCACCTGGGCTACTGCCCGCTCAAACTCTTCTAATCTTTCCTGAGTGCGTTTCTTAAATCTTTCGATAAATTCCTCATATTCCATTACCAAGCACCTGCCTTTTTAACAGAAATATCACTCGATTGAGAAAGATCTGCACTAATTTTTCCGCCTGTCCGCACTTGGGCACCCACTATTGGTTTTGTCTCTGCTGCACAGGTTTTTTCATCATTAGGTTGAGGTTGTGCTACCGACTGCTCAGGCTGTGGTGGTGCCTGCGTAGCGTGAGCAGAGTCTGATTCTGGTTTCTGTTGAACAGGTGGATCAGCAGGCGTAGCGGCAGGCGGATCAGCAGGTATATGTGCAGCAGGTTCAGGTTGCGTGACGATGTTCTTTTCTTCCGGCTGAGAGGGTTGAGAAGGTGTAGTATCGTTAGCTGATGTGTCGGTAGCAAGGTCAGCACTAGCCTGTTCCTGCTCGACTGTATCAAGTTGAGTTAAAGATTCCTCATATTGCTGCGCCTGTTCTAGCACCCAATCCAGACCAGTGCTCATAAAACGTGCCCCGATTCCAGATAGCGTCTGACATAGTTGTTGTCCTTGCACACTCAATGCAGTAATAGCCTCAGCACTACCTTGATAAGAGAACGCACCAGTATCTGTACTCAGCAAAGAATTGCTACCCAATAGCGATGCATCTGCGCCGATATTTTGTGATGGTGGCTGCGTGTACTGCATTGGTGTTGGTTGTAAACCGTAGTGTATCTGCTGATATTGTGGTGTTCCCGTTCCTGCCACAGATGGATTATCTGTAGGAACCATTGCCGGCATGGTGCTATTAGTCCCTAAGGAAATATGAATGTTTTGGGTCATTGCCCCTGCTGGAGCTGTTGGCACCTGTGTAGTAACCGGAGCAGTTGGTACTGCTGCCGCAGGTTGCGTCGCTGTAGATAATGCATTTACAGGTGGTGGCTGCACTTCCGGTGTAGTAGGAATAACAGCAGGCTCAGCAGGTGGCGGCACAGATCTACTTTGTGTCGCGGTACCAGTAGGTGGTGCCGGACAAGTATTCTGTCCTTGCCCTATTTGAGCACTATTCTGGTTTTTAGTAGGCTCTGGTGTTTTCTCTTGTTCGCATATCCTACTTTGCTCAGAAGATGTTTCAGCTGCCCCCTGATCACCAATTGCTTGACAGTGATCGACCAGTTTTTGGAAACAGCCTTCAATATTTTCATCTCGACTCTGCGATAATTGCAAAATTGCCTGTGCACATTCGTCGATAAGGCTGGAACCGGATTTTACTAGATCAATAAACTCCGGTAATTGTTTCTCAGGATCCAAACTATTGAGTGTGTCACTGATAGTTGTAATCACATTGAGCAATTGTTCTGTGAGCTGCTGTGTTCGGGCACAATGCTCTTCGTCTATTTCTTTTATTGCCTCAGTAGCAGCTTGTGTTTCTTTCTTAGCGTCTTTTGCTCCAGAAATAGCGTCATCAATTTTGTCGATGAGCTTCTTGATTCCTTCCACAAGAAACCCACCGGCTGTATCAACGAATATGTCATACAGTGGCTTATACAATGATGGCAATCCACCGAGTTTTTGTATGCCAGCTGCACTCGCTTTCTGGAGACCAGCTACATCCAACCCCTGCGTGGCACCCAGTGCATGATTTAATTCTCCGATACCAATTGCTGGACCTGCGTATGTACCGCGTGAAGCAGTTACCAACGACTGCACAGATCGCGAAAATAACCTGATAGCGGCATTGATAAGTGGTGCTGTCACAGTTTATTCCCCCAATGCCCGAGCATTCTGCTCATCTGTACGCACAATACTGTGCACTTGCTGCCGTGCTTTTTGCGCACCAGCTGCCAATAAATCTAATCTATGTGCTGTATTGCGATAAATTTTTTCATAAGCAGCTTGTAATGCTTGAGCATAAACACTGAAATCGCGTCCTCCCATATCAGGATCGACGCAAGGAGGCAGTGCTTCATGAGTTGCTCGTCTCTCCCCAAGAATATCCGATAACGTCTGAAGCACTGACAATGATTCATTCACACGCAATTGCATGCCCCACCCCTTATTGTTGTTTACTTTTCTTCCTTAACTACAAAAGACGACTCCTCACACACATAGGTTCCATAATTTATTTTTTAGCTGACCTTAGCCACCACAGCCGCCAAATCCGCTGCAATACGTCGCGCAGTATCAGACTCAACAGCCTCCACCATCACACGGAATAATTCCTCTGTTCCCGAGGCACGCAGCAACACTCTGCCAGTATCGCCCAATTCCTGTTCCGCCTGGTTAATTGCCTCAATAACGCTAGGGGAAGAAGTAATAATCGTTTTATCAACAACAGGCACATTGATCAGAACCTGTGGTAGCACACGCATAGCTCCAGCCAATTCGCTCAGCGTTTTACCAGTTTCCGCCATGCGCCCCATCAAAGCCAAACCAGTCAAAGTACCATCACCAGTGGTACCAAAATCTGGCAGCACAATGTGCCCTGATTGCTCACCACCAAGGCTATAGCCACCAGTCCTAAGCTCCTCTAATACATAACGATCGCCGACTTTCGTCGTAAGTAAATCAATACCTGCTTCTTCCATCGCTAACCGTAGACCCAAATTACTCATGACAGTTGCCACCAAGGTTGATTTACGCAACTCACCATTTTCTTTCATGGCTAAAGCAAGAATCGCCATAATCTGATCGCCGTCGACGACGGTCCCTGAAGCATCAACAGCCAAACACCTATCAGCATCGCCATCATGCGCCAACCCCAAATCAGCACCATGCTCTTGAACTGCTTGTTGTACCTGCTCGATGTGCGTCGAGCCGCAATTATCATTGATGTTATAAGCGTTAGGACTGTTATGGATCGCAATCACTTTTGCTCCTGCGGCTGCGTAGGCCTTAGGAGCGATATCGCTTGCGGCTCCGTTGGCGCAATCAACAACCACAGTGATTCCTTCAAGAGATCTAGGCATTGCTTGTTCCAAATGCTCCAGGTAATGCTGCTGCGCATCCACAGCCTCCTCAATTACCCGACCAATTCCATGCCCTGTGGGACCAGTTTCCGGCAACTCCTCTAATGCTGATTCGATTTGCTCTTCGACGCTATCTGGTAGTTTATGCCCGCCTTTAGAAAAAAACTTAATGCCGTTATCTGGCATGGGGTTATGTGATGCAGAAATAACAACCCCCATATCTGCACCATAAAAATCAGTGAGATACGCTACTGCAGGAGTAGGGACAACTCCCACGCGCAAAACATCCACCCCTCTACTTGCCATACCAGCAGCTAAAGCAGCTGCAAGCATTTCTCCTGAAACACGTGGATCACGCCCGATCACAGCTAATGGTCGACGCTTTGCAGAACTATGCCCAGCAGTAAGCACATGAGCTGCTGCCGCACCTAAGCGAAGCGCTAAGGTTGCCGTAAGGTTTTTGTTTGCCAGTCCGCGTACACCATCGGTACCAAATAATTCAGTCATGAACTCCATTATGCAAGATAGTCAAGTATTTTCTTGTTGCAATGCCAAGAGTCTCTCGTGAACTCTCGGAAGCACTCCAATGACACCTCGCTAAAATAAAAAATCTCACCTAATCAGAAAAATAAAAAAGCTTCCCACGAATGGGAAGCTAAAACATAAAGCGAAGAAATTAACGCTTGGAGTACTGAGGCGCACGACGTGCCTTGTGCAAACCAGCCTTCTTACGCTCAACAGCACGAGCGTCACGGGTAAGGAAGCCAGCTTTCTTGAGCGCAGGACGATCAGAAGGATTGTATACATTCAGCGCACGAGCAATCGCTAAACGGAACGCACCTGCTTGACCTGTTGGTCCGCCACCGCCAAGGTTTGCGTGAATATCGAACTGACCATCACGATCGATAAGCATAAGAGGAGCTTTAATGAGCTGCTGGTGCAACTTATTTGGGAAGTATTCCTCAAATGGGCGACCATTACATACAATCTGTCCAGATCCTTCAACCAGACGAACACGTACAATAGCACGCTTACGACGTCCAACAGTCTGGATAGGCCCCTCATGATATGCAGGAGCAGTTGTTTCTACATCAGCTTCAACAGCCACCGAATCACCAATAGTATTGGTGAACTCTTCTGTCGCTGCAGTAGCAGCAGCGATGTCTGCTGCCTCAGCTTCAAGGTTATTTACGTTTTGATCGGTCACTGTGTCACCTGCTTAATTTCGTAAGTTTCTGGCTGCTGACCAGCGTATGGGTGCTCAGAACCAGCAAAAACGTGCAATTTCTTTACAGAAGCACGGCTAAGACGATTGTGTGGCATCATTCCACGAACAGACTCTTCAATAACACGCTCTGGATGAAGATCCAAAGAACGTCCAAGAGTCATAGACTTCAGACCACCTGGGTAACCAGAGTGGCGGTAACGCATTTCACGCTCACGCTTATTAGAGGAAACATGAACTTTATCAGCGTTGATAACGATCACATGATCGCCACAATCAACGTTAGGGGCAAATTGTGGTTTACCTTTACCACGTAGAAGATCTGCTACGTGTGTTGCCAGGCGCCCCAGAACCACATCAGTGGCATCGACGACATACCACTTACGGGTAATGTCACCGCTCTTTGGGTGGTAAGTAGACACTATGACTCCTTCATAAGTCTGTCTAGATTGCTGCCAGCCAAAACGAACATAAGCATAAATACCGGCGGCCGGTGGTGACCCGATACTACATTCTGCATATTTTAAGATAATGCACCTTATAGGAACCCCTATAAGCTACTTCAGACAAATATGCCTTATGCACACGAATAATCAATAGTAAAGCATTAAAACGCTTTTTCCAAATATCCGTTAGAAACGTTGTTGAGCTCCTTGGCTGGGCAGCGTCACCTGCCTTGACTAATAAGGACGCCAAAGGAGCTCATGAATAAAAGAAGATTAGAAGAATTGTGTTATAGGAAGTAGCCTGTGGATTTTATCCCCAGGAAGCAGCTGCCATACGGTTCACCTCACTCATACGATCATTACCATTACGAACAGTTTGAGCAATAGTTTCTAGCACCGTGTTCAGTTCTGCTGCAGACTGATCCCATAGCCGTTGTGCTTCTTGATACGCAGTAGCAGAACTGCCTTCCCATGCAGAAACCATAGGCTGAATCTGTGCTTTAAGTCCTTCCAGCAAGGAATTAATTCGACCAGAAGTTGATTGAATATCACCCGCAGCGGTTTCAATTTCGCCGAAACCATATTTAATCATGTCCATATTTCCCCCTTATTTTCTGATTGCATACAATAATTTCAGGCCATATATTCATGGCCACTTATTGCTTTTCTGAGTCGCCGAGCTAGATATCGCGCTAATTGCCGATATTTTTTAGCAAGAAGAAGTTGTATTTCTCCTCCCATGTTTATCGCTATCACAACGCTAAACCTTGACCGCCCACACTAGAAAACGCTTGTGCATTATCTGCTTCAACATTCTCAAATGAACGCGCATTGGATCGGATATTATCACTGATCGATCCCAGTGCTTGCTGCAAGTTCTGCGCTGAGCTATTCCAACGTTGCATGAGATTATCAAAGCTGACTTGCGCCGAACCTGCCCATGCTCCACGAATAGAATCCACCACTCCACGCAGCCTATTCAATTCGCCCTGCACTTCGTTGTTGGTGTCATCCACTCGAGCCGCAGTAGATACCATCACTTCGGCTTCTGTTCTCAATAATCCAGACATAAGTCCCCTCCTATCATGCTTTATCTGGAACACTGTTAGGTTCTTCTAAAATAAAGCGATAAAAAGAGTTCAGCCTAATGAAAAATTCCAATACGTCCATATTGGAGTTCCATTGAGCTCACTCATTATGAATACGTAATAGCCCACATCATTGTGGACTTATTGTTTTAGACGCTCTATGTTTTCTCTAGGTTCCCTGAGTTATAAAAAATATCTGAAAAGTATTCATGCTATTTTCTTTTTCTTCTGTTTCTCATGCATTTCTAGGTGCCACACTCTCAATCGCCATCCGACACGTTGCCCGTTGAGAGATATTGAGTGTTTCTTGAGCTCGTACATGGCATCCCACGGAGTAGATCGACGCATTTTCTACCCACACCGACCATAGCACCGTTGAACCATCTCCAGGGCTTTCACGGTACCCAATGTGTTCCTTACCCCGCTTTGTTTCCAGGGGAGCAGTATGCGACAGAGTTGGATCAAGATCAATTGTTGTGCGCATTTCATCGATTATTTGCTGCGGTGATAAATCATGCATCGGTTCAATGGATAACAAAATACGTAAGTCTTTATCTTGCCCAGTAGCTGTAAGAATTTGGTTAGTATCTACTTGACCAGACTCCATTTTTTCTTCCCAATGAAAACCCATCGGTAAACTAACCAGGAGCACTTCGGATTCAAGCACCACTTGCCCTGAATCCTGTTGTTTTTCTTGATTTTTGCTGCGCTTAGCTCTCTCTTTGGTTTCTTCACTAATTCTTGAGCCACTGCGCTGCTCTGTTGCGTCCTCTTGTGCTTGAGCTTCGTAAACAGAATTGTGAGTGTTCTCTTTAGTCTCTTTGCCTAAGGTGATCCAGGAAAGAATAATTACCGTTACGACAACAAAAATAATTGCTAATCTCAGCGGATTGACCCAGCTAAAGATATTTCTTTGTACTGCTTTTCTCGGTCGTTGTATTTCTTCATACGATTGAGCCGTATCTGGCAGCTCTTGTTCCCTTATCACTTCAGCTGCATACGCATTTATTCCTCTCTCGACGAAGTACCCAACAAGATGCTCAGCGACTTCTGCAGTTGCATCTACTGCGATCTCTGCGTCTGACCAGATCGCCGCAAGCATCGTCCGGGCTTGATCCGCAATAGCTTCGAGAGCCCATCCAAGAGTTACACCACTAGCAGGTAGGTCATATCTATAAACCGAATCTGCACCAGATCTCTCAAAAATCGTCGCTGTATCTATAACGCTAATGATGAGATCTGGTGTCATTTCTTCTGGTTCAATCAGATCATATGTATTTGCTGGATAAGTTGCCATTTATTCGCCCCCTCATTCTTGTTTTACTCACTCCCCCATGGTCCTTCTCAGCATTGACGAGTAAGGATTTTGTTACTTACTATTCGGTGCTGTCATCTTGGTCAGCAGAATGGGAACCATCAGAAAATTCGCTATCGACGCCATCCATAGCATTATCTTGTGCACAAGCAATATGGATAGATCCCATATGAACTCCTCTTTGCACCCACTGTGCTCTGCCTGGTATCTGATGCACAGGACGCACTCCAAAAATGACTCCATCATCTTTATCAGCATCTAGTATCAGCACCATAGGTGATTGATCTTTGATCTGGGAAAGAAATGGTTGATACAGCGCCCTTTGTATGCCACCGACTTTGCGTGCTATAACAACGTGCAATCCAATATCACGACTATGTGCCATAAGTTGCAGAAGCGGATGCATAACACTGTCAGGTAACATATCAAGGTCGTCGATAAGCAAAAATAATTCTGGACCGGTCCACCAGGTTCGTTTCATCAGTTCTGCTGGAGTGATATCAGCAGGTGGCAATCGTTGCGTCAAAGTAGTTACTAAATCGCTTATGATTTTTTCTGATTGAGCAGTATTAGCAGAATAAGCAGCTAAAAACTCTTCAGGAATTTCTCCCAGGTGAGCACGTCGATGATCTAGCATAACGATACGCGATATGTTCCTATCGCCATTACAAATCCCTGCTATCACTGTAGATAGCAATGTGGTTTTTCCAGATCCCTGAGAGCCAAAACATAATAGGTGCTGATGAGTATTGTGGTCCCAACAAACCTGCTCCATTTCTTGCCCACCTAGACCAAGCACAATACCTTGTGGTTCATTTTCCGGAACCATATCTTTTTGTAATTGGTTCAGTGAAATTTTTTCTGGAAGTAGTTTAAGCTGAGGTACTTTTGCCTGCAGAGCAAGTTTTCCTGCGATATAACTAATATCCTGATTAGCAGAAAGTGCTATAAGCATATTTTCCCCATCAACTGTAAGACCTCTTCCAGGTAGAGCTACCAATTTTTGTTGCGCTTTTCGGTCAATGAGAGAATCTAGTGCTTCGCCTATTTTAAGTTCTATACGCTGAGAAATAAGATCCCGCACAACAGGTCGAATACTGCTCCACCGTGGTGTCGTAACAATCAAATGTACCCGAGCTGCCAATCCGTCGGAAGCAATATAGGCTAGTTTGTCAAGCATGTCATCATACTCACTATTGAGTACATGCCAACCATCTACTACTAGGAATGTATGACGAGATTCAGGTGACTCAATCAAACCAATGACTTCATCGACTGTCCTTCTGATCTTTTCTTCTTCATAACGATGCGCTATGCCCGCAATATGCGGTAGAGAGCACATTTGAGCTAAAGCTGTGCCGGCTAAGTCGAGAATATAGAATCGTATATCCTCTGTAGTATGCGTCAGACATAACCCAAGTAGCAGACTACGCACTGCAGTGGTTTTCCCAGTCTGCGGCCCTCCACAGATGGCTATATGCCCATTTTGTCCCGTAAACGCAATAGTAAAAACATCTTGACTCTGATGGTATGGGCGATCAATAATTCCCAGATTTACGTGCAAAAATCCTTGTGCTTGTTTCACCTCAGCAAGTGCTAATTCTTTTGGCAATGGCGGCAACCAAATGGCACGAGCTAAGTATCCAGAGTCCTTTGCCAAAGCGGTACTTGCCTCAACAAGAACGTCGACAAGCGTTCTTCCATGAGGATCCGCGATACGAGTCTGTTCTTCAGATATTATGAGGTCTTCCCAATTTTGCCATAGTTTTACTTTCTGTATTGTTTGCGATACTTCACCGTTGCATGAATCATAAGTATCACCCTGCTGTTCATTCTTGTGCAGAGTTTCAATTACCCCAGATACATAGGCAGTCTGAAATCGTATCAACTCATCAGAAGTTGTTTTACAGTACCCTGCTCCAGGTGTATTAGGAAGTTGATAGGCATCTGCAATGCCAAGCACTTGACGAGATTCCGCACTAGAAAACGTCTTTAAGCCAATCCGATAACTCAAGTGAGAATCAAGACCACGCAATCTTCCTTCATCAAGACGCTGCGAAGCTAGCAAAAGATGTATATGTAATGATCGCCCTAGTCTGCCCACAGCAACGAATAGATCCGCAAAATCTGGATGCTGACCCAATAGTTCAGAAAATTCATCAACCACAATAAACAATGCCGGAAGCGGTTCTAAATCTGTATGGCCTTTGTGCGCGAGTTCTGTTTCTCGAGCCTTGGTATATTCACCGACATTGGCATAGTTGCCAGCATGACGCAGCAATTCTTGCCGTCGATGCAACTCGCCAGAAATAGCGTCATACATACGCTCAACCAAGACTGATTCTTCTTCAAGGTTTGTGATAACCGCCGAAGTATGAGGCAGTTTTTCTAAGCCTAAGAATGTAGCTCCCCCCTTAAAATCAACGAGAACAAAATTAAGCTGTTCTGGACTATGAGCTGCAGCCATTGCAACAACCAGTGTCCTCAGCAACTCAGATTTTCCTGAACCAGTTGCCCCTACGCATAAACCATGTGGTCCCATTCCACCATGCGCTGATTCTTTAATATCAATGATGAGAGGTTTTCCATCAATATCCAGACCAATAGGTACAGCTAACCGCTCCCGTTCAGAAGAGAACCACAACCTGCGAAGTTCCTTTGGGGAGCATTCATGTATCCCCAACAAAGAACATAACTCGTTTTTTAGACTTTCGTTTTGATCATTACGCCGATATTTTGTTAGCATCCGCGCAAAAAGTTCAGCCTCACCATGAGATATACAATCTGCTGTAGCAATTTCCTCTTCCCCCTGTTGCGTTTGCACCCTTATTTTTTCATCAACGCACAACACCAATCCTTCATCTTCTGCTTTAAGCAAAAATAAAGAATTTTGTTTCTTTTCACTAAAACATAAGACACTAGTCCACTGTTGCCCAGAGAGAACTATATGTATTTCGTCCGAGGATAAAGACATATTGTCCATGTCCAAAATCAAAATTTTATAGCTCGCATTATCAACATCATAGGTATGCGGCAACCATTTGCACCACTGCAACTTAGTGCTATATACCGCTATAGCTACCGTTTGCGGATCATGGTGATAAGTGAGATTGATGATCATTGCCCGCATGAGATCTAACGCTTGTGCGCCATACAAAAACACTATAGGAAAAGCGCGCAGCTGAATCACAATTGGCAATTGCGTTACTGTTTCACCAGACCGGATAAGTCTACGCAAACCCACTGCGCATACCGGATCTAAATCTTCTATGGCTCCTATATTTTTAGGAGAAAGAGGAGTACACAGTGCTTTCATGCCAACCCCAACACGAATTGCCAATGCTCTATCCTCATGTGCACTTATCGCCCATAATCGAGGTTGCTCAGTCATAAGCCACAAATGCTGTGGCGCAGGATAATGATATAGCTCATGCTCACGTTGTGCTGCAGCATTGTTATTTATTTTTCCCCTTAACGCGCTGAGGTGGCGCAAATATGTTCTGCGAACTTCATCAATATCTTCGCCGGGAGTTGAACCAAACATCATAATTGCACTCATCGCCATCATGAGCGGAAAAATCAGCATCATGGGGTTGATCGTGGTTCCTGAAGCTACCATAAGCCCTACCATGCCAATCACCATGACGACCATGATTAACGGCATAAATGCCCGCATAAAAGAAACCGGTTGAGACTTTGCTGCCTGTGGTACTGCTTCAGGAACAATAGGTGCACTGGGCAACTCAGGAAGATCATTAACATATGTGTAGGAATCAAGATCTACAATTCGACTTAGTGAAAAAGAATCGTGCCTCTCTCGATATGCTTGTTGGCTTATTCCCTCCGAAGCGACAGGCGTATTAGCACGTTTACGTGCTCTTATGCGCGCACTTGTTCCGGTATCCACCTTGAGATGGTGCGTCGTATTTTTTGCTTTACTTTTGTTCCGACTGCGCGAAAAAAGCCTCATTTTACTCCCCCCAATGATCCCCTTGCGTATTTCCGCTTTAGTTCTCTTCTAGATAAAGAAGCCACATATCTGCGATGCAACCAAAGGGCTAATACATTTTTTATTCTAAAACAAATACATATTTTTGTGCCAGCTTTTAACAAAATTTTTCTCCACGGAACCATTCCAGAAATCCTCGCGTCTAAAAACACAACTGGCATTAGAACAACTATTGGAGAAAAATGATATCCGCTGATCACTATTTACGAGCGCATATTCGCTTTAATCTCGGTACCGATATTGAGGCAATACGAAAAGGACATGACTGTGCCCTTCCTGCCAGTTCTTCACTAGCAGAGGCACTACCTGAGATTCTTAGGTTATGCGACGCATTGGAATCTTCTACCCAATGGCAAGCACACACTGCAAGCGGGAAGCCTATTGATCTGTTCACCCCCCTTGTTCACACAGGCCTAGAGCACGGAGCAATCATTGTGCTTAGCCCACAAGAACAGTATTTCTCACCTATTTCCAAAGATGCTGCCGAGGCGCTAGCAGATTATGCCCAAACTATAAGCACAGCCCACTTACAACATACCCTTGTGACCGCACTATACGGTGGGTTCCTCGCTTTTGCACTCTTTGTTTTCTTGCTACCTATCCCTATTGCCCCTTTTAGCCGATTACTTGCAGTGGGACTATGCGGCTTATCACTGTGCAGCTGGAAACACACTTCATCACTGTTAACTTTTAGTTGCTTATCGACGGCAATCGGTGTCTTTTCCATTCTTATTCAAGAAAAAATATTTTTGATCAGCGCTCCTCATGCAGGATTGGCAGTACTCCTTGCCTCACTGAGCGCCCTATTATGCATTGGCATTGCTATCGTCGCAGGAAAAATACACATTACCCATGCAGCAGCTGTTGCTAGTTTCTTTTTCCTCATGGCAGGATCTAGTCCTGCAGCTTTTTTAGTGCTCAGTCCGTTCGATGCTGCTCCTCACGCTTTGCCTTGGCTACGCAACATATGCGCTTTGGGGCTTGGGAATGCACTAATAACCACGATGTACACTCCAAATATCGCCATGCTAGTTGCAAAAATACGCATACCTCGTCTTCCTAGTGCTGGTCAGGACTTGTCTCTGAGTGATGAAGAAAACACCATAGACGATGCAAACAATTGTGCCAATGCAATCGATAACGCACACGCATTGGTTGCTGGCATCACTATCGGAACGTCAGTATTTATATGTATTTGTGCACTATCACTTAGTTTCTATGCTGATAGTTTCAGCCAAGCACTAACTACCACGCTCGGTCTTGCCCTTTTACTTCATGCGCATCGTTTTATTAGCGCAATAACCACGTGGGCTATGTGGCTTAGCGGCCTTTCTTGCCTGCTTTCGTCAATTCACGCTACCCAATTCGAGAACCCTATTTCTATGGTTGCCGCAATAATACCAGTGCTAGTGATTATTTGTTTTTCACTATATTCCTTGAGGTCAAAGCAACGAGATCTTTATTTTCAACCCACTACTATTGTGTGGTTAGAACGCTGTGAATCTTTATCAATCGCAGCTTGCTTGCCATTATGCGCGCATTTAGCCGGAGTTTTTTCGTTCATTCGATCTCTCGGATAACAGGAGGAAACAGCATCATGATTACATACCGCTACTTCTACATGGCGCACAAAAAGATCACATACTCGCTATATATTTTTCTTAGTTTCACCATCCTCACTTCCTGCTTATTTCTGCCATATGCCCCTCAAGCATTTGCTCAAGAACAAAAGTGCGCACCAACGCTTCAAGCATCAGACAATGATATTAGGCAGCAAGCACAATTAGCAGATTCATACCGGGCAGCTCATCGTTTTGCCACTGGTGTAGGAATACGAGTGGCAGTGATTGACACTGGTGTTTATGCGCATCCACGCCTTGGTGTGGTACAAGATGGGGGTGATTTCCTTGACGGTGAACAGAAATTCTCTGCACTAGAGGATTGTGATGCACATGGCACCATCGTCGCAGGAATTATTGCAGCACGTGATCATGGTGATGCCGTCGTCGGTGTAGCACCGGATGTTGAATTATTATCTCTACGTCAAACAAGCGCCCTCATCCGTACTCATAAAGATGATTCTGATGAATCAGGTAGTGGTACTTTGGATTCATTAACCCAAGCGATTGTTGCAGCAGTGGAACAAGGCGCGCATATTATCAATATCTCTGTTGTAAGTTGTCTTCCTGCTGATGCTGATCCAGCGGTCACATATCAGCTAGATTCAGCACTTGCCTTAGCGGAGCAGCATAATGTTCTTATTGTGGCAGCTGCAGGCAATGAGTCAAGTGCATGCCCTCAAGGATCAGTAGCATTGCCAGCTCATAAACCAAATGTTATTAGGGTTTCTTCACTGAAAGATTCCAGAACAATCGCAGATTATTCACTACGCTCTCCCCTACCTTCTTTGAGCGTCCTTGGTCATGTTTATGCCGGTCTTGACATACATGACGGAGGCATGAGTGCGGGGATAGTCAATGGTAACTCGCTAACACCATTCGAGGGAACGAGCTTTGCGGCTCCGATAGTCACCGGTTTGGCAGCCTTGCTCAAACAAAGAATGCCCTATGCCTCCAATGCAGAAATTCGATCCTTATTATTTGATAGCGTAGATCCCGTTTCTGGTGCTGTTATTCCGGAACGAGTAATTAGTATGTTGCGCTCAACACCAGTACCCACGCACCACATAAGACTTTCGACGAAAAAAGATGAGCAAAAACATAATGAGGATCGATTATTCCATTCTTATACGCTCACTTCATGTGGTGTCCTCAGCGCAATCATCTGTTTTTCCCTATTTCTCGCAGGGCTGCGTAGCAAAAGAATGAACAAGAATTAGCGCACTCGCTACTTAGAAAAATTTTGTCATGATTGGGTCTAATGCAGGGATTGCTCCGCATTTCCAACTTATGTACGCTGCCACTGCTACACAAATCCAAACGCATAAACAAGTAGCGAAGATGATCCCGTAGCGTATCTTTTTATTTTGGTTTTTATACCAAAGAAAAAACTGCTCGTATTTGTGAATTCCCCATTTCAATAGCCTCTGCGCCCAATGTGCTTCGAGCGATAAAATGCCTACTCCAATGAAGACAGTGAGCCACCCTGGTCCTGGAAAAGGGATAGTCACAATACCGATAATGGTAATAAGTGAGCCTAGAAACAGAGTCAGTGGACGCACCAAGAATCCAAAGCGTCGTGTTTTTAGAGCTGCATGATGTCGTTCAATCTTGTCGATTTTTTCGCTCACTGCATCACGCATTTTCCCCATGAGATTCCCAACTTTCAATTCGAGGTTGATATGAGCTTACAGTCGATTACAAGCATTTTCTATCTTTGCATTGCTTAACGCTATCTCCTCGAGCCTACTTGCTTCTACTCGCAAGAAGAGAATCTCTGCACAACATCAACAAAATCAGTAAATCGGCATCAGTGCTTTCTCTTTAGTCAATGGCGTTCCTTCTGGCAATAACCGTAGAAATAACCACGGAATATCATGAACCTCACCAATACCTAATGCCTCAAGCGTTCCCTGATCAGCAACTTGGTGCCTCAAGCCTGTCTCCGAAATAATGTGGGTGCCTTGCCCAGTATCAACTGCAATACTTGTACCTACCGATTGATAGTGTGTAGCAACACTACTGCCCGATAGCATTAAAGGCTGCGTATTTTCTTCAAGGAGCACAACCTGTGCCTGCTGAGTAACACAAACATTTTTCTTACTTGGATTCTCCATCTCAACTAGCTGAGATAGCAAAAGCACCTCATAGTTCAGATCCTCTTTATTCGCAATCTCTGCCGATTGCACTGTCTGAAGCACATATCCTAGTTCAACCAAAATCTCTGCTTGTAGTGTGCTAATTTCTGTGACCTTATCATCTAAATACAACCAAAATTGTTCCTGCAAAACCGACTTACCTTCAGCAGATAGTTCTGTGCTGCGGGTTTCTTCCTCGAAAGAAGTAGATGTTTTCCAAACCTGTGCCCGAGGATCTGGCACAGCCATAGGAACAAGCTCTGTAATCGCACTAAATAACTCTGCAGGCGGTATCCACCTGGGCGTCTGGTGACTAATACCTAAGGAACGTCGAACGCTACGACCAAAAGGCGATTCTTCCGGAGGTAATAATTGACGACCAGCAGCTGTAACAAGATAATCTTGGTCAGCAACTCGTGCCAAAAATGCTGCTTGATGCCCTGAATCACCTATATCCGATAAAGCATACTGCTTGATGTTTTCACTTCTTTTATGAGCAATAAGGGTCAGCCTATCTGCTGCAACCTGCGTACGTGTTTCGGGTGTATCAGTGTAGTGGCACGCAAACCAATCTAACGCATAAGGGTGTCTCCTGGAATCAAAAATTCCTGGAGCGTCAATAATCCCAATAGGAACCGCTTTCGGAAAATCCGCTAATAGACTATCGGAAATGCGTTGAGGTTTTTCCGCTTCTCCAACCACCAAACGCGCTGACGCCAAATTATTTACCGGATGATACGCTTGGTCGATCTGCACAAAAAGCTGCCCAGATTGAGCTTCAATAATACGTGCGTCACCCGGATGCGCCTGTGGAGCAAAAAACGCTAGAGCCAATGAGCCAACCACCAACAATGCACTCGTTGCAAGCCCAAAGAACAAAGCTCTACGACGTCTAGCCAGTGGGTCATGAATCATCCGGATATCTCCCAAAGCTAGCCCGTGTTCAATGCGCCGCTTAAGAAACTTATGCCCAGATAATTGCGCTTTTGTTGTTGGATTAAACCTAACCACACTACCCCCTATTTTTATCCCTTATAGCCCCTGTTTCCTATGTTTCCTTCTGATACACAACATGACCGAAAGGAAACACAAAGATGTTAGCATTATAAAATAAAAAAGGAGATATGGCTAGGACGATATGGCTAGCTAGTGGTGAGTCCTGACTCAGCAATCATCGTGGTGTAGTAGATGATTGCAACGCTCAAACCCACCATCATCCCAACACCACCCCAAAAGCATTTCTACCCTAAATCACTTCGCGCTTAGCTCTTGTTTGCACTGCTCGCTGCGCCAATTGTTCCTCCTCTGGATAATCTACAGCGGTCAAGGTTAAACCTCGAGCTGGTGCTACAGGCACTAAAGAGGATCGAGCTTCTTGGGCTAAGAGAGAGGACGCAAAATCTGCTGGTCGTTTCCCTTCTCCTGCCACCAGACAGGCTCCTACCAGGGATCTCACCATTGACCAGCAAAAAGCATCTGCAACGACATGAGCTTCATAGAGTTGCGGTTCCTGTGGCGTTGATATATCTCGCCATGAAAAATGCTCAAGATGTCGAATTGTCGTTGCGCCTTCACGGTATTTACAAAAGGCAGCAAAATCATGTAGTCCTACTAAAGAATCAGCGATTGTTTGCATGACAAGCATATCCACATCGTGATTCCAGGTTGCAGTGTCTCGCAAACGCGTCGGTAAAGCACCGCGTTGAGCAGTGGTAATTCGATAGCGATAGTGTCGTCGTAAAGCAGAAAAACGAGCATCAAAGGTTTGAGGGACGCGTGTGCAGTTATTGACACGAACATCCTCAGGAAGTAGCCGTGCTAACCTGCGTACCAGTCGCTGAGGATCACCAGCAATACTACGAGTATCAAGCGCATGCGCAGGGACATCACAGTGCGCTACCTGCCCACTAGCATGCACCCCGGCATCAGTACGTCCAGCAACTGTCAGAGCAATCGGATACCGCAAAATAAGACTCAGATTATCCTCTAGGACACGTTGCACTGTCCGTAGTTCTTGATCCCCTTGACGTGCCCAACCATGAAAATCCGTGCCATCATAGGCAATGTCTAATCTCAGTCTTAAGATCTCATCACTCATTATTCATCTTTCCATTGCCGGCGCTACTTGATTGGGTTAATGCCTCTTGTGCTGCCACTATCGCAGCATCTTTATCTCTTTGCGCTTGCCGACGCAGCTGCCTATTCTTCGTCGATCCAAAGCCTAATGCTGCACCAAACATCAGCAGCCACAGCAATAAACTATCACAGCTCATATGCTGATAAGTGCCATAAGGAGCTGGAGATGTGGAAGAAATAAAAAGCCCAAAACCAACAAGAGAAATGACTAATAATACAATCCCACACCATGCAATTATTGGGGTGATCAGATTCTCATACGCCGTGTCAACACTTTCGTGGCTGCTGAGCATTCGCGAGCGATGATGACGATACCGCAGTGCATGAATACATAAGCTCACTAAACAACCCCACAAAGAAAAAATAAAAATGCTCATTGCGGTAGTATGTGCAAAACTATGCGTGCTGGAGTCGATAAAAGCAATTCCTAACGCACCAAAACCAGCGACGATGAGTGCCCCTAACCCCGCATACACTAGTAATGGTCGCACCACTGTGACCACGTTCTTTGTTTTCTGCCCCCTGATCAGCAGCAGCGCTGCACTAATGATTACTACCCCACCGATAGACAGTGCGGTAGTGAATATGCGATGCCCTGGGCTACAGATATAGCGCGGTACCCCTGGACCTGCAATCTCTACGCACGTCCGTGCCCCAAGATCACCCATGAGAAAATACTCCGGCATGTATATCCCCTGCCATAGCAGCATGGTAATAAATTGTCCGATCCATATGATGAATACGGCCATGATAAGTAGTATTCCAGGCAATCTCTTATGCATATTCTTCGCTTTCGACGCTCTTTCCTTGTGTTTTCTTGCGCGGTATATCCTGCATCTGAGTGATGTGAGTAAGCAATTAACCTCACCAGCATAACTAATCGCCAACAAAAGGGAAAAGAAAAATGCCCACTAAATAGTGGGCATTGTGGCAGTAGAAAAGTTCTCTTACTTCTCTTCTGCTTCTTCCTTTTCTGCAGATTCTACAGTTTCTTCAGTTTCTACTGTGGCCTCTTCAACAGCGGTTTCTTCTGCTGCTGGAGCTTCCTCAGTTTCTTCTGCTTTTTTAGAAGCTGCTGCACGTGCTGCGCGAGTTGCTTCAGCACTAACAGTCTCTTCTAGAACAAGAGAAATCTGGCTCATAGGTGCATTGTCACCTTTACGGTTTTCAAGTTTAACAATGCGAGTGTAACCACCATTACGGTTCTCAAACTTTGGTGCAAGCTCGTTGAAGAGGTATGCAACGATCTCCTTGTTAGGGACAAGTTTGAGTACATTACGACGGTCAGCTACAGAACCGCTCTTCGCCTTTGTGATGAGCTTTTCTGCATATGGACGCAAAGCCTTTGCCTTAGCGTCGGTAGTTTTAATAGCACCATGCTCAAACAGTTGCGCTGCAAGATTCGACAGAATATGCTTCTGGTGGCTCGCAGAACCGCCTAAACGGGCACCTTTCTTAGGGGTAGGCATTTTTTACTCCTCGTGTACAGGATTGAAAAGTGAGCGTGAGATTTCTTCCGGCTTAACAGCAATTTGCTAAGCATGAAAGAAGAAATCCTAAGGACAATTACTCCGAGTCTTCCGCATCCAGGTCAATATAATCGCCAGTTTCGGCATCGTAGCCTTCAAGCTGAGTTGGATCGAAGTCCGCAGGTGCGTCTTTGAGGGTTAAACCAAGACCAGCAAGTTTGATCTTGACCTCGTTGATTGACTTCTGACCAAAGTTACGAATATCCAAAAGATCGGATTCAGTGCATTCAGCAAGCTCACCGACGTTGTGGATTTCTTGACGCTTCAGGCAATTATAAGAACGAACTGAGAAGTTCAGATCCTCAATTGGCATGCTATATGCAGCAATATATTCAGTCTCTTGCGGTGATGGACCAATTTCGATGCCTTCAGCAGCGACATTGAGTTCACGTGCAAGACCAAATAGCTCAACCAATGTCTTACCCGCAGACGCAAGAGCGTCACGAGGAGCAATGGAGTTTTTGGTTTCTACGTCAATGATGAGCTTGTCAAAGTCGGTACGCTGCTCAACACGAGTAGCCTCAACCTTGTAGCTCACTTTGAGCACTGGTGAATAAATCTGATCAACAGGAATACGACCAATTTCATTGGCACCAGAATAGAGAGTAGCTGGCACATAGCCACGACCACGCTCTACAACCATTTCAATCTCCAAGCGACCCTGATCATTGAGGGTAGCTAAATGCGCATCAGGATTGTGAACCTCGACACCAGCAGGTGGCTCAATATCACCTGCTGTGACGACTCCTGGTCCCTCAGCGCGCAGATACATTACTACTGGCTCATCAGAGTCAGAAGAAAGAACAAGACTTTTAATGTTCAAGATGATGTCAGAAACATCCTCTTTTACACCATTGATTGTGGTGAACTCATGCAGCACACCATCAATTTTTACACTGGTAACAGCTGCACCCGGAATGGATGACAACAAAGTACGACGAAGTGAGTTACCGAGGGTGTAACCAAAACCAGGCTCCAATGGCTCAATAGTGAACCGAGAGCGTGCCTGATCGACAACCTCTTCACTTAGTGTTGGACGCTGAGAAATGAGCATTGAACTCTCCTTGTATGACGCCCGCTATTTGACGTCTGTGGGTGGAAAGGATGGATGGGAAAAGTTCTCGTAATTTTTCGGCTAATCGCTGTGAGAATAGTTCTCGCTTTAGCCAAAGAATTACTTCGAGTAAAGCTCGACGATAAGCTGCTCTTGCAACGGAACGTCGATCTGAGCACGCTCGGGCAATTGGTGCACGAGGATGCGCAAGGTAGCTGGAACAACCTGAAGCCATGCAGGTACAACTGCATCGACAAGGTTCTCCTGTGCCTCTTCGAACCACACCATCTTCTGTGATTTTTCACGAACATCGATGATGTCATACTGAGAGACACGGTAAGAAGGAACGTTAACCTTCTTGCCATTTACGATGAAATGACCGTGGGAAACCAACTGACGTGCTTGGCGACGAGTACGTGCCAAACCAGAGCGGTAAACCACATTGTCAAGACGAGATTCAAGCAAAACAACCAAGTTCTCACCAGTCTTACCTGGTAGACGGTTAGCTTCCGCGTAGTAACGGCGGAACTGCTTCTCAAGCACACCGTAGGTGTACTTTGCTTTTTGCTTCTCTTGGAGCTGGAGCAAATACTCAGACTCCTTAATGCGAGCGCGTCCTGCTTGTCCCGGTGGGTATGGACGACGCTCAAACGCCATATCTCCGCCGACTAGATCGACGCGAAGGCGACGGGACTTACGAGTTGCTGGGCCTGTATAACGAGCCATAGTAAGTAACCTTTCCTTTTCTTAAACGCGACGACGCTTTGGTGGGCGGCAACCATTGAATGGTTGTGGTGTCACATCAGAGATAGATGTAACATCAAGACCTGCTGTTTGCAGCGAACGAATCGCAGTCTCACGACCAGAACCTGGTCCTTTGACAAAAACATCAACTTTCTTCATGCCATGATCCATTGCCTTGCGAGCAGCAGATTCTGCAGCAAGCTGAGCAGCGAATGGAGTGGACTTACGAGATCCCTTGAAACCAACGTGACCAGAGGAAGCCCAAGCAATAACAGCACCCTGCGGATCAGTGATAGACACGATGGTGTTATTGAAAGTTGATTTGATATATGCGTGGCCTGCAGCCACATTCTTTTTTACAACGCGACGACCAGTACGGCGTGCGCCACTACGTGCTTTAGGAGGCATAAATTACTTCTTCTTTCCTGCGATCGTCTTCTTAGGACCTTTACGAGTACGAGCGTTGGTCTTGGTACGCTGACCACGCACTGGAAGTCCACGACGATGACGCAGACCCTGGTAAGAACCAATTTCAATCTTGCGACGAATATCTGCTTGTACCTGACGGCGAAGGTCACCCTCTACCTTCCAGGTAGCTTCAATAACATCACGAAGTGCAGAAACCTGCTCGTCGGTGAGGTTATCGGTGCGCAGATCAGGAGAAATGCCAGTCTCCTCAAGCAACTTGGCAGCACGAGCTGGACCAATGCCATAAATATAGGTGAGTGCAACTTCCATACGCTTATTGCGCGGAAGATCGACTCCTGCTAGACGTGCCATAAGGCAGATACCTTTCCAGATATTGCGATGGTTTTCTCCTCACTCGTCCCAGCACAGAGCAATCTTCATAGAAGAAAGCACATACCAGGCTTCGGCCATCGCAGCCAAAGGTGAGAATGAATCCTTAGTGAATTCAGTGAAGTAAGGAGGCTTAAAAATTATTTATAACGATAAACAATGCGACCACGGGTGAGATCATAAGGAGACAACTCAACCACTACGCGATCTTCTGGGAGAATACGGATGTAATGCTGACGCATCTTGCCACTAATGTGTGCAAGTACCATGTGTCCTTTTTTATTATCAAGTTCAACACGGAATGTAGCATTTGGCAAAGCCTCAACAACTCTACCCTCTACTTCAATTGCGCCTTCTTTAGCCATAGCCTCCACTTTCTAACCCCGTATGCATATTTTCATGCAACAGAATCATTGATTTATGCATTGTTACCTGCAGATGCGCGAATTTGCCCACACACCAACTGATTAGGTTACCGCTTTTTATAAAAGAATGCAACTAGCACAAAAATATCTCGAACTGAAACTCAACACAGTGTAGTGCGGCAACAGAATTAAAAAATCCGACCCCCATCATGAGGATCGGATAGATGTTTTAGCAGTCTTTAAGAATTAGTAGATGAAAACATCATCGCCAGGCTGCAAGGTATCGAAGAATACTACGGAATCATCGTAGTTGAGATGAATACAACCATGAGAAAGCACTCCTACTTCACCAGCATGGAATGCGTGTCCATTGCGGGTAAAGTACACAGAGTTTGGCATCGGCGCATTACCGTAAGTACGAGATACTTCATTCTTAACCTTGTACTCAACCTTGAAGTTACCGGTTGGCGTCGCAGTGCTTGGGGCAGGAGCACCACCAGAAGAAGGTGCAACATGAACCACTTTTCCGTCTTTCTGCAACCAAGAACGTCCGCCCTTAAGATCGACGCAGGCCTCCGCAGTAACTGGGCAAGGACCACGATCAAAAGTGTCACCAAGAACTGGGGCATCAGGTACAGCAGGAACCTCTGGCGCAGCAGGCACATTAGGGATCACAGGAGCACCGTTATTGAGAATTCCATTCACAATATCTGCCTGCTCTGGTGGCAAAACAGAATTAATCTGTTCGTTGAGATTCTCCTTAGCATTTTTCAGCTGCTCAGCACCACTGTTGAGGAGATTATCCAAGCCAATTGGAGCCGCTGACGCAGTTCCAGGCTGCACGATGAGCAAAGCTGCAGCCGTGGTAGAAGTCCCAAGAACTGCATTCAACCGACGACGTAGTCGGGATGGTTTAGCATGGCGAGGTTTATATGACATGGGCATTACTATAACACCACTCCTGGGAAAATAAGAATCCTGAGAAGATGTATGAATATTTTTCCTCATAAAAATGAGGTACATAATCTGTATTCTTATTTTTTATCAGTTTCCTGATATTCCTCCTAATGCTTCTCGTAACTCACAAATACTCATAGGCCAACCATCAATGTCGCTGGGTAAGAATTCGCGGTCCATGCTCAGTAGCTGCAACAGTATGCTCCCAATGTGCTGCCCATGACCCATCCTCGGTAACAACAGTCCAATCGTCGTCAAGCACAATAGAATCCGTTGATCCTAAGGTCAGCATCGGCTCAATAGCTAAGACAGAGCCTGCCTGAATGATCGGTCCTCGACCTGGTTTACCTTCATTTTCCAGAAAAGGATCTTCATGCATAGTACGCCCAATACCATGCCCGCCATAACCAGCAACAATACCGAGCTTTACCCCAAATTTTTGTTCAGCCTGTCGCGTTGCAACCTCTAGAGCATGAGAAATGTCTGTGAGATGATTGCCCGGTAGCATTGCTTTCAGCCCTTCGGAAAGCACATACTCAGTAGCAAGATTTAACGACTCCACTGATTGTTCCAGCTTGCCAATACCAAAGCTCCATGCAGAATCGCCCACCCAGCCGTCGTAGGTTGCGCCACAATCAATAGAGACAAGGTCGCCTTCTTTCAGTACAACGCTCGCGCTAGGAATACCGTGCACAATTTCTTCATTTATTGAGGAACAAATCGATGCTGGAAAACCTTGATATCCCTTAAAGGTCGGCACTGCCCCATGCGAGCGGATAACCTCCTCAGCAATGCTGTCGAGATCCAAAGTGGTCATGCCTGCTTTTGCTTCAGCTTTTACCGCCTGGAGGGCTTTAGCAACAATTGCACCTGCAGCCTGCATAGCATCGAGTTCCCCAGAAGTTTTAGCGGGGATCATCTTGCGTTTCCTTCTAAAAACCATTTTTCCTCATAACGATTAGCAAAATATAAACCCAGGCAATTGGAAATACCAATGACCTGGGGTAGAAATTTTCTCAGCACGTTCATTGCTGAGTTTTATCCATTCTATTTATTCAATACCTCGAGCGTACGAGCATTAATATCCTCTACACTCCCCTCAGCAATGATATTGATAATGCGCTGTCCATAATGTGCAATCAATGGTGCTGTTTCATTTGCGTAGACCTCAAGACGAGTACGAATCGTATCTTCATTATCGTCAGCACGACCTCGCGCAAGCATACGCTCGACGACAACATCCTCAGACACCTCGTAGTTAATAACAGCGTCAATCTTAAGACCATGTTCTGCAAGGAATTCTTCTAGAATATCCGCTTGCTCAACAGTACGCGGAAAACCATCAAGCAAAAATCCTTGCTGAGCATCATCCTGCTGTAGACGATCTTTAACCATATCGGCAGTAACATCAGTAGGAACCAATTTACCAGCGTCAATATACTCTTTCGCCTTCAGCCCTAGTGGTGTTCCTTGTCCAATGTTCGCGCGGAACAAATCACCAGTAGAGATATGCGGAATACCTAATTTTTCGGAAAGAATTGCTGCTTGAGTGCCTTTACCTGCACCAGGAGGACCGAGAAGTACCAATCGCATTATTTCAAGATTCCTTCGTAGTTGCTCTGAAGAAGTTGTGATTCAATTTGCTTTACAGTGGTCAATGCTACCGAAACCATAATCAAAATAGCAGTACCACCAAAAGGTGTTGCACTGGAAGAACTTCCGCTTACCCCTAAATCAAGTGCGATATTTGGCAACACAGCAATCACGCCTAAGTAGAGTGCACCAACAAAAAGCAAACGATTCATCACGTACTGCAAATACTCAGCAGTTGGGCGTCCCGGACGAATACCAGGAATAAAACCACCATACTTCTTCATATTTTCTGCTTGCTCTGTCGGATCATATTGCACAGAAACATAGAAATAGGAGAAGAAAATGATAAGGACAAAATACAGCACAATATATTGCCATGATGATGGTGCCTGCAGGTACTGAATGACATTACGCTGCCACCAGTTATTGGAAGCTCCATCAGAATTAGATTGAATAATCTGGGTAATGAGCACTGGCATATAAATAAGCGAAGACGCAAAGATCACTGGGATAACGCCAGCTTGATTCACCTTCAATGGAAGGTATGTGGAAGTGCCTCCATACTGGCGACGACCAACCATACGCTTTGCATACTGAACAGGAATACGACGCTGCCCTTGCTCAATAAAGATAATGCCAACCACAAGCACGATGACTGCAATCAACACAATAGCAAAGACCATTCCTCCAGATGTGTTGAGGATATTGGCACCGTCGGAAGGCAAACGTGTAGCAATACCTGCGAAGATGAGCAATGACATACCATTGCCGACGCCACGTTCAGTGATAATCTCGCCAAACCACATCACAAGCATTGCGCCAGCAGTCATAGTGAGCACCAAGACGATGAGATCAAACAGACCAGCATCTTCTTTGAGCACACGAACACCTTGACCAAGCAGTTGCTCGCGATCAGCAAGTGCGACAATACCTGCAGACTGTAGTAGAGCTAAAGCGAGAGTCAGATAGCGAGTGTACTGATCCATCTTCGCCTGACCAGATTGTCCCTCTTTCTTTAATTCCTCAAAGCGAGGCACGACAACTGTCAATAGCTGCATAATGATAGAAGACGTAATGTACGGCATGACACCGATTGCAAAAATCGACAGCTGAAGTAAAGCGCCTCCTGAGAAAAGATTAATCAAAGAGTAAACGCTACCTGATTCTTCAGTAAGCTGACGGATTCGACCACTAATAAGGGCATAATCGACTCCAGGCGAAGGAATCTGCGCACCAACACGATAGAGAATGATGAGTGCGATCGAGATGAGGATTTTGCGTCGCAAATCCGCATCCTTAAAAGCCTGAATAATGGCGGACACTTTGCCTCCTGACTTCTCCTTTGGTAACAGTGTGCCTTGCACATTCTGACCAGGAAGAAGGCTTGTACTTATTACGTATTTTTTTCTTACTTATATTCTGATGTTCAGATATAACATCTAAACATAATTGACTTAGCTACTCTACCACTGAAAATCGTTTCCAACCACTTTACGAGGTTATTGGGGCAAAGCCTATGTTTTCTTCCGGTGAGAAATCTAGAAATACAGTATGTAACTAAGTTTTCTCAGAGTTGGCTGAACTTTGGGTTTTGGCATAAAAAATGTGGTGCGCCAAAGGCAAAACACCACATTTTCTTTGCTCATGCAATACAGAGCGTCACAGCATTTTAGGCTTCAGTAATGGAGCCACCAGCTGCTTCGATCTTTTCTTTTGCAGACTTAGAGAATTTATCTGCAGTAACGTTAAGTTTAACGTTAAGCTCACCGTCGCCAAGAACCTTAACTGGTTGCTTAGCACGAACAAGACCTGCTGCAACAATATCAGCAACTGCGACATCGCCCCCATTAGGGAATGCCTTTTCTAAGTCGGCTACATTAACAACCTGGAAGTAAACCTTGTTGTTGTTCTTGAAGCCTTTGAGCTTAGGTAGACGCATATGAATTGGCATCTGACCACCCTCGAAAGCAGCGGAAACTTGCTTACGAGCCTTGGTACCTTTGGTGCCTCGACCTGCGGTCTTACCTTTAGAAGCCTCACCGCGACCAACGCGGGTTTTAGCTTTGTGCGCACCTTTTGCTGGGCGCAAATCATGTAGTTTGATTGGATCACTCATTTATTACTCCCCTGCCACTTCTTCGACAGTAACCATGTGGCGCACAATGTTAATCATGCCTCGCACAGCTGGGTTGTCTTCGCGGACGACGGAGTGGTTAATGCGCTTAAGACCAAGAGCAGCCATGTTCTTACGCTGCTTTGGGTTTGCACCAACCAAACCTTTTTTCTGGGTAATTTTCAGAGCCATGGTTAAGCCTCCTGTCCACTACGAGCGCGTAGCATACGAGCTGGAGCAACTTCCTCCAGAGTCTTGCCACGACGAGCAGCGACTTCTTCAGGTCGTACCAATTGCTTAAGGCCATCAACAGTAGCGTGAACTACGTTGATTGCGTTGTCAGAACCAAGAGACTTAGAAAGGATATCCTGGATTCCGGCACATTCAAGCACTGGACGAGCAGCACCACCAGCAATAACACCGGTACCTGGTGCAGCTGGACGTAGCATAACTACACCGGCTGCAGCCTCACCTTGAACTGGGTGAGTAATGGTTCCGCCAACCATAGGAACACGGAAGAAGTTCTTACGTGCTTCTTCTGCACCCTTTTGGATAGCTGCTGGTACTTCTTTGGCCTTACCATAGCCAACACCAACAAGTCCCTTACCGTCACCAACAATGACCAAAGCGGTGAAGCTAAAGCGACGACCACCCTTAACCACCTTGGATACACGGTTAATGGTAACTACACGCTCAATGTATTGTGAGCGCTCATCTTGCTGTTGGTTACGACGATCGTCGCGACGTCCGCCGCGGCGTTCATTCTTGTTCTGGCTTTCGTCGGCGGAGCGCCCGCCGTCACGTCGTTCACGTCCCGACATTATGCGTTCCTTCCGTTGTTTATCATGTTTGCGGTAATCATTAGAACTTCAGACCACCTTCACGAGCTGCATCAGCAACCGCTGCAACGCGACCGTGATATTTATAACCAGCGCGGTCAAAAACGACCTTTGTGATTCCTGCTTCAAGAGCACGAGCAGCAATAAGTTCGCCTACCTTTGCGCTCTTGGTCTTCTTATCGCCTTCAAGCTCACGCACCTGAGGTTCAATTGTAGAAGCAGCAGCCAAAGTATGACCAGCTACGTCATCAATAACCTGGACGTGCATATGGCGAGAAGAACGGTGCACAACAAGACGAGGTGCTTCAGGAGTACCACGCAAATTCTTGCGAACGCGAACATGACGACGGATACGTGCCTCACGACGGCGAGTAGAGATGTCCTTGCCTACTGGCACGCGCTTACCATTATTGTTTTCAGAGTTACTCATGCTTTACTTACCCGTCTTTCCGACCTTGCGACGGATCTGCTCACCTTCGTAACGAATACCCTTGCCCTTATAAGGATCATCCTTACGCAGACGACGGATAATGGCAGCGATCTGTCCAACTTTTTGCTTGTCGATACCTGAAACGGACAACTTGGTAGTTCCGTCTACAGCAAAGGTAATTCCTTCAGGTGCCTCAATAAGCACTGGGTGAGAATAACCAAGAGAGAACTCTAGGTTTTTACCTTTAGCCTGTACACGGTATCCAACACCGAAGATTTCCATTTTAATGGTGTAGCCTTCAGTAACACCAACAACCATGTTGTTGATCAAAGAACGAGACAAACCATGCATGGAGCGTGAACGGCGGTGGTCATCTGGACGAGTAACCACAATCTGACCATCTTCTTGTGCAACAGAAATTGGTTCAGGGATGGTGACGTTCAAGGTACCCTTTGGACCTTTAACCTCAACAAAACGACCATCAATTTTTGCTTCAACATTAGATGGGATAGCGATAGGAGCTTTACCTACACGTGACATTTTCGCCCCTCCCTTACCAGACGTAGGCGAGAACTTCTCCGCCTACGCCTTTCTGATATGCCTGACGATCAGTAAGCAAACCTTGTGAAGTGGAAATAATAGCCACACCAAGGCCGCCAAGTACCTTCGGCAAGTTATTGGACTTTGCATACACGCGAAGACCTGGCTTAGACACACGGCGTACACCAGCAATGGAACGCTCGCGAGATGGGCCGTACTTCAATTCGAGAGTCAAAGTCTTTGCAACCTTGCCCTGCTCAACTGTGTAGTTAGAAATGTATCCTTCACTCTTAAGAATCTCGGCAATGTTTACCTTGAGCTTTGAGGAAGGCATGGATACGGTGTCATGATGCGCATGGCTAGCATTACGCACGCGAGACAGCATATCCGCAATAGGATCTGTCATGGTCATGGATGTGACCTTTATGCCTTTCTCGTTGCGGTTCCTCACACCCCATAGCGTTACCGTGCTTTTTCTTTTGGCAACTTTACGCTTCCCTTATAACTCACAGAGCCGGGTTGCTCGCCACCTTAAACTATATTGTGCACGGTCGCACAGGGCACAGGGCCTACAACAAAGTAAGTTGAAAAATGTACTCTATGGATTATGTGCACAACAAAAGCGCACAAAAGTCCAAGGGACGAATTTACCAGAGCAAAGGCATAAAAAGCAAATAGAGTTTAGAAACTCTGCCATCCCGGTTTATGTTCTAACGCATGAACATAGTAATCTGCATACTCCAACTTTCCAGCAGCCGCTTCGTCGAGAAGCACTGTAGTGTGAGGATGCATTTGCAGAGCACTCGCAGGGCACATTGCAGATATAGAACCCTCAACCATGTCGCGGACTGCATCTGCCTTATTCTCGCCAAACGCCAGCACAAGAATATGCTCCGCTTGCATAATTGTGCCAACCCCCTGCGTAATGCAGTGGCGTGGCACTTGAGTTTCATCGTCATTAAAGAAACGTGAATTATCGCGAAGAGTCATCGGATGTAGCGTTTTTATTCGAGTACGCCCCGCTAATGACGACGTTGGCTCATTGAAACCAATATGACCGTCGCTACCAATGCCAAGAACTTGAATAGCAATCCCCGCCTTGGTCACTTGCTCATCATATGATTGCGCTGCTTGCTCAGGGTGCTCGGCGCACCCATCAGGACTATGCACATTCTCATCAGCAATATCAATGTGATCACACAACTCGCGACGGATAGTCTGGTAGTAACTTTGTTCGTGTTCTTTAGGAAGACCTACATATTCGTCGAGAAGAAAAACTTGTGAACCGGCAAAAGATAATCCTTCTTCTTTATGTCTACGGATGAGCTCACGATAAAGCGGCAAGGGTGTTGAACCAGTGGCTAAACCTAGGTTTTTTCCCGCCCGAATATGTGGTTCATAAATATCTGCCGCAATCACACCTGCTTGTTCACGTTGTGAACAAATAACAATCTCCATCGCCGTTATACTCTCTTATCTTCTATTAGTGCGTACTCATACATCATTAATTTTTAATTATAGTTTTGTCTGTAACTGAGCACGAACTGCAAAAAGAAACTATCAAAGAAAAAGGCGTAACCCCTTGTTATGGGGTTACGCCTTTACAAATGAAACTAGAGTTTCATTATTTAACGCGCTGGATATTTCCATCTGCATCCTTGAATGGGAATCCAAGGTGAAGCAAAAGTGCGCGGCCTTCATCGTTATTGGTAGCAGTGGTTACCACGGTGATATCCATACCACGAGGACGATCAACCTTGTCTACGTCAATTTCGTAGAACATGGTTTGCTCACTAAGACCAAAGGTGTAGTTACCGTGTCCGTCGAACTGCTGGTCAGAAAGACCACGGAAGTCACGAATACGTGGTAGTGCTACAGTCAAGAGACGATCAAGGAATTCCCACATACGGTCGCCACGAAGGGTAACGCGTGCACCAATTGGCATACCTTCACGCAACTTGAAGTTAGCAATAGATTTCTTTGCACGGCGAAGCTCTGGTTTTTGACCAGTAATCGCACTCAAATCCGCAATTGCACCGTTGATAAGTTTGGAATCACGAGCCGCCTCACCGACACCCATGTTCACTACCACTTTTTCAACACCAGGGATTTGCATGATGTTCTCATAAGCGAATTGTTCATTCATCTTAGAACGAATTTCTTCGCGGTAACGGGCCTTAAGACGTGGAGTGTAATCGCTCATTATTAAATGTCCTTCCCGTTACGACGTGAGATACGAACTTTCTTTCCGTTCTCATCGAAGCGGTAACCAACACGAGTTGGGTTTCCATCAGAGTCCAAAACCATAACATTGGATACGTGGATTGGAGCTTCCTGGGTCACAATCCCACCGGACTCAGCACCACGCTCTGGCGCAGAGTTAGCCACGTGCTTCTTTACTCGGTTAACGCCCTCAACCAAAACCTTATCGAGCTTTGGGAAAGCCTTGATTACCTTGCCTTTTGCTCCTTTATCAGGACCAGAAATAACAAGTACCATATCACCCTTATGAATCTTCATAAGTTAGATCACCTCCGGTGCGAGAGAAACGATCTTCATGAAACGCTTTTCACGAAGCTCACGAGCAACTGGACCGAAGATACGAGTACCGCGAGGCTCATTATCATTCTTGATGATAACGGCTGCGTTCTCGTCGAAACGAATGTATGAACCGTCTGGACGACGAGTTTCTTTCTTCGCACGAACAATAACAGCTTTTACAATGTCGCCAGCTTTAACATTGCCACCTGGAGTTGCTTCCTTAACGGTAGCGACAATAACGTCACCAATGCCAGCAAAACGTCGAGTTGAGCCACCAAGAACACGAATGCACAAAATTTCACGTGCACCAGTGTTGTCAGCGACTTTCAGACGCGATTCCTGTTGAATCACTTGAGTCTCCTTGACCTGGATTATATGTACGGCAGATTTCCGAACTGACGTACGCGGTCTATGTACATTTACATGCCACTAAAGTTTTACGACAAGCACATAACCTGTAAAGGTATGAAATTATAGTCGAAAGGTCTTAGCTTAGGGGTTCGGAAACGCGCCACACCAAACCGACCGACTTTAGACAACCAAGGTATTAAAGCATACGCAGGAACTGAAGCGCAAGTTTGCACTTCAGCACCAAGTAAGGAACCACAATCAGCTGTGCAGTGCTTCCTCAGCAGCCTCAATACAGTTCTATTTATTTCTTAACCACACTTTTCCATACTTGCACATACTACGCAGTAGCTGTGGGAGCAGGCGCTGGATCGACGCTTAGCAATCGTGCACCAAAATCAATTTTTTCACCGTCCCTAAAGTCAGCGCCAGCTAAGACAGCTCCTGTCTTTTTAGAGTTAGAAATAACAATTGGTGTCGTCACTGGATATCCGGCAGCTTTAATCGCCGCAATATCAAATTCCGCCAACACATCCCCTACTGTGACTTGATCCCCTTTATTCACAAAAGACTCGAAGTGCTTTCCTTCTAAGTTCACCGTGTCAAAACCAATATGCATGAGCACATCAACATTTTTCCCATCGCTGCCTTGAGTACGGATAGCATAGGCGTGTTTCGACGCGAAGGTGACTGTTACTTTTCCGGAAACAGGTGCTACTAATTTGCCTATTTCTGGTTCAATAGCCACACCAGCACCTAGTTTTCCGGCCGCAAACATAGGGTCAGCGACTTTTGATAATTCCACTGCTCGACCCGAAAGCGGCGCATATAATTGCACTGCATTGTCGGCAGCGTGAACGTGAGCACCAGGTTGCACCGCTCCAGCGCTAGACTGCCCTGCCGCCTCACTGGGATCAATGCCGCCTTTGCGAGCGATCAGGTAACGACCATATCCATATGCAGCAATCAGCGAAACTACAAACGAAATACCTGCGCATAAGAAAAACGTAGGCACGAATCGTGGCACCGAGACAAATCCAATAAAACCAGCCGCTCCTAAAGTGTCAGCCCGTACGTCGAAAAGCGCAATGAAAGCTGAAGACACCGCAGCCGCTCCCATACCGATATAGAATGGCCAGCGCAAGCGTAGATTCACCCCAAAGATTGCCGGTTCAGTAATGCCAAAGAGAGCTGAAATTCCTGAAGCGCCGGCAAGGGCTTTGAGCTTTTGAGAGCGGGCAAGGAAATACACCGCCAATGTGGCAGCACCTTGGGCGATATTAGCCATAGCTGCAATCGAAAAAATAAACGAGCCGCCTTGTTCCCAGAGCATCATTTCGATTGGTGGGAAAGACTGATGCAAGCCAGTAAGAACTATAGGAGAATACACCAAACCAAAGAGCAAACCACCAAAGGGACCAGAGAATTCATAGAGATGAGCTAATCCCATGCCAAGCCACTCGCCAGCAGTGCGCAAGAATGGCCCAATGAGTACGAAAGTAATGAATCCAACGCTCAGCAAGGTAAGCACTGGGGTAACCAAAAAATCAACAGTCCCTTTGAGTACCTTATGCAGGGACTTTTCGATTGTGGCTAGGATCCAGGAAATCACCAAGATAGGCAGCACGGATCCTTGGTAACCGGCTTGAGCAACCGATAAACCAAAGACATCCCAATAAGGCATTGTTCCTTCTTGGATTGCAGTAGCAGCATCGTAACCACTGACTAGACTAGGCATTACCATTGCCATGCCAATGCCAGCACCGAGGAACTCATTACCGCCAAAGCGCTTGGTGGCAGTAAACCCAACGAGAACAGGCAAGAAGGCAAAAGGAGCCGAGGCTAAGAGATTAACGAGTTCGGAGAAACCGGCAAGTACCGGCATCATCTCGATAACGGATTTTTCGCCAAAAAGCCCCTCGGAGGTTAACACCGAGTAGAGCGCCATGAGTAGACCGCCGCCGACAAGAATCGGAATGAGTGGCACGAAAATATCTGCAAGTACTTTTACTGAACGGCTAAATGCGTTACCGGAATTTGCTGCAATATCTTTGAGTTGTTCAGTTGATACTGCGATATCTTTTGTGGTCAGGGTGTTTAATTCCTTAAATACAACATTGACATCTCCTGGACCGACGATCACCTGAAACATTCCGCCAGACTCAAAGATTCCTTTGAGGTCTGGATCATCCTCCAAGGCTTGAGTATTGACTTTGCCTTTATCTTTGAGCACCATGCGTAGCCTTGTGGCACAGTGAGCAGCACCAACGATATTTTCCTCACCACCTACGGCTGCCAACACGCGCTGCGCTACTTGCCGATGTTCCATATGCTTGTCCTCCTGATTGCGACTTATCGATGATTAGTTCTAGCTTTTTCTGGAATTGTTCTTGATTGTTAATGTCTATCAGCTCAATAACTCACCCCAGAATAACAACAGTCGACGACAAGCAGAAAAATTTATAGCTTTTATCTATTTAAGTGACCATACCTATAAGGGGGCAATGCGTTAATTCATACAAAAAGACAATTGCAGCACACCACTACTTCACTTAGAATGTGACCTGTACTACTTTATAGTATGAAGTGTCGTGCACCCTAACTAATGGAGTAAAAATGACTGACGTCTATATTTTGTCTGCTGCTCGCCTTCCAATTGGAAAATTTGGTGGATCTCTCGCCCATTTCTCCCCCACAGAACTAGGCACATTCTCCGCCCAGGCAGCCATTGAACGTGCAGGAATATCACCAGAAGATATCCAAGCCTCCGTAGCTGGAAATGTGATCCCCACCGAACCATCAGATGCATATATCTCCCGAAAAATCGCCCGAGCAGTAGGAATGCCAGATTCAGCCATAGCGCTCAATGTCAATCGCCTCTGTGGTTCTGGCGTACAAGCAATCGTTTCCGCAGCACAAACTGTTCGCGATGGTGACAGCGACATAGCACTAGTCACAGGTGTGGAATCAATGTCCAATGCCCCTTACTCCGTAGAAAATATGCGCAAAGGCAAAAAAATGGGTGAAGGCCGTCTTCTCGATTGGCTCACCGGCACTCTAGAATGCCCCTTTGGAACAGGCCATATGGGAGTTACCGCAGAAAATATCGCTGGCGACTATGGCATTTCCCGCACCCGACAAGATGAATTTGCCGCACAATCACAAACACGCGCGGCAGCAGCACGAGAATCAGGTGCCCACAAAGAAGAAATCGTGCCAGTGACAATCCACTCACGCAAAGGAACCACCCAGTTCCACACTGATGAGCATCCACGTGAGACAACCGTCGAAAAGCTATCGGCACTACCACCAGCGTTCAGTAAAGACGGCACAGTGACCGCAGGTAATGCCTCCGGAATTAACGACGGTGCTGCATCATTGATTCTTGCTAATGCACAGACAGTGCAAGAACAAGATCTGCGCCCGCTGGCAAAAATTATCAGTTGGGGCATTGCAGGTGTGGATCCAACGCGCATGGGGCTAGGGCCTATTGAAGCAGTACCAAAAGCACTAGCTAAAGCAGGATTAACTCTCGACGATATTGACCTCATTGAGTCCAACGAAGCCTTTGCTGCACAAGCACTCGCTGTCCAGGACAAACTCGGATTCGATCCGGAAAAAACAAATGTCTGGGGTGGCGCTATTGCACATGGTCATCCAGTAGGAGCTACGGGTGCCATTTTGACCACCAAAATTCTCTATGGACTTAAGCGATTGGGCAAGCGCTATGGCTTGGTAACCTTGTGCATCGGTGGTGGTCAAGGCATTGCACTTATCGTCGAAAATGCTACTGAGAGCGAGGAGGCATAAATGTCTACTATCAACTATGCACCTGCCACAGCACTACGCGCCCCCATTAAAAAAGCAGCGGTTCTGGGTGCCGGATCCATGGGCTCTGGTATTGCAGCGTTACTTGCTTCCACAGGTATTGATGTGGTTTTGCTGGATATGGTCGCCGAAGGTACCAATCGTAGTGAGCGAGCAGAAAAAGGCGTGGAAATCCAGCTCAAACGACGCGGTTTCTACCACCCCACGCTTGCACAGAATGTACGCACTGGTAACACTACCGACGACCTGGAATTACTGGAAGACTGCGATTGGGTTATTGAAGCAATTTTTGAGGATCTCGATGCCAAGCACGCGCTCTATCGCACAGTTGAGCCACACCTCAAGGCAGAGGCAATTCTCAGTTCTAATACTTCTACCCTCAAACTTGCCGACTTGGTTACCGGGGTACCACAACAGCGTCGGGAGAAGTTTGCGATCACACACTTTTTTAATCCACCCAAGATTATGCGATTAGTGGAGCTCATTTGCAGCGAGCACACAGCTGCCACAACTGAGGAAACACTCAGGCTAGCTATTGAGCACCAGCTTGGGAAAGTAGCACTTGACTGCCGCGATACACCAGGGTTTATCGCTAATCGCGTCGGTTGTTTCTGGTTGGCAGCAGGTGCACATATTGCGCGCAATCAGGGTGTTTCCTATGAGCTTGCCGACGCTACCTTTGGTAAAGCATTCGGCATTCCTCGTACTGGTATTTTCGGATTGCTTGATTACATCGGGTTGCAATTAGTGCCACACGTATGGGGTAGCCTTGAAAAAACTTTGCCAGCACACGACGGTATTCATACATATCCGCTGGCACACGATGAGTTTATTGCAGCGCTCAATGAACGCGGCTTAACTGGCAGAACTGGCGATGGTGGTTTTTATCGCGGACGCGATGAAGTAATTAACGAAAATTACGAGTACGTCAAACGTACTGCGCCAAATGATCCTGCAGTGGGCTTAAAGAATCCTCGTGAAGTAGTTGAGACAGACTCTGCAGGTGGACGCTACGCAAAGGAATTATTCCTCACCACTCTTAAGTATTGCTGCGAAGTCGCACCAGAAATTGCTGATAACGTGGAACTCATCGACCAAGGACTGATTCTAGGTTTTGGGTGGAAATACGGCATTTTTGCTCTTGCCGATAGCATTGGCGTCTCCTGGTTAGAGCAGCAATATCCAGCTGATGAGGTGCCTGAGCTTTTGCGCGCTGCCGCCACACATGGTGGTTTTTATCACGGCGATAAAGTTGTCGATAGCACAGGAGCTATCGTGGCTCGGCCAAAACGTGCAGGTGCAGTGTCCATTGCGGAATTACTCAACAGCGGCCAGGCTACCACCATCATTGACGACGATGCAGCTTCTGTCCACAGACTCTCAGACGGCATTGCCCTGCTTGATTTGCATACTCCACTCAATTCACTTTCCCCTCAAGCACTTGAGGTCATAAGCCGCACCCTTGCTGAACGTGAGCAACACGACATTAAGGCTTTGGTCATTGGTAATGATGAGTCACGTGCTTTTTGTGCTGGTGCATTCCTGCAAGGAATTGCAGACGCAGGTGCTTCCGGGGATCAAGCACAGGCAGAAAAGCTATTGCGACAAGGTTCTAAGGTTATGCGTGCCCTACGTACCAGCCCAATTCCTATTGTTGGTGCAGTACGCGGCGTCGCCCTCGGTGGCGGAGCAGAATTATTAGTCTCTTGTGACCACGTTGTCGTTCATGCTGACACTAAAATTGGTTTCCCAGAGCGCAATGTAGGCCTATTCCCTGGTTGGACTGGCACTGTCGCAACCCTGGAGAGACTATATAACGCAGGGGTGAGCGAGTTCCACCACAAGGCATTTGATCTTGTTGCTGGTGCTCAGCAATTGCCTAATGCGTTTTATGCTCGAGAAGTAGAGCTGGTTCGCGCTGATGATGTGATTGTTTTCTCTAGCGATCTCGTATTGGCTCAAGCCATCGAGAGCGCTCGTGCCTTGCTTGCTCACTACTCGCCAAGGCAGAATACAATCATCCCGCTGTATCAAGGTGATACTGCGCTCGACAACAAGTGGCCCATTCCAGACACTACCGAGACTGACGCTGTCATTGTTCATGCTTTGGCACAACACTACACAGCAGAGGACGGCATCACAGAATTGAGCTTTGATGAGTTCTGCGAGCGAGAAATCGCTTTCGACGCTCCTCTCGTGGTTTTGCCAGCAAATGTTGAGCGTGCGCAGCATATGGCGCAGACTCGCAAACCGCTCAAGAATTAATTGAGAATTAATTGAGCGCCACGATCGAGTTAAGATCGGGCTAAGAGCGCTAAGGCGCAAAAACTCCCGCTATATCCGTGTGATGTGATATAGCGGGAGTACGCATCTTATTATCCTGCTGCGCAAAAACTAGCGATATGCAGACATTCCGGTGAGTTGTTTACCGATAATCAGGCTTTGGATTGTATCGGTGCCTTCATAGGTATGCATTGTCTCGATATCAATGAAATGGCGAATAACGTGGTTCTCCAGCAAAATACCAACGCCACCCAGCATATCGCGAGCGTCGGCAGCAATGCGCCTAGCAGCACGCGTATTATGCAGTTTTGCAAAAGATGCTTGCTCGGCACGTAACTCGCCTCGCGCTTCACACTCAGTGACCTTACGTACTACCAACATCATTTGATTGAGATCAAGCAGCATATTGGTCAGACGCTGTTGAATGATCTGATTCTTTGCCAGCGGGCGACCAAATTGGTGCCGCTCGAGCGCGTACTCGCGTGCTTTTTCATAACAAGCAACAGCAGAGCCTAATGCCATCCATGCCACACCTATACGAGTTGCTGTCAAAACAGATGCAACATCCTTAAAAGATCGCGCGCCAGGTAGTTGTGCACTCAACGGCACACGGCAATCTGTCAGGGTAATTTCTGCTTGATAAATCGCACGTAATGCTGCTTTACCCGTTTGCGTCACGCCCTTGTAGCCAGGAGTGTTCTGTGGAACAACAAATCCAGAGACTTCACCATCTTCAGTGCGTGCCCAAATCACAGTAACGTCACCTACTGAGCCATTACCAATCCAGCGCTTCTTACCATTAAGTACGAATTCGTCGCCGTCCCGAACAGCGGTAGTCTCTAAAGCAATGGAGTCAGAGCCGTGGTCTGGTTCTGTCAGACCAAATGCGCCCAGTTTTTCTGCTTTTGCTAGACCATCGAGCCATTCTTTCTTTTGTTCGTCAGAACCAAGCATCGCGATAGAGCGCATTGCTAGGCCAGCTTGAACAGCGATAACAGTGCCCATAGATGGGTCAATGCGTGTAATCTCCATGAGAGTCAAACCGGCGGCAAGAGGAGACATTTTTTGGTGCCCCTCAATATCTAGGCCGTCGGTAAGTAGGTCTAATTCTCCAAGGCGGCGTACGAGATCTAGCGGGTATTCGCCTTTATCCCAGCAATCATTAATTTTCGCGTGACATTCATCTTGGAATGAGCGAGCACGAGCCCAAATGGCTGCGTCTTCTTCGCTGATGTCATCAAAAACTCCAAGGAAATCTGTTGTTTTTTGGAAAAGATTATGACTCATTTCCTATCCCTTCGTCCCAGCATACGAGAAAAATATCTTCCAAGATAGTGACACACATCTCACTTACTGTCAAGGCGTGAGTTAAAATAAAAAATAATGCAAAAAGTTATACAACTCCCAGAAGTTACCCTTGCACACAAAAAGGCTGCACAGCACCCCCTTCCCCACCCAAATAGGAAGTTACCCTTTTATAAAAGTTGGGTTCTCCAACAAGTAATGCCATTTTTGTGCTTGACATCACTATGGAGAGTGATTAGGGTAACAAATATGGTGCAAATAGTCACCAGTCTCAATATGCGCAATGACATATACAAGTCATATAAAACGCTTGGCCATATACTGCACTCCTATTATCCAGCCGTATCCAGGCCAGCCGCTTATATGTAAGGGAGAATTCATGTCACACAAAATTGTTAAAACACGCGAAGAAGCACTTGAGGGACTTGAAGACGGCATGAGCATTGCTGTCGGCGGTTTCGGTATCTGTGGTAATCCACTGCAGCTCATCGAAGGAATTGTAGATAAAGGAACAAAAGACCTTGTTATCTATTCCAATAATCCTGGAACTCAAATCAACAATAATGAGCACCTTGGCCTAGCAAGACTTTTTGACAAACACCGTGTCACAAAGTTTGCCGGATCATATATTGGATTCAATAAGGAATTTGAGCGCCAATTCTTCGCAGGTGAAATTGAAGTAGACATTATCCCCCAGGGCACGCTAGCAGAGAAAATGCGCGCTGGCGGTGCTGGTATTCCAGCTTTCTATACCGCAACCGGTGTCGATACCCCACGATCCGACGGTGGTCTACCGATTCTTCATGACAACGGTAAAGTCATCAAAGCATCTGACCCCTTAGAAACTCGTGAGTTTACTTTTAAGGGAGAGAAACAAAAATTCGTTCTCGAAGAAGCAATTACCACTGACTTCTCCTTGATTCGCGCATATAAAGCAGATCCAGAAGGCAACCTGGTTTTCCGCAAGAGTGCTGGTAACTTCAACGCCGACGCAGCTACTTGCGGAAAAATTTGCGTTGTTGAGGTTGAAGAAATGGTCGAAATCGGCGAACTCGACATGAATGAGATTGATGTCCCAGGCATTTACGTCAATCGCATTTTGCCCCTCACTCCAGAACAAGCAGCGAACAAAGAAATCGAGCGGCGCACAATTCGCCCACGCAGCACCGGTGGCGACGAACGCCCACAAGACCCACAAAAGCCAGAGAAGGGCTGGTCACGACTACAAATAGCTGAACGTGCCGCACAAGAGCTTCACGACGGAGAATATGTCAACCTCGGTATCGGTATGCCCACAGCTGTATCAAACTACCTACCAACCGGCATTAACATCACGCTGCAATCAGAAAATGGTCTTCTCAAAACCGGCCCATATCCTTATGAAGAAGATGTAGACCCTGACCTCATCAATGCCGGCAAGGAATGTATCACCGTCCTACCTGGTGGCTCTGCTTTTAGTTCTTCGCAGAGTTTTGCCATGATTCGTGGCGGTCATCTTGATGCGGCTATTCTTGGCGCGTTGGAAGTATCCCAAAAAGGCGATATCGCAAACTGGGGTATCCCTGGCAAGAAGATGAATGGCATGGGTGGTGCAATGGATCTCGTTAAAGGCGCACGACGGGTAATCGCCATTATGGATCATGTTTCACCAGTTGATGGATCGTCACGCATTCTCAAAGAATGTTCATTGCCTTTGACCGCGAAACAAGCAATCAGCAGAATCATCACAAACTTGTGCGTGTTTGATGTGGCGGAACATGGGCTCATTCTGCGCGAATTAGCTCCTCATGTCACTCTCGACGATGTCGCAGCGGTTACCGACGCAGACTACACTGTTGAACTCGATAGTTAATCCACTGCTTGACGTCGTATAGCAAAAGGAGGCTGGCAAGTGACCAGCCTCCTTTTGTTGTGCTTTTATGTGCACTACTTGTACACGTGGAATTCGCCGTTGTTGTCCTTGTAAACGATGTCGCCAGCGTAAGCAATTTCGCCACATGGCAAAGCAAGTGCAGTGAGATCCATGGTTTCGATCTCTGGCTGTACGAACTCTTCACCAGCGAACCACTTTTGGAATGCACTAACAGCAGTGCTAGAACCACTGAAGGTGTGGCGCTCCCACATGGTTACTCCAGAGATGACTTTTTTGTCAGCAGGCGCATTCTTCTCAGCAACAGCTGTAGCAAGTACAGGAGTAGCAGCTGCGAGGCATACTGCAGCAGAAGCTGCAACCATAACAAGTTTCTTCATTTTTTCTCCATTCGATACTCGAACACAACGCTATTCAGCATAACCCAAAAATAAGGTTTACACAAGAGATTCCTGAGAAAATAATAAGATTATTTTAGGGTAAAGAAAAATGTTCCAAGACGCGCTTGGAACATTTCTATATCAGGATAAACAAGCACCACTACATAGTGCTTAGTTCCTTACTTCTTCAACGCAGTCTTAGACTCATCAAGACCTAGCGCTTCAACAATAGTGAAGAAAAGATCAGTCTGGTCAGTCAAACCAGCAACATTAGCCGCATTAGGACCAAAAGCAGCAATACGCAACTGAGTACCAGTATGACCCTCATTTTCAACATCAACATTCTCAGAAGTTGCATAACCAATGGTCATTTCCCCACCGTCTTTAGTCTTCAAGACACTAGACAAACCTGGGTAAACAGTTGCACGAGCTTCTTCAACGCTAATGTTCTTAGCCTGAGCAATCTCCTCAATATCTTCCTGGCTCATACCATCAACAATCTGGCTGGTATGTGCATGGTCAGCAGTCACAACCACCAAAGTCTGCCCATCTTGCTTAGCGAACTCAAGTGCCTTTTGCACCGCTTCATCAAGATCAGCAGTCTCACCAATCTGACCACATGGATTTGCCATATGGTCCTGCTTATCAATCGATGCACCTTCTACCTGCAAGAAGAAGCCTTCTTCTTTGTCTTTAAGAAGATCAATTGCTTTTTGCGTCATATCTGCCAAGCGTGGGATATCAGCAGTACGCTCATCGTTTTCTGCACACTCTTGTGCTGGCTTAAGGTATCCCTCTTTAGTAGCCTGCTCACCTTTCCAACGAACTGGCATATTTCCATCAGAGAACAAACCAAGAACAGGCGCATCCTGATCTGCCTTAGAAATTGCGTCTAGCTCTTCCTTGTTCTTAACAACCTGGTAACCACGCTCTTTTGCTTGATCAAGCAGAGTCTTATCTTTCCACTCACCAGCCTTAGCAGTCTGGTTGAAGCTCTTGAGTCCACCACCAAGGGTCACATCTGCACGAGTGTCCAAAATTTGCTCAGAGATTGAGCCACGTCCACCCTTTTCTAGCAGATCGTCGCCACACTTCTCAGCATCGTCAGGACCATAGCACTTACGCTTTGCCACGTGTGCTGCCTGCACAGCAGGAGTTGCATCTTGAATCTCTGCAGTAGAAACGTTACCTGTTGCTTTGCCATTGGCCTTAGCAATTTCCAGGATTGTAGAGTGTGGATTGCCATCAATATCAACTGAGATAGCACCGTCGTAGGTCTTAGTACCGGTAGACCAAGCAGTACCAGAAGCAGCAGAATCGGTAACATAATCAGGAGTACCGTCTTTGTGCAAGGAGTAGTGAGTGTACTGACCAGTCACTGGCAAAGCATCTAGTCCCTTAAAGCTGCCACCAGCCCCTTCAGCAACGTTACGAGCAGCAGTGATCTCAGAGTCGCCCATACCATCACCAATGAGCAAAATAACATTCTTAGCACCACTAGCGCTGATAGCTTCTTTGAGAGCTTCACTTTGATCTGCCTCTAAACGACGAGCACCACCATGTTCCTTGAGTGTGCCTTTTGCTGCACGATCAACAGTATTACCCACAGATCCTGTGCTCTTGTCAGCCGAAGAATCAGAAGATGAAGATGATTTGGTTGTTTCTTTGCTTTTTGCCGCTGCAGTATCAGCACCAGTAGAACAAGCACCCAGCGCCAAAAGTGTACTTACACTGGTCACAGCAACCGCGCTGCGAATTGCAAGAGAACCAAATAATTTCTTAGACATATCCATACCTTTTCTTAGGGCATCCACTTCAGTATCCCTTAGTGGAGAAATAACTTTCCTCGGCAAGGCTAAAACATGGGAGTAAATGTTAAGTAAACCGTCAGTAGCTAAGGTATGAATCTTGGGCTAGTTTTATGCACTCATAATTTATATGGTTCCACCCACGTTTCCCCTGGCGTTGGGAAAGCCGCAATAGAAAAAGCTCTGCGCCCAGACATCGCAGTAATTTCTACAGTAGCGCCATCGACGAACACCTCACACTGCCCTGGTTCACACGTAACACAACGAGTATCCCCTGCATAATGGACTCTTAACAACCCTGGCTCATAAGAAATACTCACCCGGGCAGTACCCGAAGTATCAGCTAAAACTATCCTTTGCGCAACGTCGTTAAGCTGTGTCTGATAATGAAAAACACCATCTGCCGCCCCTTGAGGGAGGTCGGGGATGAGTAATTCTTGACGCACCACACCTTGATCAAGAATAAGACGCCGCGGCAATGTCAAAGAATGAACCCAACCTTCAGCATCCACTGAAGGAGTATCATCATGGGCTGGCAACCCCATCCACCCAAGCATAATCAGCGAATCTGCTATGTCCTGCTCTGGCTGCTCATAGCACACCTGAGGAGCATAGAAATGATGACCATAATCAAGCTCACTGAAACCACGTAGCACCTCAAAACGATTCCCCCGAAGGTGCCCAACGACATAGCCACATTGGTCACTGCTGGCATAATGCGTCATACCACAGCTATCAGTATGGGACACCAACCCCTGTGGGCAGAAAATGAGCACCTCATAAATTTGGCCATCATGCCTATCACGAATACTCACCAAATTCGGACATTCCCACATATATCCACCCGGAATAATATCTGGCGACGTACCCGGCTGGGCATTACTGAGATCAAAGTGCAATTCACCAGCAAAATCCCATGTGTCTAAATCATCAGAATGATAAAGAACAATTCCACCTGTTTCATTTTCCCGCTGCGCACCAAGAACCATGCGATACGTATGACCTCCATGAGGATCACGCGTAATCATAGGATCGCGATAGTGCTCGGTATAACCAGAAGCCGGACCATCGATAAGCGGATTACCCGGATTACGCCGATATATTCCCCCATGAGCGCCAGCAACATCGTGTACTAACACACTATTTTGACTTGTGAAACGAATGCGCTGCTGCTCCTGGTAGCGATAAAGATTGCCCGTGTAGAACAGACGAATGGCACCAGACTCATCACGAATAGCACCACCGGAATAACAACCGTTACTGTCATAGGCAGCATCGGGATAAAGCGCATCAGGATGATGTATCCATTGTGCGCGCGTACGCATATTCATGCTCACATGACCCCACCCAGTACGCTTAGGCGCAAAGGGAAACGCAGGATCTTTTTGGTAATACGCATGCAGGGTATCACCATCTACGAACATTCCATTGGGATCATTAAGCCTGCCGGTTGGTGCAGTGACATGATAACGCGGACGATAAAAAGCACACATAACTGGTCACCGATTACTCGGGGTGATCCTCACTCAAAATAACAGATTCAGTATCTTCTGGTCTGGCGTGTCGAATAGTGCCCAGCTCCCAGCAGTCAATATGCCGAGCAGTAAGCATAGCCAGAGCGCGCTCACGATCCTTGGCTGCCACCACAGCAACCATGCCAACCCCCATATTGAATGTTTTTTCCATTTCTTCCTGTGGTACCTGACCAACAGATTCAATAAAACGGAAAATCGGTCCTGGTGTCCATGTCCCCCGCGAGAGCTCTGCAACCAGACCCTCTGGAATCACACGCACCAAGTTACCTACTAAGCCACCACCTGTGACATGGCAGAAGGTATGCACATCACATTCGTCGGCAAGCGCTAAACAATCTTTAGCATAAATACGAGTAGGTTCTAGCAATTCTTCACCAAGAGTACGGTCTAGCTCCTCGACGTACCCTTCGAGCGGCAGACCTGCTTTCTCCAAGAGCACATGCCGAGCCAAAGAATAACCATTAGAATGCAATCCCGACGATGCCATCGCAATGACCACATCACCTGCACGTACCCGATCTGGACCAAGCAACTCATCTGCCTCGACCACACCCACTGCAGTAGCGGAGACATCATATTCACCTGGTTTCATTACACCAGGATGTTCTGCAGTTTCCCCACCTAAAAGCGCACAACCAGCTTGAATACAGCCCTGTGCAATTCCAGAAACAATCTGAGCCACGTGCTCAGGCACAACCTTGCCGATAGCAATATAATCTTGGAGGAATAACGGCTCTGCACCACACACCACAAGATCATCAACGCACATAGCAACAAGATCAATGCCGATAGTGTCGTGTTTATCCATCGCTTGCGCTACCGCAAGTTTTGTCCCCACCCCATCAGAACCTGCTGCAAGTAACGGCTCACGATACTTACCAAGCGCAAATAATCCAGCAAAACCGCCCAATCCCCCACGTACTTCTGGTCGGGTCGCTTTCTTTGCTAGTGGCGCAAAAAGTTCAACTGCACGATCGCCAGCTTCAATATCTACACCAGCAGCAGCATAAGAAACGTGTTCTTTTTCTTTAGTCATTTCCTCTTCCTCGCTTGTCAAGGTTTATCAAGGTTTTGTCAATACTTAACTTATTTTCATGTATTTATGTAGATGCACAATCGCATTATTGATTGCTATTCGACGCCCCCGCAGCTACCCCGCTGCAACGCCGACACCAACTCAGCATTGGCATTTCCTTCAGGCAAACCTAATGGATACACCCCGTCAAAACACGCACAACATAATTCCTCACGAGGTTGTTGCGTTGCTTCCACCATCGATTCTGTGGAGACATATCCTAAAGAATCAGCACCAATCGCACTACATACGCTCGCCACCATCTCTGTTTCATTGTCCCCAGTAACCACATTTGCAATGAGTTCTCCCGGACTAGCAAAATCAATGCCATAGAAACAAGGCCACTTCACTGGCGGCGACGCAATACGCACATGAACTTCCGCTGCCCCTGCCTCACGCAACATCCGAATCAATGCCCGTTGTGTATTGCCTCGCACAATAGAATCATCAACCACAATAAGGCGTTTCCCCTGGATCACCTCACGCAATGGATTGAGTTTTAAGCGAATACCCAATTGACGCAAGGTTTGTGATGGCTGAATAAAAGTACGCCCCACATAGGCATTTTTGACCAACCCTTGCCCAAAAGGAATACCCGATTCTTGAGCAAAACCCACCGCTGCTGGATTACCAGACTCTGGCACAGGAATAACTAAATCGCCCTGAGCAGGCCACTCTTTTGCTAATCGACGACCAATCTCAAGCCTGGTGGAATTAACATTACGCTCTCGAATCACAGAATCTGGTCGAGCCAGATAAACATACTCAAAAACACATCCCTTACGCTGTGGTTGAGCAAAGCGCTCTGAATGAATACCTGATTCATCAATCGCAATGAGTTCGCCCGGCTCAATCTCACGAACAAAAGACGCACCCACAATATCCAAAGCACACGTTTCCGAGGCAACCACCCAACCACGATCAAGCCTACCCAAGCATAGTGGTCGAACTCCCTCAGGATCACGCGCTGCATACAGCGTATGCCCATCAGTGATAGTCAAACAAAAAGCACCTTTAATCCGCGGTAATAGTTGCCTCGCAGAATCAAGCAACGTACGCCCTGTGGTGATTTTCTCTGCAAGCAGTGCCGTCATAACATCGGAATCAGAAGGAAACTCAGCAGCGGAAACTAATTTTTTTTCCTCAGCTTCATTCATCAATTCCAAAAGATTGACAAGGTTACCATTATGGCACAACGCCACATCAGTACCATCTGGAGCGACTCGGAACATAGGCTGAGAATTCTCCCACGTCACACCACCAGCAGTGGAATAACGAGTATGACCTACTGCAACATCGCCGCTGAGAGATTCCAAAGTTGGCTCATCGAAAATCTGAGACACCAACCCTAGATCTTTATATACAACGACTTGATCGCCGTCGCCCACAGCAATACCTGCTGCTTCTTGCCCACGGTGTTGCAAAGCAAAAAGACCAAAATACGCCAGTTTTGCTACTTCTTCACCTGGTGCCCACACACCAAAAACGCCGCATTCCTCTCGTGGAGCTTGCTCGTTTTTATCATCATAACCACATACATCTAGTGGATTTTTTAGCTGGTTTTTCGGCTGCTCAATCTGTGCCACTCACCTAATCGTAGTAGGTAGACCGAGGATAAACAATGTAACAAAATTAATTGCGCGAAAAATCTACTACCGGCAACCAATATGACACCTCTCGTGCACGTATTCCTGAGGTGCTGATCCTGGGATTGTCGTCGAAAAGCTCAATGCCCATTGCTACCCTTAGCCAAGTCAAGGGCGACATTTCCACCACATTTGGTGGAGTGCCCCTGGTATGACTCGGGCCTTGAATACACTGCACAGCCACAAAAGGCGGCACCCGAACTTCCACGCTATTACCAGGAGCATCCTCAGCAAGCGCACGTACACTCAACCGAACCGCTTGGGCTAATGCAGCGCGATCTGGCTTGTCGACGCCATCCGGATCCTTCACCCACGCCTGCACTGCTTCTAGCGCATGACGTATGTGTTGTGGCTCAATTTTCTTTTTCCCCATGAGGATTATCCTAATGTAAGGGCTATAGTAGCCACTGCCGACTTTTCGAGGTATTGTCCATATCATGTCTGCGAGCTCAACTGATCGTTCACCAGAGATAACCCTGAGATTTCTTGCTGCACCAACCGACGTGCTCATGGCAGGTAGCCACGGCATTGGGGGCGGTAGAGTATTGGAATGGATAGATAAAGCTGCTTACGCTTGTGCAGTGCAATGGTCTGGTACCTATTGCGTTACCGCTTATGTTGGTCATATTCATTTCACTCGCCCCATTCCGTCTGGCCACCTTGTTGAAGTGCGCTCTCGTGTCGCTATGACTGGGCGCAGTTCCATGCACATCATCAATGAGGTTCTCTCAGCTGATCCGCGTGATGGTATCTTCACCCGAGCTTGCGATTGTCTAGTTATCTTTGTGGCAATGGATACCGAAACTGGAAAATCAGTCGAAGTACCACACTTTAAGCCACGCAGCGAAGATGAAAAACACGTCCAAGAAGCAGCGACCTCACGCATAGAATTGCGCAAGGCAATTGAGGCAGAAATGGAGCGTCAAACCTATTCTGGACCTTCTAGTGCACCTCGACTCATCACCCGCTTTTTGGCTAAACCAACCGATGTGAACTGGGGCGGAAAAGTCCACGGCGGTACCGCAATGGAGTGGATTGATGAAGCTGCTGCTGCATGTACTATGGAATGGTCAGGAGAATATACAGTCGCAGTGTATGCAGGCGGTATCCGTTTTTACCAGCCAATTCATATCGGTGATCTCATTGAAGTTGACGCACGAATGATGCGTACCGACGAACGCAGTATGCAAATGTCTGTGCATGTACGTTCTGGTAAACCACAAGGCGGCCGCACTAATTTAGAAACCGCTATTCACGCCACCATTACGTATATTGGCATTGACGCAGACGGAAATCCATTACCTGCTAGACAATTTGTACCAATCACCGAAGAAGATGTGCGTCTTGCTGGTCATGCACAGACGCTAAGAGAATTACGTGCGAAATACTCGCCTCAACCACTGATCATCAATTCACAGCATTAATGAATTCTTTGTGTTGTGCGCGTTGTGCACGTTCTTCGTGCTTTCCGTGCTTTGCGCTGAGTAATTCTCATAATCACAGATAAAGGCATAGTGCACTACTAGCACCTATGCCTTTATGCTCTTATTCCACCACTGCATTCGCGCCCACTGCATGACCAAAAAGCTGAGGTAGAGTTGCTTGCCATGCCTCAGTCAATTCGGCAACGCCCACAGCAAAGTTAAGCTCACCACTGGTGACTGCAAAGATGTTATCGTCACGAGTAACACCAATTTTAGTAACCGGAATACCAAGCTCTTGAGCGCGAGCTACCACTGCCTCACCATGCTGAGTAGCAACCACTGCACGAGACGCAGATTCCGAAAATAGTGCAGTAAAAGCGTCCTCGTGCACCTGCGTAATATCAAGCTCCATGCCTTTTTGTGCTTGCATTGCAAGTTCTGCCAGAGCTTGAGCCAAACCACCCTCAGAAAGATCATGGGCAGCAGTCACAAGACCTGGCTGTGCAAAAAACTCAACCAACTTCTGTTCATTGCGCAAATCAATGCGCGGTGGCATACCAGAAAGACCAGCTCCAGATACTTGTTGCCAAATGGAACCACCAAACTCATCAAAGGTTTCACCCAATAGATAAAGTTCTTCAACACCTGCCACAGTACCTAATGCGGCTGGGATAGCATTATGAACATCCTCAATCACACCCAGCACTCCTACTACTGGAGTTGGCAAAATAGCCTCAGTGCCCGTCTGATTATAGAAAGAGACATTGCCGCCAGAAACTGGGATAGCAAGCTCCTGCGCGCCGTCGGCAAGCCCATGCACTGCCTCACGGAACTGCCACATCACACCTGGGTCTTCAGGGGAACCAAAGTTCAGACAGTTTGTCACCGCCACTGGACGTGCACCGCTGACCGCAACATTGCGATAGGCTTCTGCCAAAGCCAAACGCGCTCCAGTATTAGGGTCGAGTTTGGTATAGCGACCAGAGGCGTCGGCAGAAACAGCAACACCACGCTGCGTGTGTTCATCAATACGCAATACACCTGCATCTGCGTCTTTAGCAGCCACAGTATTACCAAGTACATAGCGGTCATACTGGTTGGTAATATAAGCGCGAGAACATAATGCTGGCGAAGACACCATATCGAAAAGCGCCTGCTTGATACCTTGAGCATCACGTGGCTTTTCTACGCCCTGGAATTGTTGCAACTGATCTTGCCACTCTGGGCGCGCAACTGGACGCTCATATACTGGCCCCTCATTAGCGATGGTATGTGCTGGTGCATCAACAACAAGTTCGCCACGGTGACGAATAATGAGATGATCACCATCTGTGACCTCGCCAATTTCGGCACAGGTAACATCCCAGTGCGCACAAATTTCTTGGAAACGCGCAACATCCTCCGGGCGAACCACAGCACACATACGTTCCTGAGATTCTGAGGACAAAATCTCAGCAGCCGTCATATTTTCTGCGCGCAATGGCACTGCATCAAGGTTAATCTCCATACCGCCATCACCTGAGGCAGCTAGCTCAGACGTAGCACAAGCAAGACCTGCACCCCCAAGGTCTTGAATACCCACCACAACATTAGCTTTGTAGAGATCAAGGCAGCATTCAATCAAAACTTTCTCTGCGAATGGATCTCCCACCTGTACTGCAGGAAGTTTTCGTTCTGCACCTTCCTCGAAGGTATCGGAAGCAAGCACTGATACTCCACCAATGCCATCAAGACCAGTGCGAGAACCAAAAAGCATGACCTTATTGCCTAGACCAGAGGCAAAAGCTAGTTTGAGGTCTTCTACTTTGAGCGTACCAACGCACAGGGCGTTCACCAGTGGGTTTCCGGCATAGGACTCATCAAAAACGGTTTCACCACCGATATTTGGCAAACCAAGGCAATTTCCATAATGGGAAATACCACTGACGACGCCAGGCAATACGCGAGAAGTGTCTGGTGCATCTGCTGGACCAAATCGTAGCTGATCCATGACTGCGATAGGACGCGCACCCATTGCCATAATATCGCGCACAATACCGCCTACGCCGGTGGCGGCTCCTTGGTGTGGCTCGACATAAGAAGGGTGATTATGAGATTCCACACGGAATGTCACTGCGTTGCCATCACCAATATCGACAACACCAGCGTTCTCGCCAATACCGGCGAGGATTTTAGCACCCATTTCTTCTGTGGTAGTTTCGCCGAAATAGCGTAAGTGCACTTTAGAAGATTTATAAGAGCAGTGCTCTGACCACATAACAGAATACATGGCTAGCTCTGCGTCGGTCGGGCGACGACCGAGAATATCTTTGATACGGGCGTATTCATCGTCTTTTAAGCCCAGTGATGCATAAGGCTGCTCGAGATCAGGGTGTGCCTGGGCTGCTTCAACGGTGTCATTAAAGGTAGTCATGTCTTTCCTTATGCTGTGATTGAGCCAATGGCGGAGAGGAATAATTCAAGACCGTCACAAGAAGGACCGGTCAATAGATCAATAGCGTGTTCAGGGTGTGGCATCAGCCCTACTACGCGACCATTTTCACTAGAAATTCCAGCTATTGCATTAACGGAACCATTGAAGTTTTCCGTGTAGCGAAATACCACACGACCTTCATCTTCTAGTTGGCGCACTGTGTTTTCATCGGCTTGGAAACGCCCTTCCATGTGTTTGGAAGGAATAAAAATCTCTTGTCCACTGCTCAAGGTATTTGTCCACGCCGTATCACTATTTTCTACTATCAGCTTCACATCTTCGCAATGAAAATGCAGCCCCTGGTTTCTTGTTAATGCACCAGGTAAAAGCCGTGCTTCGGTTAAAATCTGGAATCCATTACAAATACCCAGCACTGGCATGCCTTTGTGGGCGGCGTCGATAACTGAACGCATAATAGGAGCCAAGGCAGAAATTGCACCTGTCCTTAAGTAGTCACCATACGAAAAGCCACCAGGAACCACTACGGCATCCACACCGCTGAGGTCATGATCTGCGTGCCAGAGCCGAACAGCTTGTGCTCCTGCACGCTCGACGGCACGCGCAGAATCAACATCATCAAGCGTGCCTGGGAACGTAATTACGCCAATTTTCGCACTCATTACTTTGCTTCCTCAATAACGACGCTAAAATCTTCAATCACTGTGTTAGCAAGGAGTGTTTCTGCCATTTTTTCCACATCTTCTTTAGTGACAGAATCATCTACTTCAATCTCGAAACGCTTTCCTTGCCGAACATCAGCAACCCCGCTGATACCAATGCGCCCAAGAGCACGCACAACTGCTTGCCCTTGAGGATCGAGAATCTCTGCTTTTGGCATTACATTGACTACTACACGCGCCACGATCTGTTTAGCTCCCTTTTTAGCAGGTGAATATAACTATCAATAGTTCCCCAGCATACTGCAAAAATAGCAACGCGAAAAGCTGGAAATATCCGACAAAATATCCTAAGAAATCTGAGCTGAAACCACGTAAGAACGCCCACCTCATATATCTGCTAGCAAACTTTGCTGAAATATACAGGAAACTCTCATTTTTCTACTTCTTTAACCCAAATCGCCACTGCCATCATGAGCAAAACAACAAAGTGGCAGCTCAACATACCCAACCAAAGATATGTATTTCCTGTCAGCACCTCTCAGCCATCACAGCTACTTTTAATCTTATGTATTTATGCAGGTAGAGAGGTTTTTGTTCTTGGTTTGCCATGCTTGCCCAATAGCTCATCCAATGCTTTACTGGAACACATCAGGCAGGGAGTTACCACAACAACCTGCACCACCTTTTCGATTAGTTCATAGCAAGGAGTGATGATATGGCAGCTAGGATAACGAGTTGAAACCTTAAAATCAGCTCTTTCTTGATAAAGCGTTGACGTATTCAACAACATCAAGAAAAAAGTTGCACTGCCGCCAGTGACGTTGAGGGGCGCCACGCATAGGCTATGGGCAACAAAATTTTAAGATGCATGAGATTCCTTAGAAAACATCCTTTTCTCCTTTTACACAACAGGCTCCCAGTTCTAAAAACTGAGAGCCTGTTTTCTACGTTATGCCAATTTTCCAGTGGCTTGATGAATCAACCACGCATACTCAAAAGCAATCTGCCGCCACTTTTCATAGCGCCCAGATACCCCGCCATGACCAGCAACCATTTCTGTTTTGAGATAAAACTGACCACCAGTTGCCGTCGCACGCAATTGGGCAATCCATTTCGCAGGCTCCACATAGAGCACGCGAGTGTCATTTAACGAAGTAACAGCAAGGATATTGGGATATTTCTGAGCAGTAATGTTCTCATAAGGCGCATAGGATGCCATATATTCGTAGATTTCTTTATCATGCAGCGGATCACCCCACTCATCCCATTCCCCCACAGTAAGTGGCAATTCTGGTTTGAGCATACTGGTGAGTGGATCCACAAAAGGCACTGCCGCTTTAATCGCCTTAAACCGGTCAGGAGCCATATTCGCTACTGCTCCCATGAGCAAACCGCCCGCAGAACCACCCACTGCCACCAAATGCTCTGAGGTAGTTATCCCCTGTGCAATCAGGTAATCAGCAACATCAATAAAATCAGTAAACGTATTCTTCTTCGTTGTGGTTTTCCCAGTGTCGTACCACAGTCGACCCATCTCGCCGCCACCACGCACATGCGCAACCAGAACAATCATATTGCGATCAAGATAAGACAACCACGGGATAGAAAACCCAGGGTCAATGGAAGACTCATAAGAACCATAACCAGTCAACAACGCAGGCTGTGGTTGGGATAAATCCAAATCTGTGCGATAAATCATGGATACGGGAATCTTTACTCCGTCTCGAGCACTTACCCATAATCTGCGAGCAGTATAGTTACTGCTATCGAAATCGCCCAGCACCTGTTGCTCTTTGAGCAAGGTGCGCGTAGCACTAGCTACCTCATAATCATATATTTGTGCTGGTGTGGTAAAGGACTCATAGCTGAGTCGAATAACTGGCGCATCCCATTCCGGATTGCCAAGAGCAGCTGCACTATAGAGCTCTTCTGGGAACTCCAACTGCTCAAAAACACCAAAGCCAGCGTCGTTAAGCTGCATAATGGCTAACCGACCAATCGCTCCAGAACGATAACCAAGCACTATGTGATCACGGTAGGTATCCACACCTTCAATACGCACATCATCACGATGCGGCACCAAAGAATGCAAATCTGCAATCCCCAAATCACCTTCTTCACGCCCGTCGACAGGCACCCAGCCCACGGCAAAATTCGGACCATCCGCGTTATGAGTCACAATCCATACATCTTGACCCGCTACCACTGCATGATCGATGTCGACTTCTAGATTTGGCTGACGCTTGTGCACACACCGGAACTGTGCTTCGGGAGTATCCTGAGCAAGAGCCCACAATTCCGTGCTCAGTCGAGAACCAGAGGAAATGATGAGATACTTATCGCTACGAACACCACCAATTCCTACATTGATTTTTTCATCTTCTTCATAAAAAACTCGAACATCCTCAGCCACCGGGGTACCAACTTTATGCCGCCACACTGAATCTGGGCGCCATGCCTGATCAACGCGCTGATAAAATAAATACTCCTCGCCAATCCAAGTAGCACCATAGAATACGTCTTCAATCACATCATCGAGATCTTGACCGGTTTCTAAATCTTTGATCCGCAAGGTAAACCGCTCATTGCCCTGAGTATCAAGCGAATAAGCAAGATAGCGCCCAGAATTAGTCACTGACGATGCGCCAAGAGACAAAAACTCATGTTGCTTAGCTAGCTCATTGAGATCAAGCAAAATCTGCTCACCAGCAACAGGCTCATTTTCTGGAATATGCGGTGGCACCCACGCATCGGCACCCTCGCTAACAGGAATACGGCAAGAGTAGCCGTAGCTTTTTCCTTCTTCAGTTCTGCCGTAATACCAATAATTTCCCATCCGAGTGGGAACCGACATCTCTGTCTCTTTAACCCGCGACTTAATCTCTTGATAGATATTTTCTTTTAGCTCATCAAGCTCAGCTGTATGCTGCTGCACATACGCATTTTCTGCTTCAAGATAAGCACGAGTCTGTGGTGAGTCTTTCTCACGCAACCACTCATAATTATCCACAAAGTCAATACCATGCGTGGTTCTGGTGGTTGGGATAATTGGCGCCACAGGCGGGAAAGAATTAGTCATAACTGACCATAATAGCTTTTCTTTCCACCTAGCGCCTGCACACAGCTACGCAGCGGCACAGCTACTGTTTGGCGTCGAATAGCTCAAGCCGCCAACTTACTACACGCAACAACCGATCCAATGGCAGAATTTTTCACCAGTGATACGCTCAAACGCCTCAACATAACGATCCCTGGTTGCTTCAACCACAGAACCAGGCAATTCCGGCGGCGGCATATGAGAATCTACATCCCACCCAGACTTTGATCCAGTAAGCCAGTTACGCACATATTGCTTATCAAAACTTGCTTGCACCTTGCCAGGAACATAATCTTGCGCCGACCAATAGCGAGAAGAATCCGGAGTCAAAACCTCATCTGCCAGCACAAGATTATTATTCTCGTCTAAGCCAAACTCGAATTTGGTGTCAGCCAAAATAATGCCGCGTTCTAATGTCATCGCAGCGGCTTGCTTATAAATAGCAATGCTGGCATCACGCAATTCTTCTGCCCGCGCACTACCGAGCTTATCGACGACTGCCTCAAAGGAAACATTCTCATCATGGTCGCCGATTTCTGCCTTGGTCGCTGGAGTAAAAATAGGCTCAGGTAACTTATCTGCTTCGACAAGCCCCTCAGGTAATTCCACACCACACACAGCACCAGTGCTTTGATATTCTTTCATGCCAGAACCAGTGAGATAGCCACGTACCACACACTCAAACGGCAACATCTTTAATTTCTTACACACCATCGCTCGACCCAGCACCTCTTCTGGGATACGCTCATCGTCGATTGAGCCAGCCAGATGGTTAGGGAAATCGATATTGTCAAAGAAATACTTACTCATCGCAGTAAGCACACGACCCTTGTCTGGTATTTCTGGTTCCAGAATATGATCGTATGCCGAAATCCGATCGCTGACGACCATGAGCAACGTGTCATCGTCGATCTCATAGATCTCGCGGACTTTACCTGCGGATAGGTGACTGTACTGAGAAAGTTCAGGACGCATAAGGCAAAAGTCTAGACCGTTCCCAAGCTAGGTGGTAATCGAGAGCGGTCTAGACGACTAATCGTTATAGATTGTTAGGCAGAAAGTTACTTTCTAGAGGATCTCCCCAGGAGTATATTCCGCCGCGCGAGGATAACGATTTATCACATCATTAACTCGACTCAATACTCGCTTTACCTGCGAAGACGCCGCACCAACAAAGGCTTCACGATCTGCAACAGCAGCACGCAATTCTTCAAGACTCAATGGCAAACGTTCATCTGCACCAAGGCGCTCAATGAGATCTTGTTCACCACCATTCTCCCGCATATTTAAGGCAACAGCCACCGCATTTTCTTTAATAATCTCATGAGCACTCTCTCGACCCAGCCCAGCACGTACCGCTGCCATAAGGATTTTAGTCGTAGCCAAGAAAGGCAGATAGCGTTCCAACTCACGCTCAATCATGGCAGGGAAAACCCCAAATTCATCAAGCACAGTTAAGAAAGTCTCAAACATACCGTCGAGAGCAAAAAACGCATCAGGCAAAGCTACACGACGAATAACAGAACAGAATACATCTCCTTCATTCCATTGCTGGCCGGAAAGATCAGCAACCATCGTGAGATAACCACGCAAAATAACCTGCAACCCACCTACTCGCTCACAAGAACGCGCATTCATTTTATGCGGCATCGCAGAAGAACCAACCTGCCCCTCCTTAAAGCCCTCAGTAACTGTTTCATTACCAGCCATAAGGCGAATCGTATGTGCCAACGAAGAAGGACCAGAACCCAGTTGCACTAGAGCAGAGATCACATCAAAATCTAAAGACCGCGGATAAACCTGCCCCACAGAATCAAAAACACGGCTAATACCAAGATGATCCGCAATACGAGTTTCTAATGCAGCAAGTTTTGCTTCATTGCCCCCCATAAGGTCCAACATATCCTGTGCAGTTCCCATCGGACCTTTAATACCGCGCAGTGGATAACGCCCCAACAGCTGCTCAGTGCGTTCTAATGCAATAAGCATTTCCTCCGCAGCGGAAGCAAAACGCTTGCCTAAGGTAGTAGCTTGCGCTGCAACATTATGTGACCGTCCAGCCATCACAAGATTTTGGTAATTAGCAGCGTGCTGTGCAATCCGTGCCAAAACTGCCACAGACTTTCCATGCACTAACTCCAAAGAACGATAAATCTGTAGCTGCTCGACGTTTTCAGTAAGATCACGTGATGTCATGCCCTTATGCACGTGCTCATGCCCTGCAAGAGCATTAAACTCCTCAATACGCGCCTTGACATCATGGCGCGTTACCTTTTCGCGCTGAGCAATAGAATCCAAATCTACGTGCTCAACTACTGCTTCATAAGCGCTAATTGCTTCATCAGGAATCTCAACGCCCAGGTCTTTTTGCCCTTTTAAGACAGCAAGCCACAACTGGCGCTCCATAATAATTTTCGACTCAGGACTCCATAGTTGCGCTAATTCAGCAGAGGCATAGCGGGAGGATAAAACATTTGCGATCTTCTTTTTTTCAGCCACGTTGTCCATTATGGCATTTTTTGCGCACAAAAAAGCAACCAGCTTAATCACCCTGGTGAAAGGCGTCGATTAGGCGTCGATTAGGCTGGTTTGGTATCGGGAGATGATTTAGATTTTGATGCGTCCGTGCAAAGCTGACAAGGCAATATCGCTGCGATAATGACTACCATCAAGATGTATTTTTTCTATTGCCGCATAGGCTTGGGCTCGGGCAGTCTCTAAATCCTGACCAACACCAATGACATTAAGTACGCGCCCACCAGCGGATACTAACTCTCCCTGTTCACTACGCGCAGTACCTGCATGGCGCACCATGTTTTCCACAGAGCTATCAATGCCACTGATAACATCACCTGTACGGGGCCGAGCAGGATAGTCCTGAGCAGCTAATACGACGGTCACCGCTGTGCCTTCTTTCCATTGCAATGGCGCGAGCTCAGCTAATTTTCCTGTTGCAACTGCAGCTAGGGTTGTTGCCAACGGGGACTCCAATAGTGCCAACACTGCTTGTGTTTCTGGATCACCAAAGCGACAGTTAAATTCGACAACTGCTGGTCCTTCTTTACCCCATGCCAATCCAGCATAGAGCAAACCAGAGTAAGCGCATCCTCTTTTCACCATCTCTTTTGCCACCGGAACGCATATCTCATCGACAATGCGTTGCACTTGTGTTTGGCTCAGCCACGGTAATGGAGTGTAAGCACCCATACCACCGGTATTAGGTCCCTCATCATTGTCATATGCACGCTTGTGGTCTTGAGCTGGCAAAAGTGGTACAACAGTCTCGCCATCAACCAGGCAGAACAAAGAAATTTCCGGACCATCAAGGAAAGACTCCAATAGCACTGGGTTTCCAGCTGCTAGGACACTGTTTATATGGGCGCGAGCTTGATCGATATCAGTAGTAACTACCACGCCTTTACCACCAGCAAGTCCATCATCTTTGACCACATAGTGTGGGCCAAAATGTGCGAGTGTTTCCTCAATCTGCTCTGGTGTTGCCCCTGGTAGTAATTGTTCAGCGCGTGCGGTAGCCACCCCAGCGCTTTTCATAACATCCTTCGCGAATGCTTTGGAGCCTTCGATCTGAGCCGCTGCTTTATTCGGGCCAAAAACTGCAAAACCAGCATGGCGCAATGCATCACCTACTCCAGCTACCAATGGGTTTTCTGGACCAATGACCACAAGGTCAGCAGCAATCTTTTGCGCAAGGGCGACGATAACCTCAGGGTTTTCGATATCAGTTATGTCTGGGTGGCAGGTGGCAATGGACTGCATTCCAGGGTTTCCTGGTGCAATATGCAGTGCCGTTGTTGCTGGATCTTGTGCTAATCCAATAGCTAATGCGTGTTCGCGTGCGCCTGAACCAATAAGAAGTATGTGCATAGTCTTTTAGTCTACAGCTAGAATCTCATAGTATGAGTAGCGTCTTTACACAGATTATTGAAGGTAACCTTCCCGGTCGTTTTGTGTACCGTGATGACACTGTCGTGGCCTTTCTTACGATTGAGCCTCTCGCGTATGGGCATGTTCTTGTTGTTCCTATTGCTGAGGTCGATAAATGGACAGATTTACCGGCTGAAACTTGGGGTCACCTCAATGAGGTTGCTCAAAAAATTGGTAAGGCTATTATCGCAGCATTCCATAGCGATCGAGCGGGATATATTATTGCTGGCTTCGACGTCGCCCATACTCATATTCATGTGTTTCCTACCTCATCTATGGCTAACTATGACTTCGCCACTGCGATGTCTGCTGATAGCACTGACCAGCAACTTATGGATGAAGCAGCCCAGAAACTACGTGATCAACTAGGTACTGATAAAACTGGGTACCTTCTGAACTAGCTAACGCTAGTGTGTAGTTGTGTAAGTAGCGCACAGCGTTTATACGATGCTCAGATAAGCCTAGATAACTCGTGGGAGCACGACTCTAAACGTGGTTCCCACCCCAGGTTGACTGAGCACTGATATTTCCCCGTGCTGGGATTCCACGAGTGATTTCGTAATCGCAAGGCCCAGCCCAGATCCGCCGGTGGAGCGAGTACGCGATACATCAGCACGATAGAATCTCTCAAAAATATGAGCCGCGTCCTGCGCATTCATTCCCACACCATTATCAACGACATCTGCAACAATAGCTGGATTATCACCCAGGTTTCCTTCTCTGAGCACAACACGCACCTCAGCTTGTTCGCCGCCATGTTTGAGAGCATTGACAATCAAATTGCTAAACACTTGATGCAGCCGTGAGGCATCACCAAGAACAAGCGGAACCTCATTCATAGTGGTAGAAACATCTATACTGCGTTGTGGATAGGTCGCGCGCAAAGAATTAGCCAGTGCAAGATTAAGTTCTAATAGATCAACTGGTTTCTCCTCAAACTGCATTCCCTCTGCTCTGGTCAGCGCTAAAAGGTCTTCCACCAAAACGCTCATGCGACTGGCTTCTTTTTCAATTTTGTCCACTACAAGCTGTGCATCTGTGGTAGCACCAGTACGGTAGAGTTCAGCATAGCCTTTTACACTGGTCAGTGGGGTACGCAATTCATGAGAGGCATCACCGACGAATCTACGCATCTGCTCTTCTTTGTCCCGTAGTTCAATAATCAAGCGTTGTAGTTGCTCAATCATGATGTTGAGCGACGCAGATAGAGAGCCAACCTCAGTATTGATGGGATATTCTGGCACGCGACGATCCAAGTTACCAGCCGCAATAGCTGTAGCTGTTGCTTCGACTTCTTTAAGCGGACGGAATGTGCGTTTGATGATATAAAACGCCGCAATCGCAATAAGCGCTAATACTATTGCCCCAATAATGAACTGCCCTAACGCTAAGCGCTGGAGAATCATTGTTTCTTGGGTGACATCTTTTGCTACCACGACGGTTATACCGTTGCGTTCCCTGGCAATGACACGCCATTGCACGGAATCTGCAGAATCTGCACTAGACGGTACATTAACTGGGGCACTGCCTACATGTATTTGTGACCAATCAGGTTTACTTTCCCCATTATGACCTTTGATTTCTGCACTTGAACCATCCGGATAAATCCAGGCAAGATAAAAATCATTGGGAGGATGTTTTACCTTTGCCACGGCTTGTTGTTGGAGATCGTGAAATATCTCTAAACTTACCGCCCAACTGTCCATTGATCGGTTGAGATCTTCATCAACACTGTTATAGATAACACCCTTGATAGTGGTTTGTACTGCTATAGCGCTAGCGCTTAGACCAATAGCAGAAATAGCAATAATAATGAGTACAAGAATGTTACTCATCGGCATACCCTTATTTTTGCCGAATCGATACTTTCTAAACTTAGAACGTCTAGTCCGTTTGGAGCTTATTTCAGGGGCAGACTGTGGTGAAGTGCGCTCAGGTTCATCAGCCACCACGTCTGCAGTATCAACAGCACGGGAAAAGTGTTTATCAGCCAAAGTCTATTGCCTTTTCTCAGTCTTGAATCACAGCCTAAGTAATATCGTCCTACCCACGTGGTTTACGCAGGACATAACCCACACCACGCACAGTGTGAATCAATGCTGGCTCTGAGGTATCGACTTTGCGGCGCAAATAAGAAATATAGGATTCCACCACGTTACCATCACCACCAAAATCATAATGCCACACGTTATCCAGGATTTTTGCTTTGCTAAGCACTACTTCCGCATTCAACATGAGGAAACGCAAGAGATTAAATTCTGTTGGTGACAGCTCCACCAATTGCCCCGCCTTGGTTACTTCATGGGTATCGTCGTTAAGCGTTAAATCTTCATACACCAAGGTTGCTTCATCTTCTTGCGATTCTTCGACACTGGCACCGCGCCTTAAAATAACCCGCAGACGTGTAATAACTTCTTCCAGAGAAAAAGGTTTGGTGACGTAATCATCAGCACCAATAGTCAAACCATGAATACGGTTTTCTACTGCATCTTTTGCAGTGAGATATAAAACAGGACCATCAAGACCTTGTGCCCTTAATTTAGGTAATAACTCGAAACCATCCATACCAGGCATCATGACGTCTAGGATGAAAGCATCCGGCTGAAATGTTTGCGCTACCTCTAGTGCCTGGGTACCAGAATTAGCGGTAGCAACCTCAAAACCTTGAAACCTAAGACTAACAGTGAGCAGTTCTACGATATTAGGTTCATCGTCGACAACAAGTACCCGAGTTGATCTTTCATTCATGTTTTCCATTGTCCTCTAATTTCCTATAACTATTAATACTGCAAATGCTCAGCTAAAGCATTGACCATTGCGCTGGCGGAGTTTCCCCTTCATTCAACCCTCCCCCACTGCCGAAATACTTGTACCGTCCTGTCAAAATCCTGTGAATATTAAGACTTGAAAACTGTAACGTATGTTCGGTACAGTTCAGTATATGCAGAAAACGTCACAATCGCAACGATGGATCTTCCTCCTCATCGTTTCTCTAGGACTATTCATGGTTTCTGCAGATAATTCCATTCTTTTTAGTGCACTGCCCACTTTAAGAGAATCCTTGAACACCACAGAACTCCAAGGATTATGGATTGTCAATGCCTACCCTCTGGTCCTAGCAGGTTTACTTATCGGTACCGGTACTTTAGGAGATAAAATTGGCCACCGACGGATGTTTGAGATTGGCCTCATCATCTTTGGCATCGCGTCACTCATTGCCGCTTTTTCTCCTAACGCACAATTGCTCATTACTGCACGGGCACTACTAGGCTTTGGCGCAGCCACACTCATGCCAGCCACCCTAGCCCTCATCCGTCTTACGTTCATCGACTCTAAAGAACGCAATACAGCAATTGGCATTTGGGGCTCTATCGCAACCATAGGAGCAGCCGCAGGCCCTGTTCTTGGTGGATTTCTATTAGAAAATTTCTGGTGGGGATCAGTATTTCTCATCAATATCCCCATCGTGGTACTTACCTTGTTTTCCACGCATATCTTCGCTCCTGAAAACCAAGCAGATCCACAACAATCATGGGACTTTTTATCTTCCATATGGGCAATGCTCGCTATGACCGGTTTCGTATTTTTCATTAAAGAACTTACCCATTTTCCACTTAATCTCCTATACATTACCGGCTCAGCATTACTGACTCTCGTCAGTTCATGGGCTTTCGTTCATAGACAGAAACACCTAGTAAACCCTTTACTTTCCTTTGATATTTTCCGTAATCGCCTTTTTAGTATCGGAGTATTAAGCGCAGCTCTTTCCATGTTTATTGTTGCCGGAACAGAGTTACTCACTACTCAGCGTTTCCAAATTGCTCTTGGGTTTAGTCCACTCCAAGCCGGACTCATTACCGCTGCCATTGCTCTAGCAGCTTTTCCTGCATCCATTTTGGGCGGAGCTAATCTCCACAGAATAGGCTTTAGACCAATCATCTCTGGTGGTTTTGCTCTGGTAGCACTTGGGCTTTTCCTTGGCGTTTATGCCATATGGAATAATCTTTTCGCTTTACTTATCTTTGGATTCATTACAGCTGGATTTGGTATTGGGCTGATTATGTCAGTTGCCTCCACTGCCATTATCGGCTCTGCACCAGCACATCAATCAGGGATGGCTTCCGCGATGGAAGAAGTCTCCTATGAACTCGGCACTGTATTATCAGTAGCTCTCATGGGCTCACTTATGTCCATGTTCTACACATTACGTGCACCTCAGTCCGTGGCTCATTCTATGGATGCAGGTGGTATGCAAGCAGCATCGGCCATTGACAGTGCCTACGCCACAACTCTCATCATCACAGCAATTATCGCAGCTACCACTGCTATTGGAACTTTCATCTTCTTCAATGGCAATCCCAAGGAGACAAAATATGCGCACGAGTAAAAAAGAACTTCTCATCACCACAGCCATCGACATCATCGAGCGAGAAGGGCTAGAAGCACTCACCTATGATTCGCTTTCCCAAGCCACAAAAATGTCAAAATCTGGTCTGATTTACCATTTCCCATCAAGGCACGCAATGTTGCAAGACATCAATGATTATCTAGCACATAGCTGGGAAGAACAACTTATTGATGCCTTAGACGTTCCTTTGCCAGAATCAACAGTAGAACAACGTGTTTTGGCAAGTCTAGAAGTTTTTTCCGAACACGCATCCTTAAGCGATTTGCTCCTTACTCTCGACGCCACCAACGTCCCTGAGTATCGAAAAACATGGGAGAAAACACTAGAGAAATGGGCATTTCCTCGTGATGTTATTGACAGTGAACCCAAAAAATACCTCATCCATCTCATTGCAGCTGGACTATGGATTCACGATTACATCAGCCCTTTTTCACTCAATGGTACAGAGCGCAAAAAACTCATTGATACAGCACAAGAATTACTTTCTGAAGAAACTCAGTAAGTCGAGTGCAATAACCACCCAGCAATTAGATTCAGGTTGTTATCCCTATTCCATATACCTATCACAGAATAGGTCTAAAATATGTGCATGAAAATACTCTCCCGCTTTCTCTCGCCCACGCGCATAACACATACTGCGCAAATAGCATCCTCTCTAGGATGCCTTGTATCTTTGACAGTATCTTTGGCAGCCTGTAGCTCTCCTAGTTCCACAAATAGTGCTACACCAACAAATACTGCCAATAAGCAGGTTAATTATGTCAGCTGCCAAATCCCCGAATCAGCAAACTTTGCAGCAACTTCCATATCTGCAGAAAACACAACCGACAATGCAGCAAAAGGCAATGATGCAACAACAGAAGTAGCAACCATGCCAGAAAGCGCTACAGGTTTTCGTACCAATCTCACCGCAGCTCATGCCAAGAATTTCGCTGTTTCCACCGCTAACCCTCTGGCCACTAAAGCAGCTTGCGATGTACTAAGCAAAGGCGGAAGTGCAGCAGATGCACTGGTCGCAGCACAATTTACCCTAGGTTTAGTGGAACCACAATCCTCTGGAATTGGCGGAGGAGGATACATCCTCTATAGCGATGCAGCGAGCGGAAAACTCATCGCTATCGATGGCAGAGAAACAGCACCAGTAAATGCAACAGGCGACTACCTACTTAATGCGCAACCAGATGCACGCCGCTCAGGAAGGTCAATAGGAGTACCAGGCATTGTCGCTGCTCTAGATAAATTGCACCAGCGATACGGTCAACAATCATGGGAATCCCTGACCCAACCAGCTCACACTCTTGCTCAAGACGGCTTTGCCATTAGTCAACGAATGGCAACAAGCATTGCCGATAATGCACAAGACCTCGCCAGTGATCCTGAAGCAGCTGCTTATTTCCTACACGAGGATGGGAGCCCCAAAACCACAGGCGAAATATTAAAAAATCCAGCTTATGCCCACACTCTAGAAACATTGGCAACCCAGGGAGCTCAAGCACTCTATACCGGAGAATTAGCAAAGGATATCGTCGATAAAGCAACAAGTAATCAAGGTGGGAAAACTCCTTCCACACTCACTACTGCTGATCTCGCAGCTTATACTCCCATCGAACAGGAAGCAGTATGTGCACCATACCACGATAAAATCATCTGCGGTGCACCACCATCAAGTTCAGGTGGCATTACAGTGCTAAGCGCACTAGGAATTTTAGAAAACGCGGATCTCGCAGCGCTTACCCCAGAAAAAACTGGTCTAGATGGTGCATTACCTTCAGCACAAGCCCTACACCTTATCAGCGAAGCAGAGCGTCTTGCCTACGCAGATCGTGATGCGTATATAGCCGACCCAGCTTTTGCGCCACTGCCAGGTGGAAATGCCAATGCGCTACTCAATTCCGATTATCTTGCACAGCGTTATCAGCTCATCAATCCAGAAAAGTCAATGGGAACCGCCACAGCAGGTACCTTTGATAGTGAACTTGCCCCTACAGAGGATCTAGTAGAACATGGCACAAGCCATATCAGTGTCATCGATGCACAAGGCAATGCTGCTTCCATGACTACAAGCGTCGAAGCTGCTTTCGGGTCTTTCCACATGGTGGATGGGTTTCTACTAAACAACCAACTGACCGACTTTAGCGCACAGCCCCTCGACGAACAGGGCGTCCCCATTGCCAACCGAGTAGAAGGAGCAAAACGCCCACGGTCTTCCATGTCACCTACGATTATCTTCAATGCCAAGGACAATCATGATCGCGGTGAAGTGTACATGGTGGTTGGTTCACCAGGTGGTGCGGTTATCCCACAATTTGTTATTAAAACCATTATCAGTGTGCTCGACTGGAAAATGGATCCACAACAGGCAATCAGCTCACCAGACTTTGGTGCCCGCAATACTCCAGAAACAGGCATAGGCGGCGAACATCCACTACTTGCGACGAATAATCAAGAAGTAACAAAACTCATTAACGAGTTAGAACAACGCGGTCATAGCGTATCAACCAAAGAACAATCTAGTGGCCTATCTGCACTTATCCGTGATCCCGACGGCCATATCATTGGTGGTGCTGACCCACGGCGCGAAGGCATTGTGCTCGGAGGATAACTATACAATGACAAAACAATGCCAAAGCAGCATTACCGCCCCCTCAAAAACACTGCGAAACCACAATGCGGTAAGGTGTGAGCTGCTATGTCTTTAATCAACAATGCACCAAGCAAACGCCCCGGGTTTATCGGAGCGCTACGTACCCTCTGGCGCAGAGGACACGACGATAAACCCAGCGTAGCGACGATTGACGTGGCTGCTGAAGCACCACTATCACCCATCGCACCTGTTGATTATTCTGACCCCGCTCAAATCTCTGAAGTGCTAGAAATAGCCGCCCGCATCAGTGAAATACTCATTATCTGCGGCACCACCAATAGTGATGCCGCAGCACAGGCTCGGGCTATCACAGAATCATATGGTCTTAGCGATGTTCATATCGATATGACCATGAAGAAAATCCACCTATACGCACATTTCAGCAACACAGAACAATATAAACCCATTGTTCATGTGCGCGTCATCGAACCTGAGGCGGAAAACTTTGACCGCCTCATTCAAGTCGATCGACTCATCAGAGACATACACGCAGCAAAAGCCACACCTGCACAAGCTACCAAAAGGCTCGACGATATTGTTCGCACTCCACCACCACAAGGAATCCTCGGCGTGAGCACTTCCTGGGCTATCATGTGTGCATCAGTTGCCATGCTCATCGGTGGTGACGCACTCGTAGCAGCAATATCCATGTTTGCAGGAGCTATTATCGTCTACACCTTGGCAAAGCTCTCTGAAATCGGACTACCGCCTTTCTTTCAGAACACTGCTGGTGGCATCTTCGCCTCTTTAATAGCAGCAATATCCTACCGATATGCCGATGCTGCAGGTATATCTATTCGCCCCTCTATGATCATTGCAACCTCTATCGTCGCAATGCTCGCTGGGTTGACCATTGTTCAAGCACTCCAAAATGGTGTAAGTCATTCCCCCATTACTGCCAACGCAGGATTTTTCAACGCCGCTATAGCCACAGGCGGGCTCGTCGCAGGAGTAGGGATAGGCATCGCATTATCTAATTCCATTGGTTTTAGTCTTCCCCCAATGGAAACCATTGCCCCGCCCAATTTCTCTTCAACCTCGGTACGAGTGGCAGGAAGCGTCATCGCAACCGCAGCTTACGCCCGCGTCTGTCACGGCGACTTACCTTCAATAATGCTCTCTGGAGTAACAGCATTCTTGGGGTCAAGCCTCTACTACTTCTGCCTTATCCCCCTGGGTATCGACTCCATCTCCGCAACAGCAATCATGGCCGTACTCATCGGATTCTTTGGTGGCTTACTCGGGCGACGCTACCGCGTACCGCCGCTCATCATCACCATTGCAGGAATCACCCCACTATTACCTGGATTGACAATTTACCGCGGAATGTACGCGCTCTCGCACGAACAACTCATTGTCGGTTTCTCAAACCTCACTCTTGCTTTAGTAACAGCAACTGCCTTATCAGCAGGAACAGTCTTTGGCGAATGGCTGGCTCGCCAAGTGAGGGCGTAAGGGACTGCACAACCCTATGTTCGTGCGATGGTTTCCAATGTTTCCTAGGAAAACTTAAGATCTTCACCAAGATATTCGATATTAAATTTAGGCACAACTACACCTCGTTTTCCTTCTGCTACATATCCAGCATGGATAGCACCGTAACCATGAAGATCAGCTAGATGCAAAACTTGAGCAACACAATCCTCATCAACTGTCAATATGTATCCGATCCCCATATTGAGTGTGGAATATGCTTCCTGCTTTGATAATTGCAATACATCCACCATTGTTTCAAGTACCTCGGGTACTTCAGGCAAATCTTCAATCACAAACTTTACTTGGGACTTCCCTCTCATGACTTTCATCAACCCATGACCAGTAACAGCATTAAGGAAAGAAGGACGAATACCAGCAGCTAACACTTCCTTCACAAATTTCACATAAATAATGCTTGGATCCAACAAGGCAGAGCCAAAGTCTCTACCACTGGGCAATGTAGTCAGTAATCCTTTAGGTAATTTCTTAGCGACGAGACGCGCTAATGATGCACCATTAGTATGCAATCCTGAACTTTTAAGCAGAATAATCTGTTGTCCTGGTTGAATAGCATCACCAAAAATAGGATCTATCCCTTCAGGAATAACCCCAATTGAACTTCCACCTAATTCCAAACCATCTTTGGCTACTAATCCAGGCAATGCAGGTGACTCTCCACCACCCCACGTTGCCTGTGATAACTCGCAAGCATGACGCCAACCTTTGAGTAATTCTAAAGATCTTCTCGGGTCTTCATACCAACTTGCGTCTCCTGTAGAAAAATACGCTGTCACAAGGGCAGGTAAAGCACCAACTGAAATAACATCATTCACAATGGCAGCAACTGCGTCGACAGCAATATCATGGAAACGAGACTGCCCCGTCTGTTGCAAGTATTGTTCTGCAATGACCGATTTTGTTCCGAGTCCTTCGGTAACAATCGCAAGATTAAGTCCTTGCATATTCATCACGTACGCGGATGCACCACGTGAAGCCCCATATTCGCTAGCACCAAAAGCGCTCAAAGCGCCGACTGTACTTTTTGCAAAATTGATAGCATCGCTTTTCACCTGGTCAAGTACAGAATAATCCACACCAGATTGCTTGTAGTTCTTGAAATCACTCATAATTTTACTTCCGCTTTGTATGGTGCTCATCACTCGATGGAGAAATAGAAAAGGCAGAATGTTCAACAGGAAACAACTAAATGCCCTGTGCACAATCAAATCCAACACTTTTATTAGTGAGCATAATCTTGATTATCAACAATCATCAATGCTTTTTCTTTGCCCCCCCAAATAGGAATCACAAAGCAGAAATAGCCTGGTTTTTTCCTCAAATGAAAGGACACTTTTTCTTTATCTCATTCCATCACCTAGACCAATTTGCATAGGGATAGGATTAGATGATTATCCATTTGATCTTTTATGTGAGGAGCATTCATTCACAGTGGGAGTAAAAGATTCTGATGTTCGCGTTTAGAAAGAACCCTGTTAGTTATACGTTCATCGGCATTATCTGGATTCTGTGGGCTGTAAATATTCTGAAGTTGCCGGAAAAGTATGCGGCTGTTTTCTCTGGCCATCTGCTCGGTGATCTGCTGACACCTCTGGGGTTTGCGTCCACTTCTTTCGGTGGTGCGTTAGCACTGACGTTGATGGCGTGTTTCGCGGCTCCTGCGGAGCGGTTGTTGGGTCCTGTGCGTTATTTTGTGACGGGGTGTGTGGCGCAGTTGGCGTCGATCCCTTTGACCTTGATGTTGGCGCGCGTTATTGAGCATATGGGACTGTGGACGTGGGGCGATATGCTACGCCAGCATCCGCATATCTCCCCCATTGGGTTTTTCGTTGGTGGTGCTGGAGTGGCGTCGACGTTCATGCCTCGTTTATGGCGACGCCGCGTTCGCTTATCCCTCCTGTCCCTGACCCTCACACTGGTGTTTTATGGCGGTTCTTTCTCTGATTTGCTGGGGGCAACCACGGCGCTGAGTTCCATTGCGGTGGGCATGATTGTGAATAAGGAACGTCCTACGCTGACATCCTCGGTTCAGGAGAAACGCCTGCTGACGGCGTTGGTGATCAGCATTGTTGCCATTAGCCCTTTGTTGGTTGCGTTGAATCCTCATGCTGTGGGGCCGTTGAGTTCTGTCACTCGGCTGATGTGGACGGCTGATGCGTCTGCATATCAGGAGGCTGCGGCGTGTTTCTCCGATAGAAATTCGGCGTTATGCCATGACATTATGGCGTTTAACCGTATTTATGGTTTTGGTCCTGCTGTGGCAGATCTTATTCCGCTGCTGCTGCAGTTGGTTTTGTGTTTTGGTTTGCTGCGTGGGCGGCGCCTGGCGTGGGTACTGAGCACCATCGGCCAGGTGGTCATCATGGTGGTCCTGTTACTTCAGGTGATGTACCTGCATTGGGATGGGGTTAATTTGTATGGGGTTAGCCTCACAGCAACGGTACTGCCGTGGGTGGCGTGTTTGGGTATGTTGTGGTTTAACCGTTCGGCGTTTCAGATCCGTGAGCACCCGCGTTTGTTGCTTTCTGTAGTGACGCGTGTGAGTGCATTGCTGCTGGTGTTTGTGCTGCTGTGGGTGGTGGTGGGTTATCTGGTACGGGATTCTTTCCTGGATGGTGCCACTGTCATGGATCTTCTGTACGAAGCACCGTTGCGTTTCTTGCCGCCTGTGGTGGCTATTGTGCTCCCTTATATTCTGGTGCCGGATAGCACGCTGGGGTGGGTGCTGTATGAGTGGACGGGGACGGTTTTTTGGCTGATTGCTGCCTGGATGTTGTATCGGTTGTTTGCTCAACCTGCTAACCCGAAGCATGATGAGGCGTTGGCGAAGGCTCGGGCAATTTTTGAGTCCGGCAGTGGCGATCATGTGTCTTTTATGACGTTGTGGGATGGGCATCGTTATTTTTTCAATACCGCGGGCAATACTTATGTGGCGTATCGAGCAAGTAATGGTGTGGCATTGACATTGGGGGAACCTGTTGGTGAGGATCCGATGGGATGTGCTGCGGAGTTTGAGGTTTTTGCGCGTGCTCAGGCACTAAAACCTGCGTGGTATTCGGTGCGTTCGTCGTTTATCCGCCCTGGTTTTAAGTATTTGGAGGTTGCGGAGGAGGCGCTGCTGAGCACGGAGAATACGGAGTTCAAGGGTAAGAAATTCCAGAATGTGCGCACGGCACGCAATAAAGCGGCTAAGGAAGGGGTGCAGACACAGTGGACGTCCTGGGAGCAGTTGGATCTGACAATGCGGCAAAGAATTGCGGAATTGTCCGAGGAGTGGGTGAGCGAGAAGGCACTCCCGGAGATGGGGTTCACGTTGGGCGGTCTGGAGGAAATACAGGTTCCTGGGACGTGTTTGTTGCTGGCTGTGGGTGATGATGGCACGGTGCATGGTGTGACCTCGTGGATGCCGGTGTATGAGTCTGGTGTGTTGGCCGGGTACACGCTGGATATGATGCGCCGTGCTGACCACGGTTTCAAGGGGACTATTGAGTTGCTTATTTCCGAGGCGCTTCTTATTGCCAAGCAGCAGGGTTGCGGGTGGATTTCTTTATCTGGTGCCCCGCTTGCGTCTACAACGCATAGCGCTGAGCGCGCCCGTCAAGCTACTGCCGGTGCCGCTGGTGATGGTGCCACATACCACGCCAAAGGCGCAGGTGGTGCGGAACCCGCAGGTGCCAGTTCTGCCTTGTTGAGCAGTATTTTGGATCGTGTAGGCCAAGAACTGGAACCGTTGTATGGGTTCCGTACTCTTGCGGCAAGTAAGAAGAAATTTCAGCCGCAGGAGCAGTCATGGAATCTGGCGTATGAGGATGAGCTAGCGTTGCCTTCTATTGGTTTTGCGATTATTCATGCGTATCTTCCTTCTTTGCGAGCACGGGATGCGGCGCGAGTGGTGCGAATGTGGTTGGCGGCTCGTCATGCTTAGCGTCTTAAAATCTGTACGCAAATACCAGTAGATTCTGAGGTACCTTCCCTTGGTATCCCTGAATAACCCCACTGTCTAATCTAACCCCGATACACAAATATACCCAGAAGAATCAGCAGACTTTTCTTCTGGGAATTTTGAGCTGGAGATGGGACTTGAACCCACAACCTACGGTTTACAAGACCGTTGCGCTACCGATTGCGCCACTCCAGCACATGCCGTTTAGAGCACGAAGAAGATAATAACCTACTTCATGCATATACAGCAACTGCCTTGTTAAAGCACTATTTTTGCCTTTTCTTTTCTCAAAGTATGTATCGAAACATGAGATAGCGAAAAAGAGCAATCATAGCTAGGTTAGTAAGCAGTAGTTTGATTTCCAGCCTCTTGTTGGTGGCATTCATGGTCACGCCATAACACACTGGAATGCAAAAGAGACCAAGTCGGAATCATCAGATAGTTCAGATAACGCAGAGGAGGTTCAACGTCTGTGAAAATAAACTTTTTGGGCAATCGTCGTGGGCGGGTAGCTACGATCGACGCAGTTAAAGCGGCACCTCCACCATCACCTCTAGCACCTGTTGATCTTACCGACCCTCGTCAGGTGGCAGCTGTCATGGATCTTGCTGCTCGCATTGGTGATATTTTGCTTTCCTCTGGCACATCCAATCGCGATACCTTGGCGCATATTCGCGCAGTGACAGCCTCGTATGGTTTGCTCTACTGCCACGTGGACATCACCCTCAACACCATCACAATTTTCACCACCATTGGCGATGCTGATCTCACTCCAGTGAGTGTGTTCCGCGTGGTATCTAAGATGACCACAGATTTTTCCAAGCTCAGCGAGGTCGACCGCCTCATCCGATCTATTCACGCTGGTGCTACTCCACCGGATGTGGCAACCAAAATTCTCGACGAACTTTTTAGCTCACCGGCAAAATATGGTTTTGCAACCTCTACCCTGGGCTGGGGTGCTTTAGGAGCGTGCGTTTCTATTCTGCTTGGCGGCACTGCGCTTACTGCACTGGTGTCTTTTTTCATTTCGCTCTGTATCATTTCACTGAGCTCTTGGCTTTCCCGACGCTCCCTACCACTGTTTTTCCAAAATATCTTTGGTGGTTTCATCGCCACTGTACCTGCTGCGCTTACCTACTCTATCGGTGTGCGTCATGGCATACAGATCATTCCCAGTCATATTATTGCTGCCGGTATCATCGTGATGCTTGCTGGATTAACTTTGGTACAAGCACTCCAAGACGGTATTACTGGCGCCCCAGTAACTGCTAGTGCTCGTTTCTTTGAGACTTTCCTCCTCACTGGCGCTATTGTCGCTGGTGTTGGTGCTGGTATTCAGTTTTCTGAGCTCATTGGCATTACCTTGCCGCCTCTAGAGACAATCGCGCATACAAATTATGCTACTGCTACTGCCAAAGCTCTGGCAGGAGCTGCTGCTTCGGCAGCTTTCGCCTTGGCGTGTTATGCCGAGATAAGTTCCGTCATTATTTCTGGTATGACGGCTTTGGCAGGTTCTCTGCTCTACTATTTCATTCTGATTCCTGCAGGTATCGGTGAGGTTACTGCTACCGCAATTGCTGCGAGTGTGATTGGTTTAGCTGGTGGCTTGCTTGCTAGGCGTTTTTTGATCCCCCCACTTATTACTGCTATCGCTGGTATTACGCCGATGATGCCGGGGCTGTCGATTTATCGCGGTATGTACACCGCTCTCAATGAGCAAATGTTGCTTGGGTTTACCAATATGAGCTTGGCGTTATCGATTTGTTGTGCCTTGGCTGCGGGTGTTGTTTTTGGTGAGTGGGTTGCGCGCCGTCTTAAGCGCCCTCCTCGAATCAATCTCTATGGTGTGCTTTCAGGCAGCTGGTATAAGGGGTTGCGTCGACGCCCTCGCTATAATTTTGCTGCTGCGGATAAACCCACCCACCCAGATACTCAGAGCTTTAAGGTGGTCACTGCTGATTCACTCCCGGTTGCAATTAGCGAGCCGCCTGGTAAAGAGAGTGAAGATGAAGATACGCCGGAGGATACTTAGTCAGATATGCACTGCCGACGCCCAGCCTTTCTAGCTGGGATAAGCGAAAAGGTTAATTTTAGAGTATAATTTTCCACCTAGACTGCATTTTCTTAATCTACAGGAGGACCCTTGCCCCCTAAGGTCACTGATACTCGCGCTGCCTCTGCAGAAACTCTCCATGCTGTCGAGGCGGAAACAGCCGCTGCTGCGCGTCGCATTGTTGCCACTTATGCAGAAGATTTCTTCGATGGTGTCACGCTGATGTGTATGCTCGGAGTGGAACCAGAAGGTTTGCGCTACCGTAAAGTTGCAGCTGAGCACGAGGAAAAACAAGCCCCAAAGAAAGCTGCGAAAAAGACCTCTAAGAAGGCAAGCAAAAAGGCTACGAAGAAAGCCGCGAAGAAAACTACTAAAAAAGCTGCAAAAGCTACAAAGAAAACTACCAAGAAAACCACTAAAAAGAGCACCAAGAAGGCGTGATTCTCGTGAGCGGTGACAACACCTTCGTCGTAGTAGCTAATCGTCTACCCGTTGATATTTCTGTTACCGCTTCGGGAAATCGTGTTTTTTCCCCTAGCCCCGGTGGTTTAGTATCTGCCTTGAGCCCTGTTCTAGAAAAGCAACAGGGCTGTTGGGTTGGCTGGTCTGGTACCACTCAAGAGGTACCAGACCCTTTCTATACCGATGAAGGCATTTTGCTCTACCCTGTGGGGTTGAGCGAGCATGATTTCCAAAACTTCTATGAAGGTTTTTCTAATGCCACGCTGTGGCCTCTTTACCACGACCTCATCGTTCCTCCTATTTATCATCGCCATTGGTGGGCCTCCTACCGCGATGTCAATCTCAAGTTTGCGCATGCTGTTGCTGACGTCGCTGCTCATGGTGCTACCGTGTGGGTGCAAGATTATCAACTCCAACTTGTCCCAGGAATTTTGCGCCAAATACGCCCTGACCTCACCATTGGTTTCTTCCTCCATATTCCTTTTCCACCGGCAGATCTTTTCCGCCAACTGCCTTGGCGAGAAGAGATCATTCGCGGTTTGCTAGGCGCAGATCTTATTGGTTTCCATCTGCCTTCCAATGCTGCTAATTTTTTGGCGCTAACCAAGCAAGTCGCTGGTGGCGTTGGCTCGCACACTGGGCAGCCCGACGAGCTTGAAGTCACTGGTCAACCAAGTGTTCGTGAGATCACTGCCCATATCACTACCAGCGATAACCGCACGGTAGGTGTTGGTGCTTTCCCCATTTCTATCGACGTCGAGGCATTGCTTTCCACCAATGTCAGTCAAGAAGATAAGACATCATTGCGCGCTGAGCTAGGTAATCCTGAAACGCTTATCTTAGGCGTGGATCGACTCGACTACACCAAAGGTATTTTGCAGCGCCTGCTTGCTTTTGAGGAGCTTTTGGAAGCCGAGGCACTCGATCCGGAAAAAACTCTTTTTGTGCAGGTTGCCACTCCGTCGCGAGAACGAATTGAGCATTATAAAAAAACGCGCTCTGAGGTGGAGGAAGCAGTAGGGCGTATCAATGGTCGTTTTGGCAGTATCACAAAACAAGTGGTGCATTATTATCATCAATCTTTGCCAAAGAAACACCTTGTTAAACTCTATTCCACGGCGGATATTATGCTGGTCACACCGTTCAAGGATGGCATGAATCTGGTTGCCAAAGAATATGTTGCTTGCCATAGCGACGGTAGCGGTGCGTTAGTGCTCAGTGAGTTTGCTGGTGCAGCGCAGGAATTCTCGGAAGCATTCTTGTGTAATCCTTTTGATATGGAATCCGTCAAACGCCAGTTAGTCAATGCGGTTCATGCTCTCAAGCACAACCCGAGCAACGCCGTCGAACGCATGAAAGCGCTCAATAAACAAGTGCGCGAGCATGATGTCAACCTCTGGGCAACATCCTTTTTAGATTTACTCACCCCGGCACATACTCGCAGTAGCTAATGTAGGTGTAACTTATGCGTGTTCTTCGTTTTTCACAGCCACAATTACTCACCGCCATCAGTCTCATTGCGGGACTCGCGTTGAGCGCTTGCGCCGGGCCAGAGAAGAAAATCACTGACTCTACCTGGCAGGTCACGAATGTATACACCACAGCCGATTATCCAAGCGAAATAGCAGATGAAGTAGCTGGTGCAGTGACCATGACCTTCGGCGGCACCACCGTACAAGGTTTCACCGGATGTGCTCCCTTTAATGCCATTGTGAGCTTCAACAACGACTCGCACAACACTCGTCCAGAGCAGGCACAACGCCTCAGCATTAGCGATATTAAGTTCCGCGACACTGATCCACAGCAATGTCAGGGAAAAGTGCAGTTCTTCCATGAGGCAATCGTCGAAATGCTCACCTATGGCAAGTTCACCATTAGCCACCCACAACCAGATATTATGCTGCTTACTTCCACGAAGGAACCAGAAAATAAGCTCGACTCCCCCGCCATCAAACTCATCAATACACACTAAACCACCAAAGGAATGCTATGGCTCCCATAACTCTCGACGAACTGGCACGCACTAAACAACTGCTTGTGGTATCAGATTTCGATGGCACACTGGCAGGGTTTAGTACCGACCCTGCCGCAGTACCAGTAAATCAACAGGCAGCAGCAGCATTACATCAGCTTGCTGAATTACCCAACACCACTGTGGCTATTTTGTCTGGGCGCGATCTTGATGGTTTGCGTGCTGCCAGTGGTTTTAGTGAAAAAAGTTTTGTCCTCGCGGGTTCTCATGGAGCCCAGACCAGCGAACCCTATGCAGATATTCTTGCCAGCCCCTGCCTTAACGACGCACAGCAGCAGGCTTTAGCTGCGGTTAGTGAAAAACTTGAGGAGTTGGCTCAAAAGTTAGAAGGTGCTTTTGTGGAGCATAAGCCATTCCATCGCGTGCTCCATACGCTTAAAGCGACTGACCAAAAGGGGGCGGCAGCGCTGCTGGCCGAGGCGCTTGAGCTTGATATTCCTGGTATCCATGCCAAACCTGGTAAAAGTATCGTGGAGTTTTCGGCAGTCACTATTACTAAAGGTAGTTGGATTAGCCAGGCACAATCCTATTTTGATGCAAGCGCTACCGTGTTTTTGGGTGATGATACTACCGATGAGGATGGTTTTGCGGTTCTTGGTGCTGGTGACCTTTCCGTTAAAGTGGGCAATCCACAGGTGGAAACCGCAGCGCGGCTTCGGGTAGCTGATATTGCTGGTGTTGCAGAGTTGCTCACGCAGTTGGCTGGGTTGCGTACTCAGGCACTGGGTTAATCGGCGTTGTCGGCATTGTCGGCGATGTCATAGCCCATTGCTTGTGCCCAGCGGATAAGTGCGCCGCGTATTTCTATCACGTCACCGACGGTTTTAGGTTCTAGGACTGGGTCATTGGGGAGCACTCGCCTAGGATCACCTACGGGAACAATGTCTAGTACATTTTTGTTTTCGCCTATGTGCAAGATAGCAAGACCGATCATTTCTACATTGGTTTGTTCGCAGATTGCCCAACTCAGCATGGTTTCTTCATGCCAGGCAGCTCGAAGTTCTGGCACACTCAGTGGGGTTAAACCGGTTGATATTAGGGCTAGTGCAGGGGTATCGTCAATGCGATCGTCGTCGTGTAGTGGGCGGGCGTAGAATCTTCCACCGTTGATTTCCATAGGTTCCATAATTGCTACTTTAGAGCACACGTGGCGCCGCGATAGTGCCGCCTGCATGGAATTGGGTGTCTAGTAGTTCTCGTTGGTGGTCCATGCCATGATGGAGCATATGGGCTAGTCGTTTTCCTGCATATGCGCCTTTGGCACGATTAGGTTGGATTATGGTGCTGAGATTGTGCAGTAGGGCGATATTGATACCGTCGAAGCCGGTGACAGACAAATCCTGCGGTACTACTAAACCTTTGTGTTGGGCGTATTCTAGTACGGCTAAGGCCATCGTGTCGGTGGTGCACAGCACTGCGCTGAGTTCAGGATGATTATCGAGCAGTTCTTGGGCAGCAGCTAAGTTGTTCTGCCGGTTATTGATATGACGCTCAATAATCGGAATGTTCTCTATTGCTATCCCTGCCTGTGCGAATACTTCTAGGGCACCTAAGATACGAGCTTGCTGCACATGGTGTCTGGCGTTATAAACCCTGTCTAGGCTGACTCGACCATTGTTTTCACTGATATCCAACCGGATGCACAAGATACCAATTTTGCGGTGACCTGCATCAACGAGTGCTTGGGCTGCGGGGGCAATGGCTTTTTTGTCATCAATGCCTACAAAAGGCAATTCGGCTACGTTTGCTGGTTGGTCGCAAATGACAGTAGGCAAATTGCGCATTCTTACTGCAGCTAAAAATGGATCATCATGGGCTACTGAATAGACCACAAACCCATCCACCACTGCAGAATTGACTAATTGTATCGCATGGTTTTTATCAGTTCCTTGGGGGTCGGCAGGTATTAAGGTGACTGAGGTTTGTAAATCAGAGGAAGCATCAGCTAATCCGGCTAGGAAATCAACCGAGGCTTTGTCCTCAAAGGCGTAGCTGAGGTGTTCAGTAAGGAGCACTCCGACACTCCCCACGCGTTTGGTGCGTAAAGACCTTGCCATTGGGTCAGGTCCGGGATACCCTCGACGTTTTGCCGCCGCAAAAATTTTCTTTCTTAATTGTGGTGAGAGCTGTTCTGGATGGTTATAGGCATTAGAAACAGTGGTTCGGGAAACACCAATTTCCTCAGCAAGTGATGCCAAGGAAACTTTTTGTGTTTTTTTCGCCACGTATTGCTACTTTCTTATGCTGTACTGCTCTGCTGTCCTTGTGGAATCGCGGGTTCGCTTGGGGTTAGTTTATTCTGCGTTGTCGAGCGAACTCGCTGAGCACTACTCCTGCGGCCACTGAAGCATTGAGCGATTCCACCCAGTCTGTCATCGGGATAGAGATGAGCGAATCACAGGTTTGGGACACAAGACGAGAAATGCCTTTGCCCTCTGAACCTACTACTACCACTACTGGTCCGCGACCATCATAGGTATCTAAGGTGTCTGTACCACCAGTATCTAGACCAACCACTTGATAGCCGTTTTGTTGGAATTCCTTGAGCGTTCTGGTGATATTTGTTGCCTTGGCGACAGGCAATCGTGCAGCAGTACCAGCAGAAGTACGCCATGCCACAGCAGTCACTGATGCGGAACGACGCTCTGGAATAACCACACCATGCCCACCAAAAGCAGCAACGGAACGAATAACTGCTCCTAAGTTACGTGGGTCGGTGATGTTATCCAGCACGACAATTAAGCCATTTTCGCCACGCTCGGCAACCTGCTCGATAAGATCATGCACCTCAGCATATTTATAAGGCGGTATCTGCAGCCCAATACCTTGGTGCATTCCATTTCCAGTCATTTTATCAAGCTCAAACTTAGAAACCTCGATAAGTGGAATCGCACGTGAATGAGCAAGGTGTACCGCTTCACTGAGTCGGTCGTCATGTGCTGTTCCTTCAGAAACAAACAAAGCACTGGCTGGGACTTTGGCGCGCAAGCACTCAACGACTGGGTTACGCCCTACCACAAGCTCATTTGTTTCAGCGCGCACATGGCGTCCGCTATTACGACGCTCTCGTTCAAGTTTGCGCTTATGCGCTGCGTGATAAACACGATCCTCTGCTTTAGGTGTTGGACCTTTCCCACGCAATCCACGTCTACGCAGCCCACCAGAGCCTTTTTGGGCTCCTTTTTTATTTGTCTTCCGCAACCCAGGACGATTTGTGTGATTACCTGCCATAATTATTTTCTCTCAATGCTATATCTGCTATAGGTCTGCTAACTCTATTTTTGTTATTGGTCTATTGGTGCGCACGTCCAGCTCGTCGAGAGCACTGTGCCAGCATAACCCAGTTCTTGCATGAATTACTCAGCAAATGACCACTGCGAGCCGTCGGCAGTATCAACTACCTGAATACCAGCTTGATGCAGACGATCACGAACCTCGTCGGCAGTTGCCCAATCCTTTTGCGCACGTGCCTGTGCGCGACGCGCTAACTCTGCTTGAACCAATACATCGAGTGCCTGCACAGCATGATCATCATGAGCATCTTTTAACCACTGTGCTGCGTGCGGATCGACACCTAGAACATCAGTCATAGCACGCACACTAGCTGCATAAGCCCGAGCTTGCTCATAATCGCCCTTATCTAAGGCAGTATTACCAGCGCGCACCACATTATGAATCTCAGCAAGAGCTTTGGGCACTGCGAAATCTTCATTCATAGCGGCAATAAACTCTGTGCTGCATTCCCCACGCTCTACGACGCCCACCTTATTCAGGAAAGTCTCAATGCGGCGATAACCCTGAGCAGCCTCTTTGAGCGCAGCCTCAGAATACTCGAGCACACTACGATAATGAGCAGAACCAAGATAATAACGCAATTCCACTGGACGCACAATCTCTAAAATTTTAGGCACGCTAAGCACATTCCCCAAAGACTTGCTCATCTTTTCCCCACTCATAGTGACCCAGTGGTTGTGCATCCAATAACGAGCAAAACCATCACCAGCGGCATGGGATTGCGCAATCTCATTTTCATGGTGAGGAAATTGCAAATCTAAACCACCGCAATGAATATCAAATTCTCCACCTAAATACCAGGTTGCCATCGCAGAACATTCCAAATGCCAACCAGGGCGTCCCGCTCCCCACGGAGTAGGCCATGACGGCTCACCAGGTTTTGCGGCTTTCCATAAAGCGAAGTCACGCGCATTTTTCTTAGCTGAATTATCTTCTTCGCCCTGTTCCATCTCCTCTACCCGATTACCAGACAATGCACCATAATCAGAATTATGGGCGTTAACCCAGGCAGAGACATCAAAATATACTGACCCCTGAGCAGTATACGCAAAACCTGCATCAATAAGACGCTGCATATACTCGACCATCTGAGTAATATGGCCCGTTGCTCGTGGCTCCACACTTGGCGCAAGCACACCTAAAGTCTCGTAGGCCCAGCTAAACTCGCGCTCATATGTGGCTGCCCACTCCCACCACGGGCGATTATGCTCTTGTGCTTTGGTAAGTATTTTGTCGTCAATATCGGTGACATTGCGCACAAATGCCACATCATACCCTTGTACTTGCAGCCAACGGCGCACAATATCAAAAGCCACACCTGAACGAACATGACCGATATGAGGATAGGTCTGTGGCGTTGCCCCACACAGGTACATAGAAACATGACCTGGGCGCAATGGCTCAAATGGGCGCAGCGAACGGGTTGCAGTATCAAAAATACGTAGAGTCACGGTTTTAGTTTAGCTCATCATGAGCTTGTGTTTTCCATACCACAGCTGTTGCTACCGCAGCCCTACCCTCACCACGTCCAGTGAAACCTAAATGATCAGTGGTTGTTGCAGAAAGGGATACTGGTGCACCAATAATACTGGACATCGTTTCCTGAGCTTCCTCGCGTCGAGCAGCCATCTTAGGACTTTGCGCAATAAGCTGCACCGCCACATTACCGATCGCAAAACCTTCTTGGGTCAGCAGTGCTGCGCATTCAGTTAAGAGACGGGTACCAGACACATTGTCATATTCTTTTCGCCCCACCCCAACAAAAGAACCCAAATCTCCTAATCCGGCAGCAGATAATAATGCGTCGACAATAGCATGAGCAACAACATCACCGTCCGAATGTCCTTCACAGCCGTCGACGTCGTCGAAAAGCATACAAGCAATCCAGCAGGGTTTTCCTGCCTCAATCTGGTGTGCGTCAGTGCCAATACCAACACGCGGCAATACAAAATTATGTGATGCGCTCATCTTATCTCTACCTCTTGTGAAGGGTCATTATCTTGCTGCACAATTATTTCCGCCAGCGCAAAATCAAGTGGAGTAGTAATTTTTAGCGCGCGCGAATCCCCTGGTACACAGCTAATTCTGTGACCATGCCATTCCATGAGGCTGGCATCATCGGTGGGAATGAACTGGTGAGTGTGATCTCCCATATAATAGGCGCGGTTTGCTCGTCGTAAGTGTGAAAGCTGGAATCCCTGTGGGGTTTGGACTGCACGCAACTGTGCTCGATCAGGAGTATCTACTACGCAATCATCGTGGACAATTTTGATGGTATCGGATACCGGCAACACGGGGATAACTGCAGGTTTTCCTGCCAAAACCGCCTGAGCGACTCGCGTAATCATCTCTGGCGGGGTGAGAGCGCGCGCTGCATCATGAACCAGAACCACAGCTTCATCGCTGCTTATCTGTTGCAGACCAGCCCAAATAGAATCTGCTCGCTCTTTCCCACCCGATACGAGGGAAATAGGAATATGCTGTTCCAACAGACCTGCTTCTACGAGCAATTGTTGTGCATAATCACGCATATCTGCACTGACCACCACGATAATTTCATCAATAATCGCGCATTGAACCATAGTCCGCACGCTACGCACTAATAAGGATTCCCCTGCTAGAGGCACATATGCTTTGGGGAGATTGGCTCCCAGACGTGTCCCTTGACCTGCCGCAGCAAGAAGCGCTACGACTTTCACAGGTGCGGGAGTATCATCAGTCTTCGTCATCGAAGTTGAGATCATCCAAATCTACGTCAAAATCTTTTGGTGCCTTGGTTTCTTCTGGTTCTTCAATGCCTTGTGCCCGATGACGCTCAATGGTGGCATCCACCTCAGCGAGGAAAGAATCTGCTTTTGCATCATCAACATTATCCGCTAAGGAAAGCTCACCGACAAGAATCTGGCGCGCTTTCGCAAGCATACGCTTTTCACCTGCAGAAAGACCGCGGCCTTGGTCACGACGCCATAGATCACGTACGACCTCTGCAACTTTATTCACATCACCTGATGCCAAGCGTTCTTGGTTTGCCTTAAAGCGACGAGACCAGTTACCTGCTTCCTCAACATCTGTTTCACGTAAGAAACCAAAGACTTTACGCAATCCAGCATCATCGACGACATCACGCACGCCTACCAGCTCGGCATTTTTAGCAGGGACACGAACAACAAGGTCAGATTGATGTATTTGCAATACCAGAAAATCCAGGGTCTGCCCATTCATTTCTCTTTGCTCGATAGCTTCAACCACAGCTGCACCGTGATGTGGGTAAACAACAGTATCGCCGACCTTGAATTCCATCTACACTCCTCGCATGATTGTCAGACTAGCGAATGGTACCACATTATAGCCCCCTTATGCGCCTTTAGATTCCCCCCATTTGGCAAAGTCACTATGAGCAAGTATGTTCTTAGCCGGAAAAGCTACTAGAGTTAATACGGTAAAGTGCTTAAATCCCTCTGGGTTGCAAGTTGCAACCTGAATATCCAATGGAGGACGAACCTGTGAAGTCCCTGAAGGCTACCGCTCGTCGCGGTGCACTCATCTCTGTTTCCATTGCCGCCGGCTTGGCTCTTGCTTCTTGCTCTGCTGGTCAAATCACCCAGACATCCACTCAGGTAGCAGCTGTTGATGGATCTGAAGGAAACACCGAAGACGGAAAAATTGTTGTCCGCGATGTTACTGTGCATCTAGATAATGACGGCAATGCTGGTCTTAAGTTTGCTGCGGTAAACCAGGATCCAGCCGACCAAGCACATACATTGGAATCCGTTAGCGTGGGAGGCAAAGAAGTTGCTCTCGACGGTTCCGCCATCGTTGAATCAAATTGTTCCCTCTTGGGCGATCTCAAGTCTGAGCTTGATAAACTCCAAAAGCCTGGTGCAGGGGTATGTATTTCGCATATCGGCACCAAAGTAGATGGCGCTGAGTTTACCCCAAGCGGTAATCAACCAGTAAAGTTTACATTCGACAACGGCACAATTGAGATTAGCGCTACAGTGTCTGAGGCAATCCCTCAAGCTGGCACTAATGCTGAAGATGTTGAGAATGATATCAATTCCCAAAACTCTGGAGAGCACCACTAATTCCACTGCCGCTGCAGTTTTGCATTGCATCCACTAATGCCCCCTCACTTTTTGTGACGGGGCATTATTTGTTTAGTTTTCTTTCGCGCTGGTACGAAGGAGGAGAATCACTCCGCCAAGTAGCACTACTACTGCAAAAATGTTGAGCGCAATGTCAATTGCAGGGATAGTGTTATTAAGACCTTCTGCAATGCGCACGCTATGGGTTTCTCCCCAAGCTGCTTCATTAGCGTGTAGCTCATTATCAACGGCATCAGCATCGGGACGCGAATCATGAGTATTAGCTGTTCCTGCTAAAGGAGATACTGTTTTAGTTTCTCTTGCAGGAGGAACTGCTTGATTATTACGAGCAATTGATGCCCCGCGTTCTGTACTACGATCCTCAGGAATTTGCTGATTGGCTCCGGAAAGAGCTTGTTGCTGCAACGGATTTTCCTGACTAAGGCGCACATTGCGTTCTTGATTCTGAGCATCAGGTTGAGTTCTATCCTGGCCAGCCACAGCATTAGAGCCCTTAGATACATTAGTATCCCTAGGGACTTGAACAGATCGATCAGTACCACTATTGCTTAGTGCAGCTTTTTGCGTGGTATTAGCCCCCGCGGGATTAGCACTCTGCAATGCAGGAGACTTTACTGCTTTAGCTGAACCATTAGTTCTTCGATCAACCGTGCGATCAGCACTACCCGCTTTATTTTCTGTACCCGTATCTCGATCTTGCGTCGCTTTAGAAACTTGACTACGTGGTTTTTCACTCTTAGCAGTCTCTTTGACCGGCACAGTTGAATGCGGCAACGATGGTGGCTTAGATTCAGAATCTACTTTCTGCGCATTGGTATCTGGCACAGGAGCATAGTCCACGATTGTTTGTTCAGGCTGGGCTTGATTGTTATTCTTTTCCGGTTTGGTTTCTCGGCTTCGATCACTGCCCAATATCGGTGCACTACCAAGTAGGGGTGGACGTGGTTCTTGGGTTTGAGATTCGACGCCACTGACATCTGAAATTGGCTCGATAGCACTACCATCTACCGTTGGTTCAGGCTGCAAGGGTTCTAGCGTGATGATATCACTTGCCGAGGCTACTACCCTAGTATCCACTAAGGTACCAATGGGCTCAGCTTCTGCTTCGTCAATAACCTGAATATCATCTTCATCTTGGATTTTCTCAGATACGACCGTAGTGGCAGATATGGGGGTCAACGAATGAAATTCCATCTCGTCATTTTCCATTGCATTTACTGCGGTATGGGCACAAGCATATACGGACATAGCACTGAGAGTCATATACGCAATACGCCCATACACTTTTTTCATATCTGCACCCCCTTTACTGGTCATATACCTATCGAGAATAATGCTCTAACTACTATTCTGAATTTTACCTTAAAAAAACCATATAATTGCTAAAGATTTTTATGGTATTTTTAACAATCTTCATCTAACTTTATACCCAATTTTGTTTTATAGGTCAAAGTAGTTTTACCTAAGTAACCGATTTTCTACCCCAACTCCCCAACAAGCAGATACATAATCACGAATAGAAAACAAGAAAAACATATCACTACCTGGCAAAACAATAAAATAAGTGCCGTGTCGCCGCTATGCTCTAGGGTAGGAAATATGACAAAGAAAACACAAAAAGCGCATATTTGTTCTCAGTGTGGTTACACCACGCGCAAATGGCTTGGTCGCTGCCCAGATTGCGGACAATGGGGTAGTTTAGAGGAAAAAATTATAGCTCCTCAATCCACTACTATTAGTTCCACATTAACCGAAGGTTCTACCTCCGCAGGAATAACTCCTACTAGCCCAGCACAACCAATTACTACCATAGCCGCTGATAACGCTAGTGCGCTCCCTACCGGAATACAGGAGTTAGACCGAGTGCTCGGCAGAGGCATCGTCCCAGGTTCCGTCATCTTACTTGCCGGTGAACCAGGAGTGGGCAAATCAACGCTCTTACTTGAAGTAGCACACCAGTGGGCTACTCAGAATCAAACAAATAATCCACAGAAAAAACGCACTGCACTATATATCACGGCAGAAGAATCAGCAGGGCAAGTTCGTATGCGAGCACAGCGTACTGGAGCTTTGGCACAAACTCTCTATCTTGCCTCAGAATCTAATCTCGATATTGTATTAGGCCACGTCGAAGCAATAAAACCTAGCCTGCTCATTATAGACTCAGTGCAAACAATGCACGCCCCAGGCGTCGAAGGCGTCTCAGGTGGCATTGCACAATCACGAGCCGTAACCGCCACCTTGACCGCACTGGCAAAGAATAATAACCTTCCCGTCCTGCTCGTAGGGCACGTCACCAAAGATGGCAATGTGGCTGGTCCACGCACATTAGAGCATTTGGTAGATGTGGTACTTCATTTTGAGGGCGATAGACACACCAGCTTAAGAATGTTGCGTGGGATTAAAAATCGCTTTGGTGCCACTGATGAAGTTGGCTGTTTCGAGCAACAGACTGATGGCATCAAAGAAGTGCCAGACCCATCTGGGCTTTTCTTATCGCACCACGACCATACCCCAGATGGCACTGCTGTTACCGTGGCTATGGATGGCGTGCGTCCCCTACTAGCCGAAGTGCAAGCATTAGTCGTACCTACGGAATCAAAGAGTCCGCGGCGTGCCGTGACAGGATTAGACAGTACACGCGTCCCTATGGTGCTTGCTGTACTTGCTGCACGCGCACAAAAACCTACCCATAACCAAGAGGTCTATATTGCAACTGTAGGTGGAATGAAAATTGGGGAGCCTGCCACAGATTTGGCAGTGGCTATTGCCACCGCAAGCGCCATCAGCAAAAAACCGGTACGCAACCGCACAGTAATCATTGGCGAAGTAGGTTTAGCAGGAGAAATTCGTCGAGTGCCCAATATCGCACGACGGCTACTAGAAGCAGCACGCCTTGGATATCGTCATGCAATCGTCCCGCAGGGGAGCAAACGCTCAGCACAGACAGCTGGAGTAGATGGCATAGAGATTATCGAGGTAACCGATATTCGCGATGCGTTGCATCAAGCACAATGCTAATTACTGCATACTGAATGTGTAAGGGGCTGATGCATTCTCGCCTATAACGGTGTGTAGGAAATAATCTCCTGCTTCCACGGGAACTCGATCACCACATCGCTCAGGAGCAGAGGTCAAGCGTGACCACTTTGCCTCAAAATAACGCTCCTCACCAGCGGCAAAAGTTTCTACATCAGTGCTAACTGCAGGATTGCAATCCACATCTGCCCACAATCGTGCATTAGTAGCAAGATCATAAACCTCAAAGCGCATTACATTTTTGCTCATATCAATAATGCAATCAGCAGCTGTAGGGTTTTTGACTGTCATATAGAACGTCGGTAAAGCATCAGGTGCATAGTCTGCCTGATCTGTCTGCGCTTCGACAATCAAATCAGAAAGCTCGCAAGTTCCTTTTACATTGTTTGCCTGTGCCTTTGTAGTCGATGACGCCACTTCACGCGAGGTAGACGGCTCAGCATCAGCTGACGCACTTGTCGTAGCCCGTTGTGTTGTTTCTTGCACCGAACTTGGCTGAGCTTGTTGGGTCGTACTTTGTGTTAGCGCAGCTTGAACACTAGGTTGCTCTTGGGTTTTATCTTTATTCAGCAAACTTAAAATCAGAATAATAACTAACACACCTGCTACGAGTGCAACTGCAGCAGCTACTCGACGACGCTGATAATAGATTTCTGGCAATCGCTGAGATGTATTCATGCCCTGCCCTTTCAGCCGCCTATTGCGATTATTCTCTCGACGCTCCACCTTACCTAGCCTAAATGTCGAACCAAGTAGAGAATGGGAAATACGACGGTGTGTCTAAATCCCAAGGGCAGAAACTGTTTCTACCGCACCATCACTCATTCGGTAAAGAGCAGCAATAATGGCAGTATGACCGCGCTTTACCGCCTTATTAATTGCAGGTGAAGTTTGCAAAATGCGCTTTGCCGTAGCCGCTGCATGATAACGCTCAAAATCAGCACTATCAGCCACTCCTTTACTCCGCGCCTCCAAAATTGATGGCGCAATCTGTTCCACCAATGTGCGTTGGTGCCCTCCTGGCACTTCCGCACCATCGAGCACATCTGCGGTGACTTTTACCGCACCACAAGACTCATGCCCCAACACAACCAACACTTCAACACCCAAACCAAGAACTGCAAACTCTAATGATGCCATAACCCCAGAATCCACAACCTCCCCGGCAGTACGTACAACAAAAAGATCTCCAAGACCATGATCGAAGAGAATCTCTGCGGGCACGCGTGAATCTCCGCAGGTAAAAACCGCAACACGTGGACTTTGCCCTCGCGTAAGCGCTAAACGACGTTCTACATCTTGATTTGGGCGCGTAGGATTTCCAGAAGAAAACCGCTTATTTCCCTCTAGGAGTGATTCCCAAACTGCTTGAGGATCACGGGTGTTTTCACCAGTCATGGTGTAATTATTCCACTAAACTAACATGAAAAGAAAATTATTTATGGAAAACTTGCATAAGATTTTATTAGAGTGGTTCGCACAGAATGCGCGGAAAATTATCTGGCGCACTCCTCACACCAGCCCTTGGGGTATTCTACTCAGCGAAGTAATGAGCCAACAAACTCCTGTTGCCCGTGTCGAACCGCTATGGCAAAAATGGATACACACTTGGCCTACACCTGCGGCATTAGCTACCGCCGATAATGCACAAATCCTTCGCGCATGGGCAAACTTAGGATACCCGCGTAGAGCATTGCGGCTAAAAGAATGCGCACAAATGATCGTCGAAAAGCATGATGGTCATGTACCACAAGATGTGGAGCAACTGCTAGCACTACCAGGAATCGGTGACTATACAGCGCGAGCTGTCGCTGCTTTTGCTTTCGGGCATAATGTTGCGGTAGTTGATACGAATGTACGCCGAGTATATGCACGTCTTATCAAGGGGCAGTTCTTAGCCCAAGGAGCCCGAAAAGCAGAGTTAGCAGATATGCAACAGCTCCTACCCGAACACAATGGCCCAGAGTTTTCAGTAGCATTTATGGAGCTTGGCGCCCTCGTATGCACTCCAAAACCGCAATGCGACCAATGCCCGATTACAGCCATGTGTGCGTGGCACCGCGCCGGTTGTCCCGCACCTAGCGAACACGAACTAGCCCAAGCAAAAAAGCGAGTCCAGAAATTCGTGGGGACAGATCGCCAAGTTCGAGGCAAAATTATGGCGCTATTACGAGAAAGCACACAGCCTGTGACAAAAGAACACATTGACCTCGTGTGGCCAGATTCCGTGCAACGAGAACGCGCGCTCAATTCGCTACTCGACGATGGACTAGCCGAGAAAACTCCTGCAGGAACTTTCCAACTACCGCACTAGCTTGCCAATACTTCTCGACGCTTCTGCTTTTGATTGCGCCAGTTTTTATTTATTCTTCTTCCAACGACCGCGATAATTTAATCCACCTGGTAGACGTACTGAAAAACCACCACGGCTATTAAAGGTAACTGGGCCAATACGCTTACTCATCGACGCACCTGAGCCAGAGAGATTGATCCAGCTATCCTTGTCGATATTTTTTCTTTTTCGGAAAATGAGTCCCACGGTTTTTCTACTTTCTTTTTCTAGGATCAGACGCACAATGCATCCGCAATAACAGCACCAACGTACCTACAGAAGATGCTATAGAAAAAATGCGACCCACGCACACAGCATGAGTCGCTATAGATTATATTTTCTTCTTATTCAGCATCAGACGTGTCAGATTCGGGAACCAAATCCTCATCATCTGCCGCATCAATAACTGACTGCTGAGCTTGCTGCACTGCAGATAAATCTGGCTCACCAGGCAATGGTTTTGGCTGTGCACTAAAGCTAAAGGTTGCTTTTTCTAGATCCTTAGCTTGTGCGGATTCACCATCCCAGCCTTCGACATCAACATGAATGATCTCACCGGCGCCAAACTCACCAAAGAGGATCTTCTCCGAGAGGGTGTCTTCAATCTCACGCTGAATAGTACGACGCAATGGTCGAGCACCCAACACTGGATCGAAACCACGCTTAGCCAGCAAATTCTTAGCCTTAGCACTGAGCTCAATACTCATATCCTTTTGCTGCAGTGCCTTATCCACACGAGCAATGAGCAAATCAACCATCTGTACAATCTGCTCCTGATTAAGCTGATGGAATACCACAACATCATCGATACGGTTGAGGAACTCAGGGCGGAAATGCTTCTTGAGCTCATCATGAACTTTTTGTTTCATGCGCTCATATTGCCCTGCTTCATCTTGCTCGCCAACATTACTAAAGCCCATGCCCACAGCCTTAGAAATATCTTTGGTACCAAGATTAGACGTAAAGATAATGACTGTGTTCTTAAAGTCCACCAAACGACCCTGACCATCAGTCAAGCGACCATCTTCTAGAACCTGCAACAAACTGTTGTAAATCTCTTTATGTGCCTTTTCGATTTCGTCGAAAAGCACCACAGAAAATGGCTTGCGGCGTACTTTCTCAGTGAGTTGTCCGCCTTCTTCATGCCCCACATAACCTGGAGGGGATCCGAAAAGACGAGTTGCAGTGAAGCGATCATGGAACTCGCTCATATCAACTTGGATCAAAGCATCATCGTCACCAAAGAGGAAGTTTGCCAGTGCTTTAGAAAGCTCAGTCTTACCAACTCCAGATGGGCCAGCAAAGATGAACGAACCAGAAGGACGACGTGGATCTTTAAGACCTGCGCGAGTGCGTCGAATAGCTCGAGAAACTGCTTTCACAGCATCATCTTGACCGATGATACGTTTGTGTAGTTCATCTTCCATGCGAAGTAGTCGAGAGGACTCTTCCTCGGTGAGCTTGAACACTGGGATACCAGTCCAATTGCCAAGTACCTCAGCAATCTGTTCCTCGCCTACTTCAGCAATATCATCTAGTTCACCAGCTCGCCACTGCTTTTCTTTTTCCGCACGCTCTTCGCCTAATTTGCGCTCTTGATCACGCAAAGCAGCTGCTTTCTCGAAATCTTGCTCGTCAATAGCTGCTTCTTTCTGACGACGTACTTCCGCAATGCGATCCTCAACTTTGCGAATACTATCAGGGGCTGTCATACGCTTAATGCGCATTCTTGCACCTGCTTCATCAATAAGATCAACAGCTTTATCAGGCAAGAAACGATCATTGATATAACGATCTGAAAGACGTGCCGCCGCAGCCAACGCCCCATCGGTAATAGAAACCCGATGATGTGCCTCATAGCGATCACGTAAACCTTTAAGAATTTCAATGGTGTGCTCTACTGAAGGCTCAGGCACTTGCACTGGTTGGAAACGACGCTCTAATGCTGCATCTTTTTCAATATGCTTGCGATACTCATCCAAAGTAGTAGCACCAATGGTCTGTAGTTCACCACGCGCCAACTTGGGTTTAAGCAAACTAGCAGCGTCAATAGCTCCCTCGGCAGCACCAGCACCAACAAGGGTGTGGATCTCGTCGATAAAGAGGATGATGTCACCACGCTGGTGGATTTCCTTGAGAACCTTCTTGAGACGTTCCTCGAAATCACCGCGATAACGAGAACCTGCAACCAAAGAACCTAAGTCGAGAGAATAAAGCTGCTTTTCCCGCAAAGTCTCGGGAACTTTACCATTGACAATAGCAAGTGCCAAACCTTCAACTACGGCTGTTTTACCTACACCAGGCTCACCGATAAGCACGGGGTTATTCTTAGTACGACGACTAAGCACCTGCATGATACGTTCAATTTCTTGATCCCGACCTACTACTGGATCAAGTTTGCCGTCTTTGGCAGCTTGAGTAAGGTTACGGCCAAATTGATCAAGAACTAAAGAGTTAGAACGCTCCCCGACGCCACCTGAGCGCCCACCTCGACCAGCGCCCGCACCGGCACCGACTGCTTCGCCATTATCGCGATTTTCTGGACTGCTTTGCCCCCCTTCATAACCAGAAAGCAACTGAATAACTTGCTGGCGCACACGCGGCAAATCAGCACCGAGCTTGACCAAAACCTGGGCAGCAACACCCTCCCCCTCACGGATAAGCCCAAGCAAAAGGAACTCAGTACCGATGTACTTATGCCCCATCTGTAGCCCTTCGCGCAAAGAAAGCTCCAATACCTTCTTAGCTCGGGTGGTAAAAGGAATATGCCCAACTGGTGGTTCAGCACCATGACCAATAATCTCTTCTACTTCCTGACGGACTGCTTCAAGGGAAATACCCATTGACTCTAATGCTTTAGCAGCGACACCTTCACCCTCGTGAATGAGCCCAAGCAAAATATGCTCTGTACCGATGTAATTATGGTTTAAGCCACGAGCTTCTTCCTGTGCCAACACAATAACGCGACGAGCACGGTCGGTAAATCTCTCAAACATTATCTACTTCCCCTTGAATGTAGCTAATACAATTTTTATTCATATAACGTTAATGCACCTACTCTAACGCCCTTGGGGACTAATTCATTGCACTAAGGAGAAGTATTTGCCCGAACAGAGAAAAAATGAAGGAATAATAGCAGCTAGAGAGGCATATATCTGATTGTACGCCAGTAGCGAACACTCGAGAAAAATGCAAAAATCGCCAATACTAAACCCCACTTGGTGTGGTGCCACTATTGCGTCATGAAAGCCACCTGACTCATGGCAGGTGCTTCCGTGCGCACGAGAATTCGTGCCGCCGATGATTCTCAGAAAAGAACAAGATCCCCTGACCCAACCCTCATCCCTAGCGACCACATGGATTACTTTTTCTTGTATTGCGGTGGTGAACTATAACAGTGACGCCTTTCGGCAATAACATGTGCACCATATAGCGAATTTCTGTGCAGGTAAGGATTCGAACCTTACGGCCTTCAACACTCGCTAGAAGGCGCCATGATCCTTCTGTCTACCGTGAAGGTCCGGCCAATACACACCAAAAAGAACCCACAAGCCACATAAGAACTACCAACTTGTTCTTGCGTTATAGCTCGATTAGCTCTGTATTCCAATTGAGCTGTTGGATTTTAGTGTCCAACAAACGATATTCCTTAGAGGCTTGATCAGCCTGTGTACGCAACCACGCGACGTCCATCGTCGCAATAAACTTAATCTCAGAACGGCTATAGCGATCTTGACGACGCGTTGCCGCATCTGCCAATTGCGTGTAGAAACGACGCTGCTGCAAAGCAGAGTCACGCTTGGCAATGGCATCAGTAAGCGTGAGATTTTCGTCGAAAGGCGTAGCTGCATTAGTCGCATTGATGCGACGCACTAAATCCTCAATATGCTCGAAAAGTCGTTGCGCATCTTCCAGCAGCTTCCGTGGATCTTCCTCGGGCACATCACCATCTTGAACACGAGCAACTACCACAAGGCGTTCTGCCAATTTTTTAAGATGGTTCTGAGATTCTGCTCGATCTGCAAGTGCTTCAGCAAGCAACATATGTTATCTCCTTACGAGGTCTTTTCCGGTTTTACGATTGGGAAAAGCACTGTTTCTCTAATTCCTAATCCAGTCAGTGCCATAAGCAGGCGATCAATACCCATACCTGTTCCGGCTGTCGGTGGCATACCCTGTTCCATTGCGGCCAGGAAGTCCTCATCAAGCACCATTGCCTCATCATCACCACCAGCAGCAAGACGCGCCTGATCCTCAAACCGTTCACGCTGTACAACTGGGTCTACCAGCTCAGAATAACCAGTTGCCAGCTCAAAACCACGAACATACAGATCCCACTTCTCAGTAACACCTGCTTGTTGCCTATGCTGGCGAGTCAGTGGAGATGTCTCCACAGGGAAATTGCGCACGAAAATCGGACCATAAAGTTGATCCTCGCACAATACTTCCCAAATTTCTTCGACGAGCTTTCCATGCCCCCAACCACCATCAGCAGGCACTTTTAATCCGATAACCGCTGCAATCTCTTTGAGTTCTTCCACAGTAGAGTCAATAGTTACCTCCGGTTGCCCTGGGTATTTGCGGGCAAGCGCCTCATTGAGCGAAGGATACATTTCAATTGTTTTCCACTGCCCACCAAAATCATAGGTAGTGCCGTCGGCAAGCGTTACTGTAGTGCTGCCAAAAACTTCCTGCGCAACAGATTGAATGAGGTTTTGGATCATTGCAGCGCAATCGTCATAAGTACCCCATGCTTGATATGTTTCGAGCATGGCAAATTCTGGACTATGGGAAGAATCCACTCCCTCATTGCGGAAATTACGATTCACCTCAAAAACACGTTCAAGCCCACCAACCACACAACGCTTGAGGTAAAGCTCTGGCGCGATACGCAGGTATAAGTCCATATCAAGCGCATTTGAGTGTGTAATAAAGGGGCGCGCAGCAGCTCCACCATGCAAAGTCTGCAACATGGGGGTTTCTACCTCTAAGAACCCTTGGTCTTCGAGATAACGTCGCAAAGCACGCATGACTTTAATGCGAGTAAGAGCATTGGTGCGCGCCTGTTCACGCATAATGAGATCGGTATAGCGCTGACGAACACGCGTGTCTTCATTCATATCCACGAACGCCACTGGCAATGGTCGGAGTGCTTTCGACGCCATGTGCCAGCTGCTTGCCAATACGGAAAGCTCACCACGCTTGGAGGAAATAACCTTACCGCGCACCGAGACTATATCGCCAAGGTCTACATTAGCTTTCCAATCCGCCAACGACTGCTCACCTACCCCATTGAGCGAAATCATGGCTTGAATATGGGTGCCATCGCCTTCCTGGAGCGCCGCGAAACAGAGTTTTCCGGTATTGCGCACAAAAAGGACACGACCAGCAATTGCTACTTCTTGGTCTGTTTCTTCCCCGATATTGAGGTAAGTTACCCCAGGATCAGTGCCTGGTTGCTCGTCTTCACCTAGCACAATGAAACGCTGACGTAGCTCCTTAATCGACGTAGTGCGATCGACCTCAACTGGGTAGGGATCATGGCCTGCGTCGATAAGCGTTTGCCGCTTTTGCTTCCTAATTCTTACCTGTTCTGGTTGCTCAGCTGCCTGTGGAGTCTTTTTTACATCAGTCACGTCTTTCAAGGGTAGTCGAAGAACTCTTTTCGCGTATAACCACAGGTTTATTTTCTGCAAAAAGAAGACTCATTTTGGCATGAAATAGGCACGAAAGTAGGAATTCACCTGCGCTATGGCCGTTCTCTGACCTGGCCGACACAGCCGACATAACTGACATAGCTAGAATAGGATGCCATGATTACTGTTTGCGGCGAAGGCCTTATTGATCTCGTACCTCAACATACAGATAAAACACAAAAATCTGAGCACACTATGAGCCAGGATAGCGGTGGAAGTTTAGCCGCTTTACAACCAGTTCCAGGAGGCGGCCCGTTTAATGTAGCCATAGCCGCTAGCCGCATGGGGGCACGCACTCAATTCTTATCGCAACTATCTACCGACCCTTTTGGACAAGCCTTGGTAGATACTCTCAACAAAGAGGGCGTAAATACCCACTATGTAACACGCAGTGACCTTCCCACATCCTTGGCGTTGAGCAGCATTGGCGCAGATGGTAGCGCGCAGTATTCCTTTTACTTAGAGCAGACAGCGGATCGTTTTGTTACCCCTCCCACACACCTTGACACTGACATTGCTTGTTTCGGTACTGTATCGCTTGCTTTAGAACCAGGTGCTAGCCGCTATAGTAAGTTACTTAAAAACCTAGCTGCACAGGGTACTTTCATAGCGCTCGACCCTAATATCCGTTCTTTTTATGCCACCCCAGAGCACCGTGAGTTTTTATTATCATTGCTTGACGACGTTACCCTACTCAAATTATCTGCTGAGGAAGATGAATTCCTTGGACATCCGCGCACGCCCATCACTGTAATCACACATGGTGCAGGTGGGCTTGAAGTTATTATCAACCAAACATCGGCAGACCTAGAGGCTACAGCAGTGACGGTGCCTGCACCGACAATTACCGTTTCAGATACGATTGGTGCCGGCGATACTGTCATGGGGGCATTGTTAGCAGAACTGGATCGTAGAATCCCAGCAGGATCACCACGGGGTACCTGTGACATTCTTGACATCTTTGACATCAATGTATGGACCGAAATCGCCTCATATGCGGCATATGCTGCTGCAATTACTTGTTCCCGTACTGGCGCACAACCGCCAACCCGCCAGGAAGTCTTAGAGTTCATGGAAAGATAATCATGCCTATGTGACCCAGCGCACTACACCCACCATTAAGCGATCTTGCATACTCTCCGCATATAAGGCTATCCTGACAAACATCTGGACAGAAAACCAGAAATAGTGTTTTGGAGGAAATATGCATATTCGCAAGAAGATCCTAAGCATAGCCCTCGCCGCCGCCACAACTGGCAGCATGGCATATGCAGATATTCCCGCTCAAGCAGCAGATATTACTGGCAGCACCGCAGTAGCCATTAACGCACGCACAGAAGAAGGCTACCTCACCAGTACCGACAATAAAGGCACCCGCATCTACTGGAAGTCACAAACCATCCCAGGTGCCAAAGGTAATGTCGTCGTCGTTCATGGTGCAGCTGAACACTCTGGTCGCTATGACTACGTTGCCGATCGCTTGCTTGCAGCTGGCTACAATGTGTATCGTCTCGACCACCGTGGACACGGCAAATCTGCCCTACCAGAGCTTGGCAACCAAGTAGTACGCGGCCACATCGACGATTTCCACTTCCTCGTCGATGACATCAACCAAGTAGTGCAAAAAGCAAAGGCACAGCACCCAGAAGTAAAAACATATATGCTTGGGCACTCTATGGGAGCGCTGGCAGCGCAATTCTATGGCATCAAATACAACGGTGAAGTAGCAGGAATCATCAGCAATGGTGGTGGCACTCCGCTTAATTTCTCCGGTCGCAAAGACTCCGGCAATACCATCACTCCGCGCGATATGTCCGAAGCTCAAAAAGCACTCGGTCCCACTCTTTCCGAGCGCCTCCCCCTTGACCTTTTGACCACTACCCCAGTTAATACTCAAGCACTGACTGGGCTTATTCCAGGTGCAATCAATTTCCACTGGGCATCTGCACCATTGACCGATCAACTGCAAGTACCTAACGCATTTACCGACGGCGTCGCAAGTGACCCAGCTGTGACTGCACAATATCAAACCGATCCTTTGGTCAATAAAAAACTATCCATAGGTATGGCACAGCAAATGGTTTTTGCTGCACTATACGACGGCGTTAATGCGCAGAACTTCACCACCCCAACCTTGATTACCCACGGCACCAAAGATGGCATTGTGCCTAGCTACTTTGCAAAAGACTGGTACAACAGCATTGCCTCTACCGATAAGGAATTGGTGTACTGGGAAAACCAAATGCACGAGGTATTCAATGAACCTGCCAAGCATGAAGCAATGGACAAGGTTATTGACTGGCTAGCCAAGCACTAAAAATGTGCCTATTGGTCGAGGTTTCTAAACCCAATCCCAATGGGCACCCCTACATTATCTAACAGACGCACCCCGGCGACGACAGCTGCAACTAGGAGTCTGCCGTCGCCAGTGTCTGGTGCATCCCCAAAAGAAACTGAACGCAACTGCACATACTCTGGTGTTACCCCTGCTGCAGCAAGTACATCTTCGCACGCACGAATAATCGCTTCCTTGCCTTGCTCTGCAACATGAGCACCCGCAGTAAGCGCGGCAGAAAGCGCCAAAACTTTAGCTCGCTCCGATTCTGCAACAGCAGCATTACGCAAAGACATCGCAACTCCCTCATGAGTACGCACAATGGGAATTGAATGAACCTTTACCCCGAGATGAAAATCACTAATCATGCGTTGAACCAGCAACAGCAATTCATAGTCTTTTTCTCCCAAAAAAATATCGCTAGGGCGAATAATGTTCAGCAACGTCACTATGCTAGTAAGCCCAGTTTCTAACTCGACGCGAGGCTCTAAGCAATCATGAGTAACGCGTATCATTGTGCGCAGTCCATTTTCCCAGAGAGTATCCGTCGAAAAGCGAAACACTACATCAACTTTTTCTTCTCTCAATAGCTCATGATCTTGAGTATCATCACTTGTGATACTGACAAAGACTACAGCGCCAGGAATGGTTTTAGCTGCACGAATAAGTGCACGATGACCAGCATGAAGTGCTTTACCTAGGGGGACAAACACCACAGGACGTCCTTGTTTGGCAAACACTCGGGCGCACATGGAAATATGCTGTGGGTCGCTAAAAGTTTGTGCCGCACCAAATACAAAAGCCATTGTTATTCCCACTCCTTAACCCACAATTGAAGACGCGACAACCTTTCTCCATACATATTCTGGTTATTTTGCTCCACATAACGGGCAACAGCCATGCGCAATATCTTTTGATGATATGTGTCAGGTAAAAGTTCCAGGAGGGAATCCAAAATTTCCGGGTACAGGAATTGCTCAATTCGCCATAATGGTGTTGACCCCAGCCACGACGTATCCATACCCGCTAGACTCAAGGGAGATACGGTCACTTCTAAAAAGCCATATAGCGTTGCTAGCGCAATATGTTCTGCAACTTCGCGGGGGCTAGTACCAATGTCAGGACGTATGTACTCGACGATGTTGGGAAATAATAATTCACCTATTGCCGTACATAACTCATCATCAACTGTATGCACAATCCAATGAAAAAACACTGGTGTAACTGACATAATCACAGCGCCATAATTTTGTAGTGGCGCTAAGATATCCCGATCATGGCACACACTGGTGTGCATAACAATAGTGCCAAACCTGATACATTCTGTGCACTGAGCTACGAGATCTGGTAGCTGCCCTGGGTCGCTGGGACTGAGAATTATCAAGTCAAAATTACTGTGGTCGGTCAGTGTTGGATGATAGTCAATGTGGTGACCTTCGCTAGCGAAGAATTCACCCAGTTCTAGACCTGCCATATGAATATCAGGTGCGCCAAGGATGGCGACATTCATCTGCGGCGGGCGCTGTTCGCTCATGAATTATCCTTAGAATTTTCTTGAGCTTTTCGCTTGAGTAAATCAGCAACAGAAATAGCCTGACTATGCTCATCCTGTCGCCGTTTACCATGCCGACCCTGATAACCCGATTCTTGCACCCCAGGCTCAGCTACTCGGGCACTGCCCGATTGTGTACTTGGCGCACTAGGCGTAGCAGATGCACTGGGTACTGTCTCAGAAGCCGCAGGGCGCTGAGGTGGCGTCCACGGTACCTGCGCAAAAGAACCAGTATCAAAAGCAGGACGAGTCTTATCGAACGCATAAGGATTCTTTGGCTCTCGACGCCCCTCAATAGCAATATGAGCCTTTGTGGTGGCTTTCAGGTTTGTGCGCTGGCTCTGTGGTTCACTTCCTGAGGTTGTATGCGCATCCGTATCCTTAACGACACCAAGCACGAGTGTCTCGTCGAGCGCATTATTCTGCTTTTTATTCTCAGCAGTTACCGCAGAAACAACATTCTTTCTTTCCTGCTGCGACGCTAGCGGCGCATTATGCGATGTAGCAGCATGGATCGGTGTGGCTACGCCTTGTTGCGTCGCTTCTGGAGATTCGGCAGAATCGGTGGATTCGGCGGCTATTGCGCCCTCTGGTTTTTCAATCTCTCGAATCCGCTGTGCTTTGGCACGCAACATCGTTGGCTCTACAATACTATGCCCGGTAAGGTACTCGAGCTGTTGTTTTAGTTCCGCAAGCTGCTGTTTAATCTGCGCCAGGGCAGCTGTCTCTTGATCGTGCAGCTTCTTCTCAATGTCACGCTCCATGTGAGCCTGCGTAACTTCCAGATTTTTCTGCGCTTGTTCTAGCTGCTTATCATGCTCCACGCGTTGACGCTCTAATTCTAGGCGAGAGCGTTCTACTTGCCCACGATAACGAATTGTGAGAAAGAACCCGATCACAGCAGACCATAATGCGGCTAAGAGCGCTAATTTTAAGGCGCCAGCGTCGCCAGTAAAAAGCATGATAACACTGGCGATCAATGCCAAAACAACAAGGATACTCAGCAGGAATTGACCACGATCAACCGACGTATTGGCGAGAGAATTACCCGATTCCATGTCAGTGACGATGCTACCTGTACCCTTATTTTGTTCAGCATTGTGCTCACTCATAAAAACCAAAATACCCCACTACGAGAATCAAGGTAAGCTGCCACGGCAAAAAGCCTCACTGCCTTCGACCAGTCGCGGCTACGTCATTGCGCTTTATTATTCTTCATTGTTCTTTTATGCAGGTTCTGCATCATGCGGTGGCGGCACTGAGCAGCTTTTCTCCAAAAATACCCCTGCTACTGCCATCGCCAGGGCACCACACATGGTAATAATTGCGCGAGGCATATCTTCTTGCGCCGCAGCCAATTGGGTATAGCGCAATAATGCATATGCACTAATCCCAGCATAGAACCCGGAGAAAATTGCCCCTGTCCAAGCAGAAGCCTTCCCGACGACCATGCATTGCGCTACATTGAGTGGATTTAATTGACTACGATCGAGCCCTATTTCTTGCTGCTGAATTTTTTTGCGAACTTTAAGAGCTAATAATGCGCATAGGGTCGCCATCGTCCATAGCATAAGTGCCACTGACACGGGGATATTACTCATCACGCCATAAAAGCGCATAACGACGATAAAAGAAGCCAAAGCACAAAATACTGCTGTTGCAATCAGATTAGCAATGGGCGTTCTTTTCATCTGTCCGACTCCCTAGATTCCCTAGATTCTTTCTGAGGTTCTTCACTGGCGAAATACGCGCATGGTGTTATGGCAGCCATATCCTCTGGTGCGCTGCTACGTAATTGTGCGATGATCTCACGCAAAGGGCGCTGCGCAAGATGAGCTTCGGGATCAAGTTCATACCAGGGCACAATCACAAATGCGCGCTGGGCTGCCCAAGGATGAGGCAATACTAATTCTTCATCGTCACTATAGACATAGTGCCGTGTGTCTACATCGGTAACTTGAATCAGATCAATATCGAGAGTACGTGGTCCCCAATGTTGGGTACGTCGTCGTTTAGCGTGCTGCTCAAGTTCTTGACAACGATGTAAAAGCTCTCGTGCTGTCTGTGCAACTTCAACAATCATAATTGCATTGAGAAAATCACTCTGATCCGTCACTCCCCACGCGGGTGTGCTATAAATGCGCGAGGCACATACCAGCTCCTGGCGAAAGTGCTGATAAACACTCTCGAGATGCCCATAGCGGTCTTCCATATTGGAGCCAAGGGATAGCACTGCTCGAATCATGAGTGGGTATTCCGTTCTCGTTGTATCACAACTGCCACATCGGCAAAATCGAGTGGAATTGGTGCTTGGGGTTTATGCACGCTTACTTCTACCTTATCTAAAATGAGAAACTCACCCATGAGATTATCTGCAATAGTGCCGGCTACTTTTTCAATCAAATCATATGCTTGACCGGTAATAACCTCGTGAGCAATCGAAGCAATCCGCGCGTAGTTTATGGTATCTGCAAGGTCATCACTATGAGCAGCACGTGCTAAATCTACCCAGCACACCACATCCACTACAAAGGTTTGACCTTCGCGTTTTTCATGCTCAAAGACCCCGTGAAAGCCTTGTGCCTGCAATCCGCGTAATTCGATTCGATCCACTTAAGTTTCTCCTTATTGTCGCTGCTCTATCGCATATTACGCATATTAAGAGGTATCTGCCTGACGCCATCGCGCGGCAACATCAACTGCGTCACGTGAAGGTGCCACATCATGAACACGAACACACCATGCCCCCATCTGTGCGGCAATAGCAGTCACAGCAGCTGTGGCAGGATCAGTGGTACTTGCAATATCTTGCTGCGCCTCGCCCCCGACGCCACGTTCAGCACGAATCTGTGCCAAAAACCTTTTTCGAGAAGCGCCCACAAGAATCGGATAATCGCCAGCGATAAACTCAGGCAGAGCATGAAGTAACTGCCAATTATCCTCCGCTGTTTTTGCAAAGCCCAGACCAGGATCAAGAGTAATTGCGTCGGCTTTGACACCAGCAGCTAGTGCATTATCAACCAATCTGCGCAAGGTAGTATGTACGTCTGCTACCACTCCGCCCTCATGTATGGCACGCCCAGCTGCATCACCAAATCGTACTGTTTTCCAGTGCATTAGGCACACGGGCAATCCAGTATCTGCCATAACGCGGTACATATGCGTGTCTGCTAAACCACCAGATACATCGTTAATCATGTGTACCCCAGCCTCTGCCGCAGCTGCAGCTACCTGTGCGCGCATGGTGTCTACTGAAGTAATGATGCCTTCTTGTGCAAGGGCTTGGATTACTGGCACTACTCGTTGTTGTTCTTCTTGTGCGTCTACTCGTGTAGCACCTGGTCGGGTTGATTCGCCCCCCACGTCGATAATGTCTGCCCCAGCAGCAACTAATTCATGTGCATGTTTGATAGCTGCGTCAATATCGAGATATTTTCCGCCATCTGAAAAGGAATCCTTGGTCACGTTAACGATCCCCATCACTAAGCAGCGCTGTGCGGGAGTCGTCGCAATGCCAAAGATCGGATCATGCATATCTGGCTGCGTATCAGGCACGGTGTATTCCTTAAATGATAAACAATTAGTTTTTTAACAAACTCAATGCTTCTGCACGAGAAGCTGCATTTTTTTGGAACCCGCCTCTTACCGCCGAGGTGGTTGTACGTGCACCTGGCTTACGAATACCGCGCATAGCCATGCACAGATGTTCACATTCAATCACAACGATTACTGAATGTGCCTGTAATTTTTCGACTAATGCGTCTGCTACTTGTGTGGTGAGGCGTTCTTGTACCTGCGGGCGTTTAGCATAGAGATCCACTAAACGCGCTAATTTACTCAACCCAGTAACTTTGCCAGATTCACCTGGGATGTATCCGATATGCGCCTTGCCAAAAAATGGAACTAAATGGTGTTCGCAGGTGGAGTAAATGGGAATGTCGCGCACCAAGACTAATTCTCGATGATCCTCTGCAAAAGTTTTCTCTAAAACTGTGGTCGGATCAACTCTTAGACCAGCAAAAACCTCCTCGTAGGCGCGTGCCACTCGCGCAGGAGTTTCTTGCAAACCATCACGGTCAGGATTTTCCCCAACGGCAATGAGCAGTTCTCTAATAGCGGCTTCTGCTCGTGCGCGGTCAAACCCTTGGGTACCTTGTGCCTCAACAGTCATCAATAGTCCTTAGTTGTCGCCCTGTGGCTTAGCATCTGCAGAATCATCATGCTTTTCGACGCTATCCCATGAGTGTTCAGTGCGCTCATTTTCTGGCAACCGGAAACCAATTTCTTTTTCCGGTGGCACTGGGGTCTGAGCTTGTTGTTCCTGCGCGGGCTGCTCATTATTAGCTGCACCAAGAGGGCGTGCTGGAGCTGGTGCTTGCTGCGCCTGTGGTTGTTGCGGTTGCTGAGCGTTACCAGGAACTACCCATCCTTGTGGCGGTGGTGTTCCCCCATACTGTGGTGACTGTGGTGGAGCTACCTGTTGTGCAGCAGACCCACCTGGTGCAGGAGGATTCTGTTGCGTGTTTTTTTGTTGAGCTTCCAACTCTGCGGCGCGCTTTGCACGGGCTGCCTTTGAGGCTTCTAGCAAACTAAAAGGTTTTGGTGGTTCCTCGCCACGTTCTAATGCGCGCTCGGTAGGAGTTTGTACTGGCTCCCGACCTGCTTGGCGTGGGAAACGAGCATCCTCATCTGGGAATACATCTCCTACTTCACGCGGAGTAATACCCTCAAAGAGCGCTTCTAAGTCAGGACGGCGCAGGGTTTCTTTCTCCAAGAGTTTTTCAGCAAGTTTATCAAGATAATCACGATGTTCCGCCAAAATCTGATAAGCGTGCTCATGAGCTTTATCCATGAGATACTTCATCTCTTGGTCGATTTGTGCCGCTGTTGCTGGTGAATACTCTAAGGTACCTTGACCACCACGACCACTGAATGGGTCACCTTGTTCTTCACCATACTTCACCATTCCCAAGGTAGGACTCATGCCATACTCAGTGAGCATTGCTTTGGCAGTTTTCGTCGCCATCTCAATATCTGCCGACGCCCCTGTGGTTGGTTCGCCAAAGACGAGTTCCTCTGCAGCGCGACCACCCATTGCAAATACTAAACGAGCATAGAGTTCATCGCGGTTATACATACCTTTATCGTCTTCTGGAGCAGTCATGGCATGACCACCTGTGCGACCTCGAGCCAGAATGGTTACCTTATAGACGCGCTCGATATTAGCCAGCGCCCACGCAGCCAGAGTATGTCCACCTTCATGGTAGGCAGTGATTTTCTTTTCTTTTTCAGAAATGACTTTGGATGAGCGTCGAGGGCCACCGATAACGCGGTCAGTTGCTTCTTCTAAAGCATCAGCAGTAATCACATTGCCGCCGATACGTGCAGTAAGCAGTGCTGCTTCATTGAGAACATTCGCCAAATCCGCACCTGACATACCAGGGGTGCGTCGGGCAAGTGCTTTGAGGTCAGCATCTTGAGCAAAAGGTTTACCTTTGGCATGAACCTGCAAAATCTGTTCTCTACCTTTAAGGTCTGGGTTTCCTACAGGTATTTGTCGATCAAAACGACCTGGACGCAAGAGCGCAGGGTCAAGAATATCTGGGCGGTTCGTTGCCGCCATAAGAATAACGCCCTCGCGGTCGCCAAAACCATCCATTTCCACGAGCAATTGGTTCAAGGTTTGTTCGCGCTCATCATGACCGCCGCCCATTCCAGAACCACGCTGACGACCCACGGCATCAATCTCGTCGACGAAAATGATACAAGGGCTGTTTTCGCGTGCTTGCTTGAACAAATCACGAACACGAGAAGCACCCACACCAACAAACATCTCCACAAAATCTGAACCAGAAATGGAGTAGAATGGCACCCCTGCTTCACCAGCAACTGCACGTGCTAATAGCGTTTTACCAGTACCCGGTGGACCATAGAGCAAAACACCGCGAGGTATTTTTGCGCCTAATTCTTCATAGCGCGTAGGATCTTGCAAAAAGTCTTTGATTTCATGCAGCTCGTCGACGGCTTCATCTGCACCAGCAACGTCAGCAAAGGTATTGGTTGGCATATCTTTGGTTAGTTCCTTGGCGCGACTAGCAGCAAACCCAAACATTCCGCCGCCCTGCATCCGAGAGAACATGAACATGATGAGCCCAAAGACAATAACCACTGGCAAAATATAGCCCAGCATGGACATCAAGAAACTGTCTTGGGTGACATTGGTCGTGTATTTATCTGCCTGCGCAGATTCCACTTTTTGGAAAATATCTGCCGAGCTGCGCGCTGGATACTTTGCCATGATCTCTTTGAGATCATCTGCGCCCTCATACGAGATGCCTTCTTTAAGAGTGAGCTTTAGTCGCTGTTCGCGATCGTCGATCTCAGCCTGAGCAACATTGTTTTTGTCTAATTGGGTAATCGCCACCGAGGTGTCTACCTCTTTGTACCCTCTAGTGTCACTGCTAAATAGGGTAATGAGATAAAGACCAACCAGGATAAGAGCTGCGATTGCACCAAATCGAATTATCTTATTTTTTTTCATGCAGTATTGCACCAGCGCGACTAACGCGAGGCGTCCTTTCTCAGTTTTGGCTCTTAGACTTAAAGTTTATTAGGCACCCAAGCGCAAAAGGCGCAAAGGCTTATGTATCTCTAACGTATCGACAATAGAAAAACGTTCCCGAAGAAAAAATTTTCTCTCCGGGCGTCGATAAGCTGGTTTATGAGTATTATGCCTCTGGGTAGAGTCGTGGGTGCAGGGTACCCACGAATGGCAGGTCACGGTAGCGCTCTGCGAAGTCAAGACCATAGCCGATCACGAACTCATTAGGAATGTCAAAGCCCACATCGAGCAAATCTACTTTGGCAGTTACCGCCTCTGGTTTACGCAACAAACTCACAATTTCTAGCGACTTTGGTTTGCGGTTCTTCAGATTGCGAATCAGCCATGACAGGGTAAGACCAGAGTCGATAATATCTTCGACGATGAGCACATCGCGCCCTTCAATATCACGATCGAGATCTTTGAGAATACGCACGACGCCAGAGGAAGAAACAGAGTTTCCATAGGAACTTACTGCCATGAACTCGCACTGTGAGGGGATAGACAATGCACGTGCAAAGTCAGTAATGAAAAACACAGCACCTTTGAGGATACATACTAAGACTAGATCGTCTTCAGCGTCCTTATATTTTTCGGAAACTTTATCAGCAAGTTGTTGGATACGTGTTTGCAGTTCTTCTTCAGTAATGAGCACTGCTTCCACGTCATCACCATAGCGATGTGCTGGAACATCAAAGTTCTTCTTGTCATGCATGAGCTACTGCGCCTTCCCTATTGTTGCCCTATTGTTGGCTTTTCGTTCCATTAAATTTTTGTTCTATCAAAAGTTTGCCATTTTTGCGCACGACTTCCAACCTGTACTGCTTATTTCCACCAACTGCTACCCCACCTTGTCCATGCCAATTGATAATAAGCTGCTCAATCGCCGTGGTAGCAGCAGCCGTAACCTTTGTCTCATGCTCATGCAAAAATGCAATAATTCGCTGTCGACGCACTGCCTGATCCAATGCTGCCAATTCAGCAATAGCAAGACTCTTTAGGCCATCTGCTGCACCAGCAGCGCTATCAATATAATGCTGCTGAGCTGCTATATTCTCAGCAGCTTGAGCAAAAGCAATCACCGGATCACTATGGGTGTACTGGGCGATATGAGGCAAAATTTCTGTGCGCAGAGCAACGCGTAGGAATCGAGTATCGTCATTCATTGGATCATCCCAATACTCAAGTCCGAGTTCTTGGCAGGCCATGCGAGTATCTTGGCGCCTTACCTGTAAGAATGGACGCTTAAGATTCTCATTTTCTTTATCAATCACCATGCCAGTTGCATGACCACGCAATGCAGATAATAAGAAAGTTTCTGCCTGATCATCCATCGTGTGCCCTACCCATAGCGCTCTGCCGTACTGGCGTGCTATCTCGTGCAAAGCTGCATAACGCACTTTCCGTGCCATTGCCTCGATATTTCCCTGCGGTACTGTTACCGTGATGATCTGTGTTGTAGCACCAAGATGTGCTGCGCGTTCGGCACTGCGTCGAGCGATTTCGGCAGAACCAGGCTGCAAAGCGTGATCAATAATGACTGCATGAACGCATCGATTCTCGGCAATAGCAGCGGCAACAAGTGCTAAAGAATCTGCACCCCCAGATAAACCGATCACAGGATCCCCAGCAACTGCACGTACAGCACGACGTAATCGAAGGAAATGTGGAGACTTGCGTGGCCAAAATGGAGTAACCATACGCGGTGTTACCCTTGCTTTAATGCTGAGGCCACCAGGTCTAGCGCTCCCCTAGCAGCTTGAATATCTGAATCATTTGAGATAATCCCAAAAGCATAAATATGTCCATTATCACTGGGTACTACACCAGCTAAAGCAGAAGTAGCACTCAGCGTACCAGTTTTGGCGCGCACCCAGCCCCGACCTGCTTGTTCGTTATACCGTGTAGCTAATGTACCTGTGCCACCGGCAACTGGCAGAGTGCTAATTAACGCACTCAACTGCGCTGTATTAGCTGATTGGTCTGCGTGTACTGCGGCAGCCATAATCTCACCCAATAATTGTGGTGTAATCCGATTGCGGTCAGATAACCCAGAATTATCAAATAGTGCTACTTCTTCAGTGTTAAAACCAGCGTTTTTTAGCACATCAAGAGTATGTTGTGCCGGGTTCTGCGGATCTAATTCTCGAGCGATTGCCTCCGCCATCACATTGTCTGAGTTGGTCATCATCTGGGTAAGCCGCCACTCCAGTGTCGGCGATTGACTGCTTGCTATGGGCTGCTCGGCTGCCACGCTATAGTCACCAGCAATGTCATAATGCGTCGCCCCGACACGTTGAGCAATGGCAGCAGCTACGTCGAGTGCGGGGCTATGGCTTCGCGGTACGTCTCCCTCGGTGGCATCAATCCTGGCACCATACAGCATTATTGGTTCCATTGGGGCGATATAGCCAGCGTCTATATCTACCGGATCCCAACTCTGAGCAAAAGCCGGTGCTTGCCATACCGATGTATCCACCAGCACCGTATCTACCTCTGGCACAGCAGCAACAATATCTGCAGCTAGCTGGTCGACGCGCTGGGCGTTAAACCAGACGTCACCACTTGCTTTGATAACAACGGTTGCATTATCAATGCGATAGACGTTCGTCGTAAGTGTATCTGTGATGTTTTTCTCTAATAAACTTGCTGCAGCAGTGAGCACTTTTGTGGAGGATGCAGGACGCAATGCGGTACCAGCATCTTTATTGATAAGCGACTCATTAGTTGCAGTATCGACGATATACGCCCCAGAAATCCCTAGCGCTGGATCTGCTAATAATTGTTCTACTTTGGCAGTCAAAGCTGCGTTATCCACTACTATTTGCGCGTTATTATCCCAGGTAGTAGCAGCACGGGCAGGTGGTGCCGCTGTGGGAGCAGGGTCATGATATAAGCGGAGATTGTGATTATAGAGCGCACCGGCGCCAAGCCCTCCGGCTACCAATACGGTTGTTAGACCTGTCGCCATCCACCATTTCTTTGTGCTTTTGATCCCGCTCATCATCACAAGAGTAACGTGTTCTGCACAAAACTGGGGCATGAAACGACAAACTAGATAGACTATTATCTTTGGTGGTATTCATTAAAAGTTATTGAAGGAGTTCGCATGAGCCTTGAGATCACTGTTGAGATTCCAAAGGGATCTCGCAATAAATACGAAGTAGACCACGAGAGCGGAAAAGTGTACCTCGACCGTTATCTCTTTACCCCTATGGCATACCCACTCGACTATGGGTTCATTGATCACACTCTCGGTGAAGATGGCGATCCACTCGACGCACTGGTCATTCTTCCGGAACCAGTTTTCCCAGGTGTTATCGTTAAGGCTCGACCACTTGGCGTATTCAAGATGACTGATGAAGCAGGTGGCGACGATAAACTCCTATGCGTTATCGACGATCCTCGCTGGGAGCACCTCCAGGATATTTCCGATGTCAGCCAATTCCTTAAAGATGAGATCGAGCACTTCTTTGTGCACTACAAGGATCTTGAGCCTAATAAGGAAGTGACTGGTTCTGGCTGGGGTGATAAAGCAGAAGCAGAAAAAATCCATGCTGAGGCTATTGAGCGTTACCAGGCTTAACCTAAACCGAGTTTTAATCTCATAAAGCACTAATCCACCTACTATGCGCTGTGTGCTGTGCGCACCACAATATGCAGTAGGTGGATTTTTGCGACTGAATGGCTTTTATACTTCTTTATATTTCAGCCAAATATAAAGAAGTATAAAGAGTGTTACTCTGTGCCTGCCATCGTTCTGATGTACTGGGCAAAACCAGGCGCAGTAAACTCCATATACCCATGAGCTGTGGATTCAATAAGACCTTTATCCATGAGCGAACGCCTAGCCATACTAATTGCAGACGTTGGCACGCCAAGTTGTGCAGCCACGTCGGAGCGCTTTACTGGCTGCTGTTTATGAGAGGCAATGGCGATCATAAGCTCTATTTCTTTTTCCGATGCTTTCATCCATCGTGCTCGGAAAAATGCGTCACGAGAAGTCTGAAAATCAACGAGTGCTTTATCGACATGAGTCTCAAGCACCATTGCGCCTGGATCAGGATTTCCAGCATATTCCCACGCTAAATCACCGATAAGCTGGAGAAAATAGGGGTAGCCGCCTGCATGGCTAAGTGCTTTCGCCACAGCTTGCTCTTCCCAACGCACATTTTTGTTCATCGCTAGGCGTTCAATCACTTCCCTAGAATCTTCCGCGGAAAGATTATCTAAATGAACGTATCGGAATCGCTCTGCAAAACTCACTGCATCAGTAATTACATCTTGTGTGTGCGACAAACCAGCAGTCATAGCGATCATCGGTAACTCTTTGGCTTCAGACTGCATATGCTGCCAGGCATAAGCAAAAGCACGCAGCCCTTGAGTATCAGCCGCCTGGATCTCGTCGATAAAAATTGCTAATCCTTTTTTCTTCTGGGCTTTAGCTGCTTCTGAGGCTTTTTCTAAAACCTCCTGCAGCTGCCTCCCCAAGCCACCAGTTGCAATGCCATCAACATTATGAGCTGACTTTGTCTCCTCGCCTACCCCAGCCCCGTGAAAAGATATACCTGCGATAGAAACGGATAAAGACTGCAACATTACTTTCAGAGCTTTTGCCGCTTGCGACGTCCATCCGTGCATATATTTCTGCAATGAGGCAATCACCTCTGCAATAAATGGGCTATCACCTGCTGTTACCCATACAGTGTGAAATCCTAATTCTTCTGCGTAGTGCTGCGCGCGACGCAGAAGTGATGTCTTCCCCACTCCACGAGAACCAACATATACCTCGATGCGTCCCATGAAACGAGGAAATGTAGCCAGTAAAGCCAACTGTTGTTGGATCTGTTCAATCTGTGAATCGCGACCGATAATATCGTGAGCAATGGTTCCAGGGGTATAAGGACTCGTCTGCATAACTATCTTTATACCATTTATACTTCTTTATATTTCAGCCAAATATAAAGAAGTATAAAGACTGCTCTTGCGCTTTGGTGTCATGCCTCAAATGATGTTTGTTAGAATCAAGGGCACGATTAGTGTCTAAACATGGCACCGCAAAGCCCCTATAACCTGCAAAGGAATCGCCCATGACCGAGGGACACGAGGCACCACACGAGTCCAAGAATGCTAATAGCCCAGAGCAAATATGGGAAAACTTCAGTAAATATGATGCCATTTTGCTAGGTGTTATGGCTTTCACACTCATCTATAGTTTGGCGCTTTTACCAGCAAAAGTCTGGCTCATCAATCACCCGTGGATTTATGCTATGACGCATGGCGGTTATATTTCGGCAACGATTCTTGGTGCAGAGGCTGGAAAAAATCACACTTCCCTTCTGTTTCCCATTGTGCTGAGCTCAGTGTTTGGTATTAAATTTTTGCCTGTATGGTTTTTTGCCGGCAAACGTTGGGGAATGAATTTCATCAAACAGTCTGCCTCTGGGTCAATGATCGCAAAGAAATTCTTAGCGGTGCTCAGTTCTGAAGAAAAACGTACCCGGTCTATCGTCATTATGTTGGGACTGTGTCTTATTGCCTTTGTACCGGTTCTCCCTATTCCGATTACTCTTTTGCTCATGCTACTTGGCGTATTCCATGTACCTTTTTTACTGGTACTGACAGCGATATTCGTCGGCAAGCTCATCACCAATTCTGCGATGGCGTTTTTTGGTTATCAGCATGGCGAAGCTGTGCTTGAGGTAATCGACCAGATAAACAAATACTCCAATTGGGTTTTCTTTGCACTGCTTGCTTTTGCTTTCATTCAGATATTTTTTCAACAGCGCAAAGCGCAACATATCAAACCACAATCAAAGAAGAACTCCTAGTGTGACGAATCAGAAAGGGATGTCCATGCGGTAATCAGCTTACTGGGAAGCAGGAAAAGCACCACCCCCGTTAATGTCAAGATGGTAACGGTCATCCAGTTTCCAAGGAAAACCCCGGGCGTTAACCATGCAGCTATGGTCATCGCTACTGCGGAACTGAGTCGCGTGTAAGACGCAATCCGACCACGGTTTTCTTGAGCACCGAATCCAAATTGTATCTCCATAGCCAACATTGCTGAGATGGAAAAGACGAGTGTTGCACAAACCATAGAGAATAATAATATCGCCAGCTGTAAGATGTGTTCTTTTGTATTGACAGCTACTGTGGTTCCCAGGATAGCGAAAATCATCAATGTTCCACCGACTCGGTGGATAATTTTCCACAGTTCTGGGCGCTTTTCAAGGGTGGTGCTCAAAAGTCGAATGAAGAAGAAATCGACTGTAAGATCGATGAGTCCAACCACGGTGACCAGCCACGGGCCAAATACATCCCTCGTCGAGATCCATGCTGAAAGACCTATCGTAGGCAAAGCAGACGAAAGCCCAAGAATACCCACCACTACCAGACCCATTACTAATGGTAACCGCACATTTTTGCCGATCTTTTGTGGCATGGATGACCTCGCCATCACTTGCTGAGTCGACTTCGTCTTGAGAGATACCGCAACCGATATCGACGTGACTGTACAAACGAAAGACACGAGAAACAGCAGTGGCCAGTAGTGTGATGGGATAATGGTCATCGTAATTGTGCACAGCGCACCTGCAATTTCGTTTGCAACTAAAAAGTAGCGACGAATCTGACCATTAAATAAAGTCCGCCGCCCAGAACTGATGTACTCGGATCGAATCTTGTCTTTTGCTGGACCAACCGAACGAGAAAACGCCAGTGCAAGCATTCCAAAAAGAGCAAGTGCGAAAAAATGTCCAGCAAGTGCACTGACGATAGTTCCTACTAAGAAAAGTGCTTGAAATACTTGCAGAACCTGAAGAACGGTCAGTGCAGATCGCCTATCAACTTGTCTGCCGACGAGGAGGGCGCCAAGTATTCCCAACGCAAATCCAGCACTAATAGGAGTTACCCCAAGAAACCACAGTTCCAGACTGTGAGTGCTACCGAATATGACAAAGGGAAGAACGATAATCAAAACAGTTGTTTGGATACCGTCCAGCAGCACAAGCGACGCAATGCTGATTTCCCTACTCTGATTACGAATCATAGCCCGAAAAGCACAAATTACACGAGGGAAACTGTCAATTAAATCAACAGTAAACCTTTTCGGTGATTGTGGTCAGCGTATTGTTCTTTACAGTCATTGCTTTCCCCTTACCTTTCGTGGTTATTTCGGTAAGACCCATTTTCCACCAAGATTAACACGCAGTGGCATACAACCGTGAAAAATTGGGCAATAGCCTGGTGTTTGCTTTGCCTAGCAGTTCAGTAATCTCATGGTTAACGTCGTGAGCTATATGTGCCAGGCTACCATGTTGGAGCACAAACTTTATCCCTGCCCACACTTGCGACGGTAACGAAGTGTCCAGTAGGGCTGGGTCAAGTTCACAATGACGCAACTCAAAACCAAAGAAAGGACTGCGCTCTCCTATATGACACAGTTGAGCTACAGCAGCGCCTAATTGCTCTTCATTAACGGTGTTGGTAATGCCCAGACCATCCATAAAACTAGCTGGTGAGTGCTCAGGTTCTTGATGTAATTGCGCTAATTCGCTACCGGCTAAAGTAGTTATCTCAGCATGAACTCCCAAAGTTGTTAAAAACTCTACGACGCGAACCCGTGATTGTTTTCTAGCCACAATCCGCAACGCCACTGTACTTTCTTTCTGCATAAACATGATTTGTATGCTGGAACCGATCTCGGGAAACTGTGGGCATAGTTGTGCCCAGCGCATGATCCATTGAACGAGGTCAGGGGTGTGTACTGGGCACTTGATGGCAATAAAGGTTTCATCAGGAATGGTTGCTATTACTGCCTGGGCAATGACTGTGTGCGTAGCTTTTGTTGTTAATGCTTGTTCCCATAGCTCCACGTTATGTGTAGGTGAGCAGGACAGACACTGCCCTGTACGATCAACAAGTTCTAGTTCTTGCACATAGTTTGTAGCAGGCCCAACCAAACGCACATCAGGACCAATACCTGCATCTGAGAGAAAGCCGCAGATACCAACACCACTAAAAGAACCTGTCACACAGCGTCTGCCTGCGGGTATGCTGCTGGCTATATCTTTCCATCTCGTTGCTGCTGATACTTTTACTAAGTTTTCCTGCCACGTGTGAGAGCGCAGGTGAGATAGATCAAGCACATGAGGTGCATGAGCTGCGTCAGGGTGGAACCCATGTCCGGTATTGCACACTGGTATCTTCTTGTATTTCTTGAGTGCTTGTTGCAATTCTTTCTTGGTGCAGGGGCTTATCACCTGTGCTTTGTGGTAATTATTTGCTGGGTTGTATAGGTGCATATTCTTACCTTCTTTCTTCGTTTCTGAATAGATCCCTGGACTAACCCTACACAGAAAAATAGACACTTGTCTACAGAATAGACAGGTGTCTATAATTGAGGCATGGAAGAACACAACCACCAAGAAAAGAGTCATCATGGATGATCGCTATAGCAACCGTCGTCAAAGAGAACAATCCCAACGGGAAGAACTGCTGCTTGACATAGCACTCACTATCGCCAAAACAGAAGGATTACATAAAGTATCCCCTGGGGAGATAGCCAAAAATGCAGAATACTCACGCGCAACCATCTATAAAATATGGTCCTCACGCGAAGATGTCCTCGCAGCTTGCACAATCCGCAGCATAGAAAAACAACTAACAATGTACCGTCACATACTCCCAGCCTGGGAACATAAAGACCCGGTATCAGTCCTCGTCATTTTCTGTCTTGCATATTTGTGGTACATACAGCACAACCCCACCCTATTCAACCTCAGCCTTATCGGCCGCGCAGAAGAAAATCTATCCGCATGCAGCCCAGACATCAAACAACGCCTATCAGATACCGAAGCGGAATTAGCGCACCTTGTTTTTCAACTCGCTCATACAACTAGCGGAAGCGACGAAAAGCATATCGCAGATTCCATCAACGCCATGCGCGCAATGCTGACTGGCCTCGGATTATTCAGTAACAACATCACCACCTCACCGTGGCATGAAGGCATAACCAATCAACAAACCGCCCACACCATAGTCCAAGTCCTCCACGGATTAGGCTGGGACACCACACATATCCAGATTAACCAACTCACCACAGAACTCCACCAACAATTGGAAGGACTTGAAAGGACCCAGCCATGACTAAAAACTACAACCCCTGGCGAATACTCAGCGCACTCTGCATAGGATTTTTCCTCGTCATGGTGGATCAAACCATCGTTGCCGTTGCCACTCCCGATATAAAAACCGCCCTCGACGCCGACTACAACCAAACAATCTGGTTCACCAGCGCATACCTACTCACCTTCTGCGCGCCACTGCTACTCTCCGGCAGACTCGGCTCATATCTAGGGCTAAGAAAACTCTTTATCAGCGGAGTCAGCATATTCACCCTAGGGTCACTACTCTGCGCCCTTTCCCATACTCCCCTACAACTCATTCTTGCCCGAGCAATCCAAGGACTAGGCGCGGCATTGATCCTCCCCCAATCCATGACCATCATCGCACACGTATTCCCAGCTCACCAACGCGGAAAAGCGATGGGAATCTGGGGCGCCGTCGCCGGTGTCGGTTCTTTGATTGGCCCTTTAGCAGGTGGTGCCATTCTAGAGTGGACCTCCTGGCACTGGATTTTCCTGGTTAATGTTCCCGTCGGTATTATTGCCGTTATTCTCACAGCCAGATGGGTTCCCGCATTGACCCCCGACCCCACACACTCATCTCAAGCTATGGACATACCAGGTTCCCTACTATCTATCCTCGGATTAGGGCTGACCGTTTACGGTCTACAGGAAGGTGAAGTTCGAGATTGGGACAGCACCACTGCCCTAATCATTGCTAGTGGTATTGCAATCCTTGGTCTATTCATCTACGCGGAAACCAAAGTTTCTCACCCACTACTGCCTCTACGTCTGTTCAGATATAAAAACTTTGGCAAAACCGCCATTGCCATCACCACCATGGGCTTTGGTATTACCGGATTTGCCGTCCCCTTTATGCTCTACGCCCAATCCATACGCCACTGGTCACCCATAGAATCAGGATTGCTGTTACTCCCTATGGCTCTTGCTGCGGCAATTCTAGCGCCGGTCGTCGGAAAGCTAATCGACGCACACCACCCAGCTCTGATCACGCTTATCGGATACAGCGCAATGTCTCTTGGATCCTTTGCGCTTGGTGCCCTACTAGATATTGATACTTCACTGGTATTGCTCATCGGGGTGCTCGTAGTACTGGGGATTGGTAATGCCTTTGTGTGGGCTCCTACCTCGGCAGTAGCGCTACGCAATGTGCCACAGGAAGATGCGGGCATTGGCTCTGGAGTATATAACACCTTCCGACAGCTAGGTGCCGTTATAGGGTCAGCCGCCACTGGTGCTCTCATGCAAAATAGGCTTGCCCATGTGGCTGACACACCTCAGGGCACGCCACCGGACATAGCACCTGATATGGCAATTATTGTGCATAACTCAGCGCGTGCTTTTGGTGAATCTATCTATTTATCTGCGGCAGTATTTCTGATTGGTATTGCTGCTGCGGCATTGTTGCGTAAAAGCAGTGCTTAGCAGAGCACGTGCCGCTACAGCAATCCCACAAACTAACCGATACTTAGTTTTTCTCCCACGTTTTCTTGGCGTGGGGAATTTTCTTTCGGTTGGTCTTGAGTTTTAGCGAACACGAACCCTAAGGCGGTTGTTGTTACGAGTTTCAGTAGTTCAATAGCCGCACTGATTTCCCCAGAGTTCCAGAAATGACTGATGACACTTAGTAAGCATATGAGGAAGATACACCAGGCAATGAGTTTCTGTCCGAATTGAAGCTTGGAGTAGTCAAGGTATTCAGTGAAGCTCTTAGGTCTTACTAGTGGTTCAGATTGATTCGCGTTATGTGAATGAGCGGGTTTAGATGATTGTTTATCTTTTGTATCTTCTAGATACACAGAAGAGGGGGTGTTCTCAAAAGATACATCAGGATTTCCTGGAGGGATGTCATCCTCATCAGTGATTGCTTGGGGGACTTTCCTGCCGTGTTGCTTTTCCACCATTATCTACATGACCTTAAAAAGATAAAGCTTCACGGTATGTCTTATCTGAAAGAATGTCCTCTGGTTGAAGAGTAGGAAAATCTTGTTGGTATGCCTTATCCCATGCGGAATCTTCTATATGAGTAATCTCGGATAGCTGAACTGCTGTTTTATTCTTTGTTTTGTTCCACACTAAGTCGATTGCCATTTTCAGACGTATGTCTTCGTCTTCGCTGATGACCAGAGTGTTGCCTTCTGCGTCGCGTGCATAGCGTTTAATGTCTTTTCTACTGAAACTGCGAAACTCATTGTAGACGGAATAAAGAACTGGTCCGTATGCCCAGGTCGAGAATGGTTCTTCAAGCAGTGGTTTACCTGTCATTTTTTGGTATTCACTGGCTACAAAGTACAGGATTTTTTGTAGCTTCATTGGGGTGATGTAGTTTTTCTCGGCGAAGGTACGGCTGAGTATGTTATTTGCGATCATTGTTGGGCTGTATGTCATTGGTGCCATCTCCCATCGTGGTATGTATCGCTTCTGTCGATATTGCGTTCAGTATATCGCTGTGCCGTCTTCTGTCAATGACTGTCATGTGCTTTGTATTGTTAGCAAGTCTTTCTTTTTGGAGTTTCATTTTCCCCATTAGCTCCACATAATTCCTCTCTATCGTTGGTGGGGTAGGATACAAAAGTATGTTTATAGGTTCATAAGTCCCTAAAAATGACTCATATACTTCATAAACCAAGTGATATATGCATTGTATGTTTTTCGACTAGCAAGGCATAGGACTTATAGCGAAATTATTATTTTCTGTGGATATCTGCTCTTATCAGAGGGTTTTCCACAACTTTTTTACAAAATGAATAGTAACTGTGCAACAAAAACAAAAAGGGTGCTAATCTGCACCCTTATCTGTTGCGTTAAGCCCCAGCCTCGCTAAGAACCCCAGCAAGACCCCACTAAGAACAACGCACAATCGGCTGTGGATCGTACACGGTGGTTTGGGTTTCTCGGGATAATTCCTGACCACCCAAATCGCGAATAATGCGAGTATCTGAGGTGGTAAACCCTTGTGCCCCTGAGGAAGGTGAGCATTTTTCATCAGATACATTCATTGTCTGTGGATCGGTATAAGCCCAGCGCCCACCATTGATCGACTCTACTTCTACGGTCTTTACCCCCATGAGCTTTACGGTGACACTGCCTCCACCTACAGAGGTCACAATGCGCACTGGGAAAGGCGAGGTATTTCTGAATTGCAAATCAATTGCGCCTTCAAATACAGTTGCCTCTCGACCAGCTGGATAACGGGAAATGTAATAAGAATGTGGTGTATGCGCCACATCTTCCATACCAGCGAAATACGCCGCGTTATACAAGGTAGTAGCAAATTGTGAAATACCACCACCGACGGCAGTATCGGCACGGCCATTGAGAATAATTCCAGACTCCACATAGCCTTGGGCACTACCTCTAGCGCCGGTGTAATTGTTAAGAGAGAAAATATCACCTGGTGCTACTACTGCATCATTGACTGTTTGTGCCACAGTTGCGATATTCACACCCGAGGCTTGGGAGTATCCGCTGGTGGTAAACTCGCCAATCACGTCGTCGAAAGTAGCGGTCTTTGCCATTTCTGTAGTGAAAGTAGCTGGTTGAGGCACATACACTGCGTCGAAAGTGCGCTCTGCGGAACCAACTACCCGCCCAGCAAAACCATCCATGGTTTTTTCCCAGTCGATGCTAATTCCGTCAGTATGCGGAGTAATGGTACGACTATCCCCATCAAAGGCAATCCGCGCATTTTTCTTGGCAACTTCTGTTTGCTCAAGGTTTTCTTTCAAGATATTTTGTGCAGCAGCCGCATTGATCTCAGTTAGGAATGTATGCCCCTCAGGCTTAAAACTGACGACCTCACCCATACGAGAAGTAGGAATAATGCCATCGATACCATCTTGCCCATGCACCACAATATCTCCCGCTACCGCAGCAGTGGCATCACCAGCAAGCACTTTATCTACTGCTTCCTGACCAATCTCAGGCTCGGTAACAGCAGCCTCGACAGTCACCCCCTCAGGGTTGAGCCAATTAGCGGCAATTGCCTCCTTGAGTACCTCGCCTTCCACAATCTGACCATTGTGTGGTTGCGGGTCAACATTAACTTTTCCACCATTGAGGTTTATGCCAGCGTCGACAGGTGCCGGGGAAAGTTCCTCACTAATCCGGGACACTACCGACTCTAGCTGGGCTTCATCCACACTTGAGGCGGTTTCGATCTCGTGCGTGTGGAAGAAACTACCCAAGCGTGTCAATGGGTTCATTGATTGCTTACCCGCACCATCAACGGTGGCATCCCAATCAATGTTCAGCCCCGACTCGGCAGGAATAAGATTGCTTTCTAGCTCGCCCGCATGAATAATCACCGGTTTTTGGGTGACATCACCAAGTTCTTGCTGTAGCTTTTCGACGGCAGCCGCATGCTCCATACCACCAATTTCCACGCCACCGACGGTCACCCCGCGAGGTACTTTGTCTTTATTTATCAGACAATCAGCAGTATAGGCACCACCACAAATGACTACTAACCCAAGGGCAGCACCGAGCACAAAGCGCAAAGCAGAACGCTTTTTCTTCTTGCCTTGAGTATTTGTTTCTGTATCCGAGCTAGTCACCTTTATAAATCTAGTTGATTTTCCCCATGAGTTCACAACTAAAGAATTAGGAATTTTTCGCTAAATGTCGCTCAACCTGCGCAAATTGCTTCTCAAACATTGTGCGTGGATAGCGCTGTGATTCAATAGCCGCCGCCACTTGCTCAATAGCGGAGTCTAAACCTTGGGTGCTAATCCACAATGCTTGGTTCGCCCCTGCTTGTAGCGCACCAAGAACAGCTTGTTCAATCGGATAATAATTGGTGATCGCTTTCATCCCAGAGAGGTCATCAGTATAGATAATTCCGTCGAACGGCACACCACCTGGATAACGCCCAGAACGCAATAACTCATACACAGCAGCACTCTGCGACGCTGGCGCATTATCACTCAGCTCTGGAACAATCATATGCCCGATCATCACACCGCAATCAGAATCAGCAAGAACTTTGCCATAAGGCAACAGATCCAATTCTTCTAACTGCACCAATGGTGGACTCTGCACTGCACCAGTATGCGTATCCCCGCTTGCCCGACCATGCCCGGGAAAATGCTTAAACACAGGCATAACACCAGCGTCCTTCATGCCCGTGGCAAAGGCAGTAGCGTATTTCACTGCTACTGCTGGATCATCATCGGAAAAGGCGCGGTCACCGATAATGTCTAGTCCGGCACCATCTAAATCAACCACTGGGGCAAAATTGACGGTAATACCATGTGATGCAAGGGATTTTCCCATGTCATAGGCAAGTCCGCGTACTTGCTCAGGCGACATTGTTTCCGCCATTACTTGAGGTGCTTGATAATAACCGAGGATCTGCCCGTGCCGAAGCACTCTGCCTCCCTCAAAATCAATACTCACATCAAATGGGCGGTGTATTTTTTCACGTAGTGCAGCAATATCCCGACCGGGTTGGGTAAGCAAAGTTGGGTCAGTATTCGAGGAGATGAATATGCCACCGACCCCCTGCTCTAGTGCCCACAGTGCGTCGTCGAAACCGCGAACTCCTACCATCATCAATCGAGCGACACGCTGACGCAACTGCGCAGGAGTTTCGTCGACTGGCTTAGCTTCTGAGGGCAAAGAATACGCAGGAGCTACAGAAGAAGTGGAAGTAGAAGTATGCCGAGGCGACTCTGCTGAATCTGAACTACAAGAACTCAACAAGAAAGGTGCACACAATACAACAGTTACACTCAGCAATGTACTGCGTAACGCACTATGTCTACTACCCAATTGTGCTGGTAACACAGTATGAGTCATCCCCTTTTTTGTATTCTTGTATTCTTTTGCTCGTTCTACTATCGCGTTCTCGCCTTACCATTGTGCCATGAATTTTTCAGTATGAAAAAGGACGAGATGAGCTGTCACCATGAATACGTTTGAGCACGTTTTCTGCCGAAATCAAACACAACGGCACCCCTACTCCAGGCACCGTCGACGCCCCCGCATAGTACAGCCCGTCCACTTTTGCAGACACATTCTTCCCTCTTAAAAATGCCGACTGCCTTGGAGTATGCGCCCGCCCAATCGCGCCAGCCGACCAAGAATGATAGCGCTGAGCATAATCAGCTGGACCAATAGTTTTTTGCACCACAATGCGCTGGGCAAGATCTGGGATATTCGCCCAATGCGCCAAACGCGCAATAGTGTTACGCACAACATGAGATACCCACTCAGATTCTTGCCCACCAAAAGCACTGCCGTGTCCATAACATTCCTCGGCTGGTGCAGGCACGAGGATGAAGAGATTTTCATGTCCTGCTGGCGCTACCGTTGGATCAGTGTGGGAAGGTTTACACACATACAATGATTCTGAGATGCGATCTGGACGCTCAGGATGTGCCCCAGTGTAAATTGCGTGGAAATCAGGTTCCCAATCAGGGGAAAATAATAAATTATGGTGCACAAGTTGGGGTAACTCACCACGCACCCCAAGCATAATGATCACCGCAGAAACCCCAGGGTGTGCGCGTTGCCAATAGCGTTCCGGATAGCTGCGCTGCTCAGGTTGCAACAGTTCTAGTTCGCAGTGCCGAATATCACCGGCGTGTACCACTAGATCGGCGTCGAAAAGCTCACCACGAATGCTACGAACACCACGCACCTGTTTGTGCACGGTTTCGATGGCAGTAACCTCGGTATTAAAAGAAAACTCCACGCCGTTTTCTTGGGCAATCCGCCACAGTGCCGCACTAATAGCAGCGAATCCGCCTTGAGGATAGCGAGGTCCTTCCACCAGATCGGTATGGCTCATCAAAGCATATAGTGCAGGTGTCTGGGCTGGCTGCGAGGAAAGAAATACTGCTGGATATTGCAGGATTTGCCGAAGCAGCGGGTGGGCGACAATGCGGTTTGTTTTGTGCTCGATACTGCGACTGATCCCCGCTACCAACCAATGCACCCTGCTAAGGATTTTGAGACGCAATAGTGGCGCTATGCTGCTGAAAGTGGTGTAGAGGAAAGTCTCGAGCGCAAGCTGATATACCTGAGTTGCCTGAGCCAAATAAGCGCGTATTTTTGCCCCAGCACCAGGTTCTATATTCTCGAAAAGCTCGGCAACATTATCCACCCCAGCATGGACATCACAGCTGCGCTCAGTCCCGGAAAACACTCGATACGCTGGGGATAATTCCACAAGCTCACATTCGTTGGCAATATCAGTGCCGCACAGTCGGAAAAAATGCTCATAGGCCTCGGGCATGAGATACCACGATGGCCCGGTATCCCACCGAAACCCTTGCTCACTGATACTTTCTGCTCGCCCACCAGGCTGCGCCAGCTTCTCGACGACCCGCACCGCATAACCATCTTGTGCCAGCAAAATAGCACTAGCAAGCCCTGCGTATCCTGCACCAATGACGACTGCCCTTGCCTGATGTTTCTGATGCTCCTGACGTGCCTTCGTCATGCCTGCCTGCTTCCCCGACGCATTGCTGTACCCACCACCGACCGAGCAATGATGAGCACTTTACGCACTGAACCTAGCCGCACGCGTGTTGTGCGCAACTGCGCCACAGTAGTATCCGCGAGCAATTGCGCAAGCTCGCTAAAAAGATCCGCACTGGCTTGTACCCCGAAGCGGGAGGAATAAGGCAGAAGAGCAATCATAGGCTGTGCAGCTGCTAAATCAGCCTGAATCTCTGCAATAATTTTCGCCTTCGACGCCTCGCTGAGCATACTCCCACCTTGGGTGGTATTAGTATCAGGGAAATAATGGCGACCACGCTCATAAATATCTTCGCGGATATCGCGGAGAAAATTGATTTTCTGAAAAGCTGCGCCGAGGCGTCGAGCGCCTGCTTCAAGTTCAGTACGGTGTGGGTGTTCCCCTGGCTGCTCGGCAAGGAAAATGCGCAAGCATAATAATCCGATTACCTCAGCGGAACCATAAATATAGTGCTCATATTCTTGCTGAGTGTAACTCGTGTGCGTGAGGTCGCTACGCATAGAAGTAAAAAAGGCACGGAGATATTCCGCAGGAAACTGGCACCTACGCGCAGTATCCGCATAAGCGTGAATGATTGGATCGGGATGAAAAGGCTGCTGAGGTGCATGAAGAATACTGTGCTCATAAGCAGATAATTGCTGTTCGATATTGCCCTCGGCAGCACCGTCGACGATCTCATCTGCAATACGCACCACAGCATAAAGGTGCGTGATATCACTGCGAACCCGTGGGCTAAAGAGCATACTTGCCAAAGAAAAGCTGGTGGAATATGCCCGCATCACTTTTTTACTCAGCGCATGGGCAATGGCAGTGTAATGCGCATTATGCTCATTATTGCACTGTGCCGTGTGCGCAGTTGCGTGCACAACCCTGTGCTCATTGTCCACAGTATTCGCGTGATTCGTATTATTGGTGCTGTTCGTGCTGTTCACGAGCGTGTGCCTACCTCACTTTCTCGCTTTTATCTTAGCGGCGAAGATAGCATTTGTCTGATACTTAACTGATACCTGCCTGTTACTTGTCCAATGCGCAGCGGTTGATGGATAACAATGGTGCATAGCGGTGGTGTATAGCGGTATAACGCAAAAAGGGGTGAGCAGATCTTGGTATTGCGATATACGCTTGTACTCTAATGACACAAGGAGGTGACAGGTGCCCACACCCATTGAACTGATGCCAGAGAGAATCAAGAGGGTATTATCCACTGCCACTTTTCTTGGGAGTCTGGGAGGAAGCCTCATGCCGTTTCTTTTCAGCTTCTCCTTGATTACAGAGCGGAATTTCTCGCTCAATGCGGTGTCCATTATTTTGTTAGCAGGACCATTGGGACTACTAACAGGCAACAGAGTGCTTGTCCCGAGAACAGCTCGCTTTAGCTCCAAAGCCCTCATGCTCATTGCCCACACAGGTTTTACCGTATCTCTAAGCCCAATCATTGTTTTTCCAGGCAATTGTGCAGCAATTAGCCTTTGCTTATTTCTTTCCTCTTCAATTCGCTCTATCTGCCTGCACGTTCAGAATATATTTTCTTCTTGGGAGAAAAAGAAACTCAGGGTGAGGTCGCTAAGTACAGAGGTACCCTAAGATTGTTGTCCTATGCTGCGACTGGGGCAGCTTCAATTCTTGCGGTACTGATTATTTCTTTCTGTGCTGGTTACGTCCAACTATGGGCACTATGTTCAGCGATAGCAGCCAGACTCATCTGCGCCGCACTAATCGCCAGGCTCCCTGCTATTGACAGCAGAGGTATTAGTCCTCAAGGTATGAGCGCCCGAGCCCCCGTCGGCAAAGATGGCTCTGCAATTGATAATCCAAAGAGCTTGACAGAAACAAGAAATAAGGTATCAACTGGCTATATTTTCATCACAATCTGTTTATTCCTCATATCGTCACTGTGCGGCAGTTTCACTTTTCTGTTGCCACTGATCGCTGCAAAGTTCTCAATCACAGGTGACAAGCTCTACCCCATACTTTTGGGCACAATGACCATATTCGCGGGGATTCTACATCGCAATAAAACAGTGCGGAATCTCGCGCTGCATAAAGGAAGAAAAGCAGTCACGTATTGCCTCTTGGGTGCAGGAATAGCCTTCGGCGCACTCTATTACTCATTGCGTACCGACACAGCAATCTCTCTCTTGTTATCTGCAAGTGCAATCATAGCTCTCACCTTTTGCAATGTGGTGGTCATGAGCGTGCAATGGGAATACAGCTACAGAATACGACACCAAGAAACAACGAGAATGTATGAAGCCACAGACAGTTTGCTCCAAACCAGCATTGGGCTGTGCTTACCGAGCAGTTTGTCTTTTTTATTGGGGATATTTTCGCTAAACATCTTTTTGGGCATTGGATTAGTGCTTATCGGTAGTGCACTTGTTCAGCTTTTCGACGTTGTGGCTAAGAAATTATAAATGGCATTGAATATGAAAAGTGGGGTGGTGCTTTGTTACACCACCCCACTTCTGCACTCTGGGCTAAGCAGCAAGAACAGCTACTCTAAGTAATCCCTTGTAGCACTCCTGCTTCTAGCAGCCACAGTCACACACATAGTCTCGTATCCAACTACGTATGTGACTCGGACTATCTAAGCAGCACGCAAATGACCACCCGTCGTCACTCGCACACCAGACTTCTTGACAGTCGTGCTTGCAGCTTTCTTATCCACAAAACCACCATGCTGAACAACCTGCTGAACAATCACACTAGCCCCATGCTCTTGTGACCCCTCCGGTTCAGACGACACACCACCATCATGCTGCACAGACTCATCCACCTCAGGCTCATCTACATCCACTAACTCCTCAGACCGCGACTCCGACTCACTAGGAACTACCTTCGCGTGCGCCACATCACAATCCCGCACAAGAGCATCCGAACCAAACTCACCATCCGCATACACAGGGATTGCCTCCACAGTAGCGATATTGACATGACCACCAGACTCCGGAGCTACCAACGAAGCCCTACACACAAAATGCTCACCAGGAGCAAGAATCTCTGGCTTATCCGCACACACAATATCCTCAGAAGCAATCACATCATCACCAAGCTCAATACCAGTCAACGCAACATCACCAGTATTAGCAACATCAAACACAAACTCCATCCCAGAACCAGAAGCAACCATCACACCAGGAGCAACATCAGCATCCTCGCCATTGACCAACTTCGTCACAGAAATACCAGGAGTCTTCACCACACCCTCAGAATCATCATGAACCTCAGGCGGAGTATGCGCTTTAGCAACATCCTTAGCCATCACCTCACCAGACTCAAGCTCATGACCATCCTCATCAACAGGAACACCAGTCACCGTCACAGTGTTAATATGCTTACCACCAGCCTCAGGAGCAGGATACGATGCAGAACACGTCATAACCTCACCAGCAGCCAACACACGATCAGCATCATCACACACAATTGCATCACTGTCAGTAATCACATCATCCCCAACAACCACATCCTTAAGCGTAGTGTTACCGGTATTTGTCACCTCAAAGGTAATAGCCATATCCGTACCCGCCTGGGTCTCCACACCTTCACCCTCACGAGCAATGCGACCATTAATCTTCTTCACCACCGCAATACCAGGCTCAAGACGCTGTGGACGCTGTGGCTCCACAGACTCCTCAGGAACATCAGGAACCACCGGGGTGGGCTCCACAGGTGTTGATTCCTCAGGCTTGTCAGCAGTAGTAGATTCCACAGGCGTAGACAATGTCGACGACGGCTCAGACTCCACAGGCTTCTCAGAAGTCGTGGTTTCCTCCGGTGTTGTTGAGTCAACAGGCGTGGTTGATGATGGATTCTCTGCAGAGTTTGTCGGAGAAGGTGCCGCAGAAGAAGTCACAGGAGCAGGTACCACCGATGTGCTAGGTTCCCGCGATGTTGTTGACACAACAGCAGACGTTGTTGTCTTGGCCGAGGTCGTCGATGAGGGTTCTATTGAAGTTGTACTCGGAGCAGACTTCGACGTAGAAGACGAGGTAGTCGATGGCACAGAAGAACTAGACGACGAGGTTGGTGCCGCAGACGATGATGTTGGTGTGGTATCAGGCTTTGATGGCAACGGATCACCAGCAGCGATACCCTCCTGCGCAGCAAACGATGCAACATCTGCTTCGCCACAGGAACCATAATGCGCACTATTTTCGATATGTCCTTGACCAGACTTATAGCTTTCAGGATCAGTGGAATACGTCAGAATAGTGTTGTAGTTGGCAGCACCAGAATACGGTGCAAACACATCAAAGCCCAAGGTTCGGATCCGATATAAAGCACTTTTACTCAGCATTTTCCCTACAGAAGTAGAATCTGCATTACCATCTTCATCAAAGTCAACCCTGCCATTGGTTCGCAATGATGCAACAGGCTCTCCCCAGGCGTTTTTCATGATTACAGGTTTATACAACCCAGGGATCTTATAATCCACGTACACAGTGCCATTAGCAGGATCAGTGTTGGATCCAATTACCTCAGGCTTATGGGACTCCTCCCACGCCTTATAGACTTCCGCAAATAATTTTCCTAAAACAATAGCGTCTTTTTGGGTGATTGCTTTGCTGTTCCAATCAAAGGACTCGCTTAGTCCGTTGGTTCCTGGTTGTGCTTTCGCTTTCACACCCTCGATATCAAAATCAGGTGGATACACATAGGCTTGTGGAGGAACAGGAGTACCCTTAGGGTACTTCGTGTCTAGGTCACCAGGCTCCCAACCACCATTCTTATTAGCGAAACCCTGAATCTGCTCATACTCCAGCCGAGGATCACCATTTAGTTTAGCTTCTAGAAGCTGGGAGAGTTCTGTCATTTTCATGGGTGTTTGTGCATCATCCACACGCACACGCACATAAATGTCTTGGAAGGTTTCGTTCGCAGCACCAGCATCACCAATCGGCGGAGTCACATACACACGACCCTCCGCCAAACCATACACACCCGCACCCTGGGTAGCTTTCTCATTGGCAACAGAAAAATACTCCAGTCCCATACCATACCTTCCACATTCCATCATTGGAATAGGCATAGCCGCGATCGTACCCGTGCCACGAGGCTCAGGATTCGTATTCGTTTTACATCTCTCAGTCGTAGTATACAAATCCCACACATGCTCATTACCCTGCGAATCAATTGTTGTTGCAGTGTATTTCAATGACGCCGGGTCACGATCGCACTTGACTGTGGGAATTATCTCTGTGCGTGTGAACTGTGCCGTACGGTTGACCAACCCCTCAGCCTCTGGCTGCAACGTCACACGATAACCAGAACTTGTAGAACTTACAACAGCTATGGTCTTCCCTATCTTACGATCCTTCAGCAGCACATCACCATCAAATATAAGAAAAGCAGACTGAGTTTTACTACCTTTCGTTTCCACTATGACATCAACATAGTCCCCTGGTTTTGCGTCATCAGGGAACGCGAAGTCAACATTCAACACGACTTTATCTTTGTTATCAGGATCAGCTGTCACTGTCAGGCTTTTAATAGCTGAACCAGGCTCACCAGGTTTACCAGGCAACTGCTTCGGTCTAGCAGTATCCGCCGCTGGTGCTGTTGTCTCTTCTTGAGCCCACACCACAGGCGCACTCAAGCCAGAGCCAGCACCTCCCCAGATACCACTGGATAGTAATCCAGTAGTCATCATCACTGCACCTACCCGGCGCAGCAACCAGTGTTTCTTCCCCATGAACACTCCTTAGAAAACCTTAAGAAAACATAAAACACCTAAAGAGTAGCCCCCCCCCCCATAAAAATGTCCAGCCGAAAAACATACCAAAAACACACGACTACCCCCGGAAATGTGCCTCACGTTTCTAACGCAAAACCCCCAAACCACAAATATGGCTTGGGGGTTTAGAACCGAACAGTTATGCCGAATTACTCCACTACTTCTTTCGCAGTGATGACAAGATTTTCATTGCGGTGTGGCACGCAGGTGATAAAGTGCATAACACCTGGCTCTTCTGCCCACACGAGGTCAGAGTTAGGGATTTCATCTTTTAAGATGGATCGCTGGTCGGTAATCTCGTAGGTTTTTGAGCCCACCACGATACGGTCACCGATATTGGCTAGTGACGCACCGGTGTTAGGGTCAACCACGTAGTTTCCTGGTGCTTTGCCTGCGCCGTCGAGGGCGTGAGCTACAACGATCACAGAACCGTCTTCGCTATTGCGGTAGCCTGGTGAGTAGTCTGCAACCACGAATGCGCTGGTGTAATTCACTGGCTCGATCACACCATTGTATGAGGTCAGGGTGCCTAGTGGTACGTTTAGCCCTACGGAGTCGATGATGAAGGATTCACCAGCGTCAGAGATTTGGTTCATGTCTTCTGGGCTCACATTTGCGTTGGCTGCGTCGCTGCGGTCTACTTCTTGACCGTTCATGTCACGCACAAGGCTCTTGTCGTCGGCGGAATCGTATTTTACGGTTGTGGTTTCCTGCGCTTTGGTGTCACCGTCGTTGTCGTTAGAGCAGGCACCTAGCATTAATGCGCTTGTGCACAGCAGTGCCGCAAGAGTGGCACGAGTTTTCTTCATCATCTTTAACCTACTTCTAAGAATTGCTCATACTTTTACCAAAACCACAGCGTAGCACATGGGCTTTTTATAATACAGCTTGAGCACAAGCCACAGCGCTACGAGCAGCCTTATCAGTTTCCTGCAATAACAATGGATCTGTGCCAGGCATAGGCGAGATTGTCGTGTCCGGATATTGCGCATAGGTGGGAATACCAATCAAGTGCACGCGCGGATCACGCTCGCCTGATTCTCCAATGAGCAACCGTGTTTGTTCGTCTACCTCAGGCGAACCAGTGGCAATGGTGTGCCCCTCATTCTTCTCCTGCCAGGGTCGCACCCGCTGCCCTAGGGATAGCATCATTGGCTCTGCTTGTCGACGCACATCTGGACTATGCATCCATGCATCGACCAAAACTGCTGCTCGCACTGGGGTGTGCGTGCTAGGGCTTGTCATCTCAAAGCCGTCTGCTACCACGCTTACCTGTGGTTTTTCGCCAAGGAAAGTGACCAGACCTGCGTCGATAAGCGCTAGGAGTTGCTGGGAGCGAAATAGTGGCGGTCCGGAACCGAGCATTTGCCCGAGTGCCATGAATGACCGATATGCTCCGCTACGCGACGCCCAGGTATAGCGTCCTTGGGCGCCGAGAATGGAGGCAGGTTTGCGTGAGGCACTTATAGACCACAACCCAGCTTTAAGGGCACTTGCTGCTCCAAGTTGGGCGTGGGCGATGTCATTGGTCATGGCGTGGGCGATATGCTCAGTGAGTTCTTGAGGGGATTGCACTGGGATCTGTGCCAAGGGGTGATGCCATCGGTCGAGGTCGAAGCGATGAGCCGGGTTGGGAATAAGTCCATGTAATGCGGTGTCATCCTCTGCGTCAATAGCTTCTATTACTTGCGCTAAGGTTCCGGAGAAAGCCGCGGGGTTTTCCTTGGCGAGCACTTGGTAATAAGCCTCATGAGCGTCAGCAATAATTTCTGGTAGCACTTCATGCTCAAAATCAATCTGCCTGGTGGTGTCTTTATGGCGAGCAATCACTGCTTTCAATCTGGTTAGCGCTGCTTTAGGTGGTAGTCCACCATAATCGCTTTTAGGCAGGTAGGGGTAGCCGCGACCGGAAGCTACTACTAATTGTGGTTCTCGCCCGGAGGCTTGATAGCGCAATCCACTGCGCGCATTATCATCAGGTATAAAGCGTCCACCACGACCAATGCTCAACAATGCCATGAGGTCAAAAAATCCCATGCCTAATCCGCGCACCAATACGTGTGCGTTATCTGGAATACGCTCAATGTGCTGTTCGATTGGGCTACCGGGCGCGATCCATAACCCAGCTGACTGCGCTAGCTGTTGTTCCGTTTCGTTGAGAGCCGGGGTATGCCAACCGGGGGCAAGCACAGTAGAATGCGCGTGAATACGCGTGCCATCTGCGAGAGTTAGTTCATCATATCCTTGCCCGGCGCCTTGCCCAGCACTAATTTTTATACAGCGGGAGTGGTGTTCGCTGACACTGATATGCTCTGGCAACCAGGCGCATACCACCTGATATACCCAACGCAAATAGTGCCCATAGAGTGCTCGTGAGGGATTGGATTCCGGACGGGTATGGGCAATCTCATGTTCATAGGCACTGATGTCCCAGGTGATGGGATGTTGGGCAATAAGGCGGGCTTTGTGCTCATCAGGATCTACCTCAGGGGTCAAGGTTTCTCCGCGCAGCACTTGGAGCCACTCATACATGGTGGGGCCGACTCGCACTGGTGCTTGGACACTAGCGCCGGGTTCAGTAAAGAGGGTCACTGCCGCGGCCAGGGTGTTCATGCACAGAATGGAGCTTTGGTCGGTGTCCCATATTCTGCCGCCGTGACCGGGTGGGGAGTCGTCGATAAGCGCGAGGTGAAGTGGTGTGGTGGTGTGTTGGGCGCCAATTCTTTCTATGACGGAAATTCCTCGAGGTCCCAGTCCAACAATGGCTATTGTTGCGCTCATTTCACTCCTAAACTTCATGGTCTATTTATAGAATACAGGTCTGTCTATTTTTGTGGTAAATTCACACACCATGAACAGACTAACAACCCTTAGCAAACTCATCGGCATCATCGGTGCCACCATCATCAGCATGAGCACCCTCAGCGCCTGCACCCAAAGTGCGAACCTGAGCCAAGCACACAATAATATCCTGACCTACTTAGAACCCAATACCTTCAAGACGCTCTACCCACCTTCAGCTGGTTACTACCCCAACGGCGGAATCATCAATCAGATCACCGACCGACTGCTCTATCAAGACCCAGACACCCTGGAACTATCACCCTGGATTGCCACAGAACTCCCCGAAGTCAATGCCGACGCCACACAGTACACTTTCCACATCCGCACAGACGTCACCTATTCCGACGGCACAAAACTCACCCCAGAAAATGTGGTGAAAAACTTCGACCTCTACGCGCGTGGCGACAAAGCCAGAAAACTCACCGCCTCAGAACAAATCAATAACTACGAACGCGGTGAAGTCATCGACGACCACACAGTACGCTTTCATTTCAGCGCACCCGCACCTGGTTTCGCCCAAGCCACCAGCTCCTTTAATGCCGGTTTGCTCTCCGACGCCACTCTCGACAAAACCACCGAAGGATTTGCCCCAGGACAAGCCACCAGCATCATCGGCTCAGGACCATTTAGCATTACCGAAGAAAAACTAGACACCTCACTCATGCTGAGCACCCGCAAAGACTACAACTGGGCACCACCTGTACTAAAACACCAAGGCAGAGCGCAAATCGACGGCATTCGCTATGTGCTAGCAGCAGAAGACTCAGTACGCATAGGCGGGCTCCTTGCCGGACAAGCAGATATCGCTAGACAAATTGAAGCCCCCGTCGAAAAGCACCTCACCCAAGCAGGACTAACCGTGCAGGCTCACTCCACAGGTGGCATGAGCAACCAACTAGCACTACGGTTTAGGCACCCATTCCTGCAAGATATTCGCGTACGTCAAGCAATTTTTGCCGGCATTGACCGCAAAGAAATTCTGCGCACACTCTTTTCCCCACGATACGCACTAGCCACCAGCGCAATGGACTCACACGGACTGGGATATGCACGCCAAGCAGACTACATCTACGACCCTAACAAAGCACGCTCCTTACTCGACGAAGCTGGCTGGGTACCAGGACCAGATGGAATCAGAGTAAAAGACGGACAACGCCTATCTTTCACCGTCAACGAAGCCCTCCCCCAACCACGATCCAGGGAAGTAATCACCAAAGTGCAAGAACAACTGGCCAAAATTGGCATTGAGATTCACCTACTCCCCGGCGATATTGCCGTCCAAGATGCAGACTCTAAAGACATCACCAAAGTGCAAATCAGACACACAATGGTCGGTCGGGCAGATTACGACGTCATCAAATCACAGTATTACTCCACCAACCGCAATCAATTACTCAACTACGACGAAAAAACAGATAGCCTTGGCGACCCTGAACTCGAAGAATTACTCAACCAAGTCGCCTCTAGCCCCAAAGAACAAGACCGTGCCGCGGCATCAGCCAAAGTCCAACAACTGCTCTACGACAAAGCCTATGTGCTCCCTCTCTTTGAGGAACCACAAGTATATGGACTGCACAACTATGTTAAAGGTTTTCATCAAGATGCCATTGGGCGCCCCGTTTTCTATGAAACATGGATCGACCACAAGGAGCTAGCACAATGATTGGAATAACTGGCAAGAAAATTCTGGCACGCATAGCCCAAGCTATCGTCGTGTTGCTCATCACCTATACTGTGGCTTTTGTCCTCCTCCAAGCACTGCCTTCCGACGCCATTCTGGCGCGCTACGCCAGCCCAGACTTAGGACTAAGCGAAAAAGAAATAGCAGAAATCAGAAGCGAATATGGCGCAGATAAGCCCCTCATTCAGCAATATATCCTGGCACTGGGTGGTTATCTCACCGGCAACTTCGGCTATTCAATCCAAACGGGAACCTCCGTCTCAAGTTTGCTAGCAACCGCATTACCCTCTACCCTTGCCCTCGCGGTCTGCGCTTTCCTGCTCGCTCTTATCCTTGCCCTCGGCATTGCGACCCTAGCAAACATTTCCAGCACCCTGCGTGGATTTTTCCGCGGCTTGCCACCACTGATGATTTCCGTCCCCAGCTTCTGGATCGGCATCATTTTGATTCAGCTGCTTTCTTTCCGACTCGCCCTTATCCCAGTAATCAACGCTAACCCCATTCAGGCATTGATTTTTCCGGTCATCACCCTCTCAATCCCCATTGCAGCACCACTGGCACAAGTGCTCATTCGCACCATCGACGACATTAACGAACAACCTTTTATCACAGTGTCCAAAGCACGAGGAGCAAGTACCACATGGATCTTCTTCCGCGACGTACTGCGTAATGCTCTACTGCCAGTATCCACTATGGCAGGCGTACTATTTGGGGAACTCGTCGGCGGCGCAGTCGTTACCGAAGCTGTCTTTGGCAGAACTGGTATCGGGCAGCTTACTCTTTCTGCAGTTTCCCACCGCGATATGCCCGTACTACTAGCAATTGTGCTCATCAGCGCCAGCACCTATATCCTCATCAACCTCATTGTTGATCTGAGCTATCCACTCATTGATCCACGTTTGCGTAGAAAGGCTCGCCCATGAAAAAGCTCACACACCCCTGGGCATTAGTGAGTCAAATTATCGTACTCATTGCGATTATCGCAGCTCTATTTCCTGGGATATTCGCCCACGGCAATCCCTTATCTGGAGAGTTTGAGCCACTGCTTTCCCCCAGCCTAGAACATTGGTTTGGCACCGACTCCATTGGACGCGACCTCTACACCCGCGTTGTATATGGCACTCGACAATCTCTACTAGGTGGTCTTATCGCTGTATTAGTAGGCGCAACTTTTGGTACTTTTATCGGTCTGATTGCCGGTGTTGGCGGAAAGTTCGTCGACACGCTACTCATGCGAGCAATCGATGTGTTGCTCGCCATTCCATCACTGCTGTTATCACTATCAATTATTGTGTTGTTGGGTTATGGCACTATCAATGCCGCTATTGCAGTGGGATTGACCAGCGTTGCCGCCTTTGCTCGTCTAGCACGTTCTCAGGTGCTCAGCGTAGCGCAGCGGGAGTTCGTCGAGGCTGCTTATGGTTCAGGCGCAACCAAAGCACAGGTGATTATCCGCCATATTCTGCCTAATTCACTTTCCCCAGTCCTCGCCCTAGCTGCTGTGCAATTTGGCTCAGCTATCCTACAGCTTTCAGTGCTGGGATTCCTCGGCTATGGCGCACCACCACCAACACCAGAATGGGGATTGATTATCTCCGACGCGCGAGATTATCTCGCAACCTCATGGTGGCTTACCGTACTACCTGGTGTGGTCATTATTTCTGTTGTGGTAGCAGCTAACTACCTCAGTAATTTAGTTGCAAAGGAGCGTAACTAATGAGCACGACACATACAGCACTAGAAGTCAAAGACCTCGCAGTCACCTACACCACCAAAAATGGTGTTATCCAGGCAGTACAAGACGTTTCCTTTACAGTGCTCCCCGGAAGAATCACAGCCATTGTGGGTGAATCCGGCTCTGGAAAATCCACAACCGCCAACGCCATCATGGGCTTACTCGCCGATAATGCCGATATCACCTCCGGCAGCATCCGCCTAGGCGATACCGAACTGAGCACCTTGAGCGAAAAACAATGGCGCAGTATTCGTGGCAAACGCATTGCTCTTGTCCCACAAGACCCACATAACTCGCTTAATCCACTCAAAAAAATTGGCGACAGCGTGGCAGAAGGATTACGTATTCATCACTCCTACTCCACGACGCAGCGCAAAAACATTGTGCTTGAGCTATTAGCAAAAGTCGGCATTGATGATCCCCAACGCCGCTATCACCAATACCCCCATGAACTATCAGGCGGCATGAAACAACGCTGCTTGATCGCCACTGCCCTGGCCTTAGAACCAGAGTTCATTATCGCCGACGAGCCCACCTCAGCACTTGATGTCACAGTGCAAAAAGTCATTTTGGATCTGATCGACTCCATGCGCACCGAACTTGGACTGGGTGTACTACTGATTACCCACGATCTTGCAGTTGCAGGCGATCGCGCTGATGATCTGGTCGTCATGCACCACGGTTTAGTAAAAGAAGCAGGTCACTCAGCACAGATTCTGTCCTCACCCACAGACCACTACACCAAACAATTGCTTGCCGACGCCCCCTCCCTCAACATCGACACCGCCTACCACAAGCAGTTCTCGCTAGAAAAAGCAGCGCAAGAAACGCCTGTGGTGCGCGTCGAAAAGCTCAGCCGTAAATTTTCAGGACACCATGCAGTTTCCGAGGTGAGCTTTCCAGTTTATGCCGGCACCACTCATGCCATCGTGGGCGAATCCGGCTCAGGAAAAACCACCACGGGTAGAATCATCGCCGCTCTCGACGCACCTAGCTCCGGGCGTGTTCTCCTAGGCGACACCGAAATCACTAAGCGAGCTCGGTCGATACACAAACGCATTCAGTTGGTGTATCAAAATCCTTATTCCTCGCTCGATCCCCGCTTGAGCATTGGTGCGACACTACGCCAACCACTGCGCAATTTTAGACTTGACAATACCATCACCGACAAGTCAGGAACCACGGTAGATAAGGTCAAAAAATATCTTGAATTAGTTTCCCTCGACCCAGCCCTTGCTACCCGACGACCAGCAGAACTATCCGGTGGACAACGCCAACGCGTGGCAATTGCCAGGGCACTCATTGCCGAACCAGAAGTGATCGTCTTTGATGAAGCAGTATCTGCATTGGATGTAAGTGTTCAGGCACAAATTTTGCAATTGCTGAGCAGGCTGCAAAAAGAATTGCAACTGACCTATATTTTCATTTCGCATGATTTATCCGTCGTCCAGCAAATTTCCGATACAGTGTCCGTAATGAGCCACGGCAAACAAGTAGAATATGGCAGCACCTACGAGGTATTCCACAATCCCCAGCATGAACTAACGCATAAGCTCATTCATGCTATTCCTGGCGCGAAACTCCGCGAAGGTTTCTACAATTTAGGACTCTAACCACACCGCAGAAAGAACACACCATGACCGATAATCAACCAGATATTATTGATCTGCTCGCCCAAAGTTCAGCCGAACTAGCAGCAATCAGGCGGCAACGCCCTGATGCTGTGCACAATACCCAGCTCAGTTTTCACGCCCTCCTAGAAACTGAGTCCTCCTTCACTCTGGCTGAGCGCTACCACATAGCAGCCTATGTGGCTCAGCTTAATCCAGTGGCAACTGCTCGTGAGTTCTATGCCGACCTCAGTGCCGAAGAAGAACCCAGCCCCCGCATTGCCCATGCCCGCAATTTTGCCCAGCAGCTCATCACTGCCCCGGCATTGGCTACGCAGCAACAGTTACAAGAATTAGAGCAGCACTTTAGCAAAGATGAACTTGTCAGCTTAGCGCAGCTCATTGCCTTCCTTGCCTATCAACTACGGCTCATTCATGGGCTACGCATACTCGGCGGGCATGAGAACAATAAAAAATTTGCACCACTAGAACCCGAATTACCCAGCGTAGCTGCAACCTTTGTTCGGCATACTCTGGGTTGGAAACCGTGGATCACCCCACTTGCCGCCCACGAGATGACTAACGAGCAACGGGAAAGTTTGATTAAGCCAGAGCGTATCCATCAACCTTATTTCCGACTTCTTGCCAGAGATCCCGCTGCCCTCCAGGCACGTACTCTGACCGATTTAGATATTTTCTACAACGTCGACGGCGGGCTTACTCGCGCCGAACGAGAATTAGCAGCAACAGTGACCTCAAGACTCAATGGGTGCGTCTACTGCACTTCTGTTCATGCTGCGCGCACTCTCGACGAAGCACCTGAGCATACCGCTCGAATCGATGCACTCCTGGCTGATGCTCATGCTGATCTTAGCGATCCACGATGGAATGCTTTATCTGAGGCAGCTCGCGCAATAACTGTGCTGAACTTTGATGATTCTCATGTAGAGCTCTTGCGCACTGTTGGGTGTGATACCGCTGCAATAGTGGATCTTATCAACTCAGCTGCTTTCTTTAACTGGGCTAATAGGCTTATGTTGAGTTTGGGTGAAGAACAGGTACCGCAAAAATTGCGCTAGTATCTTGTAGAGCTTGAATTATTGGTTCGTTAGGTTACTGGTTACTACAGGGTTGCTACCGCAGCAGGAAGGGCTTTACTATGGGTGCCTCGCGTCGTAGCTTGGCTTGGCATATTCCTCGACTCGCACTGGGGTTATCAGCTATTCTTTTTCTTCTTGCTGCTGTAGTACCGCAATTAATCATTAGCAAGTCTAGGCTCATTCCCCTCGATACTCGTTTTACTGTCAGCACTACTCCTGCTTATACGCAGGTGTATGACCCCAAGGCGCCTTGTGCTCAGGCTGCACAACGCGATTGTTATGTCATCGAAACGCAGTCGCAGCTCACGCGTGTCCTGGAGACACATAAAACTGACGACAAAAAAGAAACCGCAGTATCTGTGCAAGAAAAACTCACTCGGACAGATAACCGGCATACCATCTTCACTCTCGACGATTCCCTCCGCCTTACTCGGCGCTCTACTTACCCCGTCGCAGATAAAGTTTCGCAGCTGCAATTAACTGCCCCTGATTTTAATATCCACATTGATACCGATACTTTTGCCAGAGATGGTGTGCAATACTTCTATCCCTTTGAGCCAGAGCGCCGCTCCTATGACTTTTTCGATATCTTTGCCCAGGATACAATCCCACTCGACTACGTCGACAGTAGCGATGGGCTTTACGTGTTTACGCAAAAAATACCCGCTACTAACATTCGACAATCCTTAGCGCGGTCTATGCGCCAACCAGAAGATATTTCCGACGACCGTCCAGATAATGCCGCCCACACAGATCTCAATAAAGAAGAACTCGCTGATATTTACCAATCACAGGTAAGCGCGGACGCTTCTTTCTTCTATCCCAACTCTGATGAGGCTGCACCAACTGGCGCTGTGGTACTCGACCCCTTCTACAGTGCCACCAGAACCCTCTGGGTAGAACCACAAAGCGGCACCATTGTCGATCAAAAAGAAGATATTTTTCTCTTCCTTGCCCGCAATCAAGAAGAAGCCAACATGACAGCCCATGTCGGACATGATAATTACCGTACTTTGCTGCGTACGACGTTATCCTGGGATCAACAAACCAAAGATCGTGCATGGCAACAAGCTAACCCCACACTCCATAAGCTAGAAGTGCTCAAAGTATTAACATTTAGCGCACGTATTCTTGGCTTTATCCTCTTGGGCTATGGACTATGGCGGTTATACAGAAAGAGTTAAGCGCAACACTCACTGAATAATTACGTAGTAATTATTCAGTGAGTGTTGCGTAATTATTCAGTGCTTATATGAGAATGAGAGTGGACTATGCCTGAGCGATACGCTCTTTGAGCGCAGCAAACTCTGCATGAATCTCCTGCGGTACCTTTGGACCAAGGAACTCGAGATATTTTTCATTATCTTCTAGCTCTTGTTCCCATGCTGATACCGGAGCACTAAGCGCTTCTTCGACATCTGCGAGTGGGGTGTCTAAACCTTCTAGGTCTAGATCTTCTACCCGAGCAGTGTATCCAGCAATAGTCTCTTGTGCTGCCACTCGCCCTTCAAGGCGATCGACGATCCACTTCAAGACACGAGAGTTCTCCCCAAACCCTGGCCAGAGGAAACGTTTATCATCTCCACGACGGAACCAATTTACGAGGAAAATCGCAGGCATTTTCGCTCCGCCTTTTTCTCCCATAGTGACCCAATGTTGGAGGTAGTCACCAGCGTTATAGCCAATAAAAGGCAACATCGCCATTGGGTCGTGACGCAAAGCGCCCACTTTGCCCTCTGCAGCTGCAGTTTGCCCGGAAGAAAGCAATGCGCCCACCAGTGTTCCATGATTCCAGCTAAAGGTTTGAGTCACCAACGGCACAGTGTCTGGGCGACGCCCGCCAAAGAGAATAGCATCGAGTTTTACACCCTGCGGATCGTTAAACTCTGGGGCGGTAATAGGGCATTGCTCAATAGGTACTGCATAACGTGAGTTAGGGTGTGCAGCTGGACGACCTGAATCTGGAGTCCAATCATTGCCCTGCCAGTCGATAAGGTGCTGCGGATCTCCCTCAAGGTCTTCCCACCACACGTCGCCGTCGTCGGTAAGCGCGACGTTAGTGAACAAGGTATTACCTGGTTCCATTGACTGCATAGCCATAGGGTTAGACTTGTAGTTTGTTCCAGGAGCCACACCGAAGAAACCATTTTCTGGGTTAAATGCGTAGAGGTGTCCATCTTTACCAAAGCGGATCCAAGAAATATCATCACCAATTACTTCAGCCTTCCAACCAGGAATTGTTGGCTGAATCATAGCGAGATTTGTTTTACCACAAGCAGAAGGGAATGCTGCAGCAATGTGGTACACCTTGTTTTCTGGTGAGGTGAGCTTCAAGATGAGCATATGCTCTGCCATCCAGCCCTCTTCTTTAGCCATCACCGATGCAATGCGCAAGGCAAAACACTTCTTTGCCAAAATGGCATTACCGCCATAACCAGAACCAAAAGACCAGATTTCTTTGGTATCAGGAAAATGGGTGATGTATTTGGTGTCATTACATGGCCACGCGACATCCTGTTCCCCTGGAGCCAGTGGCGCGCCTACTGAATGAAGACAACGGACAAAATCACCATTACCTAGGCGATCAAGGGCTTTTTGTCCCATGCGAGTCATAATGCGCATAGAAAGCACAACATACGCAGAATCAGTTAATTGCACACCGATTTTGGGATCCTCAGCATCCAATGGTCCCATACAAAATGGCACCACATACATGGTACGACCACGCATAGCACCGCGATAATGCTCAGTCATTTCTTGCTTCATAGCCTCTGGATGCACCCAGTTATTAGTAGGACCTGCATCTTCTTCAGACTCGGAGCAAATGAAAGTGCGTGATTCGACGCGAGCAACATCATGTGGCTCAGAACGCGCCAAAAAACTATTGGGGCGTTTTTGCTCATTGAGGCGAATTAAAGTTCCAGCCTCAACTAATTCAGTGGTTAGTTGATCCCACTCTTGCTGTGTTCCGTCGGCAAAAACAACTTTTTCTGGTTGGAAAAGTTCAACATTTTCCGCAATCCAGCGCAAAAGCGCTTCATTTTCAGTGGGGGGGTGCCCTTCTAACCCTTTAATGGCTACAGATGACATCAATTCTCCTGACATTGTTATCTGTATCTAAATATAAGCAGTTCGTAACTTCCACACTAGCGCTTTATCGCACTGAAAATAGAAATGCGACACAGCAGGCACGATGAATCACGATAAATAAAGTGTTTACCTGCAGTTCACCCCCGCTCAATACAGATCCAATCACTAAAATGTCCTTTATTTCCTTTCCCAAAATCACTACTTTTGGGGGTAACTTCCGTTAAAGAGTCCCCCTGATGATAGAGATGTCCGGGTGACACATAAACTTCATAGTTGCCTGTATATTCCATTGCCGTCATCCGATCAGCAACACCATCCAAATCATCATCATGCAAAATGACCATCCCCGTCTCACCGGGATATGTTCCAGGTAATAACTCATCAAACAACATACCGCTCCCCTATTTTCTCTACAACAGAACGCATCCATGTTTTCTTTGCTAACCGCCAAGCCCCATAAACACGCATACTCGTAACCACCACACAACACACCCCACTGATATGCCACGGCAGTCCCAACCTCGCCAAACCACAACACATCATAATGCTCAGCAATACAATCTCACACCAAGCAAAAATTTCAATACGCGCAAGCGCCAAACCATGCTGACGAGCACGGGCTTTTAGCTGCTTATAATCCAGCTCTCTTAAGTGCCGCCTTATTTTATTTATCCGTTTTTGTTGCACCAGATGCGCTCCAGAACCACGTTCCCACTGATGATTCGCTAAGAAGATTTCATGCGCCAACTGCTTATGAATAAGTTGATCCCACTGGTACATATCACATTGGGACACAATCACTGCCGGAATATGACAGCCATAAGGAAGAGGAGCAGTGCTTATTAGCCTGCCGGTGCGTCGAAAAGCATGATCCAGTAATGAAACGTGATCCGGTAGCCACCCACCCTGCGGCGCGACGACAATGGCAAGATCTGCGCCACGGGCGATATTCACCAGCGTCCATTGGTGGCCAAGCTGATCGGCAACACTCCGGCTTTGGCGCTCATCTGGACCTAATACCGCCACGCGTGCAGCAGGCATCGCCAAAGATTCCGCCGACAACTCAGATAACACTGCCGATAAGGCAACTGGAAAACGATCGGGATATTTCCGCGCCAATGCAGCTAACTCACCATGCAGCATTCTACGACGCACCCGCGTGATCTCTTCCTGCGGTATCTGAGCCGCAATATGTGCCAACTCCTCGTGCTCAAACTCCTGCCGAGACACCACATGAAAATAACTAGGACCAGCGCGCATCCGTGCCCGATGCTGCGCATAAATAATGTGTTCCTCATCATAAATAGCAATGACTATTTCTACGCGCTGTGACAACACCGGCCAAGCACTACGCACATAACAATAACCGGTAGCTTCTGCATCACGAGAGCCAACACATAAAGAATCAGCACCCACAAAACACACTGTAAAACGGATTTTTCCAGTGAGCTCTTCGATAATACGCCCCAACTCCCCAGCCAGCGGACAACCAATAGGCTGCTCATCTAACCAGCGCAAAACTTGCCTAAAAACATCAGCCATATACCCCGCCCCCTAGAAGATTTTAGCTAGAAAGAATCTAGCATATTGCTCTAATTCTCGTAAACAGGCACAATAGTTGAGATGTCTGATATTGCTCCAAACTCCCACAATGGTCACGATCACAGCTCTACTACTCAGCGTGGTTCAGGTAGACCACCACAAACTGATTTCAATACAGTTTTTGATAATGACCTTGATTATCCTAGGCTTGGCACCGTCAGCTTTCGACGCGGCACCTTGACGGAAAATCAAGAGGCACTATGGGAACAACATTGGCCTCGCCTAGGCACAGTGCTCAGTGATGAAAAAATTGATATCGCTGAGTGGTTTGGGCGAGAAAACGCAAAGACCATCGTCGAAATCGGCTCTGGCACCGGCACGTCTACCGCAGCAATGGCGCCCCTTGAAGCAGATACCAATATCATTGCGGTAGAACTATACAAACCGGGTCTGGCCAAGTTACTAGGCGCAGTTGTACGAAATGAGATTGATAATATCCGTATGATACGCGGTGATGGTGTCGAAGTGCTCACGCGTATGATAGAGCCAAATTCTCTCGACGGAGTGCGTATCTTCTTCCCTGATCCTTGGCCTAAAGCGCGCCATCATAAACGCCGTATCATTCAGTCTGGCGTACTGAATCTCATTGCGACTAGGCTAAGACCTGGTGGGGTATTGCACGTAGCGACTGACCATGCCGATTATGCCGAGTGGATTAGCGAATTAGTCGATGTGGAGCCATCATTAGAGTATATGGGCTTTCCTTGGCCGCAGTGCCCCCAACTGGTTGATCGCCAAGTCATTACCAAGTTTGAGGGCAAAGGTCTAGACAAAGATCACGTTATTACCGAGTTTTTATGGAGGCGAGTATGAGCGAACACTCACAGCAGCACCAAGATACACGCGATACGCTGCTCTTTGTATGGGATGCTCCAAACCTAGATATGGGACTTGGTGAAATCGTTGGTGGGCGTCCTGCCGCAGCACATCGCCCGCGCTTTGACGCTATTGGTCGTTGGCTACTGGCACAAGCAGGCACGTTGAGTCATCGCTGTGGTACTCGTGTAGAGGCGCAAGGCAGTATCTTTGTTAATGTCACCCCTGGAGGAGCTGAAGTAGTGCGCCCTTGGGTAGAGGCACTACGCAATGTTGGTTTCGCAGTCTTTGCCAAACCCAAGCGCACAGAAGAAACTGATGTGGATCCAGACATGGTTGCCCATATTAGGGATCACCTTGCCCGCTCTAGCGACAACTCCAATAATCAAAGCGCATTGCGTGGGGTGGTCATTGCCAGTGCTGATGGGCAGAACTTTGGTGAGGTTATCGAGCAGCTACTAGAGCAATCAGTATCCGTAACTATCCTCGGATTCCACGAACTCTGTCCGTGGGCTGTCAATGATGAACGGCTCACGTTCGTCGATTTAGAAGACATCCCTGGCGCTTTTCGTGAACCTTTGCCACGAGTCAATCTTGATAGCCTTCCTGATGAAGGTGCTTGGTTACAACCATTCCGTCCTCTTTCTGCACTTATTTCTAACAAACAGGATTAGTGGTATATGTTTTCTCTCTGGGGTGGCTTTTCCTATCGCCATCGTCGTATCATCCCCATCGTGGTCACCTTGCTTATCTTGGTGCTCTTTGCGCTATGCGGCACAAAACTCAATGATCGCATGAGCCAAGAAGGCTGGGAAGATCCGCATTCGGCTTCCACACAAGCTGCTGCTATCGAGGAAGAAACATTCGGTAGAGATAGCTCTGGTGATGTCATCATGCTCTTCGACGATCCCTCAGGCATTAGTTCTTCTGCACAATTTGAGGCTATATCTACTTACTTAAGCGAGCTACAACGCAATAATCCTGATCGCATTGCCAGTATCAATAGCTATTTCGATCAAAAGCGCCCACGCAATAAGTCGCTTGTCTCTGCCGATGGCACCACTGCTTTTGCTGCCATTGCGCTCAAAGGCGATGACGAACAAACCCTCAAGGATTTCCGTGCGATTGAGTCACAGCTGGCACCTCACTTTCCAGGAGTATCTGTCAGTGTTGCAGGGGCAACTGCAGTTGCAGACGCACTCGATGAGGGCATGACTCGAGATATTCGTCGTGCTGAACTCTATGCGCTGCCATTGGTCGGTGTGCTCCTGCTCATTGTTTTTGGCTCTGTCATTGCCGCATTCATGCCCCTTATTGTTGGTGGTTTGTCCATCTTAGGTTCTATGGGGGTACTAGCACTTTTAGCACAATCCACACAGGTCAACGTGTTTGCGCAATCTGTTATCACGCTCCTAGGTCTTGGTCTAGCCATCGACTACGGCCTGTTCATGGTGTCTCGTTTCCGCGAAGAACTAGATAAAGGCAACGACGTAGAAACCGCAGTACGCACTACGACGGCTACCGCTGGACAAACAGTGGCTTTTTCTGCAGCCATGGTTGCAGTCGCCCTATCGGCACTCTTGATTTTTCCACAAGCATTCCTCAAATCAGTTGCTTATGGCGCAATTAGCGCAGTTGCCTTGGCAGCACTACTATCCATTACGGTTCTGCCAGCTCTTTTCGGTGTTCTTGGCACCAAAATTGATGCTTTCACCATTCGGAAAACCTCACGAGTAGGTAAGCGTATTGAAGATACGTGGTGGTATAAAATTCCACAGTGGGCAATTAAACACGCCAAAGTAGTTACTGTTGTTATCGTTACTGGTCTTATTGCCTTGGCAGTTCCACTGACCGGAATTAAGTTTGGTGGACTGAATGAAACCTACTTGCCGCCAGATCATCAGGTGCGCGTCGCCCAGCAAAAATTTGATGAACAGTTCCCTAATTTCCGAACTGATCCAGTAAAACTTATCGTCAAAAATGCCTCGAATGATCAGCTCATTCCGATATACGCTCAAGCGAATAAAATCGAGGGCTTAACGAGCCGTTTTAGTTATTCTGCAACTGTTAACGGAGTGACAGTACTATCTGCCGGCATTACAGATAGAGACGACAATGAGCACGTTATTGAGCAGCTGCGTGCGATTGAAGCACCTGCAGGAGTGGAGCTACTCATCGGCGGCACACCCGCTCTTGGCGTGGAATCTATCGAAGCGCTTGTTGATCGCGCTCCTTTTATGGCGCTCTATATTATTCTGGCCACTTTCCTCCTGATGTCTTTGGTATTTGGTTCTATGGTGCTGCCGCTTAAAGCCATCATTATGACCGTACTCGGGCTTGGTTCCACACTTGGTCTGCTCACCCTGATGTTTGTGCATGGTATTGGCTCCGGTATCTTTAACTTCACCGCTGGACCATTGATGAGTCCAGTGCTCATGCTCATCATTGCCATTGTGTATGGGCTTTCCACCGACTATGAGGTTTTTCTCGTTTCTCGCATGGTAGAGGCACGCACCAAGGGCAATACCACAGACCGCTCCATCATAGCGGGAACCGCCCATACCGGCGGCATTATTACCGCTGCGGCACTGATCATGATTGTGGTGTGTGGCGCTTTCGGCTTCTCAGAAATCGTCATGATGAAATACATTGCTTTTGGCATGATCTTTGCCTTGCTTTTCGACGCCACTGTGATTCGTATGCTCCTTGTTCCAGCAGTGATGCATCTACTGCGCACTGATAACTGGTGGGCACCACAGTTTGTCAAAAAACTCAGCGCGAAGATTGGGCATGGTAATCGCGGTGGCATTGCGGTGCCCAAAACAGCAACAGTGCCTGTTGCTCCTCCGCCAACGCCGCCTACGCCAAGCCCTACGCCACCAGCTCCGCCTACGCCAAGTGAGGATACTGAGCTTAGTATTGACGCTGTGCAGCCAGTCCATAACACTGCAAGTCGTAGTGGGCGGGCAGCAACTGATAATAATGAACTTGTTCCCTTCTCTGAGTTGATCCAAAGAATCCGTGAAGAAAAACAATAAGACTCCCGGCGCCATTGGGCGTTTTATGCACAACAAGTGGGTGAGGTTTCTCAGCCCACTTGTCATCTTGTGTTTTGTTGCTTTTTTGCTTCGCGATAAAATGCCTTTCCTTGCCCAGGGCTATGACAATGTGGTGCACGCCAATCCACTCCTGCTCATTGTCGCATTCCTTTCCATCTTTATCTCCATTGTGGCTATGGCAGAGGTTATGCGATTACTCCTTAAAGCAGGCGGCAGTCATATCCCTTTGCGCCATACTTTACATCTGACTCTCGTATCAAACTCCTGGTCGTCGACTTTCCCCGGGGGCGCTGCTATCTCTACGGTGTATCAATTCCATACCATGCGTAAATGGCAGGTCAGCGTGCTCATTAGTTCCTGGTTCATTATTGTGTCAGGAGCACTGTCGACGATGTGGCTCATTGCCCTTGGCCTGATTGCGATTTTCTTCCTCAATGCCAGCTTTTCGCTCACACCGCTGGTATGTTCCGCCCTATTCATGAGTGCCCTTGCTCTGGTAGTCTATGCTGCTACCAATCATCCTCAGCACACTAAGAAGATAGCGGTCAAGGTATTGCGCTTTTGGAATCGCCTTCGACGCCGCCCAGTATTGGATGGCGTCGAAAAGCTAGAAGAACACGTCGATCAGCTTGGGAATGTGCGCTTGTCTTTCTGGAAGTTTAGTTGGATTTCCCTACTGTCTTTGACCAATTGGGTGCTTGATATTCTTGCGTTATGGTTGTGCGTGGGAGCAGTGACTGATGTGCTACCAGGTGTCATCCATATCGAAAATAACACCACGATTCTTGGAGTCACCCTCGCCTTTGTGACCTCTAAAATCGCCGGTACTGCCCAAGTTACCCCTGCTGGGCTGGGTCCAGTTGAAGCCTCAATGACCAGTGCTCTGGTGGCTACCGGCATGACCGTTGCTGATGCTTTTGGCGCAGTCTTTGCGTATCGGATTTTGTCATTTGTGATTATCACTGCCATTGGCTGGCTTCTCTACGCTTATTCCGCTATTCGAGGCAGTGGAGTGCAAGTAGGCGCACTTGCGAGCGAAAAAAATTAAATTCTGCCACTTAAAAGCGCTAAACTAAGAGCTAGTTTTTATAGCAAAGTAGAAAATTGTATAAGAAAGGCTTGCCTCATGAATTCTGATAAGCAAGGGCTAGAAGCATATGTCATGCCCTACTTCCATTTCGACTATGCAGCAATCGCAGTTTTTGCAATTCTGGCAAGAATCGCACACGGTGGCTTGAATGTATTAGAAATCCTCTTTACCTTTTTTACCTTCGCTATGGGTACCTCACTTGCGTGGGCTAACCAGATACGCCGTCTCGCCTCGCCAGAATCACGAGCAAAAGCACCACACTCATCTAGTGTGCGCTTTGGTATTCAAGTATGGCTAGCTACTGTTATCGGCGGACTATTCATCTGGTCATTGATCAATGACAACGCCATTCCACACTGGTCTTTTGTACTTGTAGCCTCGTTCTTTTCTGGTTTGTTCATTATTGGTTGGAGAGTAATCTATGGCTTCATCAAACGTTAGCCTAGATACAGCACGCAAGCGCAGTGCTGAGATTACCCTCCACAGCCAAGCGGTTCACCTCGACCTGAGCCAAGCACCACAAGCAGATACTTTCCCTGTACACACCACGCTCACCCTCACCAGCACTACTGGCGACATTGAGCTGGATTATCTTGGCCAGCAGGTCGATCGCGTAACATTATCCGGCACCGAGTGTGCCTTTGAGTTCGCAGACGCAAAGATACGGCTTAGAGTACCAGCTCGCCACATGATCCAACTCGATATTTGGGCACATTCCCAGTATTCGCGCACTGGTCAGGGATTACATCGGTTCCACGACCCACATGACAACACCACCTATGTGTATTCTCATTCTGAGCCTTCCGACGCACGACGTATCTTCCCCTGCTTTGACCAACCTGATCTGAAAACCATATTCCATACTTCTCTTACCGTTCCAGCAGGTTGGGTGGGATTATCTAATCAAAAATCCGTAGCGCAATCCGTCGATAAGCACGAGCAGGACACAACAACCACATATACTTTTGCCCCTACCCCAGCACTATCAAGCTATCTTGTTGCTTTTGCTGCCGGCCCTTATGTTTGTGCCTTTGCTGATACGTGGACGAGTCCACAGGGGCAGGAAGTAGAGATTGGTGTGTGGACTCGTGCGTCAATGGCACGCTACGCCGACGCAGAAATCAGTGAAATCACCGCACAGGGGTTGAGTTTTTTCCACGAAAACTTTGGTTTTGCCTACCCGTGGGGCAAGTATGACAGTATCTTCGTGCCTGAATATAACCTTGGCGCGATGGAAAACCCAGGCTTGGTCACTTTTACCGAGTCCTATATTTTCCGTTCTCGTCCGACCCAGAGTCAGCACGCGGCACGCGCAAACACTATTTTGCACGAGATGAGCCATATGTGGTTTGGTGATTTGGTCACTCCTCGCTGGTGGGATGACCTTTGGCTCAAAGAGTCCTTTGCTGAATATATGGGTGCTGACGCTAGTGTCGCTGCCACTACATTCACACAGGCATGGGCAATTTTTGCAGGTAATCGCAAGAATTGGGCATATGTGCAAGATCAATTGCCTACGACGCACCCCATTAAAGCAGATATTCCTGATGTTGATGCTGCGCGGCAAAACTTCGACGGTATTACATATGCCAAGGGCGCTGCCGTGCTCAAACAATTAGTGCACTTTGTGGGCAAAGAGAATTTCTATGCCGCAGCCAGGGATTATTTCCGCTCGTATGCTTTTTCCAGCGCCACATTCGACGATTTCCTCACGGTACTTTCGCAATACACCGAACATGACCTCCAGGATTGGGCAACACGATGGTTGCGTACCAGCGGACCGGATGAATTGCGTCCCGAACTCCAACTCTCTGGCGAGCACATTGCTGACCTCACCATCCACCAGCGCTCCTTTTTGCCGGATACTCCCATTCGCCCGCACCGCGTCAATGTTGGGTTTTATCATTTTTCTGGCACGCAGCTCATTCGCACGAGCACCCATGATGTGCTTCTCGACGCCCCTGCCACACCCGTTCCTGTACATGGCATGGCAGCTCCCGACCTCATTGTGGTCAATGATGATGACCACACCTATGCCAAAATCAGTTTTGATCAGCGTTCCTTAGCGAGCATTAAATCTGCCCTGAGCAGTATTGATTCTGAATTAAGCCGTGCTGTTATTTGGACAGCTCTATGGAATCTCACTCGCGACGGCGAGCTGAGTACACGCGAATTTGTGGATATTGCTGCAGCACATAGCTATGGCGAAAGTAATACCAGCGTGCTCACCCATATTGTGCAGCATGCTTTTCATGCAGCTCGCTACTATACCTCCCCCACGCAACAACTGTCTGTTCTAGAGAGTTGGAGTGACACACTATGGGATTTAGTGCACAGCGCACCTCCAGCAAGCGATCAGCAGCTGGTGTATGCCCGTGGGCTTATTCTTGCGCTCAGTGCGCTCACGGCTGATCGTGCCGCACCACGATTGCGTGCCCTACTTGGTGGTGAGGTCCCTGGGTTAGAGATTACCCATGATGTGGAGTGGTCTTTACTTAAGGCTTTAGCGGCAATCGACGCGCTACGTGACCAGGAGCTTGAAGCACATCGTGCGCAAGACACAACGCTTGATACTGAGCTTGCGTTTTTAGAGGCGCAGCACTGTGCGCCTGAGTGGGCGATGAAGGAAAAAATTGTGCATATGGTTGGTCAACCTGGCGCATGGTCGAATGATCAGATCAAAGCCTTGCTGCGTGCGTTTAATGCTCCGCACCAGGTGCCTATGCCAGAGTCTTATGCAGATGAGTTTTTTGCTCAGCTCAGTACTGTCTGGCAAGAGCACCCCATTGAGATTGCTAATCTCATCATCCGAGGACTATATCCTCATATTCCTCGGGCTCGGGAACTCTACCGCAACTATCTTGCCACTGCAAAGGTGCCTAGTGCGCTCGGTAGAATACTCGCGGAGTGTGATGATCAGGTGCGTCGGCAGTTGCATTGTCAGCAACGTACTCAACCAGAGACTACATAGGCGCAATGGTGTGTTTTTTCTCAGTGGTCAGTTCGCTCTTATCAGCTAGCTGTCGCAATGCTTGACGCAAAACCAGCCGTGTTGCACTCGGCTCAATAATTGCGTCAAGGTACCCGCGCTCAGCAGCAACATAAGGGCTAGTCATGTTCTCGTCATAGAAGTCCATGAACACTTTTTTCATGTAGGCGCGCTGCGCAGGATCTTCAATAGCTGCTAGTTGTTTGCCTTGGATCATGACCACTGCAGCAGCGGCACCCATAACTGCAATTTGTGCCGTTGGCCAAGCAAGGTTGATATCACCGGTGAGGTTTTTGGAACCCATGACAGCATAGGCACCACCATAGGCTTTGCGCACAATCAGAGATACCTTCGGCACAGTGGCCTCCACCAACGCGAATGCCAACTTTGCCCCACGGTGAATAAGACCAACTTCTTCTTGCTGTACGCCTGGAAGATAACCTGGAGTATCTACGATAAAGATCAATGGGATATTGTAGGCGTCGCAAATGCGGATAAAGCGTGCCCCTTTATCCGCGGCATCCGCATCAATGCACCCGGCAAACTCTAGTGGTTGATTCGCTAATACTCCTACGCTACGCCCATCGACGCGAGCAAAGGCGGTAATCAGATTAGGGGCAAAATTAGGTTGTATTTCTTGGATGTCGTCATCGTCGAAAAGCTGGGTAAGTAAATCATGCATATCATAGCCAGCGTTTGTGTCATCTGGCATGAACACATCGAGCGCTGATGTATGTGCTACTTCACTGTCTGTTGGGGCGACAAATACTGGTGCGGGGTCATTGCAGGTCAGTGGGAGTCGTTCGAGTAGGTCATGCACATAGTTAAAGGCGTCTTTTTCATCACTGGCTACGTAGGAAACATTGCCGTTGAGTTCTTGCTGACGCGCCCCACCAAGTTGTGCTGAGGTGATTTCTTCACCTGTTACTTCTTTAATGACCGCAGGACCGGTCACATACATTTCTGCTTCGCCGTCGACGGCGATAACAAAATCTGTAGTCACTGGCGCATATACTGCACCACCAGCAGATTTACCCATCATGATAGATATTTGTGGGCTGCGACCAGATAATGGAAGTTGGCGTCGAGCAATTTCGGAATACATGGCTAATGAGGTCACTGCGTCTTGGATACGTGCCCCACCAGAATCTTGAATGCCAATAACCGGGCACCCAATTTTGATGGCCATATCCATAACTTCGCAGACTTTTTTACCGAAGGTAACACCCACTGAGCCACCATATACGGTCTTGTCGTGTGCATATACTGCCACTGGTCGACCGTCGATACGCCCATAACCGGTGACCACACCATCAGAGTATGGCGCGTCAGGTTCATCAGGGGTGCGTCCTAGAGCACCGATTTCCACAAAGGAACCTGGATCCAACAATCTGTTAATACGTTGGCGTGGACTGGTACGCCCAGCTGCATCGCGTTTAGCACGTGCTCTTTCACTGCCAGGATCTTGTGCTTGTGCTAGGCGCGCACGTAAATCTGCCAGTTTTTCCGCCGTGGTAGTAAGACTCACCTATAACTCACCTTTTGTCTCTGTATGCGCATTTTCTGCTTGCTGCCCCTGTAGTGTGGCAATGCGTTCACTCAATGCTCGTCCAACTTTTGCAATTTCTGGTTCATCCACCACAGCCAAGTGATCGCCTTTGAGATGAATAATCTCCAAATCTTTTACGATACTCCGCCAACCGCCGTCTTCGGCAATTTCTGCATATGCTGGTTCAAGTTCAATAGCCCCATCGTGCATTCTCTCTGCCCTAAACAGCATAACTGGAATGTGCACGTCAGCCCACTTGTTCATATCCATGCGATCTAAAATCCGATTGTCTACGAAGGATGCTCGCTGATGCTCTAGCACCCCTGCAGATAATCCGTGCTCAGAGGCGTCGGTAGTAGCAAGAAACTCAGCCATCATAGCCAGAAGGGCATCTTCACCTTGAGTTTCGAGCAGCTCATAAGGAACTGGTATCTCAAGACCATAGGTTTTCTTGGCAAAGGCACTATAGCGTTCCCAGCGTCGCTTGGTTTCTTCTGGTGTGTCGGGGATTGGATTCTTTGGCGACACAGTATCCAAAAGAGCAATGGTGATAATCTCCACATCACTATCGCGGAGCTGATGCGCTACCTCATAAGCTAGGGCACCACCAAAACTCCAACCGCCAAGAACCACAGGATAACCTTGGCTGTATTCTTTGATCTCATCGAGATATGCCGCAGCACGTTCCTCTAAAGACCCTTCGAGCCTCTCGACGCCATACACAGGTATTTCCACTGGTAACCGTCGCATAAGCGGCTGATATACTACCGACGAGCCACCAGCCGGGTGGAACATAAACAATGCAGGTGCTGTAGAGCCTTCTTGGCGAGGGCGCAACACGCGAATGTTGCCTTCCACCTCAGTTTCTAAAGCCTCACGCACTCGGTTAGCCAAAGGCTCTAACGTACGCGCCTCCAACACATGAGCTGGACTAATATCAGCACCACTGCGTTGGGTCAGACGCTGTGCAATGTCTTCAGCTATTTCTTGGGTAATGTCAGGCAATGGACTAGTCACGCCAGCAGCAGCGGCTCCTGTTATTCCTGCCCAGGTAGCAAAAACTAATCGCTCAGAAGCATCTCGTGGGGCAACACCTACTCCGGTACCTACGCCGGTAGCGTGTGGGGCAGGTGCTGGCGCAGCAGAGTCTACTTGCTGAGTATGCTCCTGCGCAGGGCTGTGTTGTTGCAGTTGTTGCCCAGACTCCGGCTGCGCTGATTCTTTTGCTGCCACCATTGTTTCCACTAATGCCACTGCGTCTGCTACTGAGGCATCTCTTAATGCCTGCACATTCAATTCCGGAATGGCAAAGTCATGTTCAATGCGGTTCTTAATGCGCATTCCCATGAGAGAATCAAGACCAAGATCAATAAGTGGCAATTTTCCTGGCAGGTCCTCTACGTCATATCCCATAGCCTCGGATACGATAATGCGCATTCTTTCTTCAATGCTTTGTCCACTTGCCCGGTCCCACACAAAATTCTGCTCTGACTCAGCATGGTGTTCTGCTGGCTTTTCTGTAGGTTCCTGATTATTGAGCACAGGACGTGGGGCGTGCTCAGCCACAATATCGGCAGTGGCGTTTAGACAAAAACCTTCGCTCAGTAGTGTGGTCGTGTCGTCGGCAAGCACATGATAGATTTTGATACTCCACCCTGCGATATTCTGACTAGCAACAGTGGTCAATTCCCCTGAGCTTGGCAGTGCCGCATAGTCTTTTTCTGCAATCAGCCGAGCCCCTGGGGCAATTTCTTGACTCACTGCTTGGAGCAATTGAGCACTCGTTGGCACCTGATCTGCATGGGTAGCAAAAATTTTCGTCCCATCAGGCAACACGATTTTCTTACCTGGGAAGGCACTGTCCCCACCCGAACGTGGACGAGCAGCAGTCCAATAGTGGTTTTTCTTCCATGACATATATGGCGCAGAAACCATGTCTCCTCTACCATACAATGCCGCATAATCTACTGGCTGACCTGCAACATAAAGTTTGGCCAGTACATCATGCAAGGATTGCGCTACTGATTCTTTACGCTTGAGCACATACAATAACTGCGCATCTGGCTTTCCGACGCTAAACGCAGTGCTCATCATTCCCATCAAAGCAACAGGGTGCGGTGAAATTTCTATCAGAGTGGTATGCCCTGCCCCAAAGGCTTGTTCGGTAGCATCCTGGAACCACACAGCTTCCCGAGTACACTTGAGCCAATAATCACTGGTGTGCACAGTAGCACCTGGCGCATAGACTACCCCGCGATCGACGGAGCTAAAGAGAGTAGTGTGCACAGGCTGAGGGGTAATATCAGCGATCTCTGCAGCAAGTTCCCCAAGCAGCGGTTCTACAGCACTGGTATGACCAGCGCCTTTTACATTAAGCAGGCGCGCAAATTTTCCTTCTGCTTCTAGTGCTTCTACCAGCGCCACCACCGCGGCGCGTGGTCCGCCCACTGTAGTCATTCCTGGTGCGGCATAGACCGCTGGCTCAATATCGGCATAGGAATCTAGATCTTCGGCAGATAGCTCTACCACTGCCATTGCGCCAAGCTGATCTTCAGGAAGTGATTGTTCTCCCTCACCCATGAGACGAGCTCGGTGGCAAGCAATGCGCATTGCGTCGTGAGCATTAAGACCACCAGCTGCGTAGGCAGCGGCAATCTCGCCCATTGACATTCCCATGACAGCTGCTGGTTTCACCCCTAGTTGCCCAAGATAGTCAGTCAGGGCAATTTGGATTGCGGTAATTGCTACCTGGGCAGTTTCTGTGTTGTAGGTTTGTTCGTCGTCGGCGACGATGTCGAGAATAGACCAACCGGACTCAAACTCAACAATTTCATCGAGCTGCGCTAAACGCGCACGGAATTGCGGTGCGTATTCAACGAGTTCTTTGACCATTTTACGGTGCTGTGACCCAAAACCTGAGTACACGAATACTGGCCCAATAGTGCTTGGTGCATCTGCGCTATACATACCGGTACTGATTTTTCCATCAGCAATGGTGCGCAAACGCTGTTGGGCTTGTGCTACAGAATCAGCAAGCACCACTGCGCGCGAACGCCCATGATTCCTCCGCGCCAAGGAACGCGCTAAGCCCACAAGATCACTATCAGTGCAGGTATCGAGGAAAGTCGCTAGTTCTTGTGCAGCACGAGCGCGGCGCGAAGGCAACAACCCAGATATCGGCAAAGATACGACCTGATGATCGTGATAGAGTGCGGTATCCGTGCTGCTATCTTGGGCTGATTCTGCTGCGTAGTCGGCATGATCAAACTCGCTGACCACCACGTGTGCATTTGTGCCACCAAAGCCAAATGCAGAAACACCCGCAAGTTTTTTGCCAGAGTATTCTGGCCATTCACGAGGATCCACTACTACTTCGAGGTGATGAGCGTCGAAATCAACATAACGATTAGGCTCGGTATAGTTCAGTGAGGATGGCAGGACATTATGCTGCATAGCCAGGACAGTCTTGAGCAGACCAGCAACACCTGCTGCCGATTCTGTGTGTCCGATATTTGTTTTTACTGATCCAAGCAATGTTGGCTTCTCGACGCTGCGCCCCGTGCCTAATACGCTGCCAATGGCATTCGCCTCTATTGGATCACCAAGAATCGTGCCAGTGCCATGTGCTTCCACATAGTCAATTTCCTGCGGATCTACATCAGCATCAGCATAGGCGCGACGCAGCACATCTACTTGTGCGTCTGGATTTGGTGCCGTAAGCCCATTGGAATGTCCGTCAGAATTGACTGCGGAGCCTTTGAGCACTGCCAGAATGTGGTCGCCGTCGGCAAGCGCATCTCGCACTCGCTTAAGGATCACCACACCTGCTCCGTCGGAGCGCACAAAACCATCAGCATCGTCGGAAAAGGCATGAATTTTACTGGTTGGACTAAATACACCCAGCTCGCCGAAAGCCGTAGAGACAAAAGGCGATGCCAGGATATTTACCCCACCAGCAACGGCAAGGTCTACTTCCCCGCCACGTAGTGCTTTGATGGCATGGTGTGTAGAAACCAACGATGATGAGCACGCAGTATCGACGTTGATCGACGGTCCCCGGAAGTCAAAGGCATAGGAGATGCGATTGGCGATGATAGATGAAGCGGTACCCGTGAGGGCATAAGGGTGTGCTTCGGCTGTATCTGCGGCGATGAGCATTCCGTAGTCATTATTGGTTGAGCCAATAAAAACACCGACGGATTCGCCGCGGAGGGCACTTGGTGGAATATGCGCGTGTTCTAGAGCACGCCATGTTAGCTCTAGCATAATGCGCTGTTGCGGGTCGATATTGACTGCTTCTAATGGGGAAAGCCCAAAAAACTCTGCGTCGAAAGAAGAAATATCTGCCAAATAACCTCCGCTGAGGTTTTGCGCAGCCATGCGACGTTGCATTTCAGTGTCATCAGCATAGGCTGCCCAGCGCTGAGCTGGCGGTTGGGTAATTGCATCTTGACCATTAATAAGCATTTCCCAGAATGCCTCGACGTCCTCTGCACCTGGATAACGCGCTGCCATACCAACGATCGCAATATCGCGGTCAGCAGGGTCACTACTGTTTCCGGCAAAATGCTGGTAGTTATGCTGCGTGCTCGCCACCTGCGGTTCTTCTTGCTGTCCCACTGTTAAAAAGCGTGCTAGTGCAGTAATTGTGGGGTATTCATAAGCAATGGTTGGGTCGAGCGAAATACCTAAGAGGTTTTCTAATTCCCCTGAGAGCACAACAACATCACGCGAGGATAAGCCAAATGCTTGCATGGGGCTGTCGTTATTTACTTCTTCCGACGCTAATCCCGTGGTTGCAACAACCCAATCACGTAACCACGCCTGTAGTTCTTGTGTTGTCATTGCTACCGCAGTATCTGTTCCAGCAACGTGTGCCGCTGCTGTCTCGGAAGTGCGCTGCTCTTGCCCCATGCAGGATAAACCTCAATCTATTATCTACAAAACTCTGTGCCATCCGTATTATTCGGACAGCATACCTATCTGTCTATTATCGACTGCTTACTCATTTTTGTTTCACGCACACGCGCAAAAAAATGTGTAGTCAGCAGCACATATTTTATCTATTTAGCTCAACAAAACCTAGTTGCTCTGGTGATGAGAAAAACCTATAAGGATTTAACTTCATACGGTGTGATTATTGTTGCAGATAGTTCTTTTTATTCACTCTCCGCGCAATTTTTCCTGAGGAGGAACGAGCAATAGCATCGGGTGCCATGATACGAATATCGGCGGGCACAATGCCATGTGCGTCGCTCACTGCTGCGCGGATAGCCTCTATTGCTGCTGCATCATCATGTGCTTGGGCGTTGACATCACGCTCTGCCAAGATAATAAGCTGTTCTACGTCCTCGCCCTCTATCGCAAAGGCGGCCGTCGCAGCGGGTCGGATATGCGCACTAGAGTGTTCAACGGTGTATTCAATATCCTGCGGATAGTGATTACGACCAGCAATAATAATCAAATCTTTTAATCTGCCTGTGATGTACACTTCGTTATCCACAATCACAGCTAAATCACCTGATGCCATCCACCCATCATGAGGTGCCCCGTGAACACGAGAGTTCTCTGCTAACCGTGCAGAAAGAGTATTGGCAAAGGTTGCCGCAGTATCTTCTGGGCGATCGAGGTAGCCTGCGGCCATATTCTCACCATGAGCCCATAGCTCACCTATCATGCCATCCTCAAGCTCCTGCTTGGTTTCAGGATCTACAATGGTCAGATACTGTGGGCGCACCACTTGCCCGCAGGAAGCAATGGCAACACTTGACTCACTTTCCGCGGTCAAAACTGCTCGACCTTGCGCCAAGGCATCCCGATCAAAATGACTAATCAGCGGACGACGATCAGTCTGCGGTGTCGTAACCAGCAAAGACGCTTCCGCCAATCCATAGGATGGACGTAGGACATTCGTTTCCAAACCATAAGGACTAAAGGCCGCCACAAAACTTTCTACTGCTTTTTGAGTCACTGGTTCAGAACCAATGATAAGACCGTCGATAGCGCTAAGGTCTAATTCCTCGCCTTCTTGTGGCAAGCCGTAACGAGCAGACATCTCCAAAGCAAAATTAGGTACCACGGAATAGATATGACCATCGTCTTTACGACGATGCAGCTGACGTATCCACCGCTGTGGTTGCTGCACAAAATCACGCGGTGCCATGAGATCAAATTTTATTCCCAAAAGCACCACAAAAGTTGCCAGAATAATGCCCATATCATGGTGTAATGGCAGCCAAGAAACTATACGCAACGGGGTCTTGAGCTTTGCGGCAGTAAAAATTTGGAGCACATTTGTCACAATAGAGCGGTTAGTGAGAATAACTCCGGCAGGTACCCTGGTAGATCCAGAGGTGTATTGCAAAAAGGCTGGCATATCAATAGGCGCAAGAGCCTGCTGACCAGCAATTGTTGTGCTCTCGACGGGGGTGTATTGGGCAGCGAGAGTGTCTGGCAAAGCGTCGATAGCTATAATGCGTGGTCGCTGTCGGGCAGGAGTATGAGCAAAGAGTGATCGCACAGCCGCGGCAGACGCGGTATTGGTCAGCACTACTGCTGGCTTAGAATCTCCCAGTACAGCGGAAAGATGATCAGCATGCCCAGGTTCACGTGGATCGTAGAGTGGAATGGGGACCATTCCGGCATAAAGCGCCCCAATGAAACCAAATAAATACTCTGGCGAATTATTAGCAAGAATGACAATTTTATCCCCCACCGATGCGATATGTTGCAAGCGTGAGGCAGTGGCTTTAATCCGGGTATTGACTTCTTTGCGAGTGTATGAACTGGGCTGATGCTCTCCCCCATGAGCAGTACCGAACTCCCAAAAATCAAGCACTGTTCGTTCTTGCCCCCCAGCAGCACTATCGGCTTGGTAAAGCATTTCCCCCAACCCTGCTAGGGTGATATGAGGTGCGAGCTTGATGGCACCCTTTTCATCAAAAAATTGCCCTAATGCAGAATGTAGATCCATTATTTCTCCTTGCTTTCGTAATGTTTATTATTATATTACTTTTTAGCACGAAACTTTAATGTATCTTGATAAGGGTTATTGAACCAGGTCACTAATCCAGGACACAATCCACTCACTAGCGGTAGAACCAGGGACAACATTAGGGTTGGTCGCATACTGCGCATGAACAGCATTGCCTTGCACAAGTGACTGTGCCCCCGAAGCAGCGTCGCTAATAGCAGCTGGAGCATCACATACGGCATCCCCTGCAGCACATATTTGGAATACTCGATCACTAATGGTGCCAAAACCACCCGGACGCGGCCCACGCATACTTGCACCAGGAACAATAGGTTGCACCAGTAGTTCCACAGGCTGCAACGCAAGTTCAGCTCCAACACCACCAACAGGATTACCTACGGTTTGTCCCACACCATTCTCGCGACGACCATCAGCCACTAAAGCAATGCCGCGCACCCGCTCTGCCGGGATCACCCCGGTACCAGTACCGATTTTGTTGGCAATGTCACCAGCTATGACTGCGCCTTGGGAAAAACCAGTGATGATGTAATCCGTCGTTGGGCATTGCGCTGACATATTGGCGAGTTCTTCTTCTAATAAGCGAGTTCCCTCTGTGCGTGAATCGTCATAGGACATTTCATTCATCGCATTGATATTTCTAAACTGTGCAGGATATGGCAGAGTCCATACTTTGACTTGTTCCGCGGGGAAACGCTCCTGCAAGGGTTGGGTAATGCTGAGCATATAGGAACGAGGATTAGCAGTGGGATGTATGGGATCATCACCGACTCGTGATTCCCAGGTACCAGGGGCAGCAATGACCTCTACTGCCGGACAGGAATCTGATTGTTGAGATTGTTCTTGGTGTGGTTGCTCTGCTGCAGGTGGCTGCGGTTCGGCCACCTGACTACCCTGTTGCGCTCCTCGGTCAATGAACCATTTTCCCACCCCCAGGAGAATAATTCCTAGTACGACAATGGTTGCGACAACAGTAAAGAGCTTTCTCATAAGCTAGCAGTATGCCTCTCTAGCGGTTTTATCAATCTGTGCTACTAATTCAGCATACTCGAGTTTAGAGCGGTTTTGTTCAATAAGTTGCCCAGCGACAACCTTCGCTGTGGCAGCAGCAATCTGATCATCTTGCGCTTTACACACCAGTGTTCCTGCAGTAATAATTTGGTTTTCCATACCGTTCACATCAACGCCAGCCTCTTTGAGTGCATTGATATAGCGCTGATCGTCTGGCGAAAGTGCCAATACCCCAGCAGGGATCTCACTAATCTCTTGACCAGCACGATCGGATACCGCAGCACTATCCTGTGCCACTGGTGCGCTACCACTACTGCTGGTAGTAGTCGGAGTGCTGCTTGCACTTGCGCTTCTTGTCAAAGGTGGCACAGAAGTAGCATCACTATCGGTTTCCACTGTAGCGCTACCACAAGCACTAAGCACACAAGCAGCACTGACGACGACAAGGCCACCCAAGCTAGTCCGTAGGCTTTTCGGAATTATTAGAGGCATTAGTTCTTCTCTTCCACAATACGACCATTAACTTGACGGATAATACCGCGCTCAAACTTCATTTCTTCGCCACCAGCTGGAATTGCTGCTTGATCTTCTCGTGGGAAACCATATTCGCCTTGCTCAAAGCCCTGCTTAGCCCAAGCGTCGAAGATATCACCACGTTTAATGAAATGAGCGCCTGTAGGCTCTGACCAGTACATTATGGCTTTCTCAAACTCTTGATAGCTGCCACCCTTCACAGGTATTTCGTTGGTGGTGGGCAATCCGAGAGTCTCCGCAAGCTCGCCATAGCGCTTAGCAAACTCTCCCTTGAATAGGAAGGTCTTATTTTCTTTATTGCGTAAGATGAAGCCGCCCTGGAATTGCTGAGTCAAAATGTCGTCTTTCATCACAGGCTCGGCAACTGGCAGACCAAGCTCGCCCTTTTCCCAGCCCACTGTGCCCCACGTATCCACAAAATCACGAGGTACCGCATGGGCACCAGTTTCTTCAGACCAATACACTGCGCCGCGCTCGAACACAGCAAAGCCGCCATTATCGAGGCGATTTTCTTCAGAAACCGGGAATCCTAGCCATGAGGTTGGACCACCGATCTTAGAGTAGTACGCATTGATTTTTCCTGTGAGCGCCTTTGCTCCGGTATTTTCCGACCAATACACTCGCCCGCCGACGAAATCCTCAGCTTTTCCTGCGCCAAGAGGATATTCATTATTGGTACACGCCCCTAATCGACCATCTTTTACCGCCTCAGCAATAACGCCCACAGCAGCGCAAGAAGAACCACGGTCAGCGTCGCCAAGCCCAAGGGAATCGGCGATATACGGCCATGCTTGAGCAATCTCAAATTGCCAATATGGCCAGCTATGCACTCCAGCTGGGCGGAATTTCTGCACAACCTCCACGCCTTGACGCTTAGCGGTATCGACAAAAGTTTGGGTTGTCATGCGCGACACAACCTCTAAACCACGACCAGCATAGTTTGCACGATCTGTTGCTACAGATCCTGGCTGACCAAAGTCATCACGCCCGGTACCAGCAGAAACATAGGTGGTAATACCTCTGAGTTTTTCTACCCCCAATTTTGGATCATGGTCTTTCCAGCCCTGTGAGCCAGGCTCACCCCACATTGCAGTGGAATCATAGCCACCCACCTCTGCTTGAGCACCACGTATTGCTTCAGGCATTCCTTTGGAAGTGACGTCGAGATAGCCAGAGAAAGAACCAACAAACTTAAAGAGTTCAGGATGGTGCTCAGCAATGTTGACTGCTGCTGTAGCCCCCATAGAGATACCTGTGATTGCACGGTCGTCGTTAGTTCTAAAGCCCTCGCGCAACACTGGAATAAGCTCATTGATGAGGAAGGATTCCCACTTGTAGTTTTTGCCGTTATTTGGGGTTTGCCAATCTGCATAGAACGAGGACTCGCCGCCCACAGGCAAGATGACATTGACATTTTTATCAGCGAAATACTGTGCGATATTGGTATGGGCAGTCCAACCGTTTTCAGTGTCAGAAGCTCGCAATCCGTCTAGTGCCCACACAGCTGGGAAGGAACGATCCGGAGCGGCAAACCAATCACGTGCCAACAACATCTGTACCTGTATTGGTTGCTCAGGCATGACAGCAGAGCGAATGAAAATAGCTATACGACGATCACTCAACCACTCTACTCGGTCAATGCTGACCCCATCAGGTAAACCGGTAAGCACTGGATGCTCAGTTCGATTTGGTGCTTGTCCAGCATCTTGCGGTTGTGCAATTTGTGAAACTTGTGTTGCTATTTTATCAACTACTTCTTGCGCATGAACATGAGCAGGCACAATCATTGCACCAGTAGCAATGATTGTTGGTACTGCCAGTGCTTTCATCAGCACGGGCGTATGCCGTTTCATCTTCAACACAGTCTCACGCATGGCGGAATCCTTTTTCTAAAATTATGTAGACCGAACTTTATGAACTTTATTAACCTTAAGTTTAAGTTCAACTTGAAGGTTTCGGCTAAGACACACCGCACGGATTCCGCAAACCTTGAGATACAAAACCCGCGCCCAATAGGGCACGGGTTTCATGCGAAAATAAAGACTTAAAAATTACCAAGCATTCATAACATTCAAGATGCGGTCATGCGTCTTAGAAAGCTGAGAATCAAACTGTGCCCAGCTGTGGATACCAAGGATTGGGTAATCAGAAGTAACATTGATGCCGGTAAGGCGTGCTTTTGCTTCCCATACAAGAGTGCTTTCGCGGCTGAGAAGTTCTAATGCAGCACCATCAGCAAAGTATTGTGGTGCAGAAAGATCTGGCAAATCAGGAATACCACTTGCTGCAGAAACATAAACATCTTTACCGCGTAGTCCGTCCATGTTCCAGAATGGGTCGTTCTCAAAACGTGCAGGAGAAATATAGCCACCATACATTGAGTTGATGTTAAAACCACCTACTTGAAGCAACGCAATAGCCAGAAGTGGATACATACCTGGTGAATTCATAGTTAGCACACCAGAGTAGGACAGTGCCTGACGGAATTGATCCGTATGCTTTGCAGCAAGGTTAAGAGCAGCAGTACCACCCATAGACAGACCAGCAACGGAGTTGTTATTACGCGCTACACCAAAGTTCTGCTCAAGATAGGTAGGCAATTCATTAGCTAGGAATGTTTCCCAGCGATAAACAACCCCACCTGGTAAAAATGTTGCTGGTGAGTTCCAGTCAATATAGAAAGAACCTGCACCACCAACAGGCATAACAAGAGTGATGTTATTATCTACGAATTTTGCTGGTGCATTAGAGAAGTGAGTCCATGCGTTTTCGGTATCTGTAGCACGCATACCATCAAGAAGGTAAAGAGCTGCATTACCGCCACGAGCAGCTGGCTGAATCTGTACCGGGATATTGCGCCCCATAGATGGAGAAAATACATCGCAACGCTGCACCCAATACTGAACAGCATCCCATTCACAAGTACCAGTAGCATCTGCACGCAATGCCTCACGTGGATTAGCTGAAGCAACTCCAGTACCAGCAACCATAACACTGGCAGCTGTTGCCACTACAGCTAGGGCAGCAGTAGCCTTTTTCCCTGCATTACGCAGCCGAGATACAAAACTCATAATTCTCCTAGAAAATAAAACCTTGAAGCAGCTCACACCCATAATTAGGTATAGAAACTATCCCCTCGTCTTTTCTCATATCTGCATTATGATTCAATTCGTTACACAATTTTCTATTTTTTAGAAAAAGAAAACTTGAACAGAAAAATCAGTAACAGCGATGCTATACGACTTTCCCACTATAACTCACCTTTTAGGGCTAATCAACCGTCATGCACTACGCCACATAAAAACTCTATTGAAGCTGCACACAACAAAAAATCTCGTGGGGATCTACCAGACTAGCTAGCAGCTCACCACGAGAGGAATATGCGCACAGTCGGCGCAGGCAATCACGCCATCACGCAATCAACCAATCAAGCAAAAGTAGGGATGATATATACAGCAGTAGCAATACACGCCACCCACGCTAGTGCAAGGATTTGGAGCGGGCGGTCAGACAGCGCCAACTCATCTGGAGCACCACCATTGCCACGGTCGACGTCGGCAGCATAGCGCAAAATCGCCACGGTAAACGGCACCATAGACACTTGATACCAAACAGAAGCAGCCGAATTGTCACTGTGAGCAGCCATCTCAAAGCCCCAAAGCGAGTAGGACATCACCACAGCTGTAGCAGAAAGCGTCCAGACAAAACGCAAATATGTTGGTGTGTAGCCTTCGAGAGCTTTTCTAATTTTTGCGCCAGATTTCTCCGCGAGCAAAATCTCTGCATAGCGCTTGCCTGATGCCATGAACAAGGAACCAAAGGCAGCAACCAACAGGAACCACTGGCTAAGGTCAATGCCAGCCGCAACACCGCCACCCATAGCGCGAAGCATAAACCCAGAGCTCACCAGGGCAATGTCGATCACTGGTTGATGTTTCCAGCCGAAGCAGTAGCCCAACTGCAAGGCAATATACACAGAGATAACTATTGCTAAGCCATAGCTAGAGCTAGCGAGAAAACTCACCCCAATAGCAGCCACAATCAGCCCCACTGCCATGATATACGCCAGGCTAATAGGCAAAACACCAGCAGCAATAGGTCTAAAACGCTTAGTTGGGTGTGCTCGATCAGCTTCCACGTCCCGAGCATCGTTAATCAAATAGATTGATGATGCTGCCATACAAAATACGATGAAAGCAATAAGCACATCAAGCAGTGTTCTCTTATCCAAGAGCACATCGGTACCCGCCGCCATTGGTGCAGCAAGCACCAACACGTTTTTTACCCACTGCTTTGGGCGCAATGCCTTATAGATACCGTCGATAAGATTTTTTGGTGGCTTGCGTTTTTTATTATTGTCGAGTCCTTCGGTATGTGGCTCAGAACCAATAATGGCGGTTTCTTCTGCCATTTATTTACCTCTCCCCAATCGTTCGACGGATGTAGCGGTCACAGCACCCAATGCTGCACCGGCGAGCACATCAGTTGGATAGTGCACGCCAAGAACCATACGCGACAACATCATTGCTGGCACGCCGATAAGCGGCAAAGAACTCTTGGCCAATAAGGAAATACTCACCAATGCCGCAGTGGTCGACGTGGCGTGCGAACTTGGAAAACTCAACTTGCTTGGTGTTGCTACTCCGATTTTTATTCGAGAATCATGTGGACGCTTTCGACGCACAATGCGCTTGATAACCACACTAGCTGCATGAGAAATAAAAGCAGAGGCAATTACCTTAAGCCAAGGAGCCCGTCGCTTGCGGTCGATAAGCGCCCCAAGAGCACCTATGCCCATCCAACCAAGAGCGTGTTCGCCAAAGTGCGACATACCACGCGCTATCTGCAGCGCCCCGGGCTTATCGACGCACCGCTTTTGTATTTCGACAAGAATGTCTGCTTCGAGTTGTTGCTTAGCCATCTACCTCTAGCCTTACTTGTGAGTATCTGCAGCTGCGTCTGCATCAAAAATCTGTGACCACGCTTGTTTAGTCGTCAGATTCGGAATTGCGTTACGGTACTGGTGCTGCAAATCAGCAAATTTCTCGGCGACTTCCTTTTGCAGACGCCAAGACTCAGCAAGCAATTCCTTCGCTTTCGCCAGGTCACGCTTGCGATACACTACGCCACGACCGTCGGCAGTAGTAACTGTGGCACCATCTAGACGCGAAAGGCTAAACCAGCGCGCCTCGATAGGAGCCAAATTCGCCTGAGGTACTTCATGGTGCTGCTTATCTTCTTTACGCAATGAGTGCAACAATCCCTTGGCCATCCAGGCAGCCTTGCGCGCCTGCATAAACCTACCGCCCACGAACTTAATAGGCACTCCCTGTGGCAAACCGCTTGGTTTTGGCAGCTCGGCAGCAGTAGGAAGCACAACCGCATCCGAGTAATTCTTCCGAATGGCTGCGATACGAGGCAAAGAGCTTTCTAGAATATCAAAGAGCTGGTCAGGACCTGCGAGGAAGTCTTTCATTGCCTCATTTTGGATAGCAACAGTGGAATACTCTTGACAAATAAGATGCTTGATCGTTGCTTTTCGCATACTGAGGATAATGCCCTCGACGCCCCCCTCATGGTGCATTGCTGCCACGATAAGTCGATTACGCAAGTGGAAATAAGCCTGCCAGTCGATAGCGTCGTCTTTATCACTCCACGCCATGTGCCAGATTGCCACGCCCGGCCAGGTCGCAGTGCGATAACCATGCTTACCAGCACGCAAACCATATTCCGCGTCGTCCCATTTAATGAACAGTGGCAAAGGTTGTCCAATTTCTTCTGCTACAACTCGTGGAATCATACACATCCACCAACCATTAAACTCAGCGTCGATACGGCGATGCAGATCAACTGAGCTCTTTTCATGCCAAGGATTACGCTCCGATAGCGGGAACTCGGCAAAGTCGTGGTCATAGTGAACGTGTGGCGCTGAAGTCCACATGAAATCAGCGCGGTTAATGACCTCGCCCATAGTGTGCAAGTGGCTACGCTCTTGCAAATTAAGCATTTGACCACCCACAAGAATTGGCGTCTTTGCATAACGCGCAATTTGCAACGCACGCAAAATAGAGTCCGGCTCAATGGCAATGTCATCATCCATGTAGAGAATATAAGGACTCTTCTTCGCCCCCGCTGCACCAGTACCATCACTGCCACCCAGTGCCTCATACATAATGCGCGAGTAACCACCAGACCCGCCGAGGTTGCCCTGACGGAACTCAAAGAATCGCTTGCCAAAATGAGCCGTTGCCGCAGCATAACCTGGCTCATCGGCAGGGTGCTTATTGCCCTGGTCAGGCATAATGACTGTATCGATCACTGCATCTACCTCAGGATCGCTGGCCAATGCTTCCAAAGCAGCAACCGCATCTGTCGGGCGGTTGAACGTCGGGATACCCACAGTTACTCGCGGCTCAAATGGGCCAACCTGGGTACCATCAGGCAAAATCTGTGCTTTAGGTGCATGAGGCGCATACCAGCCAGCTTCTACAATGGTGGCATCAGTCTCAGCGGTCAGATCAAACCACAACCAACCGCCATCCTCGAAAGGTGCCAGAGAAAGCTCAAATTTGGCGGTGCCGTCGCTAACGACCTGCCCCTCCACAGCAATACGCGCGCCGTCAATTTTAGAGCGGTACACATCAACGCGCGCAGTGCCAGAGATTTCCACTTTGAGAATTACAGTGTCGAGTTGGGACCAACGTCGCCAGTAGCTGGCGGGAAAAGCATTAAAATATGTTAAGAAACTAAGTTCGTTACCAGCAGAAATGGTGACTGAATTGCGATCAGACCACGTTGCACGCTCAGTGTTATGCGAACTCTCAATCAAATACAACATCCGCACATCACGTGGCTCGCCCGCCCGTGGAAGTACAAATCGTTGCAGTTTCTCTTCAACACCCATTTATGCTGTAACCTTTCAGTTCTTGTGAGTAGCGGTAACATACAGTTCCGCTCTACCAGCGTAGTCGGTTTATACGTTCTGTTCAGTTTTGGCACGCTCTTTTAGCTTGTGAACCCACATTTTAGCTTTTCGACGTTGTGTTGAATGTGAAAAGTGGGGTGGTGCTTTGTCACACCACCCCACATCTGCACCCGCACTATACGTGCTATACGTGTGCAGGACATACCATCCCGTCTAAGAGCAGGCTCCAACTACGCTGCTAGATGACCACCCGTGGTTACTCGCGCACCAGACTTCTGAGTCTTGCCACCAGTATTAGTCTTAGCACCAGCCTTAGCCGTGGCCTTGGTGGATCCACCAGTCTGTGCTTTCACAGGATCGCCGGACTCGGCAGGATTGGTGCCAGACTGGGCAGGACTATCACCAGGGTTGGTTGGTTTCTGGCAATGCTTCACAACCTCACCAGCAATCACACCACCAGACTGGCCAGGCTCAGACCCAGGTTTGCTGGACTCAGGTTCGCTTGGTGTGCCACACGCAGGCTTAACACCCACAGACTCACCACACGACCCAGCAGGCTTGTCCGCCTCAGGCTTGGAAGGCTTAGCAGGCTTAGCAGGTTTAGAAGGCTTGCCTTCCTCAGGCTGCTCTGGTTGTTCTGGTTGGTCAGGCTCCACCACCACAGCACGAGCCACATCAACATCCAACACAGGCTGATCAGAACCAGTCTCACCATCACCATACACAGGAGTTGCCTGGGCGGTTGCGATATTCACATGATCACCAGACGATGGTGCCTTGAGTGTCGCATGGCAGGTGAACGACTCACCAGGCTTGAGTGACTCTGGTTTATCCTCACACGTGATCTGATCCGATGGAATCACATTATCCGCAAGATCAATGTCTTCCAGTACTGCCGAACCAGTATTAGTCACCTCAAACACGATGTTCATGTCTTCACCTGGTTGTACTTTCACACCAGGCTTACTATTGGCATCATCACCATTAATCTTCTTCACCACTGTAATGGAAGGAACCTTCACCACCTTCTCAGGCTCATCCACCCACGCACGAGCAACATCAGAATCCATAACAGGATCAGTCGGACCAGACTCACCCTCACCGTAGACTGGTGTGCCTTCAACCGTTGCGATATTCACATGATCACCAGACAATGGTGCCTTGAGTGTCGCAGAACACGTGAAACTCTCACCAGGATTCAACGTGTCAGGCTTATCCTCACACATAATATCTTTCGCATCAACCACATTATCCGACAATGCAACGTCCTCTAACGCCACATCACCATCATTCGATACCTCAAACACGATGCTCATATCCTCACCAGGTTGAACCTTCACACCAGGCTTCGCATTGGCATCCTCGTCGTTAATCTTCTTCACAACTGTAATAGACGGATTCATCACAGGTGCATCAGGAACATCCACCCACGCATTCGCCTCATCAACATCCTTAACCGGCCCATCAGAACCAGTCTCACCATCGGCGTACACCGGTGTGCCTTCAACCGTTGCGATATTCACGTGATCACCCGTACTTGGTGCCTTGAGTGTCGCATGGCAGGTGAACGACTGGCCAGGGTTGAGTGTTTCAGGCTTGTTCTCACACGTAATCTGGTCTGCTGGAATCACATTATCCGACACAGTAATGTCACCGAGTGTTGCGGTACCAGTATTGGTCACCTCAAACACGATATTCATATCCTCACCCGGTTGTACTTTCACACCAGGCTTAGAATTGGCATCATCGTCGTTAATCTTCTTCACCACTGTAATGGAAGGCTTCTTGACTTCTTTCTGTGGTTCATCCACCCACGCATTCGCCTCATCAGAATCCCGCACAGGAGAATCAGGGCCAGTCTCACCCTCACCATACACTGGTGTGCCTTCAACCGTTGCGATATTCACATGATCACCAGACGCTGGTGCCGCCAATGTCGCATGGCAGGTGAACGACTCACCAGGCTTGAGTGTTTCAGGTTTATCCGCACAGGTGATCTGGTCTGCTGGAATCACATTATCGGATAGCGTGATGTTGTCGAGTGTTGCCGAACCAGTATTGGTCACCTCAAACACGATGTCCATATCCTCACCTGGTTGAACCTTCACACCAGGCTTCGTGTTCGCATCCTCGTCATTAATCTTCTTCACCACAGTAATAGAAGGCTTCTTCACTTCTTTTTGTGGTTCATCCACCCACGCACGCGCAGGATCATCATCAGACACAGGGCTTGTGGGACCAGACTCACCCTCACCATACACAGGTGTTGCCTGGGCGGTTGCGATATTCACATGCTCACCCGTAGCAGGAGCCTTCAATGTCGCAGAACACGTAAACGACTGGCCAGGCTTGAGTGACTCTGGTTTATTCTCACAGGTGATGTCTTTCGCTGGGATCACATTATCCGTGAGATCAATCTTTTCCAGTGTTGCCGAACCAGTATTGGTCACCTCAAACACAATGTCCATGTCACTACCTGGCCCAACTTTCACACCAGGATACACATTCGCATCATCACCATTAATCTTTTTGATCACACTAATAGCAGGAGTCTTCACCACCGAAGCTGGCTCATCCACCCACGCACGCGCAGGATCAACATCCGACACAGGGCTTGTGGGACCAGACTCACCCTCACCATAAACAGGTGTGCCCTCTACTGCCGCGATATTCACATGCTTACCAGACACAGGAGCCTTCAACGTAGCAGAACACGTAAACGACTGACCAGGCTTAAGTGACTCTGGTTTATTCGCACAGGTGATGTGGTCTGCTGGGATCACATTATCCGTGAGATTAATGTTTTCCAGTGCCACATCACCATCATTAGTCACCTCAAACGAGATGCTCATATCACTACCAGGGGCTACACCCACACCAGGATACGCATTCGCATCATCACCATTAATACTCTTGATGACTTTCACAGAAGGAACCTTGGCTACTTTTACTGGTTCATCCACCCACGCACGCGCAGGATCAACATCCAACACAGGGCTCGTTGGACCAAACTCACCATCACCATACACCGGGGTACCCTCTACTGTTGCGATATTCACATGATCACCAGACACAGGAGCCTTCAATGTCGCAGAACACGTAAACGACTCGCCAGGATTGAGGGTTTCCGGTTTGTTCGCACAGGTGATATCTTTCGCAGGGATCACATTATCCGTGAGATTAATGTTCTCTAGTGCTGCCGAACCATCATTAGTCACCTCAAACGACACCTTCATATCCGCACCAGGGGCTACCCTCACACCCGGTGCCACATTCGCATCATCACCATCAATCTTCTTAATCACTTTAATCGATGGGATTTTGGCTACTTTCGCTGGCTCATCCAACCACGCAAACGCCGAATCATCATCAGTGACAGGAGTATCACCCACAGGATGACCCTCCTCATCAACCGGAACACCAGTTACTGTCGCAGTATCCTTATGTGTGACACCAGAGCTTGGTGCCGGCAACGTGGCCGTACACGTAAACGACTCACCCGGTGCAAGAACATCTGGTTTATTCTCACACACAATATCCTGAGCATTCTTAATCTGATCGTCAGACACTGTCACGTCTTTGAGTGGTGTTTCACCCGTGTTCGACACCTCAAACGAAATGTTCAACGACTCACCAGGTTTCACAGCAACACCAGGCTCACGATTCGCATCATCACCATTAATCAACTTCACCACCCGAACACCAGGGATCTTCACCGGCTCAACAGGAACCACCGGAACAGACGACGAAGACGTAGGAACAACAGACGACGAGGTTGATGGTGTAGGCTCCACAGACGACGAAGAAGTAGTCGACGGCGTAGAAGAAGTCGTGGATGATGGCGTCACCGATGAAGAAGTGGTCGACGGTGCCGCAGAACTAGAAGTAGTCGACGGTGCAGACGACGACGTGGATGGTGTCACAGACGATGTTGGTGTGACATCAGGCTTTGATGGCAACGGATCACCCGCAGCAATACCCTCCTGAGCAGCAAACGGTGTAGCTTTACCTTCACCACAGGAACCATAGTGCGCACCAGTACCCGTATGCCCCTGACCAGACTTAAAACTCTCAGGATCAGTAGAATACGTCACAATAGTGTTGTACTTCGCAGCACCAGAATACGGAGCAAACACACCAGAACCAAGATTACCGATTCTGTACAGCTTACTGTCTTCCAGCCAAGACTTCGCGGCATCTTCCCTCACGTTACCATTCTCATCAAGAAAGCGCTTGCTAAGAGTTATCTTTGTTTCCAGTGATGTGACTTCTTCACCCCAGGCATTTTGCATGATCACAGGCTTATACAACCCAGGGATCTTATAATCCACATATACAGTACCGTTTGCTGGATCGGTGTTGGACCCAATCACCTCAGGCTTATGAGCTTCTTGCCACGCCTTAAACGCTTCCGCAAACAATTTACCTAAAGCAGTAGCGTCTTCTTGGGTGATAGTTTTACTGTTCCAATCAAAAGACTCACTCAACCCATTAGTACCTGGTTGCGCTTTTGCCTTCACACCAGCAACATCAAAGTCAGGTGGATACACATAGGCTTGTGGAGGAACAGGAGTACCCTCAGGATACTTCGTAGCAATGTCACCAGGCTTCCAACCACCATTCGCATTAGCGAAACCAGGGTGCGACGATGCGACTCCGTCCCTAGCAGATTCACCATTTAGCTCCAGTTTCAGGTTTCCCAATCCTTCTCTAATCTTCCACATTTTCATGGGTGTTTGTGCCTCATCCACACGTACACGCACATAGATGTCTTGGAAGGTTTCGTTCGCAGCACCAGCATCACCAATCGGCGGAGTCACATACACATCACCATTCGCCGTACCATACACGCCAGCACCCTGATTATAAACGCTGTCACCAGTACTATATTTCAGGCTCGACATATAAGCGCTACACTTCATCACAGGGATGGGCATACCCACAACCGTGCCACGAGGATCAGGATTCGTGTTCGTTTCACACTCGCCAGCATCGCGTTCGACTGTAGTATGCAAATCCCACACATGCTTATTGCCCTGTGAGTCAATTGTTGTTGCAGTGTATTTTACCGAAGCAGGATCACGCCCACACTGAGCTTGAGGAATCTGCGTTGTACGCTTGAATTTCGCAGTACGATTGACCAACCCATCCGCTTCAGGCAACAACGCCACACGATAACCATGAGGTGAGTTTTTAATTACAGCAATAGCTTTACCTATTTCAGGATCAATCAAACGATTATCATCACCGAGAGGAAAAATACCCCCGCTAAGACTCAAACCGCCCTCTATTTTTCGGGAGATATCGATATCAACATAGTCCCCTGGTTTTGCGTCATCAGGGAACGCGAAGTCAACATTCAACACGACTTTATCTTTGTTATCAGGATCAGCTGTCACTGTCAGGCTTTTAATAGCTGAACCAGGCTCACCAGGTTTACCAGGCAACTGCTTCGGTCTAGCAGTATCCGCCGCTGGTGCTGTTGTCTCTTCTTGAGCCCACACCACAGGCGCACTCAAGCCAGAGCCAGCACCTCCCCAGATACCACTGGATAGTAATCCAGTAGTCATCATCACTGCACCTACCCGGCGCAGCAACCAGTGTTTCTTCCCCATGAACACTCCTTAGAAAAACCTTAAGAGAATATAAAACACCTAAAGAGTAGCCCCCCCCCCCCCATAAAAATGTCCAGCCGAAAAACACACCAAAAACGCGCAATCACCCCCGCAAACTCTGCTGTGTTCTACCAAAATTGACATAGACTAACAATAAACCCCCTCACCTGCACGAACAGTGATTGAACGAGAAACAATTACCGCAACTGCCCAAGAGTTGCCGAAACCTAATAATATGATTGGTGCTAAAAGGAGGGCATTAAACCCCAACGGTGGGTTGGCGCAGGCACTGTATTGATACTCAATGCTTTAGGCATTCCCTTTTTTCGCATACCTATGATTGCTTCTATAACGTTGTGTAGTTACCACGTATCACAACCATTTATCCCAGCAAGGATTCCTGCACATTAACCAGCTTTGTTTATGGCGTTTTACGTGCTACATCATGCCTGTAATGGTTCGTCGTGTTAGATCATCCATTGGTGGGATATGCTCACTATTCATAGAGCAACGATGAACTGTGTATGTGGATTGGCGTAGAATATCCAGCGTTTCACGTTCTGTGTTGTTGTCGATCCATTCCATCCATGATAGATAGCGGTGTAGGTTCTTGGAGGCGACACTGCTAAAACGCCTCATAAACCGTTTGGTTTTAGAGTGCAGTGCGTTGATTGGCGCAAGTTTGCCGCGGTCATCTTTAGAATGATAAGCCCTGTGGGTAGCACCAAGTTCTTCTAGCGCTGAAACATAGCCTGAACCTTTGTCCGTGATAACAGTGCAACCAGACGTAACAATGTCACCAAGGGCTAGGCGGGCGGTATTTTTAGAAATACTACTGTATCCAGCAATTTGATGGAAAATACTTCCCGTAGATGTCACGCCCATAATCACACAAACCAACAACCTTGACTGACTTTTCCCCTTCCTTAACCCGCCGCGCTTTTTAGCTTTAACACCATCAGGCACAGCTGCCCCCTTATAGTTAATAGGGAAAAACGTTTCATCGATATAAGCTAAGTTTCCCCTGTTCACCGTAACTTTTTTAGCATTTTTCTCAACCAGCTCAAGAACACGGTGCCGCATAAAGAAAGCAGTGGCAACAGCAACCCCGCAGCGTTCGGCACTACGACGAACACTTACACCGTCGATAAAACATTCAGCGAACTTCCTCCATGTCTCTAAAGACAGTTTGGAGGTTTTGAGAACTTTGTTTGTGGAGTGTCCAAAGGTGCGCTGGCACCCTTTACACAAATAGCGTTGCCCGCCCTTTGATGTGCCTTTGCGCACAACGGAATCACACTCGCAGCGTGGACATTGTGACAGAATCTCACCATACTCTGGCTCGTGAAACAACTGCTCCAGCTGTTCAATCAAGTGTTGTCGTTCTTCTGGTGTGACTGTGGAAATTATCTCTTTGACTTGGTTAATGATGTCTGTGGTTGTCATGTCTTAAATTGTAAAAACCTCCCCCGACATGAAGAACGGGGTGTTCGTTGTTATGTTCGATGTCAATTTTGGTAGAACACAGCACGCAAACTCACCCTAGCATGAGCGTCGAAAAGCGCTTAATGGCGCCAAATATAAGGAGTTCTTGGCATCGATCGAGGATTAAAATCTGCCAATAATTCCTGCAAAGAAGTCGCAGAACTGCCTAAGGAAAACGCTATTTCGCGCACCACGGCAGCAGGATCACCTAACTGCCTCAAAGTCACCGCACCATCACGCTTAGCCAACCGCACACCACCATCATTGAGCACCAACGGCACATGCACATACTCCGGCACCTGCACCCCCAACAAATGCGCCACATACGCTTGGCGCGGCGCCGAACTAAGCAAATCATCACCACGCACCACCTGATCCACACCGCTGGCAGCGTCATCAACCACAACCGCCAAATTATATGCCCAATCAGGTTGCTGCCCACCACGTCGCAAAATCATGTCATCCACATCACCCGTGACAGCACCTGCATAAAAATCCTGCACAGTCCACTGGGTAACCTCAGCACGCAAACGTAACGCAGGCACCCGCCCCACCGCCGCCAACTCAGCGCGCTTATCCGCACGCTGCTGCTCACTCAACTGCCGGCACGTACCAGGATAATGCCCCGGAATCACATGAGGAGCACTCGCCGCCTGACTAATCTCCTTGCGCGAACAATAGCACTCATATACCGGCAAAGCACTCAATGCCTGCGCATAAGCGTCGTGACGCTGGGACTGATACACCACATCCCCATCCCAATCCAGCCCAATGGCAGCTAAATCTTCCAACTGCCGACGCGCCGACTCCATCGAAGAACGCTGCGTATCAATATCCTCCACACGCAGCAAAAACTCCCGCGACGACCAACGGGCAAAAAGCCACGCCACAACCGCAGTGCGCAGATTACCAAAGTGCAAATCACCACTAGGACTAGGCGCATACCGACCAGCACCTGCACTTCCACCCGTAGCTGCACCATGCAAAGAACTCATAGCACCCATGCTACGCATTTATGCGACAAATATAGCTTCCGCAAGGTATTTACCCTAAACTTTGACGCGTGACAGATAACAACATCAATAACGCTACGCGCAACGACTCCGCACCGCGCTATATCCCAGTACAACGCTCATTCTACCCAGTATTCCTAGCACTCTTTGTGGCAATTTTCCTCATCTCCAATATCACCGCCACCAAAGGCGTTGCCATTGGACCACTGGTTACCGACGGCGCTTTCTTCCTGTTCCCCGCCGCCTATATTCTCGGCGACGTCCTCGCTGAATGCTATGGATTCCGTGCAGCCAGACGAGCAATCTGGACTGGTTTCTTCACCACAATCCTGGCAGTGTTCTCCTTCTACATCGCCATCTGGCTCCCAGGGGCAGACTTCTACGAAGGACAAGAATCATTCGAGGCAGTGCTCGCACTCGTGCCTCAAATCGTGCTCGCCTCCCTATGCGGCTATGCCGTCGGTCAGCTACTCAACGCATGGACACTCACAGCAATCAAGAAACGCACCGGAGAAAAATCGCTGTGGCAGCGTCTCATCGGCTCCACTATTGTGGGCGAGTTCGGCGACACCCTCATTTTCTGTCTTATCGCAGCACCAGTAATTGGCATCACCACCATTGGCGATACCGTCAATTACATTCTGGTGGGCTTTTTATGGAAAACCCTCATCGAAGTGGTGATTATGCCAATTACATACTTGGTAATCCGTTGGGTGAAAAACCGCGAGAACTACTAAGCGACCACTACCATTGGTTTAGTGGTGATGCTTCTTTGAGCCACGTGGGGTAATCATGGGGCCAGTCTTTGGCTTAGCATGAGCATAATAACGCCCCATGAACTCCTCCTTATACTCTGCATACGTGCCATTGTTGATTGCATTGCGGATATTATTAACCAACGCAATCATAAAGCTCACATTGTGCAATGTGCATAGAGTCTGCCCCAAGTTTTCTTTCGCCTTGAACAGGTGGTGCAAATACGCACGAGTGTAATTCTCCGACACATAGCCACCAAACTCCGCATCCACCGGACTAAAGTCTCGCTTAAACCTAGAGGCAGTGATGTTAAGGCGACCGTCGAGAGTATATACACCACCGCGCCTGCCTAGGCGAGTGGGAGCCACACAATCAAAAGTATCCGCACCTGCCTCAATGGCAGTGAATAAGTCATCAGGCTCAGAAATACCCAACAAATGACGTGGCTTTTCCTTAGGGAGCTCATCGCAAACCCAACCCACGATAGTGCCCAAATTCTCTTTCTCCAAGGCACCACCGATACCAAAACCACCGAAACCGCGTCGTCCCGCCTGCTCAGCACGATCAGACAGCTCCAATAACCCACGCACTGCTTGTCGACGCAAATCCTCATACTGCGCCCCCTGCACCACGCCCCATAAAGACTGCAACGGCTTATCCACGCGCTGCCGAGTCAAACGATCATGCTCATCAAGACAACGCTGAGCCCACCGACGAGTACGCTCCACCGACTGCTCCTGATACAAACGCGTATCCAAAAGCGTGGTCAGCTCATCAAACGCAAACATAATATCCGCACCCAACTGATGCTGAATCTGCATACTCTTCTCAGGAGTAAACCGATGCCGAGAACCATCAATCACAGAACGGAAATTCACACCATCCTCATCAACATGAGCATAACGATCCTTATGCCTAGCCCGAATCTCACTCTCATGCAGCCCGACGGTATCCATAGCCAAAACCTTCTTGAACCCCACACCCAAGCTCATCACTTGGAACCCGCCAGAGTCGGTATAAGTTGGGCCATGCCAATTCTCAAACGCAGCCACCCCACCTGCCTCATCGACCACATCCGGGCCAGGCTGCAAATAGAGGTGATAGGCATTGGACAATACTGCCTGAGCACCAGTCTGACGAATCTGCTCAGGAGTAAGCGTCTTTACCGTAGCTTTAGTGCCGACAGGGATAAACGCAGGCGTGGCAATGTCACCATGCGGAGTGTGAATAACTCCAGTGCGCCCATGCTTGCCGGGGGCGTCGAAAAGCTCTGTTTCTAGCGTGAAAGTAGTGTCAGGCTTTGTAATCTCAGGGGTTTCTGTGTTTTTTATGTTCTCTGAGTTTTCTGTGTTTTCTGAGTTTTCTGTGGTCATGCAAGTGTCGCTTTTCTCTATTCTGTATTTCTTAATTTTCTTATTTTGTGATATTCGGTTCTTAGATTCATAGTAACGATACCAGCCTAGCGACATTGATGGGACGCGGTCTGAGGGGTGAGGAGGTTAGAGTAGGCTCCTTAAGCTACCCCGGCAAACCCAGGATGGCGAAGGGCTTTCCGGTATGCGGATCTGTGGTGAAACAGGCGGATACCCCAAATACTTCACGGATAAGCTCCGGTGTGAGCACCGCGTGCGGTTCCCCACTAGCGTAGATTTTCCCTTGGTTTAGGACCATAACGTCATCGGCATAAGCAAGTGCATGGTTAATGTCATGCACCACAAGAATTGTTGTGCATTGATGCCGGCGAATAAGCGCCATGATGGATAATTCCGCATGAATATCCAGATGGTTTGTAGGCTCATCCAGAATGATGACCGGTGCCCGTTGGGCCAGAGCACGAGCAATAAGTACCCGTTGCTGTTCCCCACCGGACATATCAGCAAAAGATTTCTGTGCTAATTCCTGGGCTTTTTCTTCTGTTCCCGCCACGTCCAGCAGTGCCTGGCGGATAATTGCGGCATCTCGCCGCGAGCGCGCATGTTTATCTACATTCCCATGCTCGCCATGTGTGACCTCGTTTTCTTCGCATGAATACTGTGCTCTCCGAGCGGTTTTCAGATTGGTTTTCACGTTTGTTGTTCGCGCGAAATACCGCCCCATTTCCACAATCTCATAACCATTAAAACCAACCCCTTCACCGTGATATTGAGTCACAACAGCGCGCTGTGCCGCGGATTCCGCAGCAGTGATATCCCAAATATTCACATCACCGCTATACACCGCCCCTGTAGTGGGTTTCAGGCTGCGATACAACGCCCGTAGAAAAGTGGTTTTACCGCACCCATTCGGGCCAATAATGGCGGTAATTTTCCCAGGTTTCAAGCAGGCACTGATGTTGTCGATAATGCGGTGGTCATTGACTGTAATTGTAAGTTTATCGACGCGCATCTGTGCGGCGTGGTTAGCCTGTTCCCCACTCATACATTTCCTCCTGCGTTGCTTCTTTTCAGTAGCCATAGGAAAAATGGTCCGCCCAGCGCTGCGCTGAAAATGGTCAGTGGGTATTCATTTGGAATATCAATCAGACGAGCCACAATATCAATAAGAACTAAAACTATCGCTCCTATCAGCAGGGATAGTGGAAGAACTTTGCGGTAATCAGAACCAACAATAAAACGCACGCAATGTGGCACGATCAGCCCAATGAACCCCACACAGCCAGCTAGTGTTACTGCCATGCCCGTGAGAATTGCCACCACAATAATCAGCTGTACTCGCAGAACATGGATGTTAATGCCTAAAGCATGAGCGTCTTCATCACCCATGGACAGCACATTGATTTTCTTTGCCTGGGTAAAGAGATATGCAATGCACAATCCCATGCACAGCGTAGGCAATGTTAATGCGCTTAATTTTTGTACTCCCGCCACGCTACCGAGTAGCCAAAATAAAATGCCATGAATTTCACCCGGCTGCGCGGTTAATTGAACAAGCGTGGTTCCAGCCAGAGCAATCTGCCCCACCCCTACACCGGCTAAAACAATGCGGGCACTGGTGAATTTCCCATGCTGCTGCGCCAGATATAAAACTAGGCATAAACTAACTCCCGCGCCTAACAGAGCAGCCAGCGGCATACCAAGATTACGTAACCACACTGCACTGCTGGAGGTCATCGTAAGTACCGCTGCAAGAGCGGCACTGTGAGACACACCCAATGTGTAGGGGTCTGCCAAGGGGTTGCGCACCATCGCCTGCAAAACCGCACCAGATACTGCTAAACCCGCCCCAACCAGTGCTGCAGCCAGCACACGTGGCAAGCGCAGCTGCCACACGATGGTATAGGCCAAAGGATCCTCAGGTATTCCGCTGCGCCCCAACAGACGATGGCTTAGAGCTTGAACTACCTGATCTACACTCAGTCCAACAGAACCCCACAGCACACCAGCCAGCATAAAAACCAGCAGGATGCACAGGATTATCGCGCATAACAAAGCAAAAGGCACTCTTTGGAAAACACGTTTATGCACAAGTGCCCCTAGTTTTTCTTTCCACCATAACCTCGGTCATAAGCTGTGTGCTCAAAGCCCTGTAATTAAGCCATGCGCCTCCTCATCAAGCCGTGCAGCTCAATGATTCAGCACTCATTCAGTGCTTATCCAAGCACTCATTCAGAGAAAGCCTCTGGGTAAGCAACCTTGGCAATTTTTTCTATTGCATCAGCATGAGCAGGCCCCAAGTACAAGCCGTCGGAAGCACCCACAAAAGTATGTGTGCGGGAAGCTTTCCACTGTGGATATGCCTCAAATAGTTTCTGGGCTTCTTCCTCCGCCGTTGTTCCCTGAGCCCCCGTGGTGCCAATAATCAACACATCTACATCTGCTGAGGCTAATTGCTCTGGGCTGAGTGTCATGGTGATGTCAGGATTTCCCGCGAATGTTGGGCTACCACCAGCTTTTTCAATCACATTATCGTAGATTCCACCACTCATCACCGCAGGTAATCCCTGGGCATTCATGGCCGCCATTTCTGGGAAAACAATCAACATTTTCTTTGGGCTGGTGCTGCTGGACGTAGCCGCTAATTTTTCCTCCACCGCAGCAATACGTTGATTCATCTGGGTCACCAGATCTTCTGCCCTATCTTCCACCCGGAAAATCTTTCCCAACAGTTTTAGATATTGGGCAGAATCTTCCACGCCAGCCTTAAGATATTGCTCTTGTTCCTGGTCTGTCACATTTTTCCGTTTTCCCTAGAGCACAGTTAGCTGGGGTGACAAGGCTTTTTATACCCACTTGCTGCAAAGTCTCACGGGAAGCAAAACCTTGACGTTCATTAAAGCCACCAGAATACGTAGATAGCACCAAATCTGGTTTGCGGCTAAGCACCTGCTCCGCAGGAATATCAAATGCCGCATTCATCTCCAGATTATCCTTCGGCAACGCAGCTACTTTTTCCGCCATCCCCGGAATATCTGAAACGCTCCACCCCTGGGCATTAGCAATAATTTTGTCCCCCAACCCCAAACTAATCATGCTTTCCGCTTCCCCCACGGAAGCACCATTCATAATGAGTACTTTCTCTGGAGCCTGTGGAAACTCCATGTCATAACCACAGTTATTAACCTTTACTACACCAGCTTCGGATGCAGAATTCTTATCATTTTTATCCTCAGCTCCACAGCCTGCCAACAGCAAGGATGCAGATATAACAGCAGCGTATGCAGAACGCTTCAGTGCTTTATTCATAGCGTTTATCATAATCTGTCATCCGCTCCACTTGTCACCATCATCCCCCCGATAGCTATCGACGCTACCCATAGCAAAAACTCCCCCTAGCTTTCCGTTTGCCACTATCCACTCCATACGCTCATACCCTGGTATGAGAATCTTCTCACTAAAACCCTACTTTCGTCCGAGTACTTTTCCCAGCTCACCGACAAAAATACCCCATATGAGTTCTCCTATTCCTACCCCCGCAATCACATTCACCCATATTTCTAAGCAATTCAGTAAGAACCCTGTTCTGAAAGACATAAACTTCCACATCACCCCCGGTCGCGTCCACGCCTTGCTTGGCCGCAATGGTGCCGGAAAATCTACATTGCTATCCATTCTGTTAGGCCTACTATCTGCAGATTCCGGCAGTGTCACTATTCATGGTGAGGAGTTAAGCAGAGAAAAACTGCGCACCATTGGCGCCTCTATCAACGGTCCTGCGTTTTATGGTCATTTGTCTGCGCGGAATAATCTACGCGTGCACACAAGCCTTCTGGGCTTAGACCCCAGCGAAGCAGACCGAGCTTTAGAAACAGTTGGCTTGGGGTCAGTTGGGAAGAAGAAAGCAGCTGCCTTTTCCACTGGCATGAAAGCACGTTTGGCTTTAGCCCAGGCGATTCTTGGCGACCCGGAAATTTTGGTTTTGGATGAGCCACAAAATGGTCTTGATCCGCAGGCAATTGCGCAGCTTCGGGAATTGTTGCGCGCATGGGCGGCTAGCGGTGGCACTGTGCTGGTTAGTTCGCATCAGTTAGGTGAAGTGGCACACCTAGCCGATGATGTCACAGTGCTTGCCGACGGCAAGGTCATGTATTCAGGAACGCTGCATGGTTTGGTTCCTGAGGGCAATCTTCGTGATCTTGAGGCAGAGTTTTTCCGTTTGACCAGCTCCGGAGGTCAGAATGTCTAAATCATTTCCGGCGCCACACAAACCTCGCTATATCCAGGCTGAGTTTTTACGCGCCCGTGGCAGCGCTGTGATGTGGCTACCATGTGCCGCTTTCCCGTTGGTTACGCTGACCTATTTTCTTTCTGGTTATACTGCCCCCACTACCGATGCCACTGGCGTGCTGATGTGGCAAACAATGTACCTCACCGGCATAGCAGCCCCACTCATGGCGATTTTTGCCTTGAGTGCAGAGCAACGGGAGGCACACGCACGCCAGGGCGGCACCGCGTGGTTGCCTATCAGCCAACCTGCACAGCGTTGCGCCCGGTTCTGCGTGGCGGCAAGTAGCGTATTCGCATTTCATGTTTTTAATTTTGGTGGCAGCTACCTTATTTGTGTTTTTGCCCAGCGTGCTCATGCAGAGCGGATTGCGTTCCTTGGGTGTGTGGCTTTTCTGGCATCGCTTGGGGTGCTTGGTGTGGCGTCGGCGGTGGCGCGGCGTACCCATCTGGTTATGACTGTGGTGGTGTTTATTGCGTGGCAGATTATTGGCACTGTCACTGCTGAGCAGCTTGGCAATGGTTGGGTGTTTTCGCCTATGGCGTGGTCTGTGCGCGCAGTCTTGCCGATTTTGGGTGTGCATTACAATGGCGTGGCGTTAAGCCCTGACGATCCGCTTACGGTAGAAAGCCCCTGGGTTGCTGTATCTCTGTGTATAGTATTGGCTGTTCTGGGGGTCATTATGGCGATTATCACGCCGGAGAAATCTCCCGGGCGAGCAGCCCGACGCACGAAACACGGCACACCACCTGCTCTTTCTCCGATAGATGAGAGTGCGACAGTTCCTGCTGGTGTGTATCGTCCCGTATCTTTTAATCGCCGACGCCCAGCCCATTTCCATGCAGCTGTCATCGCACTGAACAGGGCGTTATTCAAACCAGCCATAGCCTCTTGCCTGGGGTTAAGCATCCTGCTGCTGGCTACTGTTGCTGTGGTTTATCCCGCTAGTTATGTTCATGGCTTATGGACTTTTACGCTGCTGCCAATTGGTTGCGGCGTGTTACCGGTGTTAGCGTGGCAGTCCTTATCGAAAGCCTGGGCGTTGATGTATATGGAGAACCCGCGGTGCGCGAGCGCGCTGCTCATGTGGCTTGGACTATGTATTGGTGTGATGAGCACTGTGGCATCACTGGCTGGTGTATGCGCTGGTGGAACGCGTGGTGATGAATGTCGGCGTTGGCTACTATCCAGCATTGTTGGCTTCATCATCTGCGTTGCTTCTCTGCTCATTGCGGTGTTTGTGTCATATGCTGCGGCGTTGGTACTGACGGTGGTGTTAGCCATAGTGTCTCTCACGCTTGGTGGGGATGTCTTGGCACACTCTGCTCTGTGGATGGCAGCCATGCCAGCGTGGGTTGAGATTGCGGATACCTCTGCACGACTGATAAGAGCTATTCCTACTGCAGTGCTACTCGGTGTGGGCTTGGGTTTTGCTGCGCAGTATTGCCTGGGGAAAGCGGTATTTAAGCTGCGGAAATAGCAAGGAAGGCGCAGCGCAGAGACTCATCACTCGTTATCTGCACATATCCGTAATTGACTATGTGTTGCATATTTTATAACTATAAACAGCATAACCATTACCATATTTCCTCTATTGCCGTGGGGGTAGTGCCGCTCCTACGGAGTACAGTCGCATGGTAACTGATTCTTCAGCACATCAACAGAACCAAGTTATAGTAACTGGCATAATGAAGCATAAACCGAAAGGAACTAAGGCATTATGCTCCAAACCAACACATATCATCACAAACAACAGTGAATTCATCATCTACACCAGCGAAGATAATAAAACAGAAATACACCTCCGTCTCGTTGACAATACGGTCTGGATGACACAAAAAGAAATAGCAGAACTATTCAACGTCTCACGATCAAGCGTCAGCGAACACATAAAACGATATTCAACAGTGATGAACTGACCCGCAAAGAAGTTGTTCGGAAATTCCGAAAGTGGGCAACAGAAGTCCTCATCAAGGGATTCGCCCTCAATGACAACAAACTCAAAGATCCAAGAGGTATAAACTATTTTGACCAACTACTCGAACGAATCCGCGACATACGATCCGCTGAAGCACGACTCTACCTTGAACTTAGAAACATCATCGACTTGCTGATGATTACAATATGGAATCTTCCCACACCCACCAACTATTTGCCACTATCCAAGACAAACTTCACTACGCAATCACAGGGCTCACTGCATCTGAAATCATCGCTACTCGCTGCAACCCAAAAGACAATAATCTAGGTCTTACCAACTGGAAAGGAACAAAAGTAAGAAAAGGCGACGTTATCACAGCAAAAACTATCTCACCGAAGACGAACTGCGGAGACTTAATTTCCTCGTAACTGGTTTCTTGAACTATGCCCAAGATCAAGCAGAACGCAGGATTGTCATCAAAATGAACGATTGGATACTCAAAGCTGACCAATTCATCGAGTTCAACTCCTATGAACACTACATGACCACGGACGTATTAGTCGTAGAGCTGCCAATGAACTAGCAATCCAGCGCTATGAGTTATTCAATCAAGGCAGAAAGAAAAAGAATATGAACAAATAGAACAGGATCTATACGAGGCTTTATCTATACGAGGCTTTAGTAGAAGCCGATCGGCGTCTACTTGCAGACAGAGCACGTCTAACCCCCAGAAACAAAGATGGAGACAAAAATCAACCACCGCAACAATAGGACACGTTCTATTGTTGCGGTGGTTATGCTAACAATGTTCCAACTATGAACAATGGCGGTAACGGCGGGATTTGAACCCGCGGTTGGGGGTTACCCAACACTCGCTTTCGAGGCGAGCACCTTCGGCCGCTCGGACACGCTACCGCAGAACAGCCTAGCCAAAACTATGCTTAAGCACCAAATTCCCTCGTATCAAACCCACCACTAGAACCTACCCAAACCACCCCTCACCACCAAAAACCTTCACCACCAAACCACCAAAAAGAAAAAGAATATGCCCCGCATAATGCGAGGCATATTCATAGGTTGTATCTCGAAGGCTAAAAATTAGTCTTTCTTAAAAGCACCAAGAACCTTGTTTGCTGCATCTTTTACAGCTTCACCGGCGTTAGATAGTGCTTCTTTAGCGTCAGCCTTAACCTGGTCCGCCTTGCCTTCGTTAGCAAGATCATCGTTACCAGTAACGTCGCCAAGACCTTCTTTTGCCTTACCGAGAGTATCCTCTACTTTGTTCTCGAAATCACTCATAATGTTCTCCTAAAAGAATTAGTTGATATAACGTACTCTCCCGAGTGTAGCCACTTTTGCGCATCAATACCGCGATAATCCAGGAATTCCCCAGATTGCAACCAAATCGCAACCAACATGAAACAAAGACGAAACTCTCCCACCTTTATGCCCCTTATGCCCCACGCTAGTTCCCGCAGCTATGCCCCGTTCTCATCCCTCAAACAGCCATACCCCACGCCAGTTTCCACCACTATACTTCACGCTTATCACGGAAAAATTCCTGTAGCAGCTCTTGGCATTCCTGCTCGAGCACACCGCCACGCACATGAGTATGGTGCAGCACTTTCCTATCACGCACCACGTCGAACACAGATCCAACGGCTCCCGTTTTAGGTTCATAAGCACCAAAAATAATGCTGCCAATCCTTGCCCCGACTAATGCGCCGGCACACATTGTGCATGGCTCTAGGGTCACCACTAAGGTGCAGTCACTCAAACGCCAACCATCATTATGAGCTACAACGGCTTGTCGGATAGCCAGCATTTCTGCGTGAGCAAGTGGGTCGGAGTCAATCTCGCGCCTATTGACCCCTTGTCCTATGAGAGTGCCGTCGGGAGCGTAAATATGTGCTCCGACGGGGACATCACGTGGGTTGGTGGTGCGTGCCAGTGCTAAGGCTTTGCGCATATATTCCTCGGCGCGCACGCATCCTTCCTGCTTTGCCATTCTCACTAGAGTCCCACTACTTTGTTGAACTCTTCCTCAAAACCTAATTCTTCGGCGATTCTTTGGAGCTGTTCGCTTGCCCACCAGTCAGTTTCATCGCAGATCACATTCATGACTTGCTCGCTTAAACCGAGGTCAGCAAGGATTGCGAAGTCGCCTTCTGCCCACGGTTCCATTGCGTCGCGTTCTGCCGAATCAATGTCGGGCATCTCGACGGCTAACTCCTCGAGTATGGCTGCTGCGTAGTCGTCGTCGATCGCTGCGGTGGCGTCGGAAAGCAAAAGCCGCACCCCTTTTGGTGTGGGGCGCACGATAACGAAATAATCATCATCAACGCTGAGCAGAGCAAATGCCGCTTCTTGTGCCCGCAAATCGCGTACTGCCTGGATAGCGGTAGTAATGCTGCGGAAATCATCGGCAAAGGTGCGTACCTGCCATTGCGCATCTACTCGTGCAACTGTCACTGCAAAATCGTGCTTCATACAGCTAACCATAGTGGGAATGTGTCACACTTGTCAGGTGACTTCTCTTATTATTTCTCGCCCAGTGTGCATTATTGGTTTAGGTCTTATTGGTGGCTCCTTGCTCAGATCCTTAACACAGCAGAATATCCCAGCTTATGGCTTTAATCGTTCCCCCTCAGGCGCAAAGGCTGCGCGCAAAGATGGGTTCGACGCTAGTTCCCATCTCATTGAGACACTAGAGCGTGCCGAAAAAGATAATGCGCTCATCGTATTGGCGACTCCCATGCCGGCGATTGATTCCCTCTTGGCTGATATTGCCACTTATGCGCCTTCTTGTGGCTTTACCGACGTCGTGAGCGTGAAAACTGAGGTGTATAACCTCGTGTGCAAGCATAATATGCAAGATAAATACGTTGGTGGTCATCCTATGGCAGGAACGGCCAACTCCGGTTGGTCGGCTTCTGTTGATGATCTCTTCCGCGGTGCGGCATGGGTTATTACTTTTGACCATGCTGTCGATGCGCAGGACAAACCTAGCAAGGCGTGGATTTCGCTATGGAATGATGTTGCGGCAATGGCGCTTGCTGTGGGGGCTGAGGTGATTCCTGCTCGGGTTGCCCAGCATGATGCTGCGGTGGCGCGCATTTCGCATTTGCCGCATTTACTTGCAGAAACTCTGGCAATTATTGGCGACAATGGCGGCGCGTTGTCCCTTTCCTTGGCTGCGGGTAGTTTCCGCGATGGCACACGGGTTGCTGGCACGGAACCCTCTTTGGTTCAGGCAATGTGCGAAACTAATGCCCCCGCCCTCTTAACCGCGCTCGACGAAGCCCTGTCTCTTTTATCAGATACCAGGCAGCAGCTACTCAAGGATTCGCCCTCTATCCATGAGCTTGCCGACGCCGGGTACCGGTCTAGGATTCGCTATGAGGCGCGCTCTGGTGCCAGGGATACCGACTCTGTAAGCCCGGCGAAAATATCACATCGGCCAGTGTTTCGGGTGCATCCAGGGGCTCCGGGGTGGGTAGGTACATTGATTCAAGCGGAAAATTTAGGTGCGCGGATAGAGGTTTTTTAGCCTGCAAGCCGCGCGGATATTTCGGTAAGCATTCGGCAAGTATTAGGTGAGTGTTGCTTTACTTCCACAAAAATGTTAGTTTGTTGATATGTCAATTATTAAAGATATTGCACTTTTAATCTCTCGTGTCATCCTTGGTGTTATTCTCGTTGCCCACGGCTGGGATAAATTCCAAAACCTTGATGGGGTAACAGCCATGTTCACCCAAGTTGGCGCACCAATGCCAAATCTGAGCGCACTAGCTGCAGCTAGCATCGAACTTGGCGGCGGAATTTTGCTTATCCTCGGACTCCTTACCCCAATTGCCGGCGTCCTAGTATTCCTGGTTATGCTCGGCGCAGCCATCCTGGTACACCTAGAAAATGGCATTATGGCAGCCGATGGCGGCTGGGAGCTTGTTGGCGCAATTGGTGTAGCCGCGCTAGCACTAGCAGCAGCTGGTTCTGGCACATTCGGTATCGACCAGATCTTCCGACGCTCAAAGTCCAAGGATCCTAAGGTAGCGCATACCGCAGAACAATAATGCAATAATCACATTTTTAATCATCTCACCACCGCAGTGCAGCATTGCACTGCGGTTTTTTATTATCTGCAAACTATCTGCAATAAGTTCACGCAAAATTTTCCATCACTTTTCCCGCAAGAAACCACAGACCATCAACCTTAGTGATGGACCTTGGGGAGAGCGCTCCCCCCTTGGTGTGTCGTATCGATATATGACGCACCAGCCACAACATCACTCAAGGAATATGCAAAGAATTTAAGGGATAACTGTGAAAAAGAAAGTTCTCGCCACGTTTTCAGCTGCAACGTTAGTGTTCTCACTCACCGCTTGTGCACAATCATCTGACACTGAAACTGCTCATTCATCCGATAATGCCCTCGTGGTATATACCAATTCTAATGCCGATGGTCGTGCCCAGTGGCTCACCGAAGAAGCCAAAAAAGCTGGATTTGATATCCAGATTGTTGGTCAGGGAGGCAGCGATACCACAAATAAGCTCATTGCCGAGCAAGGAAATCCTGTCGCAGATATTGTTTTCGGTCTTAACAATATGTACTTTGAGCAGCTCGAATCCGAAGATATTTTGCTTGATTACACGCCGCAATGGTCAGATAAGGTTGATGAAAAACTTGGCGATAACGATAGCGAACATTCATATTGGCCACTGGTTCAACAAGGTATCGTGTTAGCCTATAATGCCGATAAACTCAGCCCAGAAGAAGCACCACAGGATTGGACTGATCTAGGCACAAAAGAAAAATTCCATGGTCGCTACCAAACTGAGTCGGGTCTTGGGGGTGCGACCACAGCACTTGTAGTTGCCGGAATCCTGTCACGTTTTAGAGATGATAGTGGTGAGCTTGGGGTATCAGACAAAGGATGGAAGCAGATTGAATCATTCTTTGCCAATGGCTCCCCTTCTGTTCCAGATACTGACCTCTACGCCCGAATGAAAGACGGGGAGGTCGATATGGGGCAAATGTGGTCTTCGGGTATTCCAGCTTTTGAGCAAGAGTACAAAATCACAACTGGAATTGTAAAACCAAAGGTAGGAGTACCTTATGCCGTTGAACAAATTGGGATTGTCAATGGCAGTGACCGCACAGAACAAGCACAAAAGTTTATCGACTGGTTTGGTAGCGCCCAAACGCAGATAGCATGGTCGGCACAATTCAACTCTATGCCCGCCAATAAAGATGCTATTGCGCAAGCTGACCCAGCCATTGTTAATTTTCACAATGAATTAACCCAACAAGATATTGATTGGGATTTTGTGCGCGAAAACATAAACTCCTGGATCGAAAAAATCGAGCTTGAATACTTATAAGGGCAGCAACCCAGCAGCCCCATACGTCGCATAGCATCAACGTGCATAGATCAGAGCGGAAAGATTGCCCCAGTGATTACTTACCAAAACATAGACGTCGCTTTTCAAGATTTTACGGCAGTGAAAGATCTCAACCTACACATTAATGAGGGTGAATTTTTCACGTTCCTCGGTCCATCGGGGTGCGGTAAATCGACCACACTACGTACTTTGGCAGGTTTTGTGGAACCACGTTCTGGAAAAATACTCGTCGACGGCACAGATGTTACGCATCTGGCGCCTAATAAGCGCAATATAGGTATGGTTTTCCAGAATTATGCACTCTTTCCGTCGATGAGTGTGCGGGAAAACATTGCTTTCGGGTTAAAAGTTGCCTCACTGCCACGCAAGGAAATAGCGCAACGGGTACATGAAATTGCGGAGAAAGTGAAACTGCACAGTACAGAGCTCGATAAAAATCTCGATGAACTATCCGGCGGTCAGCAGCAACGAGTGGCTATTGCGCGTGCCCTTGTTATGCGCCCAAAGATTCTTCTCCTCGACGAGCCTTTGTCTAATCTCGACGCAGCGCTACGGCAACAATTGCGCTTAGAACTTAAAAAGCTACAAGCCGAATTTGGCATTACCACTATTTATGTCACGCATGACCAAGAAGAAGCACTCAGTATGTCCGATCGTATCGCGGTGTTTAATCATGGGAAAATAGAACAGATCGGAACCCCTACAGAAATCTATGAACGCTCAGCCACCGAGTTTGTGTGCAATTTTGTTGGCGCGTCTTCTGCCCTAACAGAGGTCATACTGACTGCCCTCAATAACCAAGGAGCAGCACTTCGCCCCCAAGCAAGCAGCTATATTAGAGGGGAGAAAATCGCATTTGTTCCCTTCCACCACGCGCTCCCCTTGCGCGGGAGGGTCGTCGCACAGCACTATCAAGGGATAACCTCTACCGCCATTGTTAGTATGCACGAGGATCCGCAATGCCAGCTCAGCGTTATTTATGCTAATGACCAGCAGAGTTACCCTCAGGTTGGTCAGGAATGTACGGTGTTCATCAATCCGGCTGATGTTTTGCAATTTGACTCCGTCGCCAGTGCGGAAACAGATACTGAGGTGGCATAGATGAAGAAAAAACTCAGTCTGTGCCTCATTGCCCTTGTCTTGGCATGGGCAATTCTCACTTTCCTTATCTGGCCGCAAGCTAATCTGCTGTTTTCCATATTCTTCCCCGATGGGCATTTTTCTTTCGACGCGGTGGAAAAGCTCATAAAATCACAACGCGCTACTAGATCCTTGATAAATAGTGTGTTGCTTGCGCTCTTCCTTTCAGTCAGCAACAATCTCGTAGGTATTTTCATTGTGCTTGTCACCAGGTATTTTCGTATCTATGGTGCACAATTATTATGGCTAGGTTTCGCCACGACATTCATCTATGGCGGTGTAGTGCTCGCTGCTGGATACAAGTTCATTTATGGCGCCAAGGGCATTGCCACACAACTCTTATCCAGTTTTATTCCGGGACTAGACCCGCATTGGTTCCAAGGATTCTGGGCTGTCGCTTTTACGATGACACTCGCCACTACCACCAATCACCTCCTCTTTGTCTCGGCAGCATTAAGAAAAATAGATAATCAAACCATTGAGGCGGCTCGGAATATGGGAGCGTCGCATTTGCTCATTCTGCGTCGCATTGTCTTACCGACGCTCGCCCCCACCCTTTTTGCGGTCACTATCCTTACTTTCCTCACCGGTCTTGGAGCACTGTCCGCGCCACAAATCCTGGGTGGACGCGAATTTCAGACGATAACGCCCCTGGTTCTCGCGTTTTCCATGAGTCAATCCTCTAGACAACTGGCTGCACTTTTAGCATTGAGTCTCGGACTGATCACCATTGGGCTCCTGGTTGTGTTTAATCACCTGGAAAAGTCGGGAATGTATTTCTCTGTTTCTAAGGTATCCATGCGACTACAAAAACAGAAAATCGACAATCCCATTGCAAACAATTTAATTCATCTACTCGCTTACTTCCTGTGGCTCCTCTACATCCTTCCCATTGCGCTAATCGTCATATTCTCCTTTATGTCACCAGCAGCCATTGCCGACGGGAAACTCAATTTCAGCGCCCTGAGCTTAGAGAATTACATACGCGTCTTTACTCACGACAATGCGCTACGGCCTTTCGTCGTCAGTGTTGGCTATGGTGTATTGGCTGCCCTCATCGCTACCGTGCTCATGCTTTTTGTTGCGCATATAGTGAGCAAATATCACACCGCACTTGCAAAAATACTGGAGTATGCACTACATATCCCTTGGCTATTACCAGCGACAATGCTCGCATTAGGTTTGATTATGAGTTACGATCACCCCACTGCACAATTAGGTGGCATGGTGCTTACTGGAACCCCAATCATATTGCTCATTGCCTATGTAATCGTGAAAATCCCATTCACGCTACGCCTGCTCAAGGCGGCATTCAGCTCGCTCAATTCCTCATGCGAAGAAGCTGCCACTCTGCTGGGCGCGAATCCGTTGTATATATTCCGACGTATTACATTGCCCGCAATCTTTCCGGCGACTGCAGCTGTTACCGCATTAAATATCACGAGTTTGCTTGATGATTACGATATGGCAGTCTTTTTGGCTCACCCACGCTATCAGCCCTTAGGGCTTATCATCCAAGCCAATACCACTGGTGCCGTAGGTCCTGAAGCTCATGCCAATACTCTTGTTTACTCGGTCTTGCTCATGATCATTTCTACTGTCACCATGTATGTAGTGTATGGACGTGCACATTCGGAAAGGTACACACGATGATTCCACCACATAATCGCATTACTATGGCTGATGTTGCTCGTGAGGCAGGGGTATCTCGTTCTTCGGTTTCGCGTGTGTTTTTGGGACAGAAAAAAGTGTCTGCAGAAAATCGTCGGAAAGTGCTGGAAGTTGCCGAGCGCCTGGGTTATGTTCCTAATGTTATTGCTAGTGAATTAGCCTCTCATCAATCTCGTACCGTCGGTTTGCTCCTGCGCGATGCTGCCAATCCTGCCTATGGGCTGCTTTTTACCGAACTACAGCGACAAGCTCAAGCTGCAGGGATCAATGTGGTTTCGATGACTATTTCTATTGATCGCCATGAGCAGCAGCATATTGCTAGTCTGAATCATTTATTAGGTATGCAAGTCGCTGGTCTTATTGTTGCCACAGGTAGTGTTCCCAGTGAGAAATTGGTGCCGTTTCATAATCGACTCCCCATTATTCGTGCTGGTCGCCCAGAGCCGACAGGAAAAATACACGCAGTTTCCTATGATGAAGTTGATGCTGGTACTCGCCTAGCACATCATGTTGCACACCACGGACATCGTCATGTTGCGGTGATATGCACAGCACCAACAGCGTCTTATCCTGAGTGGGTACGAGCCAGCAGCATGATAACCGCCTTAGCGGAACATAATGTTCAGGTCACCCAAATCCACGCCGATCACGATGATAATGGGCATAATCACCTGGCACAATGTCTTGACACTCCACGCAATGACACACCCATTACTGCAATTATGTGTCCCTCTGATGTCCGCCAACTCGAGGTCATCCGTTGGGCCAAGGCACGCGGTTTCGCCATTCCCGACGACCTCTCCATAACCGGTTGCGATGGTATTATGCCGGGGATTGACTTGTTAGGAATCTCCACCTACCGCATTGATGTTGCAGGAGTTGCCACGAGAGTAATCGAACACATTACTAACCTAATCTCAGCGCAGGCGCCACCTGCCACCATCATCAATGAAACCCTACCAGGCACACTCATACCTGGGCATACCGTCGCACAGCCACTACTGACCAATCACGCTTAAGGATTTTCATGTCTTTTACCTCTGCAGAACACCCAGCGCCAGAACATTTCCTGGTCCATTTCAGTGACACTCACTTTCTGGCACCACACACCACAACATTGCATGGTGTCGCACGCTATTATGATCACCTCGCACAGCTGTTGGAGAGTGTGGCGGAATATGCCATTGCGCCTGAGGCTCTCATTTTCTCTGGCGATTTGACTGATCATGGCGAGGAGCATGCTTATGCCTCACTGCGTGCACTGGTCGAGCCTGTGGCGCAACGAATGGGCGCGCGCGTTATTTGGATTATGGGCAATCATGATGACCGGACAAACTTCCGTCATATGCTTCTCGACGAACAACCCAGCAATCCACTAGCGCCCTGCGATAGTGTGCACTGGCTTGGCGGGTTACGCATTATTGCACTCGACACTTCAGTCCCTGGTCAGCACTATGGCGAGCTTAGCGACGCGCAACTAGAGTGGTTAGCCACCGAGCTTCGTAGCACAGCACCAGAAGGCACTATTTTGGCCATGCATCACCCACCAATTCCATGTATCCAAGCACAAGCTCGGTCAGTGGAACTCCGAGGACAGCATAGGCTGAAAGAAGTGATTTACGGTAGTGATATTCGCAGTATTTTAGCTGGTCATGTCCACTATTCAACTTTTGCTACTTTTGCCGATATTCCGGTATCTGTTTCTATGGGAACCTGCTATACCCAGGATTTACTCACGCCAAAGCGTGGCACGCGTGGACGAGATGCAGGACAAGGAATGCATTTTGTTCATGTTTATCCCGACACCATTATGCATAGCGTCGTCCAGCAGCCCGGCGGAGAAACAGTAGGCAGATTCGTTCCTGGTGATGCCACGCAATAGCTGATTACACGCCGATTACGCTACTGTGGGTTTTGGTGCAGGCTGTATATCCTTGAGCAGGAAAGCGAAAACAGCCAGGACGGCAGTAACGATACTTCCTGTGTGCATAATGAACACCACATTTTCAGCGTCGAAAACATACCCGAAGAAATAAGACGCCAATGAGAAACAATAAATGAGGAAAATATATGCCGGAATGCGTATTTCACGGTTATCTTCCGTAGTGGTTATTTTCATGAAGCGATTGAAATACACATTCTGCACCCCATTACCAATGCCTAGCAATAATCCACCAAGGCATAATCCGAGCCACGACCAGGGCAAAAAGATACCGCCGATTCCTAAAGCAGTCAGTAGCGCACCTAAAGCCAAACCTGATTGGGTTCGTAGTCTAATTGAGCACAATTCAAGCGCAAGTGGTCCAAGTACCAGTCCGGTACTTATTGCGGTACCAATTGCACCAAACACCATTGTCCCCATGTCACGCATATTGAGAACATAAAGCACTACTCCCACATTCACGACTGAACCGAAAAATACAGTGCACAATGGTGTTATCAGGCGATTCCTCAGGCGTGTGTCACCAAGTAGTTCCACAAGACCGGAAAGAAAATTATGCTTCTTCTGCTGTTGTGTTTCAGTTTTATTAGCCGTCACTCCAGGAAAAATATCCGACCAGCGTATTGCACATAGTGCAGCGCTAAGGAAAGCGATAGCAGCCACCAATGCCACCACTGCGGAAAATCCCACATGAAATAGGAACCCAGTACAGGCGGGACCGGTCACAAAGCCTAGATTTCTCATTGTGGTTATCACACTATTGACCTGGTCAAAACGCTTTCCCTCGAAAGAATCCGCGATGATCACCATAATGACAGCCCACAAGAGTGCCCCCAACAATCCCATTAATCCTGAGCTGAAAATGAGCATATGCGGAGCGTCGAAAAGCGTAGCTGATAACGCCATGACACTGCCTTCACAGAGAAACACTGCGAAAATAATTGCACGACGATGTGCTATGCGAACAAGGAGTCGAGAACTTAATGGACCTGCCATGAGAGCGCCGATAGTTACTACGAGAAATAGAGTTACCGACATTCGGGCATCTATTGCAGAGATTTTTAGCAGCACAGCAGTAGCGAATATCTCATCCACCAGGCTACTCAATAAAAGAGCAACAGCCAGGACCATTGCTTTTCCCGATATTTTTACATTGCGCGCAATCATGAATTTTTATTATCCGCTACAGTCACACTCGCAGCAAAGGCCGCTGCTAGAGCTTTGCCATTGCGCTGAATATCAGCGTCATATTTTTCTTGTTCCTCGCGATACCAGGTTTCATCACCTCCGGAAAGCGATGCCCAATAACCAGCAGTACGTGGTGAAGCCTCAGGGTGGAATTGCACTGCAGTGATAGAACCGAGTCGGAAACTTTGCAGCGGACAAGCAGCACTAGATGCTAAGAGCGTGGCACCTGCAGGCAACACAGTTACCGCATCGTGGTGCGAGAGTGGCAGGTGGGCTTTAGCGTCGAGGGCACCCAAAATAGGATCTGCCTGACCAGCTGAGGTCAAAACAATTTCGCGCACGCCCTCTTCGGCATGAGTGCGACTATTCACCACCACTTCACCACCAAAGCAGTCAGCAATGATTTGGTGCCCTAAACAAATGCCCATGACCGGGACATTCTGAGCCAAAGCCTGGCGCAGCAGGCGATGAAGATCAGGCAACCACGGGGACTGCTGAGCGTCGAGAGCATCCATAGTGCCACCAAGGATAAGGAGCGCCTCACCACATTCTCCTAATTGTGGAACTGGCTGTTCATAGAGCGCAATGAGTTGTATTTCCTGCCCAGCCTCCTGCAACCAAGTCTGGAATCTGTCGAGGGTGACTTTCGGATCCGGTTGCATGACTGTGATCATTTTTACTCCCAAAGCTAAAACAAGACTAAGATATCTGTCATTAAATAGTTATGATGTAAACACTATAGCAAGCACAACACTACAACACCCACCAGCACTAAAACAGCAAATGCTGGCACATACCAACAAGTACAGACAGCCGCGCAAACACCCTGCAAGAAAAGGAACCCATATGGCCGAGCTACTCACCACCATCAACGACACCATCTGGTCAACCCCACTCGTTATGCTCTTCCTTGCCGCCGGGATATTCTTCACCCTAAGAACCGGACTCATACAGGTACTCGGCTTACCCGACTTCTTCCGACAAATCCGACGCGAAAAAGCATCACAAGACGGACTCTCCCCATTCCAAACACTTATGGTATCCATGGCAGCTCGCGTCGGGATTGGCAACATAGCCGGAGTCGCCACCGCCATCGCCTTCGGCGGACCAGGTGCAGTATTCTGGATGTGGGTCATGGGATTCCTTGGCGCCGCCACCTCCTTTATCGAATGCACCCTCGCACAAATCTACAAAGAACGCGACCCCGAAACAGGGCAATACCGAGGCGGACCTGCCTTCTACATCGAAAAAGCCTACGCCCACACCAAAGCCGCACCCATCCTCAAGATCCTTGCCCTCGTCGTGGCAGCAATCCACGCCATAGCCACCATATTCTTCCTCCCATCCATGCAAGCCAATGGCATCGCCAATGCAGTCACCACCGTCTGGCACCTCGACGCCCGCCTGATCGGGTTAATCCTCGCACTACTACTGGCAGTGATTGTCGTCGGCGGTATACAACGCATCGCCCAATTCGCCAGTTTCATCGTCCCCTTCATGGCAAGCACCTACATCATCATCGCACTCATCATCATGCTCAGCCACGCCACACGCATACCAGAAGTATGTGAGCTCATTTTCAAGTCCGCCTTCGGCAAAGAAGAAATCTTCGCCGGCATCACAGGCTCCGCCTTTGCCTGGGGAATCCGACGCGGCGTATATTCCAACGAAGCCGGACAAGGAAACGGCGCCATGTTCGCAGGCTCCGCCGAAGTCAGCCACCCCGTCAAACAAGGCTTTGTCCAAGCCGTATCAGTTTACGTCGACACGCTACTCGTATGCTCCGCCACAGCCTTCATCATCATCTCCACCGATATGTTCAACGTATACAGCTCCACCGACGCATCCGGCAACACCCCACTGCTCTACCACGGCGCACTCGGCGACAACACCCCCGCAGGACCAAACTACGTCCAAGCCGGGCTCGACACCTTCATCGCCGGCACAGGACCTGCATTCGTCGCCATCGCCATCTGTTTCTTCGGATTCACCAGTGCCGTTGCCTGCTACTACCTTGCCGAAACAAACCTGTCATTCTTGCTGCGAAGTGGGGTTAAGCGGCGAGGTTATGGCACTCAGCTTCCTCGGGTCGCTGCCCCGTTCTCCCAACGCATATCGTTCTCCCGACGCATAGCCCAAGGCACGATTATCGCCGCCATGTTCATCGGAGCCACCAGCACACCCGGCGCCGCCTGGCTACTAGGCGACATCGGCATGGGCAGTCTCGCCTGGTTCAACCTCATCATCATTGTTGCACTACACAGGGTAGTTATCACCGCCCTCAAAGACTATCGACTCCAACGCGCCCAAGGACTCGACCCACAATTCCACCCCAAGAAACTAGGGATCAAGAACGCAGAGTTTTGGGTGGGGTGGAGGGGTTATAAGAGGCGGTTTTGAGCGCGCAGCAGTTCAGCTTGTAACTCCTCATCAACCGCGTATATGTACAACCCATGTACGCCACGTGTCAGAAGAACGTTGAGCTGGTTTTGCAGCAGTTCATCGTGCAGCTCTACCTTTGAACCATCAGAAATAGTACGTTTCTTCGTAACGTTTTGGTTATGGCTCGCGTCCCTGTCAAAAACTACTTTTCCATCTCGAAATTTCACGGAGGGTCCAATGATGACGCCTGCGTAGTTCAGGTCAAATCCCTGAATAGTGAAGATTGATCCCACTTCATTGATGGTTTTCTTCTTTTCTGCCCAGGAACGACCTCTATTTTCAACTTTCTCTTTATATGAAAACTCAACTTGGTAGTTCCATGGCATAGCCCAGTCTCCGATAACAACGTCCCAGGTTTTCGAACCTGAACCATCGTCTTCTTTTTTCTTATTTGCGTTATATGGCCAATCGTAGGTTGCTAAAAGCCGAGAAATACCATTTTCCACTTCAGAGTTATCGGTAGCCTTTAAACGAATCGCCTCGTGCAAGTCGTTTGGACTTGAGAAAATCTTAATTTGATATTTGTCATCAGATGGAATATTCCCGATAACACCGCGACGACCGAAATCCTCTATCCATTGGCAAGCCGGACCGTCAGAGTCAATGCGCATCTGCCCCTTAAGTGTAATAGTCTCATGCTTATCAAGCCAAGCTTTATTCTGTTCATCCCAATACTGGTTACCAGCTAATGCTTGCGCTGGATCAAAAATCGCAACGACGATACGGGCGCGTTGCATAATATCCTTCAGTTGGTTTTCGCCACGGTAGGATTGTTTTCCTTGAGTCCAAAGGAGATGCGCTTCATCGATCAATACGACATCGACGGGTTCATCATGTGGATCATGCTCATTAATGAATTTTGTTGGTTTCATTACGCGTGGGTTCTTAGCATCTTCTATTAAGAGCCTACGAGCAATGGTCTGATAAACCTGCAATTGTTCATCATGGTTAACCAACAAGTATGAATTTAGATTCTGATAGTCAAACACATCAGTTTCCCTATCAGAGCCCCCTTGAAAAAGATCGTAAAAGAGACTACTCAAGAGGACAGTTTTTCCTGTTCCTGCAGCTCCTTGCACCAGAATAAGTTGTTGAGCATCTTTATTCATACCATCAGATCGAATGATATCATATATTTTTCTTTAGCTTCGATCTGCTCATCAGTTAGTTTATGAAAAGGTGATGCTTTAAAAGTGCAGATTCTCGAATAATTGCTTCATCAGGAAACAGCCTTTTGTTATGTTCGCGCAGCTTTCCCCAAATTTGAGAAAAGACCGTATCAAACTCCTACTGTGTAAAGTAAAGCTTCTGGGGGTTTCCTCTGCCATTTTGAACTATAGAAAAATTATCCTTACCAACACTCGATAGGTAGTGTATTAATTTATTTTCAATATCCAGAGTTAAAGATTTATTGAATAGATCGTGTGCGATCACCAACATCAAAGTTTCTCCGTCTTGAAACCCAATCCAGATTTGATGCCGACGAAGAATAGAGCTTCACCGATATCTTTACCATTACTCTGTTGTGGCAGACGAGAGTCATCTTTGATATGTTGCTTTGTCCTATCGTAGATACTGTTCGTTTCCCCAATGTACACCTTATACATTGGCTTCTCTTCTGTTCCTAAATTTCGATAGATTATATAGACGGTGGGGTAATCTGAAAATAATTTCGATTTCAGTAAGGTACCATCCTTAAGAGATTGCAGACCCTCAACAGTGTATGGAACTTCCTCAAGATAAGCTTTATATTTCCCAACGATTTTCATGAGAAATCACCTCAAAACTATTCTGCTAATGTATAGAAATCAATATATCAACACTCCTAGCTTTTTCTCAGTAAAGAATTTACCCTCAATCCAAATAGATATCTTTAATGTGATAGATTTTCCCAGATGAAGGCTATATACTTAAAGAGTTTTCCCAGCAGGATGGTTAAAACACGATTATACAAATCAAAAGTTGCACAAGGAAAATATCTCTACTAAAATGTGTAGGTGAGAATAGATCCTCAGTAAGGATCGCCTCGATAGCGATCATTGGAATGCTCCATCGCAACTTGCGATTTATATAACATAGTTTTCGACCATCCAATGGGTGGTCGATTTTATTTTGGAGTCACTATGTTATCTACACTTCCTTCCCCATCCCACAAACGCTACCGCGTTGGAATCGACGTCGGTCTACACTCCATTGGATTCGCAGCAATCGAAATTGACGAGCATGATATGCCCATCAGCATCCTCAATGCCATGTCTCTGATTCATGACGCAGGCTTGGATCCTGATTCTCAGAAAACAGCTCAAACACGTCGAATGGTATCTGGTGTTGCACGCCGAACGAGAAGACTTTACCGACAACGTAAACGCCGCCTCAAAGAACTTGACGAATTTTTACTTCAGAATGGCTACCCAGTGCCAGATCTGGATTCATCGCCAGAAAAAATTGGTTGGAAAGCACGTGCAGCACTTGCAGAAGCAAAAATTACCGACACAGATGAACTAAAGCTTGCTTTATCCCACGCGGCACGCCACATTGCAAGGCACCGTGGTTGGCGAAACCCATACACCAGCGTGAAAAGCATGATGAGCGAAACCAGCTCCCATTCCGATGGATATGCCGCCATTGAAAAGAAATTCAGAGAAATTGTTGGTCTAAAGGAAAACCAAGAAACTCCAGAAACATTGGCTCTTATGGTGATGGGATTGCCACAAGGAACAATTAAGCTTCGCGGTGAAGACGGTTTATTTTCTGAACGCCTGCAGCAGAAAGATTTTGTTCAGGAACTACTACTTATCGGCCGTACCCAGGAACTTGAGAAGACTTTCCTCAATGATCTGATCGAGAAAGTTTTTTACGCCAAAAGCCCCAAGGGATCCGCAGAAGGACGTGTTGGCAAGGACGAACTGGATCCATCTCAATACAAAGCCTGGCGTGCTACCCGAGCATTCCAGGAATATCGCATTATCTCCTTACTAGCGAATATCCGTATCCAAGAACGTAATGGCACATCTCTAGGAGAAAAACGTCCTCTGAGTGTGGCAGAACGCCAAAAAGCCTTTCATTTTCTTAACACCTGGACAAAGCAAAACTTTCCCACCTGGGCTGACGTATCAGAATTACTGGGAATTGATCGTGGCGATCTCCGTGGAACAGCATCATCGAACGACGACGGTGAACGTGTTACTTCTGCTCCACCGATCAATAATGTTGAACAAACAATGAGCAATACTTCCATTAAAGAATTTAAAACTTTCTGGAAGTCAGCTAATAATGCTTCTAAGGATGCACTCATCCGTGAACTCTCTAATGTAGAGGCTCCGTCAGAAGATAGTCCGGAAGCAATCGCAGCTTCCTCGCTAATTCGTTCCATGCCACCGGAATCTTTAGAAAAGTTGGAAAGTTTACATCTTCCAGATGGACGTTCCGCTTATTCAGAAAAGACCTTGCAGAGGCTTAGTACTTATATGCTTAATAATGTCGCTGATCTTCATGCAGCGCGTAGGGCAGAATTTGGTGTGGATGATGACTGGGCGCCCGCTGCCGCCCCCATTGGGCAGCCAACCGGTAACCCTGCAGTTGACCGTGTGCTCAAGGCAACAAACCGTTGGCTGATGATGGCTGAACATCGTTGGGGTACCCCTGTATCCATCAATGTGGAAAGTATGCGCGATGGGTTCAAGAGTGAGAAATCCGCTCGAGAGATATCCCGTGGTCAAGAAAATAGGGCAAAGAGGAACAAAGATGTCATCCAATCCATGATGACTACTCTGAATATAGAAGGACGCCCTGATCGTCATACTGTCATGAAATATCAGGCCATCCAGCGTCAAAATGGGCAATGTGCTTATTGTGGTTCCACAATTACCATGCAAAACGCAGAATTAGATCATATTGTTCCACGGGCAGGTGTCGGTTCCACCAACTCGCGTATCAACCTCCTTGCAGCGTGTGCTAACTGTAACCGTTCTAAAGGGAAACTGCCTTTTGCCGTGTGGGCAAAGAAAACTGACAAAACCGGTGTGAGCGTAGAAAGTGCCATTGATCGGGTGAAGCAGTGGCCTACGGACGCTGGTCTCAATACTCGCGAAATGAATGATTTTAAGCAACAGGTTATCTTCCGTTTGAAGCGTGTCTCTGAGGATGAGGAGATTGACGCACGGAGTAAAGAATCTGTTTCTTGGATGGCCAACGAACTGCGTCACCGTGTATCTCATCATTTCGGATCAGAAGTGACTGTACGAGTATTTCGTGGTTCTGTTACCGCTGCAGCGCGTAGGGCTTCCGGCGTTGAGGATAAAATTCGTCTTATCGGTGGACGTTCTGGGAAAAATCGATTGGATCGACGTCACCATGCCATTGATGCTGCTGTTATTGCCCTTATGCAGGCGACGGTTGCGCAAATTTTAACGGAGCGAGATAGTCTGAGGTCGGAGCAAAAGCTCACGAAACGCCCAGACACTACTTATGGTGATTGGCGAGAATATACCGGTAAAACCATCGCGGATAAAACCGTGTTCAAAACCTGGTTGAAGCGTATGAACGTACTAGTGCCTCAACTCCAAATAGCTCTTGATGAAGACCGTATTCCTGTTTCGGAAAACTTGCGTTTACGTTTAGGTAATGGGCAGGCCCACAAGGAAACTATCCAACCTCTGAATACTGTTACCCTGGGTTCAGCTATCTCGATGGATCAAATTGACCGTGCTTTCTCTCCTGCATTATGGACTGCATTAACGCGTTGCCCTGATTTTGATTGGAAAGAAGGACTTCCTGAGAATCTCGAACGTCAGATCCAAGTAAATGGCACACACTATAGCGCTCAAGATGAGATCAAACTCTTCAGTAAAAAAGCAGGGGCACTCGCTCTTAATGGTGGTTTTGTTGAGCTAGGTTCTTCTTTCCATCATGCACGTCTGTACCGCATCACAGGAGGCAAGAAAGATGTCTACGCCATGCTGCGTGTGTATACCGTTGATCTGGCACGTTATAAAAACCAGGATCTTTTCCAGGTAGAGCTCCCTCCTCAAACAATTTCTGTAAGACAAGCAGAACCGAAACTGCGTAAAGCACTTCGTGAGGGTAAAGCAGAATACCTAACATGGTTTGTTGTTGACGATGAACTTATGCTCGATACAGCTAAGATTGCTACGGAAAAGGTAATCACGCTCTTGGATAAATTTGGCGATATACGCCGATGGCGTATTCGAGGTTTTGAATCAGCTACTCAACTATGCCTTAGACCTGCACAGCTCTCCGCAGAGGGACTTTCTAAAGATGCACTTCCAGATTTGAAAGAAATTATTGGATCCCCTGACGGGGGAAAAACACATGGTTGGAGATCTGCAATTAATAAAATATTTGGCGAAGCTGATCCAGTGATTATCCGTAGAGATGTTCACGGTAGGGTTCGTGTGTCTTCTTCTAGAGGTCTTCCAGTTACTTACCGTATGAAGTAGTCATACTTACCCCATGGAGTAGTTATGTCTTGGCGTGTGATCGATGCATCACAGTTGAAAGGAAAGCTGAGTTATAGACGGGGACAGCTTATGGTGTGCCCAGATGAGCGCGAACCTACTGCTATTCCTCTAGCTGAAATTCAGATGGTTCTTGGTGGTATCCATTGTTCAGTCAGTGGTGGGCTGATGCTAAAACTGGGTGAACTGGGTATTCCACTCATGTTTCTAGATTGGAGGCATATTCCTCAGTCTGGTGCTTTTGGCTGGTCATCGCATACACGAGTTGGCGCCAGACAAATTGCTCAGGCAGGTCTTTCGTTACCTAAGAAGAAGAGTGCGTGGTCTGCTCTTATCCGAGCAAAGGTGCAAAACCAGGCTCTTGCGCTGCGGGCAACTGGTTCCATAAAAGAAGCAGATTTTCTTGATGTTTTAGCTAAAAAAGTTCGTTCTGGTGATCCTGACAATATTGAGGGGCAGGCTGCGAGATTCTATTGGAGACATTTGGAATTATCTGCTGGTTTTATACGGGAGCAGCTTTCTAGTGATCCATATAATTCAGCCCTTAATTACGGGTACACTATTCTACGTGGTGTTGGGATACGGGCAGTATATAGTGCAGGATTATGGCCAGCTTTAGGTGTGTTTCATCATGGCCGTTCAAATGCTTTCAACTTGGTGGATGATCTTATCGAACCATTCAGACCTGTCGTAGATCTGGTGGTGAAGAATTTAGATCTGGGAGAAGACTTTTCAGGTTCTGATATTAAACGCACAGTGGCGCATAGTATTAAGCAGCAATTTTCTGATGATGGTTCGGCCGTTGATACTTGTCTGAATGATCTTTCACGTAATTTTGGTCTTTATGTGGAAGGTGATGTTTCTAGTCTTTCTGTACCTAAGTGGATTGGGCGTGTCACTCATGGGTAGGCCAAGGCGGGAGGATGGTATGTGGTGTTTGGTGATGTTTGATCTTCCTGTGAAGACAGCAGTTGAACGCAGAGAGGCTACTAGGTTCCGTAATAGTTTGTTGGATGATGGGTTCAGTATGGTTCAGTACAGTGTGTATGTTCAGTACCTCCCTTTAGGGGTGAACCTCTCTAAAATTGCGCGTAATCTCAAGAGTCGCCTTCCGGTACATGGCGAGGTACGGATTGTTCCGCTCACTGATAAACAGTGGAGTGAGGCTTTTCGTTTTTCTAACGGGACTGTCGAAAAATCAGAAGAAACCCCAGAACAACTGCAGATTTTTTAGCTTACAGAAAGAAGAAAATACCTCCTAGAGAGGCATTTTCAGCCCTCTAGGAAGTATATCAGCTGGAATGAGAATAGATCCCCAGCTTACTTCCCCGTTCCCTCATCTACCTCAGAAGTATATCAGCTGGAATGAGAATAGATCCCCAGCGAAGTTAAATGGGACGGACACGAGGGCAGAAGTATATCAGCTGGAATGAGAATAGATCCCCAGCACCTTCTACCGTGTAGGAAACTTGGTGAGAAGTATATCAGCTGGAATGAGAATAGATCCCCAGCGGGAAGATGAAATACCTGAGCTCCAAGAGAAGTATATCAGCTGGAATGAGAATAGATCCCCAGCGCTGGCAGAATCAATAATCGCGCGTTTGAGAAGTATATCAGCTGGAATGAGAATAGATCCCCAGCTCATTCCAAGTAATGCTGCTTTTCAGTAGAAGTATATCAGCTGGAATGAGAATAGATCCCCAGCATGGGCTGTAGATGGAATTGATAATTTTGAAGTATATCAGCTGGAATGAGAATAGATCCCCAGCCGCTCAAAGGTTGCAAAATCAATCTTGCGAAGTATATCAGCTGGAATGAGAATAGATCCCCAGCTCATCGAACTCTTCGTTGTCATCGTCGTGAAGTATATCAGCTGGAATGAGAATAGATCCCCAGCTGGATGCTGAAAACGGTGCAGAAGAAGGGAAGTATATCAGCTGGAATGAGAATAGATCCCCAGCGTTGCCCCAATCATCGTAATTGCTTTGAGAAGTATATCAGCTGGAATGAGAATAGATCCCCAGCAAGCATCCCGACGGCATTTCCCGCCTCGGAAGTATATCAGCTGGAATGAGAATAGATCCCCAGCCAGTCGATGGCGGGGGAACGCATGGTAAGAAGTATATCAGCTGGAATGAGAATAGATCCCCAGCTATGGTGTTGTCTAGCACATTGAACAAAGAAGTATATCAGCTGGAATGAGAATAGATCCCCAGCAGAAAGTCAAGAGCGAGAATGATTAAGAGAAGTATATCAGCTGGAATGAGAATAGATCCCCAGCACCTCAACAAGATTTCGAGCTATCTCGTGAAGTATATCAGCTGGAATGAGAATAGATCCCCAGCTGAGGCGAGGTGCCTAGTCACGATGGTGGAAGTATATCAGCTGGAATGGGAATAGACCTCCAGCCGTTTTTATGATCATGCTAAACAGAAATGAAATGCATCAACTAACAAAAAGGCTATAGTACAATACTCAACAGAGCATTCTTAAAAACTTCTCTCACAAGAAACCAGTGAACTCATGTGACGTAAGCACTACCTCACAGTTAACCTCATACTGTATGATTGTTAATACATATACAAAAAATCAATCCTATCCTGGCTACAACTCTAGTGAGATTGTGGAGATGTTCTACATGATCGCAACACTGGCACTTCAAGTAGTTCAGATTGCACTTCACTTTCTGAGCAAGCGGAAGTAGTCAGAAACCCAGCCCTGAATAGACCAATTACTCAGGGCTGGGTTCCCTCCCAGAATTCTAGCACCATCACAGAAAGGAATCACCATGCGATACCTATCCATCATTGCAGGATTGTCCACCGTCATCTACGGGATAGTCAAAGGCATTAACCCATCTTTAACCGCCACGCTTGCACTGGCAGTTGGCATTAACGCAGGTATAGTGCTTCAGAGTGAGGCGGCGAAATGAATCCGCAAATAATCGATACCGATACCGGAAAATTGTTGTGGGTTACGTCGCAATGCGCAGAACACTGCGGTTGCTCCAATGGCACCTTTAGCTCATACGTGTCACGCAGTATAGCCCCTGAGCCTGTGGGGCATTTTAACCGTGAGCGACTGTGGGACGCAGAGGCAGTCAAAGAATGGCACGCCTCCCGTCCTGGACGTGGGGTAAGGCGCAGTCAGGGTTAGGCTGCCACGTCGAGCAATATGAGTATCTGATCAAATACAAAACGTGAAAACCATCTTGAATATCTACAAGTATATTGAAGAAAAGCGCAGATGATAGCAGGTAATCTCCCTAAATACGCCAATTATTCGGGGAGATTACACCCCCACATTCTATAGGAGAATACGATGAAAATCTTTACCTATGCAGCAGAAATAATCTGCATACTGGCAATCATTGCTCTACACCTCAGTCCTTGGTTGGTAGTTCTTATTACTATCCCCCTCTGTTTTGGTCTGGGATACGACACACGAAAGCGAGTAGAGCGCCATGTTAGCAGTAACTGACGTGACACCGGGAGATATTCTTTAACTCCCTTCAGTGTGCAGAGTATGTGGGGGTTACGCGAAAATCGTGGATAACCTACCATCACAGGGGCGTACCCCTGAGTCTGCTAGTCATTTTACGCCAACATTTGTAGCGTGTGGAAGAAATAAAAACTGGCTCACCCAGCGCCCCGGTCGTGGTAGGTGGGGATACTCAGCCCCAAAGTATGTGAAGTGTCGAGAATCACTTCACGTAGCAGAATGCTGTTGAGCGAAACGTCGCTCTGCAATCCGCTACCCAAACTGATACTAGACGACATTTAGCTAGTGATATTTTATCATCGCGAACATGAGCAAGAAAACCTTAAACCCTGGTCATGTGTGTGGTCGCTCTTATGTTCTGCCCGATTCTTTAGAGGATATGGACGGGCCAACGAACGGCGTCGTTAAGCTGCCTAACTATTTGGATTGGCATACCGATGATGGTTTTGATCTAGATGAAGAAGAAATGATTGATACCATGTATCGCACTGTCCTAAGGGAAGCGCTTAAAGTGGAGGATCTCAGATACCTCAATCACACCTTACTGCGTAAAATATGGAGATCTATCAGGATACCCCCTGTTTTGTGAGAACTCTACGAAACCAAATTTCCAGAGCTGAGAGAACTACGCAAACAAAGCAGAGACGCTAAAATAGCGCTCTAACAGTAGTAATATGATGGTTCATGACGCTGTAGCAGGGAAAATGCTATTGCCAATTGTACGCACTGATGATTATCATCTGGCTAAGCACTCGCAAAAGGTGAAAGAAAAGCCCCCAGCTACACCAACTAGCTGGGTACACCCCTCTTAACAATACCGAAAGGAGATACTAAATGAAATTCACACTACTAGGTGCAAGCGCTGGGCTTATCATGCTGCTTGCGGGAGCAAGCGCGTTTTTCCTTCCCGCATACCTCATATTAGGTATAGCCATCGACAAAGGTCTAAAACCAGAAGGCTAAACAATCTAGCGTTTTATGCCTTCGACGTTTTGCTAAGCACCCCCCAAAAAAGAAAATCCCGAACCACCGTTTTAGGAACGATGTCTCGAGACTTCACAAAAGTGCGCCCGGAGGGATTCGAACCCCCAACCTTCTGATCCGTAGTCAGATGCTCTATCCGTTGAGCCACGGGCGCGCATTGCAGACACTGCATTGCTTGTTGCTGTGCAACGAGTTATAAAGTTACACCGATAGGCAGCAAATAGGCAAATTACCTAGTCAGCGACCTTAAAGCAGTCCCATACACAGCAAAACAAGCACCAATACGGAATCACTCCACCGGCGTACCCCGGTTAAAGTCCTTTGGATCTGGGCCAATGCGTCCCGCTATAGCCGAATCATCAGTCGCGCCAGCAGCTCCAGCACCGTTTTCCCTCGTTACCCTGTCAAGTGCAGAGATGGCCGCCATCTGGGCGTCGTCGAGCACGAAGTCTGTGACGGCGAAGTTTTCCGCTATGCGCCCTGCGTTGGAGGAGCGCGGCAGGACGATGTCGCCACGTTGAATATGCCAGCGGATTATCACCTGAGCTGCGGTTTTGCCGTGCGCCTCAGCGATACTTGCGATGTCCGCATTGTCCAGCACCTTACCCTGGCCCAGCGGTGACCATGCCTGGGTGTGAATCCCGCGCGCCTGATTCTCCGCACGCAGCGTATCCTGAGCAAAACCGGGGTGCACCTCAATCTGGTTCACCACGGGCGTTTCCCCCACGGCGATGAGTTCGTCGAGTGCCTCTGGGTAGAAGTTGCACACGCCGATGGAAGTGGTTTTGCCGGCTTCGCGCAGCTGGATCATGGATTCCCACGCCTGCACGTACTTGCCGTATCCGGGACATGGCCAGTGCAGGAGGTACAGGTCAACACGCTCCAAGCCTAGTTTCTCCAGGGATAATTCCATTGCTTCCTGAGCTTTTGCCTGGTCTGAGTTCCAGAGTTTCGTGGTCACAAAGAGATCCTCACGCGCGACGATTCCCTCAGCGATTGCCTGCGCAATGGCCTGGCCAACCTCTTGTTCATTGCCGTAGATAGCGGCGGTGTCTATGTGCCGATAACCGGTTTTGATGGCGGCGAGTGTGGCTTCATAGGCGACCTCACCTGGGAGTTGCCAGGTTCCGAAGCCGAGTTGCGGGATTGTGGTGCCGTCCAGCAGAGCGATAGTAGCGTTGCCAGCGGAGCTAGCGTTTCCGGCGTTTTCAATGTTTTCGGCGTTTTTATCGGTTGCAGTCATTCTTCCATTTGTACGCCTTTTATCCATTTTTTGCTGGACGACGCCAGGTTTCCGCAGCTCAGCGTTCCTAATAAGACGTTTCCTGTCACCCAATAAGGACAGTTTTAATACCTCATCGCTGGATTATTAGCGATTTAATAGGACATATACTTCATCAATCTTTTCATTATCTTTCAGGAATCTAATAAGCACCCCGTGCTTAGCATTAGTCAGCATGCGCACCTATTTTCACATAACCGTAGCTGATGCAGCAGCTGAGAAGATTGCCGTCGTTGGCACGGATAGTGCAGCTTTTGAGCAGACAAGCGTAGCAGATGGTCAGAACCCAGGCATAAAAATCAGCACTCTTGATTCTGTGGATAGTGCCACAGAGCAAGTACTCAATGGAACTATCGACGCAGCTGTGGTCAAAATAGAACGCGGCTACGATTTGATTGCACGCAATCATCCTGGCACACTCACCATTAACTTTGCCAACCAGAGCGTAGAGAAAATAGACCGCGACAATACACTCACCAGCCTCGGTATCTCACCACAAAACTTTGAGCAATCGCTGACGCGATCACAGGTGAATATACACACTTTCGGACAAGATGAAGAGCAATCAGAGTCAGAAATCCAATCTATTACCACCGTACTCATTGCCACAGGAGTTATGTGTTATCTCATCTTCCTCTTCGCTGGTAATATCGGCGGACGCGTAACAGAAGAAAAAGCATCTCATGTCGTAGAAATCATCTTGGCAACTATCCGCCCACAGGATCTTCTTATAGGCAAAATCATTGCTGACACGATCGTTGGCTGTGCAGCATCAGGAATTATTCTCGCCGCTAGCACTATCGCGCTACGCATAAGCGGCATCATGAGCTCCACTGTCCAAGCCATATAGCCATATACCTATTCTTATATTTGCTTTCCTAATTTCCAACTTTTATTCCCAATTTTCCCTATTTAGCCCTCACATCCCCACGTAGAAACACTTTTTGCAACTTAACCCTTACCCAAAGGCAGTCAATTCATTGGTGATACTTATTCACGTTTTCCCGTGAGACCACTACCAGTACCATAGCCCCATTAAACTACTATCGTTTCGTTGCCCGGGCAATATAAAAGCCTAAAAGGCGGATTCGACGACGGAGAATATCCGCCATCCGTGCTGTGACCTCACCCATGGGTCATGCGACGCAATTATTACTGAAGCGGGCCAAGTACTGAGCAGCTCAATCAGTTCTTCGCACAATCTCAATGAAAGGTGGTTGGTAGGCTCATCGAGCAAGAGGATATCGTGGTCTCCTTGTAAAAGAATCCCCAATTCTAGCCGCTTCCTCTGGCCCACACTAAGTTCACAAGCAGCCATATCTACGTTTTCTAGAAGCCCCAAAGAAGTAAGCCTCGGTGCCGCATCAGGGGTGGAGGAGTCGTATATCTCACGGGCAGTCCTTTTATCCTGGCAATATAGGTCTTCATGTCCCAGATAGCCAATGCTAACTTCGTTACCTTTAAGGATAGAACCCTGAGTGGGCTTTAATTTCCCAGATATGATTTCCAACAGAGTAGTTTTTCCACTGCCGTTCGGACCTGTAACTATTATTTTGTCATCCGAAGCAATGTCAAGTGTGATAGCCCTTTTCGATCGTTTATTCACTTTTACTGATCGCAATTGAGCCAATAGCGCGGAGGACGGCACTGGGGTTTTAGTTGGAGCAATAGACATCACTAGAGATTGTGGAGGCTCAGGAATAGACGATCGATTAATCTGGTTAAGACGCTCCCGAGCAGCGCGTACTCGGCGTGATATTTGTGATTGCACACGATCTCCTCGTGCACCGTACGCTTTTTTGTTGTTGTCACTCATTGCGCGATGATGGTTTATCTGATGCGCCTTCACTGCGACAGTGTGCTTAAGTCTGCGAATTTCTTCTTGCTCATTAGCGTAGCGTTCTTTCCATCGATTAATCTCATCGTCTTTCTGCTTCAAATAATCGCGGTACGCTCCCCTATAGAGATACTGAGAGGAAAAGCTCTTATCAAGATCACATATTCCAGTTGGCACCTTCTCCAAGAATTCCCGATCATGAGAAACGAAAATGACTATACCCTCCCAATTTTTAATTTCATCTTGCAAGAAGATCCGTGATTGTTCATCGAGATAATTAGACGGTTCATCGAGAAGAAGAATCTCCGGCCGAGAAACCATAGTAAGTGCCATAGCAAGTCTGCGACGCTCTCCCGCGGAAAGCTCATCGACACGCTGCCGACGCGATAGCGACTCTAAACCCAATCCATATAAATATCGTTCAATTCGTTGCGGAGCAGACCAAACATCTTGAACCTCTGCCCTTTGTAAGGCATTACTATACTTCTCAAGAGAACCCGAATCCCCTGCGACCAGCTCACGCGATGCTTGATTGAGCTCCTCTTCGATTTCATACAAAGGTGCAAGACACGCTGCAATCTCATCAGAGACCAGGGAGTCCCCTCTGAGTAAATCTTTTTCCTGAGGCACAAACGCTGGTTTAGACGAGGAATCAACCAACCCAGACGTGGGGGATATTTCCCCAGCAAGTAGCGATAACAAAGTTGACTTACCTGCACCATTTTCCCCAATCACGCCAAGTTTTGTTCCCCAGCCAAGAGTCATTGACAGTTCCTGAAATAAAGTACGTTCCCCCACCCGATAGGAGACCGATTCACAAGCCAGAGTCACACCTTTTGCCATATAGTACACTGTACCATTTGAGTAGTATCGTAAACTCGTAAACATGGAGGACACAGTCAAAAAGCAACGCGAACGAATCATAGATTCCGCATATACCCTTGCTTTAAGGGAAGGCATTAGCGCCCTTAGTGTTCGCAAGGCAGCCAAGGAGGCATCCATCGGGGCAAGTACACTTCGTTATTACTTTCCCTCACAAGATGATTTGCGTGTTGCAGTGGTGGATAGATATCTCGAAAAAAACCTATCGGATATCCATATTCTTGACTCGTCACGAAGTGCCAGCGATCGGCTAGTTGAGTGCTTGCAGCAATTTCTCCCTACTTCTTCAATGAAAGAGTCTTCCTCCCTCCCCTGGCCCAGAACAGACGGGACAACGGCACCGGATGCCGATCCAGAATTAACCAACCAAATTTTAGGAATGGCCACGGATCACACGCATAGACGTATTGCCCATTGGCTTAGTATCTTAAAAAAAGAAGCAGCGCTGGCCCCAGACCAGCCAACCACCCCCACAGTTGGCCTTCTTTGTGCTTTAGTTAACGGACTTTCTATAGATTTAAATTCCCAATTCCCATCAATCAGTCACACTGAAGCCGTGGAAATCATACGAAATGTAGTTGACAAGCTTGTTCTCATCTAGAAACCAGACTCCAAAAGCTCTGAATCCCACTAGTTTCTTCAATAGCTTCGATAATGAAGCTATAAGGTAGTCGTATTTTCGGTGAGTTAAGAGGAAAATATGCCCATAACACCATCATCACCCCTGGTTAATAGCGTCAAATAAGCTATCGAATAACCCCACCATAAACATGCTGTGTTCTACCAAAATTGACATCGAACATAACAACGAACACCCCGTTCTTCATGTCGGGGGAGGTTTTTACAATTTAAGACATGACAACCACAGACATCATTAACCAAGTCAAAGAGATAATTTCCACAGTCACACCAGAAGAACGACAACACTTGATTGAACAGCTGGAGCAGTTGTTTCACGAGCCAGAGTATGGTGAGATTCTGTCACAATGTCCACGCTGCGAGTGTGATTCCGTTGTGCGCAAAGGCACATCAAAGGGCGGGCAACGCTATTTGTGTAAAGGGTGCCAGCGCACCTTTGGACACTCCACAAACAAAGTTCTCAAAACCTCCAAACTGTCTTTAGAGACATGGAGGAAGTTCGCTGAATGTTTTATCGACGGTGTAAGTGTTCGTCGTAGTGCCGAACGCTGCGGGGTTGCTGTTGCCACTGCTTTCTTTATGCGGCACCGTGTTCTTGAGCTGGTTGAGAAAAATGCTAAAAAAGTTACGGTGAACAGGGGAAACTTAGCTTATATCGATGAAACGTTTTTCCCTATTAACTATAAGGGGGCAGCTGTGCCTGATGGTGTTAAAGCTAAAAAGCGCGGCGGGTTAAGGAAGGGGAAAAGTCAGTCAAGGTTGTTGGTTTGTGTGGTTATGGGCGTGACATCTACGGGAAGTATTTTCCATCAAATTGCTGGATACAGTAGTATTTCTAAAAATACCGCCCGCCTAGCCCTTGGTGACATTGTTACGTCTGGTTGCACTGTTATCACGGACAAAGGTTCAGGCTATGTTTCAGCGCTGAAGAAACTTGGTGCTACCACAGGGCTTATCATTCTAAAGATGACCGCGGCAAACTTGCGCCAATCAACGCACTGCACTCTAAAACCAAACGGTTTATGAGGCGTTTTAGCAGTGTCGCCTCCAAGAACCTACACCGCTATCTATCATGGATGGAATGGATCGACAACAACACAGAACGTGAAACGCTGGATATTCTACGCCAATCCACATACACAGTTCATCGTTGCTCTATGAATAGTGAGCATATCCCACCAATGGATGATCTAACACGACGAACCATTACAGGCATGATGTAGCACGTAAAACGCCATAAACAAAGCTGGTTAATGTGCAGGAATCCTTGCTGGGATAAATGGTTGTGATACGTGGTAACTACACAACGTTATAGAAGCAATCATAGGTATGCGAAAAAAGGGAATGCCTAAAGCATTGAGTATCAATACAGTGCCTGCGCCAACCCACCGTTGGGGTTTAATGCCCTCCTTTTAGCACCAATCATATTATTAGGTTTCGGCAACTCTTGGGCAGTTGCGGTAATTTTTCTCATTCAATCACTGTTCGTGCAGGTGAGGGGGTTTATTGTTAGTCTATGTCAATTTTGGTAGAACACAGCACCATAAACACCCCCCTTATGTGCTGCGGTGATGGTTAACTCAACACAGTAAAAACAAGCAGACCACGATGCCCAGTATGCACAGGGTCAATGAAGAAAAAACGCCGCCACCGCAGCAGAAAAACCTGATGATGGTACAAAACCTCACATACGCACGCTTATTATCCCGACACCATACAGACAAAGCACTCACATCGCGGCACACCAACCAAAAACACTTTTTGCCCCTTAACCCCAACTTAACCCTAAAACACAAAAAATCTCCCCCTAGCTGCAAGAACTAGGGGGAGATTTGCGGAGACGAGAGGATTTGAACCTCCGGTCCACCGTTAAGTAGACAACTCATTAGCAGTGAGCCCCATTCGGCCGCTCTGGCACGTCTCCGTGTGATCCTCAAGGAATCCTTAACAATAGTACAAGCACATATGTTATGAAACAAACTCGCATTACAGTCCGCATTATTGCACTACCACTACCTGCCGCTACCTGCCACAGCATTCGATGGCAGCACCCAGCTACTCCATACCCCCTTGTGCTACTATTACTGCTCAAACAAGCTATGCTGGAAAAATGTCTGCACAACAATCGCCTCGTGAGCACACCGCCAACCCTATGCACCAAGCCAACCCTGCACAACAAACCACACCACGCCCTTTGGCTCATTTAGATAGTATTCCCACCTACTCCCCTGGCGCACGTAGCGTCGGAAAGCTGAAATTGTCCTCTAATGAGCCGAGTTTTCCACCTCTTGAGCAAGCAGTTGTCGCCATGACTGAGGCTGTTGGCACGGTGAACCGTTATCCAGATATGGCGAGTGTGGAATTGCGTGAGGCACTTGCGCAGCATTTGGGGTTAACTGTGGCAGAGGTTGCTGTTGGTTGTGGTTCTTCGGCACTGTGTCAGGGGCTAGTGCAGATTTGTGCTGGTCCTGGTGATGAGGTCATTTTCCCTTGGCGTAGTTTTGAGGCGTACCCTATTTTCACTACGGTTACTGGTGCTACATCTGTTCCTATTGCGCTGACCAGCCAGTTACGCAATGATCTTGAAGCAATGGCTGCTGCTATCACGCAGCGCACAAAGTTGATTTTTGTCTGTAATCCAAATAATCCCACTGGCACTACCATTTCTCGGCAGGATTTCGAGCGTTTTCTCGCTGCTGTTCCCCCGCATATCATCATTGCTCTCGACGAAGCCTATATCGAGTTCATGCGTGATCCAGATAGCCCGCAATCCCTGGATTATGTTCGCGATTATCCCAATGTCATTGGGGTGCGAACTTTCTCTAAGGCTTATGGGTTGGCTGGGCTACGCGTGGGGTATGCCTTTGGCAATCCCCAGCTTATCGACGCCCTGAACAAGGTTGCCCTTCCTTTCGGTGTCAATGCGGTGGCGCAGGCGGGAGCCGTGGCAAGTTTGGCGGCTGCTCAAGAATTGCTGACTCGCACTGAGGTAGTCGTCGAGCAGCGGGAGCGTGCAGCATTGGCATTGGGTGCTGCGCCTTCTGAGAGTAATTTCATTTGGTTGCCTACCGAGTCGGCGCAGGAGTCTCAGGAGCTTGCAGCAGCCTTTGCTGAGCATGATATTTTGGTGCGTTCTTTTCCTGAGGGAGTGCGCATTACTATTACCGATGCGCAGGAGACACAACGATTGCTTGCTGCCTGGGAAAAGATTCGGCACTAACCAAACTGTGTGCTACTGGCTAGACTATGGGGTCATGAGAATAGTTAGTGTGCATGATGTCCCTCGCGATGCTCAGCTTATTGATGTGCGTGAAGTAGATGAGTTTGCTCAGGTACACGCCAGCGGCTCGGTTAATATACCTATGTCGGTGTTCCCTGAGCACCTGCACGAGCTTGATAGCAGCAAAGATATCTATGTCATTTGCAAGGCTGGTGTGCGCAGCGCACAGGTGGTTTCCTATCTGGCTGAGCAGGGTGTGTCAGCGATTAATGTGGACGGCGGAATGATGGCTTGGCTTGCCGCCCAGTTACCTACTGAGTAAACCACCAGGTGAGCTTGCCTCTATTTAATTAATGGAAAACACCCACGATTTGGCTTAACATAAGCTATATGACTAATTCTGAGCTGCCTGCTGCGCTCTTAGCATCGCCTTCTTTTCAATTGGAGCGTTTGCGACGCCGCACCCGTGACGAGGTAGAGGCTTCACTTGCGGAGCATAAAATTACTCTTCGCGGTTATTGGGTTTTGACCTGCTTATCTGGGCACCATGCTGCCAGTCAAGCATCATTGTGTGAGATTCTTGCCATTGATGCGTCAGACATGGTGCGCCTTATTGATTCCTTAGAGAAGAATAATTGGGTTAAGCGGGAACGAGATCCGAAGGATCGTCGTAGGCAAATCGTTATGTCCACGAAAAAGGGACGGAATAAACAGAAAGATCTCAGTGAATTGGTAACACAGGCTGAGGATCGTGCCTTGGATGAGTCTACGTCTAAGCAGCTGAAACATTTACGCAAATTAGCCAAGTCCATTATTGCAGCCGAAGAAGAATAAAACACCTGGTGACAATGAGTATTTCTAGCTATCCAGCCCAATTTTTACGCAGTGCCCACGCCCCTGCACCCCGCACACTATACGAGATATTCTGCGCTACTGCGCATGATGTGCCAGACGCAGCTGCCATTGACGATGGCGATATTCTTACCTACGGCGAGTTGCTTGATGAAGTGCATCAACTCGCCGATTTTATGCATTCACAGGGAGTGCGGCGCGGCGATCGCATTGGTATTCGGATGCCTTCTGGACATCGTGACCTTTACATCAGTATTCTTGCCACTTTGGCAGCCGGTGCCGCTTATGTACCTGTGGATGCTGACGACCCTGATGAACGTGCAGAGATGGTTTTTGGCGAAGCAGCTATCAACGGGCTATTCGACGCCCAGGGGTTCCATATGCTTGCCCCTCGTTCCACAGGTGATACCAACCGCCCCACCCCCGACGATGACGCATGGATCATTTTCACCTCAGGTTCCACTGGAAAACCTAAAGGTGTGGCAGTAAGTCATCGCAGTGCTGCTGCCTTTGTGGACGCAGAATCCCAGCTTTTCTTGGTGAATTCCCCTGGTGGCCCGCTCAACACTGATGACCGAGTATTGGCGGGACTGTCCGTGGCTTTCGACGCCTCCTGCGAAGAAATGTGGTTGGCCTGGGCGCACGGTGCCTGCTTAGTCCCTGCCCCACGTTCCTTGGTGCGCTCTGGCCTTGACCTTGGTCCTTGGCTTATTAGGCGCGATATCACTGCCGTAAGCACTGTTCCTACCCTTGCTGGTATGTGGCCTAGTGAAGCATTGGATAATATCCGTTTGCTCATTGTCGGTGGTGAAGCCTGTTCAGCAGAACTGGTCGAACGCCTTTCTACCCCTGAGCGCGAGGTGTGGAATACCTATGGCCCTACTGAAGCAACTGTGGTTGCTTGTGCTACGCAGCTCTACCCTGGCAAGGCAGTGTCTATTGGGTTGCCGTTGGCTGGTTGGGATTTGGTGGTCGTCGACGAGCAGGGCAATCCGGTTGCTCCGGGTGAAGTCGGTGAGTTGGTCATTGGTGGTGTGGGCTTGGCGCGCTATCTCGACCCGGAGAAAGACAAAGAGAAATATGCGCCTTTGCCGCAGGTTGGTTGGGAGCGGGCATATCGCTCTGGGGATCATGTGCGTCTTGAGGCTGATGGGCTTTATTTCATTGGGCGTATCGACGACCAGGTCAAAATTGGTGGTCGGCGTATTGAACTTGGTGAAGTTGATGCTCACTTGGCTGCACTTGAGAATGTGCGTTCTTCCACGGTAGTTGTCCAAAATACCGCTGCTGGCGAAAAAGTATTGGTCGGTTATCTTAGTCTCAATGACCCAGAACAGGGTTTTGATCATGAGCGCGCGAGGCAGCGTCTGAGTGAGATCATGCCTGCTGCATTAGTTCCACGTTTGCACGTGCTCGACGACCTGCCGGTCACTACTTCTGGCAAAGTGGATAAAAAAGCCCTTCCGTGGCCACTACCAGGAACTACGGTAGAAGCCTCTGGACTTAGTCATACTGAGCAGTGGTTGGCAACGCTATGGGTGGAGGTACTTGGCGTATCCATTTCTGATACAGATGCGGATTTCTTTGCGCTCGGTGGTACGTCACTGGCGGCAGCCACTCTGGTGGGGCGGATTCGTTCTCGGGTACCTACCCTCTCTGTGCGTGATCTTTATGATCACCCGCGTCTTGGTGCGTTGGCCGAGAAAATCGATAGCATTACCCCACCTGATTCTCCTGCCGCAGCCACGCAACCTACTCGCATAGTAAAACCTGTAGGCATGGGCACTCGCCTTACTCAAGGGTTGATTCAGGTTCCCATTATGACGTTGCAGGCAACAACATGGGTGGTTTGTTTACTGCTGCTCAATAATGTGGCTGCACTATGTGGGGTGCCGTGGGCGCACCCACTCAATTGGTTCTGGGTGTTACTGCTCTTTCTTATTTTTGCAACCCCTTTGGGGCGTTTACCCATTGGTGGCTTGGGCGCACGACTTATTACGCATGGCATTGCCCCTGGCACATATGCGCGCGGTGGTGCAGTGCACCTGCGCATTTGGGCTGCTGAGCGTCTTGCTGATGCCTCAGGTTCACGTTCTATTGCTGGTGCGACGTGGGTCAATTACTATGCGCGCACTCTGGGGGTAAAAATGGGCAAGGGTGTTAATCTGCATTCTTTGCCGCCGGTTACTGGTCTGCTTAGCTTAGGAAAAAATTGTTCAGTAGAGCCTGAAGTAGATCTCAGTGGCTATTGGGTGGATGGCGATCGCATCCACGTCGGCACTATTGACATTGGTGCTGGCGCACGTATTGGTACTCGCTCTACTTTGATGCCGCATACTCGTGTTGGTGCTGAGGCTCATGTAGAGCCTGGTTCTACCTTGATGAGTAATGCTGTTGTAAAGGATAGGGCTAGGTGGGCTGGTTCTCCAGCGCATAAGGTGGGTAAGTCTAAGCAGCATTTTCCGGATACTCGTCCACCGCGACGTTCCTGGTGGGTGCCTATTTATGGTTTGTCCTCTATTGTGCTGGCACTATTGCCGCTGTTTGCGTTGGCAGTGGGCGGGGCTGCTATGTTTGCACTGTCAGATACCCCAGTGGGGCTTATTGCCACCGCGCCGGTGGGAGCGCTGGTTGCTTTTGCTACTTATATGCTCATGATTTGGCTTTTGGTGCGCCTGTTGGGGCTTAACCTAAGTCCTAAAATTACTCCGGTGCGCTCTTTCTTAGGTTGGCGCATTTGGTTCATTGAGCGGCTCATGGATGATGCCCGCACCCATCTCTTTATCCTTTATGCGTCCCAATTGACCCCCTTGTGGTTACGTAGTTTGGGCGCAAAAATCGGTAAGAATGTCGAAATCTCTACCTCAGTGATGGTGCCGCAGTTGGTAGAGGTACGTGATGGTGCTTTTCTTGCCGACGACACTCTCATCGGTGGTTATGAACTAGGTGGTGGTTGGCTCTTTGCCGATCACACTCGCATTGGTAAGCGTTCCTTTGTGGGCAACTCTGGTATTGCAGGTCCAGGTAGACGCTTGGCGAAAAAGTCTTTGGTCGCTGTGCTTTCTTCTACTCCGAATAAAGCAAAGGCTGGTTCTAACTGGTGGGGTTCGCCACCAGAGCGTATGCGTCGAGTGCAGGTGCAAGCAGAAGAAGGCGAAATGCGCACCTATAATCCTGGGCTAACGGTGAAAATCATGCGCGGGTTCGTCGAAACGCTGCGCCTGAGTGCGGTTATGGTTTCAGCCGTGTTAGCTACAAGCGTTATGGTAGTTTTGCAGTGGCTCTATACTCATCATGGTTTAGCACTAATGTGGCTACTCAGTGGGCTAGTGTTGATGGCTGCTGGTGTGGTCGCACTACTGATAACGGTCGTGGTGAAGTGGCTATGCGTTGGGCAGCACAAAGCGGGGGATCATCCCCTGTGGAGTTGGTTCGTGTGGCTTAATGAGCTGCAAGATACTTTGGTGGAAGTCGTGGCTGCACCATGGTTTTTGGGCCCGAATTTGGGTACAGGGTCACTCAATGTTGGGTTGCGGTTATTGGGCGCAAAAATTGGCAAGGGTGCGTGGGTAGAATCCTATTGGTTCCCGGAGACTGATTTGTGTCATGTCGGCGCTGGGGCAAGTATTGGCCCAGGTACCGTGGTGCAAACTCACTTATTCCAAGATCGTGTGATGAGTTTGGGCACAGTTACTATCGACGCTGGTGCTACCCTTGGGGCACATTCTGTGGCGTTACCAGGCAGCCACATTGGTGAAAATACCACGGTGGCACCTGGTTCCCTCGTCATGCGAGGTGACCAGATACCACCGCATACCCTATGGCAGGGTAATCCTATTGAGCCTACTGAGCCGCTTTCTTAAGGAAAACAGCTAATAAATCCGCAAATAGTGGGTGTGAACTGGGGATACCACATAGGTCAGTAACCAGTTCCGCCACTGCTTCCTCTTTGCCCTCTGTCAAGCTCAACCGACGCTGGAGCTCCTGAGATTCGCTATCTGATTCCACATCAAAGTTCAAGGCAGCTCCCACTGCGTCGAGCAATGCTGCTGGTCGATGCCCGCGCTGTGCTAATTGTGCTGCAGGTCCAATAAAGCGCTCGTGCTCGGATATTTTGCGCAGAGGTGCGCGTCCTACTCGATCAGTGGTGTCTGGGAGTTGTGGGTTGGCAAAGCGCACAAGAATTTTATCCACATATTCTTGCTGTTGTTGCTCACTAAACTCGTATTTTTCTACCAAAAGTTGTTTGGTTTCCGCTAGAACCGCCGCCACTTTCTGATGTACCTTGGGGTCGGCAAGCGCGTCGGAAATTTTTGTTATCCCGGCATCATTACCAAAGTATGCAGTCGCCGCGTGTCCGGTATTGACGGTAAAAAGTTTGCGAGTGATATAGGGTTCCAGATCAGCTACCCAGGTCACTCCAGGTATTTCTGGTATGTTTTCCCCGAAAGGTGTCTGTTCCACCACCCACTCAAAATAATTTTCTACCGTAACATCCAACCCTTGCCCTGGTTTTTGATTGGGCACAATACGATCGACAGCAGTGTTGGCGAAGAGAGCGACGTCGTCTGCTTGGGGATAATGCTCTCGAATAGCACGGGCGAGCCCTTCAGTGGCATTGATGGCATTCTCACACGCCAAAATCGCTACCTTATCCCCTTGCTTTCGACGCAATCCCTCGGCAATCGTCGGCGCAATAATCTCCAGGACCCGAGGGCCGACTGCCGTAGTGATCAGATCAGCACTGGCAATATGCTCATACAACTGCTCAAGATCTTGTGCAGAATTAACACCTGAGAAATTCGTGACCTCAATATCGCGTGGTTGCTCTCCTACTTCATGAACTGTGTAGGACTCTTGGGTATTGAGTGCGTCGATAAGCTCAGCAGAAACATCTGCAAATACGAGCTCATAGCCGGCATTGTGGAGAATGACACCAACAAAGCCTCGACCGATATTGCCTGCTCCAAAATGTAAGGCTTTCATGCGGTTACCTTTCCAAAAATATCGAGTATGTCTTCTTGCGTAGCTGCATCATGTAATTGTTGTACGCTATCTTTCTTCGCGAATAACTTTGCGATCTTCGATAGGATCTTCAGGTGCGAACCATCCGCACCCGCAATAGCAATAACGAAGTGTGCTTCTTTTCCGCCCCAGTCCACCGGCTGCTCATAACGCACAAATGCCAAGGCAGAATGTTTGATATATTGTTTTGTCTCATTAGTGCCATGCGGAATTGCTAGACCATTGCCCATAAATGTTGATACTGATGCTTCGCGTTCATGCATTGCTGCAACATAGCTTGCATCCACAGCACCAGCACGCACTAATAGTGCACCAGCTTCTTCAATAGCCTCATCTCTACTGCCGGCACTACCACTGAGAATGATGTTTTCTGGGCGCAACAATTCGCTTTTCTCTTCAGGTTCTGCTGGTGATTCTACTGGAGTGGCGTCGCCAGACTGCGGTTGGCGCTGGCTACTAATGAGCGCAACAATCTCGTCATAGCGCGGTGATGCCATGAAATTATCCACCGTAATATGCATAGCGGAAGGGGTTTTCGCCTGTGCTCGATCTACGAGATCTTCATGGCAGATAAGCAGGTCATAAGAGTCGGTAAGGTTATTGATTGCGCAATTGACCACACTGACTTGTTTGCCAAACCCAGCGTCATTAATTTTATTGCGCAAAACCGAAGCACCCATTGCAGAAGAACCCATACCTGCATCACACGCAAACACAATGCGAGAAATCAGAGGAGTCTGCGCATCTTTATCCCCCAGCGCACTCGACGCCACAGCAGACTTCTTTCCTTTCATCTGCTGCATCTTCTGCGTTGCCTCATGCAAGTCCTCAGTAGCAGTTTTGGAGAACTTGAGAATAAGCGAAGCAATAACACCGGATACCACTGCTGCCATGAGCACACCTGCAATAACTGCAATATGTTTGCCTGGCGCGGTGACTCCCAAAATGGCGATGATGGAACCTGGGGCTGCCGTGGAACCAAGACCGGCACCTAAGAGTGTCTCTGTGAAGATACCAGCCATACCACCTGCTATTGCTGCCACAATGAGGACTGGTTTCATGAGAACATACGGGAAATAAATCTCGTGAATACCACCGAAGAAATGAATAATCGCAGCACCGGGGGCTGTTGCTTTAGCAGAGCCACGACCAAAGAAGGTATAGGCAAGCAGAATACCCAACCCGGGTCCGGGATTTGCTTCCAGTAAGAACAGAAGCGAATATCCTTGATCCACCGCCTGCTCGGTGCCTAGTGGTGTAAGAATACCGTGGTTGATCGCATTGTTGAGGAATAGAACCTTGGCTGGCTCGATGAGAATCGAGGTGAGGAACAGGAGATTATTGCTGATGAGAAACTCCACTGCGCGGGCTGCGGCAGCCATCACCACATTCATCACTGGGGTGAGTAAGAACATGGAGGCAATCGCTCCAAGAGCAGCAAAAATACCTGCGGAGAAATTTGATACCAGCATCTCAAAGCCTGGTTTGATTTTTCCGTCCCATAGGGCATCAAGTTTCTTCATTAACCAGGCGAAAAGCGGACCACAGATCATTGCACCCAAGAACATTGGCGAGCCGCTTTCGCCTTTGTCAAGGAATACTTCGCTGCTTGTTCCCATGATGACACCCATTGTGGCAATAGCACCGACGACGCCGCCACGAACGTCGTAAATGAGCCGTCCACCAGAGTATGCAATGAGAATTGGTAAAAGATAGAACACCATTGCGCTAACGAGCGTGGCGATTTTCTCATTGGGGAAATATCCATCTGGAATAAATAGTGCTGTGATAATTCCCCAGGCGATGAATGCGCCGATATTGGGCATAATCATTGAGGATAAGAAGGTGCCAAATTTTTGTACTCTGACCCGGATTCCACCTTGTGTGGTACGTGGTCGGGTATCTGTAGCTGCTTGAGTCACAATGAAACTTTCTAGGAAAAATTTTTGCGCTCTGTTTTGTCTCATAACTACTGGCTTAAGCAGAGCGCAACTGTAGTCATAATTCTAAAAAAGATACCCGTGGCACTTCAACATCAGCCACGGGTAAGTATGCTAAGTGTGCGGTTTGTTAATCGCCTTATTAATCACCTATTTGGTCGCGACCACGCATCACAATTTTCGGATCGGGTTCACCAACGAGTTCATAATCTTTATTGGTGTAGTCAAACTTGCTCAGAATATAGCGCATTGCATTAAGACGAGCACGCTTTTTGTCATTTGAGCGAATGGTAATCCACGGGGATTCATCGGTGTCGGTGTAGCGGAACTGTTCTTCTTTAGCACGAGTGTAATCATCCCAACGATCAAGAGAAGCAAGATCCATTGGAGAGAGTTTCCACTGGCGTACTGGATCAACTTGGCGAATAGCAAAGCGAGTACGCTGTTCTTTTTGTGATACGGAGAACCAGAACTTAGTGAGCGAAATACCTGAGCCAAGAATCATATTTTCGAGCATGGGTACTTCGCGCAAAAACTCCGCGTGCTGTGATTCTGTGCAAAAGCCCATAACGCGTTCGACGCCAGAGCGGTTGTACCAAGAGCGGTCAAAGAACACGATTTCTCCAGCGGCAGGGAAATGTTGAATATAGCGCTGGAAATACCACGAAGTAGATTCACGCAATGATGGTTTTTCTAATGCCACGGTGCGTGCACCACGAGGATTGAGGTGCTCATTAAAGCGCTTAATCGTGCCACCTTTACCTGCAGCATCACGCCCCTCAAAGAGAATGATATGGCGCTGACCGGTATCTTTAGTCCAGTTTTGCCATTTGAGCAACTCGATTTGGAGTGCACGTTTTGTGTGCTCATATTCTTCTCGAGTCATGCGCTCTGAGTATGGGTAATTTTCTTTCCATGTATCAATAGGGGTACCGTCAGGAGCCAGAAGAACTGGATCGTCTTCATCGGTATCATCAACGAGATAGCCCTCGGTAGCAGCTAGGTCAATTACTGGGAGATCATTATCCGTGTCAGCCATAGTTTTAATTGTAGCCCCTAGCAGCCATGAAGGTGCGGTGAGCTAAAAGTTTTCTCCCCCACTCACCACCTACGGCATATAGAACACATACGGAGCACATATGAAAAAGCAATCCCACGTCCTGTTTTAGTGAAATGAACGTGGGATTGCACGCATCTAGCTCTGCTAGATGTTATCTACTTAATCGATGAATGCGCTCAGCTTAGAAGCCCATGCCACCCATCTCATCAGCACCTGGCATAGCTGGTGCAGCTGGTTCTGGTTTATCTGCTACTACAGCCTCGGTGGTAAGGAAGAGTGCTGCAATGGATGCAGCGTTTTGCAGTGCAGAACGAGTAACCTTTACTGGGTCGTTGATGCCTGCTGCCATGAGGTCAACGTATTCACCAGTTGCCGCATTCAAGCCTTCACCTGCTGGAAGTGAAGAAACTTTATCAGCAACAACACCTGGCTCAAGACCAGCGTTATAGGCGATTTGCTTTAGTGGAGCAGATAGTGCTTCACGAACAATTTTCACACCAGTTGCCTCATCGCCAGAAAGCTCAAGATCATTGTCGAGCACGTGAGCTGCCTGGAGCAGTGCAACACCACCACCAGCAACGATACCTTCTTCAACCGCTGCCTTTGCGTTGCGAACAGCATCTTCGATGCGGTGCTTGCGTTCTTTAAGCTCAACCTCAGTTGCTGCACCAACCTTAATCACAGCAACGCCACCAGCGAGTTTCGCAAGACGCTCTTGGAGTTTCTCACGGTCATATTCGGAATCAGAGTTCTCGATCTCAGCGCGGATTTGCTTTACGCGACCTTGGATTTGCTCTGCGTCTCCTGAGCCCTCGACGATAGTGGTGTCGTCTTTAGTGACCACAACCTTGCGAGCACGACCCAAAAGTGGCAGGTCAGCAGTCTCTAGTGAAAGACCAACTTCCTCAGAAATAACCTGACCACCAGTCAAGATAGCGATATCTTGTAGTTGAGCTTTACGACGATCACCAAAGCCTGGTGCCTTCACTGCAACAGACTTGAAAGTACCGCGAATCTTGTTGACTACCAGGGTAGACAAAGCCTCGCCCTCAACATCTTCAGCAATGATAAGCAATGGCTTACCGGACTGCATGACCTTCTCAAGCAATGGGAGGAGATCTTTAATGTTTGAGATCTTGCCAGAAACAAGCAAGACATATGGATCTTCTAGTACCGCTTCTTGGCGTTCCATGTCGGTAGCGAAGTAACCAGAGATGTAGCCCTTGTCAAAGCGCATACCCTCAGTAACCTCGAGATCAACACCGAAAGTGTTTGATTCTTCTACGGTAATAACAGATTCTTTGTTGAGCTTTCCACCGCCCACAGCATACATAGCTTTAGCGATCTGAGCACCAATAGCTGGGTCAGCAGCAGAAATACCAGCGGTTGCAGCGATCTGCTCCTCGGTTTCTACTTCTTTTGCACCAGCAAGGAGGTTTTCTGTAACCTTTGCCACGGCTTTTTCAATACCGCGCTTAATGCCCATTGGGTTTGAGCCAGCTGCTACATTGCGTAGTCCTTCACGAACCAAAGCCTGAGCCAAAACAGTAGCGGTAGTAGTACCGTCACCTGCTACGTCGTCAGTTTTCTTAGCAACCTCTTTAACGAGCTCTGCACCGATCTTCTCATATGGGTCTTCGAGTTCGATCTCGCGAGCGATAGAGACACCGTCGTTAGTGATAGTTGGGGCACCCCAACTCTTTTCTAACACAACATTGCGTCCCTTTGGACCTAAGGTAACTTTAACGGCATCTGCCAAAGTATTAAGACCTTTTTCTAGGCCACGACGTGCTTCTTCATCAAAGGCAATAATTTTTGCCATGCGAATTGCGCTCCTTAAAACTCAATAGCACGACGACACTCAAGCGTCATGATAAGTTGCTTAGCCCAAGTGCCCGCGACGGCATGGAAATGTGAGTGGCATTTCCTCACCTAGACCATGAACTTGTGGTTTATTTTCTTTTATTTTTTAGCACTCTCATATTTCAAGTGCTAAGTCCCTTTTTTAGCAGTCTCACCCAAACAGTGCAAGATAACACTGTACGCCTTGAGAGAACATCAAGCTCTAACCCCATTCCACGCACACAACGTAGCGCACCACGTAGCGTACAATGCATCGCATAATGCACCAATACGCATAGCACTCCTATACTGTTTTTATGAGCACTACATTATCCCCAGAATTAGTAACCTCACTGAAGAAACATATCAGCGCCCAGCGCGATACTATTTGGCAAGATCTTCGTGAACTTACTGCCTTTAACTCCGTCCATTCCCGTCCTGAATGCGCCCAGGATCACGCAGCAGCTGCGCAGTGGGTAGCACAGGCTCTGGAAAAAGTGGGACTCACCGTAGAAACATATCCCGTCGAAGGCGGTGCCACCACGCTCATTGGTCGTAAAGCAGCACAAGCAGATGCACCCACCATCTTGCTCTACGCACACTATGACGTCGTCCCAGCGGGAGATCCAGAGGCATGGACGAACAATCCCTTCGAGCTTACCGAACGTGATGGACGTTGGTATGCGCGAGGCGCAGCAGATTGCAAAGGTAACTTGGTGATGCACCTTGCCGCACTACGCGCTTTAGCAGCAGCTGGTGGCAGTGACCTAGGAATCATTTTCCTCGTAGAAGGCTCCGAAGAACAAGGTGGTGCGGAACTTTCTCACCTGATCGAAACACGCCCTGAGTTGTTCCGCAGTGACATCATCTTTATCGCCGACTCTGGCAATGCAGCAGTAGGAGTACCTACGTTGACCACCTCACTACGCGGTGGTGCACAAATTACAGTACGGGTAGATACTCTCGCCGCCCCTGTTCATTCAGGTAGTTTTGGTGGGGCTGCACCCGATGCTGTCGCTGCACTGGTACGTATTCTTGACTCCTTGCGCGATGAGCATGGTCGCACAGTCATTGATGGCGTTGATACCAGCACAACCTGGCAAGGAACTTCCTATGATAGGCAAGATTTCCGCACTGACGCAGGCATTTTAGATGGAGTTGCCATCATGGGTACCCCAGATGATGACCCTGCCGATATGGTATGGGCTCGTCCTGCTATATCTATTACTGGTTTTAGCTCCACCGAGGTCGCCAAGGCAGTTAATGCCGTTCCAGCCACTGCCAGCGCCTGCCTGAACCTACGCGTCCCCATCAACTATGACAGTCATGAGGTAGCACAGGCAGTAGCAACGCATATTCATGCTCACACTCCTTGGGGCGCTCGTGTTCAGGTTGATATTGACGATGTCAATTCGCCGTTCGCTACTGATACCCGTGGCCAGGCGCTGTCACATCTCGCTCAGTGTCTCAGCGCGGCTTATGATGGCAAAGAAGTCACACACCTAGGTTCTGGTGGTTCTATTCCACTGTGCTCTGAGCTTATCGACGCTATGCCCCATGCTGAACTTGCTCTCTTTGGTGTCGAAGAACCTCGCAGTGTTATCCACTCACCTGATGAGTCGGTAGATCCACAAGAAATCATTGATATTGCTACTGCAGAGGCGGCGTTCTTGGCGAGCTATAAAAAATAATTTCTGCCTCTATCTATCCTGATAAGGCTGCGCTACACTCACTGTATGAATATATCTTCGCGCATACAACGAGCCTGGTCTGTAGTATATCCGCCCGCTACCTCGGGCGGTCGCATTCATGGTCTAGACCTTGCTCGCGCCCTGGCAATCATTGGTATGGTTGCGAGCCATTTAGCACCAAGTTCAGCGCAAAACAATCCACTGATTCATGGTTTCCCCTCGGCACTTTTTGCGGTTTTAGCAGGGGTTTCCATGTCGATTATGGCCAGTTCAGGTAATGCCGCAGGTGGCATAGCCGCAACACGAGCTCACCACAGATTATTGATCCGTGGCGTTATTATTTTTGCCATTGGGTTATTCCTGTCCTCAGTACAAATCAGCATTGCTGTAGTGCTGTTGTCTATTGCCGCGATCTTATTCTTCTTACCACCAGTAACGCATATGCGTACTCGCAATGTGTGGATATTATTCTTCATCTTGCTTGTCATAGGTTCCGCGTTAACATCGCTGCTTACTCAATTAGGTTCCGTTATGATGCTGGTGGGTACTCCTTATCCGCTCAATGCTTGGCTATGTTATGGCACAGCGGGTATTCTTATCCATCGATTCCTGGTCTTTTCCCGAAAAACACAGATCATTACTTTTCTTCTTACTGGTATGCTCAGCGCAGTCCTCTACTGGTATCTCTCTCGTTCCATAAGCGATTCTCTTAGTTCACAAAACAGCGGTGGAAAATGGTCCGAAGGAAGTAGTAGCTGGTCTACCATGCCAGATTCTTCAATGAGTTTCCACCAAGCATTTCTTAGCTCGTGGGTAAGCAAGGAACCGCATACTGGTGGAATCGTCGATATTCTTTTCTCTTTGTGCGTCGCCCTTGCTGTTATTTCACTGTGTCTGTTGGTATGCACCCCGCGCATGGGAGCTGCCCTCTGTTATCCATTGCGTGCTCTGGGATCAATGGCGCTGACTTCTTATGTCATCCATGTACTCAGTGCTGGCATTTTCCTTTCCGGAAACATAGATATGGTTCAGGCTTATCACAATAGATGGATCGATAGCTCTAGCAGTGCCTATTCAGATCCGCAATCTGACTCACTGTCGTGGTCACGCTATCAGGAGAAAGTTGCTGCTGCCGGTAATTGGGAAGAATTCACCGAAAAGCAAAATGCCTATTATGCACAGAAATTCTCTGAAAGCAGCGATTCCATGCCAGATGTCGCCGACCTAGACTCATGGTCTGGATTCTTTATCACCATTACCATCGTGCTCATTTTCGCAACCCTCTGGCGTCTATTCTTCCGACGCGGCCCCATTGAAGCTCTGGTGGCGTGGGGTGAAAAACGTGGACTTCGTGCCAACCGAGCACCCCGAGGAAACCCATCACAAAACCAAGCACCCGCGCTCACCGAAGAAAACCCAGAGAATAACAGCATCACGGTAAGCGTTATCAAGCCAAAACAGTTTTTAAGCTAAAATAAAAAGGTACGTGAGTGTCTTTTTACGAGTTAACTCGCACAGTCCGTACTCAAACTACACTGTAAAGGATCCACCGACCAGTGCTTTTCCTATTTTTTGCACTCGCCGGCGCTTCTATTCTTGCCCCATTCCTCATCGCACGGCTGGGGCAAAAAGCATTTGGCTTGCTCGCCCTCGTGCCCGCCTGTGGTTTTATCTGGGTACTTACCCTCTTTACCTCAGGCACTTTCGACGCAGGCGGCAGCCTGGGCGCACACTATAACTGGATGAGCAACGCTCATCTTGACCTCAGCTTCCGCCTCGATGCTCTTTCTGGATTTTTTAGCCTGATCATTCTTGGCATCGGCGCATTAGTGCTATTTTACTGCTGGGGTTATTTTGATTCCGCCCCCGTAAGGCTACGTGCGTTCGCTGGAAATATGAGCGCGTTTACGTTAGCAATGTACGGACTCGTTATCTCGGATAATTTGCTCCTCCTCTATGTTTTTTGGGAAATAACTTCTGTACTATCCTTCCTGCTCGTAGGCTATTATGGCGAACGCGCCTCATCTCGTCGAGCAGCTACCCAAGCACTCATGATTACCACTCTTGGGGGCTTAGCGATGCTCGTAGGCATCATTGTGTTGGGCAGACAAACTAATGTGTGGACACTCAGTGCCTTGACAGGAGCCGAACTGGAAGGGACACACCACATTTCCTATGCCCTGGTTTTCATTCTCATTGGCGCATTGAGCAAATCTGCCATTGCGCCGGCACACTTTTGGCTCCCAGGCGCAATGGCAGCCCCCACCCCAGTTTCTGCATATCTACATTCAGCAGCAATGGTCAAAGCAGGCATCTATCTCATTGCCCGCTTTGCCCCAGAAGTACATTTTTCAAGCGCATGGCACGTGGTCATCATGCCGCTGGGAATTCTTAGCATGGTCATGGCAGGCTGGATGTCTTTGCGACAAAAAGACCTAAAATTAGTCCTCGCCTACGGCACCCTCAGCCAACTTGGTTTCATCACCACAATCATCGGCATTGGTTCCCAAGAAACCTTATTCGCTGGTCTTGCCCTCACATTCGCCCATAGTCTATTCAAGGCAACCCTATTCATGGTTGTGGGAGCTATCGACCACACCACTGGCACGCGTGATTGTCGAGAGCTATCTGGACTAGGCAAAAAACAACCACTATTGGCAGGAATCGCCCTCATTGCCACAGCGTCGATGGCAGGTATTATCCCCACCTATGGTTTTGTGGCAAAAGAAACTGTACTCAGCACCATCATGCATGAACAATTACTACACGGTATGCCAGCAAAAATGGTACTAGCCGGCATAATTATTGGCTCAATCATGACGGTCGCTTATTCTTTACACTTCCTACACGGCGCTTTTGCCACAAAAGACACTACCCATTCCAGCGGTGGCGGCATTGCACCAAAAGTTGCCCAGATGCACACGCTACACACACGACTATGGCTACCACCTGCACTATTGAGTGCACTGTGCCTTGTCTTTGGGGTTGCCCCAGATCTCATCGGTTCGCTAATCCGCGTACATATCTCCGCCCTTTTCCCAGAGAACACCCATATGCCGCACTTAGCGCTCTGGCATGGGTGGACTGTGGCTCTATTCATAAGCATCGGCATTATCACTGCTGGTTGTGCTATCTTTTGGCAGCGTAAGACCGTCGCAAAGCTCTATTTTTCTGAGCCAGCGCTTGGCGACGCCAACGCAGCCTATGACACAATCCTGGCATTTTTACGCACAATATCACTGCGTCTTACTGCCTCAACACAGCGTGGTTCTTTGGTTTTTAACCTCGGCATTATCTTTGTGGTGCTGTGCATAATGCCTATGGCTGCGCTACTCATAGGTGAGCGCACTATCATCCGCATGGATGCGTGGACCACGCCACTGCAAGCAGTAGCGGCAGGAATTATGGTCATCATGGCTATTGCTGCAGCTACCGTGCATAACCGGTTATCAGGATTATTATTCGTTGGCGCTACGGGCTATGGGGTAGCTTTCATCTTTGCCACCTATGGTGCACCTGATTTAGCCCTTACCCAGTTGCTTGTCGAAACCATTACCGTCGTAGTATTCATGCTGGTATTGCGTCGATTCCCCGCAGAAACACAATGGCGCTCCCACCCCAAAACGATTCGATTCCGAGCATGGCTTTCTATTGCCGTGGGCATTGCCGTCACCATTTTTAGCACCTACGCTATCAATGCCCGCACTCTCGATTCCATTGCCACCACTATCCCTGACCTTGCTTATGAGATCGGTCATGGCGCAAATGCCGTCAATGTTCTCTTGGTTGATATACGCGCCTGGGATACATTCGGCGAAATCAGCGTTTTAGTTATTGCTGCCATTGGTGTTGCCTCACTGGTGTACCGCACCCGAACTTTCCGACGAGAATCTCGACGACCCACCCTAAGCACTACAGGGCGTCGGTGGCTTGCTTCAGCAAAATCCGATACCGCACGTAATCGTTCCTTACTGGTCAATGTGACCACACGGCTGCTCTTCCCCACCATCATGATATTGAGTCTGTATTTCTTCTTTGCTGGTCACAATGCCCCCGGCGGTGGTTTTGCCGGCGGTCTTGTGGCTAGCTTAGGTATTGTGCTGCGCTACTTGGCAGGTGGCAAAGCAGAACTAGAAGAAACATTCCCCATTGATGCAGCACGCGTTCTTGGTGTTGGCTTATTGTTGAGTGCCATCAGTGCTATTGCCCCCTTATTCTTTGGGTATCCGCTGCTCACCTCGCTCTATTATCCAGTACATATACCGCATATTGGCACTGCTTCACTATCTTCTGTACTTGTTTTTGACGCTGGTGTGTATCTCATTGTTATTGGTTTGGTCGTCGCCATCCTCGGTTCCCTCGGTGTGCAACTAGATGAAGACGAGCATATGCGTAAACAACGAGCACGCGACCGAGCACGCCATTTGCGCAAAAAACTGCATGAACAAAAAGAGATGGAGGTACCCAGTGGTCGCTAATTTTTCTCTACTCCTAGCAGCCGCGGCACTCATCTCAGCTGGGGTGTATCTACTCCTCGACCGCGCCATGACCAAAATGATGCTTGGGCTGCTATTAGTGGGCAATGGAATCAACCTCTTGCTGCTCATGGCAGGTGGTAACCCTGGTTCTGCGCCTATTAAAGGACGTCAGTCGCTACTGTTTGGCGACACTGTAGCTGACCCACTTGCCCAAGGCATGATTTTGACTGCCATTGTGATCTCTATGGCAATGACTGCTTTTATCCTGGCACTTGCTTATCGTCAATATCGTTATCGCACCCAAGATTTGATTGATGATGATGCTGAAGATACCGCTATTGCAGCACGACCAGCCATTGCCGCGGCAGCTCCCGATCATGATGCGTCTGCCGATCCCAGTACGGGACGCCTGGGTGCTAGCGGCGATAACTTTGGCCCCAAATCCTTTGAGGCACCGGTGAAAGGAGATACTGATGAGTGATCTTTACTCCTTCTTACTAGCCTGGCTGCCCCTTATGATTCCGCTGCCGGTCCTCTTACCTGCCATTGGCGCGGCTTTGGTATTGCTCTTGAGTCCTTTTCCGCGGACTCAGCGCACGGTGACCATTGTGTTGCTGTTTTTATTGATTGCGCTCAATGTGAGTATGCTTTTTGTCGTCGACCAAGAAGGTATCCAAACAGTACAAATCGGTGGTTGGGATGCTCCGATAGGTATTACCCTAGTAGCCGATCGCTTATCGACGCTCATGCTCAGCGTTTCCTCCCTCGTCCTCTTTTGCGTAATGTGGTATGCCATTGCCCAAGGTATCCGCGATGGTGGTGAAGAAGATCCAGTAGCGGTATTCCTCCCCACATATCTTTTGCTCACAATGGGCATCAATTTATCCTTCTTGGCTGGTGATTTGTTCAATCTCTACGTGGGCTTTGAGATTTTTCTGGTCGCTTCCTACGTGTTGCTTACCTTATCGGCTTCTGCTGCCAGGGTACGCGCTGGGGTGAGCTACGTGATGGTATCCATGGCTTCCTCTTTCATCTTCCTCCTCGGGTTGGCCTTAGTATATGCCGCAGTAGGCACGCTCAATATGGCGCAAATCTCCCAGCGCATGGATTCTGTTCCCTCTGGAACCACCGCCATGATCTTTTCGGTACTCTTGGTCGCTTTCGGCATTAAAGCAGCAGTGTTCCCATTGGAGAACTGGCTGCCTGATTCTTATCCCACTGCCCCTTCCCTAGTGACAGCAGTCTTTGCTGGGCTTCTCACCAAAGTAGGCGTGTATTCGATTATTCGGATGCGTTCCACAGTGTTCATCGACGGCAGCTTGGATACTGTACTGCTCTGGGTTGCCCTCGCCACCATGCTGGTAGGTATTTTAGGTGCAATGGCACAATCCGACATTAAGCGTCTCATGAGTTTTACCCTGGTCAGCCATATCGGTTATATGATTCTGGGCGTTGCGTTAGGTACTGCTCAAGGCTTATCTGGCGCTATTTTCTATGCCGTGCATCATATCTTGGTGCAAACCACATTATTCCTCGTCGTCGGCTTAATTGAACGACAAGCTGGCTCATCTTCACTGCGTCGACTAGGCTCTCTTGCACGTTCTTTCCCTATCCTTGGCGCTCTGTATTTAATTCCAGCGCTCAACCTCGGTGGTATTCCGCCATTTTCTGGATTTTTGGGCAAAATTGTGCTGCTACAAGCAGCGGCCAACCAAGGTGGTGTCCTCAATTGGGTGCTGATTATTGGTGCAGTTATCACCAGCTTATTGACCCTCTACACAATGGTCGTGGTATGGGCAAAGGCATTTTGGCGCGACCGTGCCGACGCCCCAGAGGGCAGCACAGCTATGGCACACCCTGCGGTGTTACGCGACCTCCGCGATGAAATTGCCCTCACGGAACGCGATGATGTCGGGCGAGCACCCACTGGTATGATTGCAGCGACAATCGCCTTGGTGGCTACTTCTTTGGGCTTAACCTTTGTGGCAGGTCCAGTGTTAGCAGTGACTACGCGTGCTGCCGAGTCTGCACAAAATACCAGCATTTATCAGCAGGCAGTTTTGGGAGATACGCACAAAGCACCAACGCGTACTCTGGAACAAAAGCGTCTCGATGATGGCAGGGATCGCCGTGAATCTGGGGAGGGAGCATGATACATAAACTCCGACGAAGAATTCGCCCGTGGTTTTTATTGTGGGCAATCATTATGTGGGTACTGCTTCAAGGCGCACTCACCGTCGCTCATGTTTTAGCGGGAGCCGTGCTGGGGTGTTTAGTCATGTTTGCACTGCCGTTACCAGCAATTCCTCGTGGCAATATCCACATCAATTATCGCGAACTTCTCCGCTTGGCATTGATCTGGCTCATCGGACTGGTTCGTGGAGCCTGTAGCGTAAGTTGGCTCGCGCTGCGCCCACAAGCACCACCGAAAACGGCTATTGTGCAAGTGCCTATGCGCGTGGAAAGTGAATTGATTTTTGCCCTCGCCACGAGCTTGTATAACTTGCAGCCTGGTGGTTCGGTGACCGATATCGACGTAGGTAATAGAGTATGGACTGTCCATCTCCTAGATGCACATTCGCCAGAAAAAATTATGCAACAGCGTGCTGATATTGCCAGACTAGAGCGACAATTCATTCGCGCTTTTGAGAGGAGTAATCATGGATCCTGAGCTGTATAATCACTTCTTATTTGCGATTGCGGTTATTTTTGCTGTTTCTTTTATCCTGACCAGTTATCGCATTCTTGCAGGACCAAACTCCATTGATCGACTATTGGGCATGGACGGGTTAGCAGCTATGCTCCAATGCGCTTTTGCCACCTATATTTGTTTTTCGCTCGACAGTACCATCTCCAATGCCATGATTGTCATTGCTCTAGTCGGGTTTATTTCCACAGTATCTATTACTAGGTTCCGTAAAAGAGACGAGGCACGCTCATGAATACCGCCGACACAAACTTGATTCTCGATATTTTATCCTTGGCTTTCATTTTCCTCGGCGCAATTTTTGTCCTGTCAGCGGCTGTCGGTTTAGTCCGCTTTAAGGATAGTCTCTCGCGTGTTCATGCTATTACCAAACCACAAACATTGGGGTTGGTTCTTACCGTTATCGGCGCATTGTTGCGCTTGCTCAGTGTGCCTGAGGTGCACCGCAGCGATATGGGTGTCTTAGTGTTATTGGTGTTTTTCACCTTGATCACTAGCCCTATTACTGGGCAGCGTGTGGGACGGCTGGTGCGTCGTGAAGCGCTCTATGGGCAACCGGAAACTATGGCTCGCAATGAGGCTCCAGCTGAGCGTGCTATTCGACGCACTTAGCGTATTGGGCGCAAGGTGTCTAGCTCTGCACTTGTGGCTGCCACAACATCTGCCCAGGACTGGGTGCGCTCAAAGAGCGTGCGCTGGCGTTGGTAGCCGGCTCCTCGGGCAATAATTTCATGGATGAGGGCTAGTTCTGGTGCGCAATCAAGTTCTTGGGCGATATCGTCGAGGCGGGTTATCCAATGTGCAAGGTCTTGCGTGACCGGACATTCGTCTGTGTCGCGTGAGGTAATGATGAGTGCGTCTAGCCCATAGCGGGCAGCGCGCCATTTATTTTCTGCGATATGCCAATCTTGCAGCGTAGGGAGTTCTTCGCCACGGTCAATCATGCGGTCGAAATACACAATGAGGCAATGGGTAAGCGCAACGATGGCGGAAAGTTCACGAATGTTGCTTGTGGCGTCGCTTATGCGGACTTCAATTGTGCCCCATTTTCCAGCTGGGCGGATATCAAAGTGCATACTGCCGGTGTGGTTAATGACCCCGGATTTATCCTGGTCTTTCATATAGGATTCCCACTGCTGCCAGTTGGCAAATTGATAAGGAAGTCCTGCTGTGGGTAATTGTTGATACAGCATGGTGCGGTTGGAGGCATAGCCGGTATCAATGCCATCCCATCCTGGTGAGGATGCCCCCAATGCCAATATGTGTGGATACATGGTGAGCATGGCGTTGATGATTGGCCAGACTCGTTCGCGTTCAGAGATACCCACGTGTACGTGAATGCCCCAGATGAGCATTTGGTTTCCCCAGTATTGAGTGCGCTCGATGATTTCGGCGTAGCTGCCTTTGTCGCTTACTGGTTGGGAGCGGAAATCACTAAAGGGGTGGGAACCCGATGACCAGAGGCGCAGGTCAAGCTGGGTGGCGGCGTGGGTTAATGCAGTGGTAGCCCGGTCGATATACTTTATGGCTTCTGGCACAGTGTGACACACTGGGGTCACGATCTCGATGGTGTTGGCAAGAAATTCACGTTCCAGGTGTATATCTGGGTTGTGCTTTACGACGAGATCAATGACCTCACCAGCCCTGGGCACAAGATCACAGGTGGCGGGGTCGATGAGAGCAATTTCCCATTCAACACCCAAGGTAGGGTGTGGCGATGGGTGAAAGACCTGGCTCATACGCGTACTGCCTTAAGTTAGAGAGTGGTGTTTTGGGTCAGCACGATTACAACGGAATTGTTCTGGTTGCTTTCTGCTGGCAATGTGTCATTGCGTGGTGCTGCAATGCCGCCGAGACGAGTTGCTAGTTCCCTAGCAGCGGTTTCTTCTGCTTCATTGCCCGGAGTGAAATATACCGTTGTTTGTGCGTGGATTGGTTCTTGGTAGTTACCGGAGGCTCCAACTGTCCAGCCTTCCGCGCTGAGTTTATCTTTGGTTCGCGCAGCTAAACCGCTTTCTGTGGAGTTGTTGTAGATGTAGAGACGCATATCTTTCGCGTCTTTTGTGCGATCTATTTTTTCTTTCTTTGGAGTCTGCTCAGGTGTACTTTCCACAGCACTGGCAGCTAGTGGCGGTGTAGGCTCCTGTGTTTCTGGCACTGGTGCCGGTTCTGGGGTTTGCGCAGCAGCGCCAGCTGCTTGTTGTTGTGCTTGTTGCTGGGCGCGTGCTATTGCTGCTTGGGATTGTTGCGCTGCATAAGAGGCTAATTGTTCTTGTGCATTTACGTCACCGGCACTATCGTCTGACTTTTTGTTGACAAGGGAATAGACTCCCCATGCTGCCAAAACAATAGCGACTGTAATAAGAATCATTGCCATCGCTCTTAGCGGGGCACCTTGAGTGTTTTCTTGCCGTTCATTCACGCTCATTATCTTACCCATCTCTGTGTCTAGCTTGAGATCTTCGCTGCGCGCGTCTATCTCGTTTGCGTCTTAATCGTGAGGCTAATACCGGATAGTGTTCCATTACCTCTGGTTGTTCAAGTGCGCGGTTGAGCAACTGATAATAGCGCACCGGGCTTATTCCCAATTCTTGTCTAATGGATTCTTCTTTTTTAGTTATAGTACGAGGTGCCGTGTTCTCATACTCAATTAGTTCTAGGCTGCTTAACTGTTCTCCACGCGGGCTATTCATGCTTTACACTGTAAATCATGTCTGTTCGTCCCATTGTTATCCACGGTGATCCCGTGCTCCACAATCCCACTGCCCCAGTCACTGAGCCACTCAGTCAGTTGCAAGAACTCATTGCTGATATGTACGAAACAATGGATGCAGCCCACGGTGTTGGGTTGGCGGCAAACCAGATTGGCGTCGCAAAGCGTTTATTTGTTTACAACTGTCCTGATGAGGATGAATCTGGTGAGATACACATTCGACGCGGGTGCGTTATCAATCCAGTTTTGGAGACTTCTGAGCTGCCGGTTACTATGCCTGCCGACGACGGCAGCGATGATGAGGGCTGCTTATCGCTACCAGGTGAGGGCTTTCCTACTGGGCGCGCGCACTGGGCACGTGTGACAGGTCTTGATGAGCATGGTGATGAAGTAAGCGTGGAGGGCTATGGATTTTTTGCTCGATGTTTGCAGCATGAAGTTGGGCATCTTGATGGTTATGTGTACACGGATACTCTCATTGGCAGGTGGAAGCGTGCTGCAAAGAAAATAATTAAACGTAATGGTTGGACAACCCCTGGTGCTACCTGGTTGCCTGGGGTGGATCCTGATCCTTTTGGGCACGACGATCTCGACGATTAGTATGTTTCGTTCTGTATCACCGGATTGGAATCTGGCAGCTGGGCAACGTGTGGTGGTGCGTCGGAAAGCGGGAAATCATCACACTGATGTCATTGGTCATGTTGTCTCGGTATCTGAGGATCACGTGGTGCTTCGACCACAAAAAGTAGGTGGTTTTCCATCTAGTGCGTCTGAAATTGTCATTGCGCGCGATGATATTGCGGTTGTGCGGAAACTGAGTCCACGCACTGTGCGTAATTCGCAGATTCGTGATATTGAACGTGCTTATGCAAAGGCTTTTCCAGGTCTTGAGCACACGTGGTGTGGGCAATGGTTATTACGCGCTGGGGATGGTATTACTGAGCGTTCTAACTCGGCAGCTCCCCTGGGCAGTGCAGCATTATTTAGCCCGGTGCCGTTGGAGGAGATCACGCAATTTTATCGTGAGCATAATCTGGTGCCGCAACTTCTTATCCCAGAGCGTATTGCGCGTCCGGCGCAAAAACTGGCACAGAGCCAAGACTGGGAGCTAGGTCCGGAAATCATTGTGATGACCAGGGATCTTGCCGATATTCCTGCCCCAAAGACCACGTTACGGTTCCAGCTTGACGCTACTCCAAGCAAGCATTGGCTTGACCTGTATCATTTTCGTGGTCAGGCATTACCTGCGCGTGCCCTCGAATTGCTGTGCGCCGAAATTGATGGTCAGATGGGCTTTGGGGCTTTGTGCGATGACGCTGGGCAGATTGTTGCCATTACCCGTGGCACGATCACTGAGGCTGGGGGCAAGCAGTATTTAGGATATTCTGCAGTAGAAGTTGCTCCCGCTTGGCGACGTCGTGGCTTGGGTACTGATCTGGGGATTCATATGCTCGGGTGGGGGCAGGCACTCGGTGCTGACTATGCCTATTTGCACGTGCTTGAGTCGAATCATGCTGGTATTGGTTTGTACCAGAAGTTAGGGTTTGTGGAACATCATCGTCATCGATACGCCACTATCGCTCATAATGCCCACTAAAACTATGTAGTCTTGTGGTATGCGTATTGCGAACTGGAATGTAAACTCTGCGCGTACCAGAGTTGATCGCATGGTGGCTTTTCTTGCTCGCCATGATGTTGATGTATTGACGGTTCAAGAAACAAAGTGCAAAGATGAGCAGTTCCCTTATCAGGCATTCGAGGAATGTGGTTATCAGGTTGCTCACCTGGGTCATAATCAGTGGAATGGAGTAGCGCTTATTTCTCGGGTTGGTTTGACTGATGTATGCGAGCATTTTCCACATCAACCTGGTTTTAATAAAGACCCGGCTCAACGACAAGCCAGAGAAGCACGTGCGTTATCTGCACTGTGTCAGGGAGTGCGCGTGTGGAGTTTATATGTCCCTAATGGGCGAGAGATAGCCGACCCACATTATGACTATAAGCTGAGGTGGCTCTATAGCCTTGCCGACTATGTCACGCACAGTGCGGAGCACAAGTTGGTGCTCAGTGGTGATTTTAATATCGCGCCTGAGGATAAACACGTGTGGGATATTGAGGCTTTCATTGACAAGACGCATATTACTGAACCAGAGCGTCAAGCATTTGATAATCTCATTGATGCTGGATTATCTCTTACTTCCCCTACTGAAGGGTTTAGTTATTGGGATTATCAAGCAGGACGGTTTCAGCGTAATCAGGGAATGCTGATTGATTTTCAGTTGGCTCGTGGAGTAAGCGCTACTCAAGCATTTATCGACGTTGACGAGCGCAAAGGAAAAGGTGCTTCCGACCATGCCCCAGTGATTGTGGACTATAAAGATGAGTGAGATTCTAGACTAAAAATGCACTTTAATATCGACCTTTCTTCCTGGCAAACCATTGGGTTGGCAATTGATTACAGTATTAAGTTGGTCGCTATTGGTTTTGTGCCTGAAGGGCGCAGGCCAAGTTCTTCTACGGCATGGCTATTGGCAATTTTGGTGTTGCCCTATGTGGGATTACCACTGTTCTTGCTCATGGGCAGCCCTTATATCAACCGCAGACGTCACCGGGTGCAGCAAGAAGCAAATGACATGATGGCACAGGTGCATGAGCGAGAACCTGATTTTCCCGCTGACACTATCACTGACCCTGAGCTGCTCTCCATTATTCGGATGAATCGCGCTTTGACTTCCCTGCCAGCACTCAGTGGTATCAATCATGGTATCCATAGTGATTATGAGCGCACTATTGAGGCAATGGCTGCGGCAGTGGATAAAGCACAAAAATATGTTCATGCAGAGATTTATATTTTTGCGTGGGATCACACCACAGATGTGTTCTTTCGGGCATTAGAGCGGGCTGTAGCTCGTGGAGTAGAAGTGCGCGTGCTATTCGACCATGTGGGTAGTTGGAAATATCCTGGTTATCGCACATTGGGGCGCAAACTTAATGCGATCGGCGTGAGTTGGCACCTGATGTTACCTTTACAACCGTGGCGGTGGCGTTTTCGCCGCCCAGACCTGCGTAACCACCGCAAGATGCTCATTATCGACGGCATCCGCGGCTTTATGGGCTCACAAAATATGATTGACTCCAGCTATCTTATGCGCAGCAATCGCAGGATTGGGCGGCATTGGGTCGATGTGATGGTGGAACTTTCTGGGCCGGTAGTGTCGTCGATGAATTATATTTTTGCGATCGATTGGTACACCGAATCAGAGGAGTTGCTTGTTATTGACGATAATGTGCCAGCCCCTGCAATTCCGCGTCAAGAGCACGATACTTCGGCAAATGTAGTGCAGCTTATTCCTTCAGGACCGGGATACCATACTGAGCCGAACCTGCGGATGTTTAATTCCATTATTCACCATGCAAAAAAGCGGCTCATCATGTGCTCGCCTTATTTTATCCCTGATGAATCTATGACCGAAGCAGTAACGTCGGCAGCCTATCGTGGTGTTGAAGTGGAACTTTATGTCAGTGAGCAGGGCGATCAATTCATGGTGCACCATGCTCAGTGCTCTTATTATCAGACTCTATTAGAAGCAGGTGTGAGGATCTTTTTATATCGAAAACCAGCCGTGCTCCATTCTAAGTTTTTACTTGCCGACCCAGATGCCGGTGATGGTGCGATTGGCGTGATTGGTTCTTCTTCTAATATGGATATGCGCAGCTTTGGTCTGAACTATGAGATTTCTCTGATGAGCACGCGCGGTAATATCATTAGCCAGCTTAATGCGCTGTCGCAAGAATATCGCACTCAGTGTCGAGAGTTGTCGCTAACGGAATGGAAAAAACGCAGTTTAGCGTGCCGCTATGTTGATAATGTCATGCGACTGACCTCTGCTTTGCAGTAAGTGGATATTTTCCTGCTACCCTAATGTCCGTGCCCCAACGCTATGACAGCCCCAGAATCAACGCCCATGCTACAGCATGGACGCGCCTTAGTGAGCTGTTGCATTGGCTGCTTATCTTTGGTCTGATTTTTGCCTTGGGCATGAGCCTCAGCGTGCTTATCGACACGCTCCTAGGCATTATCATGGACTTCGATTTGCCGCACAATCTCAATTTACTTACTGCCTTTGCGCTGGGAATTTTTGCTACCGCAGTGGTGCAATCATCCACTGCGATTTCTATTGCCACTATCTATTTTGTCAGCGCTGGTACCGTAGAAACCTCTGTGGCAGTGTTTATCATTTTTGGCATCAACCTAGGAACAACACTGTCTCCCCTATTGCTGTCCAACATATTCCCCGGCAATATCGCAGCAAAAAAAGCCAGTTTGCTCCATGTGCTCTTTAACACTTGCGGGTTACTCATTGCCATCCCCTTAGAGCTGAGTTTTCAGCCGTTTTCTCAACTTGCTCAGGCATTAAGTCCAGCTATTGGTTCTTTTTCCACTCATTCTTTCTCAGCAGCACCTTGGTTATCTGTAGGCAAGCACTCCATCATGGCATCTATCGCCATAATTATGGGCTGCTCATTCCTGGCAGTGCTATGCATACGTCTCATTGCCACACTCAGCGCCCGTATTGTTGCTGGTACTGGGTTTGGCATCTTGGAAAGGGCTGGCAACTTAGGCACCAGCATTGGCCTTGCTGCTGGAGCATTAGTGACAATTCTAGTGGGCACTTCCTCCACTACGGTTACTGCTGTGACAGCCATGGCGTCGCGTCGCTGTCTTAGTGAACGCGTTAGTCTGGCAGTCATTATTGGCGCCAATATGGGTACCACTATCAGCGGTATTTTTGTCAGCTTTAGCTTATCCCATACCAGTCCCGCTGCCCTTCATGTAGCCCTCGTCCATGTTCTATTCAACGTGGTTATTGCGTTTTTGGTACTGCTCATCCCACAACTACGCTTTGGTCTGATGAGGCTTGCCGACTACTGCGCTCACCTTATGCAACGGCATTTCTTCCTGAGTAACTTAGTGCTGTTTCTCGTATGGTTTGCCATCCCCGCTGCACTATTCCTGACATAATAATTGCCCAAGTTTTTCTTTCAACCCAGGCCAAGCCTGGGCAAAAGCCGGCAACAGTTTCAGCTCGGTGACTTCATCCCAATCCACCCAACGCAATTCCGCCGACTCAGCATTGGGCACCACTGTTAATTGGTGCATGGCACGAGCAATAACAGTGGTATATGTCCACCCGCCAGCTAATTCTGGGCGCGCTGGATCGGCAGGAAAAGGCCCTGCGGTGATAAGAGCCTCTATAACGTGCACCTGTTCTGGGGTAATTCCTGTTTCTTCTTGGGCTTCACGCAATGCTGCTTCGATCACACTCTCGTACGGTTCTCGCGCCCCGCCTGGCAATGCCCACGTGTCTCCTTGTGCAGTCCATGCTGCGCGATGTTGCATGAGCACCGACCATTTTCCGCTACTGTCGGGAGCTACAAGTAATAATCCTGCTGCTCCTCTACTACCCCATAAGCGTGTATTATTTGGCCCTGCTGCCCATGATGCACTTGAGTTTTCTTGTTTCACAGCTGCAGCTTCCTTACGTCATTGGCTTGTTTCTACTATTGTAAAGTTATGCCAGAGATCTCACTAGATACCCCTGAAGATTCTTGGCTTGACCATGCCGATAATCGCACGCAACGTGCCCAAAGCACTCGGGACATATGGCGAGAATCTCTTGCTTTTCCGCTGCGATGGATCAAAAAGTTCTTCAGGTTCCTGGGCACAACCCCAGGTAAAATGACAAGTTTTGTCGTCGTATCTAGTATTGCGGTGCTCATTGCCGGGTTATTGATGTCACAAGCCTCTGCCCAACGACGAGCCGATCTCGGCGTACTGATCAGCAGCACTGAGCCAGTTTCTGCAATGAGCCACGACCTCTACACTGCGCTTTCCCTTGCCGATACTCAAGCAACAGTTGGCTTCGTGCGCTCTGGGGCAGATAGTGAACAAAACCGCCAACAGTATTACGCGGCATATCAACAAGCCACCCGTGCGGCAATACGCACTGCTGCTGGCTTATCCGAAGCTGATCCCGAAACAATGAATAAAGTGGTACGGATCAACGAGCTATTACCCACATATGCTGGTTTGGTCGAGACAGCATGGGCAAATAATCGCCAGGGCAACCCCGTTGGCGCAGCTTATATGTCGGAAGCCAATGCGCTTATGCGCAAAGAAATACTCCCGACGGCAGACCAACTCTACGCGATAACCTCTAGGCAGGTCGTCGAACAGCAACGGAACTTAGCAGTGCCATTGTGGGTGCCGCTTTCTGTTTTGTTCATTACCTTGCTCATTTTGATTGCTGTGCAAGTGTGGTTAGCAAAAGCGACACATCGACGGCTTAATCGCGGCTTTTTATTTGCCACAATTTTAATGGTCAGCGCTACGCTGTGGGTGTCTACGGCTAATATCCTGACCTGGCAAGCTGGTAATCAAGCCTATGAACAGGCAGCTGTTCCGCTTAATCAGCTCGTCAGTGCGCGAGTTATGGCCCAGCAAGCGCGCACCAATGAAACCATTGCCCTGGTGCATCGGCAGTCGCAAATCTCAAGCACAGTGACTTTTAGCTCGGCACATCATGCAGTATCCAAAGCATTGGATACTTTCGACGCCTCCCAAGTGGCAAAGGATTCCACTCACACAGATACTGCCAGAGACACCTTGGCGCAGTGGCAACAAGCCCACGACAGTCTCCTCGAGGCTTTGAGTGTGGGTGACTACGACACAGCGCTACCTTTGGCTGTGGGCGACTCTACCTCCGAAGGGAATGAGAGTTTTAAGAAACTTGATACGGAATTAGAAGTGCTCATCGACGACGCTCGCCAGAGTATGCGCGCTCATATCGCCCGCGGGGTAAGTGCATCTAGTTTTATCAGCATCGTGGTATTGGTGCTGTCGATACTATCCGTACTAGCCCTATGGTTAGGAATCCGAGCACGACTGTTGGAGTATTTATGATGAAAAAAACAATGTGTCTCGGTGCTATCGGACTAGTGTTCCTACTCACTAGCTGCGCTAGTGCAGATCAATTCCGGTTTGAGGATGAACACACAACACCAAGCGCTTATGTGCCTTTGCCTGATGGCGTTACCTTAGAAAAAGCCGATGGGGTCGCGCACGAACCTAATGAAACCACTAATCTTCTTGGCTCTCTTGCCCCGGATGAGCGTCGTCCGCAGGAACGTGTCCCAGAGATTATGCGCCGAGGCAGACTGATTGTTGGTGTAGATCAGTCCCAATACTTGCTGGGATACCGTGATCCTGCCTCTGGAGAAATTTTGGGCTTTGAGGCAGATATTGCCCGGGAGATAGCGCGAGATATCTTTGGTGATCCAAGCAAAGTAGAGTTCCGGTTCGTCGACAGTTCTTCTTGGGTCGAAGTCTTAGAAAGCAATCAAGTCGATTGCATTATCCGCAATATCTCCATCACCAGACAACGCCAAGACCAGGTGTTTTTCTCCACAGCCTATCTCACTGCGCAAACACGACTCCTAGTGCCAGCCAGATCTGAGGTAGAAACAATCGACGACCTTGCAGGGAAAACCGCCTGCGTCACCGACAAATCCACCTCTTTACAAAGCGCTAAAGCATACGCACCACACACCAATCTGCTAGTCGCCAACTCCGACTCTGATTGCTTGGTCAGCTTGCAACAATCCCAAGCAGACGCCCTGATCTCCGATGACATCACCCTTTCTGGAATCGCAGCCCAAGACCCCTTTACCCGAATCACCAACAGCACAATTGGCGAGGAACACTATGGCATTGCCTTCGCCAAACCAGGAGTACGCCACAATACCGACGGGCTCATCCGGCAAGTAAATAGCACTCTAGAACGTATTTTCTCCGATGGAACCTGGTATGAGCTCTATGACCAATGGCTTGGCGCATACTTACCCACCCAACAACCACCAGCACTGAACTACCGCAGCGAAAGGACGGTGCGTAACTAATGCCTATCCCAGACAATGAACACACCCAAGCAGCCTTCTATGATCCTTTCGCCAACGACCATGAACAGGTCACTACTGATCGCACCTACTCAAATGCCGACCCGGACATCGCAGCACTCATCAAAGGGCTCGATAACCTGCCCTATACTGAAGAAACTGGTGCCGTTGCCTTTGATCCTTTTGCTGACGACGAAGACGAAAACGACCAAGACTATGCACAACAAATAGGAAATCGCGCCCGCGAGGAAGCCCTCTCTACTTTCCGCCAACGACGCGGCACCAGCCGAAGCGCCCGCCCTGTTGCCAATGGCATGGTCAGCCTGCCATTCATCCCACTAATCCCCGAAGACTTAGCGCTGAAAAACCCCACGGACAACTCTGAGGTAGAACCGCCTATTTTGCACCCTGGCGATATTGTTGCCGAGCAATATGAAATTGTTGGTGTCATTGCCCACGGCGGCATGGGCTGGATTTACCTTGGCACCGATCGTAATGTATCCGGTCGCATGGTCGTACTCAAAGGAATGATCGACAAAAATAATAGCCACGACTATGGTGCCGCCGAAGCAGAGCGGGAGTTCCTGGCAGATATTACCCACCCCGGGATTGTCAAAAGCTACAACTTTATCGACGATCCTCGCATACCTGGCGGACTCATCGTCATGGAATACGTACCAGGCCCCTCACTACGCGCCCTCAAGAAACAACAGGAAACCGGGCGTTTTGCCATTGACAGTGCCATTGGCTACATCCTAGAGGTACTGCCTGCCCTCGACTACTTACACTCCCGTGGTGTGGTCTACAACGACCTCAAACCAGACAATATCATTGCCACAGAAAACCAAGTCAAACTCATCGACCTGGGCGCGGTATCTGGTATTGGCGCTTATGGGTTTATCTACGGCACAAAAGGATTCCAAGCACCGGAAGTAGCCACGCATGGCCCGTCGGTGGCAAGTGATATTTACACTGTGGGGCGCACCCTTGCTGCACTCACCATTCACCTGCCCGTCGAAAATGGCGCATACTCCACCAAACTTCCCACCCCCGATGAAGAACCACTCTTTGCCCAATATGTGTCTTTTCATCGCTTATTGCGCCGCGCCACTGAAGAAGATCCGCACAAACGCTTCAGTAGCATAAAGGAATTAGAGACTCAGCTCTACGGGGTGCTGCGTGAGTTCCTTGCCGTGCGCGATGGCAAACAATTCCCAGCACAGTATTCACTATTCTCCCCACAGCGTTCCACCTACGGCACCAAGCACGCAGTTTTCCACACAGATCAGCTGCTCGACGGCATTGAACGCTCAGTGAAAATGACCCCCACCGAGATTATCACCGCACTGCCTGTGCCACTACTTGATCGTGATGACCCAGGCGCAGTTCTCATCTCTGGATTCTCCTACACTGAGCCTTCAGAAGCCTTAGAGACAATGCGCCAAGCAATGACCCAAGACAAGTTCCGTGACTCAAAGGAAATCCCACTTGGTGTAGTACGCTCCCTGATCGACCTAGGCTTTACCGACGAAGCTCGCTCCTGGTTGGACACTCTCGAACCACAATTGGGATCTGATTGGCGCTACCAGTGGTATGCCGGCATTACAGCACTGTTACTTGAGGATTATCTGAGTGCTCAAGCGAACTTTAATCAGGTATTCTCGGTACTGCCTGGGGAATCCGCACCAAAACTGGCGCGTGCTGCGGTATCTGAGTTGATTTTGCAGCAGCTTGGTTTGGCAGATAAACCACAACTGTCCCCAGATGCGGCTATTGCAGCGGTGCGTTTAGATTTCCATTCACCGGGTGGTATGTGGAATCATTTGTCCACTGAGCCAGAAACCCTACGCTATAAGGGAATCTATCTCTACTCGCTCATCTGGGCGACAAATCCCGCCACAGTGTCCTCTGCGTTCGGGTTGGCGCGAATGCTCATGGCGGAAAACCAGGTGGAGTTGGCGGTACAAGCACTCGACCAAGTGCCCCAATCATCACGACATCACCGCATGGCACAGCTCACAGCGATTTTGCATTTGCTGTCTCAGGATCTTACTGAGTCGCGGATCCGTCGAGCTGCGAGGCGACTAGAGAAAATCCCCACCAATGAGCCCAGGTTCCAGCAAATTCGCATTGCCGTGCTCAATGCCGGTTTAACCTGGTTGCATGAGACTGGATTGCCGGCCGCTGCTGCCTCAGGCGGGTTATTTGGGTTTGCTTTTACTCGCGATGGGCTGCGCACCGGACTGTATGAGTCTTTGCGATCTCTCGCCCGGGCAACCCCGCACCCATTTCACCGTTATCAGCTCGTCGATATGGCAAACCAAGTCCGCCCTACGACGTGGTTCTAGCCAGTTTCTTCGCATACCTGGCAATAGCAAGCTCTTCGTTGGTAGGAACCACAAAAACTTTGATCTGAGATTTATCCGTAGAAATCTCTCGAGGACCTTTTGCCTTGGCTGCATTGCGCTCAGGGTCGAGCTGAATACCAAAGTTTTCTAAGTCAGCCAGTGCGTCGGCACGCACAAACTTATCATTCTCACCCACACCAGCGGTGAATGTGATGGCGTCGATACGCCCCAATGCCACCAAATAAGAACCAATAAACCTACGCAACTGATGAATATAGATGTTGTAAGCAAGCCAAGCGTCACCATTTTCCTCCTCAATCATGGCGCGCAAGGTACGGAAATCATTAACCCCCGCAATGCCTTTTACCCCGGAGCGTTTGTTGAGTAGGGTGTCGATGTCATCAATGCTCATACCGTTGCGGTACAGGTGGAAAATAATGCCAGGGTCAATGTCGCCAGAGCGAGTACCCATCGCCAACCCTGCCAGTGGTGTCATCCCCATTGAGGTATCCACTGGTTTGCCATGCCGAATCGCTGCAGCTGAGGCACCATTACCCAAATGCAAGGTAATCTGATTCACCCGATCTGGATCCTTGCCCAACAAAGCAGGAACCTGCTGCGACACATACTCATGACTAGTGCCGTGGAATCCATAACGGCGAATACCTTGCTCCGCCGCCACCTCACTATCGACGGCATACAATGCCGCAGCCGGTGGCAAGTTAAAAAAGAATCCCGTATCAAATACCGCCACATGAGGAACATCCGGCAAAAGTGCGCGAGCCACCTCGATACCTGAGATATTGGCAGGATTATGCAAGGGCGCCAATGGGATAAGACCACGAATCCACTCAACAATCTCATCCGTGATGATTTCCGGCTGGGAAAAAACTTGCCCGCCATGCACCACCCGATGCCCTACTGCCTCGAGCTCTACCTCGCCAAGACCACAACCATGCTCATCCATAAGCCCAAATGCCAGATCCAACCCCACCCGATGATCGGCAATAGGCGCACACTTCTCATAGTCTTTTCCAGCAAAACTCAAGCTCACCCTGCCCTCTTGCTCACCAATGCGCTCGACTAAACCAACCGCATAAGGGGCAGCTGTGGCATCCTGATCAGGGTCGACAAGCTGAAACTTAATCGACGAGGAACCCGAATTCAACACAAGAATCAACGACATTATGCTTGTTCCTTAGCCTGAATAGCAGTAACAGCAACAGTATTGACAATATCGTCCACAGTAGCACCACGAGATAAATCATTAACCGGCTTATTCAACCCCTGCAAAATCGGCCCCACAGCCAAAGCACCAGCACTACGCTGCACCGCCTTATAGGTGATATTTCCCGCATCCAAGTCCGGGAAAATAAACACATTCGCCTGCCCCGCTACTGAAGAGTTTGGCATCTTCTTTTGCGCCACCGACGCCACCACCGCAGCGTCGAACTGCAATGGACCATCGACCGCCACCGAACCATCAAGCTCCTGTGCCCTAGCCACCGCTTGCGCCACCCGATCCACATCCGGACCACTGCCAGACGTACCCGTGGAATAGGACAACATAGCAACTTTAGGATCAAGCCCAAACTGTGCCGCTGTCCGCGCCGACACGACGGCCATCTCAGCCAATTGCTCCGGTGTCGGATTCGGGTTAACCGCACAGTCGCCAAAAGCCCAAAGTTTGCCCTGCATAACCATCAAGAAAATCGACGACACCACCGACGCCTCAGGCTTAGTCTTAATGATCTGAAAACTAGGCTTAATGGTGTGCGCCGTAGTATGAGCTGCACCAGAAACCATGCCGTCGGCAAGCCCATTGTGCACCATCATGGTTGCATAGTAGGAGATATCTGCCATCGTTTCGCGAGCCTGCTCGACAGTCACCCCCTTTGCCTTGCGCAACTGCGCAAATTGCTGCGCAAACTCCTCACGCTGTGGATCAGTCGCCGGATCCTTGAGTACAGCCGCAGAAATATCCAACTCCAACTCCGCAGCGCGCGCCTGTATCTGCTCTGGCACGCCCAAAATAGTCAGCTGGCAAATCCCCTTACTCAAGAGTTTGTCAGCAGCAATTAAAATGCGATCATCGTCACCTTCAGGCAACACAATATGCGCCTGCTTAGTTTTAGCTTGGCGCAACAACCACGCCTCAAAAATCTCCGCGCTTATCACTGGCTCAAACTCTTGAGTAGGCAGAGTCTGACTACCTGCGGTTTCCTCAGTGAAAAATGCCGCTAGATACGCCCCAATCTTCTCGACCTCCTCGCGAACAAGATCCTCACGCACACCTGCGCCACTGAGCACAAACATGGGCACGCCCAATGCTGCGGCTAGACGTGCGTCGAAAGTAATGCTACCCGTGCCCAGGAACAAGACTCCCGACTCCGGCGCACCCGCCAAAGCCTCAGCTACTGAGGAAACCTCGCCTAGGTCATGGATGGACAATCCTAATTGTTGCGCAAAATGCGCGCTATCAAAACTATCGAAATTGCAACCAATGCTGCTCACCAATGCAGAGTGTGCCACCAGCAGATTCCTTCCTGGTTCAGGGGCAAATACACTTACCAGTGTACTGCAGGCAGTCCTTTGCTAGATGGGCAAAAACGCGTAAAGTAAATGAGTAAAAAATTTTCCCTACTCAAAGGAATGACGACTATCTATGACTACTCCATTGCGCGTCGCCGTCATCGGCGCAGGGCCTGCCGGTATTTACGCTTCCGACCTACTGATCAAATCCGACGTCGACGTCAGCATTGACCTATTCGAGCGCATGCCAGCTCCATTCGGACTGATCCGCTATGGCGTAGCCCCAGACCATCCCCGCATCAAAGGCATCGTCAAATCCCTACACACAGTGCTCGACAAACCCCAACTGCGCCTCATTGGCAATGTGAATGTCGGCACAGACATCAGCGTCGAAGAGCTCAAAGAATACTACGACGCCATCATCTTCTCCACCGGCGCCACCGGCGACCGCGACCTAGGCATCCCAGGCCAAGACCTCCAAGGCTCCCACGGTGCCGGCGAATTCGTCGGCTTCTACGACGGCAACCCAGACTTTAGCCGCGACTGGGATCTCTCCGCGCGCCAAGTTGCCGTCGTAGGTGTAGGAAATGTTGGACTCGACGTCGCCCGTATCCTTGCCAAAACCGGCGAAGAACTCCACGTCACCGAAATTCCCGACAACGTGTACGAAACACTCAAAACCAACCAAGCCACAGAAGTACACGTATTCGGGCGCCGCGGACCAGCCCAAGCAAAATTCACCCCACTCGAACTCAAAGAACTCGACCACTCACCCACCATTGAAGTCGTAGTCAACCCAGAAGACATCGACTACGACGCCGCCTCCGAACAAGCACGCCGCGACTCCAAATCCCAAGACCTCGTGTGCCAAACCCTCGAAAACTACGCAATCCGAGAACCCAAAGGCGCACCACACAAACTCTACATCCACTTCTTTGAGTCACCAGTAGAAATCCTTGGCGACGACGGCAAAGTCGTGGGCATCCGCACCGAACGCACCGAACTCACCGGCGACGGCAACGTACGCGGCACCGGAAAATACACCGACTGGGAAGTCCAAGCAGTCTACCGTGCCGTCGGCTACCGCTCCGACGCCATCACCGACATCCCCTTCGACGAACAACGCGCCGTCATCCCCAACGACGGCGGCCACGTCCTCGACCACACCGGCGCCATCATCCCTGGACTCTACGCAACCGGCTGGATCAAACGCGGCCCAGTAGGACTAATCGGAAACACCAAATCCGACGCCAAAGAAACCACAGAAATGCTCCTCAACGACTGGACAACCGGAACCCTCACCCCAGCACACCACCGCGACGACAACGCAATCCTTGAGTTACTCAAAGAACGCGGCATCACCACCACCAACTGGGACGGCTGGTACAAACTCGACGCAGCAGAACGCGCCCTTGGCGAAGCCGAAGGACGCGAACGCAAGAAAATCGTTGAGTGGGAAGAAATGCTCACCCACGCTAAAGCGACTGAGCACTAAGCCGCGCCTGGGCACTAGCCTGGGCTGTGGTTTCCGCAGTAGACAACGCCACAGTTACTGAAGGAAATACGCGAATATCCGACTCAGGCACACTCAGCGCACCTACCGCGGCGTGATAACTCACCTGACCACGCCGCGCCACACTCACACTAGCACCCGGAGAAATCAACGTGGTGTCCAACGGCAACCCCAAAATAGCGCGCGCATGCAACTCAAACTGACTGAAGCGTTGCGACGCCAACGTCACCACTGCCCGATCATGAGGCTGGGTAGCCGCACCAGAGAAATAGACATCGTCGCCAGAAACATAAAGCTCAACACCAATAACACCTCGACCCCCCAAGGCATTACTGACCCGAGCAGCCACCGAGCGCGCATTTTCCAGCGCCTGAGCAGACAAGGCAATAGGTTGCCACGCCCGAGTGTCCTCCACGCCAATTGGCTCGCAAAACCACGTCGCTAACTTTCCAGTCGCAGGATCAATCGACCGAGCTACCAAAAGCACAACCTGCTGCCCACACACACTTTCCACCACAACACGCTGCCCCTGCCATGCCGCAGCCACCTCAGACTCACTCGACACCACCACATAGCCACGACCAGTGGTGTGCGTCGAAGGTTTAACCACACAAGGGTAGCCGACCTGGCCAATCGCCACCTCAAACTCAGCGAACGACGACGCAACCTCGCACATCGGGATCGGCAACCCCAGCTTCTTGCGCGCCAAACGCAGCATCTGCTCCCTACTGAAAGAAAACTCGAGTGCCCCTACTGAAGGAACCAGACCCTGCAACTGCTCCAGCCCCGCAATAGCAGACAGCGGCAGAATATAATCCGGATCGAATTCATCACAAAGAGCTCGCACATCTTGCGGGTCTTCTTCCACATGAACATGCGCTCCTAGCGCGCTAAAGGCGTTGGTAAGCTCTCCAGTGAACTCACCAACGCCAAGGATCAGCACGCGAGCTGCAGCTGCATCCACAGAATTTTCCATAGAACTACTGAGCGAAAATCTTGGTTACTTCGTCGATGCTGTTTTGCGCGTTGAGTGGAATCAACTTCTCAATCTCTTCAGTAACTGAGGAGATTTGCTCCTGAAGCTGCTTAACCTGTGGATCGTTGTTCATTAGCCACTCGTTAGCCGCAGCAGTGTCGTCTTGGAAATTACGCATTGGTGTGTGCGCTTCAGTAGAGTTAGGGAGCTGGAAACGCTCATTGACCTGACCATCTGGAATTCCATAAGCCTTTTCGATTGCCACGTCAGCTGGCTGGGAACGACCTACGAGTCCCAATACTGTCATGGATGTAACACCAAGCGCTTCGCCTGTGTTTGGATCGAAAGTCACACCACCAGAGTCACCTGGGCGCACCTCGCCCAAGTACCACAGTCCATTGCTGGTGCGCAGAACCTGAGTGCCACAAGTACGACCAGTGGTTTGTCCATCTTTACAAATTGGCTTACCAAATTCATCGAATGATACTTCGCCTGGCTTGAGGTCAGGATAATCACGGACACTGGTAAGCTCTACTGGCTGCCCTTGAGAGTTACCGAACTGATCCTTTGAGTCAGCAATGCGAGTGGCATTCACTCCGTCGATAAGCACGATTGTGCCCCAGTCGTCTCCGTTGAGGACGGCTTCTACATTCTCATTGTCAGTGTTCAGGACTGGCGCGCCATGCTCGCGGGTGCCGATGAGCTTATCGCCCTCATGAGTTGGCACATAAACCTCAGGCTGCATTCGACATCTCACCATCAACGCCCCACACACAGTGACCTGCAGTGATGAGCACGTCACGCTTGGTTCCATCAGGCATGGTCACAGTACCTGGCACGCCCTGGGAGCAAGAGGCAGCGGAAAGCTGCGGTGGCATATTCTTGAGTGGAGAATCCTCTTCGATAACTGGGCGAATACGCATCGGCGCACCCGGAGCGATTTCTGCAGCATTAGCTACTACTGGAGAAAAAACCGCAGCTGAAGCTAATAGCAGCGATGCTTTACGACGAATCTTCATGACAAACCTTTCAGTAGGGAATAATCATCCTCCACAGTACATTACTGAAGAATATCGTTCAGAACAATCGTTTGATCGCGACCAGGCCCAACACCAATGTAAGAGATTCGACACCCGGAGAGCTCCTCAAGCCTACGCACATACTGCTGCGCTTTCTCCGGCAAATCAGCAAATTCCTTACAGTCGGAAATGTCCTCATCCCACGCCGGCATAGTCTCAAAAATAGGAGTGGCGTGATGGAACTCGGATTGAGTCAATGGCATCTCGTCGTAACGCTGCCCGTCGACGTCATACGCAACACAAATTGGAATCTCCCCAATACCAGTGAGTACGTCGAGTTTCGTGAGGAACAAATCAGTAAACCCATTCACTCGCGAAGCATACCGAGCAATCACAGAATCATACCAGCCACAACGACGCTTACGCCCAGTATTCACACCGACCTCACCACCAGTAGTCTGCAAATACTCACCCCACTTGTCGAAAAGCTCCGTAGGAAACGGACCAGCACCAACGCGAGTGGTATAAGCCTTGATGATCCCCAAAGAACTCGTAATACGCGTCGGACCAACACCCGCACCCACACACGCACCACCAGTAGTGGGATTAGAACTCGTCACAAAAGGATACGTGCCATGATCAACATCAAGCATCGTTGCCTGACCACCCTCCATGAGAACGTGCTTACCCTCGTCGAGAGCACGATTGAGCACATACTCAGCATCAATCACCATCGGGCGCAAACGATCAGCATAAGACAGAAAATACTGCACAGTCTCTTCGACATCAATCGCCTGACGATTATACATCTTCACCAAAATCTGATTCTTCACATCCAAAGCCGAAGAAATCTTCTGACGCAAAATCGACTCATCAAAAATATCCTGCACCCGCAACCCCACACGCGACACCTTATCCGCATAAGCCGGACCAATGCCACGACCAGTAGTACCAATTGCGCGCTTACCCAAGAAACGCTCCTGAACCCGATCCAAAACCTGATGATACGGCGCGACCAAATGCGCATTCGCCGAAATACGCAACCGCGACGCATCCGCCCCCCTCGCCTGCAAACCGTCAATCTCAGCAAACAACGCCTCAAGATTGATTACCACACCATTACCCAACACCGGAACCGCATTCTCCGACAACACACCCGCAGGCAACAACTTCAACTCATACTTCTCGCCACCAACCACAACAGTATGACCAGCATTATTACCGCCATTCGGCTTGACCACATAATCCACAAGCCCACCCAAAATATCAGTAGCCTTGCCCTTGCCTTCATCGCCCCACTGCGCGCCAACAATCACAATTGCAGCCATCGAAACACGTCCTATCCCATCCAAACTTAAAAGACGATTAATCATTCTACAGTGCACTAAGCTAAAGTCCATGCGCCTGGTACTACTGCACTGCGGGGCGCCGAAAGGCGCCGCCCCTACTCAAGAGTTTGAGAGCTTTGAGTTACCCCAGATTCCGACTCAAAAACAACTCAAATTTCTCGAAGCTATCTGCAAAGAAATGCTACCGACTGATCCCACCCCAACACTGGAAGAGATTATGCAGCAGCCAAATGTTGCTCACATGGGTGCACCTGTACGCGCACCACAGTGCCCTACTGAAGAGTTACGCATCATTGTTTCTGGCACGGATGCCTCACTGTCTACAGTACTAACTCGATTAATGCGTTCAGACACTATGTGGGCATCTGTGGCATATCTCCCTACTGAAAAGTCTGTTGCAGCAAAAAACTGGGGTCTGCCTGTTGATTCTCTTGAGTCGTTACTTAACCTCGCAGTCTCAGGAGAGATTAAACCAGTACCAGTTATCAGGGATGACTCTGCCCATGTAGTAGCTGGCCACGCAATCATTGAGCAGTGGGAAAATCGTGAGTTTACTGGAGAGATTATTCTCGACGACGCCACGCTACTTAATCATCAAGCACGAAAACGAACTCCACAGTATGGCAAATTCGGCGCAAAACTTGTCCCCATGATCGATGCACCAGGTTTGATAGCTGGAGTGATGAACACATCTAGCGTTTCCCGTCGTTCATTATGGGGTCGTGTTTTACCAAAGTCTTCAGTAGAGGAGGAGTCAGTGCATACCGGACGCGCCCTCCAGGCAGGGGGCGTGGCGATTCGTGTGTCGATCGATGGCGTTGCGCGGACTCGTCCGGTGGATCGGGTTACGTTTTATCGGCATCTTCGTGATGCCCAGATTGTTCGCCCGTAGTGTTGAGTAGGTTACTGCCGCTGTATTGCAGTACCGGGTGTTCGTTTGTGTATTCTATGTTGCGAATTTTGTCGCGCCAGATTGCCTTTCCTTGTTTGTAATAAATTTCAGCTCTCCCTTGAGTGATAAGTTTGTGGTGTTCTCTGCAGACCATCACAAGGTTGTTGATGTCTGTGTTTCCTCCTTTGTGCCATTCGTGTATGTGATGTGCTTCCAGCATTCGCGCTTGGCGGTGACATCCAGGGCCTGCGCAAAGTATTTGTTGTGCCGCGAGCGCTAATCGCTGGTCGATGTGGGCACTGCGGATAATTCGCCCCATGTATAGTGGTTGTTTTTCGTCGTCGAGCACGCTGATGAATCCGTGTGGGGCGAGTGTTTCGTTCACTGCGCGGTGTATGGTTCCGTCAGTTACTGCATAGGTGCCGTCGTTAAGTTGCCCGTCTAATCCGATCTGGTTGAGCGTTACGACGATATGTGGTTGGAGTGCACTGTCGCCATTTGTTTTTCCTTGAGTAAGGAGGTTGAGAAACACTTCTCCTCGTATTTGCGCGCGCGTATGTGTTTCTTGGGCGCGAAAGGCTTGTTCGGTTTCGCGTTCTAGGAGATCGAGAAATGGGCGGATTCGGTCTGCATCTGCGCGCGCAATGATGTGGATTTGGTTGTCGGCATCCGGTTGCGAAATATGGACACTGTTGCAAGGGCGATATATGCTGCGGGCATTAAGCGTGGAAACTCGGTGTCGACAGTGCGCGTCGATTGCGTTATATGTCGCAATGTTATGCGCCGCTTGTGTCAGTTCCAGCCTCAATTCGTGCTTACCGACGCCCACGTCAGCCTGTAGTTTTGCTACGTGCTTGTCGATGAGCAGTAGTACGTCCAGGCTCAACCCTTGGGCAGAATCTATTGCTTTCCTGAGAAAATCCAACTCCTCAGTAGGGAGGTCTTTGGCGGGCTTGAAGAGCCGCCTACCTAGCCGTACGATGGCACGCAATTTTCTTGAGTCCATTTTCCAGCGGTTGATGATTTCTGGGGCTTTAGAAAAGTGCTCATGTGCTTGGCGCACGAAAGTAATGCCGTTGCTATTGAGTGCGTCGAATACATTGAACAGTTCCATGCGCATGACAGTAGCTGCGGTGCGTGACCTACTCAAGAGAATGTTCGCGAGTCTGTGGATAAGTCCATGCGCGGCTGGAGTTTTCCACAGTTTAGTTGTGCCAGAGTTCAGGTGGGTAGGCAGGTTGTTGGGTGGTAGGTGATAATACTGCTACTGCTGATTCGCGGGACATTCCGCATATTTGCAGTAGGTCTACAATGATTGAGCGTGATTGGGCGAGGATGACTTGTGCTGAGAGAACTTTATGCGCTGCTACGTCGAGGCTACAGCGTGCGCCAAGATATCGGAGGTTGCGGGTGAGTTCTGGGATTTCTACAGCTTCGAGCACTTCGCCTGGGCGTAGGAAGAGGTCGTGGAGGCGGGTTACTATTTCGGAGAGTTCTTCGATTATGTCGATTTGTTCTTCAGTAACGGTGTCGCCGTCTTGGACGAGTACCTGGGCGCGTCTGGCGAGTACACGGGTGTTTCTGATGGAGTTGTCTACGGGCACGAGGATTCGGATGAGTGATTTTACGCGTCGTCGTGATGCCCAGAGTAGTGGGGAGACTTTGGTGTCTTCTTCTCCTGATTTTGCGGCGTCGAGCATGGCGTTGATATTTCCTTGGGAGCCGCGTACTTGGCGGATGGCTTCGCCGATGAGGTCACCGTCGTTGGTTTTTAGCCCTTGGGCAACGTCGGCAAGCACTGTGGAGGAAATCTGTAGCACTTTTGCTACTTCACGACGCCCTCCTGCTAGAGGCGAATGGGGTATGAGTGCCATGACGACGATTCCTACGCCACATCCAACAAGGGCATCGATGACACGATTGACGCTATCCTCCGAGCCTGGGGGCATGATTGTTGCGATCAGGATGGTGCCGATGGCTACCTGATTCATCAGTAGCTGAGCATTAGAAAGGAAGTTTGCTACCAGTAAGGCGAGAAAAACAGTAAGTCCGAGTTGCCAGTGTCCGGTGCCGATCGTCATGATGATGATATCACCGAGAGCAACTCCCATGGAGCAACCAATGCTGAGTTCAATTGCACGTTTAATGCGCGCACCTGAGCTAAGCCCAAGGATAATAATTGCCGCCATGGGAGCAAAGAAAGGTCGAGCGTGCCCTAAGATGTCAGTGGCTACCCAAAAGGCAATGCCAGCTGCCAGGGCGCTTTGCAGGATAGAGACGAGATTGTAACGCACCCTGCGTACTCGGGATTGGAGCGTTTTGTCCCAACCCCGCAGATACGAGTAGGTACGAGATATCTGTCCTTTACTGCGCATTACTTGGCGGTGCTCTTTCCTACGCTGTGCAGGTCTTGGCATGCTTCGATAACACGCTCGGACATGCTTTGTTCTGCTTTCTTCATGTATGAACGTGGGTCGTAGACTTTCTTGTTGCCTACTTCGCCATCTACTTTGAGCACGCCGTCGTAGTTGCTGAACATATGGGCAGCAATTGGGCGACTAAATGCGTATTGGGTGTCTGTGTCGACATTCATCTTGATGACGCCATAACGCAATGCTTCCTCGATTTTTTCTTTTTCAGAGCCTGAACCGCCGTGGAATACGAAGTCGAATGGTAGCGCACTCTCGTCCAATCCGAGTTTCTGGCGCGCTACTTTTTGCCCCTCTAGCAGCACTTCTGGACGCAACTTCACATTTCCTGGCTTGTAAACGCCGTGCACATTGCCGAAAGTTGCTGCAAGTAGATAGCGCCCCTTCTCCCCCGTGCCGATTGCGTCGATAGTCTTCTCAAAGTCTTCAGTAGAAGTGTAAAGGTTTGCCCCTGCCTTGGCTTCTACGCCATCTTCCTCGCCACCGACGACGCCGATCTCAACCTCCAAGATGATGTGTGCTTTGCGGGCTTTCTCTAGTAGCTCCTGGGCAATCACGAGGTTTTCGTCGATAGGGATAGCGGAACCATCCCACATATGTGACTGGAATAATGGCAGCTCGCCACGATCGACGCGCTCTTGAGACACTGCAATGAGTGGGCGAACGTAGTCGTCAAGCACCTCTTTTTGACAGTGATCAGTGTGCAGTGCGACGTTGATGTCATAGGCTTTTGCTGCCTCGTGCGCAAAAGCAGCCAGAGCAAGTGCACCGCGTACTTTGTTTTTCACTGCAAGGCCTGAACCAAACTCAGCACCACCGGTGGAGAACTGTATGATACCGTCGGACTCCGCTTCGGCAAAACCTTTGAGTGCAGCGTTGATGGTTTCAGATGAAGTACAGTTAATCGCTGGGAATGCAAAACCGCTGTTTTTTGCGCGATCAAGCATCTCATTGTAGACCTCAGGGGTAGCAATAGGCATAGTTTCCTCCAAGTGGGTTATGTTGAACTACTGCTTCCCATTATGCCCGATTATGCCAAACTCTTCAGTAGAGGCGTGCGGCTGCCTCCAAGAGCATCCAACCCGATAGCTGCACCGAAAGATCGCGACCTTCAATGCGTACTACGCGTACTAGGTCACTGAGTGCCGAGCCGCCGATTCCATAGTTGTGGGGCAGGCTGGCGTCGTCGGTCCAGTCAGCGGCAAAAACAGGTAATCCATCTACTTCAACTCGGTGACTCCAAACGCTTTTTGCCGAGGCCAATACTATCTTTCTGGCGGTTTTTCTCGCTTGTTGATTGACTTCGTGATCGTGTGGAAGTCGGATAGCTGCGTCTGCCAGGTAGCGTACGAGAATTCCCTTAAAGAGTCCGCCATCACCGTGCCCGGCTTCGGAATTGAGCACTCCTTGGGGTGATGTCATTGTTTTCGCCACAGCGGCAATCACAGATCGCACATGGGCAAAGTAGGTGGCTGCTTCTTCGTAATAACCGTCTTCACGCAAAGCAAGAGCAATTTCCAAGCATGCACCAATCACAACGCCTTGACAGTAGGTGTACGTTTGTTTTGCTAACTCTGGGCCGTGCATACTCATGCGCATGCCGTCGATTATTAGTCCTTTGTCATCAACGAGATTGTCAAAGATCCAATCGACCAGCTCCCGCGCTTGGGTTATTTTTCCACGTCGAGCAAGCATAATTGCCACAGGCCCATTGGTGGGCACATTGTAGAATGTTTCACCGACTCGCCACGGCATTACTCCGACGTCAGGATCTTTGCCCTCAATGATATTGCTCTCTAGTTGGCGCTGGTATTTCTTCGGCGCACTGCCATTGTGTGCACGGTCAATCGCTAGGGCTAACCAGGCTTTATCGTCATAGTAACTATTGACAGTCAGGGAGCGGAATTGGCGCAAACGAATACCATTGATGGTTTCTTGGAGGCGCTTTTTGCGTACAGGAGTACCACGTCGCGTAGCTGCGTCGACGAGGCAGTCAAGATAATGCGCTTGCCACCAATAATGCCAGCGGTAGAAGAGCTTTTCGCGTAAATGGGACGGCCACGCGACAACTGCTAAGTTAGTGTGCGGAATACCCCACAGCGGCCGCGCATGACGTTCATTGATAGCTGATTCTGCGAGGTCAGCGCGATGCGCCCAAATTTCCTTCACTCTTTCTCACTCTCTCCTACCATGCTTGAGTCAAGTCAGCGTGTTGCCGAATCCATGTGTGCATTGCTATTCCTGCGGCCACACCCGCATTGATTGATCTGGTTGAACCAAACTGAGCAATAGAACAAGTGAGCATGGAGTGTTCTTGTGCAGCGGCACTAATTCCCGGCCCTTCTTGTCCAAAGAGCAGCAAACAACGCTCAGGTAGAGTTGCCGTCTCTATAGGTACACTACCAGGGGTGTTATCAATTGCAACCACAGAAAGCCCATGCTCATGCGCCCAGTGGATAACGGAGGGAGTATCTTCGTGATGCTGGAGCCTCTGGTACCGGTCAGTGACCATAGCGCCACGCCGATTCCATCGACGCCGCCCCACAATATGCACAGTGTCTACGGCGAACGCATTGGCAGTACGTACCACCGTGCCTATATTGGCGTCATTCTCAAAGTTCTCAATGGCAATATGCAATGCATGGCGACGCGTATCTATGTCTTTGATAATCGCCTCTCTGCGCCAATAGCGATAGTGATCCACCACATTGCGTCGATCGCCTTGTGCCAATAGCTCAGGATCATATTTTTCTTCAGTAGGTAGTGGCTGCCCTGGGTATTGCACTTCCCACGCTGCAACTCCATGCTGACCTTGACCCCACTCAGTCGGTCCTGGTGCGGTATCCGATTCTTTCTCCTGGCTCATCGTGTTATGCCAAACCTAGATCAGAAAGACTCAACAAAAAGCGGTATTCCAGACCTTGAGCAGCGATAACCTCGTCTGCCCCTGTGGCACGATCTACCACTGTTGCCACGCCAACAACCTGAGCTCCCGCTTCACGCAAAGCCTCCACTGCGGTCAGCGGCGAATTGCCAGTAGTGGTGGTATCTTCTACCACCAGCACTTTTTTCCCACTCACATCTGGTCCTTCGATCCTGCGCTGCATACCATGTTTCTTTGCTTCTTTGCGCACTACGAACGCGTCGATATCGCGCCCTTGAGAGTGCATGATCGCGGTGGCTACTGGATCTGCCCCAAGCGTAAGCCCACCGACGGCAACAAAATCCCAATCAGCGCATAGTTGGCGCAACAACTCACCAATAAGGCGAGAGGCACGATGATGCAAGGTCACCCGGCGTAAATCCACATAATAATCTGCTTCTTTTCCGGAGGATAAGGTGACTTTTCCGTGCACCACTGCTAGTTCTTTTACCAGTGCGGCAAGCTCTTGTTTTTTATCTTGGTCAATCATTATGTTCTCCATATTCTTTATTCTTCGGGGCTCGCGTCATGGAAAATGTGCGAGTCTCCAACTTGTTTCCTTAAGATCTTAGTGCCTTGACGCGTGTCTCTATCCTGAGAGTTTTTTCCATGCGCAATCGCTTGTACTTCATCAGCGCCCACCTCGCGCAATTCCATGACTCCTCGATTTTGTGCCTTGGCGCGTTTGGGTAATGTGACTGGTTCATCTTGCGCCACAATGCGTAATAACTCTGGCAACTCTTCTTCGGTATAGTCATCCCCCTCGGCACTAAGCGGAGGTGCAGGAAGAGGCCTCGTTGGGGTGTGCTCAGCAAAGTTAATGGCTGGGAAAGCACCACTTTTAGCTGGTAGTACCAGGGCGGCGTCGGCAAGCAGTTGTAGTTGGGGGATGGTTTCGTCCCAGTCTTGCGCGGTAGCGGTGCGCTCAAGTTGAGCTAGAACCCAATCATTTTCCCACCATAGAGCCTGAACTGCGTCAGGCATATGCTGACAGGCATGAACGATTCTGCTATCCATCATTCTTTCTGTGGCACCTTGATTACTGCTGGCAAAACTAAAACCGTGAACATCACTTAGTGGGGTGAGGTCAGTACAGGCATCTCGGAACTCAATGTCTGGTTTTTGAGCACAAATAACTACCTCTGAGCTAGCACTTCGACGCATTGCCATCACTAAAACCCCGGCTATATCCACAAAGTAGAACTCGTGGTCAGCCATATTTGTGCTGATAATATCTCGAATGACGCCACCCGACGCAGCTGCACCACGCGTCCATTCGTCTTCCAGGAATGGATCTTGTTTGGTGAACTCATAGCCATGATGCTGCGCCCAGGTTTTGCGCTCTTTTTTCCCTGTACTAAGGAGTTTTGTGCGGAATCCTCCAGCGGTTGCTTTCTCTTTTACCGCAGCTGATGGTGTTTCCTCGGGCTGAGCTCGTTCTAAGGTGAGGTCATCGCCTTCGATGTAGTCATAATGGGGTTCGCTTTGGGCTGGTTGTGGCGTAGCGCTAGGAGCATTTTTACGCGCATAATCAGCGTAGAGCAGTGCCCCGCCAAGGAGTGCGAATAAAGCTGCGAAAAGAAAAAGCATAGTCATACCCTAGCGCGCTAGCGCGACATTGTTATTTTGCCGCCCCTAGCTGGAAGAATCTAATCTCCGGTTTCTACTGGATTACGCGGATCGGCGCTCCACTGCGACCAGCCACCAATATAGTGGCGTGGGGTACCCAGGCCTGCGATATTCATTGCCGCAATGACTTGCGCAGAGTGGTTTCCAGAACCTGAGTAGATTATGGCATTGTCGACGTCGGCAGCAGTGTTGATCCCGGCTTGACTAAAGAGTTCCTGCAATTGCGCCGCACTCTTAAATGTGCCATCTGCGTTGAGAACACTGCGCGTGGAGATATTGACAGCACCTGGAATATGCCCTGCTTTGAGGTCGAGAAACTCTTTTCGCCCAGCAAAGCGATTGGGCTCGCGAGCGTCGATAAGCAAACCAGTATGGGCTTTTACTTCCTCAATTGTTGCCACTGGCAAGTGCCCACCTGTGGCAAGCACTTCGCGGTAACCAGGAAGGTTACCTGGGCCACCCAGAGTTTCTTCGCCGAGGGCTTCCCAGGCTTTTTGCCCACCGTCGAGAATGAATACGCGAGAAAGCCCTACCCACTTGAATATCCACCATGCTCTAGCTGCAAAAAGTCCGTGATGGTCGTCGTAAACAACGATGTCACGATCAGCACTAATGCCCCATTTTGAGAACCACTTGTTGAGAAGGTTGAGGTTTGGGAGTGGATTGCGCCCATTTTCGGAGCTAGGCAAGCCGGATAATGCGGCGGCTGTGTCACAGAATAACGCTGTAGGAATATGATCCGAGCAGAATTGAGAATAGCCGTCACGCCCGTTGCGGTACCACATTGCGGCAAGAATCGTCTGCTTTTTACCTGATTGTATGCGCTCAGATAACTCTTTGGCACTGATGGTAATACTCATACTCCCAGTCTAAAGCCTTGCGACGAAGTCCGCTGGATAAAGCCTTGGGAGAATAAACATTGAATACTTATTTTTGCCCTAGAATATAATTTCATGTTTTCGCACTCCACTAACGCACATACAATGTTCGTCTTCATGGATGAATCAGGTGATTTGCAATTTACCCCTAAAGGGAAACAACATTTCATTCTGAGCGCTGTATGCACAATCACACCAGAAAAATCAGCAGCTGCTATGCAAAAATTAAAATATGATCTTCTAGCTAGCGGCAGCAAAGACCTTCATTTTCATGCAACAGAAAATAGCAAAGGAACGCGTCGGCGAGTTGCTGATGTAATTTCTTCTCTCGATAACATACGCATACACAGTATTTGGATTGATAAGGCATACACTCAACCAGATTTACAAGAGGAAGTAACACTGCTCAAATTATTTGGACAAAATATGGGACAGTGGGTGTATAACGCTATAGCCGATAAATGCAACCGAATAATTTTAATCTTTGATTCAGTTCTTACTGGCAAAAAGCAAAAGGCTTTAGAGAAGCAACTTAAAATAGCATTAGCTCCCTTACAAAAAGAGATACGCATTCTCTTTCACCCAGTAAAGCAAGATCTAAATGGTCAGATTGCTGATTATTACTCTTGGGCTCTTTTTCGCTCACTAGAAAGCAATGACCATGAGATGAAGAATAATTTATACTCAGGTGCATCCGAATGGGATACTTTCGATCTATTTAAGGACGTTGATAATCGCTTTTGGAATAGATAAAATGACCTCCTCACCTACCAGCATTACTGGAGAACCCGAGGGTTCTTATCGGCAAGGAGGAACCTTTACATCTCTACCCTAACATTGATGTTTACTTTGTCAATAGTCTCTAACAGAAGAAAAGGCAGTATAGCGGACAGACCCCTGCTGAGAACTCAAAGTTGATGTATCACATCAAGGAAACCCACCAACTCTCACACCCATTTCTTTCAGTAAGGAATTGGCACTAATGTTAGTAGTGACACATTAGTTCTCACTTGTAATCCCTATTGCAAAGAAGTGTGGTTTTCATGCACGAAACATCTGTATCCAACACCGCGCCACAGCAACCCAAAGCAAAGAAAGATCGCACCCATTGGCTTTATATTGGTGTGATTATTGCAGTTGTGGCCGGTATCCTATTCGGCATTATCGCCCCCGACGCAGCTAAAGCCTGCAAACCAATTGGCACAATGTTTGTCAGTCTTATCAAAATGATGATTGGACCTGTGATTTTCTGCACCATCGTGCTAGGTATTGGTTCGGTGCGCGCGGCCGCCTCGGTAGGTAAAGCCGGTGGGTTAGCACTGATCTATTTCATCATTATGTCTACTTTCGCGCTCGCCATTGGTCTTGTGGTTGGCAATTTCATTCAGCCTGGTGATGGGCTTAATATCGAGGCCACTAAGAGCGCTGGTGCCGAGTATGCTGCCCAAGCAGAGGGCAAGGGTGACGGCGGCACAGTTGGTTTTATTCAGTCAATCATTCCTGACACGTTCTTTTCTGCGCTTACCTCTGGCTCTGTGTTGCAGGTGCTGTTCATTGCCTTGCTCACCGGTTTTGCTATCCAGTCTTTGGGTAGTCGTGGTGAGCCTATCTTGGCTGGTATTCGCCAATTACAGCAGGTCATTTTTAAGATTCTGAATATGATTTTGTGGCTTGCCCCTATTGGTGCTTTTGGTGCTATGGCTGGCGTCGTTGGTGCTACTGGCATGAAGGCAGTATTGCAGTTGGGGATTTTGATGCTCGCATTCTATATCACCTGCATTATTTTCATTTTCGTTGTCCTAGGCAGCATTTTGTGGGCTTTTACCAGGGTTAATATCTTTAGGTTGTGTGGCTATTTAGGGCGCGAGTTCTTGTTGATTGTTGCCACGTCTTCCTCTGAGTCGGCGTTGCCGAATTTGATGCGCAAGATGGAACATTTGGGCGTAGCCACCCCTACTGTGGGAATTGTGGTTCCCACTGGTTACTCTTTTAATTTGGATGGCACTGCCATTTATCTGACCATGTCGGCGATTTTCATTTCCGACGCGATGAATATGCCTTTGAGTCTTGAGCAACAAATCAGCCTGCTGATTTTTATGATTATTGCTTCTAAGGGCGCTGCTGGTGTTACTGGTGCTGGTCTTGCCACTTTGGCTGGCGGTCTACAAGCACACCGCCCAGATCTTTTGGACGGTGTGGGAGTTATTGTGGGCATTGACCGCTTTATGTCTGAGGCTCGTGCTCTGACTAATTTTGCGGGCAATGCCGTCGCCACTATTTTGGTGGGTAAGTGGACAAAGACCATTGACATTGCCCGAGTTCAGGCGGTACTGCACGGTAAATTACCGTTTAGCGACAACGCTCAAACTCTTGAGTAGGGAGTCGTCTTCCTCTTGGGTTGATGCTAGGTGTACTTCCACAGTGTCGCCGTCGATAATGTCGCCAGCGAGCAATTTCTTAGCGAGCTGGTCGCCAATAGCTTGCTGAATCAAACGACGCAGCGGACGTGCACCGTAGGCTGGTTCATAGCCATGCTCCGCAAGCCATGCTTTGGCTGGCTGGTCAACTTCGAGGGTGAGACGCCTAGCAGCAAGGCGCTGAGCCAAGTCAGCGATCTGAATATCAACAATGCTGGTCAGTTGCTCTTGACTGAGTGGATCAAAGATCACCACATCGTCAAGGCGATTAACAAACTCTGGCTTAAAGGCTGCACGAACTGCTGCCATCATTTCTTCATTTGTGCCTCCTGCACCCAGGTTGGAGGTGAGAATGAGCACGGTATTCCGGAAATCTACAGTGCGTCCTTGTCCGTCGGTAAGGCGACCGTCGTCAAGCACTTGCAGCAGGATATCGAATACGTCTGGGTGTGCCTTTTCCACTTCGTCGAAAAGCACCACGGTATATGGTCGGCGACGCACTGCCTCGGTGAGTTGTCCGCCCTGGTCATAGCCTACATATCCTGGAGGGGCACCAACGAGACGTGCCACAGAGTGCTTTTCGGCAAACTCAGACATATCGATGCGCACCATGGCGCGCTCATCGTCAAACATGAATTGAGCCAAGGCTTTGGCCAACTCCGTTTTACCTACACCCGTTGGACCTAGGAACAGGAAGGATCCTGTTGGTCGGTTCGGATCAGCCACACCGGCACGAGCTCTACGCACCGCGTCGGAAACCGCAGTTACTGCTGCCAGCTGCCCGACGACACGCTTACCCAATTCTTGTTCCATATTGAGCAGTTTCTGTGTTTCACCTTGGAGCATCTTCCCTGCTGGGATTCCAGTCCACGCAGATACCACCTCAGCAATAATGTCTGGGGTGACCTCCTCGCTGAGCATTGTGGTGTCCACGCTTTCTTCGGCAGCTTGTGCCACAGTCTTTTCTAACTCTGGAATTTTCCCATAACGCAACTCTGCTACTTTGGCGTAGTCTCCCTCGCGTTCGGCAATGTCAGATTCAGAGCGCAATCGTTCTAATTCTTCTTTAGCCTCGCGCACTTTGTCGATAGCTTGTTTTTCATTATTCCACTGAGCTCGCAGGTGACCTAACTTTTCGCGTTCGTCGGCAAGCTCTTGAAGCAGTTTCTGATGACGTTCCTGAGAAGCCGGGTCGGTTTCTTTTTGCAACGCTACTTCTTCGATCTCTAGCCGACGCACAATACGTTCCAGCTCATCAATTTCTTGAGGTGACGAGTCGATTTCCATACGCAAACGAGAAGCTGCCTCGTCGACGAGGTCAATGGCTTTATCCGGCAAGAACCGTGACGTAATATAGCGATCCGACAAGGTTGCCGCTGCTACCAGCGCAGAGTCTTGGATACGCACACCATGATGAACCTCATAGCGCTCTTTAAGACCACGCAGAATAGCTACCGCTTCTTCCACACTGGGCTGATCCACCAAAACCTGCTGGAATCGACGCTCTAGTGCGGCATCTTTTTCAATATACTTGCGGTACTCGTCTAGGGTCGTTGCCCCAACCAAGCGCAATTCTCCGCGAGCAAGCAAAGGCTTAATCATATTGCCGGCATCCATTGCAGAGTCCCCGGTAGCACCAGCACCCACGATGGTATGTAGCTCATCAATGAAAGTGATAATCTCACCTTCTGCAGCTTTGATCTCATCAAGCACTGCTTTTAAGCGTTCCTCGAACTCACCACGGTACTTTGCCCCGGCAACCATTGAGCCAAGATCGAGGCTCACTAAAGTTTTGCCTTTTAACGACTCAGGGACGTCACCAGCAACAATCCTGCGCGCCAATCCTTCCACGACAGCGGTTTTACCCACGCCAGGCTCACCAATGAGCACCGGGTTATTCTTCGTGCGCCTACTCAAGACTTGCACCACACGTCTAATTTCAGCATCACGCCCAATGACCGGGTCAATCTTTCCTTCCCTAGCCCGTGCGGTGAGGTCGGTGGAGTATTTTTCTAAGGCCTGGAATTGCCCTTCCGGGTCTTGATTGGTTACTTTTTTATTGCCGCGCACCGACGGAAAAACCCCTTTGATGACGTCATAGGTAGCACCACGTTTCGTGAGGAGCTCCGCCGCGTCTGAGCCACCCTGCGCAATTGCCGCTAGCAGCACCTCAGTCGAGACATATTCGTCACCTAATTCACCTGCTAATTCCTGCGCAGCTGTGAGCGCATTGAGCGCGTCGCGGTTAAAGTTAGGGTTTGCCAACCCATTACCCTGGGCTTTCGGGTAAGAATCGACAAGCCCCTCAGCTTCCCGACGCACCACCTCAGGGTCCACTCCCGTTGCTCTAAGCACCGGCGTGGCGATCCCCTCCTCTTGCCCGAGAATGGCAGCTAAGAGATGCGCCGGTCTAATATCTGGGTTCCCCTTTGCACTCGCTTGTTGCAGTGCAGTTTGGAGAGCTTCTTGAGTTTTGGTTGTTGGGTTAAAAGCGTTCATTGTTCTTCCTTTTTCGATAGGTTTATGTCTTACGCTTTCTACAACGCACAAAAAGTTGAGTTTGTTCCACTCAACTTTGTAATTTTCTGCTTTTTATTTTTCGCTTGTCGACGGTGGGTTAGTGCATCGCACACTCAGATACAAAAAGTTGGGTTCTGGTAATACCAGAACCCAACCACACACTACCTATGGGAACACACCCAACTAAGCAGCACGCAAATGACCACCCGTCGTCACACGAGCACCAGGCTTCTTCACAGCCTTAGAACCCGTATTCACACTAGGCTTAGCACCAGGCTTAGACTCGCCACGATGCTCAACAACCTGACCAGCAATCACATCAACCACAACCTTCTCAGGCTCACTTGGCTTACCAGGCTTACTTGGCTCAGAACCAGCAGACTGCCTAGCCCCACCAGACCCAGGCTTCGCCTTCGCAGGATCAGAATCCTTCACAGGCTTCACAGACTTCTCAGAATCGACTATATCCTCAAGAGACGCAAAGTGATCCTCTCCTGTTAAAGCATCTGATATATCTTCCTCTTGACTATCAGATTCAGGCGCAGAATACATCGCAGTGCACATGAATGACTCACCAGGATCAAGCACCTTAGGCTGATCCTCGCAGGTAACTTGTTCGGCTGAGCTCACCATATCCGTCACAGCAATATCCTTCATTGGTGTACTACCAGTGTTGACGACCTCAAATGTCACAGACTTCGTAGCACCTGGCTCAACCTCAGCAACAGAATACTCATCATCTTCCTCATCACTAGCCCTCTCCACGATCTGAATCTCAGGAACCGTCTCACTCTCAGAAGGCTTCACGGGCTTCTGCGGACTCACCTCCTCACTGATTCCCATATCAGCATCCTCACTGAATGTCGTCTGGGCATCATCAGCGATGCCATAGTGCGTCACTTCAGGAACTTCAGACGCCTCAGGCGCTTCAGTTGTCTCATGCTCAGGATCTTCAGTCGATTCGACAGGAGTTTCAATCGTAATTGTCTGGTTTCCATCCTCAGGATCCTTGTGCTCCGCAATCACATTCGCCGCAGCGCCCTCAGATAAACCATCAGCTTTCACAACCTGTGCCTCAGCGTCCTCAGAGGTCAGCGTCTCGAACGCAACAAAAGATTTCGGCTGCGCTGCGTCGAACTTAAATGCTTCCTTAGGAACAGCAATAGGTACGAGGACAGTTCCAGACAAAGTCTCAGACTTACCGTCGTCGGCACCAGTCTTAAAAACTGAACCAATAGAAGCGACACCAGGTGTGAAAGTAATAGGCTGGGCGTCGATTCCTGCAATATGCTTGCCTGTTGCCTTATCAATAAGGTCAGCTGTCAGCGTGTATTCTTTACCACGCAGCACATTATTAACTCTCACAGTATCGAAGAAGGTAGCAAACTCACCTTTCTTATCCGCGGACCGATGGAAACTCAGTTTATTAGCGTCTGTTTCATCAATGCCTGTTGGTTCCGTATCCAAAGAGGTCGTGATAGAAGGCTTGAGTACCTTTTCAATGAAGATTGTTTGAGCCTGGTCAGTAGGGTCGTCGTGCTGAGCAATCACATTCGCCGCAGCGCCCTCAGATAAACCATCAGCCTTATTGGCTTGAGCTTTCTCACTTTCGGAGGTCAACGTCTCAAACGCAATGAAGCTCTCCACGTCTTTTTCCAGTTCAGACTTAGGGAGAAGAATCTTCACACGCACCATTCCGGACACGCTTTCAGAGTTACCGTCATCATCCCTGGCAGCATCGAAGTTATCGCCACCAGCAACAAATTTTTGCTTACCGACGACGCCCTCAATTGGCGTAACCACTTGATCTTTTTCTGGTTTGCGCACTAGCTGTGCGTCGAGTGTGTATTCTTCGCCACGAACCAGGTTTTTGACCTCAACATTGTCATAGATCACAACGTATTCAGTGTCATTTTCGACAACGGTTTCCAGTTCAGCCTCTTTAGCTTGTAACGCTTCCTGCTTAGCGTTGAACTCAGTCTTATCGTCGACAGCAACGGAGGTAGCGATCCGAGGAGCAGCAGGCTTACTTGGGTCGGGCAGACCAGGCTGATCTACTGGGAAGAAACGCTGGAAATCAGCCTCACCAGTTGAAATAGCTAGTTTGTCAATATCATAGGAGGTTGGGACAACTACGCTAATGTATTCGTTAGCGTTAGCCTCAGGAACAATATCGCGGAACTTTAACCCACCAGTACCTGGAGTAGATCCGTCTTCCGCAATAGGAGTGAGGTAATAGCCATCGGCAGCGGAATCTTGAAGATAAAAACCGTCTAAGGTTTTTTCTACATTACCAGTAATAACGAAACCAGTTTCCTTAGTAAAATCTTCAGGAGTAATAACTGTACTCAGCAAGTCTCCTTGGAATTTGATGACATTATTCTCATCATCCGCAAAACCCGGCTCGCCCGCTTCTAGCAGTCGCCCATATAGCTTTGATTTGTTAGCGCTCGACGTGGTGAGCAAAGCGCGAAGCATTAAGCCATATTTACCAACCTGAGCAATAGATTCCCGAATCGCGTCCTCATCCAACTCAGATTCTTGGGTGAGTGTTTGGAGACGGTGCACTTCCTGGGTGTATTTCTTTGCCATATTGATCGCAGAATCACGAAGTTTACCATTGTAAATAAGCTCAATGTCTTGTACTTCACTGCGATCAAAAGCGGTTGCCCCTTGTCCAGTTACTTGAGTGAGTTTCTCATAGTAAACATCGCCGTCACGAGAACCATCGAGAGTGTAGTGTCGACGGAAATCTTTTTCCGCCCGAGACTCCGTTCCTTCATTGATTGTCGGGCTACTAAACCCAAAATCAATGCAGTTGCCATGCACTAAGTTGGTTAAACCAGCAAATGGCTGCACGCCACCGCGTATTCCCGCATTGTCGTGCGTTAGTTGCGAGATAGCGTCGTAGCTATCAGATTTTTCTACTTTCTTCAGCAGGCCATTATTCTCACCAGCAACAGCGCCGGCCTCAGTACCATGCCTTTGACCAGCGTCAAGCTGAGCGTCGCTATAGCCCTCATCGTAAGAGGCGAGTTCTTCATCAGCTGCCGCGTTGTTGTGCACACAAACGACACCAAAAGACACCAAAGCAATGGATACCACCATAGCTAAGAAACGCCAGGCAAAATCGCGCAAAAACACTAAGCGGTTCACCAACAACCACCCGTCTTTTTACTACGAGCAATGTCCATATTTGTTCTCCTTTATATGAAATCAAGACACAAACATGGGGAGTCTACTCCACAAAGAATCCCATCTGTTAATCAAAAGTTTTCTAAATTTTTTCTTAAAATTCATATAAAAACAGGGCTTTTCTTAGGGTTTTAGAATCTCAGATATAGAAAAAATAAATAAAAAGACTCCCCCACAGCCTCCCCCATACCTTAAAGGCTGCCCAGTAATTACTAAGAAAACTTAAGCATAATCCAATACAGGCAACAGTTTACGCACCTGCTCCACTTTCGATAGGTCAAGATCCACACATACCACTTCGCTCAATTCCCCCAGTTCCACCATCGGTTCCCCTTGAGGGTTAACCACCATAGAATGTCCAATACCAGTTGGCGCAGCACTAGCACGCTCGTCGCTAGGCAACGCTTGATCAACCGCCACAATGTAGGATGTAGAATCCAAAGCCCGAGCTTGAGTCAAAAGTTGCCACTGCCGTAACTTATCCGCCCCGCCAGACCACGACGCAGCCACCACAATCACCTGAGCACCGTGGCGCGCCAACTCCACAAACTGCTGCGGGAACCGAATGTCATAGCAGGTAGCCACACCAAAACAAATGCCACCATACTCAAAAACCACAGTATCCTTACCGGCTGCCACCGTATCCGATTCCCGAAAACCGAAGGCATCATATGTATGAATTTTATGGTAATACTCAAGTTCCTGAGATGGTCGAGCAATGACAAGCGTATTGTGTACTCGGTTAATCCACTTACCAGAGCGTTCCACTCGATCTGCCGGGACAAACACCCCAGCAATAATAGCGATACTATATTCCGTGGCTAACTGCGCAAGCGTAGAGATAAACTCACCATCCATCTCTTCCGCTTGTATATCTAACCGCCCAGTACCAAATCCCTGCATCATTGCTTCAGGAAACACCACAAGCTGTGCCCCATCAGCTTTTGCTTGCACCACACTCCTACGTACTAGATCCACATTCTCTTGTTTATGACCAGTAGAACAAACCTGTGCAAGTGCAATTCGCATATCCCAAGCATAGCTGCTGCCTGTGGATAAAAACTGAAAACAGTATTGTTTTCCACAATTTTTTAGTTGTAAACCCCTCTGCCCTTCCCTACCCACCCCAAGCAAAACATAATGATGAACATGACTTTAATCTTCACTCAACAATCTTTTCAGAACCTTGTCAGGCATCTCAGCCCCATGCCACTCAATACGCTCGATACTCCAAGCAAAACCATGCATGCTTTAACAGACCACAATGCCGACCTCACCCGCAAAGCACATGAAATCATCACCGCTTTCGACGAACATCTATCCGAATTACATTCTTTTGTCCAGAAATGCACCACCATAGATAACTCACTCCACACCACATTGAGCACTACCCTTCCAACACACAATTGATAACCCATGAACATTTTCCCATTAAAATCAAGCGAACTTTCCTACACCTCAGCCCACCATAAAAATGTTGCCCTGCACTACGAACAATTGCTGCAAGCCCAGAAAAGCAATGTAGATACGGCATTTGCTGCCGTATCTTCCATCGCATTTGATGCAGCTCAACAGCGCTTTTATGAAATACTGACGCGCTGGCACAAAATTCACACAACGACGCTGTGCATTATTAATGCACTCGATCACACTGCTAGTGCACAATCAAAATTAGAAGAAACATACAAACAAATTCTTTCTTTGTATGACATAGCGCAAGGAATTGCCGACTGTTCACTCCCCTTAACGATTGCCCTCAATCAGTTACAAACCTTAGGAAAAATTTTGGATTTCTGTTGCGCTAACACACTGCGCAATCGCGCACGCGAACCAGAACATTCTCTGTCAGAACGCAAAGAATTGAATCTTGATGAATTGCACGAACTCTCATTGATAGAAGCACCAGAAAATATCATTTCTTTGAGTAAAAAATTCCCTGATGCTCACATTTTGGAGGCCGATCAAAAAGGACACGTTACCCTGGCATTCGGAGATATTGATAATGCAAAATCAATTACGACGATCGTCGCTGGTGTAGGCTCAAGTTCCTCCGAAGGTATGCAAACCTATTCCAATCGTGCACAACATATTTATCAAAAAACTGGTACCCCTGTTGTCATGTGGCTTGGATACGATGCCCCTCCGTCGCTGGCTGCAGGAATCGCCAAAACTCCTGCTTTGCAAGCCCGTATGCCACTACAAAAACTGCAGAAAGCATTAAGAGAAAGAAATCCACATGCTCGCCTGGTCGTATTAGGTCATAGCTACGGATCCACTGTTGCCGGATACGCAGCAACAGAATCAGGACTCGAGGCAGATAGTCTCATTCTTGCTGGCAGCCCTGGAGTACCAAGAAAACTTACCCTTAATTCTCAATCCCCCAAAATTATTGCCGCACTCGGCGATAAAGACCCTATTGGGTTAACAGGAACAGCACTAACCTCATTACATGGCATTGATCCTGCAGCACTGACCAGCGGTTATCCACTATTACGCATCCACGGTGGACATTCTGATTATTTTACCGATGAGTCATTTATCGCAATGCTCAAAAAAGAACTCAATAAACCTAAAGGCTAGAGCAGGCACACGGTACTTAACTAAGCACCTAACCTGCCTGCACAGTGTGGTACGTCGATATGAATAATCAGCACATATGCCCCTGATATTGATTGACTGGTGCAAGACATACTCACACCAGTCAAACCCAACCGCCGTAACGTAGTTGTTTAGAACAAACCTGTGGCATTCTCGTCATAAGAAACAAGAAGATTCTTAGTTTGCTGGTAATGTGCCAGCATCATAAGGTGATTTTCCCGTCCAATACCAGACTCTTTATAGCCACCGAAAGCAGCATGAGCTGGGTAATTGTGATACTGATTGACCCATACTCGTCCTGCCTGAATAGCGCGACCAGCACGGTAAGCAGTATTTTGCTGCCTAGTCCACACGCCAGCACCTAAACCATAGTTCGTGTCATTAGCAATACGGATTGCCTCATCGAAATCCTTGAACGTAGTAACCGAAAGCACTGGTCCAAAAATTTCTTCCTGGAAGATACGCATATCATTTGTTCCCTTGAAGATGGTTGGCTCAATATAGAACCCACCATCAAGCCCCTCAAGTTTATTGATATGCCCACCGGTAAGCACCTCAGCACCTTCTTGAGGACCAAGCTCAAGGTAGCTAGAGATCTTATCGAGCTGTTCCTGGGACGCCTGTGCACCCATCATTGTTTCAGTATCAAGCGGATTACCCAATTTAATTTTCTTCACGCGCTCGACACCAAGAGCAAGGAAGTCGTCGGCAATAGCTTCATGAACCAGCGCACGTGATGGGCAAGTGCAAATCTCGCCCTGATTCAAGGCAAACATCGCAAGACCTTCGACGCACTTATCGCGGAAAGCATCATCTGCCTGCATAATATCCTCGAAGAAAATTGACGGCGATTTACCACCCAACTCGAGAGTCACTGGGATAATTTTATCCGCCGCTGCCTTGTTAATGAGCTTACCAACCTGGGTGGAACCAGTGAACGCAATTTTTCCGATTCGATGAGAAGAAGAAAGCGCAGCACCTGCTTCTTCTCCCAAACCATTAACGATATTTAACACACCTGCCGGTAATAAATCAGCAATAATCTCTACCAAATAAAGCAAGGATGCTGGGGTTTGCTCAGCCGGCTTGAGCACAATGGTGTTACCCGCAGCCAACGCCGGTGCAATTTTCCATGCAGCCATCAAAATAGGAAAGTTCCACGGAATAATCTGCCCAACCACACCAATTGGCTCGTGGAAATGATACGCCACTGTGTTCTCATCTAGCTGCGAAATGCCACCCTCTTGAGCACGAATAGCACCAGCGAAATAACGGAAATGATCCACAGTAAGCGGCAGGTCAGCTGCAAGAGTTTCTCGAACAGCCTTACCGTTATCCCACGTTTCTGCCACGGCAATTTTTTCAAGATTTTCTTCAATACGATCGGCAATTCGATTCAGCACCAAAGCGCGCTCTGCCGGCGACGTAGCACCCCAGGAGCTAGCCGCTGCATGGGCAGCGTCGAGTGCTTTTTCAATATCCTGTGCATCAGAACGTGCTACCTGACAGAAAACCTCACCAGTGACTGGGGTGATGTTATCCATATAACGACCTGCTACAGGAGCAACCCAATCACCACCGATGAAATTGTCATAGCGATCGCGGAATTCCACAATTGCGCCTGGTGTACCTGGATTAGCATAAATAGTCATAATTGCCTCACTTATTTCAGCATGATGTATATATGTGGCTTAGCGGTCACATGAACCACATAAGCGACCTACATCACGTTAACACGCTGAGGCAATCTTGACCAGAGGAACCCATTTAGCGCTTTCGAGAACTACGCGGCTCCCATAACACCACTGCTGTCGATCGCGGTACATGCACTATCTCACCACGCGACCGCACCCCATACTTAAGGAGCTGCTCTTTTTCCTGGCGCAACTGTTTATTCTCCGCCTTCAACCGAGCATTTTCTTTTTTTAAGTCAATAATTGCCTTGATCCCAGCCAAATTAACGCCATCTTCTTGACTAAGGCGTTGCACGGTGCGCAACAGCTCAACGTCGTCAAGCGAATAACGACGCCCACCCCCAGAAGTTCGCTGCGGAGTAACCAATCCGAGCCGATCATAGGTACGCAATGTCTGTGCGTGCATTCCTGCCAGCTCAGCAGCAACAGAAATAACAAACACTTCCTCAAAATCTTTGCCATTGGATTCAGACACAGCTCTCACCTCCAATTCTTAAGCTCCGGCCCAACCTGCACGCGGATCATAACCGGCATCTCGGGCAGTTTGTGCAAAACTACGCAAGGTGCTCATCGCAGCAGGATCAAGATCCGTAGGAATTACTACCTCAACTTTTACTAGAAGATCGCCTGTTTCACCACCACGCTTCGCAATACCACGACCGCGCACTCTCAGCACTCGACCATTAGGGGTACCAGCTGGTATTTTTAAGCGAACACTATGCTCAAGTGTGGGAACAGAAATTGTTTCCCCTAGAGTCAATTCGGTAAACGAAACAGGAACAGTCACCTCAAGATCATCACCACTGCGGGTAAAAATAGGATCTGGTTTGACTTTCACATTGACAAATAAATCGCCTGCTGGGGCACCATGAGGACCAGCCTCACCCTGACCAGCTAAACGTACTTTTTGTCCGTCGATAACGCCAACTGGAATACGCACTGTGATGGAACGAGTTTTGTGTACTGTTCCTTTCCCGTCGCAATCGAGACAAGGATCGGTAATTTTTGTACCTGTGCCATCGCAATCAGTACACGGAGCCGAAAACCCAAATGCTCCTCGATTTTCGGAAGTAAAACCAGTACCAGAACAAGTAGTGCAGGTTGTTTTTTTAGCGCTTTGCGAACCTGAACCATGACACGTAGTGCAGGGCGCGTCTCCTGTTAATTTCAGTGGGATGGTTGTCCCTTGCGCCGCTTCCCGGAACTCAAGTGTGACATCAGTTTCTACGTCTGCACCTCGAGTAGGGCGCGGTGAACGTGGCTTATAGGCGCGTGTAGTATCGCGGTTAAAGAAAGTGCCAAAAATATCACCCAGGTTTGTGTCGCTAAAGTTTCCTTGGCGTGCACGTGCTGCACCAAGAAAATCACCTAGGTCGGAAAAATCAAAGCCTGCTTGAGTGCTATACCCATGAGCTTTATTGCTGGCAAGTAACGCACGAAACTCATCATATTCTTTGCGTTTACTCTCGTTACCTAAGACATCGTAGGCTTGAGCTGCACGCTTGAATTTTTCTTCGGCTGCCTTGTTTCCCGGGTTTGAGTCCGGATGATTCTCACGAGCTATTTTGCGATAGGCTTTTTTTATTTCTGCTTCACTCGCCGTTGTGTTCACGCCTAGGTCTTGATAAAAATCTTGTTCTATCCATTCATTTTTGGGTGTCATCTTGCTCCCTCCTTTCAGTTTTCCAAGATCAAAGATGCACGATTAAAGATGAGAGAAAAATCGAGGCCTCTCCTTACCAAAGGCAACAGGAAAGACCTCGTAACTCATGCGATACGTTATTCTGTATCGTCTTCTGCAGTTGATTCCGCTTCTGAATCAACTGGATCAACGATAATGACCATTGCGGTACGCAATAAGCGCTCTTCTACCTGGTAGCCAAGTCGAAGGACAGTGCCAATGTACTTATCGTCGCCAGTAGAGAGGTCTTGCACAGCCTCATGACGCTCAGGATCAAATACCTCGCCAGCTGCACCAAAAGGTGTGACCTTAAAAGTATCTAAAACTGACACGAACTTATCACGGAAACTTTTGAGCGGTCCTTGTTCAAGATCACCATGTTGCTCCGCAAGCTCCAAATCATCCAGAATTGGCAACAATTGCGTGAGTACCTGAGCTTTTACATTTTCCACTCCAGCTTTACGCTCACGTTCCGTACGCCTACGGTAGTTGGCATATTCTGCAGATAGGCGTTGCAAATCTTCAGTACGTTCTGCCAACTGATCCTCAAGCGACGGTTGTGTGTCCTCTTCAGTTTCTGCAGTTTCTTCAACCGTGTCAGTTGAGTCCACTTCAGCTTCTGCGCCTGGATCTGCGTCTTTGAGCTGTGCCTCTAGATTTTCGAGCACCTCGTCGGCATGCTCATCTAGATTGTTGTGTTCGCTCACTTTTTGTCTTCTTCCTCATCAATAACTTCAGCATCCACTACATTCGGATCAGCATTATCGGCCTGCGCTGCAGCCGCTTTTGCTGCCTCTGCCTCGTAGATTAGCTTGCCAAGTTCTTGTGACTCAGTAGAAAGCTTTTCGACGGCACTCTTAATCGCTTCGATGTCGTCTCCCTTAAGAGCCTCATCAACAGCGTCTGCTGCTTCAGTAATCTTGGTCTTGAGTTCATCAGATGCCTTATCACCATTCTCCTCAAGGAACTGGCGAGTCTGGTGTGCCAACAGCTCTGCAGAGTTGCGAGTCTCTTGCTCCTCACGACGCTTCTTATCTTCATCAGCGTGAGCCTCAGCATCTTTGATCATGCGATCAATTTCTTCCTGAGACAAGCCGGAACCGTCTTGAATCTTGATGGTGTTCTCTTTGCCAGTTCCCTTATCCTTTGCGGAAACAGAAACAATACCGTTAGCGTCAATGTCGAAGGTAACCTCAATCTGTGGCAAACCACGTGGTGCAGGAGCAATTCCGCCAAGCTCAAAGGAACCGAGCAGCTTGTTTGCAGAAGCAATCTCACGCTCGCCCTGGTACACCTGGATTTGTACTGATGGCTGGTTATCTTCAGCAGTGGTGAATGTCTCTGAGCGCTTGGTTGGAATAGTGGTGTTGCGCTCGATGAGCTTAGTCATCACGCCACCTTTGGTTTCAATGCCCAAAGACAATGGGGTGACGTCGAGAAGCAAAACATCCTTTACTTCACCGCGAAGTACACCTGCCTGAAGTGCAGCACCGACGGCAACAACCTCATCTGGGTTCACACCCTTGTTTGGCTCACGACCACCGGTGAGTTCTTTAACGAGGTCAGACACAGCTGGCATACGGGTAGAACCACCCACAAGCACCACATGGTCAATCTCATTTACGGAAATACCGGCATCTTTAACCACCTGGTTGAAAGGAGCCTTGGTGCGGTCAAGCAAATCTTGAGTGATCTTCTGGAACTCAGTACGAGAAAGAGTCTCATCAAGGAATAGTGGGTTCTTGTCAGCATCCACAGTGATGTATGGCAAGTTAATTGTGGCGGACTGTGAAGCGGAAAGCTCAATCTTTGCTTTTTCAGCAGCTTCGCGTAGACGCTGCATAGCCATCTTGTCTTTAGAAAGATCTACGCCATGAGCTGTCTTGAACTTGTTGATAAGCCATTCCACAATGCGGTTGTCCCAGTCGTCACCACCGAGGTCATTGTCACCAGCGGTTGCGCGAACCTCTACCACGCCGTCACCGATCTCTAGGAGGGAAACGTCGAAAGTACCACCACCAAGGTCGAATACCAAGATGGTCTGCTCTTTCTCGCCCTTTTCTAGACCATAAGCCAAAGCAGCAGCAGTAGGCTCATTGACGATACGCAAAACATTCAAGCCAGCAATCTGACCTGCTTCTTTGGTTGCCTGACGCTGTGAATCGGAGAAGTATGCCGGAACGGTGATAACCGCATCGGTGACATCCTCACCGAGGTATGCCTCAGCGTCTCGCTTGAGCTTCATGAGGGTACGAGCGGAAATTTCCTGTGGGGTGTAGCTCTTATCATCAATAGCTACTGTCCAATCTGTACCAATATGGCGCTTAACAGAGCGAATAGTGCGATCCACGTTAGTGACAGCCTGGTTCTTTGCAGACTGACCGACGAGCACCTCACCATTTTTAGCAAATGCCACCACGGATGGGGTGGTGCGTGCGCCCTCTGAGTTGGCGATAACTACTGGCTCGCCACCTTCGAGAACAGAAACAACTGAGTTTGTAGTACCAAGGTCAATACCTACTGCGCGACCCATGATTTTCCTCTTTTCTAGTAATGTACGTTTGTTTTTATCTTTTGTTCTTGCGCCAAGCCCGAAAGCGGGTTCGGAAATGAGAAAAGTTGATAGAACTTAACTCAACTCCCTTGAGCAACTATAGCCACCATACCTAAAGCATTGAGCCTATGCCACTCAACCTGACACTTACACTAACGCACCCACCCCTAAAGTTGTTCCCACCAGACTCAACTTTTTATATTACCGCTGCTCACAGGCAGATAAAATCAGCTTGTTTCATTCTGAAACAGTCCGTTTGCGATGGATTCTATTTAGCGCCATTTGTCACTATTCATCACCATCGAATACCGCCACCCGTCGCCACCATAACTACATCAGGACTAGACGCTCATCGAGAAAACAAAAAATAATGTATAAAGCTCTCATTTTATGGCAGACTAAAAGGCGAACATATGAAAATACAATAAGACGTAACCGTCAGGATGAATAAACGAGAAAAAATGAATGATTCCGCTAACCCTGGTGCTGCACACAATGCCGTACCACTTTCAGCATCACACGCCAAAGATACTGACTTGATTGACATTGCCAGCCCCACAGCTGACCACTCCACAGCAGCAAACCCAATCGACCGCGCTCACCTGCTCGGTTCTGATATGCGTCGAGTAGCAGGCTGGGCAATGCGGTTCATCATCACCGCCATTGCAGCAGTTATTGCCTGGAAAGGGCTAGCACTTATCTGGACAATTATCCTTCCAATCATATTGGCGCTGCTCGTCACCACCGTACTATGGCCCCCTGTTCGTTGGTTACGCGCACGAAAAGTCCCAGCCTCCTTGGCAACCATTTCCGTTATTCTGGGTTTCTTCTTAATAATCGGTGGCGTCTTTAGTGCGATTGCCCCAATGGTTACCAGCCAGTCCAAGGATCTTTTCGCGAGAGTCCAAGAGGGTATTCACCGAGTCCAAGAATTAGTGCAGCAAGAACCGCTCAACCTCGATGCGAGCAGGCTCAATCAGCTCACTACCGAAATCACCAATTTCTTACAAAGCCGTTCCAAAGACATCACTTCAGGCGTGTTCAGTGGTATTTCCACCGCGTCGTCGATAGCTGTCACACTCGTTTTGGTGCTTATCCTCACATTTTTCTTCCTCAAAGATGGAGATCGTTTCCTCCCGACAGTACGCAGCTTTATCGGACCGGGCGTGGGCTGGCACATTTCCGAAGCACTAACCCGAGTATGGAATACCCTCACTGGTTTCATCCGCACCCAAGCCATCGTTTCGCTTGTCGACGCCATTCTCATCGGTATCGGCCTGCTTATCCTCAAAGTACCCCTTGCGCTAGCACTTGCGGTTATCACATTCTTCGCTGGCTTTATTCCCATTGTTGGTGCTTTTACCGCTGGCGCACTCGCTGCACTTATCGCATTAGTAAGTCATGGCCTCACCAACGCCATTTTGGTATTGGTGCTTATCGTTCTCGTACAGCAGATTGAAGGAAATGTACTCCAACCAATTCTGCAGTCAAAGGCAATGAATCTGCACCCAGCAATCGTTCTGCTTTCCGTTACCCTCGGCTCCACCCTCTTTGGTGTGATTGGCGCATTCCTTGCAGTACCAGTAGCAGCAACCGTCGCAGTCCTCATTCGCTATCATTCTGAGCTTATTGCACTCAGAGCAGGAGAAATTACGCTTGACGACGTCGTGATTGCCACTACAGAATCTGCAACCCCCGCGAAGAATCCCTCCGAAACATGGAATAGTTTTCGCGAACGGCTCAGCAATTTAGGCAAAAGGCAAAGAAACTCAGATTCAGATACTGCAAAAGAACAAGAAAAGACTGCCAAAGAATAAACTGAGCTAACCTCGGTACCTACAACACAAAGCACTGGGCATGGAGAATCATGCCCAGTGCTTTTCTATTCCCTATTCCTATCCTGCTCACGCACATATTCACGCAGATAGGGTAAGGCAAAATCAATGTGTCCACGCTCAGTTTCCACAATCAGTTCTGCATCTAGAAGCCTTCGTCGATAGTTGCTGATATAAGTTTTAGAACGTCGCATACGTTGTGCAATATCACTAATATGCGAGGGGCCATCATCATATGACATACACCTTAAAAAGGCTTTATCCACATTAGATAGCTCTGATAACGCTGGTTCATGCACTAGTTGCCCTAATTTACGTTTAGCCATTGCAATACTTTCTTGCGCGGCTACACGAGTAATGCAGTTTTCTTCTTTGTTTCGGAAAGAATACTGGCCAACTAACTGAATCATAAAAGGATAACCTTTGCAGGCACGCACTGCCATATCCAGTGCCTCCTCAGACCAGCTGACAGAACTTCCTCGTAGTGGGAGTTCAAGTCCTTGCCTTACATCACTATCACTTACCCGACCAAGCTCTATTCGCGCGGCGCGACGCAGAAAAGTAGCTGGATTAATACTCTCCCCATCATCAAGTCTGTCAGCCAGCAATGGTTTAATTGAAGAGGGAATACCAGCCATAGCAACCGCAATTTCTTCTCTTTCACGAACCAAATGCTGAATGACCACTCCGAAATCGATAAGCTCATTCGTATGTTGATAATGCATCTCATCTAACGTAATCAGTACGCCTGCAGGTGGTTGATTCACGCACACATCAACATTACGCTTATATTCCAGTAAGTCTTTCAATGCATCACGCAAAGAGTACGTAGTCTCTGCCAGAGGTTCGGTACCCCAATTAATACCGCCGCCTATACCTAAAATAGAAAGACTCAATCCAGTAAGCTGTTTCTGATTTTTGGCAAGGATACGTAAAATCCTATTCCGAAGACGCAGCATAAAGCCAGAAGTTGCTGTTTCACTTAAAACAAGCCAACCACGCTGATGTGCTTCATCCTCAAAATCATTCAACAAAGCTGTTTTGCCAATACCACGAGAACCAACGATAAGTGAGATACGCTCATGAGTTCCCGGACCATCATCTAATGAAAAGCGAAAGTCTCGGATAATTTCACTGCGCCCAACAAGTAATGGTGGCGTAGCACCCAATGTGGCATTAAATGGGTTCGGCTGGTAAGTCATACTCATCACTATAGCTAACTGAACTTATGAACTCTTATGAACACTTGTGAACTTTATGAACTTTATGAACTCTATGAACAACTTGCCTTTCAAGGGTTAAGGTGCAAAAACTCCCATGACATCGCCGATGTCATGGGAGTTTGTACTAGAAAAGGCTAACGCACTTTAGCGCAAGCACTAAAGTGCAAACGTGAAATTAGCCCCAAATACCGTTGATAGCAAGTACGGATACTGCAGAAACAATTGCGGCAGCTGGCAAAGTGATTACCCATGCCAAACCGATTGGCTTCATCATGCCCCAGTTAGCTTTCTTCTGGACCAAACCGATACCCAAAATTGCACCAATCAAGATGTGGGTAGAAGACACAGGCAAACCGAGCAAGGACGCGCCCATAACCACTGCAGCTGCAGAAAGCTCGGCAGCGAAACCAGACGCTGGGTGCATTTCAGTAAGTCCAGAACCAACGGTCTGGATAACGAAACGTCCAATGAACCATAGACCAGCAATAAGAGCGACACCACAAGTAACCATAGTTGCAGTCGGCACCTCTGCTTTACCGTTAATGGAATCAGTACGCAGTACGTCGAGCACGGCAGAGAATGGACCGATAGCGTTCGCAATATCGTTAGAACCATGTGAGAACGCAAAAGCAGAAGCGGTGAATACCTGCATCCAAGAGAAGAGGATGAAGGTTGCACGTGGTAGTTCACGGTTCTTCAAGGTACGAGTGAAAATAAATACTGACATCCATACCACTGCAGCGATCATGGCAAGGATGAGGAAGTTACCCAGGTTAGAGAGGTGGAAGTCAAGGTTCTTAAGACCCTTGAACAACATCATTGCACCAATAATTGCTGCACCTACTGCTGCTAACAAAGGCACCCAGTTTTCTAGTGCACGGTGTGTGTTAAGAGCATCACGACGAACATTGAGCTTATGTAGGTCACGGTAGTAATCTGATTCGATGTTATTTGGATCGTAGTTTTCCTCGTTGATAAGCGTCGAATCGCGAAGCATTGCTGAGGTGTAGCTGATCTTCTCTGTTTCGCTCAGGCTCTCAAAGTTCTTCTTGAACTTTTCGTGGAGCTGTGCACGCTCAGATTTAAGAACATCAAGTTCTTTATCTGCTTTGTCGTTGTAATCGAGAATGTTTTTCTTAATTGCGCTGTAGAGCAACCATGCAACAGCACCACCAAGAACAGGAGACAATACCCAGCTCATTGCGATCTGACCGATTTCGCTCCACTGAACCATGTCCCAGCCACCAATACCTTGGCTGAAGCCGAGAGTAAGGGAAGCACCAACGATACCACCGACGATGGAGTGAGTGGTAGACACTGGCCATCCCATGCGGGTAGCCACAAGGAGCCAAATCGCTGCACCGAGCAGTGCAGACATCATGATAAAGGCAAAGTGAAGTGGGTCGAGATCAATCGCGTCAAGATCAACGATGCCAGACTTAACGGTGTCGGTCACCTCGCCACCAGCGAGAACAGCACCTGAAACCTCGAAAATAGCAGCAACAACTAGCGCTTGTTTCATCGACAGTGTTCCAGCACCTACTGAGGTACCAAAAGAGTTAGCAACATCGTTACCGCCGATGTTAAATGCCATGAACACACCAAAAATAATGGTGGTAATGAGGATAGACTTGCTTGCTCCCTCACCAACATAATCAAAGGACCAGAGTAAATAAACAACGAGAGTAACAGCTAACAACCCACCAAAGGTAAGATGCCACCACAAATCAGAGGTGCTCTTTTTGCCAGGTTGTGGAATAGCCATGACATCATTAGACATGAAAATTCAACTTTCATCAGATTACGTACAAAAACGACTCTCGTAGTGTCCAGCATGGAAGTGAACTCAAGGTAAATAGAACTAAGCCATAGAGATAATTCTGGCAAAATGCCGTGTTTTTCCCTTGCCTTTACATAAAAAATGTGAGCAGGCGCACAGATTTAACACACATAACCTGCTGTGTTCTACCAAAATTGACATAGACTAACAAGAACCCCCTCACCTGCACAGACAGGGACGCAAACTGGCATAAAGTGTCCTCTTTTTCACGTTGTTGACGGAGGTGACGCACTCTCTAATCGGTAAAACACCAGGAAAATATCTATATATTTTATAGGTAAAATCTATATGTCAATCTTGGTAGAACACAGCACACATAACCACCCCCTTTTCCCGAAACACCAAACACATAAAGCACACAAGAATAATAAATAGACAGAGCTGTATATATAATATAGACTCTTATTAGACATATCAGTCTACTTTGGGTCATACTAGACATACCAAGCACATAGATGAGTTGAAAGGAATAACGATGCAGCCACAGCTATCAGTGATCATCATTGGCGCTAGCGCAACCGGACTTTACCTTGCAGATCAACTCATGTGCCGCCACAATATATCCATCAAGCACATAGATATGGTTGATCGTCGACCAGCACCCATAGGTATCGCACCTTACTCGCTTACCCAGCACCCTTTAGCAAAAATCGGGCGAACCAGTATCCACCTATTAGGCAATATAGAAGTTGGGCGCGATGTATCTCTGACAGAATTAACACAACTCTACTCACTCGTTCTCGACAGCACTGAACTACAACACGCCTCAGAGTACGAACTATCCACACTCTTAACGCGTCTAGAACAGATACGCCCTACGACGTTCCCCCTTGCCTCCTCTGGTCTAACAGAAATCATCCAAAACCGTAATCTAGCAGTCACACGGTGGGTTAATCCTTTGCAGCTGCCCACCGGTTATAGTTTGTCGCACTGGCGCAACCTTATTGACCGTGCTCATGGCATCCCAGTGTGCGTATAGTTTCTTAGTTTTTCAACAGAATACTCACACCGTAGAATGGGCACAGTGCATCTCTGCATAGGCTCACCCATGATCCGTGCAAAGAGCTATGCAGAAGAAAACCAAGCCCTAAGGATGTGATTGTGGTACCCTCCCCAACCCAGCTCTCTCCTTCTGCAATCCTAGGCATTATTGCGGTCATCATTTCCATTCCAGCATGGTGCTATTTCTTCTTTGCAGGAGCAAAGATCTACCGGCTTATCCGCTCCGGTACTGCCACTACTCCACGCACAAACCAGCCGGTGCGGCGGTTAGCGACAATGCTGCGCAAGGTTTTCTTCCACACTGAACTCGCCCGCAAGCCGCTCGTCGCAGCAGCACATTGGCTGGTCATGATTGGTTTTATCGGCGGATCACTCGTTTTATTCGAGGCGTATATTCAAGTCTTTGCGCCACATAGTGGCTGGTGGCTGCTGCACGAATGGCCGGTCTACCACTTCTGCGAAGAACTCCTTGCTGTAGGAACCATTGTGGGCATTGGCTGCCTTATGGTCATTCGCGCCACTTCCCCAGCACGTTTTTATGGCTCAAATTCCCGTGCCGCTGTGTTCGTGGAATTGGTAGTGCTCATCGAAGGACTGGGAATGTTGCTGGTCAAAGCCGCCAAAATTGCCACCTACGGCGGAGGTAGCGTATGGGCAGACTTCCTCAGCAGATACATTGCACTCTTACTTCCCGCTTCTGCCACCCTGGTCAGTGTTTTTGCCTTAATAAAATTACTCAGCGCCATGATCTGGCTTGGCGCAGTAGCGCACTACATTAACTGGGGTGTTGCCTGGCACCGATTCCTTGCCTTTTTTAACATTTTCTTCCGACGCAACCCCGATGGTTCCCCAGCCCTAGGCGCACTAACCCCCATGGTGTGGAAAGGCAAAGCCCTCACCTTAGATACTCTGGCTGAGCTTGATGAAGGCACTCTCGACAAAGACAACAAAGACAATGCTGACGAGGCGAACCATGTGGAACCGACCGAACCAACCCTAGGCACTGGTACTCTTGCCGATGGTTCCTGGAAAATGCTCCTCGATGCCACTACATGCACTGAATGTGGTCGCTGCCAGGAACAATGCCCGGCATGGAATACCCAAAAGCCTTTGTCGCCCAAGCTGCTCATGACCGATATTCGTGATGCTGCCACAACCAACACCCACGCCAATGTCGATGTTCTCAAACTTGTTGGTGAATCAGCAATCATTAATCCCGACGCGCTGTGGTCATGCACGCATTGCGGTGCTTGCGTGGAGCAATGTCCGGTGGATATTGAGCATATTGACCATGTGGCAAACTTACGCCGTTTCCAAGTTCTCGCCGAATCTGAGTTCCCTTCCGAACTAGCAGGCCTATTCAAGAATCTAGAGGTCAAAGGCAATCCTTGGGGGCGCAATAACACACAGCGCGCAGATTGGATAAGCAAAGCGCGTCGCGACGGTATCGAGGTACCAGTTTTCGGTGAAGATATCCATGATTTTTCCGATACCGAATACCTATTTTGGGTTGGTTGCGCTGGCGCTTTCGACGATGCCGCCCAGCGTACAACTCGCGCAATAGTAGAGTTACTGCATACTGCTGGCGTGAAATTTGCTGTGCTTTCTCGTGGGGAAACCTGCACAGGTGACCCTGCCCGGCGCGCTGGTAACGAGTTTTTATTCCAGCAATTAGCCAAAGAAAATATCAGCACTCTCAATGAGGTTTTTGAGGGGGTAGTTCCTGGTCAGCGCAAGATAATCACGAGTTGCCCGCATTGTTTTAATACGCTGCGCAATGAGTATCCAGATTTTGATGGACATTTTGATGTGTTTCATCATACGCAACTGCTCAACCGTCTGGTTCGTGATAACCGACTCACCCCTATTCCGCGGAGTCCGCACAATCGTGCTCCTATTACTTATCATGATCCTTGTTTCCTCGGGCGACACAATAAGGTTTTTGATCCGCCGAGAGAACTGCTTGGTGTCACCGGTGCCGAGCTTGTGGAGATGGATCGCACCCGCAATGAAGGCTTTTGTTGCGGTGCTGGTGGGGCGCGAATGTTTATGGAAGAAAAACTCGGTACTCGTATCAATGAAAATCGTGCTCAAGAGGCTGTTGCTACTGGTGCTGCAGAAATTGCCGTCGGTTGCCCGTTCTGCAACACGATGCTCACCGGTGGGGTAAAAACTGTAGCGGCACAAGCAGAGACAACACCTGCTGTACGCGATGTTGCGCTTATGCTGCGCGACAGCATACTGATCGACGATAAATTACCTGATCCACAGGCTAAAACTTTCTTAGAAACCCCACGACGCACACCGCGTAAGACTACTCAGGTACCTGCTCAGGCAACCGCCAAAGAGCAGAAAACACCTTCGGCAAAGACCCACAAGGCACCGACAGTAGCGCCACCGGCTAATAGTGGCGACGTGCCAGTTCCACCAGCTCCTGTCCCTCCAGTAGTGCCAGTGATTCCAACACCAACCACGCCGCCGGTTCCTACGGCACCTATTCACCCTGCAGTACCACCAGCACCAGGAGCAAGTTCTGTTCCAGTCCCACCTGTGGCCACGCCGCCGGTTCCTACAGCACCTGCTCAACCTGCAGTACCACAACCACCAACTCCCTCAGTGCCTATACCACCTGGTTCTGCGCTACCACCTGGTATAACTCCGCAGCAAGATACTCAGCCTCAAGCAAAAGAAGAATAGTGTTTGGGCCAGCGGTGAGCGTCGAAAAGCATAATGGGCAGTTAAAAAACTTTCGACGCACACCAATTCCTCGTTGAGGATAAAAATTTCCCTAGCTCAATGGGCTTGCGTCCACTATTATGGAACGGTATGAGCAATCCCAACTTTTCTGATTATCGTATTAGTGATGCAGAGCGTGAACACGCCATTGACCAATTAACTACGCATTGTTCTGAGGGGCGCCTGAGTCTTGACGCCTACGAACAACGTGTCGATCAGGTAATCCAAGCAGTGCTGTATTCAGATTTACTTGCTGTGTTTAGTGATTTACCAGCACCAAGTAGCCCACCTATGGATATCCAGGCAGCTACTCCAGAGCGTACTTATACTGAATCGGAAATTAATGAGCTACGTGTTTCAGGAAGAAGAATCCGTGCAGGTCTAAGCTGTCTTAGTGCTTTGGGTGCCACTTTTTATAGTCTGTATCTCAACGATCCCCTACCATTGGCATTCCTACCTGCGGTTATTATTCTGCTCTACATTATGCGCATTGGTCCAGATTCTTGGTACACGCCTTCGCTTCAGCAGCTTGAGCGTCAGCGCACTCGGGCAATTGCTGCGCAACAACGCAATCAACTTGCACTGATGCGGATGCAGCATCAACAGCAGCAGGCACAGCAGCGTGCTTTATTGCAACAGCGTCGTAATGAGCTCAAACATCAGGTTCTTGATTGGGCGGATGACGCTATCACCCGTTTTAAGCGTTAAAGGCGTATTCTTTCCCTTTTCATCCTTTCCCAAGGATTGCTCTGTGCACTGTATTCTGTGCTTTTCCTAGCGTAAGGGGCTATAGTAATAAAATGACTGAGAAAAAAACTGCCCCTAACGCCACTGCTCCTGCTAAAAAACGCCCGCGTCGTACCTTCGATCAATCAGACAAAATGAAGGATGTGCTCTACGAGATTCGTGGACCAGTTGCGGCAGAGGCTGAGCGTCTCGAACTCGACGGACACCGTATCCTTAAGCTCAATACTGGCAATCCTGCTATTTTCGGTTTTGAGGCTCCCGATGTCATTGTGCGCGATATGATTGCCTCACTCCCCACGGCACAAGGCTACTCTTCCTCCAAAGGCATTATTTCTGCTCGACGTGCAATTGTCACGCGCTATGAGATGACCCCAAATTTCCCGCATTTCGATGTCAATGATGTCTACCTGGGCAATGGTGTTTCTGAGCTCATTACGGTAACCACTCAAGCACTGCTTAACGACGGAGACGAAGTGCTCATCCCTGCCCCTGACTATCCTTTGTGGACCGCGGCTACCTCCCTGGCCGGCGGCAAGCCTGTGCATTATCATTGCGATGAGGAAAATAACTGGTTCCCCGACATTGAAGACATCAAAGCTAAGGTCACTGAGAAAACCAAAGCAATTGTGGTCATCAATCCCAATAATCCTACGGGTGTTGTTTATTCAGAGGAATTGCTCAAGCAAATCGTCGATATTGCTAGAGAACACGACTTACTCATTCTGGCTGATGAGATTTACGACCGGATTCTTTTCGACGATGCCGTACATACGTCCATTGCCAGCCTAGCTCACGACGTTCTCTGCATTACCTACAATGGCTTGTCCAAGGCATACCGCGTCGCAGGATTCCGTGCTGGTTGGATGATTATTACCGGGCCAAAGCACTATGCCCGTGGGTTCATTGAGGGAATTGACCTCTTGGCTGGCACCCGACTATGCCCAAATGTTCCTGCTCAGCACGCTATCCAAACCGCTTTGGGCGGACGCCAGTCTATCTATGACCTCACCCGAGCAGGTGGTAGATTACGAGTACAACGTGATGTCGCGTATGAAGGACTCAATGCTATTCCAGGAATTAGCTGCGTGAAACCCCAAGGGGCACTCTATGCTTTTCCTAAAATTGATCAGAATTATTATGACATTCACGACGACACTCAGCTCATGCTCGATCTGTTGCGTTCGGAAAAGATTTTGCTTGTCCAAGGCACCGGTTTTAATTGGAAAAAACCGGATCATTTCCGATTAGTGTTCTTGCCTTGGGCAAGCGAACTAAGCGAAGCTATCGAAAGAATCGGTAACTTCTTATCCAGCTATAAACAATAGCTAGAGAGATACTGAAGATAGCTGCGCAAATATCTCTCCTTCTTCTAGTAGTGCTGAGAGTCTGTGGACTCTCAGCACTACTAGAGGCTGCGTCCGAGTGCTTTGTATGTCCATCCTGCTGCTTGCCATTGCTTAGGGTCAAGCACATTTCTGCCATCAATAATTGCTTTGGTGCGCACCAAGGCACCTACTTGCACAGGGTCAAGATCACGGAACTCTTGCCATTCTGTGGCTAAAATAACCAAATCCGCATCTTCTAGTGCTGTTAGAGTGCTGTCGGCATAGGTCAGGGTTGGGAAAACTGCACGCGCATTATCCATAGCTTGTGGATCATACACAGTTGTTTGAGCACCATGTAACGAGAGCGAACCTGCCACACTCAACGCTGGTGAGTCACGCACATCATCAGAATTAGGCTTAAAGGCACATCCAAGGACAGTAACATTCTTGCCGATAAGCGAGCCACCAGCAGTTTTCTTAGCTAGCGCAACCAAGTGTTCGCGTCTGCGCATATTGATTGCGTCTACCTCACGCAAAAAGGTCAAGGCTTCATTCGCACCTAGCTCACCAGCGCGTGCCATAAAGGCACGAATATCTTTGGGGAGGCAACCGCCACCAAATCCCAGACCAGCACCGAGGAATTTGTGTCCGATTCTTTCGTCGTAGCCGATAGCGTCTGCTAAGAGCGTAACATCTGCTCCTGCTGCTTCACAGACCTCACTTACTGCGTTAATGAAAGAGATTTTGGTTGCTAAGAAAGCATTGGCGCTCACTTTCACTAATTCAGCAGTGGCAAGGTCGGTGACCAGGAATGGAGTGCCGCGCGAAATGGGCGTGGCGTAGATTTCTTGAGCGCATTCCACGACCCCAGAATTAGATTGCGAGCAACCAATGACAATGCGGTCAGGGCTAATGGTGTCATGCACTGCATAGCCTTCACGCAAAAACTCTGGATTCCAGGCGATTTCCACTCGGGTACCAGGTCGTGATAAAGAATCAGCAAGCTCTTGCAGACCCGCAGCAGTGCCAACCGGGACTGTGGATTTACCAAAGATTATGTGTTCACCCTCAAGAAGCGGCACAAGTTCCTCAATTACCCCCCGCACATAACGCATATCGGCGGCATATGAACCACGTTGTTGCGGGGTACCCACGCAGAGAAAATGCACATGCGCATGGTCGGCAGCATCAGCATAGTTGGTGCTAAAAGCCAAGTGGTTGGCGTCGATATTGCGCTGGAGTACCTCGGGTAGACCTGGCTCGTAAAAAGGAGCCTGACCAGAGGAAAGCAAATCGATTTTGCGCTTATCGACGTCAACGCCAAGTACATCATGTCCAAGTTCTGCCATGCACGCTGCATGGGTTGCACCAAGATAGCCGGTGCCAATAACACTCATCCGCATAGCATTGAACCTAGTGGACACATATGAACACGGGGCAAATAAAATCTAAAAAGCGTTTAACGGAAGTTTAAGTAGGCTTTCGACGGGGTAGGTCCACGCTGTCCTTGATATTTCGAGCCTAATACCCCAGAACCATAAGGCACTTCTGCTGGCGAGGTCATCTGGAATAGTGCCAACTGCCCCACTTTCATACCTGGCCATAGTGTGATGGGCAGATTGGCAACATTGGACAATTCCAAGGTGATATAGCCGCTAAAACCAGGATCGATAAACCCAGCCGTGGAGTGCGTGAGCAACCCTAAGCGCCCCAAGGATGATTTTCCTTCCAACCTGCCTGCTAGGTTCGACGCCAAACTAAACTTTTCCAAGGTAGAGCCCAGAACAAACTCGCCTGGGTGTAGCACAAAAGGCTCATCTTCTGCGACTTCTACCAGGCTGGTGAGCTCGTCTTGCTGCTCTTTAGGGTCAATGTGGGTGTACTTGGAGTTATTAAAGACACGGAAAAATCTATCCATGCGTACGTCAATGCTTGAAGGCTGGATAAGCGCTTCGTCGAAAGGTTCAATACCAAGATCGCCTTGAGTAATAGCTTTACGAATATCTTTATCGGATAGCAACACACCTATAGTGTATATGGAAAAGGTTTTTATTATGTATATCAGGGGCTTATTTTATTATTTCTGCATGAAAAACGGTATATATTCACCTTTTCTTTATTGCAGACTGCTCTGTCTATTATTGTCGAACCATGACTTCTTATGACAACACAGATACAACCCAATGGGGATTCGATACACGACAAATACACGCAGGTCAGCCAGTAGATCCTACAGGTGCCCGTAATCTCCCTATCTACAACACCTCCTCCTATGTGTTCAACTCCGCAGAACACGCCAAACAGCGCTTCGCCTTGGAAGATGCAGGCCCAGTATATTCACGACTGACCAACCCAACCGTGGAAGCCGTCGAAAATCGCATCAATTCTTTGGAGGGCGGAGTGCATACTGTTCTGTTTGCTTCTGGACAGGCAGCAGAAACAGCAGCGATCCTCAACCTTGCGCGCGCAGGCTCCCATATTGTTGCCTCCCCCAGGCTTTATGGTGGAACCGAAACCCTCTTTTCGGTAACTCTAGCCCGCTTAGGAATCACCACCACTTTTGTGGATAATCCTGATGATCCAGAATCTTGGCAGGCAGCAGTGCAAGACAATACTGTGGCTTTTTATGGTGAAACTTTTGCTAACCCCCAGGCAGATATTCTTGATATTCCTGCTGTGGCAGAGGTTGCCCACCGCAATAATGTTCCTTTGATTGTGGACAACACTCTTGCCACCGCAGCTCTTGTGCGTCCGCTAGAACATGGTGCTGATATTGTCGTTGCTTCCCTTACGAAGTTCTACACCGGTAATGGCTCCGGATTGGCTGGTGCGCTCATTGATGGGGGTAGTTTTGATTGGACTGTCACCAACCCTAAGACCGGTGAGCCTATTTTCCCTGATTTTGTCACCCCTGACCCTGCCTATCACGGGTTGAAATATGCTGACCTCGGTGAAGCTGCCTTTGGTCTCAAAGCCAGAGTTGGTCTTTTGCGAGATACCGGCGCCACAGCCTCTGCTTTTAACGCTTGGGTGACAGCTCAGGGATTGGATACTTTGTCTTTGCGGGTGCGTCGTCATAATGAAAATGCAGCGCAGGTTGCCGCTTTCCTTGATGGGCATGAATTGGTGAAAAAGGTTAATTATGCTGGTCTTTCTTCTTCCCCTTGGTATGCGGTGAAAGAAAAGTTGGGGTTGGAATACACCGGATCTGTGCTCTCTTTTGACCTGGACGCTGAGAAAATCACAGGTTCTGCTGATAGCGATGCTGCTCGTGAAACGGCCTGGAAGTTTATTGACGCTTTGCGTTTGCACTCGAATCTTGCGAATGTGGGAGATGTGCGCTCGCTCGTCGTGCATCCTGCAACCACCACACATTCACAGTCTGATGAGGCTGGGCTTGCTTCTGCCGGAATTAACCAGGCAACTATCCGTTTATCTGTGGGTATTGAGGATATTAAGGATATTCTTGCGGATCTTGACCAGGCTTTTAAGGCAGTTGCTGCTGCGAGCTAAGCAACATTGAGCACATAGTATAGGACAGCATAAGGAATGGGTCAGTTATTAGCTATTCGACGCCATTCCTTTGTTCTTCTAGCTCTAGACTTTCCCGTGCGGCTGATGAGCGCAATAGGTACGGTATATGGAACTTTATCCCACAGGGTTAGCTGAGAGTTTCCTGATGTTTAATCAGTAAACTCAGTATCTTTACACCAGTGATACGCAGTGACATATCAGGTTATCCACAGAAATGATTTGTAACTTGATGGTCATGAGAAATAGAAAAATTTTCCTTCCTTTTGTGTCCACTGTCGTTATTGCTGGTCTAGCGTTGAGTGCTTGCTCTCAATCTGAATCCGCTCAGGCTCTCGCAACTAGTACAACAGCTACGAGTACCTCTTCTGCTTCTAGTCAAGATGCAACCGCCGACGCAACTACCACTACCCAAACAATCAAAGACACCGCGGCTGCAGCACAAGAGTTCCTGAACACCCTTTCTGAGGAACAGAAGAACACCATTCTCAAGGATTATACCGATGAGGACAAAACAATTACCTGGTCAAACTTCCCGGTAACTTTCGTACAGCGCGCTGGTATCAACCTCAAAGATCTCAACGATGAACAACGCACCGCAGCCTTGAACGTCCTCAAAGCTCTCCTCAACGACGACGCCTACGCCCAGGTCACAGCAATCATGGAAGGTGATCAGTACCTGCTGGACAACAGCAACTCCACAGAGGATTCCCTTGGTCAGTATTACATTGGTTTCTACGGAAACCCTAGTGATTCTAGTGCTTGGACTCTCCAGTTTGGTGGTCACCACCTGGGCATTAACGCCACCATGAACAAGGACACGCTCACCTTTGCGCCCACGCACCTTGGCACCCAGCCCGCCGAGTTCGTCAATGATAAGGGTGAGACTGTCAAACCTATGGATAAGACCTATGCTGCCGCTTTTGCTTTCTATAACAGCTTGAACGACGACCAGAAATCCAAGCTCTACCAGGGCGAAGAAGTCGCAGCGATGAAATGTGCACCGGGTAGTACCTGTGATTACCCAACGGGCACTGGTATTAAAGGTTCCGATTTGACTGATGCGCAAAAGGATTTGCTTCTCGACGTCGTGGCGCAGTGGGTGGGGCTTGCTGATGAAGAAACCACATCCAAGCAGTTAGAGACTATTCGCCAAACATTAGATGACACCTATATCAACTGGTCAGGTGCTACTACTTATGACATGAATAGTGGAGAGGGTATTTATTTCCAGATTAGTGGTCCAAAGGTTTATATTGAGTTTGCTTGCCAGAATGGTTCAGCCGGTGCTGATGTGGAAGGCGTGATTACCTCTGGTTGGGGCCATGTGCACACTATTTACCGTGATCCGACCAATGACTACGCTAACTCTGCCACCCAGAAAGAAAGTAATGGTCCCGGTGGAGCCGGTGGCCCTGGTGGTCAAGGAGGACCGGGTGGATCTGGCGGAACTAGCGGTTCGGGCGATTCAGGTACCCAAGGCGAACCAAGTGACGCGACCGGAGCGCTACGTAAACCAAGTGAATCAGGCAGTGAAAGTGAAGCAAGTGTGATGGATAGAAAACCACCACAAGGGACACCACCGATGGGCACTCCTGGAAGAACTAATAACTCTGGCAGCAGCATTTAGAGCCTCGCTTTCTGCGCTAGCAGCACTAAAGCTACACGGTCACGACAATGCAACTTTGCCAATAAATTTGAGACGTGCGTTTTAACCGTCGCCCCAGAGATAAACAGTTTTTCTGCTATCTCTGGGTTTGTATGACCTAGTTCAATAAGTTTAAGCACTTCCACTTCGCGAGGTGTCAGCATATTTAATCCTTGGCGTGCCTGACTAGATAGTTCTCCCTGAGTCAACACTGCACGCCAGGACTCAAGCACCGTACCAGTAACTCCAGAAGACAAAACTGATTCACCACGCGCCACAGCGCGTACTCCAGAAATTAACTCCGCAGGATCGGCATCTTTAAGCAAAAAACCATGTGCACCCAGCCGCAAGGCAGTTTCTACATCACGAGGCTCATTGAAAGTAGTAAGCATCAGCACTTTTATTCCCCTCTCAAGAGCAAGTATTTCTCGTAGTGCGCTTAGCCCATCACAATGCGGCATCCGAATATCCAAAATTGCAAGATCAAGATTGTAGCGTTGCGCACAGGAAATAGCTTGATCACCATCATGTGCTGTAGCTACAACCTCCATGTCCTCTTGAGAGTTCAAGATAGTTTTCAGCGCACTCACAAGAAGCGGTTGGTCGTCGGCAAGCATAATACGGATAGACACGTTTCTTACTGTACTTGGTGACCATTATCTTTTACTCCTACCTAGGTAGGAAAAACTTTGCTGTATATTCATCCCATTGATGGAGGAATGAATACAACAAACCTGGCATGATCGAGTCATGAATGAAGAAAAAACAGTTAGTTTGTATCTACGTCTTGAGCTGCTGATCTGGCATCAGAACGAGAACGAATAGCAAAAGACAGCAATAACCACACAAGAAAGAAACCCCAAGTAACCGGAACATAACCCCAGGCAGGTGTCGTGCCAGGAAGAGAGTTAAGTAATGTCCACAGTAACCAGATTCCAATGCCAACAGCAAGGAACACATACCTACTTATGGAACGCGCGCTGATTTCTTTACTTATCAGGATTTTATTGGCACATAATAATACTGTTCCTATTATCAATGCAGCAGCAATACCCGGGAGAGTGTATAACGCAAACATATCTACTAGCCTATCAAGCAAAAATCAGGTGCACGCCCTTGCATTCGTATCTGTTCCATAAATGATGTTTTTGTCTGAAAATCTCGCAAAACTCGCAAATTTTTCTTACCAACATAGGATCCCATGCGCTTTATCCCATTAATTTTTAGTATGCTCTACGCAATCCTCTACCTAATTCAGGCATTGCAACCATCATGGTTGAGCATTACAGATCTCATACTCGCCATATTGCTGTGCATAGCAACAGGATTACTAGAGACAAGAAAATATCTCGTCCTTGGGGCATTCCTTATTCTTGGCAGTGTATGCGCATGGCAATTAGCTTTTATTCACGCATTGCCTAACAATACAGGCATCACCCTATATATAGTCCTTGTCCCTTGGGCTCTTTATAAACTTGCCCGCTCATCACATACCCATAGTGCTGCATTGGGATGCCTCTTTGCCGGGGCAGGATCTATCATTTCACCGCTGATGTGGCGAATTAAAGAATATGACTTTGGTTATGGTCTTACCTATCTTGAGCGCCCACAAGATATTGCGTCAATGCTAGTGGCACACTGGTCAGTCATTCTTCTCGTGTTGCTGTGGGGCAAGCGTGAACGAGAAAAACAAGTGCAAGTTCGAGCAGAAGAACGTACACGTATCGCTGCTGAAGTACATGACACTCTTGCCCATTCTCTCGCTGTGATTCGTATGCAAGCATCAGCTGGAATATACGCCCCAGATCAGGCTCAACAGGCACTACAAACCATTCAACAAATAGCCGGAGAAGGAATTGAAGAGGTACGTACCTTTATCTCCAGTTTGCATTCCGACGCCACCCAAACCAGTCTTGCCACTGTAATTGATAGATTCCGCAGCAGCGGTATGGATATTGACGCTGAGCTGGATAATCATCTTCCACCTTCAACCATCATGTATAAAGCACTCAGCGAAACGCTCACTAACGCCGCAAAACATCAACTTAATGCAAAAGTTTATATACGAGCTACATATAACAAGTCCTTTGAGCTAGATATCTTATCTATTGGTCCCATACAACAAGGAAAAGGCAATGGCATAGGGCTGAAAAATTTACAAGAAAAAATAGCGGCACATGACGGAATCTTCAGTTTTAGAATAGATGGAGAAAAAGCACATACTCATATATGCCTTTCAATAAATAATTAATCAATTCCTCAAACAAAAAGCTCAGTGGAGTCCACTCCGTAAGGAATGGACTCCATATGTTTTAGACATCAAAAACCTTTCCACCCTAATCTGATCCACAAGAGATATCCCACTCATCCCACCAAACCCAAAACCTCTACTACAAAGAACACTATTTCTCATATCCAGTTCTCAGATTCAGTCAAGCAAATAACCTTCAAGAAAAGATTTAGAGTTGTTTAACTTTTGTTAATTTTTAGGTCATACTGGATCGGTATCCCGGAAAAACAACGAAAATCATAAGAAGGAATAAAATTTTTCTAAAAAATTTTCATTAAGTAAACCGCAAGCTAGATGTGCATTTTTGCCCAGACAAAAAGAGAAAATGTGGAGATTTTTCCAATCATGGGTTTGCACCAATGTTTTTGTGATGTAAGGTTAATTACACATTAACTAATTGAACTGTTCCTAGGACAGTTCCCGATCCATTAGGGAAAGGAGCTGAACGCTCATGTCAATCACATTTGGTATCAACAATAAGAAGCTCTCCAACCGATGGAGCCAGATCTTCTCACAATGCGTCGATACCGACGCAGCACCAATGCCAAAGTCCACAACAAAGGATATTGATAACGACAAAGAGATACAATCATTTTTGCGTGAGCAAATGGGTGGCACAATAAAGCAATAAATACCTCTGGTCAACAGAGGCAGGCATAGCCAGCATTATCTTGCATTAAGCGCACGCATCAAAAGGCGTATCACATCATATCCAAAACTTGATGCGATACGCCTTTTCATATTTTCAATAACAATACTCACCACGAAAATATCCAACGCATATCATTTTTTCGCCCACTAAAACACCGTCAACACCTTCCCAAAACAGCAATAAGGTGGGGATTTCACAAAAAGGACATTAGTTGGTAAATTAGTCTCGGTGATTTAATACATCACAGGGCCTTTAGCTCAGTTGGTAGAGCTACGGACTTTTAATCCGCAGGTCCCGGGTTCGAGTCCCGGAGGGCCCACAAAACCTCTTTAGCTTTTTATTTAGCTAGAGAGTTTTTTATATCCGTAGATTACGGTAAAAGATACTCTTCGCCCCAATCCTGTAATGCGAGCAGCACAGGGATCAATGCTTTTCCCGATTCTGTAAGGTAATACGCTTGCCGTGCCCTTGCACCCGCTTCCCGATATTCATTGCGAGCAATTATTCCTGCCCGCTCAAACGTCTTGAGTCTCGTCGAGAGTAAATTTTTAGGACACCCAAGGCTTTGCTGTATCTCACTAAACTTGTTCATCCCGCGCGCAAGGTCACGCAGAATAAGCAAACTCCACTTTTCGCCAATAATTGCCACTGTGCGCGCTATGGGACATTGGGTTAGCGACGGATTTTCATGATTTCCTTTTGACAATTTTCTCCACCCTCAGCTAAGTTTATTTTATAAACCTAGCATAGTCTATTGAACTGTTGTCGCATAATGCGCACCCTCCCAACCATCAAAAATAAAGGAGAAAACATGAAAGCACTAGCACTGACCGCATATAACAAACCATTCGAGTGGCTCGAATCCCCCATACCCGAACCAGACACTCATCAAATAACTGTAGAAATAAAAGCAGTAGGCATTAACCCCTTGGATAACATGATTCAGCAGGGACAATTTAAGCAACTATTCCCATACAAACTACCGATGATCATGGGAAATGAGTTTTCTGGCATTATCACAAAAGTTGGCAGTGGCGTCAGCAATTGGAAAGTAGGCGATGAGGTTTTTGCCCGCCCAGATATCCTCACCCTCGGGGCATTTGCCGAGTTTGTCAATGTCGATGTGGCAGATATTGCACCGAAACCATCGCAGCTGTCCTGGGAACAAGCTGCCTCGATTCCTTTGGTATTACTCACTGCGATTCAGGCATTCACGGAGAAAACACAGATCAGTGCAGGATCAAAAGTATTTATCCAAGGCGGCGCTGGCGGCCTAGGCTCCATTGCGGTACAAGTCGCCAAATATCTTGGCGCAACTGTAGCCACCACAGTGAGCACCAAAGATGTCGAGCTCGCACATGATTTGGGCGCCGATATTGTGGTTGACTATCGCACGCAGCGATATGAGGATTATGTCCAAGATTTCGATGTCGTACTCGATACACTCGGCGGCGAAGAAACATTGCGCGCAATGCACACCCTTAAGGCGGGTGGCACATTGCTGAGCGTCGTCGCAGCTCCTGATGCGGAATTTGCCGCACAACTTGGTAAACCACTCTTGAAACCGGTCATGAGTTTCCTCAGCCGCAAGCAGCGTAAAGCCGCCAAACAACACAACGTGACCTACAAATTCCTATTCATGCATGCCAGCGGTCACCAGCTAGAGCAATTCACCCCAGCGCTTAACGATGGTTCCATCCGCCCGGTTGTAGGTGAAATTTTCGCTTTCGACGACCTTCCTCAGGCAATCGCACAGCTTAGTGCCAAACGTAGCAGCTCAGGAAAAATTGTTGCAGTGCGGCAATGACATTGTGCATAGGCTTTAGCCCATTCGTTTCCGATTATGACTCACCAATCGTCGGATGATCAATAACAGAGCACACAGCAACACAGAAATCGTCATATCCCATAAAAACCACATAAAAGTGCTTTCACCTAGAGAGATGTCACGAATGCGCTCAGCTATGCCCAAAGAATCCGCCCAAGGAAATAACCGATGCACAGCCGGAGATACCAAAATAAAATACAAAACAGGAACCGTAACGCTAACCGCAGGATTCTGAAATAATAAACCGATACAGCAACCAACCGCCGACAGTGTAATCACTTCACAACCAATGAGCGCATAAGAACCAACACTCATATACGAAGGAACAGCCGGATTACATACCAGAAAGCTCATCAAACCAACCACATACCACAACATCCCCAAAAGGACACACAGGATCACCACAGAATCATGCTTTACGACGCCTGGCCGTCTCGACAACAACTGCCCAAACTCACCGTCAAACTGATTACTACTGGTAGCTGCCACCCAACAACTAGCTAAAACCACCACATAACCCAACACCACAAAAACATTTGCACTACCACCATCTAGTGCCTGACCATTAATCTCCGCACCTAAAAGGGATAAAATCCTCATCCCTAAAACGCAAACAATGGGAAACAACACAGCAATCTGAACAGAGGGCAAGGACAGACATCTTCTTATGCAACTACGCATTGCGAACACAAGTTATCGCCTCTTTCCTACCGCAAGAGCCAAATAAATACCAGCACAAACCACAATCCAGGCGCACAGCAACCCCAAACTCCCCGCTATGCTATACGGACCTTCAGATGCTTTGAGGAACACAAAACTCTTTCCTCCGATTAACGGTAAGCAATTATGAAGAAACGGACTGACAACATTGAGCACTCCACTGAGTGAAATAAAGAAAACAAGCAAAAGAACGACGACACTAGCAAAAAGCTTTTGCGAAAGAGCGCCAACCAAAAGCGCCATGAGAGAAAATAATATCGCAAAGACCCATACTCGAAGACACACACCAGCAGCTGTAAGAATAGATAATTCTGCCCGTGCATCAGCATGCAATAATACGAGCAAAACACAATAATTACATACGGCACTTAAGACGGAAACCACAAGCGACCACACACAATGAGTAATCATTGTCCCTATTCTCCGAGCAAATAATCCTCGGGGAAATAAAAGTATTTGCTCATGATCACCATAAGAATACTCACGATGAAAAAGCACTGCCACAGTAATCGGTATAAATATCACAGCACTTTGATACACCGGCCCTAAGTAGCCTTCGCTCAGTAAGTCAGTAATTGGTTTATCCGCCAAAGAAGGATCTAGGTTCTGAGATTCAAGATCACCAGTTACTACTGCATTGATGACACTGACGTTCATCACAGAAAAAACAAGTGACAGCACGACTGTAGGAACAAAAGCAATATATACCTCACGCATCGACCAAAATCGACGCAGCTCAGAAACAATTTGATTCATCACAAATCTCCTTTAGAAGAAGACGTGAGAGAAAAATAAGCCTGCTCTAGTGATTGATATTTTCCTCGCAATGTATCTCTATCAACTTGTTCGACAATATGACCACGATTCAAGAAGATAAAGGTCGTCGCTAGTTGCTCTAGTTCATTCATGAGGTGGCTAGTAATAAGAACCGTATTACCTTGTCCGCAATAGTCAGTAAGAAATTCCCGTAACCAACGAATCCCCTCAGGATCCAAACCATTAACTGGCTCATCCAAAATCAGCACTTTGGGATCCCCCAGCAAAGCACACGCAATTCTCAGACGTTGCTTCATCCCAAGAGAAAACTCCTTGACCCTACGTCGTCGTGCATCACCAAGACCAACAAAATCTAATTTTTCATAGCACTCTTTCTTCGTTAGGCCCATAGCCGCAGCAATCCATAACATTTGGTCAATCGCCCGACGAGATGGATGATGCACCATAGTGTCCAAGGAAACTCCTACACGAGCGTGTTGCGTGTAATGGGAATAATCCAAATCACCAAACCGAGCTGCGCCACTATCTGCAGTCTCCAATTGCAGCAATATCCTCAATGAGGTTGATTTTCCAGAACCATTCGGACCAATCAGACTCGTGATTGAACCTTCTGGAACCTCAAAAGATACATCAGACAATACTTCTCTACCCTTAAAAGACTTGCTGACATGATCAAAGGTAATCATTCATTCCCTCCTGCGCACTAAATACAGCATCTATTGCCCACGATAATCACGATGATAATGACCCTTGACATGGAGAAATTCAGCAAAGATTGGCACCACAATCCCTCACTGTGCCGATATGATCGCCATAATCAAACCAAGATCAAATCATCATCAAATCACGGAAGGATTGCCCCCCCGCTGTGGATTCATACTTCAGACTACGGTATGCCCTGTTATTCGTCCACAGATAAATACATTTCTCTTCACTCACCTCCCCCTTGACCACGCCTCCCACAGGCGCGCATACTCACCTTTGGCGCTCAGGAGCTGCCGATGGGTACCAGATTCGATAATTTGCCCGGAATCCATCACCATAATACGGTCAGACTGAACAGCTTGGTCTAGTCGGTGGGCTACCACCAACGCACTACGTCCCTCTAGCACCCGCTGAGCAGCCAATTCCAACTCCCCCGCCAGCGCCGAACCAGCCTCCGCAGTAGCCTCATCCATCACCACCACAGCAGGATCCATCAACAGCACCCGCGCCAATGCAATCTGTTGCCCCCGCACGGGATCCACCCGAACCCCCATAGCCCCCACTTCCGTATCCAGGCCGCACTCTAACCCGCGCGCCCAATCACCAGCCCCAACCGCATCCAAGGCTTCCCACACCTGCCGGTCAGTGGCATTTTCGCAGGCGATTGCCACATCTTCGCGCAGCGAGCCGGAGAAAGTGTGGGCTTCTTGGTTCACCATTGCTACGCGGGTGGAACGCTCGGCGTCGGACAGCGCGGACACGGGCACACCATCCAGCAACACCTGGCCTCCACTGGGCACACGCAAGCCCATCAGTAGCGCTGCGATTGTGGATTTCCCTGCGCCCGACGCACCCACCAGCGCCACAGTCTGTCCCGGTTGAATCTCAAAAGACACGCCATGCACCGCGGCCTGCCCGCCAGCAGCACCGCCAGTAGGTTCCGCGTCACTCGGATCAGCGCCTAGCTCAACGCCACCCGGCTCAGCACCGTCACCCGACTCAGCGCCACCAGCAACACCACCACCAGCAACAGCGCCAGGATAGGAAAACTCCACATCACGCAGCTGAATCAACCCACGCGCAGCAGGGGCACCATAATCCGGCACCGGCTGCGGTGGATCCACCACCACACCCACAATCCTCGCCAAGGAGGCATACCCAGACTGGATAGTATCCAGCACACGCATCAACATCATGATCGGACCGCGAATACGAATCATCATCAACGCCGCGGCCGTCACCGTCCCCACGCTCACCGCGTCTGCGCGCACCAACAGAAAACCAACGCTCAACACACCCGCCACCAGGATAAACTCGGCAACAGTAATCCATAGGGATAGCACCATCATGCTCATACGTGCCCGCATCCCCTGCGTCACCACAGCCTCGGATGCCTCCCCAATGCACCCATGTACCTCCTGCTCCATACGAAATGCGCGCACCGTCGCCCGCCCATGAATCGACTCCAACACCCGACGCGCCCGCGTAGCCATCCACGCACGTTCCTGCGCATAGCGCCCCGGCGCGACCTTCAGATAACGACGCGCCGCCCACCAATACACCGGCAAGGTAACAAGCGCTACCGCCAGCAAGCGAGGGTCAAGGGAAGTCAGCGCTACCGCCGTCGCTGCAATAGTGAATGTGCTGGTAGTCAGCACAGGTAGGGTTTCGGAGATAGCAGCAGAGACTTCGGCAACATCGTCGGTAGAGCGGCTGACCAAATCCCCAGTGCCCGCATCTTCAACGTTATGCAGGGGCAACCCCAGGGCGGTGCCGACCATCGTGCTGCGGAGGTTGGCGATCACGCGTTCACAGATGACCGCCAGAAGATAGAAGCCACTCCCCTGACTTATCGCACCAACCAGGGCAATTGCCGCCATAAGCCCAGCGAGAAGCCCAAGGTTCCCGGAACCATCACGCACCACGTCCACAACTTGCCCTAGCAGGCGGGGCATCATCACGGTGCAGCCGGATCCTACGCACAGAAGGATAATGGCGCACAATGCTTTCAGGCGTGCGCCTGGTACGGAACGTACTTGGCGCATGACTTCCCGACGCGCCTGTGACCAGGTTGCCAGCGGGAACGCCTGGTGCTGCTCGGTATGTTGCGACGTGCGGTGCCCACTATGTTGTACTGCATGGTGCGCACTGTGTTGTGGCGCGTGCTGTGTCACTGCTGTGTCCTCCGCTCGTCAGTGCGGTGCCCTGTCAGGCATTGTTGTTCCTGCGATTGCTCCTGTTGCTGTGCCCTCCATGCCGGTGCTTGGGACACCACAATGGTGGTTTTACCCCGGCGGGCATTCACCACACCCTCCACAATGCGTGCTGTGTTCTACCAAAATTGACATAGACTAACAATAAACCCCCTCACCTGCACGAACAGTGATTGAATGAGAAAAATTACCGCAACTGCCCAAGAGTTGCCGAAACCTAATAATATGATTGGTGCTAAAAGGAGGGCATTAAACCCCAACGGTGGGTTGGCGCAGGCACTGTATTGATACTCAATGCTTTAGGCATTCCCTTTTTTCGCATACCTATGATTGCTTCTATAACGTTGTGTAGTTACCACGTATCACAACCATTTATCCCAGCAAGGATTCCTGCACATTAACCAGCTTTGTTTATGGCGTTTTACGTGCTACATCATGCCTGTAATGGTTCGTCGTGTTAGATCATCCATTGGTGGATATGCTCACTATTCATAGAGCAACGATGAACTGTGTATGTGGATTGGCGTAGAATATCCAGCGTTTCACGTTCTGTGTTGTTGTCGATCCATTCCATCCATGATAGATAGCGGTGTAGGTTCTTGGAGGCGACACTGCTAAAACGCCTCATAAACCGTTTGGTTTTAGAGTGCAGTGCGTTGATTGGCGCAAGTTTGCCGCGGTCATCTTTAGAATGATAAGCCCTGTGGGTAGCACCAAGTTCTTCTAGCGCTGAAACATAGCCTGAACCTTTGTCCGTGATAACAGTGCAACCAGACGTAACAATGTCACCAAGGGCTAGGCGGGCGGTATTTTTAGAAATACTACTGTATCCAGCAATTTGATGGAAAATACTTCCCGTAGATGTCACGCCCATAACCACACAAACCAACAACCTTGACTGACTTTTCCCCTTCCTTAACCCGCCGCGCTTTTTAGCTTTAACACCATCAGGCACAGCTGCCCCCTTATAGTTAATAGGGAAAAACGTTTCATCGATATAAGCTAAGTTTCCCCTGTTCACCGTAACTTTTTTAGCATTTTTCTCAACCAGCTCAAGAACACGGTGCCGCATAAAGAAAGCAGTGGCAACAGCAACCCAGCGTTCGGCACTACGACGAACACTTACACCGTCGATAAAACATTCAGCGAACTTCCTCCATGTCTCTAAAGACAGTTTGGAGGTTTTGAGAACTTTGTTTGTGGAGTGTCCAAAGGTGCGCTGGCACCCTTTACACAAATAGCGTTGCCCGCCCTTTGATGTGCCTTTGCGCACAACGGAATCACACTCGCAGCGTGGACATTGTGACAGAATCTCACCATACTCTGGCTCGTGAAACAACTGCTCCAGCTGTTCAATCAAGTGTTGTCGTTCTTCTGGTGTGACTGTGGAAATTATCTCTTTGACTTGGTTAATGATGTCTGTGGTTGTCATGTCTTAAATTGTAAAAACCTCCCCCGACATGAAGAACGGGGTGTTCGTTGTTATGTTCGATGTCAATTTTGGTAGAACACAGCACACAATGCGCGCCTCTGTCATAGAATCCACCGCCGATGTGGGGTCTTGAAGCATCAAAATCGGCGGATCGGCAGCCAAGGCACGCGCTAACGCAACACGCTGACGCTGCCCACCAGAGAGCATCCTGCCGCCCTCCCCCACACGCTTCGACGCGCCGCCAGGAATATCGGAGCAGCTCGCCGCCGCCAACGCGCGCTGCGCTACCTCCGGGTTCGGGTGGACATTATCAGCGACGGTGCCGTCAAACAGATCAGCCTCATGCGGAACCACCACGGCAATGGACTTCGGCAGATTATCCAGCAATTGCACATACTCTGGGGCAGCATCCGGATGAATAACAGTCACACCAGCAGATAATTGCTGCTGTATGCGACGGGCATGGTCGAGGGTTGCGGGTTCATCGTACTGAGGCTGTGCCGTGAGCACACTCACCACGCGTTCAGCAGAGGCACTCGCTACAGCCAAGCGGGAGGAAATGTTTTTCCCCAGCATAGTCATGGGAGTGATGATGAACTGGGTTAAACCAACCACCGTGATCAACTCCCCGATAGAGATATGACCGCGCAACCCCAACCAACCAGCGAACATTCCCACCAACGCCACATACACCGCACCCGTGAACTCGGTGGTGATGTTGAGGCCTGCCTGGGCGGCGTCGGCATGGATCGTCGCAGAATACGCATCATCAGATACTCCGCGATACCGACGCTGAACCGTACCCACGGCACCCAAACCTTTAAGGACACGCAAACCCTGCACCACATCCGTTGCCATTGCAGCGGCCTTCGCTAATGCCCGCTGCTTCGCACCCGAACGCGCACGCAAAGGACGCGCTGCGCGCAAAGCAATCATCACCACCATCGGGCCGGCAAGCAACACGGCCACACCCAGCGGCGGATAAATAAGGAGAATCATCATGCTGGTGTACAACAAAGAACCAATTTCCGCCACGGGGAAAACAGTGAGCATCAGTACCTGAGCCACACGCGTTGTATCCGTACTAGCAATAGATAATAAGGTACCTGCGGAACGCTGCGGCTCCATACCGCGTGGGTCTTGAATCCGATCCGTCACCGCCATGCGCAACTGATGATTCAGGTTAAGGGTGGAACGCTCCAACAGAAAACGCCCCAGGAACATGGCTGTGGCGTTGCAGGTAAACACCAACAGGAGTGCCACAATCCAGCGAATGAGGGGTGTTAATTCCGAGGTGGCGATGGCTTGGTCGATCGCACGCCCAACGATAACCGGCACCGTTGCATTGCATAAGAAACCAATGAGCACGCACACCGAAGCAATAATGCTCCAGGGGCGCTGGGAAAATGCAATACGCGCCAACCAGCGAGATTCATAAGGGCTAGGTAACGGGCGCGGGGTGACGATGAATGAGGTAAAAGGGCTGCTAGATGTGGTGCCCAGGTTTTTCTTGCCGTGGCCCGTCGCGGAAGATACACCCGACGACTCACGGCGCTGCCACGCGTTATGTTTCATCGTTGGTTATTATCCCACAGAGTTGTTATGGGGTAGGAAAGGCTGTTATGCGAGAGGAAAGTTGGGTTTTGGTGGGGTGGGGCACTGAAGATTGGATTGATTATGAAAAGCTGGGTTGCTGTGGGGTAGCCCAGCTTTCACACTGATTAAGCATTTTTATGACTAATGACATAGGCGCCACTAACACTCAGTGCCACCATCGCAGTCATAAAAATCATCGGCGCGCCGTCGCCCAGCCAAAAATAGATAGCTACCGACAGGAAAAGAGCAATCCATGCCATTAGCAGCGCATAAAAAGGAACTTTTCGCATTACTATCCATCCTTTCAGTTGGTCAGGATTAAGTTTTCCAGAAAACTATTTAATATGGATAGATTTTCTGGCAATAAATAAAGATCCCAGAGACGCAATAAGCGACCCAACGAATACCGACCACGCAGTAGCGGCATCATGACTAAAAAGCGATGGGACAGTCACGATCGCCACAATAGCTAACGCAAAACCCAATACCAGCAGAACCACTGGAAACACCGATTGTTGTTCATTTGCTTCCATAAAATACATTAAAATACAGAAAATCTACACGCACAAGAGTTACTGAGTGTTTTATAGCAAGCGACGCTTAGAAAAACACAAAGATACCTACGGAACCAGTGGAAATTATGTGGAACATAAACTAACCCGCAATCTAGTACACAAGTTCCATTTCCATTGCTGGCAGCAAAGTCAGCACTGAGTGGTACCAATAAAATTAGTGGATAGTATGAAACAGGTACGAAGCTAAGAATTGCGCAGTTCCAGCACCTAACGACGATGTAAGAGAAAAGAGTGCAACAATATACGCTCTGTCCTTCTCATTCCCAGCACTATATTGAATATCCCATGCAACAACCGTGGCTAAAGTCTGCCCACAATGAGCCAACACAAACACAACAAGCATGAGCAAAACAAAGACCAACACTCCTGCCTGCGCCAAATGCAACACCATCAGCAAAGCTATCGCCACACTAGCCAGAAGAATACTCACCACAAGGATCAGAGAATTTCTTAATCGTCGATCCAACCCCCTATCTAATTGCCCATTCTTAAGAATCCCGCGATGCACAGCAAAGTTGATCACTATACCAATCACTGACGACGCTAATAGCAACCAAGACACCTGCTTACCTGCGTGCGCCACCACAAAAGGAATCAGAGCCACACCGATAGCAACAACACTAAAGGTGAACAATAAATAGACCCACATTCCCCATTCCGAGCTAGCCAAAACCGCATCGGTTCTAACACCAAACCACTGAGGAGTGCGCTGACGTGGCAGTTCAGAACACCAAGACAATGCCGTCGTACTCAAAAGACACAAAAGATAGCACCCCACCCCGATAGCTACCGCAAAGACTTTTATCCGCCAATTCATAATAGTCACAGCAGATACTGCCCCACCTGCACATAAGATTGTTATCAAAGTCAAAGTTCTCAGTCGCGTTTTATACACAATGATGGTAGCTCTATCCATAAAACGCGGCGGGAGAGCACCACGCAACGGCGAGACTAATCGCCCCAGGAAAAAGATGGTAACTATCGAAATAATTAAGGTGCTCTGAGAAGTAGAATACCCAAATATGAGATAGGTACTTATCTGAAGAACTTGCACAATGGATAACAATTTTCTAGTTCCTACTTGGTCTGCTACCCGACCAAGGATTAAAGAAGAAAAAGACCCTGCTAGTAGACCTAATCCAATAGCGTTCATTGCTTGGGAAAAATTAATGATTCCCACTTCAACAATCACATACCCAATACCAGCGCTAAAAAATGCCGTCGCAAACGCATCTGCTAATACATTTGCCCCTATTAAGAACTCTGGGGTTCTATTTTTCAACAACATCATGGGAAAAATCCCCCTACCGCCATAGCACATAGAAGTTGTTTTAATTATTCAGCATATTCAGCACTTGCGCTAAGTCACAATTCAGCGCCACTTCCCCTCACACCTAGCATTACAAGGAGCCTGTACTGGAGTTTGCTCAGCCATGCGTCATCAACTCCTGACAATTCTTCATCTAATCGTGCTACATCGAACTTTAGAAATTCAGGTACTTTCACCAAGATTATTCTTCGGAAGTGACTTTTATAACGTATGCGTGTCTGTCAGAAGATTTTTCTATTTTTAAGCGTTCTTCCTGAGGCTTCAGGATCATAGTTTCTACTACATCTTCGCATTCCCACATACGCTCATGCCATTGTTCATCGCTTTGCAAGCAATTTCTTAGATCAATATATTCGATACAAGCCCGAATTTTCGTTTCCTTCACAGGAAGATGGATACCTTTTTTCAACGCAACCATTAAACGCTCAAAAGCGCTAGCACCAGTACTGTACTTCAGCAGATCAGCTATCCTGTCACCCCCAACTCGACCATGTGCTTCAACTAGCTTCGGCTTTCCCTGTTGAAGAATGAACTCTATATGCGATAATCCGAAACGGTATCCAACCAGGTCAAGGATAGCCTGAGCTGCCGTGAACAGTCCCTGACGTTCACTCTCAGAAAGGGATGCAGGTTGGAGCTGGGCAACCTCAACCAGACCTGTCTCACCGCCGAGAGTTTTCTGTGTAACCATAAGGTTTTGATGTTTTCCATCAATACTAATACTTTCGACGGAATACTCCCGACCAATAAATCTTTCTTCTACCAATACTGGGTACTTAATTGAGGAAGAAATATCATCCCACTGTTCTATAGATACTACCGAATGAACATTCTTTGATCCTGAGCTATCAATAGGCTTGATAATAATTCCACTCGAAGAACTAGAGAGCATATTGAGAACATCCGACGCGTCGTAAGCCTTACAAAACTCTCCAGAATATTGCGCACAAGTTTTTCCCATAGCTTCACGTAGCATGAGCTTGTTACGCATCATTTCTAATGATTGGAACGTGGCAAACTTACTTGTCGATAAGCAAAGTGAAGCATTTACCATGCTCGCCACTTCACTCGAAAGATCCCCCAGCCCCAGGCAAATAGTCTCAAGATCTCCAAAATTTACCCCATCTTTCAGCATTGTGTCGATGATGAGGATAGGGTCGCTACAATTAGCTACCTTCAATATTCGAGCTTTCTCTTCGAGTTCATTAGCAGATGTATCATTATCGACAAGAACAGTTACAATAAGCCCATTGTCACAGGCAGCATCAATAACTACAGGGCGGGGATTGATAACATAGATCTTTTTCATATACTTTTAACTCTTCGCTTAATCACCGAAATAAAGATAAGGGATAAGGCAGCAACAGGTACGCATACAATTACTGAACCTTGCAGACTATGCCACCGTTCTATGAGCGCTCCACCTAATGAAGAACCAATAATCGCACATATTCCAGCAGCAGAATCTAGCATTCCATAGACTTTAGTTAAACCCATATGTGAAGGTGCCAACTTTGCCGCTAATGAATCTATCGTCGGACTGACCAGCAATTCTCCGATGGAGAAGAATAAACAGAATAGTAATGGTTGCGCCATACTTGAGAATGGCAGCAAAACGCCAAACGCAATAATGAAACTGCTAAAGCCCAAGAGCATGACCGACGTGTCTTCGACATTTTTCAACGCAAGAACCAGTAATGGGTACTGCAAACACAAAACAATAACGGCATTGCCGATATAAATTCCATTCGACGCTTCCTTCACACCAAATACATTTTCTGACATAAGTGGAACAATAATCGACCATTGTGAGTAGATAATCCAATATATGCCCGCGATAGCAGCAATAAGCAGAAAAGAGTCTTTACCCTTACCGTCGGAAGTATTCTCCATACTGGTTGCTTGCGCTTCAGGCTGAGAAAACGGAAGAATAGCCAGCAGCAAGGCTAAGAATACATACGCCAGGATGGAAACAATGAGTATTGTGTTGAAATGGAAAAAATAATGAAAAGCCGCACCGAGAGCTGGTCCTACAATAGCGCCGGAGTTAATCGCCATTGATCGGAGTGTAATGTACTTACGGCTATGTGATAGCCGCATGAGTTCTGTCTTTATCCCCAATGCAGTAGCGGTTGAGCCTAGTGATGCAAGCGCGGCAAATACAACATAAATAAAAGTATTTACCTGGAAAAAGAACACAGCAATGCCGACGGTCCGCAAAATCAACCCTATACAAGCAGTTAATTTTGAGCCCACCCTACTGTTTATGGTTCCTATGAGATACGCCAGGATCTTACCCGTCCCGGATAGAGCTCCCAACACCACTCCAACCTCTGTGAGATTCAAGCCCATATCGAGCAGCCGAAAAGTAAGCAGAGGATAGAGCATGAACGTGGAAACACCACTAATAAGGATGGAAATAAGCAAGAAAACAGGTATTTGCTCATTTCTCACACCTGCAAAATGACCGCTCTGAGGAAGCTGATTACTCAATTACACCTCCACCTTCCCACAAAGAATACTGTTCATGTAAAAGAGAAACTAGCATAAATACCCACACCAGGACAGGGCTTTTTCAGCCTAATACCTTTAGTGATTACTTTTTCTTCATTTTCTTGCTACAAGCCTGACTCTTTTAGGAACTTAAACGTTTTCCAAGCCGACGCACATTATGCGCCGGAATAATAAATCCAGCCCTCAAATAAAATTTTTCAACTTCTCATCAAAAAGTAAGCACAATCTTTCCACGAACATGCCCACCTTCTCCCAATCTATGAGCTTGCGCTAGTTCCCTGAAGGGGAATTCCTGTTGAATATGAACAACCAATTTTTTCTCCCCTAAAGCCTTAGCGATAGTTTCAAGTTGCACACGATCCGGACGAACAAACACCCAATGCGCGTCATAACCTTGTTCACGCGCTTCTGAAATCTGACTAGGATCAGGACACGTCACAATACACCCACCTTGAGCAAGCAATTTCAACGAATTTTGGAATACTTCCCCACCAACCGTATCCAGAATAATATCGAAATATTCAACAAAATCACTAAAGTCGTCCTGACTATAATCAATGGGGTGTGCACCTAATGTGGACAGAAATTCTTGGTTCCGAGTAGATGCACTAGCCCACACCTGAGCACCAGCATCCTTGGCGAGCTGTACTGCTACATGCCCCACTCCACCACTGCCCCCTTGCACCAGTACTTTTTGTCCAGGCTGAATACCAGCAATATCAAACAGACTCTGATACGCGGTCAACGCTGCCAAGGGCACTGCTCCGGCTTCCACAAAACTGATATTTTCTGGAATTTTCGCTACATCTCCGACTTTCACCTGGATATACTCGGCGTAGCAATGCCCAAGGTCTGGAAATGCAGACATCCCAAAAATACGATCACCAACAGCATAACCAGTAGTCTCAGGCCCAGTAGCCACAACCTCACCTGCAAAATCCCAACCAAGCACGATAGGCTCGTCAAGAGCAAGCATGCCAGAAATCCCTGCCCCAGAGCGTGTTTTCCAATCAACGGGATTAATTCCTACTGCACAGTTCTTCACTACTAATCTCCCGGGGAGTGCTTCAGGAATTACAGAGTCTACATACTCGAAATTATCTACAGATCCCCACTGTCGTATTTGAGCTTGTTTCATCATGGTCATTAATCCTCCTTTAATAGCCCTCTCAAAAACTCATATGAGAAAGGAGAAAGGCTGAAGTTGATTCCGCTGAAACGCATTAAGCATTTCCTTCATTAAGAATGCAATAGCGCTCATAGCCCCACAAGAATGCACTTTTGGGAAATCTAACAACCTACAAGTAACCTAGTTTCTTATGGAAACTATAGCCTGTTCTGAAACTCCTGATGTTTACTCACAACAATGCCCCTGCCGCAAAATCCTTGACCGAGTATCAGATAAATGGACAGCACTGATCATCGGCAAACTCAGCCAACACCCTTTACGTTTCAACCAACTTAAACGTGATATTCAGGGCATATCGGCTAAAATTCTTACACAAACTTTGCGATCATTAGAACGAGACGGCATGATCACCCGCACTGTTTACCCAACCATGCCGGTTGGCGTCGAATACGAACTCACAGAACTAGGACGCTCTTTAGCGCTGCCGCTAGCAGCTATACGTCAGTGGGCAGAAGAACATCGCGATGATGTTCTAGCCGCTAATGAAAAATACGACGCACAAGCCCCCACTCCCTCACCTGCAAGCATAAATGCATCACATAATTACTCTTCAGAAAATTAGAGCTGATGAAGGCGCGCATCAAAATCATAAAGTTTTAATACTAGGTCAAAATTTGCACCTTCTCGAAAAGTATCGAGGCTACAATGAGTAATAGGATCCATAGACCTCATTGGGTACCAGTAACCAGACAATCGATAATAGCTATGTGTACGCAAAACATGAACCGCATATTCAGGATCCGCGATAATCATTCCACGCTTCTCAAGTAATTCGACTTGCTCATTATAATCTGTGAAAAATTTAGACACTACAATCCCCCCGGATTAGAAAAGGGACCGGCCCTGGACTCCCACCTAGGCGGGCAGCGGAACCGGTCGTGTTGAGAGAGATTTTAATACAACATCTAGCCCAAACACAACCCTCGAAACGCAGATACCCTGTCCAAGGGTAATCACATGGCGATATACACAGTTCAGACATTGAAGTCAACACTACATGGAAGCAGTAACAAATTCAGTTCACGTCGTGCCCATAACTCCGTCTAATTTCAGACTGGGATACTTCCCAAGCCGCGAGTAGTTCTTGCGCCACGTTACCGCCACCTGGAATAAACGTTTTTAACAAATTTATTATTCGATTGTGGTCAATCATTCCGTCGTCGGCATAGTCCTTAAATAGCGTTATGGTTTCCTCCGGGAAAGGCAACAGTCCCTTTTCGATATCCACTTTTCGGTCACGTTGGAAAACTAGCACTGCTCCAAGAAGCTTTCGGGCTAGTGCTTCCTGCTCGAAGGTTAGCCCAGTTAACATCGCAACCTTTCGGAACTCCATCATTGGAGATGGATAAGGATGTTGCATCTCTATTAGCCGTTCAACCTGGACAGACAGATATTCGATCCTCTGCTCCAACTGCTTTAACATCTGCTGATTTTCCAAGGCAAGGATCCTTCCTACTAATATCTCTCCTAGGAGCATATGCCAGGCGCATATGCGTATCAATCCAAAGACCTCAGCTGAGCTGAGGTCTTTGTGTATCCAGGTTTACGTTATGACGGTGGAGACGGTAGAGTAGTGCTTACTGAGCAGGAATCACCTGCAAATAAAAAGAAATTCCGATCCTGAGCTTTTAGTTCAGGGTCGTTTTTTGGGTTAAGGGGGTTAAGGGACAAAAAGTGTGTCTAAAATTTGTTCGGTAGCTAGAACGCCCTGTTGTGTCGGATACCGATGTTGTGACTGTAATCCGTAGGAACCGCTGTATCATATAACGCAGATACACAATTCAGCGTCACCGATCCCCTGCTTGCACGAATTATCAGTGCAGTGAATGAAGTTACCAGCAAAACAACCGAAAATACCACCATCCTAGCTACGGTGCTAATTTAAGAAAGCATGACAGAGCACGACCTCACCGCACATTCTCTCAACAAACAAGCACGCAGAATCGTCGCTATTGTTGCTGCCCTTAATCTTGTGGGTTGTGTGGCAGAAGTGACTATCGCGGGCCTTATTGGTTCTGCTTCTCTTTTTGCCGACGCCGCCGATTTCCTTGAGGATTTCTTCATCAATTTTCTAGTTCTTGCAGCTCTAGGGTGGTCTGTGATAGCTCGTCGAAAAGCAAGTTTTGGGTTAGCGGCACTCATTTTAATTCCCGCTTTTGCCGCTTTTGGAATGGCGATATGGAAAATCCTATCAGGAAATCCACCTGAGCCTTTTGCATTATCATTCACAGCCGTTTTTGCCATGATCATCAATATGATGAGCGCATTATTACTTATGCGTTTGCGGCATGGTTCCGGCGCTTTAGCGCGCGGCGCGTGGCTCGCTGCGCGTAATGATATTTTTGCCAATATTCTGATACTTCTGGGTGGAATTATCACAATAGTGTGGCTATCAATCTGGCCGGATGTAATTATTGGAATTGTTATTGGAATTATTAACCTCTCTGCCGCTAAAGAGGTTCTGGAACAAGCTCAGGCGGAAGAACCTGAGCTGGAGATGACTTAATTACAGAACAAGCCAACTCACCAAAAGATGAAATTGATACTACTGCATATGCTGTATTAGCCATGACGCAACGTATTCCACATCAATCTTGTGATTTACGAGAGCCACAACAAGTTGACCCGCCTCCACAGGATCCGCTTCAATATCAATCCCATTAAGTTCAAGATAAACACTGCATGACAACCACGCAGTCCTTTTATTCCCATCATAAAATGCATGAGCAGCTGCAATACCTTCCAATAAAGCTGCAGCTCTATGGAAAATCGTTGGATAGAGTAATTCCTTATCAAAAGTGTGCAAAGGTCTTGCTAGTGCCGATTCGAGTTTTCCACGATCAAGTAAACAAGAGGCAACGTCACTTCGATTGATTATTGCATTCCGAGCAATGACGACATCTATATCAAGACGAAATTCGTGCGTCACTTGTCTTTAAGCCATTCAAGGGTTACAGACCATTTATCTTCCATCTTAAGAAAAGACTGCTCAACTACCTTTTCCTCAGGTAAGGCGACATCAATAATCGGTGCTTTCGGAACGTCTCTAGACTGCATTGCTTTCTGCGCATAGTATTTCACCATTGCTGAGAATGGAATCAGCCTCGATGAATGCTCGTGTGGAGCGCAGCCTTCTCGACTATCAATCCAAGGCTTTTCGCTATGGGTCTGTTCAATGAGTTGCTCACCTGTATTCTGCCCATAAAACCGCAGCACGGAATCAATCATTGCTTTATCAGCATCGGTTAGCTTTGTGACGTCACCAGCAAGCTCACCACCAATACGATGGTAACGGTCACTTTTGTACAGTTCTCTAATCACAGGACCATCTCGCCAGGCTTCAATTTCATCAGAAAACAAAGGCTTACCAGTCCACGCACCAACCCACGCTTGCGCATAATAAGTAAGCTTCTGAAGCTTCCAGGAATTACCTGCAAAACCTCTCTTTTCAATATACGCAGCAACGTCGATTGCTGTTAGAGTGCTCATAAACATCCCCTCCTTTGTTAACCAGCATAGAACATACATCAACCTAACTTCTTCTCCAATTGAAGCAATCCACCAGTCCTGCACATCAAAAAACGATGGTAAAATGCTTTTACGTTAGTCTCTCTCTATTTTTGAAGAAGGAGCCCCTGAATATTATGTTCGAGACTCAGAACAATACACTCCGTACCCTTTGGCTTGCACTCTCAGTCATTCTCGCCGTTGTAACACTATTCGGCGCGGTGTACTGGGCACCCATTCACAATAACAGTACAGGTCTATTCTGGGCCCTGTTCGCTCTTATGGCAGTACAATCCTACTCTCTATATAAAGAAGGTAAGAACTCCTAAAGAACAGATAATCCGGTACTCACCTTATCTGTTAACTTTCTCTCACTAGCTAAAACCGGTAATGGAGTGAAGACTCTAGGTTCGCGAGGCACGGGATTTTGCCCAAAACACAACTGTCTAGCATCTCCACTAACGACGTTAATTACTGCCGATTTATTATTTGCGCTCATTATATGCACTAATCAGAACACGGATTACATATAGACAACTCACACAGAACTAGCAGGAGCATATCCAATACCTGGAAGATTCTCTCGACGTAGTAGGGTTCGAATTAGATGATGATGGTAATCGCAGTACATGAAAATACACAATGAAAGCATAAAAATGGAAAAGACAGCAGCAGTAAACCAGTATCTGCTCCATTGCTTTGCTCTATCTCAGGTATTGTCTTCTGCTTCGAGTTCACGAATAAACTCGCTAAGAGGTTGTGTTTTTTCATTTTCCCTGTTGAGATCAAACTCGAGTGCTGTAATGGTATCCTCAAGATCTTCCAGCCGCTCTAGGAGCTGGTCTATTTCTTTCATCTGCTCAGCTGGTACAACTACTGCCGCAATTTTACCATTACGGGTAATATAAGTTCTTTCACCACCATGACTAGCTCTAGCAACAATGTCGCCTAAAATCTCACGGGCTTTGGTCAGGTTAATTGTCATTGCTTCTTGGTCTATATCCAAAGTCATCAAAGCACCTCTTCCAGAGTTATATCATACCCAGTGTTATCTATACTACAAGCTTTTTAAGATATAAGCTACCCCTCCAACATCGCCTCAAAAGCGCTCCGGAGCACATCGCTATTGCTTCTTCCTGCTCGTTCCTGTTCAATAAACACCAGACCAAGTGCTTCGGAATCCAGCAGGGAGTGCGTCTCGGGGTACGTCGTACCTGGTGTGGCGTTTATTTCCCCGGAGATTACACCCGGGAGTGTTAAAAGTTCTTGGGGGTTAGCGTCTGTTTTGATTGTGCGCGACCGATCTACACTCAGAAACTCAATGGTGGCTTGTTTGAGTAGCCGGTACGACGCCACCCCCGTTTCCGGCCCAGCATCTACCCCAGTACGCAGCTCAGTGTCCGCCGTGCCCTCCCCCACCGCAGCCCGCACCTCAGCGTGCAGTTGGGAATCCCCTGTCAGCGCAAAGGTTTTCAGCGGGTGCCCAGCACCATGTGGGCGAACACCCAAGTCAATCAGGCAGGGCCCGTGATCATCAATGATCATTTCCGCATGAACCGCCCCATGCCAATGGTTCAGCGCCTCAAGATATGATTGCGCAAAATGAGTCAGCACGTCGGTTTCCTCCTGGTGTTCGTCGAGCCAGCGCAGGCGGTCATACACCATAGAGCCTGTGGAAGATGGGTGCTTATCGTAAGTGCATATAGCTTTGATGTGGTGATTGCCATGCTCGCTGAAAGTATCCACGACGTACTCCCGTCCGGAAACACATTCCTGCACAATTGCCCGCGCAGGCGTTGTGCCGAAGAACCCTGCCTGTGACACTATGTTTTGGATAGCTGCGTGGGCTGCTTTAGCGTCGGACACTATGCGCACCCCAACACTTCCTGCTCCCACATCGGGCTTTACGACGACGGGATACGGGAGATCTGCCAGCACACCAGCACAGGATTCACCCTCTATATCCCCTGCTAAATCCTCCGCATTGAAAATTGCCCACTGCTTGGGAACTCGAACGTTCTTTTCGGACAGAAAATTGTAGAGGCATTGTTTATTCCAGAAGCGTTGTCCTTTGTCGGGGAGGTTAGCTGCTAGTCCGAGTTCGATTTTGAGTGCTTCACCACAGGGCACACCTGATTCTGCACCTATGATGATCCTGTCAATGGCGTGTTCATGGCATAGCTGCACGAGTTGAGTAACATCGGATAGTTCAACATTGTCTGCCAACAGGTCGGGAATAGGGGTGCCGTCGGATAAGCCACTATCGAGGGAACGTTGAGTGCGCACAACATAATACTCCACTCCGGCTTGTTTTAGCAGGTCAGGGTAATATGCACCTGAGCTAAAAGGATCTACTATCAAGGTTGCCATTAGAAACTCCTTTTCCTAGTCACTGTCTCATGCCCACTACCGGATTCTTACTGCTTTACGCTCGCTGCGATTGCGCAAGCCCTCCTGCGATTCGTATAAGCACAACACTCACGATGCTTAATGCCACACAGCCCAACCACACACCGTCGTGAGTGTTAAAGAACATCCAGCTGCCGATACTGGGACCAAGCGCTGCCCCACCAGATTGGAAAGCGGCAAGTTTTCCCTGGGCAGCGGATTGGGTGGCGTCGGACGCTAATTGTGAAACATAGGTATTGGACATTGGGGCGAAAATACATTCACCAAGGGAAAACAACACCCACCCGAAAATAGCGAGTGCCATATTTTCCGCAAAATAGCCAGTGACTGCCACCCCCACAGCCATAATGAAAACACCCAGCATCAGCGCAGTATTTGCTGCAAGGCGTTTAATGAGATGGCTCAGCGGATATTCCACAGCAATCACAATCACAGGGTTGATAATCAGCAGCAAAGAATACAATTGCACACCACCAGAAAAGGTATCCAGCCGCAGCGGCACAGCACTCTGATGCTGCGCATAGATCACCATTGTGCACGCCATAGTCACAAGAACCAGCGTCAACGCCAGGCTCATATGCTTGGTAAATCCGCTTTCAGAATGAATAGCTGAGGACGTTTCCCCACCCTCAGGCGAGCCCTGGGATTCAGTTTTATGTGATGTATCCTGCGTATCTCGCCCAGCGTAAAGAATCACGGGTACGATGAGCGAGCTAAGCGCAGAAATGAAAAAGAGCGTATGGAAATGATCTCTACCAATTAACCCCACCAAAGCAGGAGCAACAATACTGCCGACGTTCACGAAAATGCGGTAAAACGCAAAACGTGTAACCCGTTCCTCGGGTTTGGCTGACTCAGCAACCAGCGCTGATGCTGGGCCCACAAAAGCCTGGGACAGCAAAATGCTCGCAGCCGATATGGCAATGACCCACCAGGTGCGGGAATAATCCACTACCCCAAGCAAGAAAAACAGGCAGATATTCACAGCAGTGCTCACGATGAGCACCGTGTTTTTACCCCACACATCAGCTAAGCGCCCACCGAGGATAGAACCAACAATGCCTGCGATTCCCGCAATAAACAGTGCAATGACAATGGTCTGCTGGTTCATTCCAGTTGAGGAAAAGAATATCGCTGCGAAAAGACCCAAGAAACCCGTGGAACGGTTGATGAATGTGGCAAGCGACAGTGCCCAAATGGTTTTACCTGGTGTGCGGCTACTCATTGCTTAATTTTACGACGCATCCCCCAGCAAAACAACACATATGGTGCATAAATATTAAAACTAGGCAGCCCGTACGACGCACAGATTACCCACATGAGCAATAAAACCGCTCAGTGGTATTGAAGATGATGAAGAATTTTTATTCACCACTCTGGTATATCAAAAATTGGGTCTTGTCTGAGACATAACACTTGGGGCATAATAAAACTCCACTGAAAGTGAGGCACACTATGACCAAGATAGTTAAATACAGCATTATCATCATTGCCATTGCTGCTATATCTTTCATAATTTCACTCATCGCCAATGGCATTGAATACCGAATACTCGAAGATAGAGGAATAGAACGCAACGCATCAGCCTGGATTATATGGTGGACTGATATTTCATTTTTTGTTGGTGTGGCTGGCTTAGTATCGCTTAGTCTTGGGTGGATTCAACACACAAAGGCAAATCATAGCACCTAAACCCACCAAAAATATTGACCTAGGCAGCCCGTACGACGCACAGATTACCTACATGAGCAATCGCTGCTGAGGCACACATTGTCACAGCAAGCATCAACAATTTATCGGCTCCCAAGGCCGCCATTGGACTCACAAGCCCCGCAACCAGGAACTGCGTTGCACCCAAAACCGCAGAACCCGCACCAGCCTGACGTGCAGCAATACCCTGTGCTAGCACGGTAGTGTTTGCCATCAACAAACCATTGCCTGAAGTAGCAATGACCGTACATACAAGACACACAATAATGAACCAGATAGGAGCAGCCTCACCATCAGTAACACTTGCACCTTTCACATGAGGAGTAAGCAGAAACGCCACCAGCAATAACGCAAGGGAACCAACGGCAATCAACGCCAACCCCCACTTCTGTAATACACGCGGACTCACCACACCAGATAAACGAACATTCAACACGCTCATCACAATGAGCGAACTGGCGTTAATAGCAAAAAGCACGGAATACACCACCGGGGACATTCCCAATTGCGTTTGGAATACCACGGAAGAACCCGCAATAAAAGCAAACATAGTTCCAAAACCAAACCCAAAAATCAGCACATGCCCCACAAAATCCGGTCTACTCAACAAGGTTCCCATGGTGCGATACGTATGCATCACACTCCCCTGGGCACGTTTACCCACCGGCAGGCTTTCAGGATTACGCAACGCCACAAACAACTGCGCCACCGCAATCACAGCGAGTACCCAAAAGACCCCACGCCAACCAGTGACCTCATGCAACACCCCACCAATGAGTGGAGCCACAATAGGAGCCACACCATTGATAGCCATGAGAAGCGCAAAACTTTTCGCAGCGTCGGCAGTGCTAGAACGATCAGTGATAATAGCGCGCACCAGCACAGCACCAATCCCGCCAGCAATACCCTGTAGCAGGCGAGCTGCTATCAGAATGTGAATACTGAAAGCTAAGGAGCAAACAACGCTGGCAACCAACCCAAGGATGGTGCCAAGGATCAACAAACGGCGTCTACCGAGTTTGTCAGACACTGGGCCGAAAATAACCTGACCCAGCCCCATACCAATCATGAACGTGGTGATCGCCAGCTGAGTGCTAGCAGCATCAGTCGAAAGCGCTTCCGTGATCGCAGGAATAGACGGAAGGAACATATCCGTCCCCAAAGGGCCAGCAGCGAAGATAAGAGCTAGACCGATAAAACCGCTCAATGGTATGGATGACGATGAAGAAAATGATGAAGAATCTTTATTCACGACTCTGGTATATCAAAAATGATGCACCCTTCGTAAGTCGGATTGTATTGCGCCGTGTTATAACTGGCTGTGGTTTGTCATAGCATGCTGTAGCTGGTTGTGGTTTGTCTGTGACATAGAAGCTGTTAGCACCTCACACGCCCAAGTGCGATAAACAAACAACATTGACACCATCTGATCGTCGATAGCTCATACCGGTACCCGTGATGACCAGTAGCAACGGTGGTTTCTCATGCTCAAAACGAGACGCAAACTTACGTAGATTCTCTGCCGCAGTATCCACAACTCTCCCAGAAGAACCTAACTTCACCTCAACAAAACACGCCCTACCCTGCGACGTAAAAATAGCATCCACCTCTAAACCGTCTTTATCCCGCCCATGAGAAATATACTCACCAGTCAACACCTGCAAATCATGCACCACCTGAGACTCAAATAATTGCCCAGCAAACTCCAAGTCTTTCATCAACGCATCGGGGCTGGCGTCCAAAGCAGCCACAGCCAAAGCCGGATCAGCCAAATGACGCTTTGGAGTTTGACGTAAACGAGCACGTGAACGCAGGTGAGTAGACCATGCAGGCTGCTCCGTAGCAATAAAGATCCTGCCCAATGCACTGAGATAATTGCCTACAGTTTCCCGTGTAACACCCACATCACTGCCCATTGCGGACGTGGTCATCTCTGTGCCAACACCTCTGGCTAAGGAACGCAATGTTGCCATCACACGCATGGGGTCACGTCGTACTGCATCAAGATTCAGCACATCCACATGCGCCACAGTTTCTAGATAATCACGATTATTAGCCATAGCATCCACCAAAGCTAACCCGAGGTTTCCTGGGAAACCACCCCGACAGAGCCGTTCAATGAGCTCAGGAAAAGCCAAGTGCTGTGTCACTACTGGGTCATAGTCCGCATCGTCTACCAATGCGCGCATCGAAATTTCCCCGGTAGAATGACCTGACTCATAAAAACTAAAGGTGCTCATCCGGACACGTGCAAAACGCCCCGCCCCTGAGTGACGTGACTCCTGCTCAGACGGAGCTGTGGAACCCGTGAGGATGAACTGACCTTTTTGCTGACGACGATCAATCTCATGCCGCACCACATTCCATATATCTGGGTATGTTTGCCATTCATCAAACACACGCGGAGTGGCTCCTTGAAGAAGAGCGTGAGGTAGTAATTCCAACTGCTGAGGTACTTGGGGATCAATATCTACCTGCACGAAAGAGTGTGCTTTCTGGCGGGCAGTTTCACTTTTACCGCAGCCTTTAGGCCCTTCGATAAGAACACCGCCACTACGATTGAGTGCAGAATCTAGCCACTCATCCGCAATTCTGGGCACATAATGACTCATCATTTCCCCACTTCACAGACTTATCCGACAATTTGGCGGGATTTCAACCGACACTTTGGACAAAGTTTAGCCGACAATTTGGCGAGATTTCAACCGACACTTTGGACAAAGTTTAGCCGACAATTTGGCGAGATTTCAACCGACACTTTGGACAAAGTTTAGCCGACAATTTGGACAAGTTTTGTTAGTTGTAGTGGAAACGCGCTTGGAGTATAACAACATCGTCGGCATCAACGAGATAAACCAACCGATGTTCATCCGTAATCCGTCGTGACCATGCACCCGCAAGCATATGGCGAAGCGGTTCAGGCTTGCCGATACCCGAGGTAGGGTCACGAAGCACATCGTCAATCAACCGATTAATCCGCTTCAGTATTTGCCTATCAGCCTTCAGCCAGAACGTATAATCAGCCCACCCATTAGGAGTAAAAACAAGTCTCATCGGATCAGATCATGTTCCTCGTACTGACCAGCACGAGCCTGCGCAAGAGACTCAAGCAAATGCTGAGCATTTGCAGGAACACGGAGAAGATATGCCGTTTCCTCTAGGGATTCATAATCGGCACGTGAAATGAGAACAGCATCCCCATTCCGAGAAGTAATCTCCACGGGGTTTCGATCATCATTCACTTGTTGAATAAGTGGAAACAAATTCTTGCGCGCTTCAGTTGCAGTGATAGCCATAGTAACCTCCTCTAAGTTGTACCAAAAATGGTACCACTCATATATTTGCCCAGCAATACCACACGTGCACAGAATGAAACGCACCAACCTATCGGTAATCTAGGCAAGTTTCAGCCGACAACTTGGCGTACCCACCGCACACCGACTGTATTCACCCTAGCTGTATCACACGGTCACAACGCTCAGCCACCACAGGATCATGCGTAGCAATAAGCGCCCCACCAGCATCTGCCATCACAGTCTCAAACAAATCCAAAATAGAATCACGCGTACCCACATCCAACGCAGCAGTAGGCTCATCAGCAATCAATAACGTTGGTCGCGTCACCGTCGCCCGTGCCAACCCAACACGCTGGCGCTGCCCACCAGATAACTCCGACACCCGTCGCTTAGCACAATGCTCCAGACCATACCGACCAAGCTCCGCTACTGCACGCTCCCGTCGCTGACGACGAGACACTTTAGGCGTAGCATACTCCAACGGAATAGCAACATTCTCCCAGGCACTCAAATACTCAACCACCGCATATTCTTGGTGAGCAAACCCAAAAAACTCATTACGCAGCTTTGCCCTGTCCTTTTCAGACACAGGCGCCGGAGCACCACCAATCACCACCTCACCGCTGCTGGGTACTGCCATAAGCCCAGCAATCATAAGCAACGTCGATTTACCTGAACCTGAAGGACCCATCAACGCAACTTTCTCACCACTAGCAACCGATAACGAAACATCACGAATCGCCTGCACAGACTCAGTTTTTGTTTTATATGTGTGGGAAATTCTGTCAAGAACTAGAAGCTCACTCATCTGACATACTCCGTTCTACGCACGATGCGCCATACCGATAGCGCCACAAGACTATAAACCAGAACAATTGCCGCAACCATTACTTTGGCACCCTTATCCATCGGCGGTCCGAGACACCACAAAGCCCCGCAAGCTAGCAGTGGAACCACCACAGCGGCGGCAGCGATAAAAGTCAAAAGCCGCACCATAATCCGCCCTCCTTGGGCTCCACACATACGACGAATAACAAAAGACCGTATCTCCGCTGTGATAATATCGCGCAAGGATGCCCAAAACGCACAGAACGCAAGACCACTAAAAGCAATCAAAGCAAGAACATACAGTGCGGATCTAAGCATAAGCTCATCCACGTTTGATTTTTGAGATGCCGATATTGTTCCTGGAATGAGATAGTGCTGTGAATGTTCCCGCGCAGAGGATATGTATTTCTTCACTGTTTCTTCAGGTGGTGAAAGAAACACAGCTCTAGTCATCAATTCTTCTTGCTCATACTCAGTCAAAACATCAATGTCTTCCGTGCGCAGTAAAAGAATTTGCTGATGATCCAGATTTATCTCCCCCATATAAGGATCAAACCACGTAACGCTCTGTGGCAATACACCTTTAACTGGAATATCCATGCCATGAAAATCAACAACAGAACCAGCCTGTAATGCCTGGGCACCGCGCAGAATACACGGTGCTTGACAGGATTGACCTAGCGAGGGAAATAATCTGAATGGTTCTTGCCCAATGACAATGATGGTATGTATCCCGTGAAAAATATCTACAAATTCATCAACCTCATCGCCATATACATTACCTATTACTGAAGCATATCCATTACCAGAATCTATCTCATGAGAAAGGATGGACAGTGTTTCCTTATCACTCCTAAAGAAAGCTTCATTGCTCGGATATACCGAACTGAATACAACAGCCTCAGCCTTACGCAGATTATTGCCGTTATGCAATGCCTCTACCTGAGTAAGAACTTCACTGAGAATAAGTGACAAAACAACTGCGACAACAGAACAGATCAACCCGAGAGATATACTTTGTTTCCAGTGGTAAAAAGCAAGCCGAATACCACCAATGAGCTCATGAATCATCTGATGACACCTCGCTTATCATGCAGAAATAGTGAAAAAACTCCCACATAAACAACTACTGCACATAGAATACCGAGAGCACAGGTACCCATAATTACCTGAAACATCCCTGCTGGCACGTCGGAATCACTAATACCAGTAATCAACACCGGAAATAGATATGCTCCCACCAGGTACCCCGGAACAATTGCATACAATTGTCTCCTAGTAAATTGCCGAATAAGCTGCCATTTCTTTGCCCCAGTGCTAATCCGAACCACCAACTCTTTACGCACAAGTTCCATACGCGTTTTCCAATACAACGCCAGAAAGAAAATGCCCGCCGCAAAAAGTAAAAGCGAAGCCAACACCGTGGAATCATCTTTCAGAGACTCCCTTATGGATCGAGCAGGCACCAAAGCCACTGCGTAACCGTCGTTAAGCAAAATAGTGCCTACCTGGGTAACAAGAGATTCTTCGGCATGGGTTAGCAGAAACTTCCCTTTCAGTATCGGGTCATGAGCAGCTGGTACATACAGATACTGTTCATACATACTGTTAGCCACAGGCTTTGGAATAGCTCCCTCAATGCTGCTACCCGACGGCACTAAAGCGCAACTACCATGCTTGTCATATTCCGCTTTGCAATAATTATCCGTATAGAGGTAAATCTGCTTCTGCTCACCCGGAATCGCCAGCTTATGATCCTCAGGCAGCCAACCCAACACCCCATGCGGATCAATCACACCAAGACCAGCAATATCAGCACCATCACTATCCATGATCAGCGCTGAATCATGCTCCGCAAGAACCTCAGTTAAACGCTGGACTATATTAGCATCAGTATGAGTAGCAGCCCCTGGATGAGTAGCATTCCCTGGCTCTGTGACGACAAGCAAAGCCGAATCCTGCGTAAAACCATACACTTCTTCACTACGGTTTTCTAGGCTCCATGTGATCGCCCACGCCATGAAGGAGCCAAGTATCCCAAGCAGTAGGGCAAGGATAAAAATAATGCCATTCCTCAACATGCAACTACTCCTTTACTCCTTATCGCAAATAACAAGGACGATGAACAATACTGCACCAGCTTGTAAGAGCATTTACATGAAAGTAGATACCGCCAAATACTTTCTACTTTTGTGCTGTAGATTTTATATCAGTCTGCAATATCTGCCAATAGGTAGGTAAAGAAAGATAAAGAATAGATAAATAAAAACCATATGTGTTGCAAAATCTGCTGTTTTTTTTAGAATGGGGATTGTATCTTAAAAATCTCCATCTCACCAACCATCCCCTAAGGAGTATTGCAATGCAAGAACTTCAGAAACGCACTAACACATGGGCAATCATTGCCTTCATACTCATGGTTCCATTCGCAGTGAATGTCGTACTGTTTGGCAGTATCGCAATGAACTACGTATTCGGACTCGGTACTGTGGCAGCACTACTGACAGCACTCATATACTATGTCGTTCGTCTAATCGCTTCCGCTATAGAAAACCGTCGACTACTCTAAAGAAACTTTTTCATACTCAATCTCTAATAAGAGAATGTAAAAGACCTCGGCAAAAGCCGAGGTCTTTTACAGGTTTAGGGGATTAAACGCCTCAAACCTACCCAAACCTACTCGCCCGGAAGAAGCCCTACGCCAAGGTTCCTAGACCACGTGAAAGAATCTTAAAACCCTCGTGCACCATCTCTTGTACAGAACCAAGATCATCAAACAGAAGGCTGTCATGAGCTTCAATCACTGACTTCATCACCATCACGAAAGTCTGCCCTAAAATGAATGCCTCAAATCTCGTGAGCTTATTTCCACTGTATTCCTGCAAAGCATCAATAACGGGAAGAAAGAAATCTAGGGTGTTTTCTGGAACTTTCTCATGTTCTGATAGTTCCTCACCTGTATCTTCTCCTCGGCACTGGATATAGTCAGCAACGCTATAGTGTTCAAGATGCTGTAATACAACCACGAGCGTATGGATGCTTACTGAACTCTCTTGTGGCTCATTAATGATCTCTATAGCCAGCATCTCTAACAGTTCAACAGTTTTTTTGTTTTGAGGAGAGGCCTGAATCATCTTCGCAATGGCATGGGGGAGCCTTTCGACGAAATAGAAAATAGCTTCTTCTCTATTAGAAAAATAATTGTAGAAAGTGCGTTGGGAGACGTCAGCACGGTCAACAATTGCTGAGATAGTGGTTTTCTCTTCTCCGACTTCCCGGAGGAGTTGCACAGCAACTTCAGCGATTCTTCTTTTAGTTTCTATCTTTTTTTGATCACGACGTCCCAACGTAACCATTACTTTTCCTCCACGCTCATTGTAGAAGCAGGTTGTGCTGTGCCAGATGTTTCAGCTGCAAGGGTTTTTGACACAGTTGTGTCAGAAGTTGGAGACGTCGTTAAGCTTTCTCCTTCAACGTCCACATGCGGCAAGATTTTGTCAAACCATGCTGGGATTTTCCACGCACGTTCTCCCAGGAGGAACATGGTGGCTGGAATGAAAGTCATGCGGATAATGAATGCGTCGAAGAATACAGCCGCTGCCAAAGCAAAACCCATCACCTTAATGAATGGTTCGTCCATCAAAATGAAGGCAGAAAATACGGACATCATAATCAACGCCGCAGCTGTAACCACACGGGCGCCATGCTTAAAGCCGTACGTCGTTGCATCTGATGCAGCTTGACCATGTGCCCAGCCTTCACGCATACGAGTAACCAAAAAGACCTGGTAATCCATAGCAAGACCGAAAACAATACCGATCAACATAATGGGTAGGAAAGAAATCAACGGCTGCGGATCACTAATGATGCCAGCAAAGCCTTCCTGCCACAACGCCACAGTCACACCAAAAGTGGCGGCAACAGAGAGAGCAAAACCTAGTGCTGCAATCAACGGCACCCAGAAAGAACGGAATACCACCATGAGCAACACAACAGCGAGAGCCAAAACAATAGCGATATAAGGAATCAAAACATCAGAGAGACGCTGGGAAATATCCTCATAGATGGGGGTGGTACCTGTGATGGAGTACTGTGCGCCTGTTTTCTCATGGAATTGAGCCTCTTGAGAACGCAGATCAGCTAGAACATCGGCTGCGTGTTCATCAGTTGCGCCATAAGTCGGAGTAATAAACACCTGTGCAGCATCGCCAAGGGATTGTGCAGGGTCTTCCGGCTTACCATTAGTCTTCATAAGCTGGGCATTTTCTACACCTTCGACGCTCTGCAAGACCGCTACAGCTTTATTCAATACTTCAGCTTTGTCTTGATCTTTGACATCAGCGTAATCAACCAAAGCAATCATGGGAGCATTACGTCCAGGCCCAAAGGCCTCATCAACCATCTCATAGGCAGTACGATTAGGTGTACCTTGAGCCGAAGATCCATCACTTGGCATGGCAAGACGTAGATTCGTGGCAGGAATTGCCAGCAAAGCCAAGACAATAACAGAACTCAACATCCATATCACAGGGTGTTTGCGGATAACACCAACCCAGCGTGAACCCATAGTTGGTTTTTCCTGTTCAGGGTCCGGTGCTTTAATACCTGGCACACGTCCAGCAAATACCTTTGTACCCACAAGCCCCAATATGGCAGGTAGAAGAGTAATAGCAACCAAAACAGCAATAGCCACTGTTCCTGCTGCAGCAAGTGCCATAGCGGTGAGGAATGGGATATTGATGATAGCTAAAGCAGCCAGTGCAATCAGCACGGTAAGACCAGCGAAAACAACTGCTGATCCGGCTTTACCCACAGCTAGTCCAGCTAAATGCGCACGAGTGCTCAGAGGTAAGGTCTTAAGTTTTTCTGCCAGCTCTTTAGGTTCCAGGTTAGAGCCTTGGACGTGGTTAATGAGTTCATTTCGGAAGCGAGAAACAATGAATAGCGCATAGTCAATTCCCACTGCAAGACCAATCATGGATGCCAGGGTTGGTGTTGTGGAATTGATTGTGTCTGTAAAAGCAGTAGCGGCAAAAACAATACCCAAGCCTGTTCCCACTCCGATCACAGCAGTAATCAGTGGCAGACCAGCTGCTATGAAGCTACCAAAAGTGATTGTGAGAACAACAGCGGCGACGATGATACCAATAAGCTCAGCGGCTCCGCCAATGCTTTGACTTCTGAAGCTATTACCGGACCAGCCATACTTAAGATTTCCGGCATTGTCTTTGACCGCCTGCTCAAATGCAGTTTTATCTTCTTCTGAAACATCAGAAGCTGTTTTAGCATCAAAAGTCACACTGATCGTGCCTGTGCGACCATCTTTGCTCAAGGGACTCAACGCCGCAACATCGGCATCAATTTGTTCTTGAGGGATTCCTTGTGCTGCTTTTGCCTGAGTAAGCTGAGCTTTAAGCCCTTCACCTGCTAGAACTGGCGAAACAAGAGCGTCTTTATTGACAAGAAAATCTAATTCTTTAAGCGCTCCGACGAGCTTATCGACGTTCTGGGCAGCTTCTCCTTGAGCCAAGGTTTGCCCTTCAGGGGCTTGAATGACCAAGGTTCCTACTGGGGCAGTAAGTTGATCCGCTCCATCTTCGACAGGGAACTTTTCCTTGAGCGCTTTTTGAGTTTCTACTGACTCTAGCCCAGGAATATCAAAGGATTGTGCTGTTGGTTTACTGAGTGTACTAGCGGCTACTCCCACTCCTATGAGGATAAGTAGCCATGCTGCGAGAAAACGCCACTTATTTTTATAGGCGCTGCGACCTATGCGATAGAGAAATTGAGCCATAACCACATAATTGCACACCGTGCGAAAAGTTGCAAACAGTGTGCAATTATTTTCAATTAGTGGGAATCGGCAATACCGCCACAACTACAAACACGCTTTAGCGCTTAAAACGCTGTACCGCATACACAGTTCCATCTGGAGCATATGCAACACCAATGCCAATCTTTGTGTAGGAATCAGTGAGCATATTCTGGCGGTGACCAGGAGAGTTAATCCAACCTGGTACTGCTTCGGTATAAGAAACACCCTTGGCCATCCAGATGTTCTCTCCGAAACGACCATTACCAAATGGGTAGTGCATGAACTGACCAGTTTTTGCCATGTATTCTGCCCATAATTGTGCGCCGATAGACAAATCTGGGCTCACCGCTAGTGGTCGCTTACCATTTTGGACACGAAACGCGTTCGTATCAGCCACAAGGCGCTGACGCTCCACAGGGTTAAGTACGCCACCTGGCACAGCCAGGCTCTTTACAAGACTATCAAGAGTCTCTTGGGAAATAGGGGCAGCCGAAGCAGGTTGAGCAACAAGGCCTGTCGTCGCAATAGCAAATGCAGTACAAGCCATAACTGTTTTCTTAACAAAGCGCATGATCTTTTCTCCAATCCAAAGAAAATACTGAACGAGGGGTTACGTTTCTCAGTATCAAAGACTGTTGAGCGTACTGCAATATCGGAATGCAGTTCTGAAGAAAAATCCTCACCAAGTCCGCGAGACGAAACGTGGCTCGGATATTCTTAGCTCATGATTATTGAAAAAATCGTCGTTATGACCACAGATGGCGCCCTATCCGGCCCGCTTGAATTCCGCATAAAAGACGGTGTCCCGTGGTGTCGCTATTCTTATGCCGCCGACGACGTCAGCTTTATTGCCGTCGAAGCTAAAGATGACTCTTCCACACCAGTCCGCGATAATGCAGATCTCCTAGACAGAATTGCATCTTGGAAAATAAATGGAAAACCCCCTCGTGATGCCGATGACAATGTCATCGCATTCAGATATTAAGAATTATCTGCCAGGGTATGTAGCTGCTGCTGAGCTGGTTGCCAGTAGCCAGCGCGCTGAGCATGAATCTGATAAAAATGTGACGAAGTCACCTGCCCCAAAGCCTCGACATATGCTGGGACAATCTCACGCGGTAACCTCAACCCCATTGTGAGATGTGGAATCCATCGCGCTCCCCGACCGTCAGGGTTGAGTGCACTAATTTCTCGAGCGACTTCTTCTAGGCGCGTCGAGCCTTCCAATAGCCACGCGACTGTCTGTTTTCTTTTACGACCAAAAACCACAACACCGCGTCGTTCTAAAGTGGCGGGAATAACCTCTGGTAATAATTCTGCTGCTCGCTGCACTACCTGCGGCTTCAATTTTGGCGCAAAAGTGATACTAATGTGCGGAGTTTGTTTCTGCTCCGGGAAACCCATAGCCGCTAACTGACCAAAAATTTCACGCACCTGTGCGTCATGCTCTGGCGACAAATACAGCAAAACATTTTCTGGGGAGGTCATGGTTTTAGATTATAAAAACCACAAAAAAGTGCGTTCATATTTTCTTCACATCGGTGTTAATTTTTCGTTAAATTACATTGCTACCTTAGGTTAAATGAATAATTCGCATTCTCAACCGCAGATTTCTCGTCGTCGATTGCTACAAGGCGGCAGCATTTTCGCCGCAGGCGCTGTATTATCCTCACGCAGCAGTAACTACGCTGCTCAGGCTCAAGAAAGCAACACCAATACTGCCCTGCCATTGCACTTCAATAGCGACGGACGGTTTAAGATTGTCCAGTTCAATGACACCCAAGACGATCACATGACCGATAAACGCACTATCGAGTTCATGTCCAAAGTCTTGGATCAAGAAAAGCCAGACTTTGCGCTCATCAACGGTGATGTCATCACCGATGGTCCCACCAATCCAAAGCAGGTGTACCAAGCAATAAACAACGTGGTACTGCCTATGGAGCAGCGCAATATCCCTTGGGCAATCACCTACGGCAACCACGATGAAGACTCGGTTAAAGAAGCAAACACAGGCGTATATGAAAAGCATATGTCACAATTCGTGCGTAGCTATCGCCACAATCTCAATCCTGAGGCCACTGATCGTCCATTTGGGCATTCCGACGCTCAACTCTTGATCGGCTCCGCTAAGAACAAGGACCATGCTGCCTTTGCGATTTGGTTGCTCGATTCTGGTAACTACCTGCCAGAAAATGATTCCGTTCAAGATAATGATGAACTACCGCATTACGACTATATTCGTCCAGAACAGATCAAGTGGTATCGCGAGTTATCCCTGGCTACTGAAAAACGTTTCGGCAAGAAAATCCCGAGCCTGATGTATTTCCACATCCCTACCTATGAGCACCGTGATATGTGGTTCGGCGGTCCTGCAAATCACTCAGACTCTAAGCACAAAGATGCGACCAAGCGTCACAAAATTTCTGGTGTCAAAAACGAAGACGTCTGTTATGGCTCGTTTAACTCTGGCATTTACGGCGCAGTCCGTGAACGTGGCGATGTCCTTGGTATTTACTGTGGTCACGACCATATCAATAGTTACTATGGCGATTATTTTGGCGTAGAACTTGGCTACTGCCCAGGCACCGGCTTTGCCCCTTATGGTTTGCACGACGGCACCATTCTCCAACACACTTTACGCGGAGCACGAGTCTTTGAGCTCAACGAAAATAGTGACCGCATTTATGAAACAACACGGCTCATCTTTGCCAAAGATCTTGGTTTGGATATGCAACCAGCGAAACAACCAATCGCTCAACCAGCCGAGTTGCCTGAATATGTAAAAATGCCGAGCTAAAAACCTGTGCTCATGGCATTTTCAGGTATTTTGTAAACGATGAGCAAAAGAGAAGAGTCCGTAGCAGCAGCGTCGACAAGCTCCCAGCAACCACGCGTTGCTGCTGCTGGTGGCAAGGTAGCCACCACTCTCTCAAAAGATGAATATCGCCAAGAAGTATTCAAGGAACAGCGTTGGATACACCCGCGCGCATGGCCACTGATTATTCGGCGACTATACTTTGAGTTCTTCTACCACTCGCTTATCGACAAAGGCGCGACGCTGAGTTTTTTCACCCTACTCACCGCAATGCCCACTCTGCTCGCCTTTTATGCCATAACGACGCTTTTCCTTGACCACAATCGATCTCAAATACTGCAGCTTACCGACGAATTTATCAGTAAAAATATCCCGCATAATTATGCAGATAATGCACGGCATATCGCACTCGTGCTCATCGGTTCTACTGAGCAGTCAGTCATTATGCTGGTCATAAGTGTGCTTTTTGCGCTATTTTCTTCCTCTGCCTATGTCCGTGCTTTCTCTCGAAGCGCCAATAGTATGTATGGACGTTTAGAAGGACGCAGCATTATCCGTACCTGGGCGACTATGTGGGCTCTCACCCTGACCTTGGTTTTAGGCATGGTCATCATTGCAGGCGCTTACTTCATGCGAGAAGATCTCCTCCTGCCACTACTAGAACGCCTCGCCGAGCCATTAGGTTGGGAAAATGTTTTTCTCTTTATGGCCAATCATTTTCTCCCTGTCTGGCGTTATGTGCGCTGGCCAGCAATTCTGCTACTCACCATGCTTTTTATCGCACTGCTCTATCACGTCACGCCTAATGTGCAGCATGGACGCTTTCGATGGGTAACTTCCGGCTCTATTTTTGCTGTTGCTGGTATTGCCCTTGTGATTTATGTGCTTGAGTTCTATCTCAGCCACTTCGCACATATCGGCTTATTTGGTGCTCTTGGCGGTGTGCTTTCTGCACTCTTTGGTTTGCTCATTGCCAATACCATGCTCTTGCTCGGCATCAAACTCGATGCCGAGGTAGCCAGAATCCGCGAGCTGCAAGCAGGAATAAGCTCCGAGAAACTTATTCGCACACCGCCTCGGGCAAGTAATGCCCTGAATAGTTATCAGAAATTAAATACCCAGTTAGAGCAGCAATCAGTGCAATTGCGTGAACAAGAATAAAGTATCACGCTGACTTCTCGGCTTTATCCAGTCTATCCATCCACTTTATCCGCGACAGTAAAGCGCTGACGACGATACTGCGGATCATCAATCTCATCGAGGACTGCCTTGGCAAACGTACCAGTGTTCACATAGTCGCCAGGAAAATCTGGTGAATCTACCAAAAGCGTGCCGTCGGGAAGCTCTAATCCGCCAGCACCACCGACGACTATGACACGCGCCTGTGGTCGAGCCGCGATGAGAGCGCGGTACGCTGCAATAATACTTTCTGATTCGCCAGTTTCTCGGTTAATCGGAATAGCGATCACGAGAACATCAACATCTGTTGCCACGTGTGCCACCATTTGTGTATCAGCGATGTCACCGACGCGATAATCAACCGCATGAATAGGGTGCGCTGGCTGAGCTTTTCGAGAAAAGCCAATAACACTGTGACCGCGTTCGACGGCACGCTCTGCTATTGCAGAGCCAACCATTCCTGCGCCACTATTCCCGCCAAGCAGAAATCTCTGTCTATTTTCAATTAGACAAAGTAGACCAAGCTGTCTATATTTGATTGTGTATTTAACAGATAGAAAAAGAAGGAGAAAATGATGAAAGGTTTTCTTGATACTCGAGTATCCCAATTAGATTTTGTGGTTCAATTCCTTGACTGGAAATTCGCCGCCATGGGGAAAACGCCCACAGAACAAGATATCTACAATGAATTAAAAAATAGTAAACCTGATGAAAATGGGGAACGCCTCAATTCTCCCGAAAATGTCGCATACATCCTCAAGAAATTAGGGGTATAGAAATCGCGGAAATTACAGAAAGAGAAACAAAAATCTCCCCCTAGCTGCAAGAACTAGGGGGAGTTTTGCGGAGGCACAGGGATTTGAACCCTGGGTTGGTTTCCCAACGCTGGTTTTCAAGACCAGTACATTCGGCCGCTCTGTCATACCTCCACGTCCACACATAACTTAAGCGCATAAAAACTTATGCGACAAGAAATGCGCAACGAAAAGATATTGTACCCTAAAGACCCCAAAATAATCTAACCTAGTGTTCTATGAGGGCAATTACTATCAATTCGGATAAAAAACTGATCCTGGACAACGTCGATAAGCCAATACTCAAACCTGGTGAAGTGTTGGTGAAAGTTCATGCAGCTGGAGTCAATCGCGCTGATTTGCTACAAGCTGCGGGGCATTATCCGCCGCCACCAGGCGAGTCGGAAATTTTGGGATTGGAATGTGCTGGTGAGGTCGTCGATTCAGGCGACACCACTGTTCCGGTTGGTCAGCAGGTCGCGTGTTTGTTGGCCGGCGGCGGCTATGCAGAATATGTGAATGTTCCCGTTGGCCAGCTCATGCCCATACCTGAAGGCTACTCCTATGTAGAAGCAGCCTCTGTGGTAGAGGTAGCCACAACAGTGTGGTCAAACATTGGGATGCTCACTGGATTAGAACCACAACACACCATTCTCATTCATGGTGGCGCTGGCGGAATTGGCACTTTCGCCATCCAACTAGCTAAGCATATTGGCGCCACTGTTGCTGTTACTGCCGGCTCTGCCGAAAAATTGGCAGTGTGTCAACAGCTAGGCGCGGATATTCTCATCAACTATCGCGAGCAGGATTTCGCGGAACTGTTGAAGAACAAATGCGATCGCATTTTGGACATTATGGGGGCGAAATATCTCGACGCTAATGTGCGAGCGCTCGCCCCTGGTGGTCATCAGGTGACGATCGGTATGCAAGGTGGCGTAAAAGGCGAGCTCAACATTGGTCGCTTACTTGCCAAGCGCGGCACATTATCGGCAACTGCGCTACGTTCGCGCGATCTCGACGATAAAGCTCGCATTGTTGCTTCTACCATTGAGAATGTCTGGCCGCTGCTTGCAGATGGCACCATTAAGCACCAGGTGCATAGCACTATCGAGCTTGCCGACGCCCAGCACGCGCATGAGCTACTGCAATCAGGGGCAGTGACAGGAAAGATAGTGTTGACTGTGCACTAGACTGTACTAGTCTGCAATCGGCAATGACAATGGGGACAAAGCAGGTTCACTTTTATCATGCCAAGGAGGCAAGGGCTCTGAGCAGCTGGTCAATATCATTCGTGGTGTTAAAGGCAGAAAGACCTATGCTGATTACGCCCTGTGTCTCTGCCGCACCCATGATATTGAGTAGCGGATCATTGCCAGTCATTGTGGTGATGATTCCGTGGCTGAGCAAACGCTTGTATATGGTGTGCGCTGGAACTCCTGCCATACAAAAACTGATTCTGGGGATACGTTCTGTCTTGGCGTTACGGGCTAGTTCTCCAGTTATGCCAAATAGATGCACTTTGGGTAGCACGCTGAGGGAATCAACAAGGTATCTGCTCAGGCTGGCTAAATAGGCGCCAGTTTCTTGCACTGCACTCTGTAGTCGATTGCGTCTGCTACCACGTTGCTCACCTGCTAAATCAGCAATGTGATCTACGATTGCAGCAACTCCCCCAGCCAACCCTGCTGAGATGGGAAACTCTAATGCTGTGGTGTCAATGCGGGGGAACATACTAGCGTCACGGAAGATGAGCGCTGCGATTTCTGGACCACCAAGAGCGGCACAATCTAGCGCAATGATATCTACTCCAAGCTCTTGAAAGCTCACCGGCTTAGCCCCAACCAGAGCTGTGACATCGCATAGTACCCAGGAGCGGGATTGCTCATGCACTATCTGGGATATTTCTGCAACAGGATTGAGCACACCCACGTGTGGATGCGCAGCGCTCAGGCTTACCAACCGGGTAGAGCCACTCACCAGATCTTTATACTGCCATGCTGGCACTTCTGCTGTACCCACATCAGGTTCGCTATAGCGCACTTCGCCAATGCCTGCGATGGTGGGGTCAATACAGTTGCGATCTGCTCGGGAACTAATCAGGTGTGCCCCACGACGCATCAGAGGTCGAATTGCCTGGGAAAGGTGCATATAGAGCATGGGCAGTTGTGCGCCAAGAATGACACACTGTGCTTGGGTGCCGGTCAGGTCAGCTAGTGCTCTACGAGCAGCATTAATGTGTTCATTGCCATAGAATTTCAGAGCTGGTGCCTGGGCATGGGTGCCGCTTAGCTGCTCGTCGAAAGCGGTGGTTTGCATGAGCCGGGCATTGCGGAAACTTCTCGACACTGCGGCTGCCACTGTTTCTGGCACTTGTGGTTGCGAGTCTGCGTTGAGATAGATCCACCCATCGCTCAAAGAGGTGTAAAGACCTCGCGCGTGGGCAATATCGAAAGACATGGACTACTCCCTCAACAACTCCAATAGATACTTTATTAGTATGCCTGTCAGCGCCAATAATTGCACCAAGCCAGCTAGGCTAACTATTTGTGCAAGAACATGATCATTCTGTTGCAGAAGAAAAACCCACACCTGGGGCAAGCGCGCATCCGGTGAGCAACATTGCTCGGATGACTCATTCTCCAGATACGCAACCGCAACCGTCTATGTCCAAGACGTTTGCCTCAGCGTGGCGCGATCTCACGCGCGGTTTTCGGCAGCATGAATTGTGGCTGCTGCTAGGTTGGCAGGATATTAAGCAACGCTATCGACGCTCAGTGCTCGGTCCACTATGGATAACTATTGCCACAGGCACTATGGCGTTAGCGCTCGGTTTACTTTATTCTGTGCTTTTTAAGATTCCGCTGTCTGATTTTTTGCCACACGTTACCGTTGGGTTAATTATGTGGAACTTCATTTCTGGGTGTATTCGGGAAGGTTCTGAAGTTTTTATCGCCAATGAGGGGTTGATTAAGCAATTGCCTTCCGCTTTATCAGTGCATGTATATCGTCTCGTGTGGCGTCAAGCACTATTTTTAGCACATAACCTGGTTATTTGGGTTATTCTGATGTTGCTTTTCCCACGTCCTTTAGGGTGGCAGGTGTTCTTGGCTGTTCCAGCGGTAGGGCTTTTGGTTATCAATGGCGTGTGGGTTGCTTTGTTTTTTGGCATTATTGCTACTCGTTATCGTGATGTGTCTCCACTATTGGAGTCAGCTACTCAGCTTTTGTTCTATGTCACTCCTATTGTGTGGACTACTGAGACATTAACTCAACAAGTCGGTCCTGGTTCTAAGCGTGCGCTTTTGGCACAGCTTAATCCGCTTTATCACTATTTGGAGATAGTACGAGCACCACTTATTGGCGCTGACCTTCCTGTTTATCATTGGTGGGTTGTTATGGCGCTGACAGTTGTTGGTGTGTGTTTAGCTTTGCTCGCTATGCGTCAATGGCGTTTCCGAGTGAGTTATTGGGTCTAGCAGTAAACTAGCGACACTTAGGGAGAAAATATGGTTTCCATTGACACATATAACGCCTGCGTTGATTTTCCTATCTTCGACGCTAAATCTCGTTCCATGAAGAAGGCTTTTCTGGGCGCAGCCGGTGGCGCCATTGGTCGCAACACTGATAACACTGTCGTGGTGGAAGCACTCAAAGATATCAACCTGCACTTGCGTGAAGGGGATCGTGTTGGCTTAGTTGGCCACAATGGTGCTGGTAAATCCACCTTATTGCGGTTATTGTCTGGTATTTATGAACCGACACGAGGGTCGGCGTTGGTCAAAGGGCGTGTTGCTCCGGTGTTCGATCTTGGCATTGGTATGGATCCGGAAATATCTGGTTATGAAAACATCATCATTCGTGGTCTTTTCTTGGGGCAAACCCGAAAGCAAATGAAACAAAAAATGGATGAGATTGCTGAGTTTTCCGAACTTGGCGAGTATCTCTCCATGCCACTGCGTACCTATTCCACTGGTATGCGTATTCGCCTTGCTTTAGGCGTTGTCACCTCGATTGAACCAGAGATTTTGCTGCTTGATGAAGGTATTGGCGCAGTGGATGCTGCCTTTATGGCAAAGGCACGTACCCGGTTACAAGAGCTAGTACAGCGCTCTGGTATTTTGGTTTTTGCCTCTCACTCTAATGAGTTTTTGGCGCAGCTATGCGATAGTGCAATTTGGGTGGATCATGGGCAGATTCGCCAAGCAGGTGCGGTTGATGAGATCGTCGAGGCCTATGAAGGAAAAGAGGCAGCTGATAGTATCCGCACATTATTAGCAAAAAATAAAAAGGAGAATGAGGTTCGTGGCGCAGGTTCAACTTCACCCCAGCAATAGCACTGCAGCAGTTATCGTTACGCATAATCGTGTGGAATTGCTCCGTCATTCCTTGGAGATTATTGCACAGCAAACGCACAGCGTACAGTGGATTATTGTGGTCGATAATGGCAATGACCCCAGCGTCGAAAAGCTGCTTAATGAGGTTGCTGGATCACGGGCAGTATATGTTCCCTCAGCCACCAATCTTGGTGGTGCCGGTGGGTTTGCTTTGGGGTTTTTGACTGCGCTAGCTCGCGGCGCCCAGGCAATTTGGTGCGCCGATGATGACGGTAGACCAGCAGATATTCATGTGCTCAAAACGCTTTTCGACGTCGCCCACAAGCATAAACTCGCAGAAGTATCACCAGTGGTATGCGATATTAACGAACCAGATACGCTGGCGTTTCCGCTTCGCCAAGGCCTGACCTGGCACCGCAAGGTAAGCGATCTAGAAGGTGAGTTTTTACCAGGAATTGCCTCCCTGTTCAATGGTGCGCTCATTAGTGCACAAGCTATGGAGCTCATTGGAGTACCCGACTATCGGCTGTTCATTCGTGGTGATGAGGTGGAGTACCATCGTCGACTCGCTCGCAGCGGGCTTGCTTTTGGCACCTGTCTACGCACAGCATATCTCCACCCCAATGGCAGCGCGGAGTTCCATCCCATTCTTGGTGGTCGAATGCACACGCAATATCCCGATAATGAATTCAAGCGCTTTTTCACCTACCGCAATCGTGGCTATTTGATGAACCAACCAGGTATGCGCAAACTGCTCCCGCAAGAATATGCGCGTTTTGCGTGGTTTTTCCTGGTGCAACGACGCGATATCGCTGGTTTTAAGCAGTGGTTGCGTTTACATCATCTGGGCAGAAAAGAACGTTTCGAGCGCCCTTAAGCACCGCTGTCTTCTTGCGCGGCAGGCTCCTTAAAGACCACCAGGCGTTGCACCACAAAATTTACTGCTGTCGCAACACCTTGAGCAATAACAAACGCGATGGCATCTACCCAGAACTTTGTCAGCCCTAGGGCATAGAGTGGTGCTTCCAGCAGCTGAAATAGTCCAAGCTGCACAAGGAATGTGGTCAGATAAAGCAAGGCCACAGCAGCACCGGACTTTTTTGAGGTTTGCGCGTTAAAAGTCCATTTCGTATTGATGAAATAGGCGGTTATGGTTCCAGCTACCCACCCGCAGGTCTTTGCTAGTGGTCGGCTAAGACCAACATTCCTCAGGATAATCGTCAAACCAAAATCAATGACCGCAGAAAAAATACCTACGACGAGAAACCGAATCATTTGGACGCTTAAGGAATTACGAGCAGGAGCAGTTTCAGACACGCCCTCAAACCTACCACAGCGATACCGATGGTCGACGCAACAATTCGCGATAAATATCAATACGATCTACCAGGCTCACAGCATCAGTGCCATAGGCACCCAACTCATCTAGATACGACAATGACTCCTGGCATAGCACACGAATCTCCGCGGCACTGGCATAACCCCACCCCAATGCCTCCATAAGGCTTTCGACGACAGCATCAATGAGTTTTTCGTCGCTCAAGCACAATAGCCCAAGCAAAGTTGCCCAATAAGCGTCGCGAGCTTGCGGATCACACTCCAGCGGCAAGTCTTTACGCACGATCTGTTGTTGTGGCGCAGGTGAATGAAGATCAATAGCCTGTAGCAGCGGCACAAAATCATACATTCCACTGCGCTTAATCACCTGCGCTGCTTCTGGGTGAATCATAGATAATATGCGGTTGATTACGTCGTCACCGGTAAGTTTGGCGTTAATCACTGAGGGATCAAAATCACCATTAGTTACCTCAAGCGCCCCACTACCACCGATACATAGCGCTTGTGGTGTACCTCGATCACGCGCAAAACTATCGACGTATTCTATGCCAATGCGCCATAATCCCCAGTAATAATCTATGCGTGATTGCTGTTGCCCCAACACATCATGCACGCTTTTCTCTCTGCTGAGAACTCGATCATCCTGATCGCAAAATTTCCACGGAGTGTTTTTTTGCTCAATCCCGAAACAAATGTTAATGACATTATGCAGCTGTTCTAAGCTCATAGCGTCATTTACTCCCACAGAGCGGTACATATCCGCCTGGGCAGTAGACAAAGTAGCACAGATTATCGCCGTATGTGCCTGAGCAGGTGTTGTTCGTGCTCGGCGAAAAGTAGTCAGATCAATAATCTGGGCAACATCAGGATAAGATGTCATAACACCAGAGTAGCGCTATAGCGAGGATAAAGTCCGGGATAAAAGCATTTTCCCAGCTAAAGGCAGTAAATTCTTATTCGCTATCCTGTTTTTCACCCAAGGGTGGACGTCGAAAGCTAAAATTTTCTTATGCGCAAAAAGTTCTCTTTATTCCAGCGGCAGAAACAAGAACCTGGTCATATTGCAGCAGAACATACTCATACCCCGATGAACCAATTTATGACCAGGCTTATCGCCCAGGAACTTCCGCTACTCGACAGTGTGTCCAGACTCAGGGTCTATGAAATTTTAGATTCTTATACTGGACCGCAAATCACTTCCCAAGAAGAATTGCCACAAGAAATACGCGAAATGCTCGACTTATAAGTTTTTCTTCAGCTATGCAACCCGAACTTTATCCAAAAGACAGGTAGAGTTGAGAGTTAAAGCAAGAAAAAACGATAGAGACAGGTACTACGAACCTTATGGAATTACATACAACTGCCAAGAAACTCACTGGGTGGGGTCGTACTGCACCAGCCACTTCCCAGGTGCTATCCACACCAGATCTAGCGGAAATCATCAAGGCTGTCACTGTTGTTGCCCAAGATAACTCAGATAAACCAGATCACCTCAAGCGTGGCATTATCGCCCGCGGTATGGGTCGTTCCTACGGCGATCCAGCACAAAACTCTGGCGGGTTGGTTGTCGATATGCAGCCACTGAACAAAATCCACTCCATCGACCCAGAAACAGCAATTGTTGATGTTGATGGTGGTGTTACCCTCGACCAACTCATGAAAGCTGCCCTACCCTATGGTTTGTGGGTGCCAGTGCTGCCTGGTACACGCCAAGTGACCATTGGTGGTGCCATTGGTCCAGATATTCATGGTAAAAACCACCACTCAGCAGGTTCTTTTGGCGATCACGTTGTATCTATGGAATTGCTCGTTGCTGACGGTCGTATTCTACATCTGACCCCTGAAGGATCAGATGATGATCCTGATGGCAGCCTATTCTGGGCAACCGTCGGCGGTATGGGGCTCACCGGCATTATTGTGCGCGCACAAATCCGCATGACCAAAACCGAAACAGCATATTTCATCGCAGACACCGACCGCACAGATAACCTTGACGAAACAGTCGCATTCCACTCCGATGGCTCAGAGGTTAATTACACCTACTCCTCAGCCTGGTTCGATGTGATCTCACCAGAACCAAAACTTGGTCGCTCCACAATTTCTCGGGGTTCACTTGCCACCTTGGCACAATTAGAAGAATTAGCACCACGGCTAGCCAAAGAACCACTTAAGTTCAATGCACCACAGCTGATGACAGTTCCCGATATTTTCCCTTCTTTTACCATGAATAAGCTCACCCTTTCGGCAATCGGTGAAGCCTACTTCCTCATGGGAGCCCCTTCTCGTAATAAGGTGAAAAATCTTACTCAGTTCTATCAGCCACTTGATCTCATTGGAGAATGGAACCGCGGTTATGGTTCTAAAGGATTCTTGCAATATCAATTCGTGGTACCTACTGAGGCAGTAGAGCCATTCAAGGACATTATTCGCGATATGCAGCGTTCTGGTCATTATTCCGCGCTGAATGTCTTTAAGCTCTTCGGCGAAGGTAACAAAGCACCGCTGTCTTATCCAATGAAGGGTTGGAATGTATGCGTGGACTTCCCCATCAAACCTGGTCTAGGTAAGTTCCTCGACGACCTTGATCAGCGCGTCATTGAATTTGGTGGCAGACTCTATCTTGCTAAGGAATCTCGCACCTCAGCAGAAAACTTCCACAAGATGTACCCAGGCATTCAAGGCTGGTTAGAAACACGCAACGCCATTGATCCAACAGGTGTATTTGCTTCTGATATGTCTCGTCGCCTGGAACTACACTAATCCGCTGTATCATCTATTCGCCCACGTCACTCAGATTATTCAGAAAGTTTTTCCATGCTCAACGCTGTAGGTCAAGTACAAAATATCCTTTTACTCGGTGGCACTTCAGAAATTGGACTCGCCATAGTTACTGAATTCCTCACGCACAGCAGTGCACACGTCACATTGGCAGCACGTTCGCGCTCGCCACGTCTCGAAGCAGCCATAGATCAAATAAAACAAGCAGGCGCGACCGACGTCAGCGTCCTTGACTTTGACGCAACTGACTTTGATAAACACCCTCAGGTAATCGACGATGCTTTCGCTCATGGTGACGTCGATATCGCCATTGTTGCCTTTGGCACTCTTGGGGATCAAGAACGTCTCTGGCAAGAACATGACCTAGCAGTACGCAGCGCACAAACCAACTACACAGCACCAGTATCAGTCGGTGTGCTCCTTGCCCAAAAGTTTAAGCAACAAGGTCACGGCACTATCGTTGCCCTTTCCTCCGTAGCAGGTCAGCGCGTTCGACGCTCAAACTTTGTCTATGGTGCTGCAAAAGCTGGCATGGACGGTTTCTACCTCAACCTCGGTGAAGCACTAAAAGAATATGGTGCTCGAGTTCTCGTCGTACGCCCTGGTCAAGTGCGCACCAAGATGTCTGCTGACGCAGGTGAAGCACCATTGACAGTAAACCGTGAGGATGTCGCTAAAGCAACAGTTGAAGCAGTTATTGCAAAGAAAGACACCATCTTTGTGCATCCACTATTCCGCTATGTCTCGCTAGCATTTAACTTTATTCCGCAAGCAATTTTTAGAAAATTACCTTTCTAATCCTTGCGATATACACACCATGTATCACAATTTGATACAGTCCGATGAATACAGTGGCGTACTCATACCGAGTGCGCCACTAAAACACTCAACAGACTAGGGAGCACAGGGTGCATAGGGAGCACAGTATGACAACAACTACAAGCGCAGCAGATTCCCCGTCCATTTCACGATTCCACATGGATGTTGGTTTTACTCCCAATCCCCTTAGTCGCAAAGCAACCCTGGGCGCTATGGCAGCTGCCGTCCTAGCTGGCGGTTTCCTTACTTTAATCGCTTGGCTTATCCTCAAGTCCACTTCATTGCCTGCCTTTGGCGGCTCCCTTGTCTCTCGATCACTTGCCACATTTAGCATTGTTATTGTCGTGGTCATTACCGGAATTTTATTGAGTGCACTGGTTAATGATCAACGAACAGAACGTGCTATCCCCGCATGGCGACGAGCACTAACCTATGCTGTTTCTTACCTCAGCCCCGCTGGGCTCGTTATTGGTGCCCTAGCAATTCCCCTCTCTGCCACCAAGCTCTACCTCGACGGCGTTGCAGTAGACCAAGGTTTTCGCACTCAATATCTCACCCGACTCACCCAAACATGGCACTTATCTGACATGAACTATGCAGATCTGCCTGCTTTCTACCCTGCTGGATGGTTCTGGCTTGGCGGTCGCTTTGCCAATATCATGCACCTATCCGGCTGGGAAGCATTTCAGCCTTGGGCATTAGTCTCCTTAGCCGGTGCAAGCTGTATGCTTGTTCCCGTATGGCAACGCATTAGCGGCAGCCTAGCCGTAGCCACTGCCATTGCCCTAGTAAGCACTGCCATTGCTTTGGTAATGAGCGCTCAAGAACCCTACGCTGCAATCATTGCCCTGGGCGCGCCTGCAGCAGCCATTATCACGTACCGGGCGTTAATGGGCAGTAGTTTTGCCATTGTGGGCTTGAGTGTTTATCTCGGCATCTCTGCCTCCTCATACACCTTGTTTACTGCCACAATCGCACTCAGCATTGTGTTTCTCTCTGGTATTCTCGCTGCTTTCTTTGAGCGTAGTTGGAAACCAATTCTCAGCGTGATCATTATTGGTTGTGGCTCCATGCTCATCGCAGCATCTGTATGGGCTCCTTATCTTCTCGCCTTGCTAAAAGGTGAGCACACCTCAGGTGCTACAGCAACGCATTACCTGCCCATTGAGGGAACACAAATACCATTGCCCATGCTTGCGGCGAGCGTCGTCGGAATTTTATGTTTCATTGGTGTGTTGTACCTGATCGTTAACTTCCGCGAACCCAGTGTCCGCGCCCTAGGGTTGAGTCTTATTATTTTCTATGGGTGGATTCTTGCGTCCATGTCTACCACTCTGGCGGGTTCGACATTGCTGGGATTCCGTTTGGATATCGTCGTTACGCTTATTCTGGCAGTAGCAGGGGTGCTTGGGTTAGCTGACCTGCGTTTAGTGGGGATACATCGTCTCTACCCGGAGCGTTTCTCGCCACGGGTATCGCGCACTATTACTATTGCGTTAACAGTTATTCTGATGTGTGCTGGCATTAAATATGCTCAAGAAATCCCTAATCGCAATGCTCATGCTATTGATCTTGCCTATACCGAAACTGATGGTAATGGTGAGCGCGCAGATAGATACCCAGCTGATTCGGGGCAGTATTTTGCCGAACTTGACCAAGAGATTCGCTCACATGGTTATACCCCAGAAAATGCCATCGTCCTCACAAGTGAAAACGATTTCTTGTCTTACTACCCCTACTATGGGTTCCAGGCTTTTACGAGCCATTATGCTAATCCGCTTGGTGAGTTCGATCAGCGCAACAAACTGATTGAGCAATGGGCTGAGCAAACCTGGGATGAGCTCAAAGAGCCACAAGCATTCCTTGATGCACTTGGTCGTTCCCCTTGGCGGGCTCCTGATGTGTTCATTTTCCGTGGTCATAAGGATGATTCCGAGGGGTGGACCTACAACTTGGCTGAAGATATTTACCCGAATAATCCCAATGTTCGACTTCGCGGCATTAAGTTCAATCCTGCTAGCTTCGATTCATCTGAGTTTAGTATCACAGAAATTGGGCCATTCGTTGTGGTGACTAGAGTGCACTAAGTGGACATTGGGTTAGAAGAAACGTAAGAGATAAGCTACACTTATTTTTTGTGTCTTTATCCGGTAAAAAAAAACACAGTTTGTACCTAAGCAATTAGTGCTCACTAGCCTTGTCACTGGCTTATTGGGGATGCTGCTTTTCATCCTCACCCCATTTTTACCAGTGAACCAGGTTCAGTCTTCACTATCCTGGCCGCAGAACTCCTCATTAAGCAGTATCAATGCGCCGCTGGAGAGTTATGCACCAGAAAAAATGGATGTCACGGTGCCAATCTCCGCGATTGGAGATCTTCGTGAGAATCAGCAGCTAGTTCTAGGCACACTGCCTCTGGATAGCAAAAAAGCAACGTCGCGTGGTCTTTTCATACGTTCTGCAGAAGGCGGAATTGATGTTATTGTGCGAGAAAAGGTCATCATTAACCTTTCTGCACAGCAAGTACAACAATTGCCTGCCGACGCCAAACTCGTCATTCATTCCGGCGAAAAAGAAACGACTGTCGCCATCCCAGGCGCTTTCGACGAAAAAGGCAAAGAATACGCAGCGACTATTGAAGAAGACAGCCGCCCACAAATCACTGGTATTTATACTGAGCTAGATGACACGCGCCCCGATGCTGCTCAAGCCTTAATTGCCAATGGGCTCTCTGTCAATGTAGAGATCAACTCTCGTTTTACCTCCAGCCCTTCCTTGCTCAAATTCAGCGCAATGGCATTGGGCGTTGTTCTCACCATCATTTCGTTGATTACCTTATTCCGAATTGATCGCCATGATGGGCGTGGTCGCATTCATTCCTTGACCGCCAAAAGTTGGCGTCCCACATTCCTTGACGCTATCGTTGGTGCCCTTTTGACCTTCTGGTACTTCTTTGGCGCTAATACTTCCGACGATGGGTTCATCATTACGATGGCAAAGGCGTCGCATAGCTCCGGGTATATGGCAAATTATTATCGTTGGTTTGGTGCCCCAGAATCACCTTTCGGCGCTCCTTACTATGACCTCATTGCCTTGATGTCACAGTTCAATACGGCATCGACTTGGTTGCGCCTACCCGCCTTCATAGCTGCTCTGGGAATGTGGTTCCTTATCTCCCGCATGATTTTGCCAACATTGGGTGAAAAAATTAGCGGACGCCGCGTCGCACAGTGGACTGCGGCTTTCATGTTCCTCGCGTTCTATATGGCTTATGACAACGGTCTGCGTCCAGAACCAATTATTGCCTTTGGCGCCCTATCCACATGGGTACTCTTTGAGCGAGCAATTGCCACCGATCGCTTATTACCAGCTGCACTTGGTACTGCTACCGCTGCTTTCACACTCGCGTGTGGCCCTACTGGCCTTATGGCGGTAGCGGCTTTGCTTGCCTGCTTGTCTGGGGTTTTGGGAATTATCTACCGACGCACCAGCAGCCTTACCAGAACTGAAACAAAAGTTGCACGTGGTGGCGCATGGCTAGCGCTGCTCGCCCCATTTTTCGCTGCAGGATTCTCAGTGCTAGTGGCAGTATTTTCCGATCAAACCTTGATGTCTGTTTTGGAATCTATACGAGTGCGAAGCGAAAAAGGTCCATCCCTGAGCTGGTACCAAGAATACTTCCGCTACACCACATTGATGCAAACAACTGTTGACGGTTCTTTTGCTCGTCGTTTCGCGTTCTTGTTCTTGATGGTGTCGCTCGTCCTAGTTATTGTTTCAGTGCTGCGCAACCGCAAAATACCGGGCACTAACCACGGATCGGTTATTCGTCTTATTCTCGTGCTGCTCTTTACTTTCTTCTTCCTCATTTTCACCCCAACCAAGTGGACACACCACTTTGGTATTTTCGCCGGTTTTGGTGGTGTAATTGGTGGATTAGCAGCAGTGGCATTGTCTCAATTTGCGTTGCAAGCAAAACGCACTCGCACCTTAATCACTGGTATTATCCTGCTCGTTTTCGCATTTGCACTATCTGCTACTAATGGCTGGTGGTATGTTTCCAGCTACGGTATCCCGTGGTTCGACAAGACCATCCAGGTCAATCACATTGAGGCCGGTACCGTTATGCTAGTCATCTCAGTGATTGTCATTTTCATCGGCGCGTTGCAATCATATAGTAAAGATCTACACACCACCATTGTTCAAGAAGAAGGTGGTGCTGCGGCAGTAGCCAAAGAAGAAGCACGCAATCGCTTTAAGGCAGCTAGGTTTGCTGGCATAGCCTCGGCACCCATCGCTGTCGCGTGCATTATTTCTGTATTGTTCTCCTGCGCTAGTTTTGCAAAGGGCTTTGCAGCACAATACCCAGCGTATTCCGTTGGGTTAGGTAATCTGCGTACCCTCAAAGGTCAAACTTGTGCAATGGCAGATAATATCCTGGTAGAGACTAATAGCAACGATTCTTTCCTTCCAGTGCTAGATGGTAGTGAACTAGGTGCGTCGCTAGAGAACGAGGAAAACCGTGGCTTTGGGCCAAATAATATCCCTACCCAGGTAGAGGAGGATTCCCCAACTGCTACTGTAGAAAGTCTCGCTAAGCCAGTTCTAGCATCAGAAAACACTGAGGAAACTGAAACCAGTGAAGAGACTCCACTCGACGGCAGTGGTGTCAATGGTTCCTTCGCTATTTTGCCCTTTGACTTAGATCCAAGCAGAGTGCCAGTCACTGGTTCTTTCTCACTAGATTCTCAAACATATTCAGAAGCATTTACCAATTGGTACTCGCTGCCGCAAGCGAAAGAACAAGCACCTTTGGTAGTGGTCAGTGTGGCTGGCCGTATCCAATCAACTGATATCAATGGTGTGCTACAAAATGGGCAATCATTGGTTGTGCAATACGGTAAGAGCAATCCTGATGGTTCTGTTACTGAACTTGGCGAAACAACCATGTTAGACCCACTGGCACACACTTCTATTTGGCGTAATCTACGCTTGCCGTTAGCGGATTTGCCTGCCGACGCCAATGTGATTCGTCTCCACGCCATTGATTCCAGCTTGGATCCAAAACAATGGTTAGCCTTTACCCCACCGCGAGTTCCTACACTCGATACGCTCAACAATGTTGTTGGCACTGCGCCAACACTCATTGACTGGTCTACTGCATTCCAATTCCCATGCCAGCGTCCTTTCGGGCACTATGCCGGTGTGGCAGAAATCCCTGAGTACCGCATTTTGCCTGATTATGATGTAGAAAGTGATGTTACTTACTTCCAGGACTATTATGGCGGTGGCATCATGGGTACTGCAGAAGCAGTGAACTATAGCTATCTCATGCCAAGCTACGCTAAAGATGATTGGCTGCGCGACTGGGGTTCTATTGAAGTGCTCAAGCAACGTCCTAATTCCCTAGGTCAAGCTCCACAATTAGCAAAAATTGACACCCAGGTTATCACCCGCTCAGGGCTATGGAAACCAAGCACCATGAGCACTAATACTGAGAATAACTAGCCTCATCCAGTGCTATAGAGCGAGCCGCAGAACACCATTGTTTCCGGCTCGCTTTTGTATTGGCTGGGCGTCGAAAAGCAAAAATGCGCAGATCTGCGTCCTTGGCGCGTATTTTTTATTAAAGTAGGGCACATGAAACTTCATGATCTCTACCGTCTTGTCAATGGTCCTTGGATAGATAACCACGAGATTCCCGCCGATCGTGGCGCCGATGGTGTCTTTCTTGCCCTGCGTGACCAAGCAGAAGAAGATGTACACGCCATTGTGCAGGAGGAAAAAGACTCACTTGCTGGGGTGCTCTACCAATCCTTCATGGATACTGATGGGGTAAATAGTGCCGGTACAGGTGCTATCGACGAAGATATCCGCAGTATTTCCACTGAGTCGGCAGCTGCTTTTCTGAGTTCCTTGGGCAAGCTGGACGCAACCGGAGTCAGTGGTCTGTTGAACTTTTGGGTGGCTAAGGACTCTGCCAGCGAAGACGCTGTTGCTTATGTATTCCAGTCGGGACTGGGATTGCCTAATGAAGCCTACTACCGAGAACAAGCACAAGCAGAGATTCTTGCTGCCTATGAAAAGCATGTGGTCGCCATGCTTGGTTTCTTAGCACCAGATATTTTAGGAGTTTCGCCTACAGAAGCAGCAGCACGTATTGTTTCAGTGGAAAAGAGTATTGCTGCTGGGCATTGGGATGTGGTGGCAAGTCGTGACGCGATCAAGACCAATAATCCCACTGAGTTTGCCGACTTACCTGATCTTATCCAAACGTATTTGCGGGCTATGGGACTACCTGAGCATCGACTTAATGTACGAATGCCAGATTATTTAGATCATCTCATCAGTCTCTTTTCTGAAGAAAGTGCGCATAGCCTGGAAGATTTCCGACTCTGGACACTGTGGCATATTTTGCTCTCTCGCGCCGCGTACTTAAGCGAGGAAATCTCAGCAAAGGATTTTGAGTTTTATGGCACTGTTCTCTCTGGCGCTACCGAACAGCGGGCTCGATGGAAACGCGCAGTGGCAACAGCTGAAGGACTTGTCGGGGAAGAAATTGGGCAGCATTTTGTGCAACGCCATTTCCCGCCTTCCTCCAAAACAGATATGTTGGAATTAGTTGATTATCTCATTAAGGCTTATCATGAGCGCATTAGTGCCTTGCAGTGGATGAGCCCAGCTACTCGCGAGCGTGCTTTAGAAAAACTTGCGCAGTTCCGGGCGAAAATTGGTTATACAGATAGCTGGCGGGATTATTCCGCACTCGACTTCTCCCCACTGGGTAAGGATCTGGTAGCCAATGTACGTGCTGGTGCTGCTTTTGAGCATGAGTATCAGCTCAGTACCATTGGTGCTCCTATTGACCGGGATCGGTGGCATTCCACACCACAAACAGTCAATGCGTTTTACAATCCAACGGTCAATGACATCACATTCCCAGCAGCTATTTTGCGTCCACCATTTTATTCTCCTGACGCTGATGCTGCGGAAAACTTTGGCGCAATTGGTGCTGTCATCGGACATGAAATTGGGCATGGTTTTGATGATCAAGGCTCACAGTATGATGGGCAAGGTAATCTCCACTCCTGGTGGACTCCAGAAGATCGAGAGGCCTTTAGCGCGTTAACCTCTCAGTTAGTAGAGCAGTTCACGGGTCTTGTCCCACACGCCATTGCAAGCACTGGTGCCGAATCCGCTGGTGTCAATGGCGAGTTCACCTTGGGTGAGAATATCGGTGACCTCGGTGGTTTAGGTGTGGCAGTCATTGCGTATCGCAATTACCTTGCCGACCAAGGGCTCGACTTCGCTTCTTCACCACAATTACCCTTTGAGGTTGAGGGAGCCGAACCAGAGTTATCGGGTCAAACCTTTAATGGATTGCAGCGGCTATTCTTGTCGTGGGCAAGGGTATGGCGTTCTAAGACCCGCCCAGAGGTGGCAAGTAACTATTTGCTTATTGATCCGCATTCTCCTGCCGAGTTCCGTTGCAATGTTATTGCCGGTAATATCGCCGAACTCTATGAAGCATTCGACGTCCAACCCGATTCCCCCATGTGGATTGATGAGGATAAGCGCGTAAGCATTTGGTAAACCCAAACCCCTGGTAGGAGCCATAGTGAGTGAGGAAAACACGTCTGCCCAGCAACACAACCACGAGTTTCAGGTTGGTGGGATAGATCGCCAATTAAGCCAAGAGCAGCAATTAGAGCAACTGAGTTCTTATATTCATGCGCATTATGAGCAGCCGGAGAAGAATCCCCCTTGGGTAAGTCCGCCTGCTCAACCTTCCGACCCAGCACTGGCTGATTCTTATGATGCGCGCTTACCTGACCGGCTCACTCACGCAAGTATGCTCATGCTTGGTTCTGCCTTAGATCACGCCATGCCCGGTGTGGCTTTTGCCGACAAGGTGCAGCTCAAGGCCATACCTGAGCTTAATGCACAACTTTTTATGCCGTCGGCTGAATCGACTAATACCCAACGCTGGATTATTACGCTACATCCTGGTGGTTGGTGGAAAGGATCTGGGGTTGCCTTAGAAAATGCATGGCGCCCTGAGGTTGCTGCAGTAGCGGAATTATCTGGTATCCCGTGCCTTGACCTGGATTATCCGCTGTTGCCTGAGCATAATGTCGATCAGGTGATTGCCCATGTGCATACTGCTGTCTCTTGGGTCAGGGCACAGTATCCTCACATACGGTTAGGGGTGTGGGGTTATTCCTCAGGTGGGGCGTTAGCAAGCCTATGCGCCGAGCTTTTCGACGCCCAGGCGCTAACTTTCCCACACCTTGACTTGGATATGTTGCCTAAACAGTTGCGCGGCACGCATGAGTGCACCAAGACAAGCACATGGCCGCGTACTCTCTTCCAGCTTGCCACTTACGATGAGATTGCTGGTAGCTATCCACTGGTGCAACAGGCTGAGAATGTTGTAGTAAAAACCTATGTGTCACATCATCGTATTTCTACGCCTGAGGTAGCACGCCAACGAGTACGCGATGTTGCTGAGTTTTTTAACCAAACTCTGGGTAGTTGCTGAGGTCTATGTCTTGAAGAGGGTCTGATTCTCTGCCCTCTGCCACTGGTTCGGCAACCTCGCATATAGTCAGTGTGGCTCCCGTGGCGTCGGCAATAATGGCCATTCGACCAAAAGCACTATCCCAAGGTTCGCGGATAATGTCGCCACCGAGTTCTGGGACACGAACCACAGCAGCATCGACATCTGCTACGCCCAAGTATGATTGCCAGAAATTGGGCACATGAGCAGCAAAGAGTTGGTGTGCGTCGAGAATACCGGCGAAGGCTGCGCCGTCGACAAGCGCTGTGGTGTAGCTGCCGTATTCATTGCGTTGTTCAGACATGAGCCACTCAAAGAGGTCGGCATAGAATTGGGTTGCTTGAGCGTAGTCGTTCACGCAACTGAGTTCATGCCATACTGGTGTGCCAGGTTCGCCTGCGGCAATGAAAGAATCTTCGCCGCCTGGTTCGATAAGCCCAAAGGCAGCACCGGCATTATCAACCACAATGGCCATACGCCCGAGCCGCACCTCGGCAGCTGGTGCCAGGACTCGACCGCCCAATTGTGCAATCTGCTGGCACTGTGTATCAATATCGCCGCTGAGGAAATAAGTAATCCATGTGTCTGGTTGTGCACTGTTTTTGTCGCGCTGCACAATTCCTGCCACCGGCAATCCTTGGATCCGTGCCACATGATAGCCAGGGGAATATTCTGAGATTTCCCAACCAAATAATTCACTGTAGAACTGCACAGACTGTGCACTATCACTGCTGGTGAGATCGAGCCAATAAGGCATTCCCACTTCAGCTTGGAAGGCAGGCATTAGAGATTCCTCCACTGTTCAGGGTCAAAGTCGTCGTCGGCTGTGGCTTCATCGAAATAATCTTCGAGGTCTTCGTTTTGTGCCACAACCCGAGCACACAATGACCCAACGCAAATCACATCGCCATCACGCAATGTTTTTCCGCGCCTGGTATCTGTGTGCCCATTGACAGTTACCTCACCGGCAGCAATCGCTTCTTTTGCTGCACCACCCGTGTCGACGAGATTGGCTAACTTAATGAATTGACCAAGTTTTATCGTTTCATCACGGATATAAACGTCCTGAGGTGTGCGCATATCTTTAGTGTAATTGCTGCCTATGTGTTATACGCAATTTTATAGCGAGTCGAGGTTGGCTACATCGCTTAATACTGGCACTGCCATATCTTTTACTGGCGAGTTCCATACTTGCATTCGTGAGGGAGTCACCCGCAAATATATTTGGTGGAATTGCTCGCCTTTGAGATAGCTGTTCAGGAATGTCGCTAAGGCTGGATCCTGTGCTGCTTGTTGGCGAGTCTCCTCTGGTACTTCGAGTGCTGCCATGTAGTCGCGTGGAATCGCCTCAACTAAACCACTTGGGCGAGAGCCAAACTCTGATTCCATTGGCAGCATACGCATAGACAGTGCAGTGCCTAGTCTGCCGTCGACGGTATGGAGCGTGAAACGATATGTCTTACCTTGAATAGTCACTGCAACATCACGTTGTGGTGAGGCATAGGCAAACTCGGTAACTTTCATGTTCACGCCAGGAGCTAATTCTCCCTGATAATTAAATGGCGACGCAGCTGCTAGGGTTTCTAAGCTCCGATCCTGTGGCGAATTCTCTAATTGCGCACCTACCAGCGGCATATTTGTTTGGGTGAACTCCCACTGCTGGGCGCGAAGATCTTTGTGCCAAAAACCGGTGTGGCCTTGTGCATCCATGCCTTCCACGCGTAGTTCTCTGTTGTTGGAGCCTGGTGCTGTGGAGTGAATGGAGATGCGATTGGTGATTTTACCGGGGATTTTGGGTTGGTGATGCCAGTCGTCGGCGGGCAGGCCGATTGGTGCACTTTGTTCGTCGAGTCGATGTTGTAGTGCATCTTGTGCTGCGGGTCGGTTGTCTTGACCCCAACCATAGCGGAATTGTGCTGGATCGGAGCCGTTGATGTCGAAGTCGGAGAGTCTGGTATACATATCGCCGTATTTGTTGGTGATAAACATCATGGATCCGGAGGCAGAAATGGCTTCTGCTTGGAATCTCGAGTTCAATGGGGTGCCGACTTCATAGGAATAATCCCGTGCTAGCCAGGGGTCGAGGGAGTAGATACGGGAGCCGTCGTCGCTGAGTGCTACTAGCTGGGTTACTTTAGCCAAAGATACTGGTTGTTGTTTGCCGTCTGGGGTGTCATACACTCGGTCTGTGTGCGTGCCGATGAGACTAAAGGACCAGCGTCCAGGCTTGGTGGTTGGTGATTGGAGTCCTTTGCCAAGCCATACTGGCCCACCCCAGGCTCTGATCCAGCCCCAGCGTTGTGGGCTGGATTGTAAATTAGAAAGGGTGTAGATCCAACCATCTGCGTCGAGTGCCACGAGTGCGTCGTCGTTAAGCGATATGCTGACAATTTTTCCGCGCAAGCACTCTGGTGTGGGCAGTTGGCGCCACTGTTGTTGGTCGCGGTAGCGCACGAATAGTTCGCCGTTGCGCAATGCTACTTCTAGTTGGTCGTTGAAGCCTTGGGTGTTATCGCGGAGGTCAATGCGCGCTGGTAGGGCTGGGTTATTGGCGAGGGGGAGTTGTTCGTAGCCTTGGGTGCCGTAGTCTGGTGGCACAATTCCTAGTGGGAATTGTCCATTTCCTTTGAGGAGGTCACCAAGATATGGCACGCATTCTTGTGGGCCGGCAGAGGCAGGAATGACTGGTTGAGGTGAGTCGGCAGGAATGGCTCCTGCTGGGTTTATTCCTGCGCATATTCCTAGTGCTACCAGGCTCAGTTCTGCAATTTTGGCTACTCGACGCCGCCCTTGCGGTTTGTGCTGCTTGGGCAACCTTTTCTGTGGATACATATGCCTCTCATTCTCTTAGTTATTGCTAAGCAATGAGTTTCATGATTGCGCTTGTTCCCTCGTACACCATGTAGAGTCCGATGAGGAGGAAGATGATGCCAGCGGCAATGTCAATGAAACTACCGCTGGCAATGATACGTCGTGCGAAGGCGCGAACGGCTATGGCAAAGCCGATAAACCATATGCAACCGACCACAATGAGAAAGAGCGCGATGCCAATTGTCCAACCAATGTTCATGCCTGGCTGGATGAATTGTGCGAAGATGCTGGCAAAGAACACAATTGCTTTGGGGTTGGATAGATTGGTCACAATGCCTAGTCGTAGTGCTTGCGCCATGCTAAGCGACGCACTTTGAGCTGGGTTGGCAGCTGAGTTGGCACTGTCGGCTGCGTCGATTAGCTCTTGATCGGCACTGTGTGTTTTATTGCGTGCTGCCCATCCGGCTTTGATTGAGCCAAAACCCATCCAGGCGATATATGCGCCACCGAAAAGTTGGATAAGGTGCAGGATAATGGGTTGGGTTTCGATGAGGGCAGCCATTCCCAGTAGTGAGGCAATGATCCACACGGTATTGCCGATCATGATTCCTGCTGCGCAATAAATACCGGAGAGGCGATCTTTGGTACCTACTCGTATTATTTGGAGCAGATCTGGACCGGGTAACGCGATGGCGGCGATCCAGATCATGAATAATGCACCAAGAGAAGCTAAGCTCATGGGCATTTATTCTAACTAAATCACTTGATCTTGTGGGGTAATGACCATGCGATCTATGTTCATGTGTTCTGGTAGGCTTGCCACCCATCTGATTGCTTCGGCGATATCTGCTGCGGTGAGGTTGAGCTTGTCGGCATAGACTTGTGCTGCTTTGTGCGCGTCGCCGCGGAAACGTACTAGCGAGAAATCGGTTTTTACTCGTCCGGGATCAATTTCGCACACGCGTAGGTTTTTGTCGGCAAATTCAATGCGCATGACTTTGTTGACCGCGCTTACCCCGAATTTTGCCGCGTTGTAGCCGGCGCCACCTGCGTAAGCATTAAAACCGGCGACAGAGCTAATGTTGATGATCTGCCCGTTATCGGCTTCTAGCAGGTCAAGGAGGGCTTTTGTGACTCGAACTGTGCCAAGTACATTGGTTTCGTACATCCAGGTCCATTCTTCGAGATTGCCTTGTGCAATTGGGTCAAGACCTTTGGCGCCGCCTGCATTATTCACTAGGAGTTGGCAGTGCCCGTACTCTTTTACTTTTGCGGCAAACTTGTCGACGCTGTTCTGGTCGGTTACATCGAGTTCTAGTGCCACACCCTGTATTTCTTTGGCTATTTTCTCTAGTCTTTCTAGCCTTCTTGCTGCGACAATGACCAACCAACCGTCTTTGGCTAAGGCTCGGGCTGCGGCCTCACCAATTCCTGAGGATCCACCTGTGACAACTGCTACCTTCTTTGACATTTGCTCACTCCTGTTTCTTATGTGGTTTCTTTTTTGGGTTAGTCATGTGGCCAAAAATGACCGTCGAGAGCCTAAAAAGACTCCCAAAAACTAGGTCAATCATATAGTTACATAACCGTTATATCGCACATATTTCTGCGAAATTTCCGCCATGCGCGTATCCAGACAAGCTACTGATGAGACACCTAAAATGGGCATATTTTTGGTAGCAAAACCACATGGTTACGAACTTATATAATTAACCTATTTCTGTCATTCTACAGTTAGCAATGCCCGTGAGCTGCCCATACACTCGGTTGTAGTGCACTTGAGCAGAACAAGTTACAGGTTCCGAGTGAGTGCGCAAGGTTGAATTATCGTCTCATAAAGGTCGTGCACACTATGCAACGTGCACACTATGCAAGTGGCAATGACTGTAGAGAATGAGACAGAACAAAGTTAGAACAAAAAGATTCAGGAAGGAATCAACTTATCATGACTAAGAAGAGCGTTAAAGCACTATTCGACGCAACCGCTTACGACAAAGCTGGCGACAAGCTCGGTGGCGTAAAGGAAATTTTCGTTGACGACAAGACCGGTCAGCCAACTTTCGTTGAGGTTAACCACGGTCTATTCGGTTTGAGCAGCAGCCTTGTTCCACTACGTGGTCACCGTCTTAATGGCGACGAGCTTCACCTAGCTTTCAGCAAGGATCGCATCAAGGATGCTCCATCTCTTGACTCCGAGAAGGGCCTTAACCCACAAGAGCAGAAAGAACTCTACGCTCACTACGGTCTAGAGTCTATCGAAGATGTTGAGTCTTACTCTGCTGAGAACACCACCACTACTCACACCACTGAGCAGGCAACTTTCGCTGGTCAGACTGCAAACACCGAGACTGCTGCAGCTACTGAGCGTACCGCTGCAACCACCGGTGATGACAGTATTGTTCGTTCTGAAGAGCAGCTTACTGTGAACAAGGATCGCGTACAGTCCGGTGAGGCTCGTATCCGCAAGTACGTTGTTACTGAGACTGAGACTGGTGAAGTTCCTGTTACTCGTGAAGAGGTTCAGGTTAAGCGCGAGCCAATCTCTGCTGAGGATGCTGCTAACTACAACGGCAAGATCGGTGAGGACGAGGCTTCTGTTATCCTTCACGAAGAGCGTGTTACTGTTCAGAAAGAAACTGTTCCTGTAGAGAAGATCTCTCTTGAAAAGACTCAGGTTCAGGACACTGCACGTTACTCTGAGGAAGTTCGCAAGGAGCGCGTAGAGTTCACCGACGACGTTGAGAAGAACTCTAAGAAGTAAAATCCTGCGATAACCGCGCAGAACCATTAAGCCACTGTATGCCCTCATGCGTGCAGTGGCTTTTTATATAGTCATATAGGCTCTTTTATGACCTGTTTATAGACCTGCAATTATGAGGAGAAAAAGATGAGTGATCGAAAAATGCGAGTACCTTGGCCGGAACTGTCCCTGGCTCTCCTCGGCGGTATCCTCATCGTCGTTGGCTTAGTTTTTTCGCTAGGAAGCGTAGGCGCGCTTGGTATTCCGATAGCAGTAGTCTCTGTTCTTGCTGCTCTCTTTACTCTCCCATTATCGTTGCTGCATAGTCGAGGACAATTTGTCTCCCTGTTCGTCGGCACGATTCTTAGCCTCGGTGGCCTTTGGTATGGCATGAGTCAACAAGAGGACGCAGAAATTTTCTCCCCTGCACTCTTAGCTTTCGTCGGAGCAGCACTTATCTTGTCCGCACTATGCAATCTCATTGCGCGTAGAGGATAGTTCTAGCGCATTGCCACGTATTGCTGCCAGGCAAGATACGCACTCATCACTACGACCAACACCAGCAGCGCACGTCGTAAAAGTTTTGTACCCCCACCAAGCACCGTCCGTGCCCCCAATTGTGCTCCGGCGATATTCGCCAACGCCAATACCACCCCTAGTTTCCACATCACATACCCACCTGCAATAAATACCGCAAGTGCACCCAGGTTGGTACTCGTATTGACAATTTTGGCCAGGACTGCTGATTGCATGAAGTCTTTGGCAATGATGGCACTAAAGCTCATAATCAAAAACATTCCGGTACCTGGCCCAAAGACACCGTCGTACATAGCAATAAGTGCTACCACACCCAAAATAGCTACTCGACGCAGCGTCGAGTGTTTTTCCTGATTATCCTGCCGCTGCTGCCCAAATTGCGGGCGCAGTGCCACAAAGGTTCCCGAGAAAAGCAATAACACAATCACTACGGGACGCATGATGTCCTTATTGATCTGTGCTGCCACTAACGCACCACCAGCAGAACACAACAATGCAAGAGGTACGAGTTGGCACGCAAACCGCTTATCCAATGGTACTTTGCGCGCCAATGCCCATGTGGCTGAGGCGGTTCCACTTACCGCAGCCATTTTATTCGTTGCTGCTGCGGTGGCATAAGAAAATCCAGGTACCACGCTGAGGATAAGCGGAATGAGGACTAATCCTCCCCCACCAATCACTGCATCCACCCATCCAGCAGCAGTTGCCCCAATGATAAGAACAATCCATTGCGCAATATCCATGAGAGTTATCATAGACCTGCTTGGGTATCGTCGAGAGCTTGTTTGGTTTTCGCTGTACTTTGTTTTTAATAAAATTGCACACGAGATAGATACGCGATGAGTGGAGGAAGTGGCTATGGCAGCAAAAGATAAGCGCATATGGTTGAGATGGCTGATTGTCGTTGCTGCGTCGATAGTGTTCGGGCTGTTATTTCAGCGACTCCATATTCCTGCGGGTTGGATTTTGGCGGGCATTCTTGCCTCTGGAGCACTTGCGTTATCCACTGGTCAAGAATTGACCATGAATAAGCAGTTTTTTGTGTTTGTGCGAGGATTCATTGGTATTTTGGCTGGTGTTCCCCTAGTTGGCACCCCATTAGTTGAGCTGACCCCCTATATTTTGCCTGCACTGTTTACCACCGCTATCACCCTTGGTATTGGGGTGATTGGCGGATTATTGCTCTCTAGGGCGCAGCGCGCAATTAGCTCTGAAACTGCTATTTTGTCCATGCTCGCCGGAGGTGCGTCCATGATGCCCATGCTGGCTAAAGAGTTAGGGGCAGATTATCGCTATGTGGCTTTGAGCCAATACTTGCGATTGCTGATTATCTCTATTTCCTTGCCGCTTATCACCCATGTATTGTCCCCCCAAGGTGCCAGCTCTCATGCAGTGCACCCTCCACTCCAAGCGTGGTGGGTGTTGCTCATCATGGCGCTAATCGCCTTTTTCGGGGATCGTTTCGGGCGACTATTGCACCTACCAGCGCCGACTGTTCTTGGACCTATGGTATGTACTGTCATTATCGGCAAGGCATTATCCATTGACTTTACCCCACCATACCTGGTGCAATATGTTGCCTTCATGGCAATTGGTTGGATGTGCGGTGGTGGATTATCTGTAGCAGCACTCAAACTTTTTGCCGCACAACTCCCGGCAACCTTGATTTTTATTGCGGTTCTTATCTGTGGTTGCGCTGCCACTGCTCTACCATTAACTAGCTGGCTTGATGTGAGTTATTTTGAGGCGTATCTGGCTACTAGTCCTGGTGCACTAGAGACTGTGCTGGCATTATCCAGTGAAGGCAATGCAGGTTCTGTGGTGATTGCCTTCCAGATTATTCGTGTTATATGTGTGCTGTTACTGGCTGGTTATTTGCCTACGCTGATACGGCTTATATTGCGTCGGCGCTCGGATTAATTTTCGCCATGATGGCGTGTAGGGCGTGTAGATCAGCATCATCCAATCCTAATGACGCTGCTACTTGTGCATACATCTGTTTTGCTTCGGCTTCCATTGCTGTGCTTTTCGACGTTAAAAAGAAATGCACTTTGCGATAATCCTTAGGATTATGTTCTCTGGTTACCAGCCCTGCTGTTTCCATGCGTTTGAGCAGCGGTGACAAGGTACCAGAGTCAAGGTCTAATGGTGTGGAAAGCTCCCCTATGCTTTGCCCATCTTGTTCCCAAAGGCACACCAGCACCAGGTATTGCACATAGGTAATGCCCCATTCTTCCAAGTATGGGCGATACATTCTTTGCATGAGGCGAGAGCCTGTGTAGAGCTGGAAACAGATGTGCTTATCTAGTTGCATTTCTTGAGCCATATATGCAATCATATTGTACGCAATTAAAAAATACAAGGAGAGAATACCATGACTATCGCACTATTCATCACTGCTGCCCTTGCAGCAATCCTCCATATCTTTATTTTCTATTTAGAGTCTTTTGCGTGGTTAGGTAAAGGACGAGCAGTATTTGGCATGAGCGAACAACAAGCACATGCAACCAAAGAAATGGCATTCAATCAAGGGTTTTATAACCTCATGCTTGCTATTGTCACAATCGTCGGCTTAGTTTTGTGGACCATAACGCGACCAGCAGCAATAGCCCTCATTGGTGCTGGCACCGGTTCCATGTTTGCTGCTGCTCTGTTACTTTTTGCTACTGCACCTGATAAGCGTTCAGCAGCAATCAAACAAGGAACTCTGCCCCTACTGGCTCTCATTCTGCTTAGTTTTGCGGCTTAATCCGCTTAGTCCAAGAGCTGAGCTCGCAAAATAGACATCGGAATTGAGCCCAATGCCAAAGCGCGCGAGTGGAAACCTTTGAGGTCTTGACCTTGGGCCAGAGCGTCGTCGCGCAGCTGCTGCCACAGGCGCTGCCCTAGCGCATAGGATGGTGCCTGACCCGGCCAGCCTAGGTATCTATCCAGCTCAAAGGCAAGATTTGCGTCATCCATAGCAGAGTTTTCGCGCAAGAAATGCTTGGCATAAGTGGCATCCCACACATCAGTACCCTCAGGGTTTTTCTTGCCTAAATGAATCCCAATGTCAAGCACCACGCGCGCTGCTCGCAATCGTTGAGCATCTAATAAGCCCATGCGAGTGCCTGGGTCATCGTGGTAGCCCAATTCTTCCATGAGCGCTTCGGCATATAACGCCCAACCTTCGCCATGACCTGAGTTCCAGCAACCAATGCGTCGCCATAAGTTGAGGTTATCGCGTTCGACAATCGCTGCACCACATTGTAAATGATGTCCAGGAACCGACTCGTGGTACACAGTGGTTAATTCCTGCCACGTGTGAAAAACCTCTTGACCAGCAGGAACCGACCACCACATTTGACCTGGGCGTGAAAAATCATTGCTCGGTGGAGTATAGAAAATACCACCGGTGCCTGCGGGGTCAATGCGTGCCTGAATTGTGCGGATTGGTTGTGCAATATCAAAATGTACGCCGTCTAATGCCGCAATGGTGTCGTCGGCAGTTTTTTGCATCCACTCTTGGAGCTTGTCCGTACCGTGAATGGTATAGCGCGGCTCATTATTGAGCTTTTTCATTGCTTCGCGCACGCTGGTACCTGCGCCATAGAGTTGAGTAGCAATTTTTTGCTGTTGCGCAATTATTTCCTCTAATTGCGCCAATCCCCAGGTGTAGGCCTCGTCGAGATCGACAATTTCGCCGACAAATTGGTGGCTAAATCGCTGGTAGCGCTCTCGACCTACTGCATCGTCGCTAGGAGCTTGGGGAGCAAGATTCTCTGCAAGCCACTCAGCCATAGTGCCAAATGCCTCTTTGGCTGCCAACACTGCGCTATGATCAGCAGCCAAACCAAGGTTTTCCAGCATGGAATCAGAATCGGCTAGTTCTTTGCATTGGCGCATGACTGCATCTACTTGGCGTTGTGGGGCGACTTTTCCTTGGGAGGCCGCCAAAGCCAAAGACTCGCGGTATCCCGCCAATGCTTTATCAACGTGGCTAAGTCGTGCTGCTATTGCCTCTTGTTGTTCTGGTGTGTCCTGCGGCATGAGCATGAAAGTATCGCGGATTTCTTGCACTGGGGAGGCGATATTATTGAGCAGCTGGAGGTATTCCCCGTTGTGGTGCAAGGATAGTTCGAGGCAAAGGCGATCATGTAGTACCTGTGCGGTGACAATATCTACGTCGTCAAAGTCGTCTTCGTCGTCGCTTTCGTCGGTGCAGTCGTCGAGGGCATCGACGTCTGCGATCATCTCGCGAGTGCGGTCAGCGATATTTTCCCAGTATTGCGGGGAAAAATCTTGAAGTTTGTCTTCGTACCCTTCGATTCCCCAGGCAGTTGCTTGAGTTGGCGATAATTGCGCAAGATCGTGAATGTAGGAATCGCAAGAAGCGTCGAGCAGGGATGGGGTTCTGGGGGACTGTCGTCGAGAAGTCATAGTTGGCTAGTTTAGCCACTTTGGGGCTTAATAACCACCCCACGGTCAGCGCTTATCTTTTCATGCTTACCGACGCCCACCTAAGACAAATCTGTCTATAACTTAGGGTTTCTTCCTTCCTTTTTGGGGCAAAAATTGACCACAATTTAGACTATCCAGTCTATTTGACTTATTCTGTTTTTATGCGTAACAAGTTTACCGTCGCAAGTACGCCCGCTTTCGCGCGACCGCAAACCCCCGCAGCGGTCTGTATGCATATCACCCGCCTGCAGCAGCCCGTCACCAGACAAACAATCGTTAAACTTTCACAAAAGTCCCAACCGACTGTCACTCGTGCCATCAAGGCGCTTATCGACGCACAACTGATCAAAGAACGTCATGACCTATCGACAATTGCAGGCCCAGGGCGACCCACCATTCCCATCCAATTGAATACTTCGCCTTGGGTACAAATCGGTATAGCTGTGGGTACGCATTCCACATATATTGGCGCCTATAATATCCGTGGTCAGGTGCTGCGCGAAAAGTTTGTCGATATTACTGTTGCGCAGATTCATCCCAAAGAGTTTATTACACACTTAACGCCCCATATTCATGGGATTATTGAAGGCATTGGCTTACCACTGGCTAATCTGGGCATTGCCACATCTGGAACAGTCAATGCTGATGGGTTAGTAACTGCACCTAATTTGGGGTGGGATCGAGTAGATATCAGCAATTACCTGCATAATCAATTTGCTATTCCTATTACAATCACCAGCGTTATCACCGCCATTGCTGGCGCAGAGCAACAATTACAGTCGCCAGAAAAGAAAGACAAAGTGCTCTTGTTCTATGTCGATGATTCTAATGGTGCAGCAATCCTTACCACCGACGGGGTGTATCGCCTTGACGTTGCAAAAACAGATTCTCGCGTCGCTCTTGGGGCGATAGCCGTCGCACTGGCTAAAGAAACAAAACCAGACACCATCGTGTTAGCTGGTTCCGCTTTTGCACAACAAACCGATGCCCGCAAAGTTGGGCATAGCATTAAGCACTCTTATAAAAAAGAGGTGGAATTGCGCGTTATCCCCACGCATTTAGATAATGCTCGCGCAGCGGCACGAGCAGTAGCGCTCGACCGCCTCATCAACGATCCACTCGGCATCGCAGGACGAATGCGCAACGCAAAAGTAAAGGATTCTTAGTAAGAATCGTCAATGCGTCGATTAGCGGCACGACCAGGGTGTTCCGGCGTTTCAGCAGGATAGCCCATCGCAATGACCATGCCAACGCCACGATCAGTACGCCCACCCAAACCAAGCGCGTCAAGCACCTTTGCCTCATCCCAACCAGTAGTAGGTGAGGTAGCCAATCCTTCAGAGCTGGCAGCAATAAGCGCAAAAGAAGCAAGAATCATTGCGTCTTTCATGGCAGTTTCCCGCAAAGCAGCTGCGTCGAGCTTTTCATAATAAGAATTGACATAGGCTGCTCGTTCTTCGCCTAGCAGTTCAACAAGGTCATTAGGCACATCGGTATGAGCGACAGTCACCAAAACCACAGGAGCATCGCGCAATTGCTTCTGACCAGAGGCAGCAAAAATGCCGTCCTTTACCTTTTGATCACGAATAACCACCAAATCCGCACGTTGTGCGTTAAATGCAGTAGGTGCCTCTAGCGTAAGGTGAACCACCTTATCGAGAACTTCATCTGTGATTACCTGGTCAGTATATTTGCGCGTCGCCCGACGTTTTGCAATGGCTTCACTCACGGTCAATGACATTGCTCTGCCTTTCTCAAGTTATCTCTTCACGCATTTAATTGATGCAGCAACAATTATAGGTCAAGGCATAATTATCGCAAGCGCTTATAGGAACACAGATTAGGTATAAACAACTCACACGGAACTAACAGCTATGCATTTTTAATGAGTTTCTGTGCGCGCTGATGAGACACCCCAAGCAAGGCGCCAATATCCCGCAAGGTAAAACCCTGCTTTGATAAATCCTGAGCCGCACTGTGCATAGCGGCAGATGCTTGCACAGAAAGTTCGTGAGCTTTTTCATTGAGCTTGCGTGCCTCTGCAGCAAAAGCTAAATCCTCATTAGATAATCGACATGTATTACCGCATTCTGTGGGTCGTCGGTGAGTTCAGGAAAGAGTGTGAGTGCATCTTTGATTACATCCGGGATTTCGTCGAGGCGTCGTGCTTGTGTGATGATGCCAGGTTCTTCTTTTACACGGAGACTCCACCAGTTTTCATTGAGCGTTGCGGTGACGTGAAAAGTGTTCATGGTTAGTTGATTCCTAGCTGCTTGTAAATGCTTTTTGCATCGTTATTCGGGATTTCTGTGTGACGTGCGAGGGTTGTGTATTTTTCTCCGACCCAGATTCTTGTGTGGTTTGCGCCTTCGATGATTCGTATTTCTTGTTGTGTCTTTTTTGGCGTGGTTTTGGATTGTTTTAAGGATTTCTTTTCGCTTCGTCGCTCACGGATTCTATAGCTGTTGAAAATTTTTTGTCAACAGCTATAGAAATAAATCCATGCAAAAGGGGTGGTGTTGTAACACACCACCCCACCAGCGCACTAATAGCTGACTATATAGGCACACTCACCATGCACGACTCGGACTACCTAGGCAGCACGTAAATGACCACCCGTAGTCACTCGCGCACCAGACTTCTGAGTCTTGCCACCAGTATTGGTCTTAGCACCAGCCTTATCCGTCTTAGCGGTCTTAGCGGTCGTGGCTTTAGCGGAATCACCAGGCTTCGCACCCTTAGCATCAGCTGCACCCTTGGCAGCGCCTGTACCTTGACCATTCACACCAGAATCAGCAGGCTGTGCACCCTTAGCAGCAGAATCATCCTGCCCGCCCTGACCATCGCAATGCTTGGTCACCTCACCAGCAATCACATCACCAGGCTTTGCAGCATCAGAACCAGGCTCGCCAGGCTTACCGGAATCGGAATCACCAGGCTTACCGGAATCATCAGAGGCAGGATCATGCGGCTTGCCAGGCTTATCAGGCTTCACATCCTCACCAGGCGTATCCTCACCAGGCTTATCAGAGGCAGGATCATCCACCGACGCCTTCGCCACATCAGAATCACCCACAGGACCATCAGAACCAAACTCACCATCACCATAAACAGGGGTTGCCTCCACAGTCGCCACATTCACATGACCACCAGACATCGGTGCCTTGAGCGTTGCATGGCAGATAAACGACTCACCCGGCTTGAGCGTGTTCGGCTTATCGTCGCAGGTAATCTGATCAGCAGGAATCACATTATCCGACAGCGCGATGTCACCGAGTGTCGCGGTACCATCATTAGTCACCTCAAACGTAATATCCATATCCTCACCCGGTTGAACCTTCACACCAGGCTTTGTATCAGCATCCTGCCCATTAATCTTCTTCGCAACCTTCACCGACGGGAACACCTCACGACCCTGCGGCTTAGGATCAACCGACGCCTTCGCCACATCAGAATCACCCACAGGACCATCAGAACCAGACTCGCCATCACCGTAGACTGGGGTTGCCTCTACAGTCGCCACATTCACATGCTTACCAGACACAGGAGCAGGCAAGGTTGCGCTACAGGTAAACGACTCACCAGGAGCAAGAGCCTCAGGCTTATCGTCGCAGGTGATCTGATCAGCAGGAATCACATTATCCGACACCGTAATGTTTTCTAATGTTGCGGTACCGATATTCGACACCTCAAACGTAATATCCATCTGACTACCAGGAGCAACCTTCACACCAGGATCCGCACTCGCCTCCTGACCATTAATCTTCTTCACTACTTCCACCGCAGGGAACACCTCACGAACACTCTTCGGCTTCACCCACGCCTTCGCAGTATCAGAATCACCCACAGGATCTGTTGGACCAGACTCACCCTCCGCGTACACAGGAGTTGCCTCAACCGTTGCGATATTCACATGCTTACCAGCAGCAGGAGCAGGCAGTGTTGCGCTACAGGTAAACGACTCACCCGGTGCAAGAGCCTCAGGCTTATCGTCGCAGGTAATCTGGTCAGCAGGGATCACATTATCTGTCAGCGTGACATTGTCTAGTGTTGCAGTACCAGTGTTCGTGACCTCAAACGTGATATCCATATCCGAACCAGGAGCAAGCTCAACGCCCAAACCATCACCAGCATCCTGGCCATTAATCTTCTTCACCACCGACACAGACGGATGCTTCACATCCTTCTGAGGCTCCTTCACCCACGCATTCGCCTCATCAGAATCCTTCACAGGAGAATCTGAACCAGTCTCACCATCCGCATACACTGGGGTTGCCTCAACACTAGCCACATTCACATGCTTACCAGCAGCAGGAGCCTTCACAGTTGCCTCGCAGGTAAACGACTCACCAGGAGCAAGAGTCTCAGGCTTGTTCTCACAGGTGATCTGGTCAGCAGGGATCACGTTATCAGTAACCTCAACCTTTTCTAAAGTTGCAGTACCTGTATTCGACACCTCAAACGTGATGTTCATATCGCTACCTGGAGCAACCTCAGCACCAGGCTTCACATTCGCATCCTCGCCGTTAATCTTCTTCACAACCTTAATGGAAGGCTTCTTGACCTCCTTGACCGGTTCATCCACCCACGCACGCGCAGCATCCGTATCCTTCACAGGAGTATCAGAACCAGACTCACCATCCGCATAAACAGGGGTTGCCTCCACCGTCGCGATATTCACATGATCACCCGAAGCAGGAGCCTGCACGGTTGCCTCGCAGGTAAACGACTGGCCAGGAGCAAGAGTATCCGGCTTATCGTCGCAGGTGATCTGGTCAGCAGGAATCACATTATCCGTGACAGTAACATCACCAAGTGTTGCAGTACCATCATTGGTCACCTCAAACGTGATGTTCATATCGCTACCTGGAGCAACCTTCACACCAGGTGCCACATTCGCATCCTGGCCATTAATCTTCTTCACAACCCGAACAGAAGGCACACGCTGAGTATTCTGCGGCTCATCCACCCACGCCTTAGCAGAATCAACATCAGTAACCGGACCCTCAGGACCAGACTCACCATCCGCATAAACAGGGGTTGCCTCGACAGTCGCGATATTCGTATGCTTACCAAACTCAGGAGCCTTCAACGACGCAGAACACGTGAAACTCTTACCAGGAGCAAGGGTTTCCGGCTTATCGTCGCAGGTGATCTGATCAGCTGGAATCACATTATCCGACACCACAGCACCAGCAAGAGCCACATCACCATCATTAGTCACCTCAAACGTGACCTTCATATCCTCACCCGGTTGAACCTTCACACCAGGATTAGCATTCGCATCCTCACCATTAATCTTCTTCACCACCCGAACAGACGGAACCTTCACCACTTTGGTTGGCTCGTCGACGCTAGCGTGAGCAGGATCAGAATCACGCGCAGGCTCATCAGAACCAGTCTCACCCTCACCATAGACTGGGGTTGCCTGAACAGAAGCGATATTCACATGCTTACCAGAAACAGGAGCCTTCACGGTTGCCTGGCAGGTAAACGACTCACCCGGTGCAAGGGTGTCTGGTTTATTCGCACACGTAATCTTGTCAGCCGGAATCACATTATCAGTAACCTCAACATTTTCTAGTGTTGCAGTACCGTCATTGGTGACCTCAAAGGTGATGTTCATATCCGCACCAGGTTGAACCAACACACCCGGCTTCACATTCGCATCCTCACCATTAATCTTCTTCACCACCGACACAGACGGATGCTTCACCACCTTGGTTGGCTCGTCGACGCTAGCGTGAGCAGGATCAGAATCCTTCACAGGAGAATCTGAACCAGTCTCACCCTCGCCGTAGATTGGGGTTGCCTCGACAGAAGCGATATTCGTGTGCTCACCAGAGGCAGGAGCTTTCAACGACGCTTGGCACGTGAAACTTTCACCAGGGTTGAGGGTTTCTGGTTTATCGTCGCAGGTAATCTGATCAGCTGGAATCTTATTATCCGACACACTCACAGAACCAACAGCAACATCACCATCATTAGTGACCTCGAACGTGATGTTCATATCCGAACCCGGTTGAACCTTCACACCCGGCTTCACATTCGCATCCTCGCCGTTAATCTTCTTCACCACCCTAACAGACGGATGCTTCACCACCTTCGCAGGCTCTACCACAGTGGCATTCGCAGGATCCTCATGCGTAACAGGCGTATCACCCACAGGATTACCATCCTTATCCACAGGAGTAGCAGAAACAGTCGCAATATCCTTATGCTTCTCACCCGCTGTCGCAGGAGCCTTTAACGTAGCAGAACACGTAAACGACTCACCCGGTGCAAGAACCTCTGGTTTGTTCTCACACTTAATATCGCTAGCATTCTTGATCTTATCGTCAGATACAGTCACATCTTTGAGTGGTGTTTCACCCGTGTTCGACACCTCAAACGTAATGTTCATATCCTGACCAGGCGCAACCACTACACCAGGCTCACTATTCGCATCCTCACCGTTAATCTTCTTCACAACCTTAACAGCAGGAACAAGTGGTTTTTCTACAGTGGCATTCGCAGGATCCTCATGCGTAACAGGCGTATCACCTACAGGATTACCCTCCTCATCCACAGGAGTACCAGTTACTGTCGCGGTATCAGTGTGCGTGCCAGACTCCGGAGCCTTCAACGTCGCAGAACACGTGAAACTCTTACCTGGTTCCAAAGTCTCAGGCTTATTCTCACACTTAATATCGCTAGCATTCTTGATCTTATCGTCAGATACAGTCACGTCTTTGAGTGGTGTTTCACCCGTGTTCGACACCTCAAACGTAATGTTCATATCCTGACCAGGCGCAACCTTCACACCAGGCAGTTCATTCGCATCCTCGCCATTGATCTTCTTCACAACCTTAACGGCAGGCTTAGCAGATGCAGATAGCTCAACGACGCCACCACAAGAGGCACCATAGTTACCCACGGTTTCACCCTCAGCAGTTTTCCCTGACTCAAGGTCTGCTCTATCAGTGTAATAATTCACGCGAGCTTCATATGAGCCACTCTCGTTAGGGGCAAAAGCAGACACATATGTATCTAATGCGACAACAGGACCGACGGGTTCGCCTTTGGATTCATCCCTGATCATATCTTCATAAATAAGAATGCTTTTCTTATTTCGCGACGGTGTCGCACCGAAATCAAACCGAGAGTAACCATTCCACACAGGCATAGAATCAGCATGAACGTCATATCCACCAGAGTTTATTGTTTCACCTGTTTCAGGATCAGTATATGACAGTGATCCCGTGATAGCGGCGCCATATGGGAAATCGACACCATACTGCTCTTTTTCTTCCTCAGTCCACTCTCTACCTTGTGTGATAGCCATCTGCTTGCCCATATCCTCACCAAAGTCGGCTAACTTCAGGACGATCTCACCAGCAGAAACTTTCTCCACACTCAAATGAGTTTTTAACCATTCACTGAATGCGGTTTCTACACCAGAACCAGACACCAATGTACCGATGATCTCATCATATTGAGCTATCTGTTCAGCAGAAAACTGATCAGACGATCCATACTCCTGCATGAAGTATTCTCGTGGCACACCCTGCGCAATCGCTTTGTCCATAATAATGCGACGAATCGCCTCAGGAACTGCAATATCAGACCAATGAAGTTGTTCTCCTGAACCAGAACTACTTAATAGTTCCGCAGACTGCAAGCGAATATACTTTGTGGGATCCTCCATGATCTTCGCCACAAGAGCGTGCTCATTCACAGGAGTAGTACCATCAAGAAACTCTAGGTCTTTCTCCCCAGTAGTTTTAATCTGCACATAAAGATCCTGGAAGAAAGGCTCAAATAGATAACCAGACCCACCGGTACTTGTTTCAGCAAACCATAAGCGATTATGAATGGTGCCATAGAATCCTTCACGCTTATCACCAGAAACACCATCCTGATGATAGGTCATATCCGTTAGTGCGCTGGTTGCAGGGTCACGTTGTGCTCCAAGACCAGCCCACGTGTCGTTTTTACTATCAAAAGTACGGTTCTGGCACACAAAAAGCTGATTAGTATTAGTATATGTGTATCCTGCTTTTTCTAATGAATCGTAGTCAGTTAGTTCCGTAATCTTTCCCGTGAACTCAGGATTAGGCAAACGCAACTCGCCAGACCCAGCTCCTGTATCCCCCTCATCAGCCAATGTAGGTGACACTACACCTGCCGCGAGCATTCCTATGCTCATCAATACCGCACCTATACTGCGCGGTATGCTACGTTTTCTCCCCACGACCTACTCCTTAGAAAACCTTAAGAAAACATAAAACACCTAAAGAATAGACCCCCCCCCCCCATCAAAACGCCAGTCGAAAGAGAAAAACAATCAAGCACCTACCCCTGAAAATGGCTCATATCTCACCCCATAAATAAAAGTGGTGTTTCGGAAATAACATTTCCTCAAACACCACAGTTAGAAAACCAGCCAAACAACGAATCACACCTAGCTCATATTGCGCAATATGCCACCAGTAGTAACACGAGCACCCGATTTCTTGACTCCCCTTACGTCGGAAGTATGCGCAGTAGCCTTCTCAGCACTGGTTTTCTTACTAGAGTTATCACAATGCTTTGACACCTCAGCGACAATGACACCAGGCTTGACCGGTTCAGGTTGAGCAGGCGCATCAGAACCAGACTCAGTAGGTACAGGAACAGGCGTTACCACCAAAGACGAAGATGTAGCAGCAGAGGATGGTTCAGGTTCCTTCACAACAGTGGTTGGTGTTGGCTCCGCAGACGATGTGGTAGACGATGGCTTAGCAGAAGAGGAAGGCTCAGATTCTGATGTAGATGGTTCAGATATAGATGTGGCAGGAGCCGCTGAGGACGACGACACCGCAGAAGAAGGCACAGGTTCAGACGTGGTTGGCGCAACCGAAGACGCAGACGGCTCCACCGCAGACGAAGAGGTTGGTACCGCAGAAGACGAAGATGTAGCAGATGTAGATGACGGTTTTACATCAGCAACCTCCTCAGCCTCCACAACAAATTCACCGCCACAGGAGGCACCATAATTGCCCACAGTCTCGCCCTCAGCAGTCTTGCCCGCCTCAAGATCAGCCTTATCCGTGTAGTAATTCACCTGCGCCTCATATGTACCACTCTCATTAGGGGCAAACGCAGACACATAGGTGTCCAAAACCACGATAGGAGGAGTAGGAGAACCAGGTTGCTGATAATCAACAGCACCAGTTACTTCCATAATGTCCTTCTTATGACGAGCAGGAGTAGAGCCAAAATCGAAACGCGATTCAGCCTGAAACGAAACCACCGAGTCCATATGCGCTCCAACCGCGGATCCTCCGCTATTTGTATCTATGGTTCCAGAACCAGGAAATGCAGCTCCGTATGGAAAATCACCACCATACTCTTCTTTATCCTGCTCAGACCACTCCACTCCTCGAGTGATAGGCATTTGCCTACCCATATCCTCACCAAAGTCGGCTAACTTCAGGACAATCTCACCAGGAGAAACTTTCTCCACGCTCAAATGTGTTTTTAGCCATTCACTAAACGCGGTGTCCACGCCAGAACCAGACACCAACGCACCAATAATCTCATCATATTGAGCTATCTGCTCAGCAGAAAACTGATCAGACGATCCAGACCCCTGCATGAAGTATTCTCGTGGCACACCCTGCGCTATAGCTTTATCCATGACAATACGACGAATCGCCTGAGGAATGAGCACATCAGACCACTGTATATTCCTAGCTTCACTAGGACCAAAGGATTCTAAAGGTTCAGCTGATTGCAGGCGAATATACTGTGTTGGATCCTCCATAATCTTTGCTACAAGCCCATGCTCATTCACCGGAGTAGCACCATCAAGAAACTCCAAGTCCTTCTCACCTGTGGTTTTAATCTGCACATACAAATCCTGGAAGAAAGGCTCAAAAGCATAGTATGAAGGAAAAAGATGTGCTTCCTTAAACCATAACCGGTTATGCACCGTGCCATAGAACCCAGCACGCTTATCACCAGCAACACCATCCTGACGATAGGTCATATCAGTCAATGCACTAGTTGCTGGATCACGTTGGGTACCAAGACCAGCCCACGTGTCGTTTGTGCTATCAAAAGTACGATTCTGGCACACAAAAAGCTGGTTTGTCTCATCTGTCATATCCACGTACCCAGCTTTTTCTAATACTTCGGTGTTCGTCTTCAGTTCCGTAACCTCACCAGTAAACTCTGGATCAGGCAAACGCAACTCATCAGAACCAGCACTCGTGTCCGTGTCGTCGGCAGCTAAAACTGGCGACACCACACCACCAAAAAGCAAACCGACACCCATCACGACCGCGCCTACACGACGTGATAATCCATGCGTATTCCCCACGACCTACTCCTTAGAAAACCTTAAGAAAACATAAAGCACCTAAAGAATAGCCCCCCCCCCCCATGAAAATGTCCAGCCGAAAGAGTGCTCCTTCTGCTCGCGCAGCCCTTTTTGCACAAAACAATGAAGCGCATTCCCCCTGTTGAATGTGAAAAGTGGGGTGGTGCTTTGTCACACCACCCCACATCTGCGCCCACACTATACGTGCTATACGCGTGCAGGACACACCATCCCGTCTAAGAAGCAGGCTCCAACTACGCTGCTAGATGACCACCCGTAGTTACCCGCACACCAGACTTCTGAGTCTTGCCACCAGTATTAGTCTTAGCACCAGCCTTCACCGTCTTAGCGGTCTTATCCGCACCAGGCTCAGCCTTCACAGGCTCGCCAGACTCGGCAGGATTGGTGCCAGACTGGGCAGGACTATCACCAGGGTTGGTTGGTTTCTGGCAATGCTTCACAACCTCACCAGCAATCACACCACCAGACTGGCCAGGCTCAGACCCAGGTTTGCTGGACTCAGGTTCGCTTGGTGTGCCACACGCAGGCTTAACACCCACAGACTCACCACACGACCCAGCAGGCTTGTCCGCCTCAGGCTTGGAAGGCTTAGCAGGCTTAGCAGGTTTAGAAGGCTTGCCTTCCTCAGGCTGCTCTGGTTGTTCTGGTTGGTCAGGCTCCACCACCACAGCACGAGCCACATCAACATCCAACACAGGCTGATCAGAACCAGTCTCACCATCACCATACACAGGAGTTGCCTGGGCGGTTGCGATATTCACATGATCACCAGACGATGGTGCCTTGAGTGTCGCATGGCAGGTGAACGACTCACCAGGCTTGAGTGACTCTGGTTTATCCTCACACGTGATCTGATCCGATGGAATCACATTATCCGCAAGATCAATGTCTTCCAGTACTGCCGAACCAGTATTAGTCACCTCAAACACGATGTTCATGTCTTCACCTGGTTGTACTTTCACACCAGGCTTACTATTGGCATCATCACCATTAATCTTCTTCACCACTGTAATGGAAGGAACCTTCACCACCTTCTCAGGCTCATCCACCCACGCACGAGCAACATCAGAATCCATAACAGGATCAGTCGGACCAGACTCACCCTCACCGTAGACTGGTGTGCCTTCAACCGTTGCGATATTCACATGATCACCAGACAATGGTGCCTTGAGTGTCGCAGAACACGTGAAACTCTCACCAGGATTCAACGTGTCAGGCTTATCCTCACACATAATATCTTTCGCATCAACCACATTATCCGACAATGCAACGTCCTCTAACGCCACATCACCATCATTCGATACCTCAAACACGATGCTCATATCCTCACCAGGTTGAACCTTCACACCAGGCTTCGCATTGGCATCCTCGTCGTTAATCTTCTTCACAACTGTAATAGACGGATTCATCACAGGTGCATCAGGAACATCCACCCACGCATTCGCCTCATCAACATCCTTAACCGGCCCATCAGAACCAGTCTCACCATCGGCGTACACCGGTGTGCCTTCAACCGTTGCGATATTCACGTGATCACCCGTACTTGGTGCCTTGAGTGTCGCATGGCAGGTGAACGACTGGCCAGGGTTGAGTGTTTCAGGTTTATCCTCACACACAATGTCTTTCGCTGGAATCACATTATCCGACACAGTAATGTCACCGAGTGTTGCGGTACCAGTATTGGTCACCTCAAACACAATGTCCATATCCTCACCAGGTGACACCTTCACACCAGGCTTAGAATTCGCATCATCGTCGTTAATCTTCTTCACCACTGTAATGGAAGGCTTCTTGACTTCTTTCTGTGGTTCATCCACCCACGCATTCGCCTCATCAGAATCCCGCACAGGAGAATCAGGGCCAGTCTCACCCTCACCATACACTGGTGTGCCTTCAACCGTTGCGATATTCACATGATCACCAGACGCTGGTGCCGCCAATGTCGCATGGCAGGTGAACGACTCACCAGGCTTGAGTGTTTCAGGTTTATCCGCACAGGTGATGTGGTCTGCTGGAATCACATTATCCGACACAGTGACATTGCCTAGTGTTGCGGTACCAGTATTGGTCACCTCAAACACGATGTCCATATCCTCACCTGGTTGAACCTTCACACCAGGCTTCGTGTTCGCATCCTCGTCATTAATCTTCTTCACCACAGTAATAGAAGGCTTCTTCACTTCTTTTTGTGGTTCATCCACCCACGCACGCGCAGGATCATCATCAGACACAGGGCTTGTGGGACCAGACTCACCATCACCATACACAGGTGTTGCCTGGGCGGTTGCGATATTCACATGCTCACCCGTAGCAGGAGCCTTCAATGTCGCAGAACACGTAAACGACTGGCCAGGCTTGAGTGACTCTGGTTTATTCTCACAGGTGATGTCTTTCGCTGGGATCACATTATCCGTGAGATCAATCTTTTCCAGTGTTGCCGAACCAGTATTGGTCACCTCAAACACAATGTCCATGTCACTACCTGGCCCAACTTTCACACCAGGATACACATTCGCATCATCACCATTAATCTTTTTGATCACACTAATAGCAGGAGTCTTCACCACCGAAGCTGGCTCATCCACCCACGCACGCGCAGGATCAACATCCGACACAGGGCTTGTGGGACCAGACTCACCCTCACCATAAACAGGTGTGCCCTCTACTGCCGCGATATTCACATGCTTACCAGACACAGGAGCCTTCAACGTAGCAGAACACGTAAACGACTGACCAGGCTTAAGTGACTCTGGTTTATTCGCACAGGTGATGTGGTCTGCTGGGATCACATTATCCGTGAGATCAATGCTTTCCAGTGCCACATCACCATCATTCGTCACCACAAACGAGATGCTCATATCACTACCAGGGGCTACACCCACACCAGGATACGCATTCGCATCATCACCATTAATACTCTTCATCACCTTCACAGAAGGAACCTTGGCTACTTTTACTGGTTCATCCACCCACGCACGCGCAGGATCAACATCCAACACAGGGCTCGTTGGACCAAACTCACCATCACCATACACCGGGGTACCCTCTACTGTTGCGATATTCACATGATCACCAGACACAGGAGCCTTCAATGTCGCAGAACACGTAAACGACTCGCCAGGATTGAGGGTTTCCGGTTTGTTCGCACAGGTGATATCTTTCGCAGGGATCACATTATCCGTGAGATTAATGTTCTCTAGTGCTGCCGAACCATCATTAGTCACCTCAAACGACACCTTCATATCCGCACCAGGGGCTACCCTCACACCCGGTGCCACATTCGCATCATCACCATCAATCTTCTTAATCACTTTAATCGATGGGATTTTGGCTACTTTCGCTGGCTCATCCAACCACGCAAACGCCGAATCATCATCAGTGACAGGAGTATCACCCACAGGATGACCCTCCTCATCCACCGGAACACCAGTTACTGTCGCAGTATCCTTATGTGTGACACCAGAGCTTGGTGCCGGCAACGTGGCCGTACACGTAAACGACTCACCCGGTGCAAGAACATCTGGTTTATTCTCACACACAATATCCTGAGCATTCTTAATCTGATCGTCAGACACTGTCACGTCTTTGAGTGGTGTTTCACCCGTGTTCGACACCTCAAACGAAATGTTCAACGACTCACCAGGTTTCACAGCAACACCAGGCTCACGATTCGCATCATCACCATTAATCAACTTCACCACCCGAACACCAGGAACACGTGGTTTCGGTACCCGAGCATTCGCTGGGTCAGAATCCGTTAACGGTGTATCACCCACAGGATTACCATCCTTATCCACAGGTGTAGCAGTCACCGTACCCGTATTCGTATGCATCTCACCAGCCTGAGGTGCAGGCAGGGTTGCATAACAAATCAGTTTCGCACCAGGATTCAGTTTCTCTGGTCGACCAGGACACGTAATGTTACTTGGATCAGTAATCACATCATCACTGACCACAATATCCTTCAACGGCATATCACCAGTATTAGTCACCTCAAACATGACACTCATATCTGAGTCCGCATCAACCACAACAGCATCCTGTGTGGTGTTAGCATCCACAGCGTTAATCTTCTTCACAAGTTCAACACCAGGGACTGCACCATGCGCATTCGCAGGATCCTGCCCTGTCACATCCCCACCATCAACAGGATTACCATCCTTATCCACTGGTGTTGCTGTTACTGTCGCAATGTTTGTATGCTGCTCACCCGCTTTCAGAGCAGGCAATGTTGCAGTACATGCCACTGTTTCAGCAGGCTGTAGCACAACAGTATCAAGACTGTTTTTACCACAAGTGATTTGATCAGCTGGGATCTTATCATCAGCAAGTTTCAGGTTTTTCAGCACCGTATTACCCGAGTTACGGATCATAAACCTAAACGATAATTCTTTGCCCTCAGCAGCAGCAATACCAGGAGCCTCATTCGCATCCACCACAGTACCACGAATAAACCGAGACAAGTCTCCAGGAAGTAGCCCGGAAGAAGAAAGAGTCCTTACTGTTTTCAGTAAGTCCACACCAGGCACAGTTTTTGCTGGTAACGGATCACCAGCAGCAACACCCTCCTGCGCAGCAAACGCAGTAGCTTCACCTTCACCACAGGAACCATAATGCGCACTCTCGCCAGTATGACCTTTACCAGATTTATAGCTTTCTGGATCAGTAGAATACGTCAGAATAGTGTTGTACTTCGCAGCACCAGAATACGGAGCAAACACACCGAAACCAAAAAACTGGATGCCGTATAAAGCGGATTTGCTAAGTGCATCAGCTATATCATTAGCGCTAGCATTACCATTCTCATCAGGGGTAAAGTTTTCAGAGATTTCCAATGATGCAACAGGCTCTCCCCAGGCGTTTTTCATGATCACAGGTTTATATAATCCAGGGATCTTGTAGTCCACGTACACGGTGCCGTTAGCCGGATCGGTGTTGGATCCAATCACCTCAGGCTTATGCGACTCCCGCCACAATCCAGAAGCTTCATAGAATAAACGAACTAGTACCCTCGCGTCTTCTTCAGTGATTGTTTTACTATTCCAATCAAAAGATTCACTTAGTCCATTAGTTCCTGGTTGTGCTTTTGCTTTCACACCCTCGAGATCAAAGTCAGGTGGATACACATACGCTTGTGGCGGCACAGGAGTACCAGAAGGGTACTTAGTCCTAATGTCACCAGGCTTCCACCCACCAGAATATGTTGAGAAACCATCCCCTGTCGAGACCTTCAGATAATTGGAGAGTTCTGTCATTTTCATGGGTGTGTATGCGTCATCCACACGTACACGCACATAAATGTCTTGGAAGGTTTCGTTTTCACCACCAGCATCACCAATCGGCGGAGTCACATACACAGTACCCCTCGTCCGACCGTACACACCAGCACCTTGTGTAGCATTCTCATTAGTAGCAACATAATAATTCAGCCCCATGCGCTCTATGCTGCATGCCATACGTGGGATGGGCATACCACCATCACCCGTCATAAAAGGGTTATCGTTGTGGTTACATTCTCCACTACGACGTTCTACTGTGGTAAATAAATTCCATGTTTGTGATACTCCTTGCGAATTAATCGTTGTCGCAGTGTACTTGAATGACCGCGGATCACTTGAACACGATGCTAGAGGAGTCATAGATGTACGCGTGAACTTCGCGGTACGATTCACTAATCCCTCAGCCTCTGGCTGCAACGTCACTCGATAAGCATTCAAACCACCACGAGTAACTACAGCAACTGTTTTCCCACTCACTGGATCTACCAGAGGAATATCATTACCACCGGTGCTAGGAAAAGGTGAATCAAACGAATTGGTGCCGTCCATGTCTACCTTGAATTCAACATAATCCCCTGGTTTTGCGTCATCAGGGAAAGCGAAATCAACGTTCAACACAACTTTTTCTTTGTTATCAGGATCAGCTGTCACTGTCAGGCTTTTAATAGCCGAACCAGGCTCACCAGGTATACCAGGCAACTTTTTCGGGCTAGCCGCAGTATCCGCCGCTGGTGCTGTTGTCTCTTCTTGAGCCCACACCACAGGCACACCAACACCAGAGCCAGCACCTCCCCACATACCACTGGACAATAATCCAGTAGTCATAATCACTGCACCTACCCGGCGCAGCAACCAGTGTTTCTTCCCCATGAACACTCCTTAGAAAACCTTAAGAAAACATAAAACACCTAAAGAGTAGCCCCCCCCCCCCATGAAAATGTCCAGCCGAGAGAGTGCTCACGCACCCACTACAGCACCCCTATAACAAAAAACGCCCATGCACAGAGCATGAGCGTCGAAAAGCACAATTATCTTATTGATAGGAAACAAACCACGGACGCGGGTCAACCTCAGTGTATGTTTGCTCCGGACTAAAGGTTGGAGTGTCCTCGTCATAAAAGTTCTTCCACGCCATGAAGAAATCAGGGCTCAAATCTTGGCGTAACACATTCCACGTATCAAACTTTTGCCCAGGATCCCCATGCCCATCAGCGTGCAACACAAAAGCCAACTCAGGGTGGGCAGTGTCGAGATTCTCACGATCCTCAATCATCGCCACCTGGAATTGATGCAGCACAAAAGCCTTTTGCGGTAGCTCATTCTCGCGCACAAACTGCGCCAACCACTCGCTTACCTCGTTAATCTCCTCAGCAGTAGCGCTACCCACCCGCGACAACGGCTTCTCACCAGGATTAAGTTTCCACTCCGGGTCAAGCGCCAAACCAACATAAGGCAATCTCAGAAGCTCCTCATACAGCTTTGCCTGCTGAAGGAAATTCCCAGTACCAGGCTGCAAATCAATCACCGCATAACCACCTGCCTGACCAATCGCCTCAATATACGGACGCAATTCCGCCACATCAGACTCATTGGAATAATTACCATCCGCTCCCGCGGAACCAGAAGCAACAGTAGCAATAACCTCAAATGCAGGAATCACAGGCTGGTCTTCCAAAGGCTGATACTGCGCAGCCAATTCCTGCACCCGCGCCACGGCCTCCGCAGGTGGTTGCTCCCCCATTGCACCAAGAGCCGGACCAGAAGGATGACCATAAAGCGCCACCATACGACGACCAGGGAATACTAAACCGCCGCCGCCAGGCAATTCTTCCTTACCCGCAATGCTGAGTAATTCGTCGAAATGGCTCTGGTCGCCAAACTCATCCCCGAGAGCAACCACTTTCTTACCGGTCATCACCGCATGACTTGCCCGCGGGTCGGCCACCGGCAAAACCTCAATCTCAGCGCCAGCAGCACGCGCCGTAGCGACCTGCTCAGGAGCAGTATTTTCCGTAACCACCACCGTTAAATCGCGATACTTGGGGTTTTTCGGCTCTAACGCCGCAATGGCAGCGTTTATGCCCTTTTCAGGTGCGGTTTCTTCCGCAGCACCGTCGAGCTGCTCTGCAACATCAATATCCTTTGCGCCCTCAGGAACCTCATCAATAAATAATGCAGCACCTTGCTCCACAGCCTTGCGCGCCCCATCCCACACACGCTCTTGCGTTGCGACGATCGCCTTAGCCCCATCAGCATCGCCATCGAAAAAACTTTGCCAGGCACTCGCCTTGACCTGCGAGGAACTTAATTCATAGCTGGAATTATTAGCGCCAGCACCATCCTGTGAACTGCAAGCACTAAGTAATCCACCTGCCATGATGGCAGCAGTTAGGATCGCTAACATTTTCCGCGAACGCACGAAAACACCTCAATTATTATTGTTTACTCACAATTCTCTTACCAGCCGCCACTCTACCGAGACATAATCACAAGTTCAACGTTGCTCAAAATAGACACTATCGACGCTACCGTGACGTGAACACTGAGCTTGCCAGCCTGTAGGGCGAATTTGCACCACCATTCTGCGCCCGCATAATTGACAAAAACGCGGCGCTTCCAACCCCGCCCGCGCAGAAGGCGAAAGCTGAATATCGGTTTCTTCTGCTATTTTCTGCCCAGTGTTAGGGTGAAAAATAGCAGGCTCACCGGCTAATAATGCACTTAGTAATTCTTGAGATTGCTGAGGATTCATAGCAATTTCCTGATTCCTGTTCCCGTCCCTGTTCCGAGGCGCTATTCTTAGGCGCTATACGCACTATACGCTCGAGTTGAGTGCTTTAATCGGCAAACGCAGTTTGCCAAGCATATCTAAATCCTGTTCCATTGGACGACCAAGCGTCGTGAGATAATTGCCCACAATCACCGCATTGATTCCTCCCAAAAGACCCTGCTCAGTGCCTAAATCGCCAAGAGTTAGCTCTCGACCACCGGCAAAACGCAAAATTGTTTTCGGTAGTGCCAAGCGGAAAGCACCAATGGCGCGCAAAGCGTCGCTCGTCTCCATGACTTCTTTATCTGCAAAAGGAGTGCCTGGGCGCGGGTCAAGGAAATTCATTGGCACCTCTGTTGGGTTGAGTTCTGCGAGGTCACAGGCAAATTCAGCACGTTGCTCGAGTGTCTCCCCCATGCCTAAGATACCGCCTGAGCATACTTCCATTCCTGCTTCGCCCACCATGCGTAGGGTTTCTCTGCGTGATTCCCAGCTGTGCGTGGTGACAACATTCGGGAAAAAGGAACGCGCAGTTTCTAGATTGTGGTTATAGCGGTGCACGCCTGCTGCTTTGAGGCGATCGACTTGTTCTTGGGTCAGGATCCCTACTGAGGCAGCTACTTCGATTTCTACTTCATTTTTAATGGCGGCCACTGCTTCTTCTAGCTGGCTCATCAAGCGCTCATCTGGTCCTTTAACTGCTGCGACAATGCAGAACTCTGTGGCACCAGATTTTTGGGTTTGTTTTGCCGCTTCCACAAGTCCTTGGATGTCGAGCCAGGCAGAACGCACAGGGGATTGGAACAATCCTGATTGTGAGCAGAAGTGGCAATCTTCGGGGCACCCTCCGGTTTTCAGGGAGATAATGCCTTCTACCTCTACTTCTTCGCCACACCATTTCAGTCTTACTTCATGTGCAAGTTCCAGCAATGCTGGGATGTGCTCGTCGTCGAGCTGCAATACTTCAAGAACTTCTGCCTTGTTAAGCCCAATTCCTTGGTCTAAGACCTTGGTGCGGGCGCGGGTGAGAATGTCGTTCATGGGCTAGTCCTTCCGATAATTGATCACTGTTCAAGAAGTTTAATCAGAATCACTGAACAGTGTTCATGGATTGGTGGAAAGAATTTCCCCCATCACCACCCCCAAATAGCATTACAATAAGAACATGACACTCTACGACGAAGCCTTAGCACTACTATCCGAGCTCATTCGCAATCAATGCGTCAATGACTACACGCCCGGTTCTGGGCAAGAAATACGCAATGCCGCCACTCTGGAAAAATTCTTCGCTGGCGAAAACGTCCAGATCCAAAAATTCGAGCCTGCGCCTGGCAGAACCAGCATTGCGGTCACAGTACCCGGCAGTGATCCACAGGCGCAACCACTGACCCTACTCGGCCATATCGACGTCGTGCCTATTGATGAAGCACAGTGGACTAAACCGCCTTTCGACGCCCATATAGAAGACGGAAAAATCTATGGCAGGGGCAGCGTCGATATGCTCTTTATCACCGCAGCGATGGCGACGGCAACGAGAAACATTGCCCGCAAAGGTGGCAATAAGGGCACGGTGACCTTTGTGGGGGTTGCCGATGAAGAATCACGCGGCGCATTAGGCGCACGCTGGATTTCCGAACATGAACCCACCGCTTTTAGCTGGGAAAACTGCTTGTCAGAAACCGGCGGCTCCCATATTCCCGGCGCAGATGGACACGACTCTGTTGTGCTCTACGTAGGCGAAAAAGGCGCTGCACAACGACGACTCCACGTTCATGGTGACGCAGGACATGGCTCCACCCCCTACGGACGAGACAGTGCCGTGGCGAAAATCGCCGAAGTTGCCAAACGCATAGCAGCCATAAAACCTGAGATCTCTAATAGTCCAGAATGGCATGGCTTTGTCGACGCCTTCCGCTTCGATACCAAAACCGAAGAACTCGTGCGCTCCGGCACTGACCTAAGCCCTCTGGCAGAACTGGCTGCCTTTGGTGATGCCATTAGCCACCTCACCATCGCCCAAACAGTAATTCGCGCAGGTCAAGCCATTAACGTCTTGCCCAGCCACGCGTGGATAGAGCTGGATATTCGCACTTTGCCAGGTCAAGATGATGATTATGTCGACAGCCTTATCACCAAGGCACTAGGAGAACTTGCCGACGAAGTGCATATCGAACACCTCATCTCTGAACCTGCCATGACCTCGCCAACGGATACCAAACTCTACCATGTCTTAGAAGAAACACTGCTCGAGATATTCCCAGGTGCAACAGTCGTGCCTACCATTGCAGCCGGTGGTTCCGACCTGCGCTTTGCTCGAAACCTAGGCGGCATCGGATATGGCTTCGCTGTCCATGCCCAACAGCGCAGCCTAGGCGAAACCTATGCGCAGCTCCATTCCCACGACGAACACCTCTACCTTGAAGATCTAGAGCTTACCGTCCGCGGCTATGACATGGTGCTGCACAAGTTCTTGTACTAATGCTCTACTGCCCTCACTAATCGAGCTAGCCTCAAGCACTGCTAAAACCACCTGGCTACAGCAGTGCGCCAAGCGCCACAATAGCGCCTAACCCAACAATCGGAATCGCAATCGTACACACCGCAATGTCCTTATACGACAATCGGTGTGTCATTCCGCATACAATGAGCAAGGTCAACACCGCACCATTATGCGGCAATGAATCAAAACTCACCGACGCCATAGCAATAACCCTATGCATAAGCTCCATGCTTATCCCCTGCTCATGCGCCAACTGTGCCAACTGCTCCCCCAAAGTTTGCATGGTAATGCTCAAACCACCCGACGACGAACCAGTGATACCAGAGATAACTGCCGTAGAAATAACACCTACAATAAGCGCATTGTCACTCAGATCAAGCATATTGCCCTTAATCAAAGCAAAAACAGCAAGAGAAGCGATAACAGCACCAAAACCTACCTCACTGGCAGTAGTCAAACAAGGGACAACCGCATTCTTTGCCCCTTGCGTACATTGCGATAACGTCTCGGCAGATTTCTTGGGGAACATCACAATGATGACCACAATGGCAGCCAGCAGCGAAATAGTTGGCGACCAAATACCCAACAATGCCTCTATCGACGTATTGCCAAATTTCTCCTGCCCCAGATAATCAGTATCAAGCCACCGAGAAAAACCATACACAAAGGAGAAATTCACCAGCACCACGACGGCAATGGGAATAAGACCCAACACACCCTGCATCCTCACCGATGGTTCTTCTGCTTCCGACGCGTCACCGGAAGTCGTCGCAGGTGCGTCGGGAGTGGAATCATCCGAAATATGTGGGAGCGCAATAGCCTTGCCCTGAGCGTCGAGAGGCACAAAAAACTCACCACGCGAATGTAATTGCTTAACGCGAAACTCCAACCAGAATAAACCCAAAACCAGCATCAGAGCAGAAGCAACCAAACCTAACACCGGAGCAGCATAGGTATTGGTGCCAAAATACGTGGTAGGGATTGCATTATGAATCTGCGGAGTACCTGGCAATGCCGCAATACCAAAAGTAAAGCTACCAAGTGCAATAGCCGCAGGCATAAGTCGAATAGGGATACCTGTCTCTTGAAAAAGCGCCGTAGCTATCGGCACAATCGTAAACGCCACCACCCACGCAGAAACACCACCATAGGTAAGGAGCGCGGACGCTAACACAGTGGAGAAAATTGCACGCTTAGTACCCAATAAGGCAGTAATTCCGCGAGCAAGATACTGAGCCAAACCAGTGGTAGTCATAAGATGACCAAAGATCGCCCCGAATAAAAACAGTGGAAAATACTTTGTGACGAAACCGCCAAGAGCTGGCATGAAAATCTGAGTATAGCTGGCCAATAATGGCTGACCTGAAAAGAGCAAAGCTAATGCTGCTGCCAATGGCGCGACCACAATAACTGAATGACCACGATATGCCAATGTCACTAAGAGTATTAGCGATAGCAACACACCAATAAATGCAATGACCATATTTGTCTCACTTTGCAGAGATAAGAGATAAGAGATTATGTGAAATGTGTATTTCAGAATGACTGTGCAGGATACACTTAGGTGCTATGAGTGACATTTCTTCGCCGCACGATGGCACTGGGCATGATGGCACTGCGCACGATGGCACTGCCCGCCAGCGGATTTTGGCGTGTTCTCGGAAACTTTTTGCGCAAAAACCCTATGGTCAGGTTTCCTTGAGGGAAATATCGCAATTGGCTCACGTCAGCGTTGCACTTATCATTAAGCATTTCCACAGCAAAGAGGAACTTTTTGCCCAAACAGTAGACTTCACCTCATCTGCACAGGCACTTTTTTGTGGTGAGTTTTCCCAGCTAGGCACTACTGCAGTAAAAGAAACACTCACTGCCCCAATCAATGCCCCTTATTCCATGGCACGTATGATCGCCGTAGCCAGTGGAAATGACACCAGTCTTGATGCCATTGGGCAAAGAATCAAAACAGATCTGATGTGTGTGCTCCACAAACGCATTGCGCAAGAAGCACCATACCCCCAGCCTGCACCTGAATTACGTGCTCAAGGGGCATTGGCACTGCTCATAGGATTATCCATTATGCGACGCTTTGGCGATATTGATTTCCAACAATTCAGTCAAGCGTCGCTCCTCGATTACTATGGTCACAACCTACAAGAGCTTCTCGACGGTCACCCATAGGCATCCACAACATCATTGTGTTATGGCACGCACCTGCTCAATAATTGCCGAGAAATCTCGTCGGGAGTTATCCTCATCAGCTGCCATAAACTGCTCATATTGTTCGGCAGCGATTTTCCCTAACACAGTATCAGTGCCAGTTTCTGTCGCAGCTGCCATAGCGAGTTTGAGGTCTTTCACCATCAATGCTGTAGCAAAACCAGGCTTGAACTCGTTATTTGCTGGGGAACTCGGCACTACATCTGGCACCGGCGCATTGACTGATAGTGCCCAGGAATCACCCGTAGCATTAGACACCACATCAAAAAATGCTTGGTGCGCCAACCCGAGTCGCTCTCCCAGAACCAATGCTTCTGCAAGCACAATTTGGTGCACTGCCAGAATCATATTGTTGCACGCTTTTACTGCCTGACCATTGCCGACTTCGCCACAATGGGTAACGCAACGACCCATGATTGCGCAAATAGGTTCAGCTTGTGCAAAGGCAGCATCACTACCGCCTACCATGAAAGCCAGGGTGCCCGCCTCTGAACCAGTTACGCCACCCGAAACCGGCGCATCCACAAAGTTATACCCTGCTTGTTGCACTAGCTCTGCTATTTCACGCGCTTCTGATACTGCAATAGTAGAAGAATCAATAAAGAGTGCTAATTCATCATCACTAGCTGTGCTTTGGGCATGGTCGCTAAGAATATCAGTGATTACTTGGCGCGCAAGGGTACCATTGGGCAGCATGGTAATGACTATTTCTGCCCCACGGGCAGCGTCGATAGCACTGTCGAAAATAATAATGCCACGTTCCTGGGCGCGAGTGCGCGCTTGATCTACTACGTCAAAGCCATGCACTGTCATGCCAGCTTTGACCAGGTTAGCAGCCATAGGACCACCCATATTGCCTAGTCCGATAAAGGCAATAGTTGTTGTACTCATCGTCATATTCCCTCTCTCTAGCTCTGTATCGCTCTGTATTCCACAGCTCGTCAGCTCATCAGTTCATCAGCGGCATGGTAAATTGCGGGCCGGCTTCCTCATCTTCTGGCCAGCGCGAGGTAACGGTCTTTGTCTTGGTGTAGAACCGGAATGCGTCGGGACCATGCTGGTTGAGGTCACCAAATCCAGAGGCTTTCCAACCGCCAAAGGTGTGATATGCGATAGGCACTGGGATAGGAACATTAACGCCGACCATACCCACTTGCACATTCTTGACGAACTCACGTGCTGCCCCACCATTGCGGGTGAAAATTGCGACACCATTGCCATAACGATGTTCCGTCGGCAGTGCGGTTGCTTCTTCAATGCTCTTTGCGCGCACCATAACCAGCACTGGACCAAAAATTTCTTCGGTATAAATGCTCATTTCTGGTGTGGTGTGGTCGAAGAAACTTGGTCCGGCATAGAAACCATCAGCAATAGATTCCCCAGCAAAGTCATGTTCGGACATATCGAGTTCACGCCCATCTACTACCAGTTCAGCTCCGGCTGCGACACCTTCAGCAATGAGCTTTTCGACGCGCTGCTTTGCCTCTTTGGTCACCAATGGACCATAGTCAGCTTCTGGGTCGAGACTGTGCCCAACTTTTAGGCTCGGGATTTTTTCGACAATCGCTGCACGGAGTTTTTCTGCGGTTTCTTCACCCACTGGAACGGCTACCGATAGTGCCATACAACGCTCACCAGCGGAACCATAGGCTGCGCCTACGATAGCGTCGGCAGCGGCGTCGATATCAGCATCTGGTAGCACAATTGCGTGATTCTTTGCACCGCCGAAACACTGCGCACGCTTGCCGGTGGCAGCACACCGCTCATAAATATAGGCAGCGATAGGGGTAGAGCCTACAAAGCCAACGGCTTTGACGACGTCGGAATCAAGGATGGCATCTACGGCTTCTTTGCCACCATGAACCACATTGAGCACACCAGCGGGTCCGCCTGCTTCGATAAAGAGTTCTGCAAGGCGATTTGGCACTGAGGGATCGCGCTCTGATGGTTTGAGTACAAAGGCATTACCACACGCTAGTGCTGGTCCTGCTTTCCAGAGTGGAATCATGGCTGGGAAATTAAATGGGGTGATACCTGCGACAACGCCTAGTGGTTGGCGTAGGGAGTAGGTGTCAATTCCGGTTCCTACTTCGCTGGAGTATTCGCCTTTGAGTTGGTGTGGTGCGCCAAGGGAGAATTCGAGGACATCAAGGCCGCGCTGCACATCTCCTTTAGCGTCTGGGAATGTTTTGCCGTGCTCGAGCGAAAGGGTGCGCGCAATTTCGTCGATATGCTCGGTGATGAGGTTGATCCACTTCATGATGACGCGGATTCGTTTTTGTGGGTTGAAGCTGCCCCAGATTTTTTGTGCTTGTGCAGCACGAGCAATCACACTGTCCACATCTTTTTTATCTGCTAGGACGACTCTGCCTTGTTCTTTTCCTGTGGATGGGTTGAGGATTGCTTGGAAGTTTTCCGTGGTTCCGTGAAAAGTTGCGCCATCGACGTAGTGGTAGACGGTATATCCGTCATGTTCGTGAGTATCTGCACTCATTGTGTCCTCCTTGGGGTGGGATTACGAGATGGGATTACTTAGAGCACAGAATAAACGAGACTTAAGACACATTTCTAGAAAAATAGAGATGTGAACAACATTTACCCCCTATAGTGTCATGACTTTCTCTTGCTTCTCGACGCCCACCCCAAGAAAAACACAGCAGGGGCGACGCTACTCATCACCCCTGCCATTATTGCCACTAACAGCACATTTATGCGTGGCGGAATTGCGGCGCACGCTTTTCCACAAAGGCACTCATACCCTCTTTTTGATCGTCGGAAGCAAAAATGGCATGGAAAGTGCGACGCTCATACTGCACACCGGCAGCCAAGAAAGTCTCATAAGCAGCATTAACCTGCTCCTTAATAAGAGTAGTTGCAACCAAAGATTTTTCAGCAATGACCTGAGCAGTCTCCAGCGCCACATCCAGCAACTGCTCTGGGGCAACAACTTGCGCAACCAAACCAGCACATTCCGCCTCTTGCGCACCCATCATGCGCCCCGTCAGACACATCTGCATAGCCTTTGCCTTACCAATAGCACGAGTCAAACGCTGCGAACCACCCATGCCAGGAGTAACACCTAAATTAACCTCTGGCTGCCCAAACTTTGCCTTCTCACCAGCAATAATGAAATCGCACATCATAGCCAATTCACAACCACCACCGAGAGCATAACCATTAACCGCCGCAATAATAGGAGTACGCAGCGCAGTAAAAGCATCCCAACCAGCAAACCAATCCTGCATATACATATCAGTAGCGCTCTTATCCGCCATTTCTTTAATGTCAGCACCAGCAGCAAAGGCCTTTTCAGAACCGGTAAGAATAATGGCTCCAATGCCGGGGTCAACGTCGAGAGCTTGGGCTGCTTTTACGACCTCACGCATCGTTTCATGATTGAGAGCATTAAGGGCTTGAGGACGATTAAGAGTGATAATACCTACTCTGCCCTGGGTTTCCACCAGAATGTTAGCGAAGTTACTAGACTCATTGCTCACAACTATTCCCACTTCCTGTATCACATATCACAATGGTTAGGGTTCAAGTTGAGCATACTAAACCAGCCTAAAATTTCTGGCAGTTTTGCAAGAACTTTTCCATGAACTTTTCCATTTCGCCCATTTTCGCTATATGAAGAAAATAACAACATCATAAAATCTCCTCGTCACAGCGAAGAACCACACCACTGAGCACCACCAAAACCAGACAACGCTAAAACTACTGGTCAACGCCCCATTGCGGGATAAACAACCACATTCTTCACCCGATTGCTGGCACCAAAAACGCATAGAACTGCGTCGAAAAAGCGTCACTGGACTCTAGTTTTTTTGGATAACCCTTTATACTAGGGGGGCACAAGTATGTCTTTTAAGATATGCCTGGGTAAGTAACAGTTAAGTAATAGTAAGGTGCTAAGACTCAAAGGAGGTGTCAAGGTGTCATTCATGGACAAAATCGCAAAGATTGACAGCGCCATGCAGCGCGGCTTAGACAACAGCTTCGCTCTGGTCTTTGGCGGGCGCGTCGTACCAGCTGAAATTGAGGAATTACTCAAACAAGAAGTCCAAGATAACCTCTTGCACACGTATGAAGGCACCATCGAAGCACCTAATTTTTTTCGAGTCGGGGTAAGCAAAAAAGACGCAGCTAATCTAAGCGAAAACCATCCAGACCTTCCCTTAGATTTTGCCGATCAACTCACCCGCTACGAACGCAATCAAGGGTGGGTCACCTCAGGCATTATCACAGTCCTTATCGAAGTTGATTCTTCCCTCCGGACTGGTCAGCTCAAAGCCCATTCCGATATTGACCCCACATCGGACGGCAATTCCCGTTTTGTTGGAATAGAAACATACGACCCTACACACAACTACTACCTCGATCACAGTGCCAACCCGCATGACCCAGGTATCCAGGAAGCAGAAAGGCAATTCGACGTGGCAGATCAACAGCAACGCCAGTGGCCATCTACTGAACACATTCCTTCACAAGCACCGCTAAGCCCACCGACACCAGGACACAACTTTGGTGGCGTCACGGCTCAAGCAGCACCAGCCGAGCGGACGCCGTCGGTAAGTTTATTACTCCAAGATGGTTCCTCCAGGACATACCATGTTCATTCTGGTTCCAATATCATCGGACGCAGCAATGACGCAGACTTCCGCCTGCCAGATACCGGGGTATCACGCAAACACGCCGAAATCACATGGAATGGGCGCGACGCCATCCTTGTTGATTTGCAATCAACCAATGGCACCACCGTCAATGAAACCCCCATTGATAACTGGTTGCTTGCCGACGGCGATGTTATTACTGTTGGTCGCTCCAATATCGAAGTGCGCATTAACAGGTCTGCCTAGGAGAGTAAGGATAAAACAATGGATTCAGTTATTCTGCTAGGGCTACGCATTGGTTTACTGGTTGTCCTATGGCTTTTTATCCTCATGGCACTGGGGGCGTTGCGCAAAGACACAAAAATTATCGCCAACAGTGGAAATAGTGCATTTTCCGCAGGTGCGAGCGCTGTACCAGCGCCAGCAAAGTCACGCATAACCTCTGGTACCCCACGCAGCTTAACTGTTGTCGAAGGTCCGCTGCTCGGCGCACGTCTAGATATTAGCGCCAGCAATGAAATCACCATTGGACGTGCAGCTGAATGCACATTCACCATCGGCGATGACTACGCATCCTCACGTCACGCAAAACTGATACGACGCGGTAATGAATGGTTCATCGAAGATCTTGATTCTCGCAACGGCACCTTTGTCTCTGGATACCGCATCGAGCAACCAGAGAAAGTGGGAGTCGGCGTGGATATTAAAATTGGACGCACTGTAGTGAGGCTGGTTCCTTAAATGCTGAAACTTAATTTTGCCATTGCCTCAGACCGTGGGCTTGTCCGCGGCAATAATGAGGACTCTGCCTATGCAGGTCCTTATCTTCTCGCACTTGCCGACGGCATGGGCGGTCACGCCGCAGGAGAAATAGCCTCACAGCTCATGATTACGCATCTCATGCGTCTCGATAGCGACCCAGGCGAAAATGATATGCTCGCGCTGCTTGGCACAGTCGCCGACGAAGCTAATCAATCTATCGCAGCGACCATAGAAAAGCAGCCTGAAACCGACGGCATGGGCACCACCCTTACCACTTTCTTATTTAATGGACGCGAATTTGGTTTGTGCCATGCCGGCGATTCCCGCGGATACCGTCTGCGTGGCAGTAGACTCACCCAACTAACTGTCGACGACACCTACGTGCAATCACTCGTCGCCAAAGGCGAATTAAACCCTGAGGATGTATCTACCCACCCTAATCGCTCCCTGATCTTTAAGGCATACACAGGTATGCCAGTAGAACCAACATTGAGCATAGTGGATGCCCGCAGCGGAGATCGCATTTTGCTGTGCTCTGATGGGCTTTCCGACCCTGTTACTGCCACCACGATTGAGCAGACCTTATGCACTGGCACGCCTCAAGAGGCAGCAGAAAAACTCATTGAGTTAGCGTTACGCTCAGGCGGACCAGATAACGTGACAGTGGTCGTAGCAGATGTGGTAGACGAGAAAACCACTATTGATCTACCCACAGAAGGTGTTGTCGCCGGAGCACTCGACGCAGAAACCGCCCCCCAATTGCGTCCAGATACCGCAGCTGGTCGTGCCGCAATTGCGCTTTCTCAACCTCAAGCCGATTCTAGTGCCAGCCCTGCCCATGAAGAACACCACCCACCAACTCCTGCAACCAACCAGAGCACTGCTGACGCTACCCCTTCGGTTTCTACTCCTCAGGGCACTACCCCTGCACAGCCGATGGTGATTCCGCCAGCACAACCAGCTGAGCAGGCACACCAAGCAGCCGAGGCCACAGGAAAATCAGACAAACCGGCAAAGGCAAAGAAGAAGAGCGCTAAGGCATGGTGGATTACGCTTATCGCCTTTACCCTCGTGTTAATCATTGCTGGTGCTGCCGCATGGTTTTATCGTTCCTTGAATAACACCTACTACATCACTACTCGTGGTGACTCACAGGAAATAGTCATTGAGCGTGGCTCAGATATCACCCTATTCGGGCGCAATCTTCATTCGACTTATCAGAAGACGTGTCTTGATGAAAATGATAATCTCACCCTCACTGAAGCTGATTCCAATAAGAATTGTCGTAGTTTCAGGCTTGATGATCTTCGAGAGACTGCCCGCACCCAAGTAGCAAGTTTGCCTGCTGGCAACTACGACGATGTGCAGCAGCAATTGCAACGCTTGGTTGAGCAACTCCTGCCGATATGCGTAGTACGTGCACATCAACCTGCACAAACATCTACCCCTGGTGCAGTACCACCATCTGCAAGCACTGCACCAACTAGCGCAACTACGGCTATACCGGACGTCGATAAGCACAAGACAACGACACCTACTCCGGTTGGTTCTTTGTCATCACCTGGGAAGAATTGTCGGGAGGCGAAATAAGTGGGCTTCTTCTCCCGCCTCACAGCACGGCGCACCGAGTTTGGGCTATTGATTATGGCAACCATAGTCATTGCCGTGGCTTTGGTATCGCTTACTCTTTCCCAAGGCAATACTGTTAACGCAGAAATTGCCTGGGTAATCGGCGGCTTTATCGGTATCTTCACCGTGGCGCACCTTGCGTTATGCGCGCTTGCGCCCAGGGCAGATCAAGTCATGTTACCGGTGGCAGCCACACTCAACGGCCTGGGGCTAGTCATGATTTATCGCCTTGACCTGGCAACAGAGCGCACTTTAGTCAGCAGACAAGTGATGTGGACCCTGGTATCAATTGCCCTGATGATCGCTGTTCTCGTGCTCATCAAAGATCATCGCAGCCTTAGTCGATATTCCTTTGTGCTGGGCTTCATCGGGTTGATTCTCCTAGCATTGCCCCTAGTATGGCCAGTATCTTCCGATACCACTTCCGACGCAAAAATCTGGATCACCGTCGGCTCTTTTTCACTCCAACCAGGTGAGTTTTCTAAAATCCTGCTCTTGCTTTTCTTTGCCCAACTGCTGGTCAATAAGAGAGCGCTTTTTAGCGTAGCTGGTTATCATGTGCTCGGATTAGAATTTCCTCGCCTGCGTGACCTCGCGCCAATCCTTGGCGTATGGGCGATTGCTCTGGTGATTATGGCTGGCGAAAATGACTTTGGTCCAGCATTACTGCTCTTTAGCACTGTGCTCGGCATGGTATATTTTGCCACCAATCGAGTTTCTTGGCTGCTCATCGGGGTAATTTTGGTTGCTGTGGGCGGTACTGCGCTGTATCAGATTTCAGAGAAGATACAGAATCGCTTTAGTAATTTCTTAGATCCCATTGCCAACTACGACTCCACAGGTATGCAGCTATCTCAGTCACTATTCGGAATGTCTACTGGTGGTTTATTTGGCACCGGTCTGGGACAAGGGCACCCACAGATTATTCCCATTGTGGAATCAGATTTTATTTTGGCAGCCTTTGGCGAAGAACTAGGTCTAGTGGGCATAGCCGGCATTTTGATTTTATTTGCCATCTTCGTGACCAGCGGAATTCATACTTCTCTGCTGGTACGCGATTCCTTTGGCAAATTAGTCTCCGCAGGGTTGACTGTGACCATTGCGATCCAGATTTTTGTGGTTACTGGTGGCATTAGTGCACTCATGCCTATGACTGGTTTGACCACGCCTTTTATGTCTCAGGGTGGTTCTAGTCTGATGGCGAACTATATTCTGCTCGGAATTGTGTTGCGCATTTCTCACTCAGCTCGTACCAACTCGGCAGTGGAGGTGAAAAAATGAATCGCGCTATCCGTTTTAGCTCCATCTTCGCGTTATTACTTACCTTGATTTTGCTCATTAACCTCACAGTTGTTCAGGTATTTAGTGAAGAAAAATATGCGCATAATCCGCTGAATCGACGTGAGTTTATTGAGCAGAAGAAAAGCCCACGAGGCCAGATTTCCGCTGGTGGCCATATTCTTGCTGAATCCGTTAAAGATGAGAATGGGTTTTATCAGCGCCAATTCCCTGAGGGCTCCATCTCCTACGGACCTATTCAAGGCTATATCTCAGATACTTATGGTCTGTCTGGCATTGAGCAAAGCTACAATAACATCCTCAATGGTAAAGAAAAACCAGCAAGCCAGTGGTGGAAACAATTGCTTAACGACGAAAAAACCGTCGGCAATGTGGAGCTGACCCTTATGCCTGCGGTGCAAGAAGTTGCCTATAGTCAGTTAGCTAATGCTGGTTATGATGGTGCCGTGGTTGCGATTCGCCCTTCCACAGGTGAGATTCTTGCAATGGCATCAACTCCTACTTTTGACCCAGCTGCGATCTCTAACGACGACACCGCAGAAAGTGCATGGGAGCAGCTCAATAATGCACCTGGTAGTCCTTTGCTCAATCATGCCACGCAAGAGACTCTGCCACCAGGTTCTACGTTTAAGGTCATTACTACTGCTGCGGCATTAACTGCTGGAACATACGCCCCTGGTTCCACAGTGACTGGCGCAAACCAAATTACCCTGCCTAATAGTACCGCTACCTTGGAAAATTATGGTGGACAAAGCTGTGCAGGAGCTAATAGCGTGACCGTAGAAACAGCATTCCAATACTCGTGCAACACTGCCTTTGTGGAGATGGCAATCGGCACCGGCATTAAGCCCTTGCAGGATATGGCTGCTGCATTTGGTATCCACGATGTTTATGACCTCGGTATCCCTATGGCAGCGGGCACAACAGGTGAAATAAATTATGATGCTGAACTGGCACAATCGGCAATTGGGCAACGTGATGTGGCAATGAGCGTACTCGAAAATGCTGTGATTGCCGCAACAATTGCTAATGGTGGTAAGCGCATGGAACCGCACCTCGTGTCCCGAATCCTCGGCAATGATTTATCCACCACGATGCAAACAAAACCAAAGGAACTCAACCAAGCAATAAAACCTGAGGTTGCCGCTACCTTAACTCAGCTCATGCAAGCATCAGAGCGTCATACCAGCGGTTATACTGGTGCCGATATTGCTTCTAAAACAGGTACTGCAGAGCATGGTGAAGATTCGCGCAATTCTAATCCACACGCATGGTATATCGCTTTTGGACCGTCGAAAGACGCTGATGTTGCGGTTGCGGTTGTGGTGAAAAATGGTGGTGATCGTGGTCAAGCAGCAACAGGTGGTTCAGTGGCAGCGCCTATTGGTCGTGCCGTTATCGAAGCAGTACAAAGGGAGCAGGGTTAAACAATGACTTCAATCAGCGATTCCCAGCATGAGCTCCAAAGGCTCATTGGTGAAGATTACCAGCTCCAATGGATTATCGGTCATGGCGGTATGTCTACTGTGTGGCTGGCCGATGATGTAAAAAACCAGCGTGAAGTAGCGGTTAAGGTACTCAAACCTGAGTTTTCTGATAATAATGAGTTTCTCTCCAGGTTCCGCAATGAAGCTCTTGCGAGCGAAAAAATCAGCTCAGATAATGTGGTGGCAACCTACGACTATCGGGAAGTCACTCATCATGGTCGCACGCTCTGTTTCATCGTCATGGAGTACGTTCGTGGTGAATCATTGGCAGATATGTTGGCAAGAAAGCAATCGCTGCCCGAGGCTCTTGCCCTTGATGTTTTAGAGCAGGCAGCGCATGGTTTAGCGACCATTCACCGCATGGGCATGGTTCACCGCGATATTAAACCAGGTAATCTGCTCATCACGCAGAATGGTCAGGTAAAAATAACTGACTTTGGTATCGCCAAAGCAGCCGAAGCAGTACCGTTGACTCGCACTGGCATGGTCGTCGGCACGGCACAATATGTCTCCCCAGAACAAGCACAGGGCGTAGAGGTAAAAGCAAGTAGCGACGTCTACTCCCTAGGCGTCGTTGGCTATGAAATGTTAGCTGGTGAACGTCCTTTTGCGGGGGATAGCTCTGTCTCAGTGGCGATTGCGCACATCAATCAAGCACCTTCCCCACTCCCGACGCATATCTCAGCACCTGCGCGTGAACTTATCGGTATTACATTGCGCAAAGATCCAGCGCATAGATATGCCGATGGTAATGAACTCGCACTAGCCATTGCCACTGCTCGTAGCGGGCACCGCCCACCGCAGCCGCAATCTTCTTTGCTCAATCAAGTAGCACCACAACCCTCGCCGACGGCTTCCACATATGCCCTCGGGCAAGTAGCCCAACCAACTACTGTTCTTCCAGCTCAAGGCACGCAAGCAACGGCTGCTCGTCGACTAGCTCCTGCGGCAGCCGCCGCGGCACCAGCAGCTCGTGCCCAGAACAGAGTTCACCATAAGGAGAAGGATCGAGGTGGTTTAGGAGCTGGTTTTGCTGCTGCCGTGTTGTTATTGTTACTGATCGGCATCGGCATTTTTGGTTATGTCCAAGGGTGGTTTGGTAAATTCACCTCACATTCTGTGCCCACTACTAGCACCCCAGCGGTGGTAACCCATACCGTTATCAAGGAGGAAACTCCAGAGCCAGAACCAGAACCCGTAGAGGAAGAGACTTTTGTTCCTGAGCGTACCTATATCGTGGAGGAACAACCCACAATCGCTGAGGATCCTCAGGAAGCAGAAACAGTGATCTTGGATGAGCCAACTGTAGCGGTAGAGACTGAACAGGTCACACCAACTCGCCTTGCAACAACTATTCGTAATTCTCAGGGTTCAGCAGGAACTGCTGGGCAAACACGTACTGTTGAGCCAATGACCACGGAATATATCGACGAGACTGTGGAAGTACAGTAAGAGAGCAATCGGGAGCACAACGTGAGTGAATTACTGGCTAACCGCTATGAACTAGGGGCAATCATCGGCACTGGTGGAATGTCCGAAGTTTATAGTGCGCAGGACACGCTGCTTGGTCGTCAGGTAGCAATCAAAATGCTGCGTCCTGATCTAGCAAGAGATATTAACTTCCGGGAGCGGTTCCGCAAAGAAGCAAAAAACTCAAGCCTACTGAACCACCCGGCAATTGTTGCCACCTATGACACCGGTGAGTGCGAACAAAACGGATTAGAGATTCCCTATATCGTTATGGAGCTGATTACTGGGCGCACATTACGCGAGGTACTTGCCGACAGTGGTGCGCTAAGCCCAGAGCAGGCGGCACGGATTCTCATTCCCGTCTGCGACGCTCTCCAATCAAGCCATGATACTGGGATTATTCACCGGGATATTAAGCCTGCCAATATCATGATTACCAATACAGGCAGTGCGAAAATCATGGATTTTGGTATTGCCCGCGCGCTTAACGACGTCACCTCAGCCATGACACAAACCTCAACAGTCATTGGTACTGCTCAATATCTATCGCCTGAGCAAGCTAGAGGCAAAACTGTCGATGCTCGTTCTGATGTTTATGCTCTTGGCTGCGTGCTCTATGAGATGGTCACTGCGAAACCACCTTTTGAGGGTGAATCGCCTTTTTCCGTTGCCTACCAGCATGTTCAAGATGATCCCGTTGCCCCTAGCGAATTCCTTAAAGAATTATCTGCAACGGCCGCACTCAACATTGATGCTGTGGTATTGACCGCTATGGCAAAGCACCCTGGTGATCGTTATCAGAGCACAACAGATTTAGCGCAAGATCTAAAACGCTTAGAACGCAATGCGGTCACTGAAGCTGCACGTCACTATGTTCAACCAACGCACCAGGTCGAGGACGAACCCGCTGCCGAAGTGACTGAAGTCAACACCACTGCTCTAGCTGCACAAAGCGCAAAGCACAAAACCAAAAAGAGCCGACTCTCTCCTTTACCTATCGTGCTACTCGTAGTATTGCTTGGTGCCAGCTCTGTTATTGGCTATGAGCTATTCCGGGGAGCGGAATCAAAGAAAGTGGAAGCTGCAATGGTGCAAATTCCACAACTGCAAACAGTTCCCCAAGCTGATGCAGTCAAGCGCTTAGAACAACTTGGGCTGCGCGTAAATACCACAGAAGAAGCTAGTCAAGATATTCCACGCGGTAATGTGATCAGAACAAACCCCGCATTCGGCTCTAGTGTGCAGCGCGACTCGACGGTCACCTTAGCTATTTCCTCTGGTAAAGAAATTACCGAAACCCCTGACCTGACCGGATTGAGCATTGAAGCGGCTGCTCAGGTACTCACCGATGCTGGTTTGCAATTAGATCCTGTGGTTCGTGAGGATAGCTCAGATAGTATTCCAGAAAACTCCATCATGGAACAAGCACCTGCAGCTGGTTCACAGGTTTCTAAAGGCTCTAAAGTGGCAATTACTGTTTCCACAGGTGTGGCCACTGAGCGCATTCCTATTGTCACTGGTTTGCTGCGGGATCAGGCGCAAGAAAACTTAACTGCGCTCGGGTTTAACCCACACATTGAATATGTCGATTCCTTAGAGCCCAAAGACACTGTGATATCCGTCGACAGCGAAGGCGCACAATTGCCTAAAGGGACGACGGTAACAGTGAAGGTATCTAATGGAATGCTCATAAAAATGCCCAATATCACCCGCTTGAACACCGACGACGCCCTGAAAGCCCTACGCGGTGCTGGCTGGGAGGGAGGCGCTGCCCAACTAAAAATTGGCTCACCGGTGAAAACTGCTGTTATCCTAGATCGAGGTTTAATTGCAGAACAAGGTACTGCTCCTGGCAGCACTATTCGCAAAGATGCAGCAATAAATGCTCGTCTTTATGAGTTCGATATTCTGGCGTTGGGTTAGTGTTTTGCTCGCACTTGGTATATTGTGCACATAGTTAATTAGATAGAAGAGGTTATTATGCCAAAGGCAAAAATTTCTCAGTCAGTGAGCGCGCCAATAAGCAGCTCCACTGATAATCGCACCCCTGTGAAAATCAATGCCACAGGTACTCCAGTGTGGTACAAAATCATCATGTTTGGGTTTATGCTTATCGGCTTAGGCTGGCTAGTAGTTAATTACCTGGCTGGACTGCATATCCCAGTCATGCGTGACCTTGGCGCGTGGAACTATGCCATTAGTTTTGGTTTCTTTATCGTTGGTTTGTTGATGACTATGGGTTGGCGGTAATAGTCCATAAACCGCTCTGTCTTGTCTGTTTTGGGGAGTGTGCTTTAGTTAACCACTAGAGCACACTCCCCAGCTTTGTATTGAGCAATGCTGAGGGTTTCCCCAATGGTTATGCACAAGTTATTCACAGCTGTGGAAAACTATTTTCCCCAGGTTTGACCTGCACATATGTTTGATTAAAGTCGGAAGTATAATCGCCTATCCAGCGGTTTTTCTTGAAAAATCGTGGAGCACCTGTGAATAACACCAATGTAATTTATCCACATTGTGGATAACTTCTGTGGATAACCTTTGGGTGGCGTCGAAAAGCTCAAGCAAAAAATTGTTCACGCTGGAAAATAAGCACGAGCGTCACTAAGAGCAGCACCACAATCCACACCAACTGCACCCCGCGTGCCTTCTTTCGACGCGCTGTAACCAAGGGCATCAAAGCTATACCAGTCACAACACCACCTAAATGCCCCCAAATCGAAATACCAGGAATGATAAATGTACTAACAATGTTTATCCCCAAAAGCACCAATGCACTTTGCATATTGATGCGCTGATAAAAAGCAATAGCCGTGTAGAGGGTCATGAGGGAAAAAATTGTACCTGAGGCACCAATGACTGGCACCGCATAACTCATCCAAGTAATCGCAGCACTAGCACCAGAAATGCCAGTAATAAAAATCAAGGTATATATGGCACTGCCAAAGAATTTTTCTACTTCACGTCCGAGGAAAATCAAGATAAAAAGATTCATCGCCAAATGACTCGCGCCCTGATGGACAAAAGCATTACCGAAAATTCGCACTAAACCTGCTGGAAATTGGGTTGCATAAGGCCCATACATCATCAATGCGTTGCCCAGGGAACTACCGACAAGAGAATGGATGATGGAGGAGGATTGGAACACTGTAATTAGCCATATTGCCACCATCAGTGCAGCAAAACAGGTGGTTGCAGGTGCTTGCTTATAGTAGCTGCGCAATGCGCTCATGAAGTTCTCGTCTTTCGGTATCTTGTCAACGCCAATTTCCACTATCGGCTGGAATACATGGAATACTCTGAATACTTTTAGAAAGCTCTAGAATGCCAAAGCCCTTGCACTATCAGTCTTGATAGGCAAGGACTTGTAGGGGTATCACAATTGAGAAGGGATTATTCCACGATCTCTACTGATTCAATAACAACTGGCTCGGTAGGACGATCAAAGCGATCAGTTGCGGTGCCCGCAATAGCATCGACTACTTTTTGGGACTCAGCGTCGGTTACCTCACCAAAAATAGTGTGATGATTATTCAAGTGTGGGGTTGGTGCCACAGTGATGAAGAACTGAGAACCATTGGTGCCAGGACCAGCATTCGCCATTGCGAGAAGGTATGCGCGGTCAAAATGTAGCTCTGGGTGGAACTCGTCAGCGAACATATAGCCTGGGCCGCCACGACCGGTACCAGTTGGATCTCCACCTTGGATCATGAAACCGTCAATAACACGGTGGAACACTGAACCATCGTAGAAAGGACCAGAGGTGGTACCGCTGGCATTTTCAGTTTTATAGTCAGCAGTACCTTTTGCCAAGGTCACAAAGTTTTCTACAGTCTTTGGCGCGTGGTTGCCAAAGAGCTCTACGGTAATATCACCACGATTAGTGTGCAAAATTGCAGTTGAAGTTCTCAAACTCATAGCTACCATTCTAGGCATATTTTCAGCAGGAACGGCAAAACCTCGCTACGCTGGTACCTATAAAGTCTCACGGCACTGAAAGTTTAGAGAATTTTAGAAGGAATTATGAACAAAACAGTTCTATTTACTGCACTACGCTCACTCAAGCACGGCTATAAGAGCTTTTCCCGCTACCGCTCCGCCAAAGCCCGCCAGGCCTATGAAGCACTTCTCGACGCCGCTGCCACCCATGAGGATACTGTAGAAAAGATTGCAGGTAGTGTCTCTGATACAGTTCAGGCAAGCAAAGAAAATATGGCTGAGCTTTATCAAGGCTCTTCTAAGCAAGCCGCATCCTTGATTGCACAATATCGCAAGCGCTTAGAAAAAGCCGCTAGTGAAGCTGCTGCCAAGAAAGAAGAGCTAGCAAAAGCAGCTGAACATAAAGCACAAAAAACCTCGAAAAAACTCAGCAAAGCCTCTAAGAAAGCACAAAAGAAAGCCACACAGCGCGCTGATCTAGTCAAAGCAAAAGTACGCGGAGAAAAACCACGCGCTAGCTTGCCACTTCGGTTGGTTCGCAGCTCTGCACTCATCGCCGCTATCGTTGCTGTTATTGCAGTGGCAACTAATGTGGTGCGCAATAAACTCAACCCACAAACCAACGATGTCCACGATGAGCCACCACGGGTAGAAGATCACCAGGCAGCAAAACCGGAATCAACACTGGTATATTCCACCCAAACCCCAGAAACACCAGAGCAAGAGCATATCCCTTCCCCTGAGGAAGGTGTATCAGAGCGTGATGAACAATTACTCAACGCTCTCGACGAGCAAATCGGCAAACACCGCCTAGCAGAACAAGAAACAGAAAAAGACGCAGAGCAAAATTAAGCATTCTGCACAAGCTCAGCTTAGCTACGTGCTAATTCGTGGCTAAGCGTCTCTAATTCTTGACCACCAGCCATCATTTGGGTCAATTCTGCCAACGTAATTTCTTGTTTGGGTTTATCTAGTATCTGCCGACCTAGGTTGAGAATGGTGAATTGATCCCCCACAAGATAAGCATGATGAGGATTGTGCGTAATGAGCACTACCCCAATACCACGATCCCTCGCTGCTGCAATGAACTTCAATACCATTCCCGATTGTTTTACACCCAAGGCTGCGGTTGGCTCATCAAGCACAATCACGCGAGCACCAAAATAAATGGCGCGAGCAATAGCCACCACTTGGCGTTGCCCACCCGAAAGACTGCTAATCGGGGTTTCAACATCAGGAATATCGACTCCCATATTTTTTAATTGCTCGCTGGTTATTTTTTTCATCTCTTTACTGCGCAAGGCACCAAAACGAGTGCTCAACTCCTGCCCAAGAAAGAAATTGCGCCACACCGACATATCAGAAACCACAGCCAAATCCTGATATACAGTAGCAATGCCCTGCGCCAAAGCGTCGCGAGGAGAAGAGAAAGAGACACTTTCACCATCAATGAAAATTTCGCCACTGGTAGGTTTATGCAATCCAGCAAGCACCTTAATCAAAGTAGATTTTCCCGCGCCATTATCGCCCAAAACGCACACTACACTACCTGTACTCACGCTGAGATTTACCCCTTGGAGCGCGTCGAAAGTGCCATAAGACTTCGTGATCTCTGTTAATTCAATAATCGCCATAATATCTACCGCTTCTGTGTAAAGTTGGCAAAGGAGGTGTTGGTAAACACAGCAAAGAGCAACATAGCCCCCAAGAAGAACTTAAACCAATCCGGGTTCCAACCTGCATAAACAATGCCTTGGTTCGTCATACCAAAAATCAATGCACCAATTGCAGTCCCTAGCGCAGTACCACGCCCACCAGTAAGCGCACAACCACCAATAACCGCAGCAATAATATAAAGGAACTCATTACCCACGCCTTGACCTGCTTGAATCGAATCAAAAGCAAAAAGAGTATGCATTCCCACAAACCACGTCGCACACCCGACGAACATGAAAAGAATAATTTTTGTGCGTCGCACCGGAACACCCACGGCACGTGCTGCTTTTTTATCGCCACCCACCGCATAAATCCAGTTACCAAAAGTAGTTTTATGCAGGATAAAAGAAGCAAGCACCACAAAGAATAACCACCAAAAAACAGTAACCCGTATAGCCACAGACCCAATATGAACCGTACCGGCAAATACTGCATGAGCACTAGCAAAACCTTCCATATCAGCAATAGTTGGAGTCGCCACCTGCCCAGTAACCAATTTAGTAATCGCTAAATTAAGCCCTTGAAGCATAAGAAAAGCAGCAAGGGTAATCAAAAAACTTGCAATGCCCGTGCGAGTAACCAAAAAACCATTAAGCGCACCAATAGCTAAAGAAAAAAGCAAAGCAATGCCCGCACCCACCCACGAATTGAGATGAAAATTGTAGTTAAGCATTGTTGCAGCTAAAGCACAGCTTGTTACTGACACACCGGAGGAAAGATCAAACTCATCACCAATCATAAGCAGACCGACCGCCAAAGCAACAATGCCTAACGTAGAACTGGCATACAACACCGTTGCCACCGCGTCGAGAGAGCGAAAAGGAGGTGCCACACTAAAGAAAAGAATGAAAATTGCAATCGCCCCAAGCAAACTGGCAAGTTCCGGGCGACGAATAAAACGCGCCCAGCCTGATTGCTTGCGCAAGCGATCATCAGCGCTACCTACATCATGTGCGCTAGGTGAGGTGTTGGACGCAATACTCATCGCAGACCCTCTTTCGCAGCCTGAGAAATCACAGCCACATTAGAGGCATCCACAAAACTAGGACCAGTATAAACTGGTCGGCCACCACCCACAGTGCCACCATTGCGCTTCGCTAACCAAATAGCATCCACAGCTAGATAACCTTGAAGATAAGGCTGCTGATCCACTGCCCATGCGATACGACCATCACTAATCGCATCAACAACCTCAGCATTGGTATCAAAAGTAGACACCTTAGCATGAGAACCAGCATTCTTTACCGCCTCAACTGCACGCATACCCACCGAGGCTTGCAAACTCATCACCCAGTCAATAGTGGAATCTTGAGCCAACTTTGCCTGCATGGTTGCACCAGCAGCCGTGAGATCCTGACCATTAACATACAACAACTCCACCTGAGTAGCACCTGCCCCGGCAGCTACACCAGCACACCGCGCCTCCTGAGAAGAATTACCCTGCTCATGGATAACACAAAGCGCGTGCTTGACATTTTCAGTTGCTAAACGCTCACCGGCTTTGGTACCAGCAACCTTTTCATCCTGACCATAAAAAGCACTCAGCCCATACTTTTGATACGCATCCATACCAGAGTTCAAGCCCACTGTTGGAATACCAGCTGCCACTGCCTTTTGCGCCACCGGACCAATAGCCTCCGCATTAGGCATGGTTACCGCGATACCATCCACACCAGAATCAATCGCAGACTGCACGAGATTTGCCTGGTTAGGTACCTGCGGATCACTCGAATAACGCAGCTCGATATTGTCCTTCTTTGCAGCGTCTTCCGCACCTTTACGCACCAAATCCCAATAGGTATCACCCGGGGCACCATGCGAAATCATGCTCACAACATAGCGTGGCGTATCGACGCCACCAGCAACCCCATTGGCTGACCCATCACCGCGCGGCGCGCCACCAGTAGCAGAACACGCACCCGCAAATAAAGTCAGGGTCGCTGCAGCAACCGCACCAAGAACTCGAAACCGTTTAGACACTGTAGACGCTGTAGACACTATTAACACCGAACCAAAATTACTGACCAAACTTGCCCAGGTCAAACCGCGTGACCTGCGGGTTTATCGATTAAGTAGCGTCAAGCAGGCACAAAGGAGCAGATAATTTTCTTCAATTGGACAGGGGTTTTTGCCGTATGGTGATCTCATCCCAATTACACAGCTTCACCACCATAAGCCAAGTATGATGTGCACATATCTATTTGCTGAGAATGCTAGGAGGTACTCAACCATGCATACCCATGCTAAGGATATTCGTCGTTATGCTCTCAGCACTTACCTGCGTTCGACTGCTGTGACACTCATTCCAATGCCCCTGTGGTGGATTCTCAACCAACACATCAGCTTATCGACGTACCTCTCAGGCATGGCAACTGTGGGCATAATAGGGATTCTTCTTGATCTTCCCACCTCTATCCTGGCAGATCGTTTCCAACCAAAAGTATTTCTCCAATGTGGGTGTAGTGCTTTCATATGCGCTTTTCTCTGTGCCGCATTGTGCAATGGACCAGTTGCTTTTCTTGGTTACCTTTCTTTCAGTACCCTAGCTGGTGCGCTTTTTTCTGGAGCAGATAATGCTTTACTGGTCAGTTTGGTCGGTGACAAAGAGTTTGGGCACGTCAATAGTAAAATCTCAAAGAATCTCTACTGGGCAACCATACTTCTCATCCCCCTGGGCGCGTTTTCTTATCTGCTGTATCCTAGCCTGCCACTCTATCTGCAAGCAGCACTTTTATGCGGTTCTTTTATCGCATTATCCCCCATTGATAGTGCGCCTGCTGCCCTACATAGCCCGCATACCCCACGTACTCGCAATAGTATGTACTCAGCCATGCAGGTGTTTTATCCCTCAAATACTGCTCATGCTGCTGCATTATGTTCACTGTTTCTTGTCGGTGGGGTCGCTGAAACGGTTATTAGCCATGTGAATCGAACTTTTCAGCTTCAAGTCATACCGGATACGACCATCGCAACCCCTCATGTTTTAGGGATAAGTGTTATAGCTTTTTGTACTGGTAATCTCCTTTCAGGGTTTAGTTCTGCTCTTGCTCAGCGTCAGTTTCGGCTGCATAGACCCTATAAATATGTATTCTCAGCCGTTATCATTATGCTTATTGTTGGTTTGGGAGCTATTTCTTATTCGCACCCGCTTTTGCTTATTGGCGGATATTTATTGATTGCTCTTGCCAAAGGCATTATTCGTCCCATGTGTTTGGCTTTTCTGCAAGATCTCAAACCACTAGCAGCACCGCAAGCTACCTGGTTTTCTCTCTATTCTTTTGCCGGGGCGATTATCAGTGCTTGTCTTATTTGGTCACTTAGTGTCATGGGTAATGATGTATTGCGCACTATTAATTTTGGGCTTATTGCAGCGTTATTCTTATGCTGTGTATTGATCTTGTGTGCAATTAAACATTCGGATGCGTATTGCATTCATACTGAGAGGTCTGGTTTTTCCGCAAAGAAATCTGCAAAGAAAGTTTGGGCATTAGCTGCTACGACTCCACATTTTGTGCAAAGTTATCGCGATTGTTCTCTCGCGCCTGTCGACGTCGCCCGCTGCATGACTCATGCTTCTCTAGCACACCCCACAATCATTTCTACTACCGACGAGGAACTAGAGGTTGAGCACTTCCCGGGAATAACTCTCAACAATGCGTCTGAGCAGCAAGCATATGATGCTATCACCGCTATTCTGCGCGACTATTCCACGGCACAATTATCTCCTGATTTGCCGCAAATCTTCCTTGGGCCAGCAGATCTATGGTGTGGCTGTGGTAGTACAGTAGTGCACGGTGACTTACATCCAGAAAATATCTTGGTGGATAAGGCTGGTCATTATGTGGCAGTAGATTGGGATTTAAGCCATCATGGCAGTCCTGTTTATGATGTGCTTTTGCTTCTTTCCCACCCTAGAACTCCTTTAGCAGTGGATCAGAGAATAAGCCTGCTCAAAGAATATCTTGAGCAGGCGCATAACGACGATTGCGTGTTGAGGCAATGGGATCACAAAGCGTTGCTTAGTCACTATATGCAGTGGAAAATCACCAGCATTGAACAGTAGGATACCACGGAGGAGACGTCGAAAGCACAAGAGCAGCTATTGCGGGAATATCGCATTACTGCTCGTCTACTTTAGGCATCTGCCACCCACATCTTGCGATTAGGCGTGGTGTGCGTGTTAAGGAGAGCGTCGATAAGCCCAAAGAATTGTTCGCGGTCTGCTTTTTCAATGACAGTAGCATTGCGCTGCACATCGAAAACTTCCCATGCCATAGCGGAATAACCACGGGTGAGATCGGAGTTAGTTTCTACGTCTACTCGATAGCGCGCAGATTTTTGGATGAGTTCAGGATAGAGCAAAGTGGCTAAAGTCATAGAATCAGGGTGGGTAGACCCGTTGATGCCGGCGGCTTCGTCGAAATCTAGGGTAGTATCACACACCGCCTTGAAAAATTGTGCAATCGGGGTACCTACTGCGGTTTTTTCATTGTATTGCGCGCGCGGCAGCGTTGCGTCATTAAAGGTGACTGGATCCCAAGGCATAACGACGATATTCTCAAAGCCTGCATTAAATACAATCTGTGCAGCCTCCGGGTCAACATAGAAATTGAATTCGGCTGCTGGGGTGATATTTCCACGACCATTATTTGACCCACCCATGATATGCAGCGATTTTACATTCTGCACAAAGCTGCGATCTTTCACTACAGCTGTAGCTATGTTAGTCAGTGGACCAATGGCAACGATGGAAATTTCACCCGGGTTTTCCGCTGTGATTCTCAATAATGCGTCCACTGCGTGCTCATCTTCTACCAACGTACCGGAAAAATCCATAGTGAGCCCACCGGCACCGTCGCCATGCACATCTTCTGCAGACGACCACGGACGTAGCATAGGTTGGCTACAACCTGCGAAAATAGGTACTTCGCCGAGTTTACCGGCAGCATTGAGCGTCATATGCGCATTACTTATCTGGCGGTCAAAACCAACATTTCCCGCAACCATGGTGATGGCACGAAAATCCGCACGTTCGCTAAGTAAACCAAGCAGAATTGCCACACAATCATCTTGTGCGGTGTCTGTATCTAGAATGAATGGAACCTTGCTCATCTTTTCTCCTCCGTGGATCTCACCAGACCAATACTACCCAGCCAACACTACCGATGAACAAGCCTGGTTTGCCTGCGGTTGCCACTAAGCCGATTGCCACTAAGCACAGAACGGCAGTAACCGCTTTTTGCGCTCTGCGCGCAAAGCCAACGCTTCTTCCATAGTTACCTCGATAAATCTAGTAATGGTTCCCGCAGCAGCACGGGCAACAACATCCATATCAGCACTAATAACTGTGGCTACCATCGCGTATCCCCCACCTGAAACAGCATCACGGTGCAATAAAATTGGTTGGGTTCCACCTGGTATTTGGATAGACCCTACAGCATAACCAGCATCAACGATATTAGATGGATCGCTACCTGCACCAAATTTTTGCTCACGCTGTACCCATTCCACTCCTGGTCCCTCGTAACGTAATCCCATCCGATCTGCTGTTGCAGTTAGTGACCATTCTTCTTTGACCAGTCGTCTAAAACCTTCTTCTGTGAGATAGTGATCATATAGTCCTCGCACAATTCTTACTTCTTGATAATTGCTAAAAATTGGGCGCAATTTTTCTGCCACATAAAGCAATGTAGGAAAATGCTGCTCCTGATCGCCTGTGCGCAATACATCACCAGCAAGTAATCGTCGTCCAGCAATACCACCTAGTTTTCCTAAGATATACGTCGAGCGTGACCCTAAAACAATCGGCACATCAATACCACCACGAACCGCTATATAGAATCGAATACCGGCATCAAGATCACCAAAAGAAAGTTCTTGACCTGGTCGTACGTGGATCCTTGTCCACATTGGCTGTTCTTTTCCATCTAACAGAACCGTTACTGGCGCACCAGTAATTGCTATCTCTACGTAATCATCAAAAAATAATGTAGGACCCACATAAGTACATTCAAGAACTGCTGCATTACGACGATTACCTACCAACGCATTCGCCAAATAAGCACTGAATTGATCAGCGCTGCCGGACTGCGGAATACCAAGGTGATAATAGCCATTGCGTCCTTGATCTTGAATAGTGGTTGATAATCCTGGTTCAATAACATCAATCCGCATAAAGAACTCCTATTAATTTTTCATTGAGTTTGCGGGGATCCTCCAACGCTTCAACCGCGTTAAATTGCACAGATCGCTTTCTGTAGCGGAATGTTCCTGCTGCAATTTGTGTTTTGATTTCTTGGTATTCTTGCTTGCTAACAGGTCTAAACTTCACGATGTCACCTGGCTGAAAGAGCACCATTGATTCTGTAAAATCTGGTAATTTCTGCTCTGGATCGTAGATAGGAGACGCAGCAATACCAAACATTTGGTATCCCCCTGCACCACGTACAGAATATATGCACGCAAAGCAGCCACCATGTCCAACAGTTAGCTCAGGAGTATCTGTGCGTGGACTGAGATATTTTGGTACTTCAAGTTGCTCTTGTCTGTCTACAAGTTGAAACATGAATGGTAATCCCGCAACAAAACCAACCATAGAAACCAGCCAAGGGCTGCTGTAATGGGCTTTAATGAAATCGGCAGTATCTGAGAAATTATTGATTGCTGCCGCATATTCTAGATCTGTTTTCGTTGGATCTTGGTGATAGCCCTGTCGAAACTTAGTTACTATTTCTGCTGTATAAGGATCGTTGTACCATACCGGTATTTCGATTATTCGAGTGTCGATAATCGTAGCATCGTCATCAAGTTCTTTTTCAATACTTCTAATCGTGGCAACCATGTCATGTGGATGAAAAATATCCGGGTCAATACGAATAAGAATTGAGGCATTAGCTGGACAAATATCAATAATTCCCGACTGACCGTGAAGATGTTTAGCTGCTCTTTGCTCTCGTAATTTATGAATTTGTTTGGCAATAGCAGTCACCCGAAAATTAGCAGCTAATGACATCTCATCGCTGACTTCAACAAAGACAAACTCATCTCCGCCAAAAGTTATCCTGGAAATAGGTGCGCCGGTATCAGACATGAGCATGACCTTTCCGATCCAGAACCTCACGCACGGCATGAGCAATTTCTACTGAACGAGGCCCATCGGAATGTACGCAAATACTTCTAAAATCTACAGCTATTTCTTTGCCATTCTCGCTAAGAATTGTTCCTGTCTCTAATGCTTGAATCGTACGCTGCGCTACTTCTTCAGGGCTTTTCTCCTCCGGGTGGGCTTTGATGAGCAAGATTCCTTGGTCAGAATAATCGAGATCAACATAAAGCTCACCGACGAATTCCACCCCCATATCTCGACAGACCTTTTCATGTGCAGTGCCACTTAAACCGAGAAAAGGAACATCATAATTTTTTGCAACCCCCGCAGCTTCACGCATTAATTCTTCATCGCGCGATAACATTCCATAAAGCGCACCATGCGGTTTTATGTGATTGAGCTGCATATTTTCTGCTTCTAAGAATGCAACTAATGCGCCTACTTGATAGGTAATTATTGTTCTTGCATCACGAGAATGTAATGCCATCGACCGCCGTCCAAAACCAACTATGTCTGGCAACCCAGGATGTGCTCCCACTTTTACCCGGTGCTGCCGCGCAAGCGCAATAGTTTCTTCCATAACATTTGGATCTCCAGCATGATAACCACACGCAACGTTAGCAATGTCGATGAGCTCCATAAGACGAACATCATTGCCAAAACTATGAAGTCCAAGTGCTTCACCCATATCAGAATTGAGAGTGTAATGAACCATTTTTCCTCCATGCCCTTTACAGTCTTTTATGTTTGTAAAGCGTTGCTGCGGTCCGCACTCAACCCCTACAACGCGATGTACTTAATAGATTGGTATTCTTCAATACCTTCCGTACCTCCTTCGCGCCCAAAACCAGATTGTTTGATTCCGCCAAAAGGCGCTGCTGCATCGGAGATGGCTCCACGATTTATCCCCACCATGCCAGCTTTAAGTGCTTTGGCAAGATAGTGCGCAGTGTGGATATTTTCGCTAAAACCATAAGCAGCTAGCCCATATTCGGTGCTATTTGCCAACGCGACTGCATCTTCTAGCTTGCTGAATGTGGTCACTGTGGCGACCGGACCAAAAATTTCCTGGTGCATAATATCTGCCTCTGGGGCGACGTCGATAAGCACGGTTGGCGGGTAGAAATAGCCTTGTGTTGGCGGTTTTACCTCCGGTGTAGTGACTTTTGCCCCTAGTTCGCGTGCATTATCCACAAGTTGCGCGATTCGGTCACGCTGTTTTTCGGTAATGACTGGTCCTAGCTGCGTTGCCTTATCCAACCCATGACCCATGCTGAGCTGGGACATTGCCTGCGTGAGCTTATCGACGAACTCCGATGCCAGTGACTCATGCACCAAGAATCGATTTGCTGCGATACACGCCTGACCCCCATTGCGCATTTTCGCCTGCATAGCACAGGTAAAAACCAGATCAAGGTCGGCATCTGCTGCCACCACAAATGGCGCATTACCGCCTAATTCCATGGAGGTACGCAAGAGATTGTGAGCTGATTGCTCCACAAGTTTCTTACCTACAGCAGTGGAACCGGTAAATGTGATTTTCTTCAGGCGGCTATCGGTCATAAGCTGTGCGGATAATTCGGCAGCAGCCAAGGTGGGAATGATAGAAACAACGCCGTTAGGTACCTCATGCTTATGGAATACTTCGGCAATGATTTCGCCCAAAAGTAGCATGGTCAATGGGGTTTCTGCGGCAGGTTTGATAATAATGGTGCAGCCTGCGGCAAGTGCTGGCGCAATTTTGCGAGTTGCCATAGCTAGTGGAAAGTTCCACGGCGTAATCGCCAACACTGGACCTACTGGTTCACGGGTGGCAATGATTGTGCCATTACCTGCTGGTGCTGGAGCTACTCGCCCATGACTACGCACTGCTTCCTCAGCAAACCAGCGGAAGTATTCATTGCCATAGGCTACTTCTCCTTGTGCTTCTGCTCGAGGTTTTCCCATTTCAAGGGACATGAGGGCAGCAAAATCCTCGCTGCGCTGTGCGACGGCAGTAAAGATGTCATAGAGGATTTCCGAACGTGCTCGGGCAGAAAAATCAGCCCATTGCGTTTGCGCATCGTCGGCAAGCTCAAGTGCTCGATTCCATTCTTCTGCTGAAGCAGATGCTACTTGGGCAAGGGTTTCTTCGGTTGCTGGATCTACGACCGCAAAAGTTTCGCCACTGGCGGCTGGAACATTGTTGGTACCAAGCCAAATACCAGTAGGAACAGTGATTGCTACGCCATGAGCACTATTTTTTATGGTTGTATGTGTTGTCATATTGCCACCTTAACTGTTTTATTGCTGTGGGGTTCTATCAGCTCATCAGCTCTCATGTATTTTCACCCTTAGCCACAATTTTTGATAGCTTGTGCCAATACGCCGAGTCCATCACGTAGGGTTTCTTCAGCGATTACCAGTGGTGGCAGCAATCGAATAATGTTTCCATCCAAACCACAGGTAAGAATGAGCACCCCTGCTTGTTTACATTCTTGGGCAATAGCTGCCGCATAGGCTGCGTCGGGATTGCCTTCTTGGTCAAGTAACTCAATAGCAATCATGCCGCCACGTCCGCGTATTTCTCCCACGCGGTTTGACTCAGCTACCTCGGCTAGTTCTTCACGAATGATGTGTTCTATCGCCAGAGCACGGTCGTTGAGCGCAAGGGTTTCCATTTGTTCTAGTGCGGCAAGTGCTGCTGCACAAGCGACGGGGTTACCGCCATAGGTACCGCCTAATCCTCCTACGACAGCAGCATCCATGATTTCAGCGCGCCCGGTTACTGCCGATAGTGGCATTCCGCCTGCTAGTCCTTTTGCGGTGGTGATGAGGTCGGGAACTACATTTTCGTGTTCTACTGCAAACCATTTTCCGGTGCGGGTGAGTCCTGATTGGATTTCATCGGCGATAAATACCACATTGTTGTCGCTGCACCATGCGGAGATTTCCGCTAAAAAGCCTGGTGCTGGCACGATAAAGCCGCCTTCTCCTTGGATTGGTTCGATGACAACGCAGGCGAGGTTTTCTGCGCCGACTTCTTGTTCAATTTTTTTGATTGCGCGTGCTGCTGCATCGTGTCCGCTTAGCCCATCGCGGAAAGGATAGGACATTGGGGCGCGGTAGATTTCGCTGGCAAAAGGACCAAAACCAGTTTTATAAGGTTTGTTTTTTGCCGTCATTGCCATTGTGAGGTTGGTACGTCCATGATAGGCGTAATCGAAAACCACTACTGCTTTTTTCTTGGTGTAGGCTCGTGCAATTTTCACTGCATTTTCTACTGCTTCGGCACCTGAGTTGAGCAGCACTGATTTCTTTTGGTGCTCACCTGGGGTTAGTTCTGCTAACTTTTCTGCCACTGCGACATAGGATTCATAGGGCGAAACCATGAAACAGGTATGGGTAAAGTGTGCTGCTGCCTCACTGATGGCTGCGACTACTGCTGGGTTGGCGGCACCTACGGTGGTTACTGCGATTCCTGAGGCCAGGTCGATGTAGGCGTTGTCGTCGGCGTCAAGTAAAATTGCGCCGTCTGCGTCGACAATATAGCCAGGTAGTCCTGGGTTAAGCGCCTGTGCCACTGCTTTCTTACGACGCTCATCAAGTTCATTATTTTTTGATACGCCCCCAGAGTGCGCAGTAGTTTTTATGCTGCGTTGTTGTGGGAGTCGGTACTCTAGGGCAGTTAAGTGCGCATTTGTATTCATACTTTTTATTCTGATTGAACAAATACATAAAGGCTTATATACGCTTTGTATAAATATTTCCTTCTTTTTGGATAATGTGGAGGTTGCTGTGGTTGCTTTGACTCAGGCAGAAAAATATCTCACGCTTTCTTGGCTTTTAGCGCAGCATAGTTTGGAATTGGAGTCTTTATGCCCTGCTCAGCAGCCTTTTAGCGTCGTACAGCCCAGTGAACTTCCCGACCCGACTCAATTCATTGTCCGCAATTCAATTGTGCTTACCGTAGGTATCGCCTTCGAGCACTGCCCTGAACAATTCCATGACTATGTCGCTCGTCTCAAAGAAGCAGGTGTGGTAGCCATTGGGTTTGGCGTCGGACTCATTTTTGCAGCTGCACCACAACAGCTTATCGACGCTTGTGCTCACCACAATATCGGTTTATTTATTGTTCCGAAAAAAATTCCCTTTGTGTCTATCCTTAATGTCGTAACTGAGGAGTTTTCTCGTCAGGACAAAATGGAGCATGAGCAGTTTATGCGCGGTCAGAAAGTCTTAAATCACGCTGCACTTTCCCATGGAATATCTGGATTACTCTCACAAACTGCAGCACTCATTGGTGGCTCATGCACCATTATTGATAATGACAATCGCACTATTGCCCATGTTGCCTACGCAGAAACTGATCGGGAGCCACTGCACCGGGTAGAGCACAAAATGCTCAGTTCAGGGGATCGTTTTCACACTCTCATTACCCACAGTGTGCTGCCATTATCCCGTTTTGATCGTGACATTATTAAGCACAGCATTGGTTTGGCGGATCTTCTTTTGCAGCGACCAGTACAATTGCGCAAAGCACGAACGGAATTAAATACCCTGGCTTTAAGCGTATTGCTTGGCTTTGATGGCAACGAAGAACAGTTGGGGCGTATTTTTAGCAGAATCTCTGATAATCATGGCAATGTGCGCCCCGTGCTTATTCAGGCACATACTCAGGCACATATCAATAAAGCATTTCGCACTATCGACGCACAGCTAAGCGCCAACGACCGTGAATTGTGCGCAATCATGCTCAATGAGCACTCTGCCCTGCTGCTTTTCCGCGCAAGCCGATCCATTGACAATATCTTGACCCTTTTCGGCGAGAGCAAAGAGCAGCTCAAAATATGTATTGATACTACTCATCCGTGGCAGGATATTGATTCCCGTCTCGTCGAACAGCTCAATATCGCGACAAAAGCACTGGCAATCGGCACTCATTCTAGCCCACAGAATTCACCACTGCGGTGGCTGGCAAACCCAAATGTGATGCAAGCTCTCGACGCGCGGGCAAAGATAACCCTGGATAGATTGCGTTCCTATGATGCCCAGCATCATACTGAGCTCTACGACACGCTCAGTGTATTTCTGCAGCAAGGCTCCAATATCACAACAAGCTCTGCAACTTTAGGTATCCATCGGCATACCATGCGCTCACGACTACACCGCATAGCAGGCATCTGCGAAATTAATCTCGATGACCCAGTTACCTGTGCAGAAATGCTCTTGGTGGTCATCAGTCGACCAAGTTCTGAGTAGTTTTAGCGGATTCTCATAAACCAGTATCTCATATTATTCGCAGCATGAGATGGGAATATAGGAAAATATAGCAGGAATTAGTAACCTAACTCTTGAGATATTTTCATTTATTTCTTATGCGCTTATAACTTGGAGTGATTTACTATGACTAATTCATACAACCCCTACTCAGGGCAGGATCCTCATACTTCGCAATCAGCACCCACACCTGCACCTGCCGAAAACCCTTTTGGGACATATAGTGCACATCCCTATGCAATGAATAGCGGTGCTTATTCTCATAACTATCCCGGTGGATTGCCATTTACCCCAGCCTCAGTATGGCATCGAATTGGAGCGTATGTAATAGACAGCATTATCATTGGTGTTGCTGCTGGAATCCTGATCTCACCTATCTATTTCATAGTGATTACATCTCTTTCTCACACCGACCCAGATCAGATAGATAGCCTTGACCCGCAAATAATTATCGCGGGCATCATTATCTTTATCATCTCAATACTCTTCTCCATAGCGGGCATCTTCTACCGCGTCTATTTTGACCATAAAAAGCAAGGCACTTTGGGCAAAAAAGCACTTGGTCTTGCTGTAGTTAATCACGACGGCAGCTCAATTAGTAAAAAGCAGGCCTACACCAGAAGTACCTGGTACATCATCATGACTGCGCTGTCTTTTATCCCAGTGATTGGCTCAATATCAACAATCGTTTTATATATTCTGGCGATTGTCACTATGGATAACCCACTCAAACAACACAAGTGGGATCAAAAAGCTGGTGTTCTAGTCATAAAAAATAAAAACTACTGATAGCAAAAAGGCTTCCTAGCAGGATATTTAATTATTTTTAATATCAATGCTATGATTGTTGAAGTCTTTGGGGCATTAGCTCAATTGGTAGAGCACCTGCTTTGCAAGCAGGAGGTCAGGAGTTCGATTCTCCTATGCTCCACGGATAATAAACCCTGCTGCTTTTAGCAGCAGGGTTTTTGGATTTACTAGATAAAATATCCCCGTAATGCAGGGGTTATAGCCAGCGTTGGCAAAAATTTTAGCAACAATAGTGGTAAACCATTGCGCGTCGAGCGAGAGTTGTTTAGAATACATAATGAAACCTTAGGAAACGGCAATTTCCTAAGGCTTGTGAGTTGCCTCTCTAGTTAAAAAGTTCCTCCAAGAACTTAACTAGAGCAGTAACAAGTTTTATGACTCCAGTCGCTAGTTCGATTTTTTCCTTTTTGCTAGCGGTGGACTCTTTCGCTTTGTCACTGACAACAGGCTTCTCACCATGTGGTTCCTCACCTTTAGTAGCCATGATTGGCTCCTCTCGGCGTGTGCTTTCCCTGGCGAACAGGGGCGGGTGATTCAACCCAAGCGAGGAGTTAGCGAACCCGCCCGCCAGAGAAGGAATAAAAGATAATTCACCGCTAGTTAGTTTAGCAAAAATAATTTCTGGATAACAGAGGCTCTGGGTTAAAAAATAAACGACAACAATACGGATACCGTCAATTAATTTTCATTAGAAAACTAAAACGATGTATAATGGCGCTGTTGTTTCAGATGCAAGTATCTAATATCAGCTATGAAAGATGAAGATTCTATGGAAAACAAAAAAATTATGGTTACATTCGGAATAGTCATCGCAGCGCTCATCGCAACTATAGCTATTGGTTCTATCGCACTCCAGAGGCATTATAATCACGTCATACTGCAAGAACTCATTGATGGGGCAAATGAACGAGGGCTAGAATACAGAGTAGTTTTGGACACAGATCTACGTGGCAACTTCTCTTTCGAGATAATAGACGAGCAAGAAAAATAATCTTGCTCGCCTGAACAGACCACATAACTAGGTCATATCCTCTTAAAAAGGCACCCCACTGCGGAAAATCACATTGGCATAGGGTGTAGTTTCTCCAGTACGTATCACAAAGGAACACTGCGTAAGCTGCTGCTTAAGCTGCTCATGTGCAACAGTCTGCACAGGAATATCAGGGATAAGCGCACGCACCTGATCAGGGGTTTGCGTAGCAATCGCGGCACCTTCTACCACTACCTCAGCCAATACCGCACTCACGACGTCGGCAAAGCGCGGTACCCCAAAGACCAGGGCTAAATCAATAACCTCCACATGAGCAGGAATAGGCAAGCCACAATCAGCAATAGCAAAGGTATCCGTGTGCCCGAGCTTGTTAATAGCGCGAGCAAGTTGTGCATGAAGAATTCCTGTTTTACGCATGAGTTACCTCTGGCAAAGTGTCATGGGCGTGTGGATATGAGGGTTGCGCCCCATGTCCTAACGCAGCAAACGCACCCACTCGAGCTGCATACTGAGCAGCCGATACCAAATCTGCACCCTCAAGTAGCTGAGAAACCAGTGCTCCTGTGAACGCATCCCCTGCCCCAGTCGTATCTACGGCATCAATGCGTGGCGTAGCAATAGCAGTGTAATCCACCTGACCAGACGCCGATTCCGCTGTGGCAGCAACTACCGCTCCCTGCGCCCCCAAGGTCAGTACAACAGAGGGGAAACCTGCTGCTAATAATGCAGTCACAAGCTCATGCGGTTGGCTATTTCCCTCGGTATTTCCCTCGGTGGTACTTTCAACCTCACCTAATTGTGCAAGTACCAGTCCTGCCTCGTGCTCATTGACCACCAAGGGATCAGCCTGCAATAACGTGGCAGAATCTACTTCGATAACCGGTGCAAGATTGATGACCACGCGGGTACCAGCTGCACGAGCAATATCTACCGCGGCACGCATCCCCTCAGCAGGGATTTCGCCTTGCAGAAGTACAATATGCGCCTGCGCAATAAGTTCTTGACGCACATACACCACATCCCTATTCACCAGTGCATTTGCACCAGGAATAACGATGATACTGTTCTCACCATCTGCGGAAACAGTAATAACAGCCAAACCAGTAGTGGTGTCTTGGGCACGCAATACCTGATCAAGACGCACACCTGAAGATTCCAGCAAAGATAATGCAGCACCAGCATAAGCATCATCACCTACTGCACCAATAAAGCTCACCGACGCCCCTTGCAATGCTGCGGCTACTGCTTGGTTAGCACCTTTGCCACCTGCGAGAATATCGCCACCGGAACCCATAAGTGTTTCTCCTGGGCTGGGATGACGCTGCACTGAAACCATGAGGTCAGCGTTGATAGAGCCAACTACAACGAGGTTGGCATAATCGTCGAGAGATTTGCTCATGTTACTTCTCAAACTCCGCTAGGTTATCGCTGGTCACAGTAACTACTGGCACAGAAACTTCAGTTTCAGCTTGTTTACCCTCTAATACAGCTTTTGCTTGTTCTACTGCTCGCGCACCCAACTCATCTGGTTGCTGTGCAATAGAAGCAGTCAAAGTGCCCTTTTTCACTGCGGCTATACCATCTGCAGTACCGTCGAAACCAAAGACTTTTACCTCTTTCCCTGCTTTGGCACCGAGAGCCTCGATAGCTCCTAACGCCATTTCGTCATTTTCGGCAAAAATAGCTTTGACATTAGGGTGTGCCTGGAGCAAATTGGTGGTCACGTTTAGACCTTCAGTGCGGTCAAAGTTTGCTGTTTGCTTTGCAACCACTGTGATGTTGGGATATGCCTTAATGCCTTCACTAAAACCTGCACCACGATCGCGGGAGGCAGAAGAACCAGCAATGCCTTGCAGCACGAGAATCTCACCTTGTTCGCCGATGGCAGCGGCAAGAGCATCGGCAGCTTGTTTACCACCAGCAATGTTGTCGGAGGCAATAAAGGAAGCAACTTTTCCTGCACTTGAGGAACGATCCACAGCAATGACAGGAATGTTGGCTGCGTTTAATGACTGCACTGCGGCACCCACGGCATCAGAATCTACTGGATTGACAATCACCGCTCCAACGCCGAGTGTTTCTGCATTTTTGAGTTGATCGGTTTGGGTTGCCGCATCATCAGAGGCATCTTTTATATCTAAGGTAATGCCCAGTTCTTTTGCCTTTTCTTGGGCTCCATCTCGCAATTCGACGAAGAAAGGATTGGTTTGCGTCGAGAGTGCCAAAGTGACAGATTCAGCACCAGATTCTCCACGATTACAGGCACCAAGTCCAAGCGACAATGCGGCAATAGATGCAATTGCGAACGTATTTCGGATTAGTTTCATGATATTCCTCCTATGTGTTTTATTTAATGAGCTGCTTTATTGCGAATGACGTCGAAGCCCACTGCCAAGGCAATGACCACACCAATGACAATCTGTTGCCAAAACGACGACACGTTAAGCAAGTTCAATCCATTACGAATCACAGCAAGCAACAAAGCACCCACCAAGGTTCCCGTTGCTTTGCCTGAGCCACCTGCCAAAGAAGCACCGCCAATAACTACCGACGCAATCGCATCAAGTTCATAACCGACACCGGCTTGAGGTTGCGCAGAAGTTAAACGACCAGCCATTACTAAACCTGCCAGCGCAGCAAACATACCTGATAGACCAAAAACAGCTATCTGAACCTTATGCACTGCAATGCCAGAAAGACGTGCTGCCTCTTGATTACCACCGACGGCATACATTGATCGACCCAGCACAGTACGCTCTAAGATGAACCAGCATATTATTCCGGCAAGGATCATCATCACGATTGGGATAGGTACCCCAGCTATAGTGCTGCCCAGGAAGTTCACTGCTGGCGCCGTGGGAATGGGTGATCCTTGAGAGATAACGAGGGTGGCACCGCGGGCAATGGACATCATGGCGAGGGTAGCGATAAAGGATGGTATCTTGCCATAGGCGGTGGCAAGGCCACAGATAACACCAGCTAATAGCCCTATTGCTAAGCCAATGATGAGGCTGAGCCAACTTGGTAGTCCCACAGAACTAAACATGGATGCAGACACCATAGCGCCTAAAGCTGCAACAGAACCAACAGAGAGGTCAATACCTGCAGTGATAATGACAAAGGTCATGCCGAAGGCAAGAATAGCAACAGTGGCTGCCTGGATACCGATATTGATCACATTGGTGACGGTCAAAAAGTGTGGCGTGGCAATAAATAAAGCAATACATAAGGCAAGCAGACCTACTAATGCCCCATTATTCATCATCCAATTGAGGATTTTCTTACCCAGGGGTAATGAGGGTGTTGAGGTTTTTGCGGTAGTGCTCATGAGACTTTCTCCTCAATTTCTTTAGCAATTTCTTTGGCTTCATGATTTTCTTCAATAACAGCACTGCTGAGATTCGCCACTGCAAGGGTCATAATTTCATCTTGACTTGCTGTATTGGGTAGTTCTCCAGCGATCCTGCCATCTGACATCACCACTATGCGATCAGACATACCCAGCACTTCTGGCAGGTCAGAGGACACCATGAGCACTGCACCACCCGCAGCGGTAATGTCGTTGATGATGTTGTAGATCTCTACTCTGGCTCCCACATCAACACCGCGGGTGGGTTCGTCGAGTAGCAAAACTGTTGAACCTGCCAGCACCCACTTGGCGAACACGGCTTTTTGTTGATTACCACCTGATAAATCGGAAATTGGCTGGTCAATATCCGCCATGCGTATTTTTAATTTCTTGGCAACTTCCTGGGCGCGTTTCTTTTGCCCCCGACGATCCGCCAATCCATACCGTGCTGAAGAAGATAACGTGGTCAGGCCAAGGTTTTCATTGATGCTGGCATCCAAAATGAGCCCTTGAGCTTTACGATCCTCGGGAACATGACCAATTCCTGCTTTGATGGCTGCTGCGATATTGCCCAATGGCATTGTTTTTCCATTGACCACAATCTTTCCACTATCAATGGTATCGGCACCAGCAATGGCTCGAATAAGCTCAGTGCGTCCTGCGCCAACCAAACCAGCTATGCCAACTACTTCACCAGCATGAACTTTTATGTTGATGTCGTGGAACTTTCCGGCAGCGCTGAGGTTTTTGATTTCTAGTACCGGTTGGGCTTTTTGTGTGGTTATGCGTGGGTATTGTTGTTCAATGTCACGACCGACCATGAGCCGCACGAGTTCATCTTCTGGGGTTGTAGCAGGCACTTCTGCTATGAAATGCCCATCGCGGAGTACAGAAATGCTGTCTGCAAGACGAGCCAATTCTTCTAGATGGTGCGAAATGAATACCATGCCCACGCCTTTGTCACGTAATTGTTCGAGTACGTTAAAGAGTTGGTCAGTTTCTTTGGCGGTAAGAGCTGCGGTGGGTTCGTCGAGAATAAGCATTCTGGCATTCATCGACAATGCTTTAGCAATTTCTACTAATTGTTGGCGGGCAATGCCTAATTCGCCTACTGGTGTATCCACGGACACATCCAGACCAATAAGGCGCAATGCTGCGGCTGCTTGTTGTTTGAGGAACGTGTAGTTCACGAGTCCCCAGCGTGATGGAGTGCGTCCGAGCATGATGTTTTCGGCAACTGTCATGCTTGGCACCAAGTTTAATTCTTGGTGGATTGTAGCGATACCCAGTGCTTCGGCTGCTTTGGTGTTAGGCAAGGTAACTTCATTGCCGTCGACGATGATTTTTCCAGCATCGGGCTGATACACACCTGACATCATTTTGATGAGCGTGGATTTACCTGCACCGTTTTCACCTAGTAGTGCTTGCACTTGCCCTCGACGCACTGCCAAGCTCACATTATCTATGACATTAACTGCACCGAAAGACTTAGAAATGCCTTCTAGCTGCATAATTACGTCAGACATCAAGCTCACCTCCTTATTAGTTTTTTCTTGCTTGTGCCTTTAGTAGTTGAGGCACGGGGAATGAAAGTAGTATCAATAGCGATTATTTCCTGTTCAGGTGGGGGTTGTGCTCGAGACATCCAGTTCACCAATAGTTGCACTGCTTGTTGTCCCATAGCCACTACATCTTGATCAATGACAGAAAGTGGTGTGGGTTGTACTCGCATATAGACCAGATCATCAAAACCCACTAGCGCGACGTCGTCGCCAATGTGTACCTCATGTGCATGGCAGTATTCCATGGCGCCTAGGGTCATCATGGAATCACCGGCAATGATTGCCGTTGCGCCGGCGTCGAGCAGGGCACGAGCACCTCTATGCCCCTGGGTTACCTCGAATCCACCATAGAAAATATGCTCTTGCGTATTATCCAATAATGCGGCATGAGCTGTGCGAAAAGCCTGCAAGCGACCTGCTCCGGTAGAAAGTTCCGCAGGTCCTGCAAGAAATCCGATATGGTGATGTCCTTGCTCAACGAGGTGTTCTAGTGCAGCATAAATACCAGGGTCAGGATGCGACACTACTGCTGGTAGAGAACAGTCGGTTAATACGCGGTCGATAAGTACCAGTGGTACTCCCAATTGCGCGATATGCTCTAATTCTTGTGTTGCCTTAGCGCTCGGTACGACGATCATCCCATCGACTTGATGCTGGTAAAGAGCATTAACGGTGTTTTTGAGTGTGAGAGCATCTTCATCATAAGAAGTGATGATGGTTGATAATCCATGTGCTGTGGCATTTTCTTGAATGGCAGCTGCCATAGTGGCGAAAAAAGGATTGACCAGTGTGGGAATACTTAAGCCAATGGTGTATGTGCGTGCAGTGCGTAACCCACGAGCTTGGATATTGGGTTTGTAGTTGAGTTTTTGTGCTGCTGCTTGCACACGATTACGAGTGTCTTCAGAAATAATTGTTTTCCCAGCTAGTGCTCTCGATGCTGTGGATACAGAAACGCCTGCTGCGGCTGCAACATCTTTAAGATTTGCAGATGTGTTCACCAGCAGGTTCCTTTCTTTTTGCATTGCGGTGGAGTATCCACACATAATGCAAACGATTGCACAAACTAACATCGCTAAAGCTAATGAGTTTTTATACAAAAGTCAAGTGAGGCGAGTCACTATCACTTTCTACTGATAACTGTAAGACACAAGCGATAGGCATTTATGCAACAGAGAAACCATATAATTCTGTAAAATCCCGTCTAACCATTCCACAAAATCCTGTCTAGTAATGCCATAAAATCCGGTATATGCTATTCTAACTGCATGAATGAACAATACTAGGAGCTAATAATCAAAAACTTAAAGAGGACTTACTTACTACAGGTTTTCTTTTTGAGTCAGCTGTAGTGCATGATCTGCGTATCATGGTCGAGGCTTTAGGTGGAAAGATTTATCACTACCGGGATTCTAATGGTCACGAAATTGATGCAGTATTAACTTTTCCTGATGGGCGTTGGGCTGCAGTAGAAATTAAGTTGGGTGCTAAAGCAGCTCTCAATGCTCAAGATTCTCTCAAAAAAGCAGTCGCACAAATTAAAGCAGCTCAACCTCCAGCTTTTCTAGCAATTATCTCTGGGAATGGTCCAACGTTAACGCTGGGAGAAAACACAATTACTTTTCCGCTGAGTAGTTTAGGGTGGCATGGTAAGTAGAGACGACAAAATTTAGTTAGTCAACAAAAGACAATGTGGAAAATTAAAAAAGCCCGCTGCCTGTGCAGCGGGTTTTTGTGGAGCATAGGAGAATCGAACTCCTGACCTCCTGCTTGCAAAGCAGGTGCTCTACCAATTGAGCTAATGCCCCTTGTTTCCGAGTGGGCCTAGCAAGAATCGAACTTGCGACCTCATCGTTATCAGCGATGCGCTCTAACCGACTGAGCTATAGGCCCTGGGAACGAGATAAAACTCTACCTAGTTCCCAGACATAAATGCAAATCAGCTGCATATGGGCTATTTTATCGCCAATTTTTATCACTTATCATCGCGCACTGTTAGCTCTAACCCACCGAATAGGTCAACCAAGCTGTTATAGATTACTGCTGTCAAAGGAGCGAGCACGGACAACATGATTGTCACAATGGCACCTAATAGTCCGGCAAGGGATAGCACTAACCCAAAGCTGACAACTTGGTCACCACCAATACCACCAATGATGTCATTGACATGATCCCAGACTCCGGCAATATCTAAACCGAGGTAGAGCAAACTGGCGCAAATAACCCAGGCAACCAAACCGACAAGGCTCAATGCCAGAGTCGTTCTAAACGCAGCTAAAGGTGAAATGCGGGTCACCAGCACCTTACGTCCTGCCATGATTAGTTCTCCTCTTTATCTGCTGGACCAGTAGTTTCGCCCTTTGCCACAGCTTCTGCTTCTTCTTCACCCTCACCTTCAACATTGCGATCAATTGCGAGCAATTCAACGCCATCTTCAAGATTGACTAGGCGAACACCCATTGTCGCACGCGAACTTGGGCGAATCTGATTAACCTCGGTGCGGATGACACCACCAGCTGAAGTGATTGCAAAGATTTGATCATCGTCGTCGACCGCCAATGCACTGATGAGTTTGCCACGCTTTGGCGTGTACTTGAAGGTCACTACACCAAGACCGCCTCGTCCTTGTGCAGAGTATTCTTCCATAGCAGTACGCTTACCATAACCACCGCTTGTGGCAACCAAGAGGTACTCTCCGTCACGCACAACGCACATCTCTAGCAGTTGGTCGTCGCCACGGAAGCGCATACCTTTAACACCTGCTGTAGAACGTCCCATTGGGCGCAATTGATCATCATCAGCACTAAAGCGAATAGACTGTCCTTCTTCGGAAACAAGCAGGAGATCATCTTCATTAGAGCATAATGCGGCACCAATGAGTTTATCGCCTTCATTTAGATTGATCGCAATAAGTCCACCAGAGCGATTAGATTCATAGTCAGACAGACGCGATTTCTTGACCCTACCCTGTGCAGTAGCAAGTACCAGATAAGGAGCATCCTCGTAGGATTGAATTTTAATAACCTGCGCAATGCGTTCTTCTGGCTGAAACTCAAGTAGGTTTGCTACGTGCTGACCACGCGCAGTTCGCGTTGCTTCTGGCAGCTCAAAGGCTTTGAGTCGATACACTCGACCAAAGTTAGTAAAGAACAAAATCCAGTCATGGGTAGAACTAACAAAGAAGTGACGCACAATATCATCTTGCTTTAGTTCTGCCCCGCGAACGCCTTTACCGCCACGCTTTTGTGACTTATAAGCATCTACCTTGGTGCGCTTTGCATAACCAGTAGAAGTAATAGTCACCACAACATTTTCACGAGCAATCAGGTCTTCCTCAGTCACATCACCGGTGGCAGCAATGATTTCGGTGCGGCGCTCGTCGCCATGCTTATCGACGATCTCCTTAAGTTCATCACCAATAATTGCACGCTGACGCTCAGGCTTTGCCAAAATATCCACATAATCGGCGATCTCTGCTTCAATTTCAGCCAATTCATCAATAATCTTCTGACGCTCCAGAGCTGCAAGCCTACGCAGTGGCATTGCCAAAATAGCCTCTGCCTGGATTTCGTCAACGTCGAGTAGCTCCATCAAACCAGTGCGAGCAACTTCAACAGTGGCGGAACGTCGAATAAGCGCAATAACTTCATCAAGCATATCGAGTGCTTTGATGAGTGCGCGAAGAATATGTGCTCGCTTTTCTGCCTCGTCTAAGCGATATTGCGTGCGTCGAACAATAACTTCAATCTGATGATTAACATAATTGCGCAACATCTGATCGAGACGCAGGGTACGAGGTACTCCATCGACAATGGAGAGCATATTTGCGCTGAAATTGGTTTGCAGCTGTGAATGCTTATACAAATTGTTGAGCACCACGCGTGGCACTGCATCACGCTTGAGCGTAACCACAATACGCATACCCACGCGGTCTGAGGACTCATCCTCAATTTTAGAAATACCGGCAAGTTTTCCATCACGAACTTGCTCTGCGATATTAGAGATGAGATTATCTGGATTTACCTGGAATGGTAACTCGGTAATGACAATAGCTTGGCGCGAACCTTCTTCTTCGATGGTACTAACGCCACGCATCCGAATAGAACCGCGACCAGTGGTATAAACATCTTTAATTCCTTGGCTACCGACGATCAACCCAGCCGTTGGAAAATCTGGTCCTTTGATGTACTCCATGCACGCTTCTAGTGCAGTGGTGTCATCCGCGTCTGGATTCTCCAACATCCAGTAAATAGCATCGGCTAGCTCATTGAGGTTATGTGGCGGAATGTTGGTTGCCATACCCACGGCAATACCATTGGAACCATTCATCAATAGGTTTGGTACACGTGAGGGCAGCACCTGTGGTTCTTGAGTTTTGCCGTCGTAGTTGGGAGAAAAGTCCACGGTATTTTCTCGAATGTCGCGCACCATTTCCATGGCCAATGGGGTGAGACGACACTCGGTATAACGCATAGCAGCTGGACCATCATTACCGCGAGAACCAAAATTACCCTGGCCGTCGACAAGCGGGTAACGCATATTCCAGTCTTGGCTTAAGCGTACGAGTGTGTCGTAGATTGCGCTGTCACCGTGTGGGTGGAATTGACCCATTGTGTCGGAAACTGGACGAGAAGACTTGACATAACTGCGATCTGGGCGGTAGCCAGAATCGTACATTGCGTAGAGAATACGGCGGTGTACAGGTTTAAGACCGTCCCGAACCTCAGGTAGCGCACGACCAACAATAACCGACATTGCATAGTCGATATAGCTGGTTTGCATTTCTTCATTGAGGTCAATGGGGCGGATACGGTCGAATGTATCTCCCGAGAGATCGTCGCTCATGAATTACCTTACTTTTCTTGTTATAGGAACATCACCCACTTTAATCGAAAAAAGACAAGAAAGCCGCTTATTTTGGCGTATAGTGCCCCAAAAGCAGGCAAGTGGTATCAAAGTGATACCACTTGTTAGGATGAGTTCATGGCAATGACACTTCGACTCACCCATGAACAAGACCGCGCATTGAGCTTACTTGCCCATATGCACGGCACCAGCAAACATGAAGCAGCAGTACGCGCCATAGTCTCTACCGCTGCCCGCGCGCTTGCCGACGCTCATGTCAATGATCTTGCCCATGCCCACATTGACGAGATCTCTCGCACCTATGAAAGACTGAAAGACCGCCCCACTCATGCACGCTCTAAGTAATGAACAAGTGCTTATCATTGCTGATATTTTCTGTGAACGCTTTAATACACACATCACAGACTATGCTGCCTTGACCTGTATTAGTGCATTAAGTTCTGCAGCTATTCACTCAGTTCCTATATTCACTACCCCTCAGGCATATCTTGATTATATCCATCTATTCATTGCACAAAATCCACCACTCGCCCACGCTAATGAAGCATTTAGTGAATACCTAGCGCGTATTTTCGTCGATCTTAATGACGCTACTTAATGTTTTTAACTACCTGAATATGTGTAGCAAAAGCACGCATTATCCAGTAACCTGCCAATCCAATAAAAGGACTAATTCCGCCTATACTAAACGCAAAAATGGCAGCAATCGGTATTTGAGAACCCCACACACTAATAAAATTGCTTAAAAACTCACTGCGAGTATCCCCAACTAAACGTAGTGCAGTCACATTACCGTAAGTAAAACCAATAATCGGACACAGAAGCACGATAATCAAGCTAACAAGAATATACGACCCAATAATATGGGTATCTTTTGCCAGAAACACAAAAGTTAGCGATGAGACAATAGCAACCATAATGGCAGCTACTACCCCAATACCCAGGAATAAACTACGAATTACGTGTATTCCAGCGACACCATTATGCTTTTGCTGCCAGTCATGTTCTTTACCAATGACATACAAGGCTGCCGTCGAAAAGCTTGACACCCAAATATATGCGACGATATGGAACTGCATACCAAAACGCACACTTGCTAAAGCAGAGGCACCAGAAAAAGATAAAATAGCAACGAAAATAATACTGCCTGTGTAATCTACAAACGCAGAACTAGCTGCTGGCAGTGCCATTTTTTGCCACCCATGATAATTTTCAGCCGAATTTTCCTGCCGCACGTGTACTCTAGCCATACTCCACGTCAATGGCAGTAAAACAAGCAACGGAATACATACGCTAAAGGTGCTTGCTATACCTGCACCTAATGCCCCTAATTCTGGAAAGACACCAATACCAAAAATGAGTACTACATCTAGAAACACATTAATTGGTGCGCTCATTACCATGACCAGCAGTGGAATGTTTTTTCGCCCCCACAAAGTCAAGAAAATTACCAAAGTCGTATTTATGATCTGGAAAATCAAGCCCGGAATTCTTGTAATGAAATAACAAAGACCCTCATGCCATAATTCGCTATCAACAAGATGCAAAGCAATGCCTGCACCACCAATAGAAACAATCACAATACCTGCAGAAAGAGGAACCAAAAAACTTAAAACATTTTTTATGCCATATGTTTCACGTGACTGTTGTGAATTAACTCGTGGTGCCATGATTCGTACTGCCATGAGTGAACCTAAGAGAACATTCGTCGGTAATTCATAAAGCGTGATACCAATTGCAATTCCAGCAAGAGTCTGAGTGGAATAATGTCCAATAATTAAAGAATCAGTAAGGTCAATGGCAATACTGATAAATGAAGCAGCAATGATAGGTAAAGCATTTTTAGTAATTTCTTTAACTGAAAAATGTTTAGGCTGCATCATTATTCCTTAACTTTCAGAAAACCTAAAGAACTTAGATAGTAATATACGCGCACAAACAAAGTTTGCACGCGTATATTGTTAAGCCAGAAGCTAAAACTTATACATCCAGGAAACGAACGTCCTTAGCTTTGCGAGTAATAAAGCTACGTCGGGCAGACACATCATCACCCATCAAAATGGAGAACAATTCATCTGCGCGCTGCGCATCCTCAATATCAACCCTACGCAATGTCCGAACACTTGGATCAAGAGTGGTTTCCCATAACTCTGAGGAGTTCATCTCACCAAGACCCTTATAACGCTGGATACCGTCTTCCTTGTTGATCTTGCGTCCTTGAGCAAGACCCTCAGCTAATTGTGCATCGCGTTCTGCGTCGGAATAAGCAAAACCTGGTTCACCCTTGCCCTGCCACTTCAACTTATACAGTGGTGGCTGTGCTAGATATACGTGACCCTCTTCAATGAGCTTTGGCATGAATCTAAACAGCAAGGTCAAAAGCAATGTTGCAATGTGCTGACCATCGACGTCCGCATCGGCCATAAGCACAACTTTGTGATAACGCAGCTTGCTAATGTCGAACTCATCATGAATACCTGTGCCTAATGCAGTAATAATTGCCTGCACCTCAGCATTTTTGAGCACCTTATCCAAGCGTGATTTCTCAACATTGAGAATTTTACCGCGCAACGGCAAAATCGCCTGGAATAAAGAATCACGACCGCCCTTTGCAGAACCACCCGCGGAGTCACCCTCCACAATGTAGAGTTCTGATTTGACTGGATCATTAGAACGACAATCGGCAAGTTTACCAGGCAAACCAGCTGAGTTTGTTGCTGATTTACGAGCCATATCACGAGCACGTCGGGCAGCAATACGAGCATGAGCTGAAGAAAGCGCCTTATTAACAATGACTTTTGCTTCTGCAGGGTTAGCATCAAACCATTCAGAGATGTGCTCACCCACCATGCGCTGCACAAAACTCTTTACCTCAGTATTACCAAGTTTTGTTTTTGTCTGTCCCTCAAACTGTGGATCAGCAACACGCACAGAAATAACCGCAGCCAAACCCTCGCGGCAATCGTCGCCAGTTAATCGACCATCTTTTTCTTTGATTAACTTATGCGCTTTGGCATAGTTATTCATCAAAGTAGTCAGCGCAGCACGGAAACCTTCTTCATGGGTACCGCCCTCAATCGTGTTAATTGTGTTAGCAAAAGTATGCACACTTTGGCTATAACCAGAGTTCCATTGCATTGCTAACTCTACTTCTAGACCATCGCCTTTGGCATCAAAACTAACAATCGACGGGTGAATAGCTGATTTAGACTTGTTGAGGAATGACACATAATCCTCAAGACCATTGGGATAGTAGAAAGTCTTTTTCTTTTCTTTCTTTACTACTGCTTGGTTGGAATCAGCTTGCTCATCGAGGTCTTCCAAGGACGCAAGTTCAGCGCCCTGATCAGCAGCTGCCGCATCAGCAATTGCCTCTAATTCAATTTCTTCTTCAGTAGCTCGCTGATCGGTTAAAGTCATGGTCAAACCTTTGTTAAGGAATGCCATTTCTTGCAGACGACGCGCAATAGTGTCAAAAGAAAACTCAGTAGTCTCAAAAATTTCTGCGTCGGGCCAGAAACGAATAGTGGTTCCTGTACCACGAGCATTGCCACCCTCTACCAAATCATCAGGTACTGCATTGGTGAAGTTTTGGTACCAATGCTTGCCATCGCGCTTAATATCAGCTTCGACGCGGGTAGACAAGGCATTAACCACAGAAATACCCACACCATGTAGACCACCAGAAACTGCATAGGAATCTGAGTCGAACTTACCACCGGCGTGCAATTGAGTCATAACTACCTGCACTGTTGGTGCGCCAGAGGGGTGCATTTCCACTGGGATACCACGACCATTATCCACAACTTCCACGCCACCATCTTTAAGGAGGGTGACATCTACATTAGTGGCGTGACCAGCCATTGCCTCATCGACTGAGTTATCGACGACTTCCCATACTAAATGATGTAAGCCGCGTTCACCGGTAGAACCGATATACATACCTGGGCGTTTACGAACAGCCTCAAGTCCCTCAAGAATCGTAATGGATGAGGCGCCATATTCGTGTTCAGCAGTTGCCACGGAATTAGCACTCCTTGCTCTAAATTGCTCTTAGACGTTTTTATTCTACACTGTTTACTCCCCTACGCGCCTAGCTGCACACGGCTTTTAAGGGAAAATGAGCGCACTATCCATAGGTGTCCCTTGGACCTCTGCCCTTAACGTGCAAAGGACCATGCCGCCATGTGGGTGCTTTGGGACCATAAATATGCAATTTCACCACAACATTATCGCCGACTTCCACAGCAATTTTTTGCAAAATATCATGCTGCATATACCTAAGATTGGTCGCCCACGCAGTCGAATCACAACTAATATGCAACTCTTTATTTTTCAGCATTTCTATCTTGGTATGCGATGCAACATTATGCCCTACGACGTCGCCCCAATGTGAAATAATCCAACCACCAGCGAGTTCTTTTTTCCATCCACGTGTTGTGATTTCCCTATTCACAATAGAAGAAAAACCCTCTAATTTATTTTTCTTACCCAATCCTCGTCCATCGCGACCAGTTGGATACCCTAAACGCGGTGGTCGAGATGGTGTTTTTTTCCTCGGTCGCACTATTGAAGTAAGTGTGATATTTCGTTTTTTTGCCTGCTGGCGGATACTAAGGAATTTTTGCGTTACTAAATCATCTTCTGGAGAAAAATCATTATCCATGCTTATTCTCCTGTTCCTGAGGTTGATCGGAGTGCTTTAGTTGTTCAGTCTGGGAAGGATAAGAAAGAACCGACACTCTACCTGAATCAGTATCGCGCACACTGACGTTATAGCGATGTATTTGTTTGTCATGAGCATTGCTTTTAGCAAGATTTTCCGGTAAATCTTCATCAACAGCTGCGGTGATAAAGACCTGTTCCACATCATCAATGATTCCAGCGAGTTTTTGTCTACGCTGGGTATCAAGCTCGGCAAAAACGTCGTCAAGTATCAAAATGGGATTTACTCGGTCTTTTTTTAATAACTCGTATTCACCAAGGCGTAGGGCTAGAGCAAAAGACCAAGTTTCGCCATGACTTGCGAAACCTTTAGCAGGATAATTTCCCAAAAGTACCTCGAGATCATCTCGATGAGGACCAATAAGGCTTACCCCACGATCAATTTCTTTGGTGCGCATTTGTGATAATTCATGCAGCATTGCAGCTTCAAGAATCTCTACTCGCTCTACGACGGACAACTCTTGTGTTTGGAGTTGCTGCATAAGATCAGCATTATCAATAGTGCTGGAATATGCAATGGTCGCAGGACGTGATTCAGGAGCAATATGTGCATAAGCACTATGGACTAAAGGGAGTAATTCTGCGATAAGACTTAATCTAGCTTCAACAATTTGTGCACCATAATGAGCTAATTGCCCATCCCAGACATCTAATGTAGCAAGTGCTGTATCCGTATCTTCGCTAGCTGTGGTATGTGCCTGGGCAGTGTAACCACGTTTGAGAGCAGCAGTAGCAGTTTTTAATAATGAATTACGCTGCCGCAATACTTTGTCATAATCTGCTTTTACCCCAGCCAGTCGTGGGTATCTGCTGGCAATGATGTGGTCTAAAAATCTGCGTCTTTGTTCTGGTTCGCCACGTACCAGCGCTAAATCTTCTGGAGAAAACAACACAGTATGAACTACACCTAATAGTTCTCGTGGTGATTCCAAGCGAGTACGGTTTATCTGTGCCTGATTACTTCCTCGTGCGCTGATAAGTAAATGCGCTATGAGTTCTCTACCTTCATTGATTGCTTTTACTGATATTCGCGCAGATTGCGCACCTTGGCGAATCAACGGCATATCACTTGATACTCGGTGAGAACCTAGGTGCGCCATATATCCGATGGCCTCAACAATGTTTGTTTTGCCAAAGCCATTGCGGCCAACAAAAATGTTGACACCTGGTTGCAGTGCTATTGTGCACTGCTCCCAGGATCGGAAATCACGTAACTCAAGTTCACGAAGATACACTGTGGCGTCTTTTAATCCTTTTAATTCTTAGTTAGGCAGGCGAACTGGCATGAGCAAATAGATGAAATCAGATGCTGGCGTATCAAACATATCGTCCTCACCAAGTTCTGGTAATTGCTCTGGCTCTGGAATGAGAATTGCTGGTCGCGATGGCTCAGTAAAACCGAATACTACTCGGTCAGATGACACAGCACTCAACCCATCTCGTAAATAACCTGGATTAAAGGCAATGAGCATTTCTTCATCGCCACTAAAAGCACAAGGGATTGCTTCTTCAGCATGACCAGCATCATTTCCACCTGCAGAGAGGATAAGTTCACCTTTGGTGAAGTTCATTCTGATCTGTGCATTTGCGATCAGCAAACCAAAGAGACACGTCGAATAGCATCTTGCAGCACGGAAACTTCTACACTTGCGATACAACGGTGTTTCTTTGGCAAAAGAGGCTCCACATTAGGAAACTCGGCATCGAGCATACGGCTAGTAGTTTGGCGCGACTCAACTCGAATACCAAAAAGACCATCTGATCCGATGTCCTCACCAGCACCAACAGCAATTTCTACCGGCTCTTTAGAATTTGCGTCTAGGGTACGAGCATTCTCAACTAGATTTTTTGCCAAAATAAGCAGTTTTGCTTGAGCATCTGCCACTGAAGGAACCCAGTTGAGGCGTCGAACAGCAAGACGGAATCGGTCAGTTGCAGTCAGAGTTACCGACTCACCATCAATTTCCATATACACACCGGTCAGCATTGGCAAAGTATCATCTTTACCTGCGGCAATACTGACCTGATTGATTGCATTAATAAAAAGTTGAGTATTAATAGCACCAGTAACCTCAGGTAATTGAGGTAAAGGTGGATAGTCGTCTAATGGAATTGAGGGCAGCTCAAAGCGAGAAGAACCACATACTAGCTGAACTGTGGAACCATCAACATAAATTTCTACTGGTTTAGCTGGCAAAGTATTAACAATATCAGCGATGAGTTTACCAGCTACTGCTATTCGACCAGGTTGCTTCACCATTGCTGGGATATTTACCTTTGTGGACACTTCATAATCGAAACCAGCTAGTTCTAGTCCCTCGTCATGAGCAGTGATAAGCATAGCTCTTAGCACTGGTTGCGATGGTTTGGGTGATAAGTTTCGGGCAACCCACGATACTGCGCTAACTAAGTCTTCTTTCTCGACCTGAAATGACACATTCTGATCGTCCATACCAAGCTCCCTTTTGTCTTTTAATGTTTAGCCGTTTAGCTCAAAAATTTTTAATAAGAATTACAAAGACTAAAGTACCCGCCTTTCGACGTCAGCGAAACTCCATTTTTGTTCTTTGTGAATAACTGCTTCACTTTTTGTAATTTCTTGCCACTGTGGTTTTGAGCAGTTTTCCCCAAGCCCTGTTTTTATTAGAGATTTTTCTTAAATATATTTGGTAATAACAGTAAGTCCTGTGAAATCTGTGCATAACCATTGTAATTGCACGCTGATAAAAGTTTTTGCGTGTGAAAAATTATGTGTATTTTTTGTGAATAACACAGTTTGCTTGTGGATAACTTTTAGAGTGCTTTTGTTATTCACAATTTTTCCCCAGATTTTCAGTTTTTGTACACATTTTTTCTCTACTTTTCCACAACAGTTTTCCTTGATTTTTCACCCTGCTATTGCGCTGTAATGTGATGAGTTTCATATAGTTACATTGCTGTAATTACACAGCTGTGAATAACTTTTGTGGATAACTGATAAAAAAGAAAAACCTGCAGATAAAAAGATGTTTTTTATCCACAGGTTCTAGTTAGGAATGCAGAGAAATACTCTGCACTAGCCGCACTAGCCTTTAATCTGCATGGTAATCTGCTGAATCTCGTTATAGATCTCTTTGTTTTGTGCGATTTCCTTGCGTATTTTTCTGTCGGCATACATCACTGTTGTATGGTCTTTGCCACCAAAATTTTCCCCAATTTTCGGCAAAGATAGTTCAGTGAGTTCACGGCATAGGTACATGGCTATTTGCCGTGCATGGGCGATGTTTGTCCTTTTGACTTTGCCGCGAATATCAGCTGCTTTTACCTTGAAATAATCCGCAGTTACCTCAATGATTGTATCTGGTGTGATATCCACATTTGACTGGTCAGGGGTTATATTTTGTAGAGCAACTTCTGCTGTTTCTCTTGTGAGCTCAATTTTGTTCACTGAGGCATAGGCAGATACTCGAATAAAAGCACCTTCTAGTTCTCGGATAGAAGAATCAAATCTACTAGCAATAAGTTCTAGCACTTCCCTATCAGCTTCAATGCCTTCAGCTCGAGATTTCTTCGACAGAATTGCGATACGAGTTTCTAAATCAGGTGGATAAATGTCTGCGATAAGTCCTGCCTGGAACCGAGTGCGGAGTCGATCTTCCAAGGTGGTTAGCTGTTTTGGCGGACGATCTGAGCTGAGCACAATTTGCTTACCGCTTTGTTCTAGCGCGTTAAATGTATGGAAAAATTCTTCCTGAGTTCCTTCTTTACCTTGTAGGAACTGAATATCGTCAACCATCAAAATATCAACTTCACGGTAGCGACGCTTAAAAGAGGTTTGACGGTCGTCGCGAACTGAATTGATGTAGTCATTAGTGAATTCTTCACTAGAAACATATTTAATTTTTAGTTCTGGATTTAATTGGTGAGCATAATTACCAATGGCGTGCATCAGGTGCGTCTTGCCTAGACCAGAATCGCCCCAAATGAATAGCGGATTGTAGGCACGAGCAGGCTTTTCTGCTACAGCAATCGCAGCCGAAGCCGGCAATTTATTGGAGTCACTAATCACATAGTTGTCAAAGGTATGAGCAGGATTAAGCGATTCGAGTTTTTGTGCCTTATTCCCTGTTGTCTCGGTGAGAGTTGAACTAGGTGAGGTCGATAGTGTTGCTAATGTTGCTGCCGTGGTATTTGCCTGTGCGAAACTAATAGGATCAGGTTGTGCCACCTGGGTTTGACGCTTGAACCCTGTCTCATCATCAGCACTATGAGTAGTTTCCCAACCTATTTGAGCAGGTTGTGGCGCTGATTCTACCTGAGTAATTTCTTCATGCTCATTTTGCTGCTCGACGACAACCTGTGGATCAATGGTAACTGCAAGAGCAAAAGAGCGACCCATATGTGCGCTGAGCACTTGCGAGATGACACTACCGAGTTCGCCTTCGATAAAGTCCTTCGCCTTGGTATGGGGAACAGCTAGCACAGCAACACCTTGAACGAGTGCCACAGGCTTCGCCAAATGTAGATATGCGCGTTTTTGTGCACTAAGTGGATGCAGATTCGCTTCATTTTTCTCACTCAATGAGATCAGCTCATCAACAACTTTCTTCCATGTCTCGTTGAGGGAAGTAGTATTTTCCGTCACGTTCTAGATTCCTATACCAATTTTTGTGTTCAAGCGTCCATATGGTTGTGTAATTGCGTCATTTTCAATTCACCGTTTTGTTCACAGAGTAAATTTCCGA